>NZ_JBIAEA010000004.1:312685-620385 GCF_042868165.1 Streptomyces sp. NPDC007872
CCGGGGGGGGGGGGGGCCGCCCCCCGGCGCGCCCGCCCGCGGGGGCGGTGCCCGCCGGGGTCGCGGGGCCCCCGCACGGGCCGGCGGGCCGGGCCCCCCCCGGGGGGCGCCACGGCCCTTCCGCGTGAGCGCCCGAGTGGGAACGCTCAGAGGATGCGCACGGCGCCCGACGGCGGGTCCCAGTCCAGGGAGCGCTCGACGACGCCGGTGGAGGAGTTCTGCGCGCCGACGTAGTTGCCGCCGCCGACGTAGACGGCGACGTGGTACGAGCCGCTGCGGCTGCCCCAGTACAGGATGTCGCCCGGCTGGAGGTCGTCCAGGGAGACGGAGCTGCCCATGCTCGACTGCTGGTACGAGATGCGGGGCAGGTCGATGCCGGCCGCGCGGTAGGCGGCCTGGACGAGGCCGGAGCAGTCCCACGAGTTGGGGCCGGTGCCGCCGGTGACGTAGGAGTCGCCGACCTGGGCGCGGGCGAAGTCCACGATCGAGGCGGCGGAGCCCGAGGGGGCCTGGGTGCGGCTGCCGCTGTCCGAGGCGCTGGAGCCGCCGTCGGAGGACGACGAGCCGCCGTCGTCCGAGGAGCCGGAGGAGCCCGAGGAGTCCGTGGAGGAGGCGGTGGAGAGCCGGGTGCGCTCCTCGCTGCGGGAGGCGCGCGCGGCGGCCTCCGCGGCCTCCTGGCGCTCCTTCTCCGCCTTGAGGCGGGCCTTCTCGGCGCGCTCGGCCTCGGCCTTGCGGTCCGCCTCGGCCTTCGCCTTCTTGGCGTCCTGGGCGGCCTTCTTGAGGGCCGCCTGCTCCAGGCTCTGGAGGCTCTGGTCCAGGGCCTCCTGCTGGGACGCCTCGGCGGAGGCGGCGACCGCGCTCGCGAGGTTGGTGCCGACGTCGAGGGAGCCCAGGGTGGGCATTTCGATGGTCTCGGTCACCGGCTCGGCATTCGCCGGCCCGGCAGCACCGGCCACCGCGATGGTGCCGAGGACGCCACCGGCGACTCCGGCCCGGAGCGCGAGCTTCGAGGCGCTGCGGCGGGGCTTCCGGTGGCTGGGTATGTGAGCGGTGTGGGACATGGGAACAACCGCTATCAGGGCTTGACGGTTCCCTTCAAGAAACGTGGGTTGCGCCACAGTTACGTTCGGAACCTGTGAATCCGCTTCTGTGGCGCCCTTATTGACGCCGTAACGGGCAAATCGGGCATGGGTCATCCGAGCCGTGATCATGGGTTTTCATTGAAACGCCCGAATTGTCCGACGCTTACCACTCCTTGACACCCTTGGCCAAGCCCCCTTCTTTTCGGACTTCCCGCCCGTGATGCAGATCACAGGGGGGCTCGTGAAAACGCGCACGTGTCCACCTCGGTACGCGCGACCCCCCGACCGGGCGAACGGCGGGGCCTTTACCACCCGTTCGCGTCCACTGCCAATTTGCATGTAGGCGCCAACACTTGATAGTGCGACACCCCCTCCGAGCAGCGATTTCCGGTACGGATGTCACATCTGGTGATCACCTGGGCGCTTCGCGCGACAAGATCACCGCTCATCCGACTTCATGATCCTTCGTCAGGTGGTGGAGATCACAAACTACGTGCTGCACCCCGTGTCGCAGATCACAGAGAGGCAGGCATAAGATGCGGGGCAGCCGGGCTTGTGAACTGCCTCACATGGGGGCGATCTTTCACGGCACGGCGGTGCGGTCCAACGGTCAAGGACGACTGGAAGGAGCGAGGAGCGTGAATGCGTACGCGCCCGTCCTCGTGCTCGGTGCCCTGGGTGCGGGGTTTGCGATCTTCTCCGTGGTCATGGCCACGCTCATCGGGCCAAAGCGGTACAACAGGGCGAAACTGGAAGCGTATGAGTGCGGCATCGAGCCCACCCCCACGCCCGCCGGAGGCGGCCGCTTCCCGATCAAGTACTACCTGACGGCGATGCTCTTCATCGTCTTCGACATCGAGATCGTCTTCCTCTACCCCTGGGCCGTCACCTTCGACGCCCTGGGGCTTTTCGGGCTCGTGGAGATGTTGCTCTTCGTGCTCACCGTCTTCGTCGCCTACGCCTACGTGTGGCGGCGCGGCGGCCTGGAATGGGACTGAGGGGCTGAGGGGCACCTATGGGACTCGAAGAGAAACTCCCGAGCGGCTTTCTGCTGACGACGGTCGAACAGGCCGCGGGCTGGGTGCGCAAGGCGTCCGTCTTCCCCGCGACCTTCGGCCTCGCCTGCTGCGCCATCGAGATGATGACCACCGGAGCCGGCCGGTACGACCTGGCCCGCTTCGGCATGGAGGTCTTCCGCGGCTCGCCGCGCCAGGCCGACCTGATGATCGTCGCCGGCCGCGTCAGCCAGAAGATGGCGCCCGTCCTGCGACAGGTCTACGACCAGATGCCCAACCCCAAGTGGGTGATCTCCATGGGCGTCTGCGCCTCCTCGGGCGGCATGTTCAACAACTACGCGATCGTCCAGGGCGTCGACCACATCGTGCCGGTCGACATCTACCTGCCCGGCTGCCCGCCGCGCCCCGAGATGCTGATCGACGCGATCCTCAAGCTCCACCAGAAGATCCAGGCCTCCAAGCTCGGCGTGAACGCCGAGGAGGCGGCGCGCGAGGCGGAGGAGGCGGCGCTCAAGGCACTGCCGACCATCGAATTGAAGGGTCTGCTCCGGTGAGCGACGAGACACCCAACCCAGAGAAGGACCTCAGCGCGCAGAACCTGCCGGGCCAGCGCGGGGACCACGGCGAGGAGGTCCGCGTCCAGCGCGGCATGTTCGGCGCCCAGAGCGGCGCCGACACCTCCGGCTACGGCGGCCTCGTCCGCTCGGTCCGGCTCCCCGGTCCGGCCGCCCGCCCCTACGGCGGGTGGTTCGACGAGGTCGCCGACGAGCTGGAGGGCGCCCTGGAGGAGCAGGGGCTCCTCCCGGAGAACGCGATCGAGAAGACGGTCGTCGACCGCGGCGAGCTCACCTTCCACGTCGAGCGCGAGCACCTGGTCCGCACGGCCCGCACCCTGCGCGACGACCCGGCGCTCCGCTTCGAGCTCTGCACCGGCGTCTCCGGCGTCCACTACCCGCACGACAAGGGCCGCGAGCTGCACGCCGTCTACCACCTGCGCTCGCTCACCCACGGCCGGATGATCCGCCTGGAGGTCTCGGCCCCGGACACCGACCCGAGGATCCCGTCCCTCGTCGCCGTCTACCCGACGAACGACTGGCACGAGCGCGAGACGTACGACTTCTTCGGGATCGTCTTCGACGGCCACCCCGCCCTCACCCGGATCATGATGCCGGACGACTGGCAGGGCCACCCGCAGCGCAAGGACTACCCCCTCGGCGGCATCGCCGTCGAGTACAAGGGCGCCCAGATCCCGGCTCCGGACCAGCGGAGGTCGTACTCGTGACCACTCCCCACGCGTCTCCCCGCGAGACCACCGAAGGCGCCGTCTACACGGTGACCGGCGGCGACTGGGACGAGGTCGCCCGGTCCGCCGCCCAGGCCGACGACGAGCGGATCGTCGTCAACATGGGGCCCCAGCACCCGTCCACCCACGGAGTGCTCCGCCTCATCCTGGAGATCGACGGCGAGACCGTCACCGAGGCCCGCTGCGGCATCGGCTACCTCCACACCGGCATCGAGAAGAACCTCGAGTACCGGACCTGGACGCAGGGCACCACCTTCGTCACGCGCATGGACTACCTCACCTCGTTCTACAACGAGACGGCGTACTGCCTCGGCGTGGAGAAGCTCCTCGGGATCACCGACCAGATCCCGGACCGCGCCAGCGTGATCCGCGTCCTGCTCATGGAGCTCAACCGGCTCTCCTCGCACCTGGTCTGCATTGCCACCGGCGGCATGGAGCTCGGCGCCACCACGATCATGATCTACGGCTTCCGGGACCGCGAGATGATCCTGGACCTGTACGAGCTGATCACCGGCCTGCGCATGAACCACGCGTACATCCGCCCCGGCGGCCTCGCCCAGGACCTCCCGCCCGGCGCCGTCGACGCCGTGCGCGAGTTCGTGAGGACCATGAAGAAGAACCTGCCGGAGTACGACAAGCTCGCCACCGGCAACCCCATCTTCAAGGCCCGCATGCAGGACGTCGGCCACCTCGACCTCACCGGCTGCATGGCGCTCGGCGCCACCGGACCGATCCTGCGCTCCGCGGGCCTCCCGCACGACCTGCGCAAGACCGACCCGTACTGCGGCTACGAGGACTACGACTTCGAGGTCCCCACCGCCGACACCTGCGACTCCTACGGGCGCTTCCTGATCCGCCTGGAGGAGATGCGCCAGTCCTTGCGGATCGTCGAGCAGTGCCTCGACCGCCTGGAGCCCGGTCCGGTCATGGTCGGCGACAAGAAGATCGCCTGGCCCGCCCAGCTCGCGCTCGGCACCGACGGCCTCGGCAACTCCCTCGACCACATCAAGAAGATCATGGGCACCTCCATGGAGGCCCTGATCCACCACTTCAAGCTGGTCACCGAGGGCTTCCGGGTCCCGCCCGGCCAGGCCTACGCGGCCGTCGAGTCCCCCAAGGGCGAGCTCGGCGCGCACGTCGTCTCCGACGGCGGCACCCGCCCCTACCGGGTCCACTTCCGCGACCCGTCCTTCACCAACCTCCAGGCCATGGCGGCGATGTGCGAGGGCGGCCAGGTCGCCGACGTCATCGTCGCCGTCGCCTCCATCGACCCCGTGATGGGAGGCGTCGACCGATGACCGAGCAGATCAGCCTGGGCATGCCCCAGCTCCCCGCCCCCGGCTACCCGGCGGACGTCCGCGCCCGCCTGGAGGAGGACGCGCGGGCCATCGTCGCCCGCTACCCCGACTCCCGCTCCGCGCTCCTGCCGATGCTGCACCTCGTGCAGTCCGAGGAGGGCCACGTCACCCGCACCGGCATGGCGTTCTGCGCCGACGTCCTCGGCCTCACCACCGCCGAGGTCACCGCCGTCGCCACCTTCTACACCATGTACCGGCGCAAGCCCTCCGGCGACTACCAGGTCGGCGTCTGCACCAACACCCTCTGCGCGGTCATGGGCGGCGACGCCATCTTCGACGAGCTCAAGGAACACCTCGGCGTCGGCAACAACGAGACCACCGAGGACGGCAAGGTCACCCTCGAGCACATCGAGTGCAACGCGGCCTGCGACTTCGCGCCCGTCGTGATGGTCAACTGGGAGTTCTTCGACAACCAGACCCCCGAGTCCGCCAAGAAGATGGTGGACGACCTGCGGGCCGGCCGGACCGTCGAGCCCACCCGCGGCGCCCCGCTCTGCACCTTCAAGGAGACCGCCCGCATCCTCGCCGGCTTCCCCGACGAGCGCCCCGGCGCCGTCGAGGCCACCGGCGGCGCGGGCCCCGCCTCCCTCGTCGGCCTCCGACTGGCCAAGGGCGAGCAGCCGCACCACCGAATCGTCCACCCGCGCGGTGAGGCCTCCGGTCAGGAGGGGAAGTGATGACCTTGGCAGCCGAGATCGACAACAGCAGCCCCGAGAAGCTCCTCGCCCCCGTCCTCTCGGCCTTCTGGGACCAGCCCGACTCCTGGACCCTGGAGACCTACGAGCGCCACGAGGGCTACCAGGGCCTCCGGAAGGCCCTCGCGATGAGCCCCGACGACCTCATCGCGTACGTCAAGGAGTCCGGGCTCCGCGGCCGCGGCGGCGCCGGCTTCCCCACCGGCATGAAGTGGCAGTTCATCCCGCAGGGCGACGGCAAGCCGCACTACCTCGTCGTCAACGCCGACGAGTCCGAGCCCGGCACCTGCAAGGACATCCCGCTCCTCTTCGCCAACCCGCACTCCCTCATCGAGGGCATCGTGATCGCCTGTTACGCGATCCGCTCCAGCCACGCCTTCATCTACCTGCGCGGCGAGGTCGTCCCCGTCCTGCGCCGCCTCCACGAGGCCGTCCGCGAGGCCCACGCCGCCGGATACCTCGGGCAGAACGTCCTGGGCAGCGGGCTCGACCTCGAACTCACCGTGCACGCCGGCGCCGGCGCGTACATCTGCGGCGAGGAGACCGCGCTCCTCGACTCGCTCGAAGGACGCCGCGGCCAGCCCCGGCTGCGGCCCCCCTTCCCCGCGGTCGCCGGCCTCTACGCCTGCCCCACCGTGGTGAACAACGTCGAGTCCATCGCGTCCGTTCCCGCGATCCTGAACAAGGGCAAGGACTGGTTCACCTCCATGGGCAGCGAGAAGTCCCCGGGCTTCACGCTGTACTCGCTCTCCGGGCACGTCGCCTCGCCCGGCCAGTACGAGGCCCCGCTCGGCATCACCCTGCGCCAGCTCCTCGACATGAGCGGCGGGATGCGCCCCGGCCACCGCCTCAAGTTCTGGACCCCCGGCGGCTCCTCCACCCCGATGTTCACCGACGAGCACCTCGACGTGCCCCTCGACTACGAGGGCGTCGGCGCCGCCGGATCCATGCTCGGCACCAAGGCGCTCCAGTGCTTCGACGAGACCACCTGCGTGGTCCGGGCCGTCACCCGCTGGACCGAGTTCTACGCCCACGAGTCCTGCGGCAAGTGCACCCCCTGCCGCGAGGGCACGTACTGGCTCGTCCAGCTCCTGCGCGACATCGAGGACGGCAAGGGCGAGATGTCCGACCTCGACAAGCTCAACGACATCGCCGACAACATCAACGGCAAGTCGTTCTGCGCCCTCGGCGACGGCGCCGCCTCGCCGATCTTCTCCTCCCTGAAGTACTTCCGCGAGGAGTACGAGCAGCACATCACGGGCAAGGGCTGCCCCTTCGACCCGGCCAAGTCGACCGCCTGGGCGGACAACCACAAGGAGGTGACCGCATGACCGTCACCGAGTCCGGACCGGCGGGAGGCGGCAGCCCGGCCGTGCCGCCGGAGGACCTCGTCACGCTGACCATCGACGGCATCGAGGTCTCCGTCCCCAAGGGGACCCTGGTCATCCGCGCCGCCGAACAGCTCGGCATCGAGATCCCGCGCTTCTGCGACCACCCGCTCCTCGACCCCGCCGGCGCCTGCCGCCAGTGCATCGTCGAGGTCGAGGGCCAGCGCAAGCCCATGGCCTCCTGCACCATCACGTGCACCGACGGCATGGTGGTGAAGTCGCAGCTCACCAGCCCCGTCGCCGAGAAGGCCCAGCACGGCGTGATGGAGCTGCTGCTCGTCAACCACCCGCTCGACTGCCCCGTCTGCGACAAGGGCGGCGAGTGCCCCCTGCAGAACCAGGCCATGTCCCACGGACAGGCCGAGTCCCGCTTCGAGGGCGTCAAGCGCACCTACGAGAAGCCGGTCCCGATCTCCACCCAGGTCCTCCTCGACCGCGAGCGCTGCGTGCTCTGCGCCCGCTGCACCCGCTTCTCCAACCAGGTCGCGGGCGACCCGATGATCGAGCTGATCGAGCGCGGCGCGCTCCAGCAGGTCGGCACCGGCGAGGGCGACCCCTTCGAGTCGTACTTCTCCGGCAACACCATCCAGATCTGCCCGGTCGGCGCCCTCACCTCGGCCGCCTACCGCTTCCGCTCCCGCCCCTTCGACCTGGTCTCCTCGCCGTCCGTGTGCGAGCAGTGCGCGGGCGGCTGCGCCACCCGCACCGATCACCGGCGCGGCAAGGTCATGCGGCGGCTCGCCGCCGAGGACCCGGAGGTCAACGAGGAGTGGATCTGCGACAAGGGCCGCTTCGGCTTCCGGTACGCACAACAGCGCGACCGGCTCACCGGCCCGCTCGTGCGGAACGCCGCGACCGGTGAGCTGGAGCCGGCCTCCTGGCCCGAGGCCCTGGAGGCCGCCGCCCGCGGCCTCGTCCGCGGCCGCACCGGCGTCCTGGCCGGCGGCCGGCTGACCGTCGAGGACTCCTACGCGTACGCCAAGTTCGCCCGGGTCGCCCTCGACACCAACGACGTCGACTTCCGGGCCCGGGTCCACTCCGGCGAGGAGGCCGACTTCCTGGCCTCCGCCGTCGCCGGACGCGGCCGCGACCTGGACGGCAAGGGCGTCACGTACACCTCCCTGGAGGCCGCCCCGGCCGTGCTCCTCGTCGGCCTGGAGTCCGAGGAGGAGGCCCCCGGCGTCTTCCTGAGGCTCCGCAAGGCCTGGCGCAAGCGCGGCCAGAAGACCTACGCCGTCGCCGCCTTCGCCACCCGGGGCCTGGAGAAGACCGGCGGCACCCTGCTGCCGGCCGCCCCCGGCACCGAGACCGAGTGGCTCGACGCCCTCACCTCCCGGGTCGGCCTCACCGGCGACGGGCTCGCCGCCGCCGAGGACCTCCGCCGGGAGGGCGCCGTCCTCGCCGTCGGCGAGCGCCTCGCGGGCGTGCCCGGCGCGCTCACCGCCGCCCTGCGCACCGCCGCCGCCACCGGCGCCCGGCTCGTGTGGATCCCGCGCCGCTCCGGCGAACGCGGCGCCGTCGAGGCGGGCGCGCTGCCCTCGCTGCTCCCCGGCGGCCGGCCCGCGACCCACCCCCGCGCGCGTGAGGAGGTCGCCGCCGCCTGGGGCCTGCGCGAACTCCCCGCCCGCTACGGCCGCGACACCGGCCAGATCCTGGAGGCCGCCGCCACCGGCGAACTCGCCGCCCTGCTCGTCGCCGGCGTCGAGGTCGCCGACCTGCCGGACCCGGCACGCGCGCGCGAGGCGCTCGACGCGGCCTTCGTGGTCTCCCTGGAACTGCGGCCCGGCGAGGTCACCGACCGCGCCGACGTCGTCCTGCCGGTCGCCGCCGTCGCCGAGAAGCCCGGCACCTTCCTCAACTGGGAGGGCAGGGCGCGGATGTTCGAGGCCGCGCTCAAGCCGGAGCAGATGACCCGGCCGCTCCCCCCGACCGACACCCGCGCCCTGCACATGCTGGCCGACGCCCTCGACGCCCACCTGGGCCTGCCCGACCTCAGGGCCGTACGGCGCGAGCTGGACCGGCTCGGCGGCTGGGCCCACGGGCGGGCCACCGAGCCCACGGAGCCCGGCCGGCCCGCGCCCCGCACCGGCGACGGCGAGGCCGTCCTCGCCGGACACCGGATGCTGCTCGACCTCGGCCGCCTCCAGGAGGGGGACACCGCCCTCGCCGGCACCCGGCACGCGGCGGTCGCCCGCCTCTCCGCCGCCACCGCCGCCGACACCGGCGTCAAGGACGGCGACCTCCTGGAGGTCACCGGCCCGGCCGGGTCCACCGCCCTCCCGCTCCTGGTCACCGAGATGCCCGACCGCGTCGTCTGGCTCCCGCTGAACTCGACCGGACACGGCGTCCTCTCCGACACCGGCGCCCGCCCGGGCGACCTGGTCCGCATCGGCCCGGCGGCCCCGCGCCCCGCCGACGTCACGGAGGTGCAGGCATGAGCGTGCCGCTCGCCGCTGAAGACCTGTCCATGTTCGGCACGGACCCCTGGTGGCTCGTCGCGGTCAAGGCCGTCTTCTGCTTCGCCTTCCTGATGGTCACCGTGCTCTTCTCCATCGTGTGGGAGCGCAAGGTCGTCGCCTGGATGCAGTTGCGCGTCGGCCCCAACCGGCACGGCCCCTGGGGCCTCCTCCAGTCCCTCGCGGACGGCATCAAGCTGATGCTCAAGGAGGACGTGATCGTCAAGAAGGCCGACAAGGTCGTCTACGTCCTCGCCCCGGTCGTCGCCGCGATCCCCGCCTTCATGGCGATCGCCGTGATCCCCTTCGGCCCGGCGGGCAACGAGGTCTCGGTCTTCGGCCACCGCACCTCGATGCAGCTCACCGACCTGCCGATCGCGATGCTGTACGTCCTCGCGGTCGCCTCCGTCGGCATCTACGGCATCGTCCTCGCGGGCTGGTCCTCCGGCTCCACGTACCCGCTCCTGGGCGGCCTGCGCTCCTGCGCGCAGATGATCTCCTACGAGATCGCCATGGGCGCGGCCTTCGCCTCCGTCTTCCTCTACTCCGGGTCGATGTCGACCTCGGCGATCGTCGAGGCGCAGGCGGACCGCTGGTTCGTGATCCTGCTGCCGGTCTCGTTCATCATCTACGTCGTCACGATGGTCGGCGAGACCAACCGCGCCCCCTTCGACATGCCGGAGTCCGAGGGCGACCTCGTCGGCGGCTTCAACACCGAGTACTCGTCGATCAAGTTCGCGATGTTCATGCTCGCCGAGTACGTGAACATGGTGACGGTCTCGGCCGTGACGGTGACCCTCTTCCTGGGCGGCTGGCGGGCCCCGTACCCGGTCTCCACCTTCTGGGAGGGCGCGAACCACGGCTGGTGGCCGATGCTCTGGTTCGTGATCAAGGTGCAGTTGCTGCTGTTCTTCTTCATCTGGCTGCGCGGCACCCTGCCCCGCGTCCGCTACGACCAGTTGATGAAGCTCGGCTGGAAGGTCCTCATCCCGGTCTCCGTGGTCTGGCTGATGCTGGTCGCCACCGTCCGGGCGCTGCGCAACGAGAACATCGCGTTCACCAACATCGTCCTGTACGTGGCCGGGGCCGTGCTCGCCCTGCTCCTCCTCTCCTTCGTGGTCGACCTCTTCCGCGACCGGAAGGCGAAGGCGGCGGCGCCCGCCCCCGAGGAGGACCGGACCTTCGACCCGATGGCCGGCGGCTTCCCCGTACCGCCCAAGCCCGGACAGTCCCTGCCGCCCGTGCCCCGGCGCAGGTCGCGGCACGACCGGGACCTCGTTGTCAGTGGCGCCCCCGATACTGCTACTGCGAGTGATGGAAAGGAGACGGACGGTGTCTGACTTCCAGAATCCGGTGGCCGGCTTCGGCGTGACCTTCAAGGCCATGTTCAAGAAGCGGCTGACCGAGCAGTACCCGGAGCAGCAGAAGACGACGGCGCCCCGCTTCCACGGCCGGCACCAGCTCAACCGTCACCCCGACGGCCTGGAGAAGTGCGTCGGCTGCGAGCTGTGCGCCTGGGCCTGTCCCGCCGACGCCATCTACGTGGAGGGCGCGGACAACACGGACGAGGAGCGCTACTCGCCCGGCGAGCGCTACGGCCGCGTCTACCAGATCAACTACGCCCGCTGCATCCTGTGCGGCCTGTGCATCGAGGCCTGCCCCACGCGCGCGCTGACGATGACCAACGAGTTCGAACTGGCCGACTCCTCCCGGGCGAACCTGATCTACACCAAGGAGCAGCTCCTCGCCGGCCTGGAGGAGGAGATGGTCGACACCCCGCACGCCATCTTCCCGGGCATGGACGAGCAGGACTACTACCGGGGCCTGGTCACCGGGGCCGCCCCCGGCACCGTCCGGCAGGCCGCCGCCTCCAAGAGGGAGAAGGACGACGCCGACGAGGAGGTGGACGCGTGAGCGCCCCCCTCGCCCCCGTCGCCCCCTTCGCCACCGAGACCCTCGCGGCCTACGCGACCTCCACCGGCGAGGCCGTCCAGTTCTGGGTCCTCGGCACCGTCGCCGTGATCGGCGCGCTGTGCACGATCCTGATGCGCAGGGCCGTCCACTCCGCGCTCTGCCTCGCCGGGACCATGATCATCCTGGCGGTCTTCTACCTGGCCAACGGCGCGTACTTCCTCGGCGTCGTCCAGATCGTCGTCTACACCGGCGCGATCATGATGCTCTTCCTCTTCGTCGTCATGCTGGTCGGCGTCACGGCCGCGGACTCCCTGAAGGAGACCCTCAAGGGCCAGCGCTGGTGGGCCGCCGCCTGCGGCCTCGGCTTCGGGATCCTGCTCGCCGCCGGCATCGGGAACGCCTCGATCACCGAGTTCGCCGGACTCGGCGCCGCCAACGGCGCGCGCGGCGGAAACGTCGAGGGCCTCGCCGCCCTCATCTTCACCAAGTACGTCTTCGCCTTCGAGATCACCGGCGCGCTCCTCATCACCGCCGCCGTCGGCGCGATGGTCCTCACCCACCGCGAGCGCACCGAACGCGCCCGCACCCAGCGCGAGCTCGCCGAGCAGCGCGTGCGGGAGGGGAAGCACGTGCCGCCGCTGCCCGCGCCCGGCGTCTACGCCCGGCACAACGCCGTGGACGTCGCGGGCCTGCTGCCCGACGGCACCCCGGCGGAGCTCACCGTCATGGGCACCCTGCGCAAGCGGGGCCAGATCCGGGACGTGTCCACCGAGGCCATGGCCGACCTGAAGGCCCTGGAGCAGCGCTCCGAGGAGCGGCTCGGCCGGGACCGGGACGCGCTCGGCCGGGACCGGGACGAAGAGGAGGCCACCCGGTGAATCCCGTCAACTACCTGTACCTCTCGGCCCTGCTGTTCACCATCGGCGCGGCCGGGGTCCTGATCCGGCGCAACGCGATCGTGGTCTTCATGTGCGTGGAGCTGATGCTCAACGCCTGCAACCTCGCGTTCGTCACCTTCTCCCGCATGCACGGCAACCTCGACGGCCAGGTCATCGCCTTCTTCACGATGGTCGTCGCCGCCGCGGAGGTCGTCGTCGGGCTCGCGATCATCGTGTCCGTCTTCCGTGCCCGCCACTCGGCCTCGGTCGACGACGCAAGCCTGATGAAGCTGTGAGGGGCTGACCGTGGAAAATCTCATCGCTCTGCTCGTCGGCGCGCCCCTGCTGGGCGCCGCCGTCCTGCTCTGCGGCGGCCGGCGCCTCGACAGGGCCGGCCACTGGATCGGCACGCTCCTCGCGGCCGTCTCCTTCGCGATCGGCCTGGCGCTCTTCGCCGACATGCTCGGCAAGGGCGCCGAGGAGAGGGCCCTGCACCAGCGGCTCTTCACCTGGATCCCCGTCGAGGGCTTCCAGGCGGACATGGCCTTCCAGCTCGACCAGCTCTCCATGACGTTCGTCCTGCTGATCAGCGGGGTCGGCACCCTCATCCACGTGTACTCCATCGGCTACATGGAGCACGACGAACGCCGCCGCCGGTTCTTCGGCTACCTGAACCTGTTCGTCGCGGCGATGCTCCTGCTCGTCCTCGCCGACAACTACCTGCTCCTGTACTTCGGCTGGGAGGGCGTCGGCCTCGCCTCGTACCTCCTGATCGGGTTCTGGCAGCACAAGCCCAGCGCGGCCACCGCCGCCAAGAAGGCGTTCCTGGTCAACCGGGTCGGCGACATCGGCCTCTCGATCGCCATCATGCTGATGTTCACCACCTTCGGGACCTTCGCCTTCGGGCCGGTCCTGGAGGCGAGCGGCCAGGCCTCCCAGGGGACGCTGACCGCGATCGGCCTGATGCTGCTCCTCGCGGCCTGCGGCAAGTCGGCCCAGGTGCCGCTCCAGTCCTGGCTCGGGGACGCGATGGAGGGCCCGACCCCGGTCTCGGCCCTCATCCACGCGGCCACGATGGTGACCGCCGGTGTCTATCTGATCGTCCGCTCCGCCGACATCTTCAACGCAGCCCCGGACGCGCAGCTCGTCGTCACCATCGTCGGAGCCGTCACGCTCCTCTTCGGTGCGATCGTCGGTTGCGCCAAGGACGACATCAAGAAGGCGCTCGCCGGTTCGACGATGTCGCAGATCGGCTACATGATCCTGGCGGCCGGCCTCGGCCCCATCGGCTACGTCTTCGCGATCATGCACCTGGTGACGCACGGCTTCTTCAAGGCCGGGCTCTTCCTCGGCGCCGGTTCGGTCATGCACGGCATGAACGACGAGGTCGACATGCGGAAGTACGGCGGCCTGCGGAAGTACATGCCGGTCACCTTCGTGACCTTCGGCCTCGGCTACCTCGCGATCATCGGCTTCCCCGGCCTGTCCGGCTTCTTCTCCAAGGACAAGATCATCGAGGCGGCCTTCGCGAAGGGCGGCACCGAGGGCTGGATCCTCGGCGCGGTCACCCTGCTCGGCGCGGCCATCACCGCGTACTACATGACCCGCGTGATGCTGATGACCTTCTTCGGCGAGAAGCGCTGGCAGCCGGCGCCCGACCCGGACCGGACGCCCGACGCCGAACCGGCCGCCGAGCACGCCGCGGGAGCCATGCCGCACCCGCACGAGTCGCCGAAGTCCATGCTGATCCCGATGGTGCTGCTCGCCGTCGGATCGGTCGCCGGGGGCGCGGTCTTCGAGTTCGCCGGGTTCGTCGAGTGGCTGGAGCCGGTCACCGGCTACGAGCACGGGCACCCGCCGATCGGCGCCGCGGCCGTCACCGCCGCCACCGTCGCCGTCATGGTGATCGGCGTCGGCCTGGCCTACCTCCAGTACGGGCGCCGGCCGGTCCCGGTGGTCGCCCCGCGCGGTTCGCTGCTCACCCGGGCGGCCCGCCGCGACCTGCTCCAGGACGACTTCAACCACGCCGTCTTCGTCACGGGCGGCACGCACCTCACCCGCTCGCTCGTCTACGTCGACCACTCCCTGGTGGACGGCGTGGTCAACGGCACGGCGGCGGGCGTCGGCGGCCTCTCCGGCCGGCTGCGCAAGCTCCAGAACGGCTACGCCCGCTCGTACGCGGTCTCCATGTTCGGAGGTACGGCGGTGCTGATCGCCGCGACCCTGCTGATGAGGGCGGTGTAACCCTTATGTCCTTCCCGCTCCTTACGGTGACGGCAGCGGTGCCGGCGGTCGGTGCGGTCCTGACCGCCGCCGTGCCCGCCGCCCGCCGCACCGCCGCCAAGTGGCTGGCGCTGCTCGTCTCGCTCGCCACGCTCGTCCTCGCCGGACTCGTCTTCGCCCGGTTCGAGCCGGGCGGCGAGCGGTACCAGCTCACCGAGTCGTACGCCTGGATCAAGGACTTCGGCGTCCGCTACGAGCTGGGCGTGGACGGCATCGGGGTGGCGCTGATCGCGCTCACCGCGCTGCTGATCCCGTTCGTGATCCTGGCGGGCTGGCACGACGCCGACCCCCTGGAGACGTCCTCGAAGCGCTGGCGGCCCACCCAGGGCTTCTTCGCCCTGATCCTCATGGTCGAGGCGATGGTGATCCTCTCCTTCGAGGCCACCGACGTCTTCCTCTTCTACATCCTCTTCGAAGCCATGCTCATCCCGATGTACTTCCTCATCGGCGGCTTCGGCGACCGCGCCCACGCGGGCTCCGACGAGAACGCGGCGGCCCAGCGCTCCTACGCGGCCGTCAAGTTCCTCCTCTACAACCTGGTCGGCGGCCTGATCATGCTGGCCGCCGTCATCGGGCTCTACGTGGTCGCGGGGAACTTCTCGCTCACCGAGATCGCCGGGGCCCGCGCCAACGGCTCCCTGGAGATCGCGACCAGCACCGAGCGCTGGCTGTTCCTCGGCTTCTTCTTCGCCTTCGCGGTGAAGGCGCCGCTGTGGCCGCTGCACACCTGGCTGCCGAACGCGATGGGGGAGGCGACCGCCCCGGTCGCCGTCCTCATCACCGCCGTGGTCGACAAGGTCGGCACCTTCGCGATGCTCCGCTTCTGCCTCGGGCTCTTCCCCGAGGCCTCGAAGTGGGCCACGCCCGCGATCGTCGTCCTCGCCCTGATCAGCATCGTCTACGGGGCCCTGGTCGCCGTCGGGCAGCGGGACATCAAGCGCCTGGTCGCCTACGCGTCCATCTCGCACTTCGGCTTCATCATCCTGGGCATCTTCGCGATGACCAGCCAGGGCCAGTCGGGCGCCACGCTCTACATGGTCAACCACGGCATCTCGACCGCCGCCCTGATGCTGGTCGCCGGGTTCCTGATCTCCCGGCGCGGCTCGCGGCTCATCGCCGACTACGGCGGCGTGCAGAAGGTCGCCCCGGTGCTCGCCGGCACCTTCCTGATCGGCGGCCTCGCGACCCTGTCGCTGCCCGGACTCGCCCCGTTCGTCAGCGAGTTCCTGGTCCTGGTCGGCACCTTCGCCCGCTACCCGGTGGCCGGCGTCATCGCCACCACCGGCATCGTCCTCGCCGCGCTCTACACCCTCGTCCTGTACCAGCGGACGATGACCGGGCCGGTGAAGGAGGAGGTGCGCCGACTGCCCGACCTGCGGCCGCGCGAGCTGGCCGTGGTCGTCCCGCTGATCGCCCTCCTGATCTTCCTCGGGGTCTTCCCGAAGCCGCTGACGGACGTCGTGAACCCGGCGGTGCGGCACACCATGTCCGACGTCCAGCAGAAGGACCCCCAGCCCGAAGTGGAGGCGGCCAAGTGAGCACTCCCGCCGTCGCATCCTCCGTCCACACCCTGTGGACGGCCGCAGCCGAGCCGCTGGAGAAGATCCCGGCACCCCACATCGAGTACACGCAGCTCGCGCCCGTGCTCATCGTGGTCGGCGCCGCGATCGTCAGCGTCCTCGTCGAGGCGTTCGTGCCCCGTCGGGGCCGCTACGTCGCCCAGGTCTTCCTGAGCGTCCTCGCGCTCGCCGCCTCCTTCGCCGCCGTCGTCGGCCTGGCCGCCGGCGGATACGGCTCCACCAAGGCCCACATCGCGGCCATGGGTGCCGTCGCGGTCGACGGACCCGCCCTGTTCCTCCAGGGCACCATCCTCCTGGCCTCGATCGTGGCGGTCTTCACCTTCGCCGAGCGCCGGCTCGACCCGGCCGACCACGGCCACCGGGTCGACTCCTTCGCCGCCGAGGCCGCCGCCGTGCCCGGCAGCGACCAGGAGAAGGCGGCGGTCAAGGCCGGGTTCACCACCACCGAGGTGTTCCCGCTCGCCCTCTTCGCCGTCGCCGGCATGCTGGTCTTCCCGGCGGCCAACGACCTCCTGACGCTCTTCGTCGCCCTGGAGGTCTTCTCCCTCCCGCTGTACCTGCTGTGCGCCGTCGCCCGCCGCAAGCGGCTGATGTCGCAGGAGGCGGCCGTCAAGTACTTCCTGCTCGGCGCCTTCTCCTCGGCCTTCCTGCTCTTCGGGATCGCCCTGCTCTACGGCTACGCGGGCTCCGTCTCGTACGCCACGATCGCCGACGTCGTCGACGGGACGGTCACCTCGGTGAACCCGGCGCTCGCCGACACCATGGGGAACGACGCGCTGCTCCTCATCGGCTTCGCCATGGTCCTCATGGGGCTCCTCTTCAAGGTCGGCGCCGTGCCGTTCCACATGTGGACCCCGGACGTCTACCAGGGCGCCCCGACCCCGGTCACCGGCTTCATGGCCGCCGCGACCAAGGTCGCCGCCTTCGGCGCGCTGCTCCGCCTGCTCTACGTGGTGCTCCCGGGCCTCACCTGGGACTGGCGGCCGGTCATGTGGGGCGTCGCCATCGTGACGATGCTGGGCGGCGCGATCATCGCGATCACCCAGACCGACATCAAGCGGCTCCTGGCGTACTCGTCCATCGCGCACGCCGGGTTCCTGCTCGCGGGCGTCATCGCCGCCACCCCGAGCGGCATCTCGTCCGTCCTCTTCTACCTGGGGGCGTACTCCTTCGTGACGATCGGCGCCTTCGCCGTCGTCACCCTGGTCAGGGACGCGGGCGGCGAGGCCACCCACCTCTCCAAGTGGGCCGGTCTGGGACGCCGTTCGCCGCTCGTCGCGGCGGTCTTCGCGGTCTTCCTGCTCGCCTTCGCCGGCATCCCGCTGACCTCCGGCTTCTCCGGCAAGTTCGCGGTCTTCAAGGCGGCGGCGGAGGGCGGCGCGGGCGTCCTCGTGGTGGTCGGCGTGATCTCCTCGGCGATCGCTGCCTTCTTCTACGTCCGGGTCATCGTGCTCATGTTCTTCAGCGAGCCCAAGGCCGACGGCCCCACGGTCGCCGTCCCCTCGGCCCTGACCACGATCACCATCACGGCGGGCGTGGCCGTCACCCTGGCCCTCGGCCTCGCCCCGCAGTACTTCCTGGACCTGGCGAGCCAGGCGAGCGTGTTCGTGCGGTAACCCCGGACGGACGCGCACGAAGGGCCCGGCTCCCCAGGAGCCGGGCCCTTCGGCGTACTTCACCGCCGCCGGACGCCGTGCCATCGTGGGAGCCGCACCGAATGGTCTGTACCAGTCGTGGAGGGATGGTTCCATGCGCGGCACCACGGTCTTACCCGGAGCGCCCTGCGCCGCCCCGAGGAACGGCGACCCGCCCGTGCACCGGCTCGAACTGCGGCTGCCCGACCAGGTGCCCTTCGCCGCCGGGGGGTTCGACGCGATGGGGCCGATGTCGCGGGCCGCGTACCCGCACCGGCACACCTTCTACGAGATCGTGCACGTCGTCGAGGGGTCCGGGGTCCACGTGCTCGACCTGGAGCGGTACGAGGTGCGGCCGCCGCAGCTCGGGGTGATCCTGCCCGGACAGGTGCACCACTGGGAGGGCGTGCGCGGGCTCGAAGGGTCGCTCGCCCTCTTCACGCCCGAGTTCCTGGTCGGCGGACCCGACGACGAGGAGCTGCTGCGGCGGCTCGGAGAGCGGCCCTGGGTGGACCTCGACGCCGCCACCCACGAGCGCACGGCCCGCCTGATGGGCGACCTGGCGGAGGAGTACCGGCACGGGGCCGACGGGTTCGCCGGGGTGCTGCGGTCCCTGCTGCACGTGCTCCTCGTGCGGACCGTCCGGCTGCCCGGCGGGGGCGGGGGCGGGGGAGGGGAGCCGTCGTCGGGCCTGGCCGGGGAGTTCCTGCGCCTCGCCCGTACCGCCGGGACCGCCGGGCTCTCCGTACGGGAGTGCGCCGAGCGGATCGGGGTGACGCCCGGGCACCTCACCGAGGTGGTGCGGGCGGCCACCGGCCGCACCCCCGCCGCACTGCTCCGCCAGGAGCGGGTGCGGGAGGCGCAGCGGCTGCTCGTCGCCACCGCGCTGCCCGTGCGGCAGGTCGCCGCGCGGGTCGGGTTCGAGGACGCCGCCTACTTCTGCCGCTTCTTCCGCAGGGAGGTCGGCCGCAGCCCCGGGCGCTTCCGAAAAGACCACGACCGCCGTGTTCCGTCCATCGAACCCGGTGCCGCGGGCCCCTAGGTTCGTTGCCGATCCCAGCCCCCACCCGAGGAGCCAGGCACATGGACCACGAGACCAGCACCGGGCACGTCAGCCGCAAGACCGTCCTGCGGGCCGCGCTCGCGGCCGGCATGGCGGCGCCCGCGGTGCTCATGGGCGTCCCCGCGCTCGCCCGCACCCTGACGGAGAGCGGGGAGGCGCCCGCGCTCACCCCCGCGTGCGACGACGGCGACGACCCCACCCCGGAGCAGATCGAGGGCCCGTACTTCAAGCCCAACTCCCCGCTGCGGACCAGCCTGCTGGAGGCCAACACCCCCGGCGTCCGGCTCACCGTCAGCGGGTACGCCTTCGGGCTCGCCTGCCGGCCGATATCCGGCGTCCTCCTGGACTTCTGGCAGGCCGACACCAACGGCGCCTACGACAACACCGGGTTCCGCTTCCGCGGCCACCAGTTCACCGGCGCCGACGGCTCCTTCAAGCTCACCACGATCGTGCCCGGCCTCTACCCGGGCCGCACCCGTCACCTCCACGTCAAGGTGCAGGCCCCCGGCCGCCCGGTCCTCACCACGCAGCTCTACTTCCCGAACGAGCCCCGCAACAACACCGACAGCCTCTTCGACCCGCGGCTGCTCATGACCGTGCGGGACGCGGGCGGGGCGCGCGAGGCCGCCTTCGACTTCGTCCTGAACGTGGCGCAGAACCCCGGCCCCACGCCGACGCCCACCCCGACCCCGACCACCCAGCCGCCGGGGGGAAGTTGGGCGGTCGGCACCGCCTACAAGGCCGGGGACGCCGTCACCTACGGCGGGCTGGGCTACGTGTGCCTCCAGGCCCACACCGCCCAGCCCGGCTGGCAGCCGCCGAACGTCCCCGCCCTCTGGCGGACCGCCTGACGGTCAGACGGCGGGGGCGATCCGGCCCCGGACCTCGCCCAGGGCGACCCGGGTGCCGTCCGGGCCCGGCGCCCACGCCGTCAGGACGACCTCGTCGCCGTCCTCCAGGAACGTCCGCTTGCCGCCGGACAGTTCGAGCGCGTCCCGCCCGTTCCAGGTGAGCTCCAGGAGCGAACCGCGCTGGTTCACCTCCGGCCCGGAGACCGTCCCGGAGCCGTACAGGTCGCCCGTGCGCAGCGACGCGCCGTTCACCGTCATGTGGGCGAGCTGCTGGGCCGCCGTCCAGTACATCGAGGAGAACGGCGGCTCGGCCACCACCTCGCCGTTGATCTCCACGGAGATCCGCAGGTCGAAGCCGCCCGGCTCCTCCTCGTCCGCGTCGTCCAGGTACGGCAGGAGGGGGAGGTCCCGCGCGGGCGGGGCGGTCCGGGCCGCGTCCAGGGCCTCCAGGGGCGTCACCCACGCCGAGACCGACGTCTGGAACGACTTGCCGAGGAACGGGCCGAGCGGCACGTACTCCCAGGCCTGCACGTCCCGCGCCGACCAGTCGTTGAGCAGCGTCAGGCCGAAGACGTGCTCCCGGAAGTCGGCGAGCGGCACCGGCCGGCCCAGCTCCGACGGGGTGCCGACCAGGAAGCCGACCTCCGCCTCGATGTCCAGCTTCACCGAGGGCCCGAAGACCGGCGCCGGGTCGGCGGGCGCCTTGCGCTGCCCCGAGGGGCGCACGACGTCGGTGCCGGAGACCACGACCGTGCCCGCGCGACCGTGGTAACCGATCGGCAGGTGCTTCCAGTTGGGGGTGAGCGCGTCGCCGTCGGGGCGGAAGATCCGGCCCACGTTGGTCGCGTGGTGCTCGCTCGCGTAGAAGTCGACGTAGTCCGCGACCTCGTACGGCAGGTGCAGCGTCACCGCGTCCAGCGGGTGCAGGAACGGTTCGACGTCGGCCCGGTGCGCGGGGACCGTCACCCAGGCCGTGAGCGCCCGGCGGACGTCGCGCCAGGCGGTCCGCCCGGCGGCGAGCAGCGGGTCGAGGCCGGGCTGCGCGAGCAGCGACGCGTAGGGGGAGCCGAGCGCGTGCGCCGCGGCCCCCGCGTCCAGCACGTACCCGCCGATCCGGACGCCGAGCCGGCGCCGGTCGGGCTCCTCGGCGGTGGAGAAGACGCCGTACGGGAGGTTGTGCGGGCCGAAGGGATCGCCCTCGGCCAGGTCGAGCGGGCTGTGCTCGGACATCGGTGCTTGCCTCGCTTTCCACGGGTGTGGGGGACACGTTACGGGGCGGGCCGCCGGGCGCTGATGACATGGATCACACGGAAAGCGCGGCCTCCGTGGGCAACTGTCCGCGTTCGCTCCCTTTGGGTGCCCACCGGTGTCCCCCGCCGGGTCCGGGCCGCGGAGAACGTCCTCCCGCAGGGGCGTCCGCGGCCCTACGATCACGGTGGTATCGCGCCGCGTGAAGCAGCCGCGAGTGCGCGCCCGCTTTTCTCTCACTCTTCCCTGACCAGGAAAAAGGTCCCGCACTGTGAAGATCCGTCGCATTCTCGCGACCGCCGTGGCCGCCGCCGTGACCACCCCGGTCGTGTTCCTATCCGCCGCCCCGGCGTTCGCCGACACCAAGCCGTCGTCCGCGTCGACGCAGAAGCCCGCGCAGGGCGAGGACGACAAGGAGCCGACGCTCGACGAGCTCAAGGCCGCGGTCGCGCTGGCGCAGGAGGCGTACGACGACGCCGTCGTCGCCGTCGCCGGGGCCAAGGAGGCCCTGAAGGGCTTCGACAAGGCCGACCACCCCCTCAAGAAGGCGATCGCCGACGCCGAGAAGGCCGCCGTCGAGGCCGCCGCGGCCAAGGAGGCCGCCGACAAGGCGCTCGTCAAGGCCCAGGACGAGGAGAAGGCCCTCCCCGGCGACGCCGCTCCCGAGCAGAAGCAGGCCGCCGCCGACGCCGTCGCGGCGGCCGGGACCGCCGCCGAGGCGGCCGCCGCCGCCAAGACCGCCGCCGACGCGAAGGTGACCGAGACCGGCACCGCCTTCACCGACGCGCGCGTCGCCGCCTCGCGCGCCGTCACCCTCGCCCGGGAGGCGCAGAAGACCGCCTCCCGGAAGCTCGACGACGCCAAGGAGGAGCTGGCGTTCTACGAGGACATGGAAGGGGCCTGCGAGCCGAACGAGGCCGTGCGGATCGCCCTGAGCGGTCCGGAGCAGGTCACCGCCGGACAGCCCGCCGTCTTCTCGATGCGCGTCACCAACACCTCCGACCGGACCCTGGACCTCGTCGACGTCTACGTCAACGCCCTGCGGGAGCCCGACCTCGACGAGGACATCGACGAGGACACGGACTTCGAGAAGTGGGTCCTCCCCGTCGAGTGGTCCTCGGCGGACGCCCCCGCGTGGACGTCCGTCGGGGAGAAGTTCGAGGCCATCGAGCTCGGCGAGCTCGCCAAGGGCGCCCACCACGACGTGAAGCTGCGCCTCACGGTCGCCGCCGACGCCCCCGCCGGCGAGGGCTCGATCTACACCTTCGGCCAGTACGAGAACAACGACGGCACCTGCGGCATGAGCCTGGACGACGCGTACGCCGACTTCGGCATCCTCGCCGCCAAGGGCGACAAGCCGAAGCCGGCCCCGACCCCGACCCCGTCGCCCTCCACCTCGACGCCCGCCCCGGTGACCACCACCGGCAACACCGGCACCACCCAGCAGGGCGGTTCGTCCACCACCCCGGTGACGACCGGCGGGACCCTCGCCGCCACCGGCGCGAACGACGTCCTGCCGCAGCTCGGCCTGGCCGCCGCCGGAGCCGTCGCCCTCGGCGCCGGCGCGGTGTTCGCCGCCCGCCGCCGCAAGGCCGGCCCGCGGGCGTGACCAGCGGTCCCGGATCCCCCGTACGCGCGCTCAGCCCGCCGTACGGGGGATCCGCTTCTCCCAGGTGCGGCGGAAGACCACCTCGTCGCCCTCCCGGCACACCACCTCGTTCCAGGTGTGGAAGGCCTCCGCGTCGCAGGTGATCTCCGAGCGGGTGTCCACGCCGACGTCCCAGCCCCGGTCGGGGCGGCGCAGCCGGATCGTCCAGTCCGAGCGGGTGCGGGCGGTCAGCGGGCCGCTCTCCTCGATCGTGTACGTCTCCAGGGCGTCCTCGGTGAACTCCAGGCCGTCCGGGTACACGCGCGTGCCGCCGTACTTCGGGTCCACCTCCAGGCGCCACTCGCCCTTGGCCACGTCCCGGACCACCACCCGCTCCGGGCGCCGCTCCTCCGGGGAGGCCGGGTGGACCACGCCCAGCGGCGCGGCCTGCTCCGGCTCCTCCCACGCGACCGCGTCCTCGGTGCGGCGGCGGACCGGCAGGGTGAGGGAGGAACCCGCCGGGTCGAGGGTGAAGCCCGCCGCGTCGGGCTGGGGCCAGATCCACGGCCAGTACGTGGAGGAGACCGCGAGCCGCACCCGGTGGCCGGGCGCGAAGGCGTGCCCGATGCCGTTCAGTTCGAAGACGAACGCCTCCGTCTCCCCGATCAGGGCCGGTTCGGCCCGGTCGCGGCCGTGGCGGGCGGAGAAGTTCAGGGCGCCCCGGGTGACGAGGGTGGAGGAGCCGTCCGGGGCGATGTCGCAGAGCCGGGCGATCACCTGCCCGGTGGGGGCGGCCGCGCGCAGGGACAGGGTCACCGACGGGCGGCCCAGGATCTCGACCGGGTCGCCGTCCTCCGGCACGGGGAAGTCGAAGCAGGCCGAGTGGGCGTCCTCCTCGCGCTGGTCGGGCGGCAGGTCGGCGTCGTTGCCGAAGGGGAAGAAGCGGCCCGCGTCGATCCCGGTCTGCTGGGGCGAGTCGACGACGACCGGGGAGCCCTGGAAGCCGTACGTGACGGGGGTGACGTGCGGGGAGGGCCAGGCGGGGTCGGCGACCCAGCGGCCCGGCAGCTCCTCGTAGACGGTGGCCGGCGGGTGCGAGTCGCTGATCCAGGACCGCAGCGGGGGCTCGTCCATCACGCCGTTCGCGGCCCCCTTGAGGTGGTGGTCCCACCAGCGCAGGGTCTCCTGGAGGAAGCCGATCGCGGGCCCCGGCGGCAGGCCCCGGTCCGGGTACTGGTGCGACCAGGGCCCGACGATCCCGCGCACCCGGTCCGCCGGGAGGTGCTCGACGAGCCGCAGGACGGTGTCCCGGTACGGGTCGTGCCAGCCGCCCACGGCGAGGACGGCGGCCCCGATCGCCCCGTAGTCCTCGCAGACGCTGCCGTGCCTCCAGTAGGCGTCCCGGGTCTGGTGGGAGAGCCAGGTGTCGACGAGGGGCTCCACGGCCTCCAGGCGCCGCAGCCACATCGACCGCCACTCCTCGCCCGCGTACTCCGGGTCCGGCGGCCGGGAGGCGAAGGCGAGCATGGTGGCGCCCCAGGCGTGCATGTCGACGCCGAGGACCGAGCCGCCCATGTAGTGCACGTCGTTGTCGTACCGGTCGTCGGTGGAGCAGACGGTGACGACCGCCTTCAGGGGCTCGGGGGCGAGGGCGGCGATCTGGAGGGAGTTGAAGCCGCCCCAGGAGATGCCGAACATGCCGACCCGGCCCGTGCACCAGGGCTGCTCGGCGAGCCAGTTCACCACGGCCACGCCGTCCGCCAGCTCGGTCGCGTCGTACTCGTCGCCCGGCAGCCCCTCGCTGTTGCCGTGGCCGCGCACGTCCACCCGCACGGAGGCGTAGCCGTGGCCCGCGTACCAGGGGTGGCGCTGGTGGTCGCGGGGCGCGGTCCAGTCGCTCAGGCGGTACGGCAGGTACTCCAGGAGCGCCGGTACGGGCTCCTCGGTGACCGGGCGCCACACGCGCGCGTACAGGAGGGTGCCGTCCGCCGTCGGGATGCGGACGTCCTCGCGGCGGGTCTCGTACGGGAAGTCGGTGCGGATCTTCGGCATCGGGTCACCTCGGGGACGGGAGAAGGCGGGGTGCGGCGCTCAGCGGACGGGGTGCATGGTGCGGCGCAGCCAGGGCGCCAGGGCGATCACGACGAGGCCGGCGGCGACGGCCACCGCGCCGTTCACGCCGAAGTACACGGGCTTGGAGACGTCGTCGTAGAACTTCACGGTCTGGGCCTGGATCCCGTTGGCCAGCGCGAGGGAGAGGAACCAGAGCGACATCGTCTGGCTGGAGAAGGCCTTCGGGGCGAGCTTGCTGGTGGCCGACATCCCGGAGGTCTCCAGGAGCACGTCGCCGAGGCCGAGGAGCACGTACGAACCGACGATCCACCAGGCGGCCATCCGGTAGGTGTCGTCCGCGTGCCCCGAGGTCGGCAGGACCATCAGGAGGAAGGACAGGCCGCCCAGGACCACCCCGAACGCGATCTTGTTCGAGACGTGCGGCTGCCGGTGGCCCATCCGGGACCAGACGGCGGCCACCACGGGCGCCAGGGCCACCTCGAAGGCGCCGAGGGCGGAGGCGTACCAGCTCGCCGGGAAGTCGAAGCCGAGGATCGTGGTGCGGGCGTTGGTGGAGGCCAGCAGGATCATCGTCGAGTACGCCTGGAAGAGGATGAAGTTGAACACCACCGAGGCCAGGAAGAGCACCGCGTACGGCCGCAGCCGGCCGCGCTCCTCGGCCGTGACCCGGGGGCTGGTGAACATCACCCGGAAGTAGACGACCGGCGCGACCACCGAGACCAGGGTCAGCACGTCCACGAACCGGTCGATCGTCAGCCACCCGACCAGGGCCAGGACCGTGGCGACGACGGCCGTGGCGACCGCGCCCGCGACCATCAGCCGGACCGCCCGGCGCATGGCGTCCGGGGCGAGCGCGAACTCGGCGGCGTGCCTGCGTCCGGCCAGGTGACGCCGGCCCGCCACGTACTGCACCAGACCGAAGGTCATGCCGATCGCGGCGGCCGAGAAGCCCCAGTGGTAGCCCCGGTGGTCGGCGAGCCAGCCGGTGATCAGCGGACCGGCGAAGGCGCCGATGTTGATCGCCGTGTAGTAGAGCGCGAAACCGGCGTCGCGGCGGTCGTCGTCCGTGCGGTAGAGCTTGCCGACCATCGTCGCCACGTTCGGCTTGAGCAGGCCGGTCCCGGCGCTGATCAGACCGAGCCCCACCCAGGTCATGGCGGCCGTGGGGACCGCCATGGAGTAGTGGCCGCAGGCGATCAGGATCCCGCCCCACAGGACGGCGCGGTACGAGCCGAGGACGCGGTCCGCGAGCCAGCCGCCGGCCACCGAGACCAGGTAGACCAGCGTGCCGTAGGCGGCGGAGACCGAGGCGGCGGTGCCCGGGGACATGCCGAGTCCGTCGTCGGCGACGGCGGCGGCGAAGTAGAGGACGAGGATCGCCTGCATGCCGAGGAACGAGAACCGCTCCCAGACCTCCAGGCCCGAGAGGGTCAGCAGGCCCCTCGGGTGCCCGAGGAAGGCGTGGTCGTCCTCCGGCGGGGGCTGCTCGCCGTCCGGATCGGTGTCGATGTTCGTTCGGGACAAAACGCCTACTCCTGGTGGTATCGGCTGATCACGAACATACCGGGGGTGACGGGAAGGCGCCCACGGTGATCGAAAGGTGACCGGATACGCTGGCTTGAGTGAATCCAGCGACACATCGACAATCCGTGTGACCGTCCCGTGTGATCGCTGCCGACCGTGTAGCGACAGCAGGCGTCAGCAGACAGGAGACCCCCTCGTGACCGTCGTCGGGCCGTTCGGCCTCAGCGTGCGGGACCAGGCTCTTGAGGCCGATGTCCAGACCGGTCTGGCGGCCGTGGAGGCGGGCCTCCTGGACGCCACCAAGAGCGACGTCCCCTTCATCACGGAGGCCGCGCAGCACCTCGTCCTGGCCGGCGGGAAGCGCTTCCGCCCGCTGCTCGTGATGCTCGCCGCCCAGTTCGGCGACCCCTACGCGCCCGGCATCGTGCCCGCCGCCGTGGTCGTCGAGCTGACCCACCTCGCCACGCTGTACCACGACGACGTCATGGACGAGGCCGACGTCCGGCGCGGCGTCCCCAGCGCCAACACCCGCTGGGGCAACTCGATCGCCGTCCTCACGGGCGACTTCCTCTTCGCCCGCGCCTCCCACACGCTCGCGGACCTCGGCCCGGAGGCCGTCCGCATCCAGTCCGAGGCGTTCGAGCGGCTCGTCACCGGCCAGATCCTGGAGACCGCCGGGCCCGCCGACGGCCGCGACCCCGTCGACCACTACCTCGACGTCCTCGGCGGCAAGACCGGCTCCCTCGTCGCCGTCGCCTGCCGCTTCGGCGCGATGATGGCCGGCGCCGACGAGGGCGTCGTCGACACCCTCACCCAGTACGGCGAGCGGCTCGGCGTCGCCTTCCAGCTCGCCGACGACGTCCTCGACATCGCCTCCGACTCCCACGAGTCCGGCAAGACCCCCGGCACCGACCTGCGCGAGGGCATCCCGACCCTGCCCGTCCTGCGCCTGCGGGCCGCGGCCGCCGCGCACGGGCGCCCCGAGGACGTCGAGCTCGTCGCCCTCGTCGACGGCGACCTCACCGACGACGCCCGGCACGCCGAGGTCCTGCGCAGGCTGCGCGCCCACCCGGCCCTGGAGCAGGCCCGCCGGGACACCGTGCGGTATGCGGAGGAGGCCCGCGCGATGCTGGCGCCGCTGCCCGACGGCTACGCCAAGTCGGCGCTCGCGGAGCTGTGCGACGCGGTGGTGTACCGGGCGGGCTGACCCTCCGGCCGGTCCGTCCGGCCCGTCCGGCCCGTCCGGCCCTTCCGGTCCTCCGGCTCCGGGGGCGAGCCCGCCTCCAGGTCCCGGGCGAGCGCGTGGAGCCAGACCTCCACGTCCGTGAGCGGGGCGAGGAGCGGCGCGGGCACCCGCTCCGCCACCTCCGGCGGCAGGGGCGCGGGACGGACCCGCACGCCGTCCGGGGGGAATCCCGCCGCCCGCACGGTCGCCGCGACCACCTCCTCGGCCGTCTCGTGCGCCCAGCGCCGGGCGTCCGCCGGAAGGCCGGGCATGCCGTCCATACGGGGCAGCCAGTAGGCCCCGACCAGCGTCCGCGACCCGTAGTCCAGCACCGAGAGCCAGTCGTGGGCGGACCCGGCGGCGTCCGCGGCGGGCTCCGTCCGGTACTGCGCGTAGACCGCCTCGGCGATCCGGAGCCGGTGCAGGGTGAGCCGTACGCCGGGGGAGGCGGGGCCGGGGCCCTCCGCCTCCCCGGCCGGGACCGCGTCCTCCCCGCTCCCGGCCCGGGGCGCGCCCTCCCGGCCTCCGGCCCGGGCCGCGTCCTCCCCGCTCCCGGCCTGGGGCGCGCCCTCCCCGCTCCCGTCCGTCACCGCCGCCGTCGTGGCACGGACCACCGGCGCGGCGGCCCGCAGCAGGCCCGACATGCCGTACCGGATCTCGGCGCGGGCCCCCGCCGGCCAGGCGAGCAGGCCGCACAGCAGGCCGATCGCGCTGCCGGTGAGCACGTCGACCAGACGGGCCTCCGCGAGCCGCCAGGTCACCGGCGCGATCTGGGCGAAGGCCGTGGCGACGACGAGCGTGAAGAGCCCCTGGCCCCGGGACGGGCCGCCGAGCGGACCCAGCGTGAAGGCCACCAGCATCATCGGCACGAGCAGCGCCGCGTACACGTCGGAGGCGCCCCCGGCCCCCACGATCAGCAGCCCCGCCGCGAACGCCCCCGCCAGGGTCCCGGCCGCCGCCGCCCGCACGGCCGACCAGGTGGCGCCCGCCGTGGTCCGCCCCAGGGTCAGGACGGCGAGCAGCACCCAGAAGCCGTGCGTCAGGTCGAGCGAACCGGCCACGAGCCGGGCGAGCGCCAGACCGAGCGCGGTGCGCAGCGCGTTCTGGAAGACGACGGAGCGCCGGGTCAGATTGCCCCTGACCCGGACGGCCACGAGCCGGGCCGTCCCCTCCGCCGCGTACCAGAACTGCTCGTGGGGCAGCCCGTGGAGCCGCTCCCGGCCGCCGAGCGCGAGGGAGGCGGCCGTGCGGACGGTCACCGCCGACACGGCCGCCGTCAGAACGGTCGAACGCCGGACGAGGACGGTACGGAGGGCGGGGGCGGGCGGGTCGGGGACCGCGGTCCGCGCGGCCGGTCCGTCGTCGGTGGCCCCGGCCCGCCGCCCGGCGGAGGCCCCGGTGCTCTCCGCCGGGGCCCCGCGTGCCTTCAGGAAGTCCGCGACCATCTCTTCGAGGAGCTGCGGGCCGGGGAGGGGGCGCCCCCGCCGTGCCCGCCGCCCCCGGTCCCCCCTGCGCAGGGCTTCGGCCGTCTCCGTGCAGTTCGCCGCGATCCCCCGCAGCAGCTCCGCCGAGACCGTGTCCCCGGAGGCCGGGTCGTGCGCGGCGAGGAGGGCCAGTTGGTCGAGGAGCCGGCGGGTCGCGGCCCCCGCCTGGGCCAGGGCCCGGTCCGTCCGGCCCGCGCCCGTCGGCCGGGCCCCGGCGGGCAGCCGCGACAGGCGCAGCTCCCGCCCGGCCGCCCCGAGCCGCCCGGCGGTCTCCGGGTCCGGCCCCTCCCCGCGGACGACTCCGGAGGCGGCGCGGGCCGCCAGGTCCAGGGCGTCGGCGATCCGCCCCCGGTACGAGGGCTCCGGCGCGTCCGGGAAGAACACCGCCTCGGCCAGGGCCAGGAGCACCCCGCCGACGACGAGCCCGGCGAGCCGCTGCGGCAGCGTCCCCGGCTCGTACGGCGGGAAGCAGGCCAGGATGTAGAAGAGCTGGAGCCCGGGGGCGGCGCCCGCGATCCGGGGCCCGCAGGCCGCCCCGAAGGCCAGCGCGAACCCGACCGCCAGCATGCCCGCGACGGCCGGCCAGGTCCCGACCGCGAGCACGGTCCCGAGGACGACGAGCACGGCCGCGGCCGGCACCGCCCGCAGCACGGTCGCGGCGCGGTCCCGGCCCGCTCCGGGCAGCGGGGAGAGGATGCCGAACGCGATGGGGGTGAACAGGGCGTAGATCCCGGCGACCGGCCGGTCCAGGAGGTGGAGCGCCGGATAGAACCCGGCGGCGGTCGCGGCCGTGACGTGCGCGGCGTGGCGCCCGGTGCGCGCCACCGCGGAGAGCCCCTCGGCCATGACGGCTCCTCTCGACCCGTTCCCCCTCCCGCCAGTCTCGCCCGGGAGCGCGGGCCCCGCCTTCGCGGAAGCGGTAGTTCCGCATGTGCGGGTCCGGGCCGGTCTCGGGGTCGGGTCATCCCGAAGGGGTACGCGAGGTTGATCCCGGGGGCTGACGATTCCGTCCTCCCCGTTTGGTGGGATGGGGTACATCGACCACATGAGGCCGTTCGGGGCCTCTCCAGGGCGCACGGAGGTAGCGGAGACCATGGCAGCGAACGAAGTCCCCAGCGAGACCCCCAGCGAGGTCCGCGGCGAGGCTCGTGGCGAGACCCGTCGCAGGGCGAGCCGGTACGTCGTCCCCGTCGCGGTGGCCGGCGTGGCCGCGGCGACCATCGGTCTGGTCCCGGCGCTCGCGGCGGCCGGCGACCCGGACCTGCCGGAGATCACGGCCCAGCAGCTCATCGAGAAGATCGCGGGCTCGGAGACCCAGACCCTCTCCGGCACCTTCAAGGTCTCCACCGACCTGGGCCTGCCGGCCCTCGGCGGCCTGGCGTCCGGCCTCGGGGGCCAGGGCGGCGGGGCCTCCACGGCGGACCCCGCGCAGAAGCTCACCGAACTCGCCTCGGGCACCCACACGCTGCGCCTGGCGGCGGACGGCCCCGAGCGCCAGAAGCTCACCCTGCTCGACGGCTCCGACGAGTACAGCCTGATCCACAACGGCGACGACGTCTGGGGCTACGACAGCGAGTCGAACGAGGTCTTCCACGAGAAGGGCGCCCCGGAGGGCCCGGCGGCCGAGGGGAAGGAGCTTCCGGCGACGCCCAAGGAGCTCGCGGACGAGGTCCTGAAGGCGGCGGGCGACACCACGTCGATCACGGTCGACGGCACGGCGCGGGTGGCGGGCCGGGACGCGTACCAGTTGGTGATCAAGCCGAAGCAGGCCGGTTCGACGGTCGCGTCGGTGAAGATCGCGGTGGACGCGGCGAACGGCACCCCGCTGAAGTTCACGCTCTCCTCGGTCGAGGGCGGCAAGCCGGTCGTGGACGCGGGCTTCACGAAGGTCGACTTCGCCCGCCCGGACGCGTCGGTCTTCGCCTTCGAGGCGCCGGAGGGCGCGAAGGTGACGGAGGGCGCGGAGGAGGCGCGGAAGTCCCGGAAGCTCCCGGAGAACTTCGAGAAGGACTTCGGGAAGGAGTTCGGCGGGGGCTTCGGGGGCCCCGGGGGCCTCGGCAAGGGCCTGAACGTCCTCGGCGAGGGCTGGACGACCATCGCGAAGCTCGACACCGGTGCCCCGGCGCCCAGGACGGACGAGGCGCCGAAGGAGCTCCAGGGATTCCTGGACTCCTTCGGCGACAAGGTCACCGGGACGTTCGGCTCGGGCACCCTCTTCAAGACGAAGCTGGTGAACGCGCTCCTCACCGACGACGGCAAGGTCTACGTCGGCGCGGTGACGAAGGACGCCCTGGTGGAGGCGGCGAACTCCGGCAAGTGACGGCCTGACCGGTTGGGACCCCGGGCGGGTCGGGGGCGATGGTCACCGACCCGCCCGGGCGTTCTCTCGCCTTGCCCGTGAGGGTTACGGGAAGGTCAGCTTGAAGGCGTTGATGTAGCCGGTGTCGGCCGAGGCCTTGTCCTGGACGCGGAGCTTCCAGGCGCCGTTGGCGACCTCGGAGGAGGCGTTGACGGTGAAGGTCTGGACGATGTTGTCGGCGCTGCCGCCGGAGCGGTTGCTCAGGCTGTAGACCGAGCCGTCGGGGGCGACGAGGTCGACCACGAGGTCACCGCGGTAGGTGTGGACGATGTCCACGCCGACGGCCAGGTTGCTGGGCGCGTTGCCGGTGACGCCGGTGACGTTGACCGTCGAGGTGACCGCGGCGCCGTTGTCCGGGATGGACACGTCGGCGGTGTTCTCGAAGACCTTGCCGGTGGGCGGCGTGGTGGAGCCGGCGGACAGCGTCCAGACCGCGTGCGCGATGGCGTCGCTGTTGCGGTCGAGGGCGGTGTCGTTGATGTTCGCGGTGGTGTCGCAGGAGGAGTGGTAGCAGCGGTCGAACGCCTGGCCGGCGGTGCCGCCCCACTTCTGCGCCTGCGCCGACGTCTTGGTGTAGTCGGCGCCGCTGAACAGGCCGCCGACCGGGACGCCGACGTTCTTGAACGGGGCGTGGTCGGAGCGGCCGTCGCCCTCGGTCTCGATCTCCGTCTGGATGCCGAGTCCGGCGTAGTAGTCCTTGAAGGTCTTCTCGATCGTCGGGTCGTCGTCGTAGACGAAGTAACCCGGGTTCGGCGAGCCGATCATGTCGAAGTTGAGGTAGCCCTTGATCTTCGAACGCTCGGTCGTCGGAAGGTTGTTGACGTAGTACTTCGAGCCGACGAGGCCCAGCTCCTCGGCGCCCCACCAGGCGAACCGCAGGTGCTTGGAGGGCTGGTAGCCGGCGCGGGAGACGGCGAGGGCGGTCTCCAGGATCGCGGCGGAGCCGGAGCCGTTGTCGTTGATGCCGGGGCCCGAGGTCACCGAGTCGAGGTGCGAACCGGACATCAGGACCTGGTTGGGGTCACCGCCCGGCCAGTCGGCTATCAGGTTGTAGCCGGTGGCGCCGCTGGTGGTGAACGTCTGGAGGCTGGTGGTGTATCCGGCGGCGTCCAGCTTCGCCTTCACGAAGTCGATCGACGCTTTGTAACCGGCGCGGCCGTGGGCCCGGTTGCCTCCGTTGGAGGTGGCGATGGACTGGAGGTCCGTCAAGTGCTGCTTGACGGCGGCGAGCGAGATGTCGGGCGCGGCGGCGGCACCGGCGGCCTCGGCGGGCCGGGCGGTGGCGCTGGTCCCGGTGAGACCGGCGAGCGCGAGCGCCGCGAGGGCGGCGACCGCGGTGACGCGTCTGGGCACGGAGATGTTCATGTGGGGGCTCCGGATTCCGAACGGGGATGGGACGGAACGTGCGAGACGCCCCGGGCGTGGGAGGCCGCGAGGCGTTGGAGCTGTACGAATGCGTGCGGAGTGTTCAGTTGTCTGTTGCGCGAGCGTTCCGCTGTGCGTGCTGAATGTTCAGTGACAGGATGTGTTCACGTCAAGAGCGGAAACCGGTCAGGGGTGTTCGCTCAGCGGACGGGGGGCGTCTGTGACCTTTCGGCCCGACTCCCTTGCCGACAGAGCCACTTCGGTCGAAAGCGACGTCCGAATCCCGCCAGCGGGCGGGCGGGGGAGGGGCGACGCTGGAGCCATGCGTACCGCCGAGACCCCTTACGTCCCCCGGGCCGTCGCGCCCGCCGCCCTCGCCGCGCTGCGCGTCGTCGACGACGCCGGGCGGCCCTGCGTGCCGTACCCGGCCACCGGGGGCGGGGAGCCCCTCCGCTGCTGTCTGCGTCCCGCCGCCCCCGGCGAGCGGATCGCGCTCGTCTCGTACGCGCCGCTGCGCCGCTGGGCGGCGGAGACGGGGGCGGAACCGGGCGCGTACGACGAGCAGGGCCCCGTCTTCGTGCACGCCGGGGAGTGCGGCGGGCCCGCGCCCTCGGAGGAGTACCCCTTCGCGCGGCCCGGGGCCCTGCGCGTCCTCCGCCGGTACGACGCGGCGGGCCGGATCGTCGGCGGCCGGCTCCTGGAGCTTCCGGAGCACCCCGCGGAAGGCTTCGACCGGGCCCTCGCGGAGGCCTTCGAGGACCCCGCCGTGGCCCTGGTCCACGTCCGGGCCGTCGAGTACGGCTGCTTCCACTTCGAGGTCCGCCGCCCCTGATCCCCTCCCGTACGACCGCTACTGCACGCAGAACTCGTTCCGCTCCGGATCCGCCATGACCACCCACGAGCCCGACGGCTCGTTCACCTCGTGCAGGACCGTCGCGCCGAGGTCTACCAGGCGGGCGACCTCCTTGTCGCGGGCGCCCGTCTCCGCGTGGAGGTCCAGGTGGACGCGGTTCTTGACGGTCTTCGCCTCCGGGACCCGCTGGAAGAGGATCCGGTGGCCCAGGCCCGCGTCGGTGTCCTCGTCGTACGGCTCGTCCGGGTGCCGCACGGCGGCGAGGTCGCGCCAGCCGAGCCGCTCGTCCTCCGTGCCCCCGTGCACGGTGGTCGTCACCCCGTCGGGCACGGCCCCCATGTCGAGGAGCCGCCGCACGAGCGGACTGTGGTCCTCCTCCCGGTAGTGCAGGGCGGCGGCCCAGAAGGCGGCCTGCGCGTGCGGGTCCGTGGCGTCGACGACGAGCTTCCAGTGCAGGGGTTTCATGGAACCGGTTGTAACGTCCCCTCCCCGCCCGTGCCACCGGAACGGTTCTTTCCGCCGGAACGCGCGGCCCCGTCAGGCCCGCAGGTGGTCCAGGAGCCCCTCCGGCTCCGGGTACGGCTCCTCCCGGGGCAACAGCGCGCGGGCGCCGTCCACGTCGCCGGCCCGGACCAGGGCGTGGGCGCGGTGGGCGAGCGGCGTCGCGTCGGTGATCGACACCGTCCACTCGTCCGCGTACCGGCGGGACGCCTCGCCCGCCAGGCCGAGCTGGAGCGAGCGGTACGGGAGGGGGTTCAGGCGCGGGTCGCGCTCCGGGTCCCACTGGACCCGGGCCGGGGACGTCCGCAACTGCCGCTGCCACGCGTCCCGGTCGGGGTGGAAGCCGCGCGCGTAGTGGGAGAGGCAGGCGTTCCGCAGGGCCCACTCGAACCCCTCGCGGGTGATCTCCACGGCCAGGACGGTCTCCTGGCCCTCCTTCGCGCCCCAGCCCGAGCGGTACATCATCCACAGGAACGACGGCTTGATCCACGTCATCCGGTCCCGCTTCCAGACGGCCGGAAACCGGCCCTCCCGCGCCGCCGGAAGCCCGATCTCGGGCCGGTACGCCTGGTAGACGGTGACCGTGCGCTCGGTGTGGAGCGCGCGGATCCGGTACTTCGGTTCTTCCATGGGGTTCAGGGTGGGGGCGGGGCGCCGTCCCCCACCACCGGTTATTCCGGGGCCGAGCCGCCCGTGAGCGGCTCGTAGGCGCCCCGTACCCCCCGGCGGTCGGGGCATACGGTCAGCGTCCGGTCGTGGGCGCGGTCCGGACCGGCCCCGCGCCTTCCACCGGCCCCGCGCCTTCGACCGGTTCCGGGGTCCCGGCCGGTTCCGGGGTTCCGGCCGCGTCCGCCCCCTCGGCCGCTCCCGCCGCCGTCGCCGCCGCGATCGCCGCCCGGTTGCGCCGGTTCGTCCGCAGCGCGTCCCAGGTGAGGATCGTCAGGGCGAGCCAGACGAGGGAGAAGCCCGCCCAGCGCTCCGGCGGCATCGCCTCGTGGAAGTAGAGGACGCCGAGGAGGAACTGGAAGGTCGGCGCGAGGTACTGGAGGAGGCCGAGCGTCGACAGCGGGACCCGGATCGCCGCCGCGCCGAAGCAGACCAGCGGGATCGCCGTGACCAGGCCGGTGGCGGCGAGCAGCGCGGTGTGGCCGGCGCCGTGCGCGCCGAACGCCAGGGTGCCCCGGCTGCCTAGCCAGACCAGGTACGCGAGGGCGGGCAGGAACTGGACGGCGGTCTCGGCGGCCAGCGACTCCAGGCCCCCGATGTTCACCTTCTTCTTCACCAGGCCGTAGAGCGCGAAGGAGAAGGCGAGGACGAGCGAGATCCACGGCGGCTGCCCGTACCCGATCGCGAGGACGAGCACGGCCGCGAAACCGATCCCGACCGCCGCCCACTGGGCCGGGCGCAGCCGCTCCTGGAGGACGAGGACGCCGAGCGCGATGGTGACGAGCGGGTTGATGAAGTAGCCGAGGGAGGCCTCGACGACGTGGCCCGCGTTCACGGACCAGATGTAGAGGCCCCAGTTCACGGTGATGACGGTGGCGGCGAGGGTGATCAGGCCGAGCTTGCGCGGGCTGCGCGCCAGCTCCCGCACCCAGCCCCAGCGGCGCAGGACGAGCAGGGCGAGCCCCACGAAGACCAGGGACCACACCATCCGGTGGGCGAGGATCTCCATCGCTCCGGCGGGCTTGAGGAGCGGCCAGAAGAGGGGGACCAGGCCCCACATGCCGTAGGCGCCGATCCCGTAGAGCAGGCCTGTTCGCCCCTCGTTCTCCGTCTTCATCGAACCTCCCGCCCTGTGCCGCGCCGTCCTGTCGGTCGCTCCGACGACGGTAGCGCCGCACGGGGCGGGTTGTCATGCCCGTACCGCTATACGGTCATGACGGCCCGGCGGTACGGGCGTGAGGGCTTGGCGGTACGGCCATGACGGCCCTGCGGTACGGGCACGACGGTCCTGCGGTACGGGCACGGCGGCCCGGCGGTCGTCAGGAGGCGTCGAGCGCTTCCTGGACCGAGACGCCGACCGGGGTGGTCGGGCGGCCGATCAGCCGGGTCAGGTCGCCGGTCCGCAGGGCGAGCGCGCCGTGCTCGGCGGCCCGGTCGACGTCGACCAGGATCTCGGCGAAGGGGCGCGGGAGGCCGGCGCCGGTGAGGATCTCTAGGTGGGCCTCGGCGGAGACGGGGGTGTACGTCACCTCGCGGCCGGACCGGGCGGCGACCTCGGCCGCGTACTCGGCGAAGGACCAGGCGGTGTCGCCGCTCAGCTCGTAGACCTCGTTCAGGTGCTCCTCGGCCGGGCCGGTCAGGACGGCGGCCGCGGCGGCGGCGTAGTCGGCGCGGGAGGCGGAGGCGATCCGGCCCTCGCCGGCGTTGGAGACGACGGCGCCGTGGGCGAGGACGGGGGCGAGGTTGGCGGTGTAGTTCTCGCTGTACCAGCCGTTGCGGAGGAAGGTGTACGGCAGGCCGGAGGCGAGGATCAGGCGCTCGGTCTCCTTGTGCTCGGCGGCCAGCTCGAAGTCGGCGTCGTCGCCGCCGAGGACGCCCGTGTACGCGAGCTGGGCCACGCCCGCCGCCTTCGCCGCGTCGATCACGGCGGCGTGCTGCGCGACGCGCCGGCCGACCTCGCTGCCGGAGATCAGGAGCACCCGGTCGCCGGCCTCGAAGGCGTCCGCCAGGGTCTCGGGGCGGCTGTAGTCGGCGATCCGCAGCTCGACCCCGCGCTCGGCCAGGTCCGCGGCCTTCTCCTTGTCGCGGACGACGGCGACGATCCGCCCGGCGGGGGCGGTGCCCTCGGCCGGGGCGGCGGCGAGGAGGGCGTCGACGACGAGACGGCCGAGCTGTCCGGTGGCTCCGGTGACGACGATGCTCATGGTGCTTCCTTGGGTGTGGGGTGCGTGAACACGAAGAACATGGAGAAAATGGAACGGTGTACTCACCGTAGGACCGGCACTAACTTTTCGGAAGTGCCCACTTTGAAGTAAGGTACTGGCATGGAGGTAAGTGGAGAGGTGAGTGCGATGGCCCCGCTGCCCGACGTCTTCGAACCGATGTGCCCCTCGCGGGCGGTCCTGGAGCACGTCACCAGCCGCTGGGGCGTCCTCGTCATGGCGTCCCTCCTGGAGCGTCCGTACCGCTTCAGCGAGCTGCGCCGCCGCATCGGGAACGTCAGCGAGAAGATGCTGGCCCAGACGCTCCGGACCCTGGAGCGCGACGGCTTCGTCCACCGCGACGCCAAGCCGGTCATCCCGCCCCGCGTCGACTACGCCCTCACCCCGCTCGGCACCGAGGCCGCCCGCCAGGTCTGGGCGCTCGCCCACTGGAGCGAGCAGCAGGTGGCCGCCGTCCAGGAGGCCCGCGAGCGGTACGACGAGGCGCGTCGCGAGAGTGCCACCGCTCTGTCCCAATGAGGTCTTGGCCAAGGTGAGTTGACCCGGCAGGTCGTACGATCTGATCGCCGTTCGGGCAATCCGGGTAGCGACCGTGGGGGAACTGTGGCGTACGGGGACCGAAGACTGCTGGGCGTCTGCTGTGCCGTGCTGGTGGGCGGGCTCATCGTGAGCGGGTGCGCGGGCGACGACGACCGCGACGACGGGGCGAAACCCGGCGGCAGGAGCAGTACGAGCGGGGCGTCGGCCCCGAGCGGTACGGCCACGGCCGCTCCGGACCCCACCCCCACTCCCGTCGCCACGCCGACCGCCCTGGACTTCACCCCCGACCCGAAGCGGGTGCCGAAGAACGCCGCCGACGCCAGGAGGCTCGCCCTCGCCGTCGTCGCCGGGCCCGACGCCTGGGGCCCGGACTACGTGAAGCGCACTCCGTACCTCAGCGACCCCGACTACTGGCCCGTGCTCGGGGACGGCTGTTCCTGGGAGACCGGCACCCGGCCCTCCGACGTCCTCTCCAGCGTCACCGCCTACAGCGAGGTCCCCGCCGCCGACGGCCGGGGGACCCTCCGGGTCGCCGCCACCGTCACCGTGCACCGCACCGAGGACGACGCCGACTGGGAGATGGCCGAGACCCTGGAGGAGGCGCTCCGCTGCCCGAACCAGAGGCTGCGCGACGGCGAGCGCATCGAGGGGCTCATCTCCCTCGGCAACCCCTTCGGCCTCGGCGGCAACTACACCGCCACCGACTCCCTCGGCGAGCGCGGCGGTTACTACAGCGACGCGGTCCCCGGGAAGCAGTTCTACGGCTGGTACCAGTCGCGGATCGGCCAGGTCACCGTCGCCACGGTCGTCAAGGGAGCCCCGGGCTACAGCGAGCAGGCGACCGACACGACGGTCGGCACCGTCACCGCCCAGGTCCAGGCCCTCGTCACCATGCTCGAACGCGTCAAGGACGAGCTGGAGGTCCAGTCATGAGCCGCCCCGTGAACCCCGGAGACGACCGGGAGCCGGAGGACGGGCGGGAGCCGGAGGATGGGCGGGAGGCGTCGGGCGGGGCCGGGTACCAGCCGCCGCGCGACCCCCGGATCGGCCCCCTGCCGACCCCGCCGGCCCGGCCCGGCGCCGGCCGCCGGAACGCGCCCGGGGCCGGGCACGCGGACCCCCGACCCTCGGCCGAACCTCCGGCGGGGAGCCCGTCCCCGGCGGAGAACTCGTCTCCTGCAGGCGCCCCGCAACCGCCCCGACAGCCCCCGTTCCCGCCCCGGCCCCCGGCAGGGAGCCCGGCGGGGAACCCGCCCCCGCTCCCTCCCCAGCCCCCCGCGGGGAACCCCGCAGGGACCCCAGCCCGGCCCCCTGCCGAGCCGTCCCGGCCCCCGGTCGAGACTCCCCACCCCCCGGCCACCCCACCCCACCCCCACCCCGGCGACCTCCACCCCCTCCTCCCCTCCGACCCCTCCGTCATCGCCGGTTACCGGCTGCTCGGGCGGCTCGGAGCCGGTGGCATGGGCGTCGTCTATCTGGGCCGTACGGCCAACGGCGAGCTCGCCGCCGTCAAGGTCACCCATGCCGACCAGGCCGACCAGCCCGACTTCCGGGCCCGGTTCCGGCGGGAGGTCGAGGCCGCCCGGCGGGTCTCCAGTCCCTGGGCCGTCCCCGTCACCGGCGCCGACCCGGACGCCCCCGAGCCCTGGATGGCCACCGCCTTCGTCGCCGGGCCCTCCCTCGGCGAGGCCGTCGCCGCGCACGGCGCGCTGCCCGAGCGGAGCGTCCGGCTCCTCGGGTGGGCCGTCGCCCGCGCCCTCGCCGCCGTGCACGCCGCCGGGCTCGTCCACCGGGACGTCAAACCCGGAAACGTCCTGCTCGCCGTCGACGGCCCCCGGCTCATCGACTTCGGCATCGCCCGCGCCACCGGCGAGACCGCCCTCACCGCCACCGACATGGTCGTCGGCACCCCCGGCTTCCTCGCCCCCGAGCAGGCCGAGGCCCGCGCCGACGCCGTCGGCCCCGCCGCCGACGTCTTCGCCCTCGGCTGCCTCCTCGCGTACGCGGCGACCGGACGCCCGCCCTTCGGCACCGGCACCCCGGACGCCCTCCTCTACCGGACCGTCCACGACGCGCCCGACCTCACCGGCGTGCCCGAGGAGCTGCTCGACCTCGTCCGGGCCTGCCTCGCCAAGGACCCCGCCGCCCGCCCGACCGCCGCGGAGATCGGCGTACGGCTCGTCGAGGACACCCCCGGCGCCGCCGCCGAGTGGCTGCCCGCCCCCGTCGTCCGGACCATCGCCGAGCGCTCCGCCCGGATGCTCGTCCTGCCCGAGATCGACGCGACCGCGCCCGGCACGGGAACGGCGGAGCCGCCGAAGCGCAGCAGGCGCGGCTTCCTGCTCCTCGCCTCCGGCGCCGCCGTCCTCGCCGCCGGCGGCGGAGCCCTCGCCGTCCGGTCGGCCCTCGGGGGCGACGACGGCAAGAAGGGCGACGGCAAGGCCGCCCCGCCCCGCACCACCTGGAAGATCGGCGTCCTCGCCGACCTCTCCGGACCGGCCAAGGAGATCGGACGGGCCCAGGAGCGCGGCGCCCGCCTCGCCGTCGAGCAGTTCAACGCCCGCGAGGACAAGCCGTTCGCCCTCGAACTCAAGGTCTCCGACGACCGGGGCGACCGGAACGCCGCCCTCGAAGCGGCCCGCAGGCTCACCACCGACCCCGGCGTCGTCGCCGTCCTCGGCCCCACCTCCGACGACACCGGACAGTCCGCGCTCCCCGCCTTCGAGGAGTCCGGCCTCCCCTTGCTCACCACCTCCGCCGGGTTCAACCTGTTCACCCGGCGGGACGAGCAGAGCCCGCCCAACGCCACGGTGCTGCGGGCCATGCCCAGCCACCTCATGGGCGGCGCCTACCTCGCGTTCGCCGTCACGCTCCTGCCCACCGTCCGCAAGCCCGGGGTCCTCCAGGAGCGCACGGACGACCAGTACAGTTGGCTGCTCGTGCGCGGCGTCCAGTTCGGCTTCGGACAGGCCAGGATCGACCCGTACTACCGGGTCGTCCCCGCCCACGCGCGGGACTACCGCGGGATCCTCGGCGGGATGATCGACGCCGGCATGGACGCGTACGTCCACTGCGGGGTCCGCGAGACCGCCGTCCTCGCCGCCCGCGCCCTCGCCGAACTCGGCTTCACCGGACCCCGGTTCGTCGGCCAGCACGCCTTCGGCCCCGCCTTCCTGAAGGAGGCCGGACCCGCCGCCGAGAACTGGTTCTTCGGCGTGCCCGTCCTCGACCCCCTGGACCGCGAGAAGGACACCAAGGTCAAGGCCGGGGACCGGGCGAAGACGGCCGGGTTCGTCGCCGCGCACCGCAAGCGCTACGGCGCCCCTCCCGCGTACTACACGGGCGAGTCGTACGACGTCGTGAACATGGTCCTCGACCAGCTCGCCCGGAACGCGAAGGCGGGCCGGCCCCCGGCCCGCAAGGGCCTCTGGGCACAGCTCCGGGCCAAGAAGTACACCGGCGTCATGGGCGGGTACTCCTTCGACGAGTACGGCGACCTCAGCGGCGTCGGCACGTTCGTGTACGGCGTGCAGAACGGCGCCTACAAGTCGATCGGGGCCGCGCCCGCCGTGCCCGCCAACATGGCGAAGGCCTGATCGCCCGTGCAGCCGCTCCGCAGGGCCGACCCGTCCTCGATCGCCGGCCACCGGCTCCTCGGCCGCCTCGGCGCCGGCGGCATGGGCGTGGTCTACCTCGCCCGCACCCCCGGCGGCACGCTCGCCGCGCTCAAGATCGTCCGCGCCGAGCACGCCGCCGACCCCGGCTTCCGGGAGCGGTTCCGCCGCGAGACCCGGACCGCCGGGCGGATCACCGGCCGCTGGGTGGTCCGCGTCCTCGGCGCCGACCCGGAGGCCCGGGAGCCCTGGCTGGCCACCGAGTTCGTCCCCGGGCCCTCGCTCGCCGAGGCCGTCGCCCTGCACGGCGCCCTGCCCGAACCGACCGTGCGGGCCCTGGGCGCCCGGCTCGCGGACGCGCTCGCCGACGTGCACGCGGCCGGGCTCGTCCACCGGGACGTGAAGCCGGGGAACGTCCTCCTCGCCCTCGACGGGCCGCGCCTCATCGACTTCGGCATCGCCCGCTCCGCCGGGGCCACCGCCCTGACCGCCACGGACGCGATGATCGGCACCCCCGGCTTCCTCGCCCCCGAACAGGCCCGCGCCGGCGGACCGGACGAGGTCGGCCCGGCCGCCGACGTCTTCGCGCTCGGCTGCGTCCTCGCGTACGCCCTCACCGGCGAACGCCCCTTCGGTACGGGCGCGGTGGCCGCCGTCGTCTACCGCACCGTCCACGAGGAGCCGGACCTCGGCGAGGTCCCGGACACGCTCCTGCCCCTGGTCACGGCCTGTCTGGCCAAGGACCCGGCGGCCCGCCCCACGGCCGCGCGGGTGCGGGCCGCCCTCGGGGAGGCCGGGGGCCCGGCGGGGGACTGGCTGCCGCCCGGCCTGCCCGCGCTCATCGCCCGGAGCTCCTCCCGCGTCCTCGACCTGCCGGTCCCCGAACCGACCGTGCTCGCGGCCCCCGAACCCCCCGCCGGGGTCTCGCGCCGCCGCGTCCTGGCGACCGGCTCGGCGGTGGCCGTCGCCGGCGCGGGCGGCCTGACCGCCTGGCTCCTCGGCCGTGGCCCCGCCGGGAAGGGCACGGGGACGGGAACGGGCAAGGGCGCCGTCCTCCCCGCGTACACGATCGGCGTCCTCACCGACCTGAGCGGCCCCACCGAGGAGGCCGGGCGGGCGCAGGAGCGCGGCGCCCGGCTGGCCGTGGAGACCTTCAACGCCCGCCGGGACCGGGCCTTCGACGTGGTCCTGCGGGTCGTGGACGACGGCGGGGACGGAAAGCGCGCCACGACCGCCGCCCGCACCCTGCTCGAGGACCCGGGGCTCGTCGGCGTCCTCGGCCCGACGACCGTCCCGAGCGTGGTCGCCGCCGTGGCCGAACTCGTCGACCGCTCCGTCCCCCTGGTGAGCGTCCTCGCCGCCGTCCCGAACGGCACCACGGTGGAGGGCCAGACCACCCAGCGCACCTACTTCGAACCCCGCCCCTCCCCGGACACGATGATCGTCCCGTTCGTGCGCTACCTCTCCGAGCGCGGGATCGTCCGGACCGCCCTCGTGGAGGACCGCGACGGCGGCCGGTCCACCTGGTTCGCGATCAAGAGCCTCAAACAGACCCCGCCCTCGCAGTCCAAGGGCGGGACGGTGACCGCCCACCCCGTCGAGGCGGACGGCGAGGACTTCGCCCCCGCCGTACGGGCCGCCCTCGCGACGGACCCGCAGGCCGTGATGTACGTGGGGGTCTCGCCGCGCCGGGCCGCCCTCTGCGCGAAGGCCCTGCGCGACCGGGGCTTCCGGGGACCCTGCGGCAGCGTCGAACAGCCCTTCACCCGGGAGTTCCTCGACCTCGCGGGCCCGGCGGCCGAGGGCTGGTACTTCGGCGCGGGCCGCGTCGACCCGGACGGCCTCCCGGCGGCGAAGGACTTCGCCGCCGCGTACCGCAAGCGCTGGGGACTGCCCGGCACCACCCCCGTCGACCCGTACGCCACGGAGGCGTACGACGTCGTCAACTGGACGCTCCAGGCGCTGGGCACGACGGTCGGGAACCACTCCGAGTCGGTGGCGTCCGGCGTGGCGAACGGCCTGCGCCAGACCCCGTACAAGGGCCTCGCCAAGACGTACTCCTCGGACGGCAGGGAGAGCGTCGTCGCGAACCTCGTCGGGCTCTTCCTGTGGAAGGTGAAGGACGGGAAGCCGTACTTCCTGGGGGACTTCGCGGACGCGGCGGTGGCGGAGGCGAAGAGGACGGGGAAGACGTGAGGGAGGGCGGGCCCGTACGGGCCCGCCCTCCCTCACGGTGCCGTCGCGTCAGCCGACGACGGTCCAGGTGTCGTTGCCGGTGAGGAGCTGGGCGAGGTCGCCCTTGCCCTGCCGCTCCACGGCCGTGTCGAGCTGCTCCGCCATGAGCGTGTCGTACACCGGCCGTTCCACCGACCGGAAGACCCCCACGGGGGTCCGGTGGAGGGTGTCGGGGTCGGCGAGGCGGGAGAGCGCGAAGGCGGTGGTGGGGGTGGTGGCGCGGGCGTCGTGGACGAGGACCTCGCCCTCGTTCGCGGGCGTCACGTCGACGACCTCCAGGTCACCGGTGGACGCGTTCCGCACGACCCCCTTGGCGAGGTCGGTGCCGAAGCGGATCGGCTGCCCGTGCTCCAGGCGGATCACCGCCTCCTGGGCCCGTTCCTTGTCCTTCAGGGCGTCGAAGGCCCCGTCGTTGAAGATGTTGCAGTTCTGGTAGATCTCCACCAGGGCCGTGCCGTTGTGGTCGGCGGCCTGCCGCAGGACCTCGGTGAGGTGCTTGCGGTCGGAGTCGACCGTGCGGGCCACGAAGGACGCCTCCGCGCCGAGCGCGAGCGAGACCGGGTTGAAGGGCGCGTCCAGGGAGCCCATCGGGGTCGACTTGGTGATCTTGCCCGTTTCGGAGGTGGGGGAGTACTGGCCCTTGGTCAGGCCGTAGATCCGGTTGTTGAAGAGCAGGATCTTGAGGTTGACGTTGCGGCGCAGGGCGTGGATGAGGTGGTTGCCGCCGATGGACAGCGCGTCGCCGTCGCCGGTGACCACCCAGACCGACAGGTCGCGGCGCGAGGTGGCCAGACCGGTGGCGATGGCGGGGGCCCGGCCGTGGATGGAGTGCATCCCGTAGGTGTTCATGTAGTACGGGAAGCGGGAGGAACAGCCGATGCCGGAGACGAAGACGATGTTCTCCCTGGCCAGGCCGAGTTCGGGCATGAAGCCCTGCACGGCGGCCAGGACGGCGTAGTCGCCGCAGCCGGGGCACCAGCGCACCTCCTGGTCGGACTTGAAGTCCTTCATCGACTGGACGGCCTCGGCCTTCGGCACCAGGTGCAGGAGCGACGGGGCGGGCTCAGGCATCGATGGCCTCCTTGAGGACGGCGGCGAGCTGTTCGGCCTTGAACGGCATGCCGTTGACCTGGGTGTGGCTGCGCGCGTCGACCAGGTACGTCGCCCGGAGCAGGGTGGCGAGCTGGCCGAGGTTCATCTCGGGGACGACGACCGTCCCGTACCGCTTCAGCACCTCGCCGAGGTTCTTCGGGAAGGGGTTCAGGTGGCGCAGGTGGGCCTGGGCGACGTGGCCGCCCTCGCGGCGGACGCGGCGGACGGCGGCGGTGATCGGCCCGTAGGTGGAGCCCCAGCCGAGGACCAGGGTGCGCGCGCCGTCCGGGTCGTCGACCTCGACGTCGGGCACGTCGATGCCGTCGATCTTGGCCTGGCGGACGCGGACCATGAAGTCGTGGTTGGCCGGGTCGTAGGAGATGTTCCCCGTGCCGTCCTGCTTCTCGATGCCGCCGATGCGGTGCTCGAGTCCGGGCGTGCCCGGTACGGCCCACGGGCGGGCCAGGGTCTCGGGGTCGCGCTTGTAGGGCCAGAAGACGTCGGTGCCGTCGGCGAGGGTGTGGTTGGGGCCGGTGGCGAACGCGGTCCGCAGGTCGGGCAGCTCGCCGGTGTCCGGGATCCGCCACGGCTCGGAGCCGTTGGCGAGGTAGCCGTCGGAGAGCAGGAAGACCGGCGTGCGGTACGCCAGGGCGATCCGGGCCGCCTCGAGGGCCGCGTCGAAGCAGTCGGCGGGCGTCCTCGGCGCGACGACCGGCACGGGCGCCTCGCCGTTGCGCCCGTACATCGCCTGGAGCAGGTCGGCCTGCTCGGTCTTGGTCGGCAGACCGGTCGACGGGCCGCCGCGCTGGATGTCGACGACCAGCAGCGGCAGCTCCAGGGAGACGGCCAGGCCGATCGTCTCGCTCTTGAGCGCCACTCCGGGGCCGGAGGTGGTGGTGACGGCGAGCGAGCCGCCGAAGGCCGCGCCGAGCGCGGCGCCGATCCCGGCGATCTCGTCCTCGGCCTGGAAGGTCCGCACGCCGAAGTTCTTGTGCTTCGACAGCTCGTGCAGGATGTCGGAGGCCGGGGTGATCGGGTACGAGCCGAGGTAGAGCGGCAGGTCGGCCTGGCGGGCGGCGGCGACCAGGCCGTACGACAGGGCCAGGTTCCCCGAGATGTTGCGGTACGTGCCCGTGGGGAAGGCGCGGGTCGCGGGGGCGACCTCGTAGGAGACGGCGAAGTCCTCGGTGGTCTCCCCGAAGTTCCAGCCGGCCCGGAACGCGGCCACGTTCGCCTCGGCGATCTCCGGCTTCCTCGCGAACTTGCGGCGCAGGAAGGCCTCGGTGCCCTCGGTCGGCCGGTGGTACATCCAGGACAGCAGCCCGAGCGCGAACATGTTCTTCGACCGCTCGGCCTCCTTGCGGGGCAGGCCGAAGTCCTTGAGCGCCTCCAGGGTCAGCGTCGTCAGCGGCACCGGGTGCACCCGGTAGCCCTCCAGGGACCCGTCCTCCAGGGGCGAGACCGCGTAGCCGACCTTCGCCATGGCCCGCTTGGCGAACTCGTCGGTGTTGACGATGACCTCGCCGCCGCGCGGCACGTCGGCGATGTTCGCCCTCAGCGCCGCCGGGTTCATCGCGACCAGCACGTTCGGCGCGTCGCCCGGGGTGAGGATGTCGTGGTCGGCGAAGTGGAGCTGGAACGAGGAGACGCCCGGCAGCGTCCCGGCGGGCGCCCGGATCTCGGCCGGGAAGTTCGGCAGCGTCGACAGGTCGTTCCCGAAGGACGCCGTCTCCGAGGTGAACCGGTCACCCGTGAGCTGCATGCCGTCGCCCGAGTCGCCCGCGAAACGGATGATCACCCGATCGAGGCGCCGGACCTCCTTCGCACTGCCGTCCTGGGACGCGGCCGGGGCGCCTCTCTGCTCCCCGAGCAGGGCCTCGCCGGCCTCGCTGCTGACCTGGCTGGTCACTGAACTGGACCTCCCTCGTGGCAAGGGGACTCTCCGCCGGAGGCGGGGAGGAGCTCGGGGCGCGGTCGGCCGATCACCGTCCGTCCCGCTGCCCACCCTACGACGGCGGGGGCGAGTCTCCCTGGACTTCTTGCATCATGGACCGCTTTTCGGGATCCGTTCTGTCAGGGTTCGTCACGTCGTGTCGCCGCCCGAAGTGTTCCGGAAGGTCTGGTTCCGGGCTTTCTGTCGCTCGGAGGGCGGCCGAGGGGCCGGTTCCGGCGGCCGGAACCGGCGGGCGGGCACGCGGGGCCCGGCGGCCCCGGGTACCGGAGCTCCGGAGCCCCCTCAGGACCCCAGGGCCTCAGGTACGTCGGGGCCTCAGGTACGTCACGACCTCAGGTACGTCAGTACGGCGAGTACCCGCCGGTGATCGCCGTCACTCGGCGAGAGCCCCAGCTTCAGGAAGATGTTGCTGATGTGCTTCTCCACCGCGCCGTCGCTCACGACCAGCGCCTTCGCGATCGCCGAGTTCGTCCGCCCCTCCGCCATCAGTCCCAGGACCTCCCGCTCGCGCGGGGTCAGGTTCGCCAGGACGTCCTGCTGCCGGCTGCGGCCGAGGAGCTGCTGCACGACCTCCGGGTCCAGGGCCGTGCCGCCCCCGGCGACCCGGACGACCGCGTCCACGAACTCCCGTACCTCCGCGACCCGGTCCTTCAGGAGGTAGCCCACGCCCCGGCTGGAACCGGCCAGGAGCTCGGTGGCGTACTGCTCCTCCACGTACTGCGACAGGACGAGCACCCCGAGCCCCGGGTGGTCCCCGCGCAGGCGCACCGCCGCCCGCACGCCCTCGTCCGTGTGGGTCGGCGGCATCCGCACGTCCGCCACCACCACGTCCGGCAGCGCCCCCTCGGCCGCGAGCTTCCCCACCGTCTCCACCAGGGCCTCGCCGTCGCCGACCCCGGCGACGACCTCGTGCCCCAGGTCGGTCAGGAGCCGGGTCAGCCCCTCCCGGAGCAGTACCGAATCCTCGGCGATGACCACCCGCACCCGTCCCGCCACGTCCCGCTCTCCCACGCCCCACAGCCCCCACGATCAGGTCGTCCGGTCTTCCGTCGAGGCCCCAGCATCGCACCCGGGGGCCGACGGAGGGCCCCGATCCCGATCCGCCGGACGGGATCTACGCCCGCCAGGGCAGTTCGGCCGTGACCGTCGTCGGGCCGCCCGCCGGCGAGTCCACGACCAAGACCCCGTCCACCGCCCCGACCCGCTCGGAGAGCGTCGCCAGGCTCCGCCCGGCCGCCGTCTCCGCGCCGCCGACGCCGTCGTCCCGGACCTGGAGCATCAGCCGGTCGCCCGAGCGCCACACGTCCACCCGGGCGCGCCGCGCCCACGCGTGCTCGGTGACGTTCCGCAGGAGCTCCGAGACCGTGAAGTACGCGATGCCCTCGATCGCCGCGACCGGCCGCGCCGGCAGGTCCACGTCCACCGACACCGGGACCGCGCAGCGCGAGGCCACCGCCGACAGGGCCGCGTCCAGGCCCCGGTCGGTGAGGACGGCCGGGTGGATGCCCCGGGCCAGGTCCCGCAGCTCCTGGAGCGCCAGCTTCACCTCGCCGTGCGCCTCGTCCACCAGGACCGCCGCCGCCTTCGGGTCCTCCGCCAGCCTCTCCTTCGCCAGGCCCAGGTCCATGGCGAGCGCCGAGAGCCGGGCCTGCGCGCCGTCGTGCAGCGCCCGCTCGATGCGCCGCAGGTCGGCGGCGGCGGTGTCCACGAGCACGCCCCGGTCCGACTCCAGCTCCGTCACGCGCGACGCCGGCCGGGACGGGCCGAGCAGCCCGGCCACCAGGAACCGGTCGACGGCGACGAGCCCGCGCAGCAGCCACGGCCCGACCAGCACGAACAGGAGGCCGACCGCGCAGGTCACCGCGATCTCGAAGGGCGAGTCCAGGTACAGGCCGTGCGTCCCGTCGCCGTACAACTGGATCCCGTCCTGCCCGACGTACGCGGGGAACGTCCACTGCCACAGCGGATACGTGAAGAGGCTCCAGCCCCATCCCCAGAACGCGACCGCCACCGAGAAGGAGAACACCGCCCACGGCATGTGCACGAACGCGTAGAGCAGGTGGCGCCACGAGGCCCCGCTCTTCAGCATGGCCCCCATCCACGAGAACGCCCCGCCGGTCCGGCCGCGCACCGGCTCCGGCGCCGCCACGTCCAGGCCGAGCAGCGCCCGCGCCCGGGCCCGCTCCACCGCGCCGAAGCCCCGGCACAGGGCGAGCGCCCCGGCCAGGACCGGGACGCCGAGGAAGGTGATCAGCAGCCCGGCGCCGGTCGAGACGAGGGAGACGGAGAGCGCGAACCAGCAGATGCTCAGCGGGAGGCCGATCAGCACGTACCCGAGGGCGCGCCAGGTGCGGCCCTCGAACGGCGCGCGGATCACGGCGGGGAGTCGGTGGGAGGGCATGGCGAACGTCCTTCTCTGCTGGTGGGGGCCGGGGTGGTGGGCTCGGGCGGTACGCGTTCGGCGGGCCCGGGCCGGGCCGGGCTGGGGTGGTGCCGTGCGGTGCGGTGCGTGCGTACGTGTTCCAGGGTTCCGTTCCGGCGGGGGCCGGACCATGAGGGAGGTCGGCGTCTGCGGGCGGGGGTTTTCCCCACCACGGGGGCCCGGGGGCCCGGGGGTCTGAGGGTCCGGGGGTCTGAGGGTCCGGGGGCCCCGGGGGCCTACCGTGCGGCCGCGACCCGGTCCCGCCACGGCAGTTCCGCCGTGACCGTCGTCGGACCGCCCGCCGGGGAGTCCAGGGCGAGGACGCCGTCGACCGCGCCGAGGCGCTCCGCGAGCCCGGCGAGCCCCGTGCCGCCGTCGAGGCGCGCCCCGCCGGTGCCGTCGTCCCGGACCTGGAGCACCAGCCGTCCGCCCGTCCGCCACACCTCCACGGAGGCGGACCGGGCGCGGGAGTGCTTGGAGACGTTCTGGAGCAGCTCCGAGACCGTGAAGTACGCGATGCCCTCGATCGCCTCCGCCGGCCGCTCGGCCAGGTCGACGTCGACCCGCACCGGGACCGTGCAGCGCGCCGAGACGGAGGACAGGGCGGCGCCGAGCCCCCGGTCGGTGAGGACGGCCGGGTGGATGCCCCGGGCCAGGTCCCGCAGCTCCTGGAGCGCGAGCTTCACCTCGCCGTGCGCCTCGTCGACCATCGCGGCGGCGGCCTCCGGGTCGTCGAGGAGCTTCTCCTTCGCCAGGCCGAGCCCCATCGCGAGGGCGACGAGCCGGGCCTGCGCGCCGTCGTGCAGGTCGCGTTCGATGCGCCGCAGGTCGGCGGCGGCGGTGTCGACGACCACGCCCCGGTCCGACTCCAGCTCGGCGATCCGCCGCTCCAGCTCGTCGGAGGGCGAGAGCAGCCCCCGGACCATGCCCCGGTCGGCGCTCGCGAGCAACCGCGCGACGAAGGGCAGCACGGGCCAGAGGACGAGGAGCGAGACCAGGGTGACCGTGAAGGTCACGATCCCCCAGGGCAGCCGGATCAGCCCGTACAACTGGGTCCGCCAGGCCACCGGGTCCTTCAGCGCGGACCACAGCCAGCCGAAGAAGCCGTCGCGCCGGGGCAGCGGGGACGGCTCCCGGACCGCGACGCCGAGCAGGCCCCGGGCCCGCCCCCGCTCCGACCGGCCGAGCAGCCGGGCGCCGCCGAGGCCGAGGGCGAGCAGCGGGAGGCCGACCACGGTGACCGAGAGGCCCACCCCGAGCAGGACGCTCACCACCGCGTAGACGAAACCGGCCAGCGTCGTGAGGAGGTTGGAGAGGAGGAAGGCGATCTCCTTCCAGGTCTCCTTCCCGTAGGCGGTACGGGGGCGCGCCGGGGCGGCGGGGACGGCGGCGGAGTCGTGATCGGCACTCATGGGCCCCAGGGTGCCCGGCGCGGATCGCGCGTCGCCATGGGGGAGGCGGTCGAACGGAAGGGGGGTTAACCCCACCGGAGCCGATCCGGGGCCGGTCCGGGGTTGGCCCGGGGCCGACCCGGGGCCCGCGCGGGACCGGTCGCCACGACTGCTTACGGTCCCTTTAGCAGGGCCTAGACTCGCGTGCGTACAGATGCGTACAGAACAGAAGTGACCCATGGGGCACCTGGACCGAGGGGCGGACGTGCGGGAACCGACCGTTGTCGCGGCCGACGCGGCGGACTACTTCCAGACGTACTCCGTCGTCGGCCTGCTCGCCGTCGTCGGCGTGCTCTTCGTCGCCGTGGCGTTCGGCGCGGGCAGGCTGCTGCGGCCCGTCGTGCCGACGCCCGAGAAGCTCCTCACGTACGAGTGCGGCGTCGACCCCGTGGGGGAGGGCTGGGCGCACACCCAGGTCCGCTACTACGTGTACGCCTTCCTCTACGTGATCTTCGCCGTCGACTCGATCTTCCTCTTCCCCTGGGCGACGGTCTTCGCCGCGCCCGGCTACGGCGCCACGACCCTGGTCGAGATGTTCGTCTTCCTCGGCTTCCTGGCCGTGGGGCTGCTCTACGCGTACAAGAAGGGCGTCCTGACGTGGACGTAACACCCGAAACCGGATCCGGCCCCGGCCCCGTGGCCCTGCCCGCTCCGAAGCTGGGCGCGCTCGCCCGCCTTGCCCCGGAGCCGATGAAGGTGGTCCTCAACTGGGGCCGCCGCTACAGCCTGTGGGTCTTCAACTTCGGCCTCGCCTGCTGCGCGATCGAGTTCATCGCCGCGTCGATGGCCCGCCACGACTTCATCCGCCTCGGCGTGATCCCCTTCGCGCCCGGCCCGCGCCAGGCCGATCTGATGATCGTCTCGGGCACGGTGACGGACAAGATGGCACCGGCCGTGAAGCGCCTCTACGAGCAGATGCCCGAGCCGAAGTACGTCATCTCCTTCGGCGCCTGCTCCAACTGCGGCGGCCCGTACTGGGACTCGTACTCCGTGACGAAGGGCGTCGACCAGATCATCCCGGTCGACGTGTACGTACCGGGCTGCCCGCCCCGGCCCGAGGCGCTGCTCCAGGGCATCCTCAAGCTCCAGGAGAAGATCGCGCGGGAGAGCCTGGCGGAGCGGTACGCGGCGTCCCCCTCGGTCGCGGAACTGACGAGCCCGCTGACGCCCCCGCCGGGAGGCACGGCATGAACGCGTACGACACCCTCCCGGAGTCGGTGACGGAGGTCTTCGGCGAGGAGTCGACGGCGGAACGGGCGTACGACCTGCTGACGGTCGACGTCCCGCCGGCCTCCTGGACCACGGCCCTGACGACGGCCCGTGACGCGTTGGGCTGCACCTACTTCGACTGGCTGAGCGCGGTCGACGAGCCGGGCACGGGGATCCGGGTCTGCGCCCACGTGGTGGCGCTCGGCGGGGGCGGTGCCGGTGAGGGCGGCTCTCCCCGCCGCCTCCTCGTCCGTACGACGGTCCCGCACTCCGCCCCCGTCCTCCCCACGGCGGTGGAGGTGTACGCGGGCGCGGGCTGGCACGAGCGCGAGACCCACGAGATGTTCGGCGTGGACTTCACGGGCCACCCGCACCTGGTCCCGCTGCTCCTCCCCGAGAACTTCGAGGGCCACCCGCTGCGCAAGGACTTCGTCCTCGCGGCCCGGGTCGCCAAGGCGTGGCCGGGCGCGAAGGAGCCGGGCGAGTCGCACGAAGGCGGCCCCAAGCGCCGCCAGATGCTTCCCCCGGGCGTCCCGGACCCCAACGAGTGGGGCCCCCTCAAGGGCCAGCTCCCCCCGGCCCCCACCCGCGCCGAACGCCCGGCCCGCCGCACCCGCACGACGACGGACACCACCCCGGCCGACCCGACGGCGACGCCCCCGGTACGTCGTGCCCGTTCGGCGTCGGAGGGCTCGGCGAGCCAGGACCCGACGACGGCCCCGGCCCGCCGGACCCGCTCGGTGCCGGAGGGTCCGGCGAGCCGGACGGCGGAGGAACCGGGCACTCCGGCGCGCCGCTCCCGCTCCGCGTCGGACGGCTCGGTCAGCCAGGCGCCCGCGGGGGACGCGGCGGGGGAGACCCCGCCCGAGGCACCGCGCCCGCCGCGCCGCTCCCGCTCCGCGTCGGACGGCTCCGCGAGCCAGGCGGTGGGGGAGCCGGGTGCTCCGGTACGCCGCTCCCGCTCGGCCTCGGACGGCTCCGTGAGCCGGTCGACGGCGCCGGACGCGACGGAGGGCACTCCGCCCGGGGCGGCCCGCACGCCGCGCCGTTCCCGCTCGGCGGCCGACGGCTCCGCGAGCCAGGCGCCCCAGGAACCGAGGACCCCCCGCGCCCACCGCAGCTCGGACGCCCCCTGGCACCACGCCCGCCCGGCCTTCGACGAGGAACCGGCGGCCCCGGCGGAACAGGACACCGCACCGGCCCCGCAGGAGGCCCCGGCAACTCCGGCGGAGCCGGACACCGCCACCGAGCCGACCGCCCCGGCCGAACCCGCCCCGGCCGAGCCCGCCCCGGCCGAACCCGGCACGGACGCCGAACCCGGCAAGGGTGCCGAGCCCGGCAAGGAAAAGCCCATCGACCCCGACCCCACCGACCCCACCCACCCCGCCGGAGGCGATCCCGCGTGAACGACGTACTCGACGTCGCCCTCCGGCTCCTCGTCGTCTTCGCCGTCTTCCTCGTGCTGCCGCTCGTCGTCGGCCAGACCGAGCACAAGGTCATGGCCCACATGCAGGGCCGCCTCGGCCCCATGTACGCCGGCGGCTTCCACGGCTGGGCCCAGCTCGTCGCCGACGGCGTGAAGTTCGCGCAGAAGGAGGACGTGGTCCCGAAGGACGCCGACCGGCGGGTCTTCCAGCTCGCGCCGGCCGTCGCCCTCCTCCCGTACCTCCTCGTCCTCGTCGCGATCCCGGTCGGCCCGGGCGAGGGGGCCGTCGGGCAGGTCGTCGACGCCGGCATCTTCTTCGTGCTCGCCGTGATGGGCGTCGGCGTCCTCGGCAGCCTCATGGCCGGCTGGGCGTCCGCGAACAAGTTCTCGCTGCTCGGCGGCCTGCGGACGGCCGCCCAGCTCCTCGCGTACGAGCTCCCGATGCTCCTCGCCGCCGCCTCCGTCGCGATGGCCGCCGGCACCGTCTCCCTCCCCGGCATCCTGAACGCCTTCGCGTGGTGGTGGGTGCCCTGGCAGATCGTCGGCGCGCTCGTCTTCTTCGTGGCCGGCCTCGCCGAGCTCCAGCGGCCGCCGTTCGACATGCCGGTCGCGGACTCGGAGATCATCTTCGGCGCGTACACCGAGTACACCGGCCTCCGCTTCGCCCTCTTCCTGCTCGCGGAGTACGCCGGCATCGTCGTCCTCTGCGGCCTCACCACCGTCCTCTTCCTCGGCGGCTGGCACGGCCCCCTCGGCGCCGACGGCCTCGGCTGGGTCTGGACCCTCCTGAAGACCGCCGTCCTCGCCTTCGTCGTCATCTGGCTGCGGGTCAGCTACCCGCGCCTGCGCGAGGACCAGCTCCAGCGCCTCGCCTGGACGACGCTCGTCCCGCTCGCCCTCGCGCAGATCGCGCTCACCGGCATCGTGAAGGTGGCGATCCAGTAATGGCCCCTCTTCTCCCGCCCTCCCGGCCCGGCATCCCCGGCTCCGGCCTCGCCAAGGGCCTCGCCGTCACCCTCCGCACGATGACGAAGCGCTCGCACACCGCGCAGTACCCCGACGTGCAGCCCGAACTCCCGCCCCGCACCCGCGGGGTCATCGGCCTGTTCGAGGAGAACTGCACGGTCTGCATGCTCTGCGCCCGCGAGTGCCCCGACTGGTGCATCTACATCGACTCCCACAAGGAGACGGTGCCGCCCGCCGCCCCCGGCGGCCGCGAACGCAGCCGGAACGTCCTCGACCGCTTCGCCATCGACTTCGCGCTCTGCATGTACTGCGGCATCTGCATCGAGGTCTGCCCCTTCGACGCGCTGTTCTGGTCGCCCGAGTTCGAGTACGCGGAGACCGACATCCACGAGCTGACGCACGAGCGCGACAAGCTCCGCGAGTGGATGTGGACGGTCCCGGAACCCCCCGCGCTCGACCCGCGCGCGGAGGAACCGAAGGAGATCGCCGCCGCCCGCAAGGCGGCGGAGAAGGCAGCGGCGGCGGCCGAAGGGGAACAGCGGTGATCCTGACAGCAGTACAAGCGGCACGAACCGCAGAGGAACACGGCTTCCTCTCGCCCACCGGCGTGGAGATCGCCTTCCTCCTCGTCGGCCTCGTCACCCTCGGCGCCGCCGTCGTCACCGTCACCACCCGCCACCTGGTGCACGCCGCCCTCTGGCTGGTCGTGGCCCTCGGCGGCCTCGCGGTCGAGTACCTGCTCCTGACCGCCGAGTTCATCGCCTGGGTCCAGGTGCTGATCTACGTCGGTTCCGTCGTCGTCCTCCTCCTCTTCGGCCTCATGCTCACCAAGGCCCCCATCGGCCGCTCCCCGGACACCGACTCGGCCAACCGCCCGGTCGCCCTCGCCGTGGCCCTGGCCGCCGCGGCCGCGCTCGTCTGGGTGGTCGTCGACGCCTTCCGCACGACCTGGATCGACCTCGACGGAGCCGTCCAGGGCTCCACCGAGGTGACCGGTTCGATCCTCTTCCGGCACTGGGTGCTGCCCTTCGAGGCGCTGTCCGTGCTCCTCCTGGCCGCCCTGGTCGGCGCGATCGTCCTCTCCCGGAAGAAGGACACCGACGAGAAGGACACCGACGAGAAGGACACCGGCAAGAAGGACACGGGGAAGACCGCGACGAAGGCCGGAGGCGTCCGCTGATGCACCTCGCCTACCCCGCCGTCCTCGCCGCCCTCCTCTTCTGCACCGGCCTCTACGGCGTCCTCGCCCGCCGCAACGCGATCCTCGTCCTGATGTCCGTCGAGCTCATGCTCAACGCCGTCAACCTCAACCTCGTCGCCTTCGACGTCTGGCTCCGCGACGCCCTCCACGCCGGCCAGGCCCTCACCCTCTTCACCATCGCCGTCGCCGCCGCGGAGATCGGCATCGGCCTCGCGATCGTCCTGATGGTCCACCGCAACCGCGGCACCTCGGACATCGACCGCCTCCGCGACACGGCGGAGCACCCGGACCCGGACAAGACCTCCGACGAGAAGACCGAGGCCGCCGCGTGACCACGACCACCCTCGCCGTCCTCGTCCCCCTCCTCCCCTTCCTCGGTGCCGCCGCCGGGCTCCTCCTCGGCCGCACCGCCCCCGGCTTCGTCCGCCCCCTCGCCGTCCTCCCGACCCTCGCCGCCGCCGTCCTGGCCGTGCTCGTGGCGGTCCGTCAGGGCGGTGGGAAGGCGATCGACGCCGCCACCCAGCTCACCCCCACCGGCTCGGTCCCGATCGACCTGGCCCTGCACGTCGACGGCTTCGCCGCCCTCGTCGCCGTCCTGGTCGGGGTGGTCGCGACCTGCGTGCAGATCTACTCGACCGGCTACCTCCGCGAGGACCCCCGCTACTCCTCGTACGCCGCGCTCGTCTCCCTCTTCACCGCCGCGATGCTCCTCGTCGTCTACTCCGGCGACCTGATGGTGCTCCTGGTCGGCTGGGAGGTCATGGGCATCTGCTCGTACTTCCTCGTCGGCCACTACTGGGAGACCCCCGAGGCCCGGTCCGCCTCCCTCAAGGCCTTCCTCGTCACCAAGCTCGGCGACGTTCCCTTCCTCATCGGCCTCTTCGCGCTCGCCGCCGACGCCGGCACCTTCCGGATCACCGGCGTCCTCGGCGCCGTCGCGACCGGCGGCCTCGACCACCCCACCCTCATCGCGCTGCTGCTGCTCGCCGGCGTCGCGGGCAAGTCCGCCCAGTTCCCGCTGCACACCTGGCTCCCGGACGCCATGGCGGGCCCCACCCCCGTCTCCGCGCTCATCCACGCCGCCACGATGGTCGCGGCCGGCATCTACTTCACGGCCCGGCTGCTCCCCGTCTTCGCCGCCTCCGCCGCCGCGATGACCGTCCTCGCCGTGACGGCCGCGGTCACCATGGTCGGCTCGGCGCTCGCCGCGCTCGCCCAGGACGACATCAAGCGGGTCCTCGCCTACTCGACGATCGGCCAGCTCGGCTACATGGCCGGAGCCCTCGCCGTCGGCGACCGGGGCGCCGCCGTCTTCCACCTCCTCTCGCACGCCGCCTTCAAGGCGCTGCTCTTCCTCGCCGCCGGCGTGGTCATCCACGCCGCCGGTACGAACTCGCTGACCGCCACGTCCCGCATGAGCGGCCTCGCGAAGCGGATCCCGGACGCGTACTGGACGATGACCGTCGCCCTCCTCGCGCTCGCCGCGCTCCCGCCCTTCGCCGGCTTCTTCTCCAAGGAGGCCGTCCTGGTGGCCGCCGAGCACACCGCGCTCGGGGACCGGACCGTCGCCCCCGCCGGAGCCGGCTGGACCGTCCTCGTCGCGGGCCTCCTGACCGCCCTCCTCACCGCCGCCTACGCCCTCCGCCTCTGGCTGCGCACCTTCCGGGGCCGGGGCGCCGAGGCCCCCCATCACGGCCGCCAGCCGATCGCCATGACCTCCGTCCTGTGGGTCCTGGCCGTCCCCTCCCTCGGCTTCGGCCTGACCGTCCGGTACCTCCCCGACTGGTTCGACGGGAACGAGCTCGCCCCGACCCTCGTCACCGCCGTCCTCGGCACCGGCCTCGCCGCCGCCGGAGCGGCCGTCACCTACGCCGTCTGGCGCACCCTCGCCGCCCGGGCCCCCGTCGTCCCCACCCAGCACGTCGCCCACCCGGACGCCGACGCGGGCCTGGTCGAGGCCGAGGCGCTGCACCTGCCGCACCCCGCCGAGGACCCGGCCGACCCCGGCCGCGCCCTCCTCGGACCGCTGCACCGCCCCGCCGCCGACGGCTTCCACCTGGACGCCGTCTACCGGGCCGCCTTCGTCCGCCCCGTACTCGCCGCCGCCTCCCTGGTCCGCTTCCTGGACCGCGAGGTCGTCGACACCTACGTCCGGGGCGCCGCCGGCTCCGCCAAGGGCCTGGGGTGGCTCGTCCGCCGCGCCCAGACCGGCAACGTCCAGACCTATCTGAGCGCCCTGCTCGCCGGCTCCGTCGTCCTGGCGATCGCCGCAGTCGCCCTCGCCAACGCCGTCGCCGGAGCGTGAGCCGTGATCGATATCAGCGAATCCGTGATGCAGTTCCTTCTGGCGTTGATCGTCGCCGGACCGCTCCTCGGCGCCGCCGCGGCCCTCCTACCGGCCCCACCGGGCCTGAAGGGGACATCACCCGACCAGGCCGTCCTGCGCCACGGCGTCACCGTCACCGGCGTGATCCTGCTCGCCACCCTCGTCCTCGCGGCCGGCTTCGACCACGACCACCCGTCGACGATGCAGGCCACGACGGACATCAGGTGGATCAGGGCACTGGACGTGCGCATCCACCTCGGTGTCGACGGCATCTCCCTCCCCCTCCTGGTCCTGACCGCGCTCCTGTGCTTCCTCTGCGCGCTCCACTCCTACTTCAGGCCCCCGGCGGGCCCCGCCCCCAAGGCCTTCGTCGCCCTGCTCCTCGTCCTGGAGTCCGGCACCCTCGCCAGCTTCGCCGTCCTCGACCTCGTCCTCTTCTTCCTGGCCTTCGAGACGGTCCTCGTCCCGATGTACTTCCTCATCGCCCGCTGGGGCGGCGAGGGCAGGCGCGCCGCCGCCACGAAGTTCGTCCTCTACACGCTCCTCGGCTCCGTCGTCATGCTGCTCGGACTCCTCCTCATCGGTGTGAAGTCGGGCACATTCGACATGGTGGCACTCGCCACTGACAACGGCCGCGGACTGACCGCGTCCGTGCAGGTCATCGCCGTCCTCGCGATCGGGATCGGGCTCGCGGTGAAGACCCCGATGTGGCCGCTGCACAGTTGGCTCCCGGACGCCCACACCGCCGCCCCCACCGTCGGCTCCGTCCTCCTCGCCGGCGTCCTGCTCAAGATGGGCACGTACGGCTTCGTCCGGATCGTCCTGCCGATCGCGCCCGACGGCATGCGGACCTTCGCCCCGTACCTCGCCGCCTTCGCCGTCGCCGGGATCGTCTACGGCTCGCTCGCCTGCCTCGCCCTCGCGCGCCCCGGCGCCAAGGGCGACCTCAAGCGGCTCATCGCGTACTCCTCCGTCGGGCACATGGGCTTCGTGCTCCTCGGCATCGCCACCATGACCCCCACCGGGGTCAACGGCGCCCTCTTCGCCAACGTCGCCCACGGCCTCGTCACCGGACTGCTCTTCTTCCTGGCCGGCGCGGTCAAGGACCGGTACGGCACCGCCGACCTCGACACCCTCGCCGGCGCCACCGGGGCCGCCCTCTACGGCCGCGCGCCCCGCCTCGGCGCCCTCCTCGCCTTCGCCGCCGTCGCCTCCCTCGGCCTGCCCGGCCTCGCCGGGTTCTGGGGCGAGATGCTGGCCCTCTTCGGCGCCTTCGACCCCGCCGAGGGCCTCAGCCGCCCCGCCTTCCTCACCTTCACGGCGATCGGCGCCTTCGGCACCCTGCTCACCGCCGCGTACCTCCTGATCGTCGTCCGCCGCGTCTGCATGGGCGGCCCCCGGCCCGCCGGGGAGGCCCCGATCGCCGACGTCCAGGGGTACGAGTTCGCCGCCTGGACCCCGCTCGTCGCCCTCACCGTCCTCGCCGGACTCTGGCCCGCCGTCCTCCTCGGCCTCACCGACCCGGCCGTCCAGAAGCTCCTCGCCGGAGGCACCCAGTGACGTCGCAGCTCGTCCAGTCCGTCGACTGGCTCACGATCGCGCCCCCCGTCCTCACGGCCGCGGTCGCCCTCGCCGTCCTCGTCGCCGACCTCTTCGTCCCGCCGGAGCGCAAGCGGATCCTCGGCTGGACCGCGACCGGCGGCCTGGTCGCCGCCCTCGCGCTCCTCGTCCCGCTGCGGGCCGGCGACCGCTCCACCTTCTGCCTCACCCCCGACACGCGGGTCACGGCGTGCAGCTACACCGCCGACCACTTCACCCTGGTCGTCCAGCTCCTCGTCCTCGGCGGGGCGCTCCTCACCGCGCTGCTCTCCCTGGACGAGACCCGGGAGAGGCTCCCGGCCGGCGAGTACTGGTTCCTGCTGCTCTCCTCCGCCGCCGGAGCCGCCCTGCTGCCCGCCTCCCGGGACCTCGCGACCCTCGTCGTCGCCCTGGAGGTGGCCTCCCTGCCCGCCTTCGCGCTCGTCGGCCTCAAGCGCGGCGACCGCATGTCCGGCGAGGCCGCCCTCAAGTTCTTCCTCTCCTCCGTCACCGCGACCGCCGTCACCCTGCTCGGCGCGAGCTTCGTGTACGCGACGACCGGTACCCTCCACCTCACGGAGATCGCCCAGCGCCTCGACGACGTCCCCGGGCAGCTCCAGACCCTCGCCGAGGCGGGCGTCGCCCTCACTCTCGTCGGCTTCGCCTTCAAGACGGCCGCCGTCCCCTTCCACTTCTGGGTCCCCGACACCTACGTCGGCGCCCCGCTGCCCGTCGCCGCCTACCTCTCCGTGGTCGGCAAGGCCGTCGGCTTCACCGGCCTGATCCTGGTGACCGTCGTCGCCTTCCCCTCGTACGCGGACGTGTGGGGCCCGGCGCTCGCCGTCCTCGCCGCGCTCACCATGACCGCGGGGAACGTCGCCGCCCTGCGCCAGCTCTCCACGCGCGCGTGGAGCGCGGTCCGGCTGCTCGCCTGGTCCTCCGTCGCCCAGGCCGGCTACCTCCTGGTGCCGATCGCGGCCGCCGCGTACTCCAGCGACGACCAGATCGGCGCCACCGTCGCGTACGCCCTGATGTACGCCGTCGTGAACCTCGGCGCCTTCGCGGTCGTCGCGCTCGTCGCGCGCGTGCGCCCCCGGAACCGGATCGAGGACTACCGGGGCCTGTACGCGACGCACCCCGCCGCCGCCCTCGCGCTCGCCTTCTTCCTCCTGAATCTGGCCGGTTTGCCCCCGGGTATCATCGGCCTCTTCGCCAAGGTGACCGTCTTCTCGGCGGCCGTCGACGCGGGCCTGGGCTGGCTGGCCGTGGTCATGGCGCTCAACGTCGTGATCGCGCTGTCCTACTACCTCCGCTGGACGGCCCTGCTCTTCCGCACCCCGGAAGAAGCCCCGGCAGAAGCGCCGGGAGAGGCCCCGGCAGAAGCCCCGGAAGAGGCCCGGGAGGGCAGCGCCGCCCCCCACCACCGGCCCTCCCACCGGCCCCCCGTGCCGGTCGTCCTGGCGATCGCGCTGACCGCCGCCGCCGGAGCCGTCCTGTCGGGCTACCCGCAGTTCGCCCTCCGCTTCGCGACGACGGCGCTCTTCTGACCCCCATCCGAGCAGAACCTAGGAGCAGGACCCCGTGCTGAACGGATTCAAGGACTTCATACTTCGCGGGAACGTCATCTCGATGGCCATCGGTCTGGCCGTCGGAACGGCGTTCACCTCCGTCGTCACGGGCTTCAGCAAGGCCTTCATCACCCCGCTCATCGGCCTCGCCACCGGCTCCGTCGGCAACTTCAACGACGCGACGTTCAGCATCGGCAAGACCGTCTTCCCCTACGGCCTGGCCATCTCCGCGACCATCGCCTTCGTCATCACCGCGGCGGTCCTCTACTTCCTGATCGTCGTCCCGATGACGGGGATCCAGCACAAGTTCGCCAAGGCGGCGGCGGCCGACCCCAAGTCGGAGAAGCGCGACTGCCCCCACTGCTACAGCGAGATCCCGGCCATCGCCTCCCGCTGCGCCTTCTGCACCGGCGAGGTCGAGCCCGTCGGCACCCTCCTGGAGAAGGTCGAGGTCCCGGCGCCCCGCTGATCACCCGAACGGCCCACGGCCACCCCCGGTGCGGCCGGGGGAACCCGAACCTCCCGCCTGGCGTTGACCAGTACGGGAGGGTCCACTGAAGGAGTGGACCACCACGGAGAAAAGGGTTCCCCTGCCGCACCACCTGGAGGGCGTACCGTGCACCGCCGGCACAACGGGCTGAGGACCGCCGTCCTCCTCGGAGGGCTCTCGGCCCTCATCATCGTCATCGGCAGCTTCTTCGGGCGTACGGGACTGATCGTCGCGCTCGTCGTGGCGCTCGGCACCAACGCGTACGCGTACTGGAACAGCGACAAGCTGGCGCTGCGGGCCATGCGCGCCCGCCCGGTCAGCGAGTTCGAGGCGCCCGCGCTCTACCGGATGGTGCGCGAGCTCTCCACGCAGGCGCGCCAGCCCATGCCCCGGCTCTACATCTCGCCGACCCAGGCGCCCAACGCCTTCGCCACCGGCCGCAACCCGCGCAACGCCGCCGTCTGCTGCACCGAGGGCATCCTCGCCCTCCTGGACGAGCGGGAGCTGCGCGGGGTCATCGGCCACGAGCTGAGCCACGTCTACAACCGGGACATCCTCATCTCCTCGGTCGCCGGCGCGCTCGCCTCCGTGATCATGTTCCTGGTGAACTTCGCCTGGCTGATCCCCGTGGGCCGCTCCAACGACGACGACGGCCCCGGTCTCCTCGGCATGCTGATGATCATGATCCTCGGCCCGATCGCCGCCTCGGTCATCCAGCTCGCCATCTCCCGCTCCCGGGAGTACGAGGCCGACGCCTCCGGCGCCCAGCTCACCGGCGACCCGCTCGCCCTGGCGGGCGCCCTGCGGAAGCTGGAGGCCGGCACCAAGCAGTTGCCGCTGCCGCCCGAGCCCCGGATCGAGACCGCGAGCCACATGATGATCGCGAACCCGTTCCGGCCCGGCCAGGGCCTCTCCAAGATGTTCTCCACCCACCCGCCGATGGCCGAACGCATCGCCCGGCTCGAACAGATGGCAGGTCGACGCCCGTGAAGACGATCCTGAACGTCATTTGGCTGATCCTGTGCGGATTCTGGATGTTCCTCGGCTACATGCTCGCGGGACTCCTGCTCTGCATCACGATCATCGGCATCCCCTTCGGGCTCGCCGCCTTCCGCATCGGGATCTACGCCCTGTGGCCCTTCGGCAAGACGGTCGTCGACCGCCGCGACGCGGGCGCGCCCTCCTGCGTGGGCAACGTCCTGTGGCTGATCCTCGCCGGCTGGTGGTTGGCGCTCGGCCACATCACCACCGGCATCGCCCTCTGCATCACGATCATCGGCATCCCGCTGGGCATCGCGAACTTCAAGCTGATCCCGGTCTCGCTGCTGCCGCTCGGCAAGGAGATCGTCTCCACGGACAGGGCCGCGGGCGTCCACGTCCCCCAGAGCTACTGAGGACTACGGGATCCCGGTCTCCCGCAGGGTGATGTTGAGCCGCCCCTTCACGCCGAGGCCGGGCTCGGCGGTCCCGGGGAACACCCGGGGCACCCCGTGGTGCGCCCACCGCGAGGGCCCGCCGAAGACGAACAGGTCCCCGGAGACCAGCTCGACGTCCCGGTAGGGCCGCCCCCGGTCCTCCGCGTTCCCGAACCGGAACACGCACCGGTCCCCGAGGCTCAGCGACACCACCGGCGCCCCGGAGCGCTCCTCCCGGTCCTGGTGCATCCCCATCCGCGCCCCGGGCGCGTAGAAGTTCACGAGCGCGGTGTCGGGCGTGAAACCGCCGTGCTCCCCGTAGGCCTCGGCAACGGCCTCCCGCCCGAGCGAGACCAGCCACCCGGGCAGTGCGAGGCCGACGGCGTCGAGATACCGGTACGGCACCCACTGCCGCCCCAGACACAGCGAGCGCACCGACATGACGCCCCCGCCCGGCAGCACGGTCCGCCGGTACGGGAAGGGCCCGCGCCCCCACTCCCGGCAGGCGTCCACCAGCTCCCGCTGCCGCGAGAACGGGAGCCACGCGGGCACGTGCACGGCCCCGGGAGCCACGAGGACCCGATCCCGCGGAAAGAGCCCCTCACTCACACCAGGACCCCCTCCAGGCCCAACAAGCGCTCCTTGCGCTCGACCCCGGCGGCGTACCCGCGCAGGGCCCCATCGGCCCCGATCACCCGGTGGCAGGGCCGCACCACGAGCAGCGGATTGCGCCCGATCGCGGTCCCCACGGCCCGCACCCCGGCCCCGGCCGAACCGACGCGCCGGGCGACCTCCCCGTACGAGACGGTGGTGCCGTACGGCACGTCTTCGAGCACGCGCCAGACGCGCCGCTGGAACTCCGTCCCGGCGTCGCCGTCGACCGGCACCTCGAACCGCTCCCGCTCCCCGGCGAAGTACTCCCGCAACTGCCCGGCGACCTCCTCGAAGGCCCCGGGCGCGCGCGTCCAGCCGTCCTCGACCACGACGGCGCCCTTCTGCTCCGGCAGGGACAACGACCGCAGCACGGCACGACCCCCCGGCGCGAGCCGCCCGACCAGCAGCATCTCGCCCAGGGGGCCGTCCACGTACGCGTACACGGTCATGACTGCTTCCTCTCCCGCACGACTCTTCCACGACCCAGTGTGCGGGGCCGCCGACGAGGGGTCCGGCGGGATTCGGACACGACCTTCGACGGGGGACTAGCGGTAGTTCACGAACTGGATCGCGAAGTCGAAGTCCTTGCCCTTGAGGAGCGCCTGGACGGCCTGGAGGTCGTCGCGGCTCTTCGAGCTGACCCGCAGCTCGTCGCCCTGCACCTGCGCCTTGACGCCCTTGGGGCCCTCGTCGCGGATGGCCTTCGCGACCTTCTTGGCGTTCTCCTGGGAGATGCCCTCGGTGACCGAGGCGAAGAGCTTGTACTCCTTGCCGGAGAGCTGCGGCTCGCCCTCGACGTCCAGCGACTTGAGCGAGATCCCCCGCTTGATCAGCTTGGACTGGAAGATGTCGAGGATCGCGTTGACCCGCTCCTCGCCGTTCGCCTGCATGAGGATCTTCTCGCCCGACCAGGAGATCGAGGCGTTGGTCCCCTTGAAGTCGTAACGCTGCGAGATCTCCTTGACGGCCTGGTTGAGGGCGTTGTCGACCTCCTGCCGATCGACCTTGGAGACGATGTCGAAACTGGAGTCGGCCATGACTCGTGGCTCCTTGCTCGGGTGCTGTGGATACAGCGCAAAGCCTAGGGGGCGAGCCGGGGCCCGAACCGCTGATCAAACCGGTGGCGGACCACCCCCGGGGATCGGGTATTGTTTACGTCGTTGCCACGGAGCACCGCCGAAAAGCGGATCTACAAGGCGACGATCCCATGGCGGTGTGCCCGAGTGGCCAATGGGAGCGGACTGTAAATCCGTCGGCTTAGCCTACCCAGGTTCGAATCCTGGCGCCGCCACGCGATGTCGAAGGTCCCCGGTACTCGTACCGGGGACCTTCTCTCGTCGTACGGAGCGTGCGGTGCCGCTCCGGGTCAGTTTCCGGCCACCGCCTTCACCGCCACCGAGAGCGGCGTCGAGCCCGAGATCAGTTCCAGGGTGAGGCCGGACGTCGCCGGAGTGTCCAGGAGTTCCGCGACGACCGCCGCCACGTCGTCGCGGGGGACCGTGCCGCGGCCCGTACGGGCCTCCAGGCGGACCAGGCCCGTGCCCGCGTCGTTCGTGAGGGTGCCGGGGCGCAGGATCGTCCAGTCCAGGGCCGTACGGGAGCGGATCTCGTCGTCCGCCGCGCCCTTGGCCCGCAGATAGGCGTCGAAGATCTCCTCGCCCGGGTGGGACGCGTCCGCGCCCATCGAGGAGATGACGACGTACCGCCGCACCCCCGCCCGTTCCGCCGCGTCCGCGAAGAGCACCGCGGCCCCCCGGTCCACCGTGTCCTTGCGGTCCACCCCGCTGCCCGGGCCCGCGCCCGCGGCGAAGACCACCGCGTCCGCGCCCCGCAGGGCGTCGGCCACCAGGGGGGACGACGCCGTCTCCAGGTCCAGGACCACGGGTTCGGCACCCGCCTCCCGCAGGTCCGCCGCCTGTTCGGGCCGGCGGATGATCCCCACCGGCTCGTGCCCGCCCGCCGAGAGCAGCCTCTCCAGGCGCAGGGCGATCTGTCCGTGTCCTCCAGCGATGACGATGCGCATACTCACGACCGTACGACGGGACCGGCCCGAGGGCCCCCCGGCCCGGGCGGCCGCCTCGTCCGCGCCTGCCGCGGCAGGTCGAGCGCCGCCGAGTCGCAGTACTCCCGCACCGCGCTCGTCCGCGCCACCACCCGCCCCCGGTGCACCACGATCCGGCTGTACGCCAGGGACAGCACGCCCGCGAGCCGCTCGCCCCGCACCGCGAGCAGCTCCGCCGGGAAGCCCGCCTCCACCCGCACCTCAGGAAGGCCCAGCACCGCCCGCGCCTCCGCGCCCACCGCCCCGTACGCCTCCTCCGGCGCGAGCCCGCCCTGCGAGGCCAGCAGGTACGCCGCCTCCAGCGGGTCCCCGCGCCCCACCGGATTGGCCGCGTCCCGCAGCGCCCCGCTCCCGGCCGCCACCCGCACCCCCGCCGACCGCAGCAGCCGCACCGGCGCCACGCCCCGCGACCTCGCGTCCCGGCACCCGCCCTGCGGCAGGCACACCACTCCCACCCCGGCCGCCGCCAGCCGCTCCGCCGCCCGCCCCGCCACCTCCGGGGGGAGGCGGGCGAGGCCCGCGCACGGGCCGATCGTCACCCCCGTCCCCAGCTCCCCGGCCATCGCCGCCAACCGGGCCAGCCACGCCGGATCGTCACCCTCCGTGTGCAGGTCCACCGGTACGCCGTGCTCCGCCGCGACCTCCAGGGCCGCCGCCACGTGCCCGGCCGGATCCGGGTCCAGTTCCGGACGGCCGCCGACCGCGACCGCGCCCCTTCCCACCGCGTCCCGCAGCAGCGCCCGCCCGTCCGCCCCCGCCGTCCCGGTCAGCAGCCGGGGCACGGCGACGGGCAGCAGCTCGCCGAGTCCGTGCAGCGAACGCCGGGCCCGGAGCACCTCCTCCAGCGGCCCGAGGCCCTGCCCGTCGTCGATCCGCACGTGCGCGCGTAGCGCGGTCGCCCCGTGCCCGAGCTGGAGCAGCGCGGCCTCCGTGGCCCGGCGCCGCACCTCCTCCCCGTCGTACGGGCCGGGGCCGGGCCGGTCCGCGGAGAACGCGGTGTCGGCGTGGGCGTGGGGCTCGGCGGGAGCGGGCAGCAGCAGATGCCCCGTGAGGTCCACCCGGGCCCCCGCGGCCGCGGGCGCGAGGCTGCCCGCCGTGCCGACCGCCTCGATCCGGTCGCCCACGAGCCGCACGTCCACGGTCCGCCCGTCGGCGAGCCGCGCGTGCGAGAGCAGGAGCGAGGTCGGGCCGGAGCCGGCCCCGGCCCCCTCCTCGGGCGGCTGGGGCTGCTTGCTGTCGGCTGGCATCCGGCTCCTCAACGCTCCTCGGGGACGGGATCGGGGGCAGGGTCGGGCGGCGTGCGACCGAGCCTAGGGGCGCCCGCGGTGACCTGCGGGGAGGGGCGCGACGGGCGTACCGATGAGGGCACGTGTGGCGTACGTGACGCCTGGTGGGAGGGCCCGAATCGTCGCGGGGAAACGGATTTGGGAGATGGGCCGGAGACCGTGTAATGTCTTCCTCGCTCGCCCCAATAGCTCAGTCGGTAGAGCGTCTCCATGGTAAGGAGAAGGTCTACGGTTCGATTCCGTATTGGGGCTCTGGTGAGAAGGACCCGCCTTCGGGCGGGATCCGGATCATCAAAGCGGTGTAGCTCAGTCGGTAGAGCAAGCGGCTCATAATCGCTGTGTCACCGGTTCAAGTCCGGTCACCGCTACACACGGTAGCCGATTGCGGGGTCGGTCCTTCGATCGGCTACCCTTTTATGCGTTCATCCGTCCAACCGTCCGTCCAAGGAGCACTCACGTGGCTGCCACCGACGTCCGCCCGAAGATCACGCTGGCCTGCGTGGAGTGCAAGGAGCGGAACTACATCACCAAGAAGAACCGGCGTAACAACCCGGACCGTCTTGAGATGAAGAAGCACTGCCCCCGCTGCAACTCGCACACCGCGCACCGCGAGACGCGCTAATCAGGCTCGTACACGAGGCCGCCCCCATTCCGGGGGCGGCCTCGTGTCGTTTGTCGGCAACAGATCCAGGAGGTATCGAGTCCATGGCGCTCGACCAGTCCTTCGTGGGCCGGACCTATCCGCCCACCCCGCCCTACGAGGTCGGCCGCGAGAAGATCCGCGAGTTCGCCGAGGCGATCGGGGACGCCAACCCCGCGTACACCGACGCCGAGGCGGCCAAGGCGCTCGGCCACCCCGACGCGATCGCCCCGCCCACCTTCGTGTTCGCCATCACGTTCAAGGCGGCCGGACAGGTCGTCGAGGACCCGCAGCTCGGCCTCGACTACAGCCGGGTCGTCCACGGCGACCAGAAGTTCGTCTACACCCGCCCCGTACGGGCCGGGGACCGGCTCTCGGTCACCTCCACCATCGAGGCGATCAAGTCCCTCGCCGGCAACGACATCCTGGACATCCGCGGCGAGGTCCACGACGAGACCGGCGAGCACGTCGTCACCGCCTGGACCAAGCTCGTCTCCCGAGCGCCCGAGGAGGCCTGACCATGACCGCGAAGATCGCCTACGACGAGGTCGAGGTCGGCACCGAACTGCCCGCGCAGTCGTTTCCCGTGACCCGCGCCACCCTCGTCCGGTACGCCGGTGCCTCCGGGGACTTCAACCCCATCCACTGGAACGAGAAGTTCGCGGTCGGGGTCGGCCTGCCCGACGTCATCGCCCACGGCATGTTCACCATGGCCGAGGCGATCCGCGTCGTCACCGACTGGACCGGCGACCCCGCCGCCGTCGTCGAGTACGGCGTCCGCTTCACCAAGCCCGTCGTCGTCCCCGACGACGACACCGGCGCCCTGATCGAGGTCGCCGCCAAGGTCGCCGCCAAGCTGGACGACGGCCTCGTACGGGTGGACCTCACCGCGACCAGCGCGGGCCAGAAGGTCCTGGGGATGAGCCGGGCCGTGGTGCGGCTCGCCTGAGGGGTGCGTACGAGAGCCCCGGTGCCCGACGGCGCCGGGGCTTCTACTTTTCTACTGTGGCAGCAGAGAAACGTACTCTTGGCCCCGTGCAGCTCCTCAACGACGCCCCCCTCGCCCCCCTCACCACCTTCCGCCTCGGCGGCCCCGCCTCCCGGCTCGTCACCGCCGCCACCGACGACGAGGTGGTCGCGGCCGTCCGCGAGGCCGACGACGCCGGGACGCCGCTGCTGATCGTCGGCGGCGGTTCCAACCTGGTCATCGGGGACAAGGGCTTCGACGGCACCGCGCTCCGGATCGCCACCACCGGCTTCTCGCTCGACGGGACCCGGCTCGAGCTGGCCGCCGGCGAGGTCTGGACGGACGCCGTCGCGCGGACCGTCGAGGCCGGGCTCGCCGGGATCGAGTGCCTGGCCGGGATCCCCGGCTCGGCCGGGGCCACCCCGATCCAGAACGTCGGCGCGTACGGACAGGACGTCTCCGCCACCGTCACCGAGGTCGTCGCGTACGACCGGACCACCCGCGAGACGGTCACGCTGACCAACGCCGAGTGCGCCTTCTCGTACCGGCACAGCCGCTTCAAGGAGCACCCCGAGCGGTACGTCGTGCTGCGCGTCCGCTTCGACCTGGAGGACGCCGACGGGCTCTCCGCGCCGATCAAGTACGCCGAGACCGCCCGCGCCCTCGGCGTCGAGGCCGGTGACCGCGTCCCGCTCGCCGCCGCCCGCGAGACCGTCCTGAAGCTGCGCGCCGGGAAGGGCATGGTCCTGGACCCGGAGGACCACGACACCTGGTCGGCGGGCTCCTTCTTCACCAACCCGATCCTCACGGCCGGACAGTACGAGGCCTTCCTCGCGCGCGTGGCCGAGCGCCTCGGCCCGGACGTCGTCCCGCCCGCCTTCCCCGCGGGCGACGACGCGGTGAAGACCTCGGCGGCCTGGCTGATCGACCGGGCCGGGTTCACCAAGGGGTACGGCTCCGGGCCCGCCCGGATCTCCACCAAGCACACGCTCGCCCTCACCAACCGGGGCGGGGCGACCACCGAGGACCTCCTCGCCCTCGCCCGCGAGGTCGTCGCCGGGGTCAGGGACGCCTTCGGGATCACCCTCGTCAACGAGCCCGTCACCGTCGGCGTGGAGATCTGAGGGAGCCCCCTCAGTACGCGACGCCCACGCCCTGCTTGACCGTCGCCGGGTCGTCGATCACCGCCAGCATCGCGTGGGCCACGTCCGCGCGGGCCAGGAAGCGGCCCCGGGGCGGGGTGCCGGCGACGACCGTGCGGTAGCGGCCGGTGCCCGGACCGTCCGTCAGCCGGGGCGGACGCACGGCCGTCCAGTCGGCGTCGCTCGCGGCGAGGTCGGCCTCCATGGCCCGCAGATCGGCGTAGACGTCCTTCAGGACCGCGCTCACGACCGTGAGGGCCGCCCGGTCCACGAGGGCCTGCCCGGCCGGGACCGGGCCCAGCGGGGCCGCGCTGACCACGACGAGGCGGCGCACCTTCTCCGCCTCCATGGCCGCGAGCACCGAGCGGGTCAGCCGGGCCGCCACGCCCGCGTCCGCCCGGCTCCTGGCGCCCAGGCCCGAGAGCACCGCGTCCCGGCCCGCGACCGCCGCGCGCAGCTCCCCGGGGTCCGACAGGTCCTCGGCCCGCCGGACCACGAGCCGCGTACCGGTCACCGCGAGCCGCGCCGGGTTCCGCACCACCGCCGTCACCTCGTGGCCCGCGGCCAGCGCCTGGCGGACGACCTCCCGGCCGACGCCGCCGGTCGCGCCGAAGACGGTGAGCCTCATCCCGTGCCTCCCCCGTGGCAGGGCCCGTTCAGGACCCGATCCAGTCGTCGATGCCCGCGAGCAGCTTCTCCCGTACCCCCTCGGGCGCCGCCGAACCCCGCACCGACTGCCGTGCCAGCTCCGCCAGTTCCGCGTCCGTGAAGCCGTGGTGCCGGCGGGCGATCTCGTACTGCGCCGCGAGCCGCGACCCGAAGAGCAGCGGGTCGTCCGCGCCGAGCGCCATCGGCACCCCCGCGTCGAAGAGGGTCCGCAGCGGTACGTCCTCGTGCTTCTCGTACACCCCGAGGGCCACGTTCGACGCCGGGCAGACCTCGCAGGTCACCCCGCGCTCGGCGAGCCTGCGCAGCAGCCGCGGGTCCTCCGCCGCCCGCACCCCGTGGCCGACCCGCGCCGCCCGCAGGTCGTCCAGGCAGTCCCGCACCGACGCCGGGCCCGTCAGCTCGCCGCCGTGCGGGGCCGCCAGGAGGCCGCCGTCACGCGCGATGGCGAACGCCCGGTCGAAGTCCCGGGCCATGCCCCGGCGCTCGTCGTTGGAGAGCCCGAAGCCCACCACGCCCCGGTCCGCGAACCGGACCGCGAGACGGGCCAGGGTGCGGGCCTCCAGGGGGTGCTTCATCCGGTTCGCCGCCACCAGGACCCGCATCCCGAGCCCGGTCTCCCGGGACGCCGACTCGACCGCGTCCAGGATGATCTCCAGGGCCGGGATGAGCCCGCCGAGGTGCGGGGCGTACGAGGTGGGGTCGACCTGGATCTCCAGCCACCCCGAACCGTCCCTGACGTCCTCCTCGGCGGCCTCGCGGACCAGCCGCCGGATGTCCTCCGGCGCGCGCAGGCAGGAGCGGGCGATGTCGTAGAGCCGCTGGAAGCGGAACCAGCCGCGCTCGTCGGTCGCCCGCAGCTTGGGCGGCGTACCGCTGCTCAGCGCTTCGGGGAGGTGCACGCCGTACTTGTCGGCCAGCTCGATCAGCGTCGTGGGCCGCATCGAACCGGTGAAGTGCAGGTGCAGGTGGGCCTTGGGCAACAGGGTGAGGTCGCGGGAATCGTGCTCCATCGGCCGATCCTGCCGCACCCGAACGGGCGAGGACAGCCCCTTTCCCCGATCGGGGTCCTCCCGAACGCAGAAACGGGCCCCGGTTCCGGGGAACCGGGGCCCGTGTGCGGCTGCGATCAGGCGGTCGCCTCGGCCAGCAGCTTCTGGATCCGGGACACGCCCTCCACCAGGTCCTCGTCGCCGAGCGCGTACGACAGGCGCAGGTAGCCCGGGGTGCCGAAGGCCTCGCCCGGGACGACCGCGACCTCGGCCTCGTCCAGGATCAGGGCGGCCAGCTCGACCGAGGTCCGCGGGCGCTTGCCGCGGATCTCCTTGCCGAGCAGCTCCTTGACCGAGGGGTACACGTAGAACGCGCCCTCCGGGGTCGGGCAGAGGACGCCGTCGATCTCGTTCAGCATCCGCACGATCGTCTGGCGGCGCCGGTCGAAGGCGGTCCGCATCTCCGCGACCGCGTCCAGGTTCCCGGAGACGGCGGCGAGCGCGGCGACCTGCGCGACGTTGCTCACGTTGGACGTGGCGTGCGACTGGAGGTTCGTGGCGGCCTTCACGACGTCCTTCGGGCCCACGATCCACCCGACGCGCCAGCCCGTCATCGCGTACGTCTTCGCCACGCCGTTGACCACGACGCACTTGTCGCGCAGCTCGGGCACGATCGCCGGCAGCGAGGTGAACTTCGCGTCGCCGTAGACCAGGTGCTCGTAGATCTCGTCCGTCAGGACCCACAGGCCGTGCTCGACGGCCCAGCGGCCGATCGCCTCGGCGTCGGCCTCGCTGTAGACGGCGCCGGTCGGGTTCGAGGGGGAGACGAAGAGGACGACCTTGGTCTTCTCCGTGCGGGCCGCCTCCAACTGCTCCACCGAGACCCGGTAGCCGGTCGTCTCGTCGGCCACGACCTCCACCGGGACGCCGCCCGCGAGGCGGATCGACTCGGGGTACGTCGTCCAGTACGGCGCCGGGACGATGACCTCGTCGCCCGGGTCGAGGATCGCGGCGAAGGCCTCGTAGATCGCCTGCTTGCCGCCGTTGGTCACCAGGATCTGGGACGCGTCGACCTCGTAGCCGGAGTCGCGCAGCGTCTTGGCGGCGATGGCGGCCTTCAGCTCGGGCAGGCCGCCGGCCGGCGTGTAGCGGTGGTACTTGGGGTTCTTGCAGGCCTCCACGGCCGCCTCGACGATGTAGTCGGGGGTCGGGAAGTCGGGCTCGCCCGCGCCGAAACCGATCACCGGGCGGCCGGCGGCCTTGAGGGCCTTGGCCTTGGCGTCGACGGCGAGGGTGGCGGACTCGGAGATCGCACCGATCCGGGCGGAGACCCGACGCTCGGTGGGAGGGGTAGCAGCGCTCATGCGGCCATCGTCCCAGACCGTCTCGGCGGCGGGCACACAGGTTTCACGGAGCGGACAGGAACGGTCATTCCCGGTCGTACGCGCGCCCGTCGGCAGGTCGGCGCGGTTTCTGTTCGACGTAGGGGCCCCTGACCACGTATGCTCACTCCTCGTTGGTCCGCACCGGCCGCGTCTCACGATGCGGTAGGTTGGGTAACTGACAAAGGGTCGTAGCTCAATTGGTAGAGCACCGGTCTCCAAAACCGGCGGTTGGGGGTTCAAGTCCCTCCGGCCCTGCTACACACACCGCCAGGTGTTGTGCGCATGTACGTACTTCATTGCACCGCCGTGCGGCTCCACCCGGGCGCGGCACGGCCGACCCGGAATCAGGTGAGACATCGTGACGGACGCCGTAGGCTCCATCGACACGCCTGATGCCGACGACGAGACGGCAGAGTCGAAGAAGAAGTCCCGTAAGGGCGGAAAGCGCGGGAAGAAGGGCCCCCTGGGCCGCCTCGCGCTCTTCTACCGCCAGATCATCGCGGAGCTCCGCAAGGTCGTCTGGCCCACGCGCAGCCAGTTGTCGACGTACACCACCGTGGTGATCGTCTTCGTCGTCATCATGATCGGCCTCGTCACCGTGATTGACTATGGCTTCCAGGAAGCAGTCAAGTACGTCTTCGGCTGACTTTTTGTTCCACCCCATCTGTATCGCAGGAAGAAGCAGCCACCGTGTCTGACGCGAACCTGAACGACGCCTTCGAGTCCGAGTCCGTCGAGGACGAGCTGGACATCGTCGAGGCCGCCGACGAGGACCAGGCCGACGCTGCTGACGACGCTGCGGGCGAGGCCGCCGCCGACGAGACCGCCGAGGACGAGAGCGCCGAGGACGAGTCCGAGGACGCCGACGAGACCGACGCCGAGGAGTCCGACGAGGACGCCGAGGAGTCGGACGAGGACGAGGCCGCCGCCGAGGTCGAGGAGACCGAGGAGGACGCCGCCCCGGTCGACCCGGTCGCCGCGCTCCGCGAGGAGCTGCGCACCCTTCCCGGCGAGTGGTACGTCATCCACACCTACGCGGGCTACGAGAAGCGCGTGAAGGCCAACCTGGAGCAGCGCGCCGTCTCGCTCAACGTCGAGGACTTCATCTACCAGGCCGAGGTCCCCGAGGAAGAGATCGTCCAGATCAAGGGCGGCGAGCGGAAGAACGTCAAGCAGAACAAGCTCCCCGGCTACGTGCTCGTCCGCATGGACCTCACGAACGAGTCCTGGGGCGTCGTCCGCAACACCCCCGGCGTCACCGGCTTCGTGGGCAACGCCTACGACCCGTACCCGCTGACCCTGGACGAGATCGTCAAGATGCTCGCCCCGGAGGCCGAGGAGAAGGCCGCCCGCGAGGCCGCCGAGGCCGAGGGCAAGCCGGCTCCGGCCCGCAAGCTGGAGGTCCAGGTCCTGGACTTCGAGGTCGGCGACTCGGTCACCGTCACCGACGGCCCCTTCGCCACCCTCCAGGCCACGATCAACGAGATCAACGCCGACTCGAAGAAGGTCAAGGGCCTCGTCGAGATCTTCGGCCGCGAGACCCCGGTCGAGCTCAGCTTCGACCAGATCCAGAAGAACTGATCCCACGGTTTTCCGACCAGGTCAGAGTGGCTCTCGTAGCCGCTCTGACCTGCTCGGTTTTTAGCCGCACGTGTATACCCGTTATCGTGGTGCGGTATGCCTCCATCCGGATGTCCGGGTGGCGGGCTGAACACTCTCACTAGGACCCGGAGAGAGCAATGCCTCCCAAGAAGAAGAAGGTCACGGGGCTTATCAAGCTCCAGATCAACGCCGGTGCGGCCAACCCGGCCCCGCCGGTCGGCCCCGCGCTGGGTCAGCACGGCGTCAACATCATGGAGTTCTGCAAGGCCTACAACGCCGCGACCGAGTCGCAGCGCGGCATGGTCGTGCCGGTGGAGATCACGGTCTACGAGGACCGTTCCTTCACCTTCATCACCAAGACCCCGCCGGCCGCGAAGCTGATCCTCAAGGCCGCCGGTGTGGACAAGGGCTCCGGCGAGCCGCACAAGACCAAGGTCGCCAAGCTCACGGCCGCCCAGGTCCGCGAGATCGCCACGGTCAAGCTCCCCGACCTGAACGCCAACGACCTCGACGCCGCGTCGAAGATCATCGCCGGCACCGCCCGCTCCATGGGCATCACGGTCGAGGGCTGATCACCCCCCTTGTGATCCAGTGGTAGGACCAAGCGCTGGTCCGCACCACGACTCCACACCTGAACCAACAGGAGAAGAAGTGAAGCGCAGCAAGGCTCTCCGCAGCGCGGACGCCAAGGTCGACCGCGAGCGGAACTACGCTCCCCTCGAGGCCGTCCGTCTCGCCAAGGACACCGCCACCACGAAGTTCGACGGCACCGTCGAGGTCGCCTTCCGCCTGGGCGTCGACCCGCGCAAGGCCGACCAGATGGTCCGTGGCACCGTGAACCTCCCGCACGGCACCGGCAAGACCGCCCGGGTCCTGGTCTTCGCGACCGGTGACCGTGCCGAGGCCGCGATTGCCGCCGGCGCCGACATCGTCGGCTCCGACGAGCTCATCGACGAGATCTCCAAGGGCAACCGCCTGAACGAGTTCGACGCCGTGGTGGCCACCCCGGACCTCATGGGCAAGGTCGGCCGCCTCGGCCGCGTCCTCGGCCCGCGTGGTCTCATGCCGAACCCCAAGGTCGGCACCGTCACCCCCGATGTCGCCAAGGCCGTCAACGACATCAAGGGCGGCAAGATCGAGTTCCGCGTCGACAAGCACTCGAACCTGCACTTCATCATCGGCAAGGTCTCCTTCGACGAGACGAAGCTGGTCGAGAACTACGCCGCGGCCCTGGAGGAGATCCTCCGTCTGAAGCCGTCCGCCGCCAAGGGCCGCTACATCAAGAAGGCGACCCTGACGACGACGATGGGCCCCGGCATCCCGCTGGACTCCAACCGCACCCGCAACCTCCTCGTCGAGGAGGACCCGGCCGCGGTCTGAGCCCCATCGGCTCGCTGAAGCGGTCAGCCGGCCCCGCACCTCTCCGGAGGTGCGGGGCCGGCTCTTTGCTACGGTTCAAAAGACTGTAAAGAACATGAACGACCAGGGGTGGGGAACATGAGCATGTCCGCATGGAAGCGCGCGGGCGTCGTCCTGACGGCCGCGGCCGTCGTGACGGGCCTCGCGGGCTGTCAGGACGACGGGGACGAGGGCGCGAAGAAGCCGGCGGCGGCCCCGCGGCCCGCCGCGCCGGAGACGCAGACCCTCGGCGAGGTCACGAAGGTCATCCAGGCCGCGTACGTCAAGACCTCCGAGGCCAAGGCCGCCAAGGTCAGGATGACGATGAGCATGACCGGTGCCGGTGCGGAGTCCGGCACGGCGCAGCTCACCGGCGTCCAGGGCTGGGACCCCGCGGTGATGGACATCACCATGAAGGGCTCCCTGCTCGGCGCGGGCGACCCGGCGGGCCCGCAGCAGGTTCGCATGATCATGGCCGACAACGTCATGTACATGGACATGGGTGCCGCGCAGGCCGCCGAGATGGGCGGCAAGCGCTGGATGAAGCTGGACATGGGCGCCGCCGCCGAGGCCTCCGGCGACAAGGCGCTGCAGAAGCAGATGACCGGCAGCCTGGAGAGCATGAACCAGGACCCGGCCCAGCAGCTCGCCCTGCTGCTCGACTCCCCGGACCTCAAGCACGTGGGGGCCGAGAAGGTCAACGGCATGGAGACGCAGCACTACAAGGGCACGCTCACCTTCGAGCAGATGCTCAAGGCGAACGAGGCGTCCAAGCTCCTCCCCGAGAAGGACTACCAGGCCCTCCTCGCCAACGTGAAGAAGACCGGGCTCAAGGGCTACGACACCGAGGTCTGGGTCAACGAGGACGGCTACCCGGCCCGCATGGACATCGGCATGACCATGGCCGCCGGCGCGATGCAGATCCGCGCCGACTACACCGACTACGGCACCGAGGCCGCCGTCCAGGCCCCGCCCGCCGGCGACACCTTCGACCTGGTCGCGATGCTGAAGGAGCTGGGCCAGGGCTGATTTGCCCCGGACCGATCCGGTCGCGTACTCTTCCACAGAAGCCAAAGACCGCTGGTCGTCTCTGCGCCCGTTCGGGCGCGGTGGCCGAAGGATTCGCTGAGAGATGCGAACGACCCGCGCAGGTGACTGTGGAAGAGTTCCCGATTCCTTGTGAAACGGTCGAGCTGAGCCCCGTGCGCCTGCGCCCGGGGCGTTTTGTTTTGTTCAGCCCCTTCCGAGCGGTCCCATCACCCGGAAGGAGGCCGACGCTTATGGCAAGGCCCGACAAGGCTGCCTCGGTGGCCGAGCTGGAGGACCAGTTCCGCAGCTCGAACGCCGCTGTGCTGACCGAGTACCGGGGTCTCACCGTCGCGCAGCTCAAGACGCTGCGTCGTTCGCTCGGTGAGAACGCCCAGTACGCCGTGGTGAAGAACACGCTGACCAAGATTGCGGCCAACCAGGCCGGGATCACCGCGCTGGACGAGCACTTCGCTGGTCCGACCGCGGTCGCCTTCGTCACCGGTGACCCGGTGGAGTCGGCGAAGGCCCTGCGTGACTTCGCCAAGGAGAACCCGAACCTCATCATCAAGGGCGGTGTCCTTGACGGTAAGGCGCTCTCCGCGGATGAGATCAAGAAGCTCGCGGACCTCGAGTCCCGCGAGGTTCTGCTCAGCAAGCTGGCCGGCGCGTTCAAGGGCAAGCAGTCCCAGGCTGCCTCGCTCTTCCAGGCGCTGCCGTCGAAGTTCGTCCGCACCGCGGAGGCGCTTCGCGTCAAGCTCGCCGAGCAGGGCGGTGCCGAGTAACTCGGCTCGCGCATTGATCCGCGCCGCCTAGTGCGCGGATCGCAGCGGGCCGACAGTACGCCCGCCTCTACACACCTCCGGCACCTGCCGAATTAGTGGAAGGATCGCCCATCATGGCGAAGCTCACCCAGGACGAACTCCTCGCCCAGTTCGAGGAGCTCACCCTCATCGAGCTCTCCGAGTTCGTGAAGGCCTTCGAGGAGAAGTTCGACGTCACCGCCGCCGCGGCCGTCGCCGTTGCCGCTCCGGGTCAGGGTGGTGGCGACGCCGCCGCCGCCGTCGAGGAGCAGGACGAGTTCGACGTCATCCTCGAGGGTGCCGGCGACAAGAAGATCCAGGTCATCAAGGTCGTGCGCGAGCTCACCTCCCTGGGCCTCAAGGAGGCCAAGGACCTCGTCGACGGCGCCCCGAAGCCGGTCCTCGAGAAGGTCGCGAAGGACGTCGCCGAGAAGGCCGCCGAGTCCCTCAAGGCCGCCGGCGCCTCCGCCACGGTCAAGTAAGGCCGTTTCGGTTCGCCGAGCCGACTCCCGCTCCCGCGCGACGCTTTCCGTGTAACGCGGGGGCACCGAAGGGCGATCATCCACATGGGTGGTCGCCTTTCGGCGTTCCCGGATACGGGCGTGGCGGGCGTCCGGAGGGGCGCCGGAAGCGGAGTATGGTGATCTTCGCCGTGCGCCCCGCGGGACGGGGCCCCTTGACGAACCGCACGGAGCGCGCAATTCTCAGGACGCGTCGTCACAACGATCCACATCCGAGGCATGGATCGACGGCGGAACGGGCAGTATCGAGGTGCGCCGCACGGCGCGAAGTAGCGCGGAGTTGAGAGCAACGAGGGTCGCGAAGAACTCGCCCTGGACATCAGTGAGCCAAGTGGCTACACTGACCCTTTGCGCTGCCTGTTAGCTGCCCCCTGCCCGTCACCAGGGGCATACCTTCGCATCCGTTTCATCGACCGACCCTTTCTGACCTGGCCTTTCGGTCATCTCAGGAAACGTCTGCCATGAAGCTCTGCTGGGGACCGGTACGCGCGTAGTGAGTCCGAGCCCTCGGAAGGACCCCCTCTTGGCCGCCTCGCGCAACGCCTCGACCAATACGAACAACGGCGCAAGCACCGCCCCGCTGCGCATCTCCTTTGCAAAGATCAAGGAGCCCCTCGAGGTTCCGAACCTCCTCGCGCTGCAGACCGAGAGCTTTGACTGGCTGCTCGGCAACGCCGCCTGGAAGGCTCGCGTCGAGGCTGCCCTTGAGTCGGGACAGGACGTCCCCACGAAGTCCGGTCTGGAGGAGATCTTCGAGGAGATCTCCCCGATCGAGGACTTCTCCGGGTCGATGTCGCTGACCTTCCGCGACCACCGCTTCGAGCCGCCGAAGAACTCGATCGACGAGTGCAAGGACCGTGACTTCACGTACGGCGCCCCGCTCTTCGTCACCGCCGAGTTCACCAACAACGAGACCGGCGAGATCAAGTCCCAGACGGTCTTCATGGGCGACTTCCCGCTCATGACCAACAAGGGCACCTTCGTCATCAACGGCACCGAGCGTGTCGTGGTGTCGCAGCTCGTCCGCTCCCCGGGCGTCTACTTCGACTCGTCGATCGACAAGACCTCCGACAAGGACATCTTCTCCGCCAAGATCATCCCGTCCCGGGGTGCCTGGCTGGAGATGGAGATTGACAAGCGCGACCTGGTCGGCGTCCGCATCGACCGCAAGCGCAAGCAGTCCGTCACCGTCCTCCTGAAGGCCCTCGGCTGGACCACCGAGCAGATCCTCCAGGAGTTCGGCGAGTACGAGTCCATGCGCGCCACCCTGGAGAAGGACCACACCCAGGGCCAGGACGACGCGCTGCTCGACATCTACCGCAAGCTCCGCCCGGGCGAGCCGCCGACCCGCGAGGCCGCCCAGACGCTGCTCGAGAACCTCTACTTCAACCCGAAGCGCTACGACCTCGCGAAGGTCGGCCGCTACAAGGTGAACAAGAAGCTCGGCGCGGACGAGCCGCTGGACGCCGGCGTCCTCACCACGGACGACGTCATCGCCACGATCAAGTACCTCGTGAAGCTCCACGCGGGCGAGACCGAGACGATCGGCGAGAACGGCAACGAGATCGTCGTCGAGACCGACGACATCGACCACTTCGGCAACCGTCGTCTGCGCAACGTCGGCGAGCTCATCCAGAACCAGGTCCGCACGGGTCTGGCCCGCATGGAGCGCGTCGTCCGCGAGCGCATGACCACGCAGGACGTCGAGGCGATCACGCCGCAGACCCTGATCAACATCCGGCCGGTCGTCGCCTCCATCAAGGAGTTCTTCGGCACCAGCCAGCTCTCGCAGTTCATGGACCAGAACAACCCGCTGTCGGGTCTGACGCACAAGCGTCGTCTCTCGGCCCTGGGTCCCGGTGGTCTGTCCCGCGAGCGGGCCGGCTTCGAGGTCCGAGACGTGCACCCGTCCCACTACGGACGCATGTGCCCGATCGAGACCCCCGAAGGCCCGAACATCGGTCTGATCGGTTCGCTCGCCTCGTACGGCCGCGTCAACGCGTTCGGCTTCATCGAGACGCCGTACCGCAAGGTCGTCGACGGCCAGGTCACCGACGAGGTCGACTACGTCACCGCCGACGAGGAGGACCGCTTCGTCATCGCGCAGGCCAACGCCGGGCTCGACGACGAACTGCGCTTCACCGAGAACCGCGTCCTGGTCCGCAAGCGTGGCGGCGAGGTCGACTACGTCCTCCCGGCCGACGTGGACTACATGGACGTCTCGCCGCGCCAGATGGTGTCGGTCGCGACCGCCATGATCCCGTTCCTGGAGCACGACGACGCCAACCGCGCCCTCATGGGCGCGAACATGATGCGCCAGGCCGTTCCGCTCATCAAGTCGGAGGCCCCGCTCGTCGGCACCGGCATGGAGTACCGCTGCGCCACCGACGCCGGCGACGTGCTCAAGGCCGAGAAGGACGGTGTCGTCCAGGAGCTGTCGGCCGACTACATCACGGTCGCCAACGACGACGGCACGTACATCACGTACCGCCTGCACAAGTTCTCCCGCTCCAACCAGGGCACCTCTGTGAACCAGAAGGTCGTCGTGGACGAGGGCGACCGCGTCATCGAGGGCCAGGTTCTCGCCGACGGTCCCGCCACCGAAGACGGCGAGATGGCGCTCGGCAAGAACCTGCTCGTGGCGTTCATGCCGTGGGAGGGCCACAACTACGAGGACGCGATCATCCTGTCGCAGCGCCTCGTGCAGGACGACGTCCTCTCCTCGATCCACATCGAGGAGCACGAGGTCGACGCCCGTGACACCAAGCTGGGCCCCGAGGAGATCACCCGGGACATCCCGAACGTCTCCGAGGAGGTCCTCGCCGACCTCGACGAGCGCGGCATCATCCGCATCGGTGCCGAGGTCGTCGCCGGCGACATCCTGGTCGGCAAGGTCACGCCCAAGGGCGAGACCGAGCTGACCCCGGAGGAGCGCCTGCTCCGCGCGATCTTCGGCGAGAAGGCCCGCGAGGTCCGCGACACCTCCCTGAAGGTGCCCCACGGCGAGATCGGCAAGATCATCGGCGTGCGCGTCTTCGACCGCGAGGAGGGCGACGAGCTTCCCCCGGGCGTCAACCAGCTCGTCCGCGTCTACGTGGCCCAGAAGCGCAAGATCACCGATGGTGACAAGCTCGCCGGCCGTCACGGCAACAAGGGCGTCATCTCGAAGATCCTGCCGATCGAGGACATGCCGTTCCTGGAGGACGGCACCCCGGTCGACATCATCCTCAACCCGCTCGGCGTCCCGTCCCGAATGAACCCGGGACAGGTCCTGGAGATCCACCTCGGCTGGCTCGCCAGCCGCGGCTGGGACGTCTCCGGCCTCGCGGACGAGTGGGCGCAGCGCCTCCAGGCCATCGGCGCCGACCAGGTCGCCCCCGGCACCAACGTCGCCACCCCGGTCTTCGACGGTGCGCGCGAGGACGAGCTCGCGGGCCTGCTGAACCACACCATCCCGAACCGCGACGGCGAGCGCATGGTGCTCCCGACCGGCAAGGCGAGGCTGTTCGACGGCCGCTCCGGCGAGCCGTTCCCGGACCCGATCTCCGTCGGGTACATGTACATCCTCAAGCTCCACCACTTGGTCGACGACAAGCTCCACGCGCGTTCGACCGGCCCGTACTCGATGATCACCCAGCAGCCGCTGGGTGGTAAGGCCCAGTTCGGTGGCCAGCGCTTCGGTGAGATGGAGGTGTGGGCGCTGGAGGCTTACGGCGCCGCGTACGCCCTCCAGGAGCTGCTGACGATCAAGTCCGACGACGTGACCGGCCGCGTGAAGGTCTACGAGGCCATCGTCAAGGGCGAGAACATCCCTGAGCCCGGCATCCCCGAGTCCTTCAAGGTGCTCATCAAGGAGATGCAGTCCCTGTGCCTCAACGTGGAGGTGCTGTCCTCGGACGGCATGTCCATCGAGATGCGCGACACCGACGAGGACGTCTTCCGCGCAGCGGAGGAGCTCGGCATCGACCTGTCCCGGCGCGAGCCGAGCAGCGTCGAAGAGGTCTGACGGGAGTCCGGCCGGGGGGACCAGTCACGGTCCCCCCGCCGGCCCCAGGACCCCCGTATCAGACCCACAGCCTTACAACCCTGAGAGGGATTGACGCATAGTGCTCGACGTCAACTTCTTCGACGAGCTCCGGATCGGTCTGGCCACCGCTGACGACATCCGTCAGTGGAGCCACGGCGAGGTCAAGAAGCCGGAGACCATCAACTACCGCACGCTCAAGCCCGAGAAGGACGGACTCTTCTGCGAGAAGATCTTCGGTCCGACCCGGGACTGGGAGTGCTACTGCGGCAAGTACAAGCGCGTCCGCTTCAAGGGCATCATCTGTGAGCGGTGTGGCGTCGAGGTCACCCGCGCCAAGGTGCGCCGCGAGCGGATGGGCCACATCGAGCTCGCCGCCCCCGTCACCCACATCTGGTACTTCAAGGGCGTCCCGTCGCGCCTGGGGTACCTGCTCGACCTCGCCCCGAAGGACCTGGAGAAGGTCATCTACTTCGCGGCGTACATGATCACGTACGTCGACGACGAGCGCCGTACGCGTGACCTGCCCTCGCTGGAGGCGCACGTCTCCGTCGAGCGCCAGCAGATCGAGAACCGCCGCGACTCCGACCTGGAGGCCCGCGCCAAGAAGCTCGAGAACGACCTCGCCGAGCTGGAGGCCGAGGGCGCCAAGGCCGACGTGCGCCGCAAGGTGCGCGAGGGCGCCGAGCGCGAGATGAAGCAGCTCCGCGACCGCGCGCAGCGCGAGATCGACCGTCTGGACGAGGTCTGGTCGCGCTTCAAGAACCTCAAGGTCCAGGACCTGGAGGGCGACGAGCTCCTCTACCGCGAGCTGCGTGACCGCTTCGGCACGTACTTCGACGGCTCGATGGGCGCCGCGGCGCTGCAGAAGCGCCTGGAGTCCTTCGACCTGGAGGAGGAGGCCGAGCGCCTCCGCGAGATCATCCGCACCGGCAAGGGCCAGAAGAAGACCCGTGCGCTCAAGCGCCTCAAGGTCGTCTCCGCGTTCCTGCAGACCGCGAACAGCCCCAAGGGCATGGTTCTCGACTGCGTGCCGGTCATCCCGCCGGACCTGCGTCCGATGGTGCAGCTCGACGGTGGCCGCTTCGCGACCTCCGACCTGAACGACCTGTACCGCCGCGTGATCAACCGCAACAACCGCCTGAAGCGGCTTCTCGACCTCGGCGCGCCCGAGATCATCGTGAACAACGAGAAGCGCATGCTCCAGGAGGCCGTGGACGCCCTCTTCGACAACGGTCGTCGCGGTCGCCCGGTCACCGGTCCCGGCAACCGCCCGCTGAAGTCCCTGAGCGACATGCTCAAGGGCAAGCAGGGTCGTTTCCGTCAGAACCTGCTCGGCAAGCGAGTCGACTACTCGGCCCGTTCCGTCATCGTCGTCGGCCCGCAGCTCAAGCTGCACCAGTGCGGTCTGCCGAAGGCCATGGCGCTGGAGCTCTTCAAGCCGTTCGTGATGAAGCGCCTGGTGGACCTGAACCACGCGCAGAACATCAAGTCGGCCAAGCGGATGGTCGAGCGCGGCCGCACGGTCGTGTACGACGTCCTCGAAGAGGTCATCGCCGAGCACCCGGTCCTGCTGAACCGTGCGCCCACGCTGCACCGCCTCGGCATCCAGGCCTTCGAGCCGCAGCTCGTCGAGGGCAAGGCCATCCAGATCCACCCGCTCGTCTGCACCGCGTTCAACGCGGACTTCGACGGTGACCAGATGGCCGTCCACCTGCCGCTCTCCGCGGAGGCGCAGGCCGAGGCCCGCATCCTGATGCTGTCCTCGAACAACATCCTCAAGCCGGCCGACGGCCGCCCGGTCACGATGCCGACCCAGGACATGGTCCTCGGTCTGTTCTTCCTGACCACCGACGGCGAGCTGCGTGACACCAAGGGCGAGGGCCGCGCGTTCGGCTCCACGGCCGAGGCGATCATGGCGTTCGACGCCGGCGAGCTCGCGCTGCAGTCGCCGATCGACATCCGCTTCCCGGTGGGCACCATCCCGCCGCGCGGCTGGACCCCGCCGGCGCGCGAGGAGGGCGAGCCCGAGTGGCAGCAGGGGGACTCGTTCCGCCTGCGCACCACCCTGGGCCGCGCGCTCTTCAACGAGCTGCTGCCCGAGGACTACCCGTTCGTCGACTACTCGGTGGGCAAGAAGCAGCTCTCCGAGATCGTCAACGACCTGGCCGAGCGCTACCCCAAGGTCATCGTGGCGGCGACGCTCGACAACCTGAAGGCGTCCGGCTTCTTCTGGGCGACCCGCTCCGGCGTCACCGTGGCCATCTCCGACGTCGTCGTCCCCGAGGCGAAGAAGGAGATCGTCGCCGGGTACGAGGCGCAGGACGAGAAGGTCCAGAAGCAGTACGAGCGCGGTCTGATCACCAAGGAAGAGCGCACGCAGGAGCTCATCGCGATCTGGACCAAGGCGACCAACGAGGTCGCCGAGGCGATGAACGCGAACTTCCCCAAGACCAACCCCATCTTCATGATGGTCGACTCGGGTGCCCGAGGAAACATGATGCAGATGCGGCAGATCGCGGGTATGCGCGGTCTGGTGTCGAACGCGAAGAACGAGACCATCCCGCGTCCCATCAAGGCGTCCTTCCGCGAGGGCCTCTCCGTCCTCGAGTACTTCATCTCGACGCACGGTGCCCGTAAGGGTCTCGCCGACACCGCCCTGCGCACCGCCGACTCGGGTTACCTGACCCGTCGTCTGGTGGACGTCTCGCAGGACGTCATCATCCGCGAGGAGGACTGCGGCACCGAGCGCGGTCTGAAGCTGCGGATCGCGGCGAAGGACGAGACGGGTGTCCTGCGCAAGACGGACGACGTCGAGACCTCCGTGTACGCGCGGATGCTCGCCGAGGACGTCGTCGTGGACGGCAAGGTCATCGCGCCGGCCAACGTCGACCTGGGTGACGTGCTCATCGACGCCCTGGTCAACGCGGGCGTCGAGGAGGTCAAGACCCGTTCGGTCCTGACCTGTGAGTCCGCCGTCGGCACCTGTGCGTTCTGCTACGGCCGTTCGCTCGCCACCGGCAAGCTGGTCGACATCGGTGAGGCGGTCGGCATCATCGCCGCCCAGTCCATCGGTGAGCCCGGTACCCAGCTCACGATGCGTACCTTCCACACCGGTGGTGTGGCCGGTGACGACATCACCCAGGGTCTGCCCCGTGTCGTCGAGCTCTTCGAGGCCCGGCAGCCGAAGGGTGTCGCCCCGATCTCGGAGGCGGCCGGCCGCGTCCGCATCGAGGAGACCGAGAAGACCAAGAAGATCGTCGTCACCCCGGACGACGGCAGCGACGAGACGGCGTTCCCGATCTCGAAGCGCGCCCGTCTGCTCGTGGGCGAGGGCGACCACGTCGAGGTGGGCCAGAAGCTCACCGTGGGTGCCACCAACCCGCACGACGTGCTCCGGATCCTCGGTCAGCGCGCGGTCCAGGTCCACCTGGTCGGCGAAGTCCAGAAGGTCTACAACTCGCAGGGCGTGTCGATCCACGACAAGCACATCGAGATCATCATCCGGCAGATGCTGCGCCGCGTGACGATCATCGAGTCCGGCGACGCGGAGCTGCTTCCGGGCGAGCTGGTCGAGCGGTCGAAGTTCGAGACCGAGAACCGCCGGGTGGTCACCGAGGGCGGTCACCCCGCCTCCGGCCGTCCGCAGCTCATGGGCATCACCAAGGCCTCGCTGGCGACGGAGTCCTGGCTGTCGGCCGCCTCCTTCCAGGAGACGACCCGAGTGCTGACGGACGCGGCGATCAACGCCAAGTCCGACAGCCTCATCGGCCTCAAGGAGAACGTCATCATCGGTAAGCTCATCCCGGCCGGTACGGGTCTGTCCCGCTACCGCAACATCCGGGTCGAGCCGACCGAGGAGGCCAAGGCCGCGATGTACTCGGCCGTCGGCTACGACGACATCGACTACTCGCCGTTCGGCTCGGGCTCCGGCCAGGCCGTTCCGCTGGAGGACTACGACTACGGTCCGTACAACCAGTAGGCGAGTCGCCTGATACCGAAGGGCGGTCACCCCGTGCACACGGGGTGACCGCCCTTCGGGCGTCTCACCGGGCCGTCAGCTCCCACACCGCGACGAGCACCCCGGCGCTCGCGGTCAGGGCGGCGATGCTGGCCAGCGGCCAGCGGGTGCGTTCCAGGGCGTCGAGGCGGGCCTCGTGGTCCGCGAGCTGTTTGTCGGTCTGGTCGCTGCGCTGCACGAGCAGCGCGAGGGAGCCGTCCGTCCGGGCGAAACCGGCCTCCAGGGTGCCCCGGAGGCGCTCCAGTTCGACGGCGACGGCGACGGTGACGGGGTCGTTCGGATCAGACTCGGTCATCGGCACCGCCCGGTGAGCTGCGCAGCCAGGACGGCAACAGGGCCTGCACCGCGTCGAGGGCCATCACCCGGGCCAGTCCGCCGGCGACGGCGAGCGCCCCCGCGACCCAGGGGAGGGTCGCGGGGACGCCGGAGGCGTCGACGAGCGCGGGGAGGACGACGGCGATGCCGACGGCGGACTGGAGGACGGTGCGGACCGTGCGCTTGGCGGCATCGGACATCGGGGCGCTCCTCACGGGGTGTACGGGACCTTCAGGGCGTTCCAGGAGACGGCGCCGGGGACGCCGTCGGCGTCGGAGCCGCGGAAGCCGAGCTTGTGCTGCCACTTCGCGTAGCTGCGCCGGTCGGCCTCGCTCCAGCGGGGGCCGGGGCCGACGGCGTACGCGGAGCAGCCCTCGGCGACGAGGCGGCGGCCCATCGCCGTGATGACCGGGGAGCTCGTCTCCGCGCGGAAGAACGAGGTGCCCGGGAACGGGTGGAGGCGGGGGGCGGCCGGCTTGCCGGCGCCCGGGGCGGGCTTGGCGGGGGCCTTGTTCAGCCGGGCCCGGACCCGCTCGCGCATCACCGGCATGGCGAAGCCCTTGGGGTCGCTCTTCCAGTCGGACCACTCCAGGTGGCCGATGACGGACCGGGCGCCCCAGCCGTGGGCCCGGCACAGGGCGGCGGAGACCCGCTCGATCGCGTCGAGCTGGGCGGTCGGCCAGGGGTCGGTGCCGTTGCCGAGGTTGACGCACTCGAATCCGTAGAAGCGGGAGTTGCCGTCGACGGCGTGCGCGCTGCCCTGGTGGGCGCGGGGGGCGGGCGGCCGGTCGCCGTACGTCTCACCGGCGACGGCCTTGAGGACGGACGGGTCGCCGCCGCCGGCGTGGTTGGCGCGCCCGGCGGAGAGCAGGTGGACGGTGCCGTCCTTGGCGATCACGCCGTGGCAGAGCGGGCCGGGCAGGCCCGCGTAGCCGTTGAAGCACATGTCGACCGACGAGGCGGTGCCGGAGCTGACGGTGTGGTGGATCATCACGCCGGTGACCGGGCCCCAGGCGCCGTGTCCGCTGCGGTCGTGGTTGCGCCAGCCGGGGTGTTCGACGACGGTGACGCCTTCGGCGCGGAGCGCGGCGAGGAGCCGGTCCGCGGTGAGGGGAGTGGCCATGGGGTGTCCTCCGGACATGTGAAGGCCCCGGCCGGTGGGGGCTCGGGGCGGAGGTACGGGCGGGCGGAGCGCCGGTTACGGCACGGGCGCCGGATCTGTCGGTTCCGGCTCCGGCGCGGGCGGTGCCCAGGCCGCGCAGAGGGCGGCGTAGGCCTCGCGCCGGGCGCCGAAGTCGGCGAGCGCGGCGGCCACGGCCCGCTCGACGGCGGAGGCGTCGGGAACGGTGGGGGCGCCGTCCCGCGCGTCGACCACGACCAGGCCGGAGCCGCGCAGGACGGCGTCCCGCGCGCCGGTCTCGGTGATGTGAGCGGAGACGTACACGGACGGGTACGCGCCGGTGATCGAGTCCGGTTCCAGGGTGCTGCCGAAGGTGTTGTCGTAGACGCGTACGGCGAAGGTGTGGCCGCCCTCGGTGACGATGGCGCGGCCCGCGTAGTCGATGGCCACGCCCCAGGGCTGTGCGGGATCGGTCTTCATGGTGTGCTCCTCGTCGGCTTCGGAGGCGTCAGGCGCCCGGGCTCTTGACGCTGTTGGTACCGAACATCAGGACGGGCTGGGCGTAGACGGTGGCGCCGGTCGCGGCCATGGCCTGGACCTCGAAGCTGACGACCTTGCCGAACTTGTTCTGCAGGTCGCTGGTGACCGGGCCGATGTGTTCGAAGTTGGTGTTGCCGGCGACGACGGGGCCGAACTGCACGCCGTCCACGAGGACCTTGATCTGACCGGCCCCGCCGATCGCCCTCGTGTACATGAGCAGGCGCATCCATGGCTGCCAGACCGGGTTGAAGGACCGGGCGATGGTGGTGAAGGTGGTGCTGGTGGTGGACGGCCACCGGAGGTAGTTCTGGTCCACGGGCGGCATCATGGCCAGCCAGGGCCGGGCGAGGCCGCCGGTGTTGGCGTCGTCCGCGAAGAGCTCGTGTTCGTACCCGTCGAAGACCTGGATGACCTGCTTGCTGGACGACATCGGCGAACCGGCGACCATCTGGACGACGGGGACCGTCGACTCGTCGGCCCTGGTGCGCTTCACGGTGAGCTGGCCGTTGACGATCTCGTTGAGGGGCGGACGGGTGTTGACGGCGGTGGAGAGGGCCTTGATCCGGCGTTCCATCCGGTTGAGCCGGTCGATGATGTCCTCGGGCAACTGGGGCATCAGGCCTCCTCCAGGTACAGCTCGGCCGTGTCGGGACGGCCGCGCTCGGACGGGGTGACCTTGACGCCGACGATGCGGTAACGGACGTCCAGGCCGGTGGAGTACCACTCGTCGGTGATGCGGATGCGGGCGAAGCGGCCCAGGAGCGCGGGCGGGACGACGCCACCGAGGCGGATGCTGATCGCGGGGACCACGACGGCACCGCGGGCCTGTGCGAGTTCCGCGGCGGCGATCGCGTCCAGGGTTGCCCTGTCGGTGACCTCGTTGTGGTCCGACGACAGGTCGATCGGCGGCCAGCCGGCCGCGATCAGAGCGGTGTCGACCTGCGGCGCGGAGACCAGCGGCCGGGACTCGGCGGCGGCGTTGCTGTTGGTGGACGCGCCCCGGGCGACGGAGGTGGTGCCGCCGCGGGTCGCGTCCCAGGGGAAGGAGTACGACAGGATCGTCCCCGGCCGGTCGAAGACCAGGTCGGTCGCGCCGGTGCGGATCTGGGGTGCGCCAAGCCGGAGCTGCCGCACGCGTTCGCCGCTGACCGGGTCCCGGTAGACCATGATCTGGTACTCGAAACCGTTCTGCTGGGAGGCGAGCTGGTCCAGCGCCTCCAGGTAGACGGTCTCGTCGCCGTCCCGCCAGGAGGCGGTCCGCTTGACGGTCGAGGTCTCCTCGCCGTAGGTGATCTTGAAGGTGTCCTTCCGGGTGAGTTCCCTCCACAGCCGGCGGGCGATCTCCAACTGATCGGTGAGCGTGGGGTAATCGATCCTGGTGCGGATGCGCCGGCGGCCCGCGTACGAGTCGAAGGTGGCCGCCTGGAGGGAGAGGGTCAGCACCCCCCGGCCGCTGGACTGGAGGGTGGTGGTCCAGACGATGCCGCCCCACCACAGGTCGCCGTCGCGCTCCAGATAGACCGCGGTGCGTCCCTCCTTGACCTGCTTCACCCGGTCGGCGATGGCCTTGTCGGGGATGGGGATGGTGCCGGAGAGGGACCCGGCCTTGCCGATGTAGTCGTCGAACTGGACGTCCCGCAGCGGCAGGATGTCGATGGTCTGGTCGGTGACCAGGTCGCAGAAGATCGCCCGGTAGGGCGTGTCGAGTGCCATCGCGGGCTCCTTACAGGACGTAGGTGGCGGTAACGTTGAGGACCCGGCCGGTGGGGATGACGGCGTTGGGGGTCCAGTCGCGCAGGGTGACCTGCGCGGTGGTCGTGGCGATGCTCGCGGCGCCCGAGCCGTAGATGTCCGAGGCCACCGTTTCGAGGGGCAGGGCCGGGGACCAACCGGCCGGCAGGGTGCACAGGGGCTGGTCGCTGATGCGGCCGGCGTTGCTGGCGGTGATGTCCGGGCCGGTGCGTGTGAGGGCTATACGCACCATGACGAGGCCCGCTCGGGTGCGGCGCCCCGAGAAGTAGAGGAGGGACCAACCGGCCGACGCGGTGGTGCCGGTGTTGAAGACCTCGATGTCGTACGGCGGGTGGTAGTTCACCCAGGAGCTGCCGTTCCAGCGCTGGAGGACGCCGTTGGTCTCGCGGAACTGGCCCGCGTAGCCTCCGGTGGACAGTGCCCCGTTGGGGGCGATGCCGCCGATCTCCTTGGGGTAGGAGACCCAGGCGCTGCCGTCCCAGCGCTGGAGGACGTGTGAATTGTCGTTGTCCTGGTACTGGCCGGGGTAGGCGCCCGGCACCGCCGCGTTGTTGTAGACCGGCAGGATGCCGCCGGCCGAGACCAGGGTGGTGCGCAGGTCGGTGAGGACGCTGTCGGCCCAGCCGACGCCGCCGGTGCCCGCGGAGGCCCCGGGCTTCACCTTGACTGCGAACAGCGGGAGCGAGACCGGAGGCGCGGCGGGCACCACCGGGGTGGCGGCCGGCGTGCCCCGGACGACCTCGACGGCTGCCTCGTACTTGCCGAGGGCGTCGCTGTCGTTGTCGTACACGCGCAGGACGACGAGGTCGAGACGCGGGTTGAGCGGGTCGCCGTCGGCGAAGGTGACAGTGGTGTCCTCGTCGACGGCGATCGCGTAGGCGCCGTCCGTCCTGCCGCCCTGGACGATGGCCCGGCCCTGCTGGACGGTGGCCGTCATGGGGCCGCTGCCGAGGATGTTGAGACCGCCGACGCGGTACTTGCCGTCGCCTCCGCCGGGCAGGATGCCGGAGCGCGAGGTGAGCGGGCCGGTGGGGGTGACGGCGCCGATGCTGGTGACGCGGGTGTTCTGACGGGTCTGACCGGTGGGCAGCAGCCAGCCTGAGCGTATGGGCACGGGGATCTCCTGTCGGGATGGCTGCGGGATCAGTGCTGGAGCTGGACCACGAGGTTGATGGCGCCGAAGTACCCCTTGACCTGGGTGGAGTTGGCGCCGACCTTGTAATGAGGGGTGACCGTGTAGACGACCCCGGGGGTCAGTCCGTAGAAGCGGATCACCGACGACGTCGACAGGGGCGTGGAGCTCGTGCAGACGAGCGCCGCGTCGTCACCCACCTCGTACCACGTCGTGCTTCCCTGCGTGATCCGGACCGACATGGAGACCATGGGGGGCGTGGTCGCCTGGGCGTACATCCGTGCGCTCTGCGTGACCAGTACGCTGCCCGCCGCCGGGGCCGTGAAGCTGATGGGGGAGATGCCCGACGAACCCGTGAGCGTCGGCGTGTACGTCGTCGAGGTCGTCGTCCCCGTGGCGAAGGTCCCGCTGTAGTACGGACCCGGGAACGCCGGCCGCCAGGCCGTGCCGTTCCAGCGCTGGAGCTGTCCGGCGGCCGTGTCGCGGTACTGGCCGGTGTAGCCGCCCTGTGCAAGGGAGGCGCTGGCCGGGACGACGCCGCCGATGCCCGCCGGGTACGACACCCACCGACCGCCGTCCCAGCGCTGGAGCTCGCCGCTCGGGATGTCCTGGTACTGCCCCGGGTAGCTGCCCCACTGGACCGGGCCCTCGGCCGGGACGATGCCGCCGAGGGAGACGACCGTGGAGCGCAGGTCCTTGAGGGCGGTGCCCCACGGGATGCCGCCGTTGCCCGCGCTGGCGCCGGCCGGGACGGTCACCTCCCACAGCGGCAGGCTGAGCGGCGGGGCGGCCGGGGCCTGCGGGGCCTGGCCGGGGGTGCCCTGGACGACCTCTATCTTCGCCTCGTTGCGGTTCGAGGAGTCGTACAGGTGGTCGTAGACCCTGGCGACGACCAGGTCGACGCGGTTGTACTGGGCGTCGCCCGCCACGAAGGTGAGCTGCTGGGGGGCGGGGAGCGTGACCGGGTAAGCGCCCTGAGAACTCGACCCCTGGATGACGGCGCGCCCCTCGTGGAGGGTCGCCGTCATCGCGGAGGCCTTCTCCAGCCACAGACCGGAGAGCCGGTACTGGCCGTTGAAGGAGCCCGGCAGGACGCCGGAGCGGACCTGGACGGGGTCGAGCGGCGTGGTGACGCCGGTCTGCGTCAGACGGGTGTCCTCGCGGGTCTGGCCGATCTCGGCGGTCCAGCTACTGCGCAGGTTCATGGGTTCTCCGTTCGGGGAGGGGCGGGAAGAAGAGGATCGGGACGCGGTCCGTTCGGCGGCGGGGCCGCGGTCACCACTCGGCGCTGCGCCAGCGCACCGTCATCAGAGCCTCCGGGGAGGCTTCGTCGGGCCGGAAGGACAGCTCGGTGGGGCCCGGTTCGAGGAGGAACAGCTCCTCGGGGCTGGAGTCGGCCATCGCCGTGTGGCGGCGAGACGCGGTGTTGTTGAGCGTGACCGTGCCGTTGGCGGTGTCGATGGTGAGTTCCTCACCCGCGGCCAGGTCGATCGCGTACCGCAGTCGGCGCGTGCTGCCCCGCTCGGCGACGGTCGGCGTCGAGCACGGGCCGCGAAAGGTGATCACCGGGTGGGTGGCGGCCGAGCCGGTGTTCTCGACGGCGATGTCACCGGTGGAGGTGGCCCGGCCCCAGTCGAGCGGCCAGGTCAGCGGCCACCGCAGACCGGACTCGGGCTGTGGGGCGGGGGTGGTCGCGGTCTGCTCGTTGACGGCGTACCGGCGGGGGTCGGCCGCCAGCCACTGGACGGACATGCGGGAGCTGCCCTGGGTGGCGAAGCCCTGGTCGGCGGGGACCACGCGCTGGGCGATCCTGGCGCGCACGGTGAGCAGTTCGCCGTGCAGCCGGACGGTGAGCCAGCGCTCCTGGTCGAGGAGGGCGAGGGCCTGGCGCAGCGCGCGGACGGCCTCGGGCACCTGGTCCCACTCGGGCATCAGCACGATCGTCCCGCCGACCTTGCGCGGCTTGGCGAACCGGGAGCCCGGCCAGGCGCCGTGCGAGGTGGGCCGGTCGGCGTCGGAGGAGTCGTACTCGGGCAGGTCCTCCCAGCCCGACAGGCCGGACTTGTCGACGGCGAAGGGGGTGCCGGGCCCGATGAGGAACCCGGCCCACTGCACCTGTCCGTCCTGGGTGATGAGGGAGCCGGGCGCGAGGTCGGCGGTGAGGATCTGTGCGGCGTACGTGGTGGTCTCGGCCATGGGGCCGTCACCTCACTTCTGCTGGGAGGGTCGGCGGGGCGGGGCGGGGCGGGGCGGCCGTTTAGTGATGGGCGGTCGCCAGGAAGAGCAGGTCCTCGGCGGTCGACCGGGGGCCGGCGCCCGGCCGCTCGCGGAACTCCCGTATCCGGTGGGGCGGTAGGGGCGGCTCGGTGAGTGCCGGGACGCGGCGGTCCTCCAGCCGGGAGACGGGGTCGATGCGGTAGGTGTCCGTGCCGCCGGGGAAGACGACACCGCCCTCGGCGAGCATGGGCAACTTGTCGAAGTGGACGCCGAACTTCTTGCCGAGGAAGTCGAAACTCAGCTCGTTCAGGCCGTCGATGATCCAGTTGGCGAAGGCGATCAGCCCGTTGATCGGGCCCTTGACGACACCGAGCACGGTGCTCAGGCCGCCCTCGACCATGTCGCCGATGCCGCGCAGGGAACGGGAGAACGCGTCCTTGGCGGTGCGGAAGAAGCCAGGTGCCTTCTCGGTGATCCACGAGGTGACCGGCCGGACGGCGTCCTTGACCTGGCCCAGGGTGCTCGCGGCGATCCCGCGCAGCGCGTTCGAGGCCGTGGAGACGGCTGTTCCGACTTTCGAGGTCCCGCCGACGACGGCACTGATGCCCCTGACCACTCCGGTGATCAGCGTCAGGTACCCCCTGAAGTAGGTTCCGATCGCGGTGCCGATCGCCTTCACGAGCGGGCCGAGGAACGCCCGGATCGCCTGGAAGCCCTTGAGCGCCTGGTCGAAGACCTGCTTCATGATCCGCTGACCGGTCTCGGAGCTCAGCGCGAGCTCGATGAGGTACGCGGCGACGGGCACGAGGATGCCGACGAGGAAGCCGAGCGGGTTGGCCCGCATGGCTACGTTGACGCCGGTCATGGCGACGGAGGCGACGGTCATCACGGTGCCGAAGGTGTCCATCAGACCGGTGACGAGGTCGGCGACGGGCAGCAGCGGCAGGAGGAGCGCGAGGATGCCGCCGACTCCGGTGCCGATCCTCCCGGCAGCCGTGCGGGCCTTGCCGGCCGCCGTGCCGATCCGCTTGACGCCGGCGGGCGCGGTGGACCGGCGGATCCTGTCGACGGAGGCCGCGGCCCCGGAGGCGTTGGCACCGAGGGTCCGCACGGTGGTGCCGGCGGTGCGCAGTCCAGTGGCGAGGGCACCGAGGCCACCGTCCGCCCGCTGGACGTCCTGCCGTAGTCGCCGCAGTGAGTCGCCCGCCTGTCCGAGGCCCTGACGCAGGGAGTTCATCACCGGGGCGACGCCGGCGAACGGGTTCGGCAGAGCGAGGGAGGCACTCATCCGCGTGCCTTCGCCAGGTACATGAGGGCGTCCGCCGTGGACTGCGGGTCGCTGCCCCGGGCCGCGTGGTAGTGCTCGATGTGCAGCCCGCCGCCCTTTCCGCCGGTGAGGGCCTGGGACGCACGGGCTCGGCGGGCGGTGAGGGCGAGCAGCCGGTCCAGCTTGGAGAGCGGCAGGACGGCCTCGGCCTCACCGGCCTCGGCGAGGATCGCCGGGACGCCGCCGTGGCGGGGCATGACGACACCGCCGGTGGCGAGCATGGGGATGGTCGGCAGGTTGACGCCGAAGGTCTTGCCGCCGACGAGCGGCACCCAGCCGGGGACGCTGACCTTGACGCGGTTGAGGCTGTTGATCATGCTGTTGATCAGCCGGATGACGGCGTTGATCGGGGTCTTCACGCCGTCCTTGATGCCGTTGAACGCCCGGGACGCGATGTCCTTGAGGCCGTTCCAGATGGACGACATCTTGTCCTTGACGGCGCTGAACGCCTTCGGGATCGTGGTCTTGATCCAGTTGACCACCGGGGTGATGACGGCCTTGATGCCGTTCCAGACCGAGCTGACGACGGACTTGATCGCCTTCATCACGGTGGTGATGACCGTCTTCCAGGCGTTCACGTAGGTCTTGATGACGTTCGCGACGGCCTTGACGACGGTGGAGACGGCGCTTTTGATGCCGTTCCAGACCGACTTGATCAGGTCCCCGGCCTTCTTCATGATCGGGCCGATGGCCTTCATGACCGAGCTGATGACGCTCCTGACGGCGTCGAACGCCTTCTTCAGGACCGTCTGCATGGTCTTCGACCGCGACGCCATCTCGACGATCTTCTCGATGAGCGGCATGAAGAGTTCGAGCAACCGGGCCAGGATGTTGCCCTTCATGGACTTGTTGAGCTTGTCCTGGCCCTTGGCGGCCTTTCCGGCACCCGACTCGTACTTGCCGAGCTTCCCGCCGGCCGACTGGGCGGTGTCCCCGGCCTTCTTCATGGCGCGCTCGACCTGATCCGACGCGGTCTTGAGGGTCTTGAGCTGGGTGCTGGATCCCTGGGCGTTGGTCTTGAGATTCTTGAGCCGACCCGAGGCCGACGTGCCGGCGTCGCCGACCTTCTTGACCGAGGCACCGGCTCCGGACGCCTGCGTCTTCATGGTGCGCAGGGCGTCGGACGCCTTCTTCGTGGAACTGACGAGACTCATGGATTCCCTCCTTTCCCGGAGTGATCAGTTGCCGGACCCGGAACCGGCGATGGCTGATTCTGCTCCGGCGGCGGCCAGTTTCAGGGCCTGGAAACGCTCTTGCAGGTTCTGGCCGGCGCGGTCGAGTTTTTCGGCGGCTTCCGTGGCCTGGCGGAGACGAAGCGGAATCTTGTGGGGTGCGAAGTCCTCCATGTTGCTCTTGAGGATTCCGGTGTCCTTCGTGATGTCCTTGAGCCGGAGGGTGTCGGTGTTGTCGAGGGCCGTGTTGAGCCTTTCGATGCCCTTGGCCGCCTTGTCGAGCTGTCGGCCCGACGGCATGCCGTCGATGCGTTCGTTGAAGGTGCGGATGTGGGGGTTGACCGCGACGAGGGCGTCCTTGAGGTCGTTCAGTTCGCCGGGACTGAGAGCTCCCCGGGCCATGGCGATGATCGGCGCGGCCTCGGCCTCGGCGCGGGGGCGCACCCAGGGGATGCCGCTGTCGGTCATGGCGAGGATCCGCCCCTGGGCCTGTGGATCGCCACGACGGCGACCTATCGACCTCGTGAGCTTTTCCAGCCCCGCGTTGAAGATCTTTCCTAGGTCGAGCATTTTTCCGACCAGCAGGACGGCAAGGGCTCCGATGAGCAGTGGCAGCATGCTGCCGAGACTCTTCTGGTCCTTGATGGCCGCGAGGGCGTCCTTGAAGCCCAGCCCTTCGAGGAGGGCCTCCCACCATTCTTTGGCCTCGCTCTTGCCTCCCTTGACCGCCGCGATGATTTCAGCGGTCTTCGTGTTGAGTTCTTCTTTCGTCACGGCGGCCGGCGGCTTGTTGTTGGCATTGACCGCCTTGCTCACTTCTTCGAGCTTTGTTTTCACCTCGCCGATTCTGGCGAGAACTTCGGCGTGGTCGTCGGGCATGGCTGTCCCTCAAATCTTTGCTCGGGATTGACCCGGCGCAGAGGCCGTTGTTATTTTTGCGGCCCATGGGATCGGGAGGAGGAGTTGTGCGGCAGTTCTTATTCGTGACAGGAATTGTTCTTGCGCTCGTAGGAGGGTTCACCGCTTTTGCGACGACCGGAAATGTCATGATGTTTCTCCGGCGGCGCAAGCTGGAGCTCCGTGGTGTCGAGGGGGAGGCGGTCTCCTCGATGCACGACTTCATGAACGGCAAGTTCCGGGTCCACTACCGGATCTCCCTCCCGGGAGGGGAGCGCGTCGCGTACTTCTACGAGCTGCAGGTCACCGAGCCGGACCCCGTAGGGACGGTGGTTCCGGTCGTGTACGACCGGAAGCGGCCGTCCCGGGCGCAGACGGGCACCTTGGCGGATGTCGACTCGTCCTCGGAGGGGTGGATCGCGAAGCACGTCACCGGCGGTGCGGTCGCCGTGTTCGTGCTCGGGCTCGTATTGGCCCTGTCCTTCTCCTGACGCGGAGCGGAGCGGTGGGCGTGAACGACACGACGGCCGCTCACCCCCTGGTGAACGGGGCGAGCGGCCGTCGTGTCGTACGGATCGGTGGAGGACTCAGTCCTGACGGGGGGCGCGGTTCCGGTGGTCGTGTCCGCGACGGCCGCGCAGCTCGGTGAGGGCGTCGTTCCAGCCGGCCTTGTACGCCCGGAGTTCACGGGCGTCGGCCTCCGCGTCGAGGACGGCGAGCAGCGCATGCTCGTCGACAGGGCCGGGGCCGTTCAGCACCGCGTGGACGCGGTCGCGGAGCGTGCTCCGTGTGCGGCTTTCCCCGGACTGGGACGTCATGGTGCCCTGCCTTCCGATTGCGTGCCGACGAGGACCCGGTGACGGGTGGGGCCTGCGCGGTGTCCCGGCGGCTGCGACGAGCTGTGCGTGATGCATTCTCGAACCTTTGTTCGATGTTTGTCGAGCGAGAAACGCCTGACGGGGCGTCTTTCCGCCTATTTATCGGGCAGGTTGACGTCCGATGGGTGCTTGTGTTCGACCAGGTAACCTGGGATCACGTCCCCCGGGCCGTATGGATCCGACGGGGCGAGGGGTGTGAGGGGCGCGGGGACCCCAGGGGGCTGGAAGGCAGTACTGACGCATGGACACGGAACCGGGTTCCGACCGGCAGGAGCAGGGTGTCGACTGGCTCGCCTCCCGTCCGGACCTGCCACACCTCATCGCACACCTCTCGGAACTCGTCCACGTCCATGGGTACGCACCCGAGGACCTCGTCGTCCTGCCCCGCCCCGAGGTCGACCGGCGGGAGGCTGCCGCGTTCACCGCCGGCTGGGCCGAGGCCGTGACGGACGAACTCCCTCGCATCCGGCGGGAGTACGAGAAACGTCTCGCCGACGCCTACGCCCAGGGCCAGGGTGACGCGCGTGGAACGCGCCGCCCCCCGCGGCGTACGGACGACGGCCGGGAGGGCGCTCGGGTCATCGCGCTGCCTTTCGCCCGGCTCCTCGAACCGCCCGCAGCGGTCGTCGAGGCCGAGGAGCGGCTCCGCCGGGAACGCGAGCTGTTCGAACGGCCCTCCGAGCCCGAACCGGAACCGGAGCCCCGGGTCGGAAACGGAACGGAACTCCGGACCCGGCCCGACCCGGATGAACGGGAACCCGCTGCCGCGGAATACGGAGCCGCGCCGGTCGTCCGGGAGGGCCGTACCCGCAGGAACGCCCGGATGGTGCGGAAGGTCGTCCGCCGCAAGGGCGGTCGGCCGATCGTCCCTCCGCTGACCGATGCGCCGACCGGGCCGCCCGCCGCCCGCCGTGACCCCGAGCCCGGTGAGCCGGAGTCGCGCGCGGGCCGGGGGCGCCGGCTGTCCGAGCGGGCCAAGGCCCTGGAGGAGGACATGATCTCCGAGCGGACGCGGGAAGTACCTCCGGAGCCCCCTTCCTGAGCCGCTCGGAAGGAAGGGGGCTCCGGGGCCGCGAGATCACCCGAAGAACCGGGCGAGGGCTTGCGGTGACACCCCTTCGTCCTGCCCTGCGGACGCGTCCTGGGCGTCCTGCCCGGCGCCTTCCCCGTCGGGGCCGCCCGGACGGGGCACGGGCGTCGGTGCTTCCGGCGGATCATCGTCCTCGCCCGTGTTGACGCAGGCGAACATCCAGTTGGCGACTGCCAGATGGTCCACCGCGGCCGCCAGCAGGTGGTCGGTGACCGACCACTCCGCGGCCTCGCCGTGGAGTTCGCGCTGGACGGCGCTCTCCCTGGGCAGATGCTTGATCAACACCACGATCCGGCGGCTGGAGAGACCACCCCGGTGCCAGTCGAGGAGGTCGACGTCGTAGTAGCGGAGCAGGTCCGCCTCGAGGGCCTCGGCGTGTTCGTCGACGAACTCGACGAGGCTCAGTCTTCCCCCAGGCCGAGCCCGGTCTCCTTGCCGTAGGCCTCCAGGATGGCGGCCACGTCCTGCACGGTGACGTCGTGCTGCTCGAAGCGGGTGAACTGCTCCTCGCCCATCAGGAGCGCGAGCAGGCCGTCGACGTCGTTGTCGTCGAGCTTGCGCAGCCCCTTGGCGGTCGCGCGGCTCAGCTCGGTCGGAAGGGTGTAGGTCTCGCCGTCCAGTTCGAAGGACCACTTGCGGCCGTGGGCCTCCTGTCGCTGGGCGCGGGCGGCGTTGACGTCGAAACGGGCCATGGTGATGCGTACTCCTTGGTCGGGTGGATGAGGAGGAGAGGGGGCGGGGCGGGCGGCGGTGCGCCGTCCCGCCCCGGGTGGAGAGGGATCAGACGGTCGCGGAGTACTGGCCGTCCTTCATGAGGAAGGTCGCCAGCGGCTTGCCGTCGCCCTTCGACATCGCGCTGAAGGTGATGCCGAGCTGGGACGCCGCCTTGCGGGCCAGCTTGATGTCGTCGGTGGCGGTGACCTGGCCGCGCGGGATGATGAAGCGGTACCGCACCGCGGTCGTGCCGCCGGCCTTGACGTCGGTGAACTCCAGGCCGAGGGCGCGGACGTCCGCGAACGGACGCTCGGCGATCTCGTACCGGTAGGTGTCGACCGCCGGGGTCGGCTCCGCCTTGACGGCGTCGCCGCCCATGAAGAAGGGCAGCGTGTCCTCGTTGAACTGGAGCAGCGAGAACTTCAGCGAGAGGTCACGGCTGGAGTAGATGTAGTGGACCGGGGAGACCGACTGCCACGAGTCGATGGCCTCCAGCTTGTCCTTCTTCGAGAACGTGACGCCGTCGCCGGAGGTGAAGCCGAGGTCCTTCCAGCCCGCGCCGGTCCAGTCGGCCGCGGCGTCGGTGCCGAAGGTGGCCGGGGCGGAGGTGCCGGCCTCCGCCACGTAGAGCTTTCCGGTACCGGCGACGCGGATCTCGGCGGAGTTGTTTCCTGCCATGGTGGGTTTCTCCTTGTGAGGGGGTGAGGGCGCCGCTCCGGGCGTGGGACCCGGGTACGGCAAAGGCCCCGCCGGACGGCGGGGCCTGGTCTGTGGGGCGGGCGGTCCGGGGAGGGGCCGTGAGCGGCCCGGTCGGACGCCCGGCGAGCGGCTGGGAGACGCTCCGCGAGAGGCGGGTGCGGCTAGAAGACGCTCAGGGAGAGGCGGATGACGCAGAGGTAGCGGTTGGCGCCCCGGTAGAGGTAGTCGGGCAGCCAGCGCGGCCCGTCCTGCTCCTCCACGTCGTGGACGACATTGCCGGTGCCGATCTGCTTGCCGATGGTGGCGAGCAGCGCCCGCCGGGCCGCGTTGGCGAGGAGGTGGGCGGCGTTCTTGGTCGGCCCGTACACCTCGAACTCGATCAGCGGCATGTCGACGTGCAGGTCGCCGATCCAGGCGCCGCCGCGGCGGTTCACCAGGACGGCGCTCTGCGTGCCGTCGAAGCCGGCCGGCGCGTTGACCGCGACGGTCGCGCCGGCCAGGGCGGGGTCGGCCTTGAGGACGTCGACGACCAGCTTCTCGACGTCCGGGAACGCACTCGGGGGAGTGGTCATGACGGGTCTCCTCGGGAGGGGGAGCGGGACGGGGTGCCGCCCGGGGCGCCCCGGCGGGAGGGGGAGGGGCGCGGTGGCGCGCCCGGACGGCGGACGGCGGAGCCGTGTCCCGACCCGCGGGCGCAGCTCCGCCGCTGCACCAACTGTGACAGGGAGCGTGCGCGCACGCAACTAGTTCTGTGGGTGACTTGCCGCACGCGGGGCGTACGGGGGCTGTGACGCGCCGGAAGCCGTGGCGTACGGAAGCCGTGCCGCGCCGAAAGCCGTGCCGCACCGCCCCGGTAGGTTGACCGCCACCGAACCAGGGAGCCGCCCGTGCCCGCCGACCGCCCCCGCCTGCTCTACGTCACCGACCTCGCCTATCCCGCCCGGGGCCGGCGCTACGGCGACGAGGACGTCCACCTCACCGCCCGGCTGCGCGAGGACTTCGACCTGGCCCTCTGCCACCCGCTCGACGCCGCTGCCCTCATGGAGGGCTTCGACGCCGTCGTCGTCCGCAACAGCGGCCCCGTCCTCCACTACCGGGAGGAGTACGAGGCCTTCCGCGCGCGGGCCACCGCCCTCGGCGTCCGCGTCTACAACCCGCTGCACGGCCGCGGGGACATGGCCGGCAAGCAGTACCTGCTCGACCTCACCGCCGCCGGACACCCCGTCATCCCCACCGTCGACCGGCCCGAGGACCTGGACCGGCTGCCGGACGCCGCGCTGTACGCGGTCAAGCCCAAGACCGGCGCCGACTCCATAGGACTGCGCTTCGTGCCGTACGAGGACCTCGCCGGCCTCGCGTACGGCGAGGTCCTCGTCCAGCCGCGCGTCGACTTCCGGTACGAGGTCTCCTTCTACTTCGTGGACGACCTCTTCCAGTACGCCCTGTACGCCCCCGACCCCGAGCGGCGCTGGGTCCTGGAGCCGTACGAGCCCACTGCCGGCGACCTCGGCTTCGCGCGCCGCTTCGTCGACTGGAACACCCTCGACCACGGCGTCCAGCGCGTCGACGCCTGCCGTACCCGGGAGGGCGGGCTGCTCCTCGTCGAGCTGGAGGACCTCAACCCGTACCTCTCCCTGGACCACGTCGACCCGGCGGTCCGCGAGCGCTTCGCGGAAGCCCTGGTCCGCTCCCTCCGCGCCTTCCTGGCGGCATGACGAAGCGCCCCGCGTCCGGAGGGGACGCGGGGCGCTTCGTGCGGGCGGGCGGAGGGTCAGACGGTGCGGGGGCGGCGACGGGCCGCCCGTTCCGCCGCGAAGACGTCCTCCAGGCGGAAGAGCTGCGCCCGGCCCGCCTTGCCGGCCGCCCTGAGGTGGCCGAGCTGGACCCACTTGCGGATGGTCGCGGGGGCGACCCCCGCCTCCTCGGCGGCGAGCGGTCCCGGGATCAGGGCCGGCAGGGCGGGTGAGCTCAGCACGAGGTCTCCTCCGTGTCGTTCGTCGTCCGCGCGTCGTTCGTCGTCGCGCGCGGGGCGCTCCTCACCGCGTCCGGCGCGGTGTCCGTGTCCATCGCCGCCTCGATCTCCTCCGTACGGGATCCGGAGGCGGCCGCGAGTTCCTCCCACTCCCGCTCCGGCCACAGGTGCCGGTAGGCGGGGTCGTCCTGGCAGCCGCACACCGGGTCCGTACACAGGCAGGCCGGGTTGACGCACAGCACCGCGCGCCGGTCCGGGAACGCCCGCAGCGACACCGAGTCGCACCAGGGGCAGCGACCCGACACCCGGACGACCGTCTCCGCGTCGCCCAGCGTCCGGGCGCAGCGCCGGGCCATCCTGCGGATCTCGTCCCGGACGTGCCGGGCCAGGTCCGGGTGCGCGGCGATCGGGTCGAGGAGGCCGACGATCCGCCGGAGGCGTTCGATCACCCCGGCCCGGGGCGGTCGCGCCAGGGAGAGCCGGGCGCGGACCGCCTCCTCCAGCTCCACCACGCCGTCGGTGACGTCCCGGATGGCGTCGGAGACGTGGAGGCGGATCGGGGCGGCGCCGTGGCCCGGGACGGCGAGTCCGTGCCGCTGCTCCAGGAGCAGCGCCTCGCGCCGCTCCTGGCGGACCAACTCGTCGTGTCCCGGCGGCGGGACGGCGGGTGCGGCGCCGGAGGGGGAGCGGCGGCCGGGCGCCAGCTCCTCGGAGAGCTCCGGGAACTGCCGTACCAGGGAAGCGGTCCAGAGCGCGATGTCCCGCAGCACGGACTCGGTGGCGCGCTCGTCGCGCGCCGGCCCGGCACCGGACGCGGTGCGGTCAGCCACGGCGGCCCCCGCCCACCCGGGCGACCGCCTTGGCCACGCGCCGCGCGTCCGCCGGACGCCCGTTGCGCCAGAGGCGGCCCGCGCAGACGCCGTCGAAGTAGCTCTCGGCCGGGGCGACCGCCGCCTCGCACTCGCGGCGCACGGGGCAGTCGGCGCAGGCCCGCAGGGCCGGGGCCGCCTCCTGGGCGCGGCGGGCGAAGACGACGGACGGGGAGAGGCCGGCGCACGCGGCGGAGGCCTGCCAGGGGGACGGTTCGGGCTGGAACAAGGTGTTCTCCACGGTCGGGGGCCGCCGGGACGCCATGGGACCGGTGGGACTCATGGGGCTTAGGGGGCCGACGGGTGCGGCGGCGAGCCAGAGTGACACGTTGCGTGCGGGCGCGCAACTAAATTCGAGCCGCCCTCCGCGCCGTTCTTCACCGGTTCAACACGATTGCGTCGTCGAAATCAGGTAATTCCGTGCGCGCAAGCACGCTAAAGTGTGGGACCCGGAGGGTGGGGAGTGAGGGAGTGGTAGACACATGAGCACCCAAGGGCTCGACGCGTTCGCAGGCTGGGTCGAAGGCCTGATGAGACAGCGCGGTTACGACATCGACAGCCCGCGCGGCGGCGGGAAGTCCCGGATCGCGGACGAGGCCGGCGTGCACCGCGCCGCCGTGACGCGACTGCTCCAGCGGCAGAGCATGCCGGATCTGGAGACCATGCGCAGGATCGCCCCGCTGCTCGGCGTCTCCGTCCGCGACATGCTGATCCGGTCCGGCCGCGTGACCCCCGAGGAACTCCCGATGGCGTCGGACCTGCTCCCGGCCGGCGACTGGCAGCCCTCCCTGGAGGACTTCGCCCGCTGGCTGGGCGTGCCCGACGAGCGGATGGGCGTCTTCGTCAAAGTCGTGAACCAGTTCCTGGAGCCCGACGGGGAGACTCCCGGTGTCGGCGGGACCGCCGAGTCGCGCCGCGTCGCGCGGGACTGACCGGCGCCCGTTCGCTCCGGTCGTCGTCACCCGGGCCCGGCCGACACCGGCCGGGCCCTTCCCCGCCTCGCATTTGTTTTGACCGGAGTCCGTGCGATAGGTACGCTCAGACCTTGTGCCTGGGGTGTGCCCGGGCTCGTGCGCGTGTCTACAGCCGCTGTACGAGTCCGAGACCGGCCACCGTGATCCGCGCCGTTCTTTCCGCTTCCGGCGGGGGTCCGCAGGATTCGACACACCCGACCGCGTGGGTCGGTGACTGTTCCAGGTTAGTTGTACCGACGGCACACAGAAACCGGAGAAGTAGTGCCTACGATCCAGCAGCTGGTCCGTAAGGGCCGGCAGGACAAGGTCGAGAAGAACAAGACGCCCGCACTCGAGGGTTCCCCTCAGCGTCGCGGCGTCTGCACGCGTGTGTTCACGACCACCCCGAAGAAGCCGAACTCGGCGCTCCGTAAGGTCGCGCGTGTGCGTCTGACCTCCGGCATCGAGGTCACGGCCTACATCCCGGGTGAGGGTCACAACCTGCAGGAGCACTCCATCGTGCTCGTGCGCGGTGGCCGTGTGAAGGACCTGCCGGGTGTTCGCTACAAGATCATCCGCGGTTCCCTCGACACGCAGGGCGTCAAGAACCGTAAGCAGGCTCGCAGCCGCTACGGCGCCAAGAAGGAGAAGTAAGAATGCCTCGTAAGGGCCCCGCCCCGAAGCGCCCGGTCATCATCGACCCGGTCTACAGCTCTCCTCTTGTCACCTCGCTGATCAACAAGATCCTGCTGGACGGCAAGCGTTCCACCGCCGAGCGCATCGTGTACGGCGCCATGGAGGGTCTTCGCGAGAAGACCGGCCAGGACCCGGTCATCACGCTGAAGCGCGCGCTGGAGAACGTCAAGCCGGCCCTCGAGGTCAAGTCCCGCCGTGTCGGTGGCGCCACCTACCAGGTGCCGATCGAGGTCAAGCCGGGCCGCGCGTCCACGCTCGCCCTCCGCTGGCTCGTCGGTTACTCCCGCGCCCGTCGCGAGAAGACCATGACCGAGCGCCTCATGAACGAGCTCCTCGACGCCTCGAACGGCCTCGGTGCTGCCGTCAAGAAGCGCGAGGACACGCACAAGATGGCCGAGTCCAACAAGGCCTTCGCGCACTACCGCTGGTAGTCGCAACCCACATCGAGACCGAGAGAAGACTGAGCCGATATGGCTACCACTTCGCTTGACCTTGCCAAGGTGCGCAACATCGGCATCATGGCTCACATCGACGCGGGCAAGACGACCACCACCGAGCGGATCCTGTTCTACACCGGTGTCTCGTACAAGATCGGTGAAGTCCACGACGGCGCTGCCACGATGGACTGGATGGAGCAGGAGCAGGAGCGCGGCATCACGATCACGTCCGCCGCGACGACCTGCCACTGGCCGCTCGAGAATGTCGATCACACGATCAACATCATCGACACGCCGGGCCACGTCGACTTCACCGTCGAGGTGGAGCGTTCGCTGCGCGTGCTCGACGGTGCTGTCACCGTGTTCGACGGTGTGGCCGGTGTCGAGCCCCAGTCCGAGACCGTCTGGCGTCAGGCGGACCGCTACGGCGTTCCGCGCATCTGCTTCGTCAACAAGCTCGACCGCACCGGCGCCGACTTCCTGCGCTGCGTCGACATGATCGTGGGCCGCCTCGGCGCCACCCCGATCGTCATGCAGCTCCCGATCGGTGCCGAGGCCGACTTCCAGGGCGTCGTCGACCTCGTCCGCATGAAGGCGCTCGTCTGGTCCGCCGAGGCCAGCAAGGGTGAGATGTACGACATCGTCGACATCCCGGCCGACCTGGCCGAGCTGGCCGAGGAGTACCGCGGCAAGCTGGTCGAGACCGTCGCGGAGAACGACGAGGAGCTCATGGAGCTGTTCCTGGAGGGCGTCGAGCCCACCGAGGAGCAGATCTACGCGGCCGTCCGTCGCATCACCATCGCCTCCGGCAAGGGCGGCGACACCACGGTCACCCCCGTGTTCTGCGGCACCGCCTTCAAGAACAAGGGCGTTCAGCCCCTGCTCGACGCGGTCGTGCGCTACCTCCCCTCGCCCCTGGACGTCGAGGCCATCGAGGGCCAGGACGTCAAGGACCCCGAGGTCGTCGTCCGGCGCAAGCCGTCCGACGAGGAGCCGCTGTCGGCCCTCGCGTTCAAGATCGCGAGCGACCCGCACCTCGGCAAGCTCACCTTCGTCCGGATCTACTCCGGTCGCCTGGAGGCCGGCACCGCGGTGCTGAACTCCGTCAAGGGCAAGAAGGAGCGCATCGGCAAGATCTACCGCATGCACGCGAACAAGCGTGAGGAGATCGACTCGGTGGGCGCCGGCGACATCGTCGCCGTCATGGGCCTCAAGCAGACCACCACCGGTGAGACGCTGTGCGACGAGAAGAACCCGGTCATCCTGGAGTCCATGGACTTCCCGGCGCCGGTCATCCAGGTCGCCATCGAGCCCAAGTCCAAGGGTGACCAGGAGAAGCTGGGTGTCGCCATCCAGCGTCTCGCGGAGGAGGACCCCTCCTTCCAGGTCCACTCGGACGAGGAGACCGGCCAGACCATCATCGGTGGCATGGGCGAGCTCCACCTCGACATCCTCGTCGACCGCATGCGTCGCGAGTTCAAGGTCGAGGCGAACGTCGGCAAGCCGCAGGTCGCGTACCGCGAGACGATCCGCAAGACCGTCGAGCGCGTGGACTACACCCACAAGAAGCAGACCGGTGGTACCGGTCAGTTCGCCAAGGTGCAGATCGCGATCGAGCCCATCGAGGGTGGCGACGCCTCCTACGAGTTCGTGAACAAGGTCACCGGTGGCCGCATCCCGAAGGAGTACATCCCTTCGGTCGACGCGGGTGCGCAGGAGGCCATGCAGTTCGGCATCCTGGCCGGCTACGAGATGACCGGCGTCCGCGTCATTCTTCTCGACGGTGGCTACCACGAGGTCGACTCCTCCGAGCTCGCGTTCAAGATCGCCGGTTCGCAGGCCTTCAAGGAGGCCGCGCGGAAGGCTTCGCCGGTCATTCTCGAGCCCATGATGTCCGTCGAGGTCACCACGCCCGAGGACTACATGGGTGAGGTCATCGGCGACATCAACTCCCGCCGTGGTCAGATCCAGGCCATGGAGGAGCGCAGCGGCGCTCGCGTCGTGAAGGGCCTCGTGCCCCTTTCGGAGATGTTCGGCTACGTCGGAGACCTCCGCAGCAAGACCTCGGGTCGCGCAAGCTACTCGATGCAGTTCGACTCCTACGCCGAGGTTCCCCGGAACGTCGCCGAGGAGATCATCGCGAAGGCCAAGGGCGAGTAACTCTCCCGAGTTCACGCTTTAGGCTTGACACCAGACGCCGGGGCTCGGCCCCCGAGACCCGAGGAATCCGGTCCCCGGCGGATGGCATCCCAGCAAAGATCACCTGGCGCCGATGAGCAAGGCGTACAGAACCACTCTCCAGGAGGACCCCCGTGGCGAAGGCGAAGTTCGAGCGGACTAAGCCGCACGTCAACATCGGCACCATCGGTCACATCGACCACGGTAAGACGACCCTCACGGCCGCCATTACCAAGGTGCTGCACGACGCGTACCCGGACCTGAACGAGGCCTCGGCCTTCGACCAGATCGACAAGGCTCCCGAGGAGCGCCAGCGCGGTATCACCATCTCGATCGCGCACGTCGAGTACCAGACCGAGTCGCGTCACTACGCCCACGTCGACTGCCCCGGTCACGCGGACTACATCAAGAACATGATCACGGGTGCGGCGCAGATGGACGGCGCCATCCTCGTGGTCGCCGCCACCGACGGCCCGATGCCGCAGACCAAGGAGCACGTGCTCCTGGCCCGCCAGGTCGGCGTTCCGTACATCGTCGTCGCCCTGAACAAGGCCGACATGGTGGACGACGAGGAGATCCTGGAGCTCGTCGAGCTCGAGGTGCGTGAGCTCCTCTCCGAGTACGAGTTCCCGGGCGACGACCTGCCGGTCGTCCGCGTCTCGGCGCTCAAGGCGCTCGAGGGCGACAAGGAGTGGGGCGAGAAGCTCCTCGGCCTCATGCACGCGGTGGACGAGTCCATCCCGCAGCCCGAGCGTGACGTCGACAAGCCGTTCCTGATGCCGATCGAGGACGTCTTCACGATCACCGGTCGTGGCACCGTCGTCACCGGTCGTATCGAGCGCGGCATCCTCAAGGTCAACGAGACCGTCGACATCATCGGCATCAAGACCGAGAAGACCACCACCACGGTCACCGGTATCGAGATGTTCCGCAAGCTGCTCGACGAGGGCCAGGCCGGTGAGAACGTCGGTCTGCTCCTCCGTGGCATCAAGCGCGAGGACGTCGAGCGCGGCCAGGTCATCATCAAGCCGGGTTCGGTCACGCCGCACACGAACTTCGAGGCCCAGGCCTACATCCTGTCGAAGGACGAGGGTGGCCGTCACACCCCGTTCTTCAACAACTACCGCCCGCAGTTCTACTTCCGTACCACGGACGTGACCGGCGTCGTGACCCTCCCCGAGGGCACCGAGATGGTCATGCCGGGCGACAACACCGCCATGAGCGTCGAGCTGATCCAGCCCATCGCCATGGAGGAGGGCCTGAAGTTCGCCATCCGTGAGGGTGGCCGGACCGTCGGCGCCGGCCAGGTCGTCAAGATCACCGCCTGATCTTGAACTGACCTGGTGACTCGCAGGAGTCGCCGAGCAGTAGGGGGAGGCCCCGCACCGAAAGGTGCGGGGCCTCCTCGCGTTCCCGGGGCTTTCTTCGAGGTCCTCGCGTTCCCGGGGCCGTCGGTTCCGCTACGGCCTCCAGCTCCACGGGCGTCCGTCCGCGCCGAGCCCCACCACGGTCGCGCCCCGCGCCCCCAGGTGCAGCGCGGCCGGGGCCGCCGCCCCGCCCTTCGCCGTACGGACCCGGGTCCGGCCGCCGGCCCGCACCACCGCGCGGCCGCGCGGGTCCGTGCCGAGCAGGACCGTGCCGAGCGCCGCCGACCGCGCGGCGACCACCTCCCCGTACCCGTCGAGACCGGCGTCGCCGGCCGGGCCGAGCAGCCGCGCGTCCGCCGGGGGCCGGTGGAACAGCTCGCCGCCCGCGCTCGCCACCGTGGAGCCGGAGAGCGGCAGCCGCCCCGTCCGCTCCCGTCCGTCCACCCAGTGCCGTACGGACTCCCGGCCCGCCGCGTACACGTGGACGCGGCCCGCGGCGTCCACCGAGACGGCCGGGCCGTCCTGGACCTCGGCGGTCCCGGGGAGCGTCCGCCAGGGGCCCCAGGAGCCGTCCACCGCCCGGACCCGGGTCGAGAGGCGCTTGTCCGCGTTCCGCACGAAGAGGTGGACCCGGCCGTCGGGGGCCGCGACCGCCACCGGGGAGCCGAGCCGGCGCCCCCGGTCGTCCCCGCGCTCCGGGTTCCCCAGGCCCCGCCAGGCGAGGAACGGGCCGCCGGGGGAGCGCTGTTCGAGGAGCACCACCTCGCGCCGGTTGGCGCCGCCGTGCCCGTCGAGCGCGGCGAACCGCACCCCGAGGAGCAGCACCCGCCCGTCGGGCAGGACCGCGGAGCCGAGCGCCGGGACGAGCGGGCCGCCGCCGAGGTCCTCCGGCTCGCCCCAGGCGCCGCCGGGCGCCGACTCGCGCCAGCGGACCGCGCGCAGGCCCAGGACCCCGTACGCCGCGAGCCGGCCGTCCGGCTCCTCGGCGAGGGCCGGGCGGGCGCCGGGCCAGCGGTGGTGGGTGGAGCGGACCCAGCCCTTGCGGTTGGTCAGCGGGCGGTCGCCGCCGACGCCGTAGTCGCCGCAGCCCGAGGGGTTCCCGCACGGCCAGGAGGGGTCGCCGCCGTACGGGACGAGCCGGGCCGCCTTCTCCGCCAGGACCCCCGGCGGGAGGTTCTTGGGCCAGTGCCGGTTGTAGTAGCCGCGGAAGGCCGTCGTGGTGAACGCCGGTATCGGCTCGCCGTCCCGGACCGCGTCCGAGACCCGGCGGCACAGCGCCGCCCAGGTGAAGCAGGCGACCGCCGTGTGGTCCCCGTGGTCGGCGTAGCCGGGCTGCTCGGAGTCCCGCCGCCGGGTGGCCTCGTCGCTGTGCTGGACGTCCGGGTCGGGGTCCAGGGTGTGCACCACGGTGGGCCGGTAGCGGGCGAGCAGCCCGGCCAGGACGCCGACCAGGCCGTCGTAGTCGTAGGTGTCGGCCCGGGTGACGGGGGAGCCGGCCGGCAGGTGGGTGCGCAGCTCCAGGGCGCGGTCCTCCCAGAGCGCGGGCAGGGCCGTGTACCGGCGGGGGGTGTGCATCGGCAGGTTGAGGAAGACCAGCTCGACCCGGCGCCCGCCGTGTGCGAGGACGTCGACCTCGGCCCGCCGGCCGCCGGGGAGCGCCAGCGTGCCCCGCTTCCACGGGGTGAACAGCGGCAGGCCGAGCGCCGCCGCGTACGACTGGCGCAGGCCCTGGTGGCGGGCGGCGGAGTAGGCGGCCCGGTCCGGTGGCGTCCCGGGCATCCCCGCGATCCGGTTCACGCCGGTGTGCTCGCCGGCCGTCACGTACACGGAGACGAGCGGGACGCCCGCGTCGAACAGCCGCTGCGCGTCCGGGTTCATGAAGTACAGGTCGTCGTCCGGGTGCGCGGCGAACTGCATCAGGAGCGCCCGGCGGGCCCGTGCCGACGCGATCGGCTTCCCCGGCGCCGGATCGGCGGTCGGCGCGCTCCGGCGCGGCTCCGGTACGGAGCACCCGGCGGCGGCCGCGGTGACGGCGAGGGCGGCGGTGAGCACCGCCCGGCGGCGGGGTCGGACGTGCTGCACTGCGGGGCCCTTCGCTCGGCGGTCTCCGGGACGGCGGAAACGGACGTCTGTAAGACGGACATCTGTGCGAAGAGGTTGTGCGTGTGCGCAGGCGGGTGCGGGTGGGTGCGAGGGGCGTGCGCGCGGGCGCGTACGAGGGGGCGCGCGGGCGCGGCGGGGCCGGCGGGCGTCTCGGATGGCGGACCCGGGCATCTGCTTACTGGTGCTTGCATTCACATGGATGTAACAGTGAGCACGGCGGCGGGGACGACGGAGTCCCGGAGCGGCCGTCCTCACCTCCCGCGCGCGCGGCAACGGCGCCGAGCGCTCCCACCCGGTTCTCCGCCGGCGTACAGCCGTGCCAGAAGGGGGTTCCACGTGTCGAACCGACCCGACCCGCAGTCCGCCCGCTCCACCCTCGACGCCCTGCGCGCCGAGATCGAACACCGCAATCCGGCGCAGCCCGAGTTCCACCAGGCGGTCCACGAGGTGCTCGACAGCCTCGCCCCGGTGCTCGCGGCCCGGCCCGAGTTCGCCGAGCCGGGGCTCCTGGAGCGGCTCGTCGAGCCGGAGCGCCAGATCGTCTTCCGGGTGCCGTGGCAGGACGACCGGGGCCGGACGCACGTCGACCGGGGCTTCCGCGTCGAGTTCAACAGCGCGCTCGGCCCGTACAAGGGCGGCCTGCGCTTCCATCCCTCCGTCAACCTGGGCATCGTCAAGTTCCTCGGCTTCGAGCAGATCTTCAAGAACGCCCTGACCGGACTCGGCATCGGCGGCGGCAAGGGCGGCAGCGACTTCGACCCGCGCGGCCGCAGCGACGCCGAGGTCATGCGGTTCTGCCAGTCGTTCATGACCGAGCTGTACCGGCACCTCGGCGAGCACACCGACGTGCCGGCCGGTGACATCGGCGTCGGCGGCCGGGAGATCGGCTACCTCTTCGGCCAGTACCGGCGGATCACCAACCGCTGGGAGGCCGGCGTCCTCACCGGCAAGGGCACGGGCTGGGGCGGCTCCGCGATCCGCCCGGAGGCCACCGGCTACGGCAGCGTGCTCTTCGCGGCGGCGATGCTCCGCGAGCGCGGCGAGGACCTGGAGGGCCAGACCGCCGTCGTCTCCGGCTCGGGCAACGTGGCGCTGTATACGATCGAGAAGCTCCTCGCCCTCGGCGCCAACCCGCTCACCTGCTCCGACTCCAGCGGTTATGTGTACGACGACAAGGGCATCGACCTCGACCTGCTGAAGCGGATCAAGGAGGTCGAGCGCGGCCGGGTCGCCGACTACGCCGAACGCCGGGGCGCCTCCGCGCGCTTCGTGCCCGGCGGCCGTGTCTGGGAGGTCCCCGCCGACGTCGCCCTGCCCTCCGCGACGCAGAACGAGCTGGATGAGGACGACGCGGCGACCCTGGTCCGCAACGGCGTGAAGGCCGTCTCCGAGGGCGCCAACATGCCCACGACGGCCGGGGCGGTCCACCTGTTCCAGCGGGCCGGCGTCGCCTTCGGTCCGGGCAAGGCCGCCAACGCGGGCGGCGTCGCCGTCAGCGCCCTGGAGATGGCCCAGAACCACTCCCGCACGTCCTGGAGCGCGGAGAGGGTGGAGGCGGAGCTCGCCGGGATCATGACCTCGATCCACACCGCCTGCCACGAGACGGCCGAGCGCTACGGCGCGCCGGGCGACTACGTCACCGGGGCCAACATCGCGGGCTTCGAGCGGGTCGCCGAGGCGATGCTGGCGCAGGGCGTCATCTGATCCGTACGCACGCACACGCGTGCGTCCGTACGACGGGTCCGCGGGGGCCGGGGGAGGGAGCGTCCGGGATGGGGCACGGTGACGAGGACGTCTTCCTCCGGCGTGCGGCCGGGCCGGAGGAGGTCGAGGACCTGCTGCGCGCGTGCGCGCCGGAGGTCCTCGCCGCCTTCGTGGGCCGGTTCGGCGACTTCGACCTCTGCGAGGGGGTCTTCCAGGAGGTCCTGGTCGCGGCGGCCCGGGAGTGGCCCGAGCGGGGGATCCCCTCCTACGAGCGCAGTCGGCTGCTCACCACCGCCGTCGGCGCGCTGATCGACCGGGTGCGCCGCGCGGAGGCGGACCGGCGCGGCGAGGCCGGGGCCCCGGCCCTCACGGACCGCGCGATCCTGGCGTACGCGGGGCGGGGCGCTCCGGGGGAGGACGTCTGGGAGGGGCCGCTCTCGCTGTTCCTGCTCTGCTGCCACCTGGACCTGCCCCGGGCCGCCCGGACCGCGCTCGTCCTGCGCGTCGTCGGCGGCCTCGGTCCCGCGCGGGTCGCCGCCTTCTTCGACCTGCCCGAGGAGACCCTGGAGCGGTACGTGGCCCGGGCTCGGCGGACGATCGTGGAGGGGGGCTGGGCGAGGGCCCTGCCCGTGGGGGAGGAGCGCGCGGCCCGCCTCGCCGAGGTGCGGTCCGTGCTCCGCTTCGTCCACGACCGGGGACACGCGGCCGAGGCGGCCCGGCTCGCCCGGCTGCTGGACCGGTCCCTGCCGGGCGGGGGGCGGGGCGCGCGGCGTCGAAGCGTGCGCCCCGGCGCATAGGTGTACGTGACGTGGGGTACAGTCTTGGACCCCGATTGGCGGCCGGATGGCCCCGTGTGGCAGACTGTCGGGGTTGCTCGGTTGAGTGCCGATGCTGCGCGCCTCCCGTCGGGAGGACCGGAAGCGAGTCCCACAGTACTCGTCGCTCCTTCTCAGGAGCGGACGTACGGGAATCTTCTGGGAAGCGTCAGCGGGGTACCGGCCAGGCACTCGGTGGGTGTTCTGCCCCCGGCTCGCGGTTCTCGGGACCGCGCCCCCTTGGTTGGGAAGTCCTCAGGGACTTCTGCGTAGAGGGAGCGCGACACGCCCGACCGCGTGGGTCGGAGGCGGAGTCACGAGAGCCCCCGAGTCCAGAGCGTTACGAGACAAAGGACTACTAGTAGCCATGGCGGGACAGAAGATCCGCATCCGGCTCAAGGCCTACGACCACGAGGTCATCGACTCCTCGGCGAAGAAGATCGTCGAGACGGTGACCCGCACTGGTGCGTCGGTCGCGGGCCCGGTGCCGCTGCCCACTGAGAAGAACGTGTACTGCGTCATCAAGTCGCCGCACAAGTACAAGGACTCGCGCGAGCACTTCGAGATGCGCACGCACAAGCGCCTCATCGACATCCTCGACCCCACGCCGAAGACGGTCGACTCGCTCATGCGTCTCGACCTGCCGGCGGGCGTCGACATCGAGATCAAGCTCTGAGGTGACGCGCGAGATGGCTAAGAACATCAAGGGCATCCTGGGCGAGAAGCTCGGCATGACGCAGGTCTGGGACGAGAACAACCGGGTCGTCCCGGTGACCGTCGTCAAGGCCGGCCCGAATGTCGTCACCCAGGTCCGCACGAACGACAGCGACGGCTACGAGTCGGTCCAGATCGCCTTCGGCGAGATCGACCCGCGCAAGGTGAACAAGCCCCTCAAGGGCCACTTCGCCAAGGCCGACGTCACCCCGCGCCGCCACCTGGTGGAGCTCCGCACCGCTGACGCCTCCGAGTACACGCTCGGCCAGGAGATCACCGCCGAGGTCTTCGAGGCCGGCGTGAAGGTCGACGTCACCGGCAAGAGCAAGGGCAAGGGCTTCGCCGGTGCGATGAAGCGCCACAACTTCCGTGGTGGCAAGGCCTCGCACGGTGCCCACCGCGTGCACCGCAAGCCCGGTTCCATCGGTGGCTGCGCCACTCCGGGCCGTGTCTTCAAGGGCATGCGCATGGCCGGTCGCATGGGCAACGAGCGTGTGACCACCCAGAACCTGACCGTCCACGCCGTTGACGCCGAGAAGGGTCTGCTGCTCATCAAGGGCGCCGTCCCCGGCCCCAACGGTGGCCTCGTCCTGGTCCGCACCGCGGCCAAGGGGGTTTGAGGAACCGATGAGCACCATTGACATCCTTTCGCCGGCAGGCGACAAGGCCGGGACCGTCGAGCTCCCCGAGGAGATCTTCGGCGCGAAGGTCAGCGTTCCGCTGATCCACCAGGTCGTCGTCGCGCAGTTGGCCGCGGCCCGTCAGGGCACGCACAAGACCAAGACCCGTGGCGAAGTCCGCGGTGGTGGCAAGAAGCCTTACCGCCAGAAGGGCACCGGCCGCGCCCGTCAGGGTTCGACCCGCGCCCCGCAGTTCGCCGGTGGTGGCGTCGTCCACGGCCCGCAGCCGCGTGACTACTCCCAGCGGACCCCGAAGAAGATGAAGGCCGCCGCCCTCCGCGGTGCCCTCTCGGACCGGGCGAACCACTCCCGCATCCACGTCGTCACCGGCGTGGTCGAGGGCGAGGTCTCCACCAAGGCCGCCAAGACGCTGTTCGGCAAGATCTCGGAGCGCAAGAACCTGCTCCTGGTCGCCGAGCGCTCCGACGAGGCCGCGTGGCTGTCCGCTCGTAACCTGCCCCAGGTGCACATCCTGGAGCCGGGCCAGCTCAACACGTACGACGTGATCGTCTCCGACGACGTGGTCTTCACCAAGGCCGCCCTCGAGTCCTTCGTGTCTGGCCCCCAGACCGCTGAGACCGAAGGGAGCGACGCCTGATGAGCGAGGCCGTCGTCACCAGCAAGACCTTCTCGGACCCGCGTGACATCCTCGTCAAGCCGGTCGTCTCGGAGAAGAGCTACGCCCTGCTCGACGAGAACAAGTACACGTTCATCGTCGCGCCCGGCTCCAACAAGACCCAGATCAAGCAGGCCGTCGAGGCGGTCTTCTCGGTCAAGGTCACCGGGGTCAACACGATCAACCGCCAGGGGAAGCGCAAGCGGACCAAGGCCGGTTTCGGCAAGCGCAAGGACACCAAGCGCGCCATCGTGACCCTTGCTGAGGGCAACCGAATCGACATCTTCGGCGGCCCGACCGCCTGACGGCGGTCGAGTCGTCCGATATCGGACGAGGACTGAGAAATGGGTATCCGCAAGTACAAGCCGACTACGCCGGGCCGTCGTGGCTCCTCCGTAGCCGACTTCGTCGAGATCACGCGGTCCACGCCGGAGAAGTCGCTGGTCCGCCCCCTGCACAGCAAGGGCGGCCGTAACAACACCGGTCGTGTGACCGTCCGTCACCAGGGCGGTGGCCACAAGCGCGCCTACCGCGTGATCGACTTCCGTCGTCACGACAAGGACGGCGTGCCGGCCAAGGTCGCTCACATCGAGTACGACCCCAACCGCACCGCGCGCATCGCGCTGCTCCACTACGTGGACGGCGAGAAGCGCTACATCATCGCCCCCAAGGGTCTGACGCAGGGTGACCGCGTCGAGAACGGCCCCGGCGCCGACATCAAGCCCGGCAACAACCTGGCGCTCCGCAACATCCCGGTCGGTACCACGATCCACGCGATCGAGCTCCGTCCCGGTGGCGGCGCCAAGTTCGCGCGCTCGGCCGGTGCCTCCGTGCAGCTCCTCGCGAAGGAGGGCACGATGGCCCACCTCCGCATGCCCTCCGGCGAGATCCGTCTGGTCGACGCCCGCTGCCGCGCCACCATCGGCGAGGTCGGCAACGCCGAGCAGTCGAACATCAACTGGGGCAAGGCCGGCCGTAAGCGCTGGCTGGGTGTTCGCCCGACCGTCCGCGGTGTGGCGATGAACCCGGTCGACCACCCGCACGGTGGTGGTGAGGGCAAGACCTCCGGTGGTCGCCACCCGGTCTCCCCGTGGGGTCAGAAGGAGGGTCGTACTCGTTCGCCGAAGAAGGCTTCGAACAAGTACATCGTCCGCCGCCGCAAGACGAACAAGAAGCGCTAGGAGCGGGTTTAGATGCCGCGCAGTCTCAAGAAGGGACCCTTCGTCGACGGCCACCTCGTCAAGAAGGTGGACGCCCAGAACGAAGCCGGTACCAAGAACGTCATCAAGACCTGGTCCCGTCGCTCGATGATCATCCCGGCCATGCTCGGCCACACGATCGCGGTGCACAACGGCAAGACCCACATTCCGGTGTTTGTCACCGAGTCGATGGTCGGCCACAAGCTCGGCGAGTTCTCGCCGACGCGCACCTTCCGGGGTCACGTGAAGGACGACCGGAAGTCGAAGCGCCGCTAGTAGCGGGGTGGAATGACCATGACAGACACTGGAAGGACAACCATGGAAGCCAGGGCCCAGGCGCGGTACATCCGCGTCACGCCCATGAAGGCCCGCCGCGTGGTGGACCTTATCCGTGGCATGGACGCCACGGAGGCTCAGGCGGTCCTGCGTTTCGCCCCGCAGGCCGCGAGCGTGCCGGTTGGCAAGGTGCTGGACAGCGCCATCGCCAACGCCGCGCACAACTACGACCACACTGACGCCTCTTCGCTGGTCATCAGCGAGGCGTACGTGGATGAGGGCCCGACCCTGAAGCGGTTCCGTCCGCGTGCTCAGGGCCGTGCCTACCGGATCCGTAAGCGGACCAGCCACATCACCGTGGTCGTCAGCAGCAAGGAAGGAACCCGGTAATGGGCCAGAAGGTTAACCCGCATGGGTTCCGGCTCGGCATCACCACGGACTTCAAGTCCCGCTGGTACGCCGACAAGCTGTACAAGGACTACGTCAAGGAAGACGTCGCCATCCGCCGGATGATGACGTCCGGCATGGAGCGCGCCGGCATCTCGAAGGTGGAGATCGAGCGCACCCGTGACCGTGTGCGTGTGGACATCCACACCGCGCGTCCCGGCATCGTCATCGGCCGTCGTGGCGCCGAGGCCGACCGCATCCGCGGCGACCTCGAGAAGCTCACGGGCAAGCAGGTCCAGCTCAACATCCTCGAGGTCAAGAACCCCGAGATGGACGCCCAGCTTGTCGCTCAGGCCGTCGCCGAGCAGCTCTCCTCCCGCGTCTCCTTCCGTCGTGCCATGCGCAAGAGCATGCAGGGCACGATGAAGGCCGGCGCCAAGGGCATCAAGATCCAGTGCGGCGGTCGTCTCGGCGGCGCCGAGATGTCCCGCTCGGAGTTCTACCGCGAGGGCCGCGTGCCCCTGCACACGCTCCGCGCGAACGTCGACTACGGCTTCTTCGAGGCCAAGACGACCTTCGGCCGCATCGGCGTGAAGGTCTGGATCTACAAGGGCGACGTCAAGAACATCGCCGAGGTCCGCGCCGAGAACGCCGCGGCCCGTGCGGGTAACCGCCCGGCCCGTGGTGCGGGTGGCGCTGGCGACCGTCCCGCCGGCCGTGGTGGCCGCGGTGGCGAGCGTGGCGGCCGCGGCCGCAAGCCGCAGCAGCAGTCCGCGCCGGCTGCGGAGGCCCCCAAGGCCGACGCTCCCGCCGCCGCTGCCGCTCCGGCTGAGAGCACCGGAACGGAGGCCTGACCGACATGCTGATCCCCCGTAGGGTCAAGCACCGCAAGCAGCACCACCCCAAGCGCTCGGGCATGAGCAAGGGTGGTACGCAGGTCGCGTTCGGCGAGTACGGCATCCAGGCCCTCACGCCGGCGTACGTGACCAACCGCCAGATCGAGGCGGCCCGTATCGCGATGACCCGCCACATCAAGCGTGGCGGCAAGGTCTGGATCAACATCTACCCGGACCGCCCGCTGACGAAGAAGCCCGCCGAGACCCGCATGGGTTCCGGTAAGGGTTCTCCGGAGTGGTGGATCGCGAACGTCAAGCCGGGTCGGGTGATGTTCGAACTGTCCTACCCGAACGAGAAGATCGCGCGCGAGGCCCTGACCCGTGCGGCCCACAAGCTGCCGATGAAGTGCAAGATCGTGAAGCGCGAAGCAGGTGAGCTGTGATGTCGGCCGGTACCAAGGCGTCCGAGCTGCGCGAGCTGGGCAACGAGGAGCTTCTCAACAAGCTCCGCGAGGCCAAGGAAGAGCTGTTCAACCTCCGCTTCCAGGCGGCGACGGGTCAGCTCGAGAACCACGGTCGGCTCAAGTCCGTCCGTAAGGACATCGCCCGGATCTACACCCTGATGCGTGAGCGTGAGCTGGGCATCGAGACGGTGGAGAACGCCTGATGAGCGAGAGCAACGTGACTGAGAAGACCGAGCGCAACGCTCGCAAGGTCCGCGAGGGCCTGGTCGTCAGCGACAAGATGGACAAGACCGTCGTCGTCGCTGTCGAGGACCGCGTCAAGCACGCGCTGTACGGCAAGGTCATCCGCCGTACGAACAAGCTCAAGGCTCACGACGAGCAGAACGCTGCCGGCATCGGCGACCGCGTCCTCCTGATGGAGACCCGGAAGCTGTCCGCCACGAAGCACTGGCGCGTCATCGAGATCCTCGAGAAGGCCAAGTAATCACCTAGGGGGTTTCCCTTAGGTTCAGTTCCGCCAGGCTCGGCCGGGGCTTCCTCGTGAAGCCCCGGCCGGGAACCGGCAGACAATCAGGAGATAGACGTGATCCAGCAGGAGTCGCGACTGCGTGTCGCCGACAACACTGGTGCCAAGGAGATCCTTTGCATCCGTGTTCTCGGTGGCTCGGGTCGCCGCTACGCGGGCATCGGTGACGTCATCGTCGCCACCGTCAAGGACGCGATCCCCGGTGGCAACGTGAAGAAGGGTGACGTCGTCAAGGCGGTCATCGTTCGCACCGTCAAGGAGCGCCGCCGCCAGGACGGCTCGTACATCCGCTTCGACGAGAACGCCGCCGTCATTCTCAAGAACGACGGCGACCCTCGTGGCACCCGTATCTTCGGCCCGGTCGGCCGTGAGCTGCGCGAGAAGAAGTTCATGAAGATCATCTCGCTCGCGCCGGAGGTGCTGTAAGCATGAAGATCAAGAAGGGCGACCTGGTCCAGGTCATCACCGGTAAGGACAAGGGCAAGCAGGGCAAGGTCGTCACGGCCTTCCCCCGCGAGAACCGCGTCCTCGTCGAGGGTGTCAACCGGGTCAAGAAGCACACCAAGGCCGGCCCCTCGCAGGCCGGCGGCATCGTGACGACCGAGGCCCCGATCCACGTGAGCAACGTTCAGCTCGTCGTGGAGAAGGACGGCAAGAAGGTCGTCACGCGTGTCGGTTACCGCTTCGACGACGAGGGCAACAAGATCCGCGTTGCCAAGCGGACGGGTGAGGACATCTGATGGCTACCACCACTCCGCGTCTCAAGACGAAGTACCGCGAGGAGATCGCGGGCAAGCTGCGTGAGGAGTTCTCCTACGAGAACGTCATGCAGATCCCCGGTCTCGTGAAGATCGTGGTCAACATGGGTGTCGGCGACGCCGCCCGTGACTCGAAGCTGATCGACGGCGCGATCCGCGACCTCACGACGATCACCGGTCAGAAGCCGGCCGTCACGAAGGCCCGCAAGTCCATCGCGCAGTTCAAGCTCCGCGAGGGCCAGCCGATCGGCGCCCACGTCACGCTCCGTGGCGACCGCATGTGGGAGTTCCTGGACCGCACCCTGTCGCTCGCGCTCCCGCGCATCCGCGACTTCCGCGGCCTGTCCCCCAAGCAGTTCGACGGCCGTGGCAACTACACCTTCGGTCTCACGGAGCAGGTCATGTTCCACGAGATCGACCAGGACAAGATCGACCGTGTCCGGGGTATGGACATCACCGTGGTGACCACGGCGACCAACGACGACGAGGGCCGTGCCCTTCTGCGTCACCTCGGCTTCCCGTTCAAGGAGGCGTAAGCGAGATGGCGAAGAAGGCTCTCATCGCGAAGGCTGCCCGCAAGCCCAAGTTCGGCGTGCGCGGCTACACGCGCTGCCAGCGCTGTGGTCGTCCCCACTCCGTGTACCGCAAGTTCGGCCTGTGCCGCGTGTGCCTCCGTGAGATGGCTCACCGTGGCGAGCTGCCGGGCGTGACCAAGAGCTCCTGGTAACTCCCTCTCGCCCTTTGGGCGTCAGGAGTTCCGGAGACTCTCGGTAAGCATTGGGCCGGCGGAGGCCCACCCCCGTCATGCCGTAGGCTGGTGGGGTTGGGCGTCCGCCGCCCGTACGACTTACTACGCCGTAGGTCCCCGCGCCGCACCCGTCCCGCCCCTGTGTGGGGAGAGGGATGGCGCACTGGAAACCCCGGCGAGAGAGGCCGAAGGCCAATTCATGACCATGACTGATCCGATCGCGGACATGCTGACTCGTCTGCGTAACGCGAACTCGGCATACCACGACACCGTGACGATGCCGCACAGCAAGATCAAGTCTCACATCGCGGAGATCCTCCAGCAGGAGGGCTTCATCACGGGCTGGAAGGTCGAGGACGCCGAGGTCGGCAAGAACCTCGTCCTCGAGCTCAAGTTCGGTCCGAACCGTGAGCGCTCCATCGCGGGCATCAAGCGGATCTCGAAGCCCGGCCTCCGGGTCTACGCGAAGTCCACCAACCTGCCGAAGGTCCTCGGCGGCCTGGGCGTGGCGATCATCTCCACGTCCCACGGTCTCCTGACCGGCCAGCAGGCAGGCAAGAAGGGCGTAGGTGGGGAAGTCCTCGCCTACGTCTGGTAGTCGGGAACGGAGGAATAGCTAATGTCGCGTATTGGCAAGCTGCCTATCCAGGTTCCCGCCGGCGTGGACGTCACCATCGAGGGCCGCACGGTCACGGTGAAGGGTTCCAAGGGCACCCTGAACCACACCGTCGCCGCGCCGATCGAGATCGTGAAGGGTGAGGACGGCGTTCTCAACGTCACCCGCCCGAACGACGAGCGTCAGAACAAGGCCCTCCACGGCCTGTCCCGCACGCTGGTGGCCAACATGATCACCGGTGTGACCCAGGGTTACGTCAAGGCGCTCGAGATCAGCGGTGTCGGTTACCGCGTCGCCGCGAAGGGCTCCAACCTGGAGTTCCAGCTCGGTTACAGCCACCCGATCCTGGTCGAGGCGCCCGAGGGCATCTCGTTCAAGGTCGAGTCGCCGACCAAGTTCTCGGTCGAGGGCATCGACAAGCAGAAGGTCGGCGAGGTCGCCGCCAACATCCGCAAGCTGCGCAAGCCCGACCCGTACAAGGCCAAGGGCGTCAAGTACGCGGGCGAGGTCATCCGCCGCAAGGTCGGAAAGGCTGGTAAGTAAAGCCATGGCATACGGTGTGAAGATCGCCAAGGGCGACGCCTACAAGGGCGCCGCCAAGAAGCGCCGCCACATCCGCATCCGCAAGAACGTGTCGGGTACGGCGGAGCGTCCGCGCCTCGTCGTGACGCGTTCCAACCGCGGCATCACCGCTCAGGTCATCGACGACCTCAAGGGTCACACCCTTGCGTCGGCGTCGACCCTGGACGCGTCGATCCGCGGTGGCGAGGGCGACAAGTCCGCGAAGGCCAAGCAGGTCGGTTCCCTGGTCGCCGAGCGCGCCAAGGCCGCCGGCGTCGAGGCTGTCGTGTTCGACCGTGGTGGCAACAGGTACGCCGGGCGCATTGCCGCTCTGGCTGACGCCGCCCGCGAAGCCGGGCTGAAGTTCTAAGCCCCGGTTCCGGGACTAACGGACGTAACAGAGAGAGGTAATCCAATGGCTGGACCCCAGCGCCGCGGAAGCGGTGCCGGTGGCGGCGAGCGGCGGGACCGGAAGGGCCGCGACGGTGGCGCTGCCGCCGAGAAGACCGCGTACGTTGAGCGCGTCGTCGCGATCAACCGCGTCGCCAAGGTTGTCAAGGGTGGTCGTCGCTTCAGCTTCACCGCGCTGGTCGTGGTGGGCGACGGTGACGGCACCGTAGGTGTCGGTTACGGCAAGGCCAAGGAAGTTCCCGCGGCCATCGCCAAGGGCGTCGAGGAAGCCAAGAAGAACTTCTTCAAGGTTCCCCGCATCCAGGGCACCATCCCTCACCCGATCCAGGGCGAGAAGGCCGCGGGCGTCGTCCTGCTCAAGCCGGCTTCCCCCGGTACCGGTGTGATCGCCGGTGGCCCGGTGCGCGCCGTCCTCGAGTGCGCCGGCGTTCACGACATCCTGTCGAAGTCGCTCGGCTCCGACAACGCGATCAACATCGTGCACGCGACCGTGGAGGCCCTCAAGGGCCTGCAGCGTCCCGAGGAGATCGCGGCCCGCCGCGGTCTGCCCCTCGAGGACGTCGCCCCCGCGGCTCTGCTCCGTGCGCGTGCCGGGGCGGGTGCGTAATGGCTCGCCTCAAGGTCACGCAGACGAAGTCGTACATCGGCAGCAAGCAGAACCACCGCGACACCCTGCGCTCGCTCGGCCTCAAGAAGGTCAACGACGTGGTTGTCAAGGAGGACCGCCCCGAGTTCCGCGGCATGGTGCACACCGTCCGCCACCTCGTGACGGTCGAGGAGGTTGACTGACATGGCGGAGAACAACCCGCTGAAGGCCCACAACCTCCGTCCCGCCCCCGGCGCCAAGACCGCGAAGACCCGTGTGGGTCGCGGTGAGGCGTCGAAGGGTAAGACGGCCGGTCGTGGTACGAAGGGCACGAAGGCCCGCTACCAGGTTCCGGAGCGCTTCGAGGGCGGGCAGATGCCCCTCCACATGCGCCTCCCGAAGCTGAAGGGCTTCAAGAACCCCTTCCGCACCGAGTACCAGGTCGTGAACCTGGACAAGCTGACCGCGCTCTACCCGCAGGGTGGCGAGGTCACGGTGGCCGATCTGGTCGCCAAGGGTGCCGTTCGCAAGAACCAGCTCGTCAAGGTCCTGGGCCAGGGCGAGGTCTCCGTGGCGCTGCAGGTGACGGTCGACGCCGTCTCCGGCTCCGCCAAGGAGAAGATCGCCGCCGCCGGCGGCACCGTCACCGAGCTCGTCTGAGACGACCGCTCGATGGCCTGAACATCCGACCGGGGATGCCTCTCAAAAGGGGCATCCCCGGTTGGTCGTTCCTAGGGGGGCATGGTCGCCGGTAAGGTGGCGTGCACTGTCCAGGCTCCATGCGGTATGCCCGCACGGAGCCGGTGGCTGAATCATCTATTCGTCGAACCTCAAGACCGTCACCCTTGACGCATAGCGCGGGGGTCGCAGGAGGCACCGTGCTCACCGCGTTCGCCCGGGCGTTCAAGACGCCCGACCTGCGCAAGAAGCTGCTCTTCACGCTCGGCATCATCGTGCTGTACCGGCTCGGGGCGCACGTCCCGGTCCCCGGTGTCAGCTACGAGGCCGTCCAGCAGTGTGTCAAGCAGGCCAGCGAGGGCAACAACAGCCTGTTCGGCCTGGTCAACATGTTCAGTGGCGGGGCGCTGCTGCAGATCACCATCTTCGCGCTCGGCATCATGCCGTACATCACGGCGAGCATCATCCTGCAGTTGCTGACCGTCGTGATCCCGCGTCTGGAGGCCCTCAAGAAGGAGGGACAGTCCGGCACCGCCAAGATCACGCAGTACACCCGGTACCTGACGATCGCCCTCGCCATCCTCCAGGGCACCGGCCTCGTCGCCACCGCCAAGAGCGGCGCGCTCTTCAGCGGCTGCATCGTCGCCGACCAGGTCGTGCCCGACCAGTCGATCTTCACCATCGCCACCATGGTCCTCACGATGACCGCCGGTACGGCCGTCGTCATGTGGCTCGGCGAGCTGATCACCGACCGCGGCATCGGCAACGGCATGTCGATCCTGATGTTCATCTCGATCGCCGCCGGCTTCCCGGGCGCCCTGTGGGCCATCAAGGAGAGCGGCAAGCTCGCCCAGGGCTGGATCGAGTTCGGCGTCGTCATCCTCGTCGGCTTCGTGATGGTGGCCCTGGTGGTCTTCGTCGAGCAGGCCCAGCGGCGCATCCCGGTCCAGTACGCGAAGCGCATGATCGGCCGGCGCTCCTACGGCGGTACGTCCACGTACATCCCGCTCAAGGTGAACCAGGCGGGTGTGATTCCCGTCATCTTCGCGTCGTCGCTGCTCTACATCCCGGCGCTCGTGGCGCAGTTCTCGAACTCCACCGCCGGCTGGAAGACCTGGATCGAAGCCCACTTCGTCAAGGGTGACCACCCGTACTACATCGCCGCGTACTTCCTCCTGATCGTGTTCTTCGCCTTCTTCTACGTGGCGATCTCGTTCAACCCCGAGGAAGTCGCCGACAACATGAAGAAGTATGGTGGCTTCATCCCGGGTATCCGGGCCGGTCGACCTACTGCCGAGTACCTGAGCTACGTGCTCAACAGGATCACTTGGCCGGGCTCGCTGTACTTGGGTCTGATCGCTCTCGTGCCGACGATGGCGTTGGCAGGCTTCGGCGGCGCCAATGCCAACTTCCCCTTCGGCGGGACGAGCATCCTGATCATCGTGGGTGTGGGGCTGGAGACCGTGAAGCAGATCGAGAGCCAGCTCCAGCAGCGCAATTACGAAGGGTTCCTCCGCTGATGCGAATCGTCCTCGTCGGACCGCCCGGTGCGGGCAAGGGCACGCAGGCCGCGTTCCTTGCCAAGAACCTGGACATCCCGCACATCTCCACGGGTGATCTGTTCCGCGCCAACATCTCCCAGGGCACGGAGCTGGGCCTCAAGGCCAAGGCGTTCATGGACGCCGGTGACCTGGTGCCCGACGAGGTGACCATCGGGATGGCCAAGGACCGCATGGAGCAGCCGGACGCCGTCAACGGCTTCCTGCTCGACGGGTTCCCCCGGAACGTCGCTCAGGCCGAGGCGCTGGACGCCGTCCTGAAGGCCGAGGGCATGGAGCTCGACGCGGTCCTGGACCTGGAGGTCCCCGAGGACGAGGTCGTGAAGCGGATCGCGGGCCGCCGCATCTGCCGCAAGGACAGTGCGCACGTCTTCCACGTGACGTACAACGCGCCGGAGACCGAGGGCGTCTGCGACGTCTGCGGCGGCGAGCTCTACCAGCGCGACGACGACTCCGAGGAGACCGTCCGCCGGCGCCTGGAGGTCTACCACACGCAGACCGAGCCGATCATCGACTACTACCGGGCGCAGAACCTGGTCGTGACGATCTCGGCCCTCGGCAAGGTGGACGAGGTCACCGCCAAGGCGATGGACGCGCTCAAGAAGTAACCCCGGTTCGTTCGACACGGCCGCGGTGCCCCTCGGGGGCGCCGCGGCCGTATCGTTGTTCCGTCCCCCTTTTACCCCCACGGAAAGGCCCCGGCCACGATGGTGCAGATCAAGACCCCCGAGCAGATCGCGAAGATGCGCGAGGCGGGGCTGGTCGTCGCCGCCATCCACGCGGCGACCCGCGAGGCGGCCGTGCCGGGCGCCACCACCCGGGACCTGGACGAGGTCGCGCGGAAGGTCATCGCCGACCACGGGGCGAAGTCGAACTTCCTCGGGTACGGCGGGTTCCCCGCGACGATCTGCACCTCGGTGAACGAGGTCGTCGTCCACGGCATCCCCGACGACAAGACCGTCCTCAAGGACGGCGACGTCATCTCGGTCGACTGCGGCGCGATCGTGGACGGCTGGCACGGCGACGCGGCCTACACGGCCTTCGTGGGCACCGGCCACGCCCCGGAGCTGATCGAGCTCTCCCGGGTGACCGAGGAGTCGATGTGGGCCGGCATCGCGGCCATGAAGACCGGCAACCGCCTGGTCGACGTCTCGAAGGCGATCGAGACCTACATCAAGCGGCAGCCGCGCCCGGCGGTCGGCGACCACAGCCTGGGCCGGTACGGGATCATCGAGGACTACGGCGGCCACGGCATCGGCACCGAGATGCACATGGACCCGCACCTGCTGAACTACGTCTCCCGCAAGCGCGGCAAGGGCCCCAAGCTGGTCCCCGGCTTCTGCCTGGCCATCGAGCCCATGGTCTCCCTCGGCACCCCCCGCACGGAGGTCCTGGAGGACGACTGGACCGTCATCACGACGGACGGCACCTGGTCCTCCCACTGGGAGCACAGCGTGGCGGTGACGGAGGAGGGGCCGCTGGTCCTGACGGCGGTCGACGGGGGCAGGGCGAAGCTGGCGGAGCTGGGCATCACGGCGGCGCCGGACCCGCTGGCGTAGCGGGGAATCACGGCGGCGCCGGATCCGTTGGCGTAGGTACGCATTTTCTACGGTGTGGTGGCTTGCGTAAGGATCATTTCGGGTGGGCAGACTTCCCGATTCGTCTTTTGCTTGCGCCTGACGTAGACTGATGCGTCGGCTCTCGTGTATCCGTGTGTCCGCACACGGCGGCGAAAGTCGATCAAGGTAGCCGATTCGAAAGGCGAAGCGTGGCCAAGAAGCAAGGTGCCATCGAGATCGAGGGCACCGTGATCGAGTCCCTCCCGAACGCCATGTTCAAGGTGGAACTCCAGAACGGTCACAAGGTCCTCGCGCACATCTCCGGCAAGATGCGGATGCACTACATCCGGATCCTCCCGGACGACCGGGTCGTCGTGGAGCTCTCTCCGTACGACCTGACGCGTGGCCGGATCGTCTACCGCTACAAGTAGATCTTGCCCGCACCCCGCCTCCGCGCGCGGGTGGTGGCACTGACCCGGAGAACCTCACATCCCATGAAGGTCAAGCCGAGCGTCAAGAAGATCTGCGACAAGTGCAAGGTGATCCGCCGTCACGGCCGGGTCATGGTCATCTGCGACAACCTGCGCCACAAGCAGCGCCAGGGCTGACGCACGCCGACCGACCTGCATCTCGCAGTTCTTCGCGCGACGCATAGCAACACGTACATACGCAGAGCCCGTCCGACCGTGTCCCGCGGTTGACGGCACCTCCGGCGGGGGCCGGGGACCCGACCTGTACCTCATACGGCAGCCGGGAACGGTTCTGCAGCAGACCCCCGAGAACACAGGAGCCATTGAATGGCACGCGTTTCCGGTGTTGACATCCCGCGCGAAAAGCGTGTGGTGGTCGCACTCACCTACGTCTTCGGTATCGGGCGCACCCGGTCCGAGGAGATTCTCGCCGCGACCGGCGTGAACCCGTCCACCCGTGTCCGCGACCTCGCCGAGGAAGACCTCGTCAAGATCCGCGAGTACGTGGACGCCAACCTCCGTACCGAGGGTGACCTCCGCCGTGAGATCGCCGCCGACATCCGCCGCAAGGTCGAGATCGGCTGCTACCAGGGCCTCCGCCACCGTCGTGGCCTGCCCGTCCGCGGTCAGCGCACCAGCACGAACGCCCGTACCCGCAAGGGCCCGCGTCGCGCCATCGCCGGCAAGAAGAAGCCGGGCAAGAAGTAGTCCTCAGCGGACGCTTGACCAAGCGGTCTTCGCTGTAGGACCGACCACCTCCCGTAGGAGTTATAGATGCCCCCCAAGGGTCGTCAGGGCGCTGCCAAGAAGGTGCGCCGCAAGGAAAAGAAGAACGTCGCTCACGGCCACGCGCACATCAAGAGCACGTTCAACAACACGATCGTCTCGATCACGGACCCCTCGGGCAACGTGATCTCCTGGGCCTCCGCCGGCCACGTCGGCTTCAAGGGCTCGCGCAAGTCCACCCCCTTCGCCGCGCAGATGGCCGCCGAGTCGGCCGCCCGCCGCGCGCAGGAGCACGGCATGCGCAAGGTCGACGTCTTCGTCAAGGGTCCCGGCTCCGGCCGTGAGACCGCGATCCGCTCCCTCCAGGCCACCGGCCTCGAGGTCGGCTCGATCCAGGACGTCACCCCCACGCCGCACAACGGCTGCCGTCCCCCCAAGCGCCGCCGCGTCTGACGCACGGCCTGCTTGATTCAGGACTTCGGGCGGTACGGCTCTTCGGGGCCGTGCCGCCCGTACCCTTGCAGGACAAGTCGGACGTCAAATAGTGGGCGTCCACGACTGAAGGACACAACATGCTTATCGCTCAGCGTCCGTCGCTGACCGAAGAGGTCGTCGACGAGTTCCGCTCCCGGTTCGTGATCGAGCCGCTGGAGCCGGGCTTCGGCTACACCCTCGGCAACTCCCTCCGCCGTACCCTCCTCTCCTCGATCCCGGGTGCCGCCGTCACGAGCATCCGCATCGACGGCGTCCTGCACGAGTTCACCACCGTGCCGGGCGTCAAGGAGGACGTCACCGACCTCATCCTGAACATCAAGCAGCTCGTCGTCTCCTCGGAGCACGACGAGCCGGTCGTGATGTACCTGCGCAAGCAGGGCCCGGGTCTGGTCACCGCCGCCGACATCGCGCCCCCGGCCGGTGTCGAGGTGCACAACCCCGACCTCGTCCTGGCGACCCTGAACGCCAAGGGCAAGCTGGAGATGGAGCTGACCGTCGAGCGCGGTCGCGGCTACGTCTCCGCCGTGCAGAACAAGCAGGCGGGCCAGGAGATCGGCCGCATCCCGGTCGACTCCATCTACTCGCCGGTGCTCAAGGTCACGTACAAGGTCGAGGCGACCCGTGTCGAGCAGCGCACCGACTTCGACAAGCTGATCGTCGACGTCGAGACCAAGCAGGCCATGCGCCCGCGCGACGCCATGGCGTCCGCCGGCAAGACCCTGGTCGAGCTGTTCGGTCTGGCGCGCGAGCTCAACATCGACGCCGAGGGCATCGACATGGGCCCGTCCCCGACGGACGCCGCCCTGGCCGCCGATCTGGCGCTGCCGATCGAGGAGCTGGAGCTCACGGTCCGCTCGTACAACTGCCTCAAGCGCGAGGGCATCCACTCCGTGGGTGAGCTCGTGGCGCGTTCCGAGGCCGACCTGCTCGACATCCGCAACTTCGGTGCGAAGTCGATCGACGAGGTCAAGGCGAAGCTGGCCGGTATGGGCCTCGCTCTGAAGGACTCGCCCCCCGGGTTCGACCCGACCGCTGCCGCGGACGCCTTCGGCGCGGACGACGACGCGGACGCCGGGTTCGTCGAGACCGAGCAGTACTGACGGTCGCGATTCTGCTGCGGACCGGCTTCGGCTGGTCGCGCAGTTCCCCGCGCCCCTGGGGGCGCGGGGTCTCCGACGGGTGACCGCCCGCTCGGACACTGACATCGGTACCTCATACGGCCGGTGCAGATCACAAGGAGAAACACCATGCCGCGTCCCGCGAAGGGTGCCCGCCTCGGCGGTTCCGCCGCGCACGAGAAGCTGCTCCTCGCCAACCTGGCGAAGTCGCTGTTCGAGCACGGCCGCATCACCACGACCGAGGCCAAGGCCCGTCGCCTGCGTCCGGTCGCCGAGCGCCTGATCACCAAGGCGAAGAAGGGCGACATCCACAACCGTCGCCTGGTGCTGCAGACGATCACCGACAAGGGCATCGTCCACACCCTCTTCACCGAGATCGCCCCGCGTTACTCGGAGCGCCCGGGTGGCTACACCCGCATCACCAAGATCGGCAACCGTCGTGGCGACAACGCCCCGATGGCCGTGATCGAGCTGGTCGAGGGCGAGATCGCCAAGAAGGCGACCGTCGCCGAGGCCGAGGCCGCCACCAAGCGCGCCGTCAAGGAGGCCGACGAGGCCCCCAAGGCCGAGGAGACCAAGGCCGACGAGGCTCCGGCCGAGGAGGCGAAGGACGCGTAAGCGTTCTTCCCGCTGTTCCGTGTGCGGGCCCGTACCCCTCGTGGGTGCGGGCCCGTTCCCGTGTGTCTGAGAGGATCTTCCGCGTGAGCGACGACGTGCAGGACGGTTTCGTACGGGTCCGGCTGGACCTTTCGTACGACGGCAGGGACTTCTCCGGCTGGGCCAAGCAGGCCCGCGGGCAGCGGACCGTCCAGGGGGACGTCGAGGACGCCCTGCGGATCGTGACCCGGTCCGAGGAGACGTACGAGCTGACCGTCGCCGGCCGGACCGACGCCGGGGTGCACGCGCGCGGGCAGGTCGCCCACGTCGACCTGCCCGTGGAGCTGTGGGAGGAGCACCGCGACAAGCTGCTGCGGCGGCTCGCCGGGCGCCTCGCGCACGACGTGCGGATCTGGTCCCTGACCGAGGCCCCCAGCGGCTTCAACGCCCGTTTCTCGGCGATCTGGCGCCGCTACGCCTATCGCGTCACCGACAACCCCGGCGGGGTCGACCCGCTGCTGCGCGGACACGTGCTCCGGTACGACTGGGCCCTCGAGGCGGACGCCATGAACGAGGCCGCCGCCGCGCTCGTCGGCGAGCACGACTTCGCCGCGTACTGCAAGTGGCGCGAGGGCGCCACCACCATCCGCACCCTCCAGGAGCTGCGCTGGGAGCGGCGGCCCGACGGCGTCCTCGAAGCGACCGTGAAGGCGGACGCCTTCTGCCACAACATGGTCCGCTCGCTCGTCGGCGCGCTGCTCTTCGTCGGCGACGGGCACCGGCCGGTGGACTGGCCGGGCAAGGTGCTCGCGGCCGGCGTCCGGGACTCGGCCGTGCACGTCGTGCGGCCGCACGGCCTCACCCTCGAAGAGGTCGGCTACCCGGCCGACGAGCTGCTCGCCGCCCGCAACCGGGAGGCGCGCAACAAGCGGTCACTGCCCGGGAGCGCCGGCTGCTGCTGAGGCCTGGGACCTGCCGCGGGCGTAGATCTGGTTGAAGGCGAAGGTGCCCAGGTCGTCGCTGGCCCGGAAGACGGCCTGGTCGGCCTTGGTGACCTTCTTGCCGTTGGCGAAGCCGGCCTGGGTGAAGTACGCGTACCGGCCGGCCGAGTTCGACCGGCGCAGGCAGACCGTGGCGTGGCAGAAGTCGCCCACGCCCGCGCCGACCAGGGGCGCGATGCCGCCGGTGGCCTGGTCCTTCGCCTTGAGGGCCGAGGCCTCGGAGGGGAAGACGGCGACGCCGACGGTGATCGCCACGCCGTCCCTGACGTAGGTGGCCCGGAGAACCTTCTGGCAGCCGTTGTCCTTCAGGACGGTGCCGAGGCCGCCCTGGGTGACGGCCGCGCAGTTCGTCGTGGCGGAGGTCGCGCCCTTCTCGTACGGGCGGCCGTTCATGGTCAGCTTCCTGCCCGGGAAGAGGCCCTCGGCGGTCAGCGGGGCCTTGTCCTTCCTCGGGTCCGAGATGTAGTCCTTCGGGTTCGGCGGGGGCGGCGGCGCCACCGAGGAGAAGGTCGGCTCGGGGGCGGGGGCCTCGGTGGGGGAGGCCGACGCGGTGGGGGCCCCGCCGTTCTTCGCGGTGTCGTCCTTCTCGCCGGTGGCCACCACGGCGGTGGCGACGATCGCGCCGACGACCAGGGTGGCCAGGACCCCGCCGCCGATCATCAGCCGGCGCCTGCGGCGGTCGCGGGAGGCCGAGGCGTCGGCCAGGGCGCTCCAGTCGGGGGTGGGGCCGCCGCTGCCGCCGTCCCGGGCGCCGGGGAAGGGGTCACCGCCGGGCTGCGGGCCGTGTCCCGGCCCCTGCCCGTACCCCTGCTGCCCGTACTCCCGCCGTCCGTACCCGGGCTGCCCGCCGTACCCCTGCTGCCCCTGCTGCTGCGGCTCCTGCGGCCACTGCGGTCCCCCAAAGCTCATGCCGCGCATCCTAAACCGGTTGGGCGGGGCCGGTGCGGGCGGCGACAATGCACCTCATGGGACACGTCGAGGCCGCACATCTTGAGTACTACCTCCCCGACGGGAGGGTCCTGCTCGCGGACGCCTCCTTCCGGGTGGGGGAGGGGGCCGTCGTCGCCCTCGTCGGGGCCAACGGCGCCGGCAAGACCACGCTCCTCCGGATGGTCTCCGGGGAGCTCAAGCCGCACGGCGGCTCCGTCACCGTCAGCGGCGGCCTCGGCGTGATGCCGCAGTTCGTCGGCTCCGTACGGGACGGGTCGACCGTCCGCGACCTGCTCGTCTCGGTCGCGCAGCCCCGGATCCGGGAGGCCGCGAAGGCGGTCGACGCGGCCGAGCACCTGATCATGACCGTCGACGACGAGGCCGCGCAGATGGCGTACGCGCAGGCGCTCTCCGACTGGGCCGAGGTGCAGGGGTACGAGGCCGAGACCCTCTGGGACATCTGCACCACGGCCGCGCTCGGCGTCCCGTACGAGAAGGCGCAGTTCCGCGAGGCCCGGACGCTCTCCGGCGGCGAGCAGAAGCGGCTGGTGCTCGAAGCGCTGCTGCGCGGCCCCGACGAGGTGCTGCTCCTCGACGAGCCGGACAACTACCTCGACGTGCCCGGCAAGCGGTGGCTGGAGGAGCGGCTGCGGGAGACCCGCAAGACCGTGCTCTTCATCTCCCACGACCGGGAGCTGCTCTCCCGGGCCGCGCAGAAGATCGTCGCCGTCGAGCCCGGCCCGGCCGGTTCGGACGTGTGGGTGCACGGCGGCGGCTTCGCCACCTTCCACGAGGCGCGGCGCGAGCGGTTCGCCCGCTTCGAGGAGCTGAAGCGGCGCTGGGAGGAGAAGCACGCCCAGTTGAAGAAGCTCGTGGTGAACCTGCGGCAGGCGGCCTCGGTCAGCCACGAGATGGCCTCGCGGTACGCGGCGGCGCAGACCCGGCTGCGGAAGTTCGAGGAGGCCGGGCCGCCGCCGGAGCCGCCGCGCGAGCAGGACATCCGGATGCGGCTGCGCGGAGGGCGGACCGGGGTCAGGGCCGTGACCTGCGAGAACCTCGAACTGACCGGTCTGATGAAGCCGTTCTCGCTGGAGGTCTTCTACGGGGAGCGGGTCGCGGTCCTGGGCTCGAACGGCTCCGGCAAGTCGCACTTCCTGCGGCTGCTCGCCGGGGACGGGTCGGTCGCGCACACGGGGACGTGGAAGCTGGGCGCCCGGGTCGTGCCCGGCCACTTCGCGCAGACCCACGCCCACCCGGAGCTCGCCGGGCGCCCGCTCGTCGACGTCCTGTGGACCGAGCACGCCAAGGACCGGGGCGCGGCGATGTCCGTGCTGCGCCGGTACGAGCTGGAGCGCCAGGGCGACCAGGCCTTCGACAAGCTCTCGGGCGGCCAGCAGGCCCGGTTCCAGATCCTGCTCCTGGAGCTGGCGGGCACGACCGCGCTGCTGCTCGACGAGCCGACGGACAACCTGGACCTGGAGTCGGCCGAGGCCCTCCAGGACGGTCTGGAGTCGTACGACGGGACCGTGCTGGCCGTCACGCACGACCGCTGGTTCGCGAAGAGCTTCGACCGCTACCTGGTCTTCGGCTCGGACGGGGTCGTGCGGGAGACGCCGGAGCCGGTGTGGGACGAGCGGCGGGTGGAGCGGGCGCGGTAGGGCCCGCCCCCGGGCGGGAGGCGTTTTGACCCGTCCGGGGTGGCGCGGGTACTGTTGCCGTTTGTTATGCGTATGGGCTTCGTCGTTCTCGCGCGAGGGCCCCTGCGCAGGTTCCCTGGAGCAGTTACCAGTGGCTCGCATACGGGCGACGACCCGGCAGTGCAGGCCCCAGCTGCATGATCGCTTCAGGTGTGTCTGGACTCCATCCACTGAAGAAGCGAAGGCTACGAAGTGCGTACGTACAGCCCCAAGCCCGGCGATGTCACTCGCCAGTGGCACATCATCGACGCGCAGGACATCGTCCTGGGTCGTCTGGCGACCACGGCCGCGAACCTCCTGCGAGGCAAGCACAAGCCGGTGTACGCCCCCCACATGGACATGGGCGACTTCGTCATCATCATCAACGCCGACAAGGTCCACCTGTCCGGCAACAAGAAGACCCAGAAGCTGGCGTACCGCCACTCCGGCTTCCCGGGCGGTCTGCGCTCCGTCCGCTACGACGAGCTGCTGGCCAAGAACCCCGAGAAGGCCGTCGAGAAGGCCATCAAGGGCATGATCCCCAAGAACTCCCTGGGCCGTCAGATGCTCTCGAAGCTGAAGGTCTACGCGGGCGAGAACCACCCGCACGCTGCTCAGCAGCCGGTCCCGTTCGAGATCACCCAGGTCGCGCAGTAGTTCCGGCCACCCCCTAAGAACGAAAGAAATCTGAGGAGCATCGTGGCCGAGACCACCCCCGAGACCCCCGTCGACGAGTTCGAGGGCGTCGAGGAGTACACCACCGAGACCGAGAACGTCGAGGGTGACTACACCTCCGAGTCCCTCGCGTCCCGCTTCGGCGACCCGCAGCCGGCCGCCGGCCTGGGCCGTCGCAAGAACGCCATCGCCCGCGTCCGGATCGTTCCGGGCACCGGCAAGTGGAAGATCAACGGTCGCACCCTTGAGGACTACTTCCCCAACAAGGTGCACCAGCAGGAAGTCAACGAGCCCTTCAAGGTGCTCGAGCTCGACAACCGCTACGACGTCATCGCCCGCATCGCGGGTGGCGGCGTCTCCGGTCAGGCCGGCGCCCTGCGCCTCGGCGTGGCCCGTGCGCTGAACGAGGCGGACGTCGAGAACAACCGCCCGGCGCTGAAGAAGGCCGGCTTCCTCTCCCGCGACGACCGTGCGGTCGAGCGCAAGAAGGCCGGTCTCAAGAAGGCCCGCAAGGCTCCGCAGTACAGCAAGCGTTAATCGCCTGCTCGGTCTGCATCTCGTACGCCCCGGCGGCACTGCCCGTGCCGTCGGGGCGTACGTTTTTTCATACGCTCTTCCATAACCCTGGGCACGCATTTTCGGAGGAAAGCTGTGGGACGACTCTTCGGCACGGACGGCGTACGCGGCGTCGCCAACGCGGACCTGACGGCGGAGCTGGCGCTCGGTCTGTCCGTCGCGGCGGCGCACGTGCTCGCCGAGGCGGGCACCTTCGAGGGGCACCGGCCGACCGCGGTGGTCGGGCGTGACCCGCGCGCGTCCGGAGAGTTCCTGGAGGCCGCCGTCGTGGCCGGCCTCGCCAGCGCCGGCGTCGACGTGCTGCGCGTCGGCGTCCTGCCGACCCCGGCCGTGGCCCACCTCACCGGCGTCCTCGGCGCCGACCTCGGCGTGATGCTCTCCGCGAGCCACAACGCCATGCCCGACAACGGCGTCAAGTTCTTCGCGCGCGGCGGCCACAAGCTGGCCGACGAACTGGAGGACAGGATCGAAGCCGTGTACGAGGAGCACCGCACCGGCGCCCCCTGGGACCGCCCGACCGGGGCCGGCGTCGGCCGCGTCCGCGACTACGACGAGGGCTTCGACACGTACGTCGCCCACCTCGTCGCGGTCCTCCCCAACCGGCTCGACGGCCTGAAGGTCGTCCTCGACGAGGCCCACGGCGCCGCCTCCCGCGTCTCGCCCGAGGCCTTCGCCCGGGCCGGCGCCGAGGTGGTCACCATCGGCGCCCGGCCCGACGGACTCAACATCAACGACGGCTGCGGCTCCACCCACCTCGGCCTGCTGCGGGCCGCCGTGGTCGAGCACGGCGCCGACCTGGGCATCGCGCACGACGGCGACGCCGACCGCTGCCTGGCCGTGGACGCGGCGGGCGACGAGGTCGACGGCGACCAGATCCTCGCCGTGCTCGCCCTCGCCATGCGCGAGGCCGGCACCCTGCGTGGCGACACGGTCGTCGCGACCGTCATGTCCAACCTGGGCTTCAAGCTCGCCATGGAGCGCGAGGGCCTGAACCTCGTCCAGACGGCGGTCGGCGACCGCTACGTCCTGGAGTCCATGAAGGAGCACGGCTACGCGCTCGGCGGCGAGCAGTCGGGCCACGTCATCGTGCTCGACCACGCCACCACCGGCGACGGCACCCTCACCGGCCTCATGCTGGCCGCCCGGGTCGCCGCCACCGGCAAGTCCCTCGCGGACCTCGCCGGGGTGATGGAGCGGCTGCCGCAGGTCCTGATCAACGTGAAGGACGTCGACAAGTCGCGCGTCACCACCTCCGCCGAGCTGGCCACCGCCGTCGCCGAGGCCGAGCGCGAGCTCGGCACCACCGGCCGGGTGCTGCTCCGCTCCTCGGGCACCGAGCCGCTGGTCCGCGTCATGGTCGAGGCCGCCGACATCGAGCAGGCCCGGTCGGTCGCGCAGCGCCTCGCGGACGTCGTGAAGTCCGCGCTCGGCTAGCCTTCCCGAGGCACCGTCGTGCGGGAGGGCCCCGCCGCACCGGACACCGGCGCGGCGGGGCCCTCCGCGTACCCCGTCTCCCGTACGGGACCTCCCGCAAGGACTCCTCAGCGGTTCTTTCCCGCCCGGCGGCGCCAGCGGCCGCGCTGGGTGTCCCACAGGGCCCGCTGCGCGTACAGCGTCGCCGTCCCGGCGAGGACGATGCCGAAGAGGTTGAGCGCCAACTGCTCGACCGATCCCCACATCTGGCCCAGGTCGCCGTAGGCGAGCGCCACCGCCGCGTTCGCGCCCGCCGGGACCGTCGTCACCGAGATCGCCACGCCCACCAGGGCCCCCGACTTCGCGGAGGTCAGGGAGAGGGTGCCCGCCGCGCCCGCGAGCAGCGCCACGACGAAGGAGAACGGGTCGGGCTGCCAGATGAAGCGGGTGTTGGGCCGCTCCGCGTCCAACTGGGCCCGGCTGAACAGGTCGAGCGCGTCCATCGCCAGGCTGAACAGCGTCGTCATCGCGATCGCCGCCGCGAAGCCGACGAGCAGCGCGATCAGCGAGCGCGCGGCCAGCCTCGGGGCGCGCCGCACCACCGCCGTACAGATCCCGGCGAGCGGGCCGAACTCCGGGCCGACGGCCATGGCGCCGACGATGAGGATCGCGTTGTCCAGGACGACGCCGCAGGCCGCGATCGCCGTGGCCAGGACCATGAACGCGCAGTACGTGACCGAGAGCGTCGACTCCTCGTGCGTCGCCTCCGTGAGCTGTTCCCAGAGCACCGCGTCGGCGGCCTCGCCCGGGGCCTCCCGCTCGGCCGCGTCGGCCCGCTCGGACAGCGACAGGGCGATGTCCTGGACGGCGATCGAACCGTCCCGGTCGACGCCGATGCCGCGCAGCTCGCCGAGGAGCTCGTCGCCCGCCTCGCGGGCCACGTCGCACAGCACCAGGTCCCCGGCCGGGTCGCGGGCCGCGCCGGGCAGGACCACCAGATGGGCGGTCCCGACGGTCGACTCGATCAGGTCGACGGCGGCCCGGGTGCGGTCGGGCGGCACGATCATCCGCAGATGCAGCATCCTCAGAGCTTACGGAGGCTCAGCTTCTGCACCTTGTGGTCGGGTCCCTTGCGGACGACGAGGGTCGCCCGGCCGCGCGTGGGCGCCACGTTCTCCAGCAGGTTCACCTTGTTGATGGTCCGCCACATGGTGCGGGCGTAGTCGAAGGCCTCCTCCTCGGAGACCTGGGTGTAGCGGCGGAAGTACGAGGAGGGGTCCTGGAACGCGGTGTCGCGCAGCTTGCGGAAGCGGTTCAGGTACCAGCGCTCGATGTCCTCCGGGCGCGCGTCCACGTACACCGAGAAGTCGAAGTAGTCGGCGAGGCCGACGCGGGTCCGGCCGTCCTTGCCGGGCAGGGCCGGCTGGAGGACGTTCAGGCCCTCCACGATCAGGATGTCCGGGCGGCGCACCACGAGCCGCTCGCCGGGCACCCGGTCGTAGATCAGGTGGGAGTAGACCGGGGCCGTGACCTCGTCCTTGCCCGCCTTGACGTCCGCGACGAACCGGGTCAGGGCCCGGCGGTCGTACGACTCGGGGAAGCCCTTGCGGGACATCAGGCCGCGCGCCCTCAGCTCCTCCATCGGGTAGAGGAAGGCGTCCGTGGTCACCAGCTCCACGCGCGGGTGCTCCGGCCAGCGGGCCAGGAGTGCCTGGAGGAGGCGGGAGACGGTGGACTTGCCGACGGCGACCGAGCCGGCGACCCCTATGACGAAGGGGGTGCCGCGCTGCTCGGCGCTCTCGCCGAGGAAGGTGTTCAGGGCGCCGCGCAGACCGCTGGTGGCCTGCACGTACAGGTTGAGCAGACGGGACAGCGGCAGGTAGACGTCCCGCACCTCGTCGAGGTCGATGACGTCCCCGAAGCCGCGGAGCCGCTCGACCTCCTCGGCGGTGAGGGGCAGCGGCGTCTTGTCGCGCAGGGCGCTCCACTCGGCCCGGGTGAGGTCGACGTACGGGGTCGGCTCGGAGGGGCGGCGGCCCGTGGAGCCGACCCCGCCCGTGCTTCGTGGCGGCGAAGTGATCACACCGCCATTGTCGGGGGTCGGGGCCGGCCGTGGGTGGTGGGGTCGGTCACGCGGCAAAGGGGTTGGTCCCGCTCGCGGCCCTGGGCGATCATGTCCCTGCCGCGTGCATCTGAAGTCTCACGCGGGGGGAGCCGCCGTCCGGCGGCACGAAGAGAAGCAGAGAGTCACCACGCATGCGTACGTCCATCCGCACCGTCGCCTTCGCCACCACCGCCGTCTCGCTCGCCCTGCTCGGCACCGCCTGCAGCAGCGGCGAGGCCGGTGACTCCGGCAAGGGCTCCGCGGCGCCGAGCGCCTCCGCCACCAGCGCCTCCGCCGCTCCGGCCGCCAGGACGCTCTCCGACGCCGAGCTGGAGAAGGCGATCGTCGAGAAGGCCGACCTCAAGGGCCACCAGGTCCAGAAGGCCGGTGCCGGGGACGTCGTGCCGGCCGCCGAGGTCACCACCGACAAGGCGTCCTGCGCCCCGATCGCCCACGCGATGTCCTTCATCTCGCCCGGCTCGCCCGCCGCGACGGCCGAGCGCCAGGTGATCGAGGTGCCGAAGAAGGACGCCACGGCCGCGCCGGAGGACGCGCTGCTCGGGGCGCTCGGCTCCCAGATGAGCGCGGTGACCCTCGGCGCGTACGAGGGGCAGGGCGCCCAGGAGGCCCTCGCCTCGGTGAAGAAGGCCGGTGCCGAGTGCGCCGGTGGCTTCACGGTGACCCACAAGGCGGAGAAGACCAAGGTCCGGAAGGTCGTCACGGAGAGCTTCACCGCCGGTGAGGAGGCGGCCGCCTTCACCCTCACCAGCGACCTGGAGGGCGAGGCGTTCGTCAGCAAGCTCGTCGTCTTCCGCCAGGGCAACACGCTCGCGTCCTTCTCGACCGTCAGCTTCGTCCCCGGCGGGGTCAAGGAGTTCCCGAAGGCCGTCATCGACGCGCAGGCCAAGAAGCTGGGCTGATCCCGGCGGGCCCCGCCCCCACCGGACGGACGCCGTGTCGGCTCCGTCCGGTGGGGCGGATTCCGCCGTAGTCTTCCGACATGTGCGGAATCGTGGGATACGTCGGCGGTCAGTCGGCGCTTGATGTGGTGGTCGCGGGCCTCAAGCGGCTCGAATACCGGGGCTACGACTCGGCCGGTGTCGCGGTGCTCTCCGACGGGGGACTCGCCGCGGCCAAGCGGGCGGGCAAGCTCGTCAACCTGGACAAGGAGCTGGCCGAACGGCCGCTGCCCGGCGGCTCCGTGGGGATCGGGCACACCCGCTGGGCCACCCACGGCGGCCCGACCGACGCCAACGCGCACCCGCACCTGGACAACGCCGGGCGGGTCGCCGTCGTCCACAACGGCATCATCGAGAACTTCGCCGCCCTGCGCGGGGAGCTGGCGGAGCGCGGCCACGCCCTGGCCTCCGAGACGGACACCGAGGTCGTCGCGCACCTGCTCGCCGAGGAGTTCTCCTCCACCGGGGACCTGGCCGAGTCCATGCGCCTGGTGTGCCGGCGGCTCGACGGGGCGTTCACCCTGGTCGCCGTGCACGCCGACCAGCCGGACGTCGTCGTCGGCGCCCGCCGCAACTCCCCGCTCGTCGTCGGCGTCGGCGAGGGCGAGCACTTCCTCGCCTCCGACGTCTCCGCCTTCATCGCCCACACCCGCTCCGCGATCGAGCTGGGCCAGGACCAGGTCGTCGAGCTGACCCGGGACGGCGTCACCGTCACCGGCTTCGACGGGGTGCCCGCCGACGTGCGGGCCTACCACGTCGACTGGGACGCCTCCGCCGCCGAGAAGGGCGGCTACGACCACTTCATGCTCAAGGAGATCGCCGAGCAGCCCAAGGCCGTCGCCGACACCCTCCTCGGCCGGATCGACGCCTCCGGACGGCTCACCCTCGACGAGGTGCGCATCCCGGACACCGTGCTCCGCGAGGCCGACAAGGTCGTCGTCGTCGCGTGCGGCACCGCCTTCCACGCCGGTCTCATCGCCAAGTACGCCATCGAGCACTGGGCCCGCGTCCCCTGCGAGGTCGAGCTGGCCAGCGAGTTCCGCTACCGGGACCCGATCCTCGGCCCGCGCACCCTGGTGATCGCGATCTCCCAGTCCGGCGAGACCATGGACACGCTGATGGCGCTGCGGCACGCGCGCGAGCAGGGCGCGAAGGTCCTCGCCGTCTGCAACACCAACGGCTCCACCATCCCGCGCGAGTCCGACGCCGTGCTCTACACGCACGCGGGCCCCGAGGTCGCCGTCGCCTCCACCAAGGCCTTCCTGACCCAGCTCGTCGCCTGCTACCTGCTCGCGCTCCACCTCGGCCGGGTGCGCGGCACCCAGTGGGGCGACGAGGTCCTCGCCGTGGTGCGCGAGCTCGCCCGCATCGGCGAGGAGGTCGAGCGCGTCCTGGAGACGATGGAGCCGGTGCGCGAGCTCGCCCGCTCCCTCGCCCACAAGGACACCGTCCTCTTCCTCGGCCGGCACGTCGGCCACCCGGTGGCCCTGGAGGGCGCCCTGAAGCTCAAGGAGCTGGCGTACATGCACGCCGAGGGCTTCGCGGCGGGCGAGCTGAAGCACGGGCCGATCGCCCTGATCGAGGAGGACCTGCCGGTCGTGGTCGTGGTGCCCTCGCCCGAGGGGCGCTCGGTCCTCCACGACAAGATCGTCTCCAACATCCAGGAGATCAGGGCGCGCGGCGCCCGCACGATCGTGATCGCGGAGGAGGGGGACGAGACGGTCGTCCCGTACGCCGACCACCTCGTCCGGATCCCCGCCACGCCTACGCTGCTCCAGCCGCTGGTCTCCACGGTGCCGCTCCAGGTCTTCGCCTGCGAGCTCGCCACCGCGCGGGGCAACGAGGTCGACCAGCCGCGCAACCTGGCCAAGTCCGTGACCGTGGAGTGACGGGGGTCGTGGAGTGGCGGGGCCGTGAAGTGACGGGGTCGTGAAGTGAGCGGGACAGGGGAGTGAGCGGGACATGATCATCGGGGTGGGGATCGACGTGGCGGAGATCGACCGGTTCGCCGCGTCGATCGAGCGGACGCCGGGGCTGCTCGACCGGCTCTTCGTCGAGGACGAGCTGCTGCTCCCGAGCGGCGAGCGGCGCGGGGTCGCCTCGCTCGCCGTGCGGTTCGCGGCGAAGGAGGCCGTCGCGAAGGCGCTCGGCGCGCCGGCCGGACTGCTGTGGACGGACGCGGAGGTGTACGTCGAGGAGACCGGGCGGCCGCGCCTGCGGGTGCGGGGGACGGTGGAGGCCCGGGCGGCGGAGCTGGGCGTGAGGCACTGGCACGTGTCGCTGAGCCACGACGCGGGGGTGGCGTCGGCGGTGGTGGTCGCGGAGGGGTGAGCGGTACGCCCCGGGGCCCGGCCGTTCGGAAACGGCCGGGCCCCGGGACGTGTGGCGCGCGGCTGCCAGGGCCGGCGACGGGATGCGTGTACCGCGCGCGTGCGGAGTGGTGTGACGTCCTCCGACTTACTTAGGTAAGCCTAAGCTAAGTTGAACGGCGGACGATGTCAACCCGTCTCCGGCCGGCCCCTCTCCGGACGGGCCTCCTCCGGGCGGCCCTCCGCCGCCTGCGGCAGACTGCTGGACATGCGTACCGCTTACCGCGTGGAGACCGTCCGGGCCGCCGAGGCCGCCCTCATGGCCCGCCTCCCGGAGGGCGCCCTCATGGGCAGGGCCGCCGCCGGACTCGCCGCCGCCTGCTGCTCGTTGCTCGGGAAGGGACGGGTGTACGGGGCCCGGGTCGTCCTCCTCGTCGGGACCGGCGACAACGGCGGCGACGCCCTGTACGCCGGGGCCCGGCTCGCCCGGCGCGGCGCGGGCGTGACCGCCGTGCTGCTCGGCACGCGCGCCCACGAGGGCGGCCTCGCGGCGTTCCGGGCGGCGGGCGGACGCATCGCGGACGACCCCTTCGAACCCCTCGCCGGGGCCGACCTCGTCCTCGACGGGATCACCGGCATCGGCGGGCGCGGCGGCCTGCGGCCCGACGCCGTGCCCGTCGCCCGGGCCGCGCGCGGCTCCGACGCCGTCGTCGTCGCCGTCGACCTGCCCAGCGGCGTCGACGCCGACACCGGAGAGGTCGCCGGGGAGGCGCTGCGGGCCGACGTGACGGTCACCTTCGGCACGTACAAGCCGGGACTGCTCGTCGACCCGGCGCACGCGTACGCGGGCGTGCTGCGGCTCGTGGAGATCGGGCTCGGCGCGGTCCTGCCGGGGGTGCCGGACCTGGAGGCGCTCCAGCACGAGGACGTGGCGAGGCTGCTGCCGGTGCCGGGCGCCGAGAGCGACAAGTACCGGCGCGGGGTCGTCGGCGTCGTCGCCGGCTCCGCCCGCTACCCCGGCGCAGCCGTCCTCGCCGTGACCGGGGCGCTGCGGGGCGGGGCGGGAGCCGTGCGGTACGTCGGGGCCGGCGGGGACGCGGTGCTCGCCGCGCACCCCGAGACCCTCGTGCACACCGGGCCGCCGCAGAAGGCCGGACGGGTCCAGGCCTGGGTCGTCGGGCCGGGCCTCGGCGAGGAACCCGGGGCGCGGGAGGCGGTCGCGGACGTCCTCGCCTCCGACGTGCCCGTCCTCGTCGACGCGGACGGGCTGCGGGGGTTGGACCCGGCGGCCGTACGGGGCCGGAGCGCGCCCACCGTCCTCACCCCGCACGCGGGCGAGGCGGCGGCGCTGCTCTCCGCCCCGCGGGAGGAGGTCGAGGCGGGCCGGCTCGCGGCCGTCCGCGAACTGTCGGCCCGCTTCGGGGCGACGGTCCTCCTGAAGGGCTCCACGACGCTCGTGCACGGCGGCACCGGCCCCGTACGGGTGAACCCGACCGGGACCTCCTGGCTCGCCACCGCCGGGAGCGGCGACGTCCTCTCCGGCCTGGCGGGCTCGCTGCTCGCGGCGGGCCTCCCGCCCGTCGACGCGGCCTCCTGCGCCGCCTACCTCCACGGCCTCGCCGCCCGCCGCGCCTCCTCGGGGACGGCCCCGGTGACGGCGACGGAGGTGGCGGGAGCCCTGCAAGGGGCCTGGAGGGACGTGCGGGACCCGTCGTAGGACGGCCCGGGACGGGGAGGGCCCTCGGGGCGGTCGCCCGTAAGGGTGATCGGCGCTACAGCCCGGGAAAGCGGCGCCGGGGGCCGCACCTGAGAGACTGGGCGCGATGACTGAGACACCGCCGCCCCGCAGAGCCCGCGCCGAGATCGACCTCGGCGCGCTGCGTGCGAACGTCCGCACGCTGCGCGCCCGCGTCGCCCCCCACGTCCGGATCATGGCCGTGGTCAAGGCCGACGCGTACGGACACGGCGCCCTGCGCTGTGCCCGGGCCGCCCTGGAGGCGGGGGCGGACTGGCTCGGCACGGCCACCCCGCACGAGGCGCTCGCGCTGCGGGCCGCCGGAATCACCGACGTTCCCCTCATGTGCTGGCTCTGGACCCCCGGCGACCCCTGGGACGAGGGCATCGAGGCCGGGCTCGACATGTCGGTGAGCGGCATGTGGGCCCTGCGGGAGGTCGTCGCGGCCGCCCGCGCCACCGGGAAGCGCGCGCGCGTCCAGCTCAAGGCCGACACCGGGCTCGGCCGCAACGGCTGCCAGCCCGCCGACTGGCCCGAGTTGGTCGGGGAGGCGCTGAAGGCCGAGGCCGAGGGGCTCCTCCGGGTCACCGGCCTCTGGTCGCACTTCGCCTGCGCCGACGAGCCCCACCACCCCTCCGTCGCGGCCCAGCTCGACGTCTTCCGCTCGATGCTCGACTACGCCGAGAAGGCCGGGGTCGAGCCCGAGGTCCGGCACATCGCCAACTCGCCGGCCACCCTCACCCTCCCCGAGGCCCACTTCGACCTCGTCCGGCCCGGCATCGCCGTCTACGGCATCTCGCCCAGCCCCGAACTCGGCACCGCCGCCGAACTCGGCCTGCGGCCCGTCATGTCGCTCAAGGCGAGCGTCGCGCTCGTCAAGCAGGTCCCCGCCGGACACGGCGTCAGCTACGGGCACCACTACGTCACCGGCGGCGAGACCACCCTCGGGCTCGTGCCCGTCGGATACGCCGACGGAGTCCCCCGGCACGCCTCCGGCCGCGGCCCCGTCCTCGTCGGGGACACCGTCCGCACGATCGCCGGCCGCGTCGCCATGGACCAGTTCGTCCTCGACCTCGGCGGGGAGACGCCCGAACCCGGCACCGAGGCCGTGCTCTTCGGCCCCGGCGACCGGGGCGAACCGACCGCCGAGGACTGGGCCGTGGCCGCCGACACCATCGCGTACGAGATCGTCACCCGGATCGGCGCGCGCGTCCCGCGCGTCTACCCGGGCGAATGAGGAGGAGCGCCCGTGGGGGAGACCAGTAGCGGCGGCGCCTGGCGCCGCGCCGGGTTCGCGGGCGCCGCGCTGGGCGTCCTGGCGGCCGGGGCCGCCGCCGGAGTCGCCGTCGAGCGGCTCACGGTGGGCCGTTCCGTACGCCAGAAGGCCCGGCTCGCCCTGGACGCCACCGGCCCCTACGGCGGCCTGCGCGGCACCCCCGGCCGCGCCCTCGCCGACGACGGGACCGTCCTCCACTACGAGGTGGACGAGGTCGGCGAAGCCGAGCCGGATCCCTCGGGCGCCCGGCTCCGGCGGCTCTTCGGGAGCCGCCGCCCCGCCCCCGTCACCGTCGTCTTCAGCCACGGCTACTGCCTCAACCAGGACTCCTGGCACTTCCAGCGCGCCGCCCTGCGCGGTCTCGTGCGGACCGTGTACTGGGACCAGCGCAGCCACGGGCGTTCGGGCCGGGGCGTCTCCCAGGCCGGTCCCGACGCCGTCCCCGTCTCCATCGAACAGCTCGGCCGCGACCTCCGGGCCGTCGTCGACGTCGCCGCCCCCGAGGGCCCCCTCGTCCTGGTCGGGCACTCCATGGGCGGCATGACGGTGATGGCGTTCGCCGAGCTGTACCCCGAGCTGATGCGCGACCGTGTCGCCGGCGTCGCCTTCGTCGGCACCTCCGCCGGAAAGCTGAACGAGGTCACGTACGGCCTGCCCGTCATCGGCGTCAACGCCGTCCGGCGGATCCTGCCGGGGGTCCTGCGGACGCTCGGCGCGCAGGCGGAGCTGGTCGAGCGCGGGCGCCGGGCGACGGCCGACCTCTTCGCCGGGCTCGTCAAGAAGTACTCGTTCGCCTCGAAGGACGTGGACCCGGCCGTCGCCCGCTTCGCCGAGCGGATGATCGAGTCCACCCCCATCGACGTGGTCGCCGCCTTCTATCCGGCCTTCGCCGAGCACGACAAGTCCGCCTCGCTGCCCGCCCTCCGCGACCTGCCGGTGCTCGCGCTCGCCGGGGACCACGACCTCGTCACCCCCACCTCCCACACCGAGGCCATCGCCACCCTGCTCCCCGAGGCCGAGCTGGTGATCGTCCCGGACGGGGGCCACCTGGTGATGCTGGAGCACCCGGAGGCCGTCACCGACCGCCTCGCCGACCTGCTCGTACGGGCCGGGGCCGTGCCGGAGCCGACGGCGGCGAGGACGGACCCCGGCAAAAGCTAGATTGGCGGCATGGAAGCAGCGCACCCGTCCGTACCCCCCGTGCCCGGCGACGCCACGCCCGTCTCCGAGGCGACCCTCTCCGTCGGCTCCCCGGAGCGGATGCAGGAACTGGGCCTCCGGCTCGCGAAGGTCCTGCGCCCCGGCGACCTCGTCATGCTCACCGGCGAGCTCGGCGCCGGGAAGACCACCCTCACCCGCGGCCTCGGCGAGGGGCTCGGGGTGCGCGGCGCCGTCACCTCCCCGACCTTCGTCATCGCCCGCGTCCACCCGTCCCTGGTGGGCGGCCCGGCCCTGGTGCACGTCGACGCGTACCGCCTCGGGGGCGGGCTCGACGAGATGGAGGACCTGGACCTGGACGTCTCGCTGCCCGAGTCCGTCGTGGTCGTCGAGTGGGGCGACGGCAAGGTCGAGGAGCTGACCGACGACCGGCTGCACGTCCTGATCCACCGCGTCACCGGCGACACCGACGACGACCGGCGCACGGTCCTGCTGCGCGGCGTCGGGGAGCGCTGGGCGGGGGAGGACCTGGGCGCGCTCTGAATCCCTCCCGCCCGCCCCTCCCGCCCCGCCGCCCCCACGTATGTTCCGACAACGTGTCGGCAAAGTGTTGCGTGGGTCGTACGAGCCGTGGTCCCATGGACGCACGAGCTGGTTAGGTGTACCTAACCTACGGGAGGCAGGCATGGCGACGCCGGAGCGCGCGGAACCCGGTCGGGAGCACGTCACGATGAGTGAGCTGCTGGCGTCCTGCGTGGCCGCCCGCACGCTCTCCACCCCGCCGGGGCCGCAGACCGAGAACGCCGAGGACGACGCGCGGGAGCGGGACGTCACGTACGACCGGTACGGGCGGGTGGAGGACGAGGCCGCCTAGGGCCTGTCCGGGCCGCGCGGGCTCAGGAGACGACGACGACCTTCGTGCCGATCACCGCGAACGACCACAGCGCGTTCCCGTCGGCCCGCTTCATGCGGACGCCGCCGGTCTTCCTCGTCGGGTCCGGCTCCGGCATCGAGCCGTCCACCGCCGCGCTGAAGCCGATCGCCACGTCCTGGGCCGTCGCGAACCGCACCACGTGCTCGATCTGCATCCCGTCCGAGCCGCGCACCGTGCCCGACCGCGAGGTCACCGCGTACGCGCCGGGCGGCGGGGACACCGTGCTCGGCATCACCGCGAACGTGCGGGTGGCCTTGCCGGCGCCGTTCACCAGCCACACCCGGCGGTCGGCCAGGCCGTACACGACCCGCTCCCCGGTGCCCGAGTCCGCCGGGACGGCGAGGGGGTCGCGGACCGGCTGCTCCGGGCCGCCGCTCGGGGAGGTCGAGGGGGTCGCCGTGGCCGTGGCCCCCGGCTTGGCCGAGAGGTCGGCGGGAACGTTCGCCGAGGCCTGGTAGGCGAGGAAACAGACCGCGGCGACCGCCGCCGCCGTGAGCCCGGCCACGAATCCCGAGCTGCTCCGTGCCACCGTGCCCACCTCTCGTACGAACGTATCGAGGGTGACGGTAGCAGCCGCCGCCCCGGGGGTCGGGGCAGCGTGCCCGGGAGCCGTAGGCTGTTCGCGTGCTGTTGCTCGCCATGGATACCGCCACCCCCGCCGTCACCGTCGCCCTCCACGACGGCGAGGCCGTCGTCGCCTCGTCGAGCCAGGTCGACGCCCGCCGCCACGGGGAGCTGCTGCTGCCCGCCGTCGACCGGGTCCTCGCCGAGGCCGGGCTGAAGCTCGACGCGGTCACCGGCGTGGTCGTCGGCGTCGGCCCCGGTCCGTACACCGGTCTGCGCGTCGGCCTCGTCACGGCCGCGGCCTTCTCGTCCGCGCTCGGCGTGCCCGTGCACGGCCTGTGCACCCTCGACGGCCTCGCGTACGCCTCCGGGATCGACGAGCCCTTCGCCGTCGCCACGGACGCGCGCCGCAAGGAGGTGTACTGGGCGCGGTACGCCGACTCCCGCACCCGCGTGACCGACGCGGCCGTCGACCGGCCCGCCGACGTCGCCGAAGCCCTCGCCGGGCTCCCGGTCGTCGGCGCGGGCGCCCGCCTCTACCCCGAGGCCTTCCCCGACGCCCGTGATCCCGAGCACCAGTCGGCCGCCGCGCTCGCCGCCCTCGCGGCGGAGAAGCTGACGGCCGGGGGTGGCGGGGCCGGGGGCTTCCTCGACCCGCTGCCGATGTACCTGCGCCGCCCCGACGCCCAGGTGCCCAAGAACTACAAGGTGGTCACGCCCAAGTGACCGGCGGCGTGGAACTGCGCGAGATGCGCTGGTGGGACATCGCACCGGTGCTCGCCCTCGAGGACGAGCTGTTCCCCGAGGACGCCTGGTCGGCCGGGATGTTCTGGTCCGAGCTCGCGCACTCCCGGGGGCCGGGCGCCACCCGCCGGTACGTCGTCGCCGAGGACCCCGGCGGCCGGCTCGTCGGCTACGCCGGGCTCGCCGCCGCCGGCGGCCTCGGCGACGTGCAGACCATCGCCGTCGCCCGCGACCAGTGGGGGACCGGGCTCGGCGCCCGCCTCCTCACCGACCTGCTCCAGCACGCCACCGCCTTCGAGTGCGACGAGGTCCTGCTCGAAGTGCGCGTGGACAACACCCGGGCCCAGAAGCTCTACGAGCGCTTCGGCTTCGAGCCCATCGGTTTCCGGCGCGGCTACTACCAGCCCGGAAACGTCGACGCGCTCGTGATGCGACTGACCGTCCAAGGAACCGGAACCGATATCTGATGGCTGCTGACGAACCCCTGGTGCTCGGCATCGAGACCTCCTGCGACGAGACCGGCGTCGGCATCGTCCACGGGACCACCCTCCTCGCGGACGCGATCGCCTCCAGCGTCGACACCCACGCCCGCTTCGGCGGCGTCGTGCCCGAGATCGCCTCCCGCGCGCACCTGGAGGCGATGGTCCCGACGATCGAGCGCGCCCTGAAGACCGCCGGGATCTCCGCGAAGGACCTCGACGGCATCGCCGTCACCGCCGGTCCCGGCCTGGCGGGCGCGCTGCTCGTCGGCGTCTCGGCGGCCAAGGCGTACGCCTACGCCCTCGGCAAACCGCTCTACGGCGTCAACCACCTGGCCTCGCACATCTGCGTCGACCAACTGGAGCACGGCAGGCTGCCCGAGCCGACGATGGCCCTGCTCGTCTCCGGCGGGCACTCCTCGCTGCTGCTCTCCACCGACATCACCTCCGACGTGCGCCCGATGGGCGCCACCATCGACGACGCGGCCGGCGAGGCCTTCGACAAGATCGCCCGCGTGCTCGACCTCGGCTTCCCCGGCGGCCCGGTCATCGACCGGCTCGCCAGGGAGGGCGACCCGAAGGCCATCGCCTTCCCGCGCGGCCTGAGCGGCGCCAAGGACCCGGCGTACGACTTCTCCTTCTCCGGCCTCAAGACCGCCGTGGCCCGCTGGATCGAGGCGAAGAAGGCGGCCGGCGAGGAGGTGCCGGTGCGGGACGTGGCCGCGTCCTTCCAGGAGGCGGTCGTGGACGTGCTCACCCGCAAGGCCGTCCGGGCCTGCAAGGACGAGGGCGTCGACCACCTGATGATCGGCGGCGGCGTGGCCGCGAACTCGCGCCTGCGGGCCCTCGCCCAGGAGCGCTGCGAGCGGGCCGGGATCCGGCTGCGGGTGCCCCGGCCCGGCCTGTGCACGGACAACGGCGCGATGGTCGCGGCCCTCGGCTCCGAGATGGTCTCCCGGGGCCGGGCCGCCTCCGACCTGGAGCTGTCGGCGGACTCCTCGCTGCCGGTGACGGACCCGCACGTGCCGGGCGCCCACGCGCACACGCACGACCACGACCACGTGCACGAGGTCAGCAAGGAGAACCTGTACTCGTGAGGCTCACCCTCATGTGGGAGGCGCGGGCCGCGCAGGGGCGGGGCCCCGAGCTCCTGGAGTGGGCCCGGGAGCGGGCCCGGGTCCTCGCGTACGAGCCGGAGCGCCGGGAGGTCTTCCGCGCGCCCCAGGACCGGGTCCTCGTCCTCACCTGGTGGGAGGCGAAGACCTTCGACGCGGAGCTGCCGGAGCTGCCGGAGCCGGACGCGGAGCTGATCACCCGGCCGGTCCACCGCTGGCGGTTCGAGGCGGTCGAGTAGCCGCACGACCGGGAGTCTCGTCGGTCACACGTACGCCCTTCGGGCAACCTTTCGGGCCGTACGGGCATCTCCCGGCGCGTGAAGAAGACGATCGCGCTCCGGGCGGCGCTGACCGCCGCGGCCCTCCTGGTGACCGGCTGCACGGCGGAGCGCCCCGCCGCCGCCCCCGCGCCCGCCCCGCCGACGTCGTCCGCGCCGGCCCCGTCCCCCTCCGGGTCCGCCGCCGGGAGCGGGGCGCCGGGCGCCCCGGCGTCGGCCGCCGCGTACCGGAAGTGGGGCCTGAAGCCCTTCGCGGCCCCGCCCGCGCCGCCGACGGTGAAGCCGGTGGTCCGCGGGCCGGGGGAGCCGGTGCCGGTCATCAGCGAGATCCCCACCCGGGAGAAGATCGTCTTCGTCACGATCGACGACGGGGCGGAGAAGGACCCCGAGTTCGTCACGATGATGAAGGAGCTCAGGGTCCCCTTCACGATGTTCCTCACCGACGCCGCCATCCGCGCCGACTACGGCTACTTCTCGCCGCTCGTCGCCCAGGGCCACGGCGTCGCCAACCACACCCTCACCCACCCCGACCTGCGCACCCTCTCCCCGGAGGCCCAGCGCCGGGAGATCTGCGGCCAGCAGGAGAAGCTGAAGCGGCGGTACGGCACGGCCCCGCGCCTCTTCCGCCCGCCCTACGGCAACTGGAACGAGGCCACGCGCGCGGCGGCCGGGACCTGCGGGGTGGACGCGATCGTGCTGTGGCGCGAGTCCATGCAGATCAAGAACATGCAGTACCAGCGCGGCGACCGGAAGCTCCACCCCGGCGACATCGTCCTGGCCCACTTCCGCGGCCCGTCCGAACTCAAGGGCCGCACGATGACCGAGATGACGGCCACGATGCTCCGCCGCATCCAGGAACAGGGCTTCACGGTGGCGCGGTTGGAGGACTACGTCTGACGTCACCGGATCAGGTGACGGCTTCGGGTTTCCGCTCGCTAGGCTTGCCGTACGGTTCACCCTCCAGGCACGGGAGAACACATGACCGCCGCCGTCCCCGACCAGCCGCTGATCCCGCAGCCTCCGTCGACCGTCACGGCCCTGCGGCAGGCGGTGGCGCAGATCGCTCCGGCGGCCCTGCCCGCCTTCACCCGCGAGCTGGACCAGGCGGCGGACCAGGCCCGCCTCGGATCGGACCTCGCGCCGCTGCGCCGCTTCACCGCGCACTGGGCCGTGTACGTCCACATCCAGCGCCAGCCCCGGTTGGCGGCACGGTTCCGGGAGCTCGAAGCCGTCGTCGGGACCGGCGACGCGGACCAGGTGAGGGATGCCGCGGCCCGGCTGGGCCGCCTGCTCGACGACGCCCGGGACGCGCTGTCGAGGACCGGCGGTGAGTGAGCGCTGGCGCTGGGAGTACGACCCCGACGCCGCACACGTCGCCGGAGGCGTTCCCGCACCGGTGGTCGCGGAGGTCGAACGCCTGACGTCCCAGTTGGTGGACCTCGCCGGGATGGGCGTGGACGTCGGCGATCTCGGCGAAGGGCCGAAGCCGGGAGGGCTGCGGCGCATGGACGCGGCCGGCGGGTGGTTCTACTTCCTCGCGGCGCCGAGGGCCCGGCTGATCGTGGTCGTACGGATCATCCCTCCGTTCGACAGCCTCTGAGCCGCGCCGGGGCGGAGCCCTCGTGGGGAGGCGGGCTCACCCGCCCCCACCCGGCCGGACGGGTCGCCCGATCAGCATCGTCGGGGCGCCCGCGACCCGAGTGAGCAGCACCGTCGCCGCGTTCGGGCCCTTCGGCCTCACCTTGCGGCGGATCTCCTCCGGCTCGACCGCCGAGCCCCGCTTCTTCACGGTCAGGGTGCCGACCTCCCGCTCCCGCAGCAGCGCCTTCAACTTCTTCAGGTTGAAGGGGAGTTCGTCGGTGATCTCGTACGCGGCGGCGTACGGGGTCGGGACCAGGGCGTCCGACGTCACGTACGCGATCGTCTCGTCGACCAGACCGCCGTCCAGCTCCTCGGCCACCTCGGCCACCAGGTGCGCGCGGATGACCGCGCCGTCCGGCTCGTACAGGTAGCGGCCCACCGGCCGGACCGCCGGGTCGGGCAGCCCGCGCCCGGCGAGGGTCGCCCCGGAGGGCAGCAGCGTGGCCCGGCGCGCGCCCGGCTCCGTACCGAACCACAGCACGGCCTCCTTCACGTCCCCGCCGTCCGAGATCCACTCCGCCCCGGCCTCCGCCGGGACGGCCTCGTGCGGGATGCCCGGCGCCACCTTCAGGGCCGCGTGCGGGGCCTTCCGGGCCGCCTCGACCGCCCAGGAGAGCGGCGGGGAGTACGCCTCGGGGTCGAAGATCCTGCCCCGGCCGCCGCGCCGGGCGGGGTCGACGAAGACCGCGTCGTACAGGCTCGTGTCGATCTCCGTCACGTCCGCGCACCGGACCTCGATCAGGTCCGACAGGCCGAGCGCCCCGGCGTTGGCGCGGACCGCCTCGGCGGTGAGCGGGTCGCGGTCGACGGCGAGGACGGAGATCCCGGCGCGGGCCAGGGCGATCGCGTCGCCGCCGATCCCCGAGCACAGGTCCGCCACGCTCCGGACGCCCAGCGCCTTCATCCGGCCGGCCCGGTACGCGCCGACCGAGGCCCGGGTCGACTGCTCGACGCCGTGGGGCGTGAAGTACATCCGGTACGCGTCCTCCGCGCCGAACTTCGCCACCGCCCGCTGCCGCAGCCGCGCCTGGCCGAGCGCCGCCGTGACCAGCTCGGCGGGGTGGTCGCGGCGCAGTCGGGACGCGACCGCCAGCTCCCGGGCGGGGTCGTAGTCGCGCAGGGCGGCGAGGAGCGTCTGTCCCTCGGGGGCGAGCAGGGCGGCGAAGGAGGCGAGGTCGGTCACCCGTCCCATTCTGGGCCCTGTTCCGGCTCCGGAGAGCTGTGGGGGCCGGTCGGTTCCGGGCTCCGGGGAGCTGTGGGCCGGCCGGGGGACGGTGGGCCGGGTACGGCGGTGTCGCGGCCGGAAGGAGCCGCCGCGCTGACAGGATGCGGCGCCATGCAGCTCGTACGACAAAAGGAACAGAAGATGAGAAAAGGCGCGCGCCGCTCCCACCGGACGCTCGGAGCGGCGCTCGTCGTCGCCGCCCTCGCCTCCGCCGCCACGGCCTGCTCCGGCGCCGGCCCGGACCGCTCCGCACCGCCCTCCCCCGTCTCCGGCCAGCAGGCCCCGCAGCAGGGCCCGAAGCAGGCCGCCCCGAAGCGGGGTGCCGCCGCCGCGCCCGAGTCGCAGGCGCAGAAGGCCGAGAGGCTCCGCCTCCGGAAGGCCGCCCGCGCGCTCGCCGCCAAGAGGTGGGGCCTCGCCAAGCCCCCGCTCGAAGCGCCCGCCCCGCCCGCCGTCAAGCCGAGGATCACCACCCGCAAGGGCTTCGAGACGAAGAGCGAGGGCATGCCGCCCGTCTTCACCACCGTGCCCACCAAGGAGAAGATCGTCTTCCTGACGATCGACGACGGCTCGGAGAAGGACCCCGAGCTGCTGCGGATGATGAACGAGCTGGACGTCCCCTACAGCGCCTTCCTCAGCGACTACGTCGTCAGCGACGACTACGCCTACTTCGCCCGGATGCAGAAGTCGCGGAAGGGCGGGGTCGCCCTCCACAACCACACCCTCCACCACCGCTACCTGCCCGGACTCTCGTACGACCAGCAGAAGCGCGAGATCTGCGGCATGCAGGACGTCATCGAGAAGAAGTACGGCAAGCGGCCCGAACTCTTCCGCCCGCCGTACGGCAACTACAACGACGACACCCTGCGCGTGGCCAAGTCCTGCGGCGTCAAGGCCGTCCCGCTGTGGGCCGCCGAGGCCTTCCCCGACCACATGGAGTGGCGCGAGTGGGACCGGGACCTGCACCCCGGCGACATCGTCCTCACCCACTTCCGGGGCGAGGAGGACTGGAAGGGCAGCATGGCCGACATGGTCCGCCGCGTGATGAACGTGATCACGGCCAAGGGGTACGCGGTCGCGAAGCTCGAGGACTACGTGTGAGACCCGGGAGGCGCGGGCGCCGGGCCGTCGCCGCCCTGGCCGTGACCGGGGCGCTGCTCGCCCTCCCGGCCCTCACCGCCTGCGCTTCCCCGGCCGGCCCGGTGGACTCGATCGAACGGCTCGGCCGGAGGGCGGCGGAGGGAGTGGGGCCCCGGGCGTCGGCGCCGCCGGGGGAGCGGGAGCGGGCCGGACGGGCCACGGGGGAGCGGAGGCGGGTTGGACGGGCCGCGGGGGAGTGGGAGCGGGCCGGACGGGCCACGGAGGAGCGGGAGCGGGTCGGACGAGTCACGGTGGAGGGAAAGCCGTTCGAACGGGCGGGCGTGCGGACCGCGGACCGGGAGGGGAGGCGCTGCCGGAAGGCCCCGGAACCCCGCACGACCGCGCCCCCGGTCACGCCACGGAGCGATGAATTGGCACTCCGCTTGACCGAGTGCTAATCGCGGCCATAGTCTCGGCTCTGGCACTCCCCACCGGAGAGTGCCAACACAGCGACGGGCAGGTCCGGCACCCGCGACGACGGATCCACCTGGTTCGCCACCTCAGACAGTCAACCCCGTGATCTCCGAAGGGGGAGGTCGGATCGTGACGACCACCAGCTCCAAGGTTGCCATCAAGCCGCTCGAGGACCGCATCGTGGTCCAGCCGCTCGACGCCGAGCAGACCACCGCCTCTGGCCTGGTCATCCCGGACACCGCCAAGGAGAAGCCCCAGGAGGGCGTCGTCCTGGCCGTCGGCCCGGGTCGCTTCGAGAACGGCGAGCGCCTGCCGCTCGACGTCAAGACCGGCGATGTCGTGCTCTACAGCAAGTACGGCGGCACCGAGGTGAAGTACAACGGCGAGGAGTACCTCGTCCTCTCGGCCCGCGACGTGCTCGCGATCGTCGAGAAGTAAGTCACCCCAGGCCAGAAGGCTTTGAGCTGCGCCCCGAGGCCCCTTCCCGGGCGCCCCGGGGCGCCGTTCGTTCCACCAGCAGATTCCGAGAGGGCTGAACCGCTCCCATGGCGAAGATCCTGAAGTTCGACGAGGACGCCCGTCGCGCCCTTGAGCGCGGCGTCAACAAGCTTGCCGACACGGTGAAGGTGACGATCGGCCCCAAGGGCCGCAACGTCGTCATCGACAAGAAGTTCGGCGCCCCCACCATCACCAACGACGGTGTCACGATCGCCCGCGAGGTCGAGATCGAGGACCCGTACGAGAACCTCGGCGCCCAGCTCGTGAAGGAGGTGGCGACCAAGACCAACGACATCGCGGGTGACGGCACCACCACCGCCACCGTGCTCGCCCAGGCCCTGGTCCGCGAGGGTCTGCGCAACGTCGCCGCCGGCGCCTCCCCGGCCGCCCTGAAGAAGGGCATCGACGCCGCCGTCAAGGCCGTCTCCGAGGAGCTCCTCGCCACCGCGCGCCCGATCGACGACAAGTCGGACATCGCCGCCGTCGCCGCGCTCTCCGCGCAGGACCAGCAGGTCGGCGAGCTCATCGCCGAGGCGATGGACAAGGTCGGCAAGGACGGCGTCATCACCGTCGAGGAGTCCAACACCTTCGGCCTGGAGCTCGACTTCACCGAGGGCATGGCCTTCGACAAGGGCTACCTGTCCCCGTACATGGTGACCGACCAGGAGCGCATGGAGGCCGTCCTCGACGACCCGTACATCCTGATCAACCAGGGCAAGATCTCCTCGATCCAGGACCTGCTGCCCATCCTGGAGAAGGTCATCCAGGCCGGCGCCGGCAAGCCGCTCCTGATCATCGCCGAGGACGTCGAGGGCGAGGCCCTGTCGACCCTGGTCGTGAACAAGATCCGCGGCACCTTCAACGCGGTGGCCGTCAAGGCCCCCGGCTTCGGCGACCGCCGCAAGGCCATGCTCGGCGACATCGCCACCCTCACCGGTGCCACCGTCATCGCCGAGGAGGTCGGCCTCAAGCTCGACCAGGCCGGCCTGGACGTGCTCGGCACCGCCCGCCGCGTCACCATCACCAAGGACGACACCACCATCGTCGACGGTGGCGGCGACTCGTCCGAGGTGCAGGGCCGCGTCAACCAGATCAAGGCCGAGATCGAGTCCACCGACTCCGACTGGGACCGCGAGAAGCTCCAGGAGCGCCTCGCGAAGCTGGCCGGCGGCGTGTGCGTGATCAAGGTCGGCGCCGCCACCGAGGTGGAGCTGAAGGAGAAGAAGCACCGTCTGGAGGACGCCATCTCCGCGACCCGCGCCGCGGTCGAGGAGGGCATCGTCTCCGGTGGCGGCTCCGCGCTCGTCCACGCCGTCAAGGTCCTGGAGGACAACCTCGGCAAGACCGGCGACGAGGCCACGGGTGTCGCGGTCGTCCGCCGCGCCGCCGTCGAGCCGCTGCGCTGGATCGCCGAGAACGCCGGCCTGGAGGGCTACGTCATCACCTCCAAGGTGGCGGAGCTCGACAAGGGCCAGGGCTTCAACGCCGCGACCGGCGAGTACGGCGACCTGGTCAAGGCCGGCGTCATCGACCCGGTGAAGGTGACGCGCTCCGCCCTGGAGAACGCCGCCTCGATCGCCTCCCTCCTCCTCACCACCGAGACCCTCGTGGTGGAGAAGAAGGAAGAGGAGCCGGCGGACCACGGCCACGGCCACGGTCACGGCCACTCCCACTGAGGTCCGTAGCCGAACGCCGAGGCCCGGTGCCCCCGTCGCGGGGGCACCGGGCCTCGGCGTCTCCCGTCACTCCTCCACCGCGCCGAGCCGCTCCATCAGCCCGAGCATGTCGTACTGCCACCAGTCCTCGACGACCTTGCCGTCCTCCCGGAAGCGCTGGATCAGCGTGCCGGTGATCCGGACGTCGATGCCGGTGGGCTGGAGGCCCATGAAGTCGCCGGTGTGGGTGGCGTCGCAGGTCCAGCGGGTGCAGACGCGGTCGCCCTCGGCGATCTGGTCCTCGACGGTGAAGGCGAAGTCGAACCCCCGGCGCCACATCCCGATCCCGCGGCGGACCGCGTCCATGCCGATCGAGTCCTGCACGTCGGAGGGGTCGTGGCTGTGGCACCCCTCGGCGATCACCTCGTCCAGCGGCGGAAGCTCCCCCGGCGTGCCGATCAGCTCCAGGAACCGGCGCGCGGCGGCCTTGCACATCTGCTCGTCCCGCACGACGTCCAGGTCCGTGAAGGTCGGCATCCCGTCACAGAGCGCCACCATCTCGTGGAAGAGCCGGTCGGTCTCGGGGAGGTGGGAGTTCCGCATCGCCACGTCGTACGAGGGGAACTCGACGATCTCCACGAAGTGGGACCCGTCGGACCGGTCCTTCCCGAGGACGCTGTGGGTGGCCGTCCGCTTCCCCTCGGTCTGCTCGGCCCACTGGTCCATGAGCCGGTTCATCTCGTCGAAGCGGCTCGTCCTGCAGTCGATGATCTGCACGAAGGTCATGACGCCTCCCGGGGCGGCAGGGACGTTTCCATTCTAGGTTCGGGGAGTGCGGGGCGCCCTGGCACGATGGAGCCCATGGAGCGGGGGATCGGCGTCGACAACGAGGCGGGCGTCGTCGTCATCGGCGACGGCAACACGGTCGGATTCGGCACGGGGGCGGGGACGGGGACGGCGGTCCGCTCGGCGTACCGGGAACAGGTCCGCCGGATCGCCCCGCCGGAACTCGTCGGCCGCGAGGAGGAGTTGGCGGAACTGGCGGAGTTCTGCCGCACGGGGACCGGGTACCGGTGGTGGCGGGCGGACGCGTGGGCGGGCAAGACGGCGCTGATGGCGTGGCTCGCGCTCGACCCGCCCCCGGGCGTGCGGATCGTCCCCTTCTTCGTCACGGCCCGGCTCGGCGCGCAGAACGACGTGGTCGCGTACGTGGACGTGGTCCTGGAGCAGCTCGCGGAGCTGGCGGGCGAGGGCCTCCCGGCCCTGCTCACCGCCGCCACCCGCGAGGCCCACCTCCTGCGCCTGTACGCCTCCGCCGCCGGGGCCTGCGCGGCGCGCGGCGAGCGCCTGGTCCTCCTCGTGGACGGCCTGGACGAGGACCGGGGGGTGACGACGGGCCCGGACGCCCACTCGATCGCGGCCCTCCTCCCGTACGGCACGCTCGACCTGCCGGTCGTCGTCTCCGGCCGCCTCAATCCGCCCCTCCCGGCGGACGTCCCCGAGGACCACCCGCTCGGGGACCCGTCGATCGTCCGCCTCCTGTCCTCCTCCCCGAAGGCCCGCGCGATCCGCGCGGAGGCGGAACGGGAGCTGAAGCACTTCCTGACGGGCGGCGGCCTCCCGTACGAGCTCCTGGGCCTGCTCACGGCGGCGGGCGGCGGCCTGACGGCGGACGACCTGGCGGAACTGACGGGCGAGGTCCCGTACCGGGTGAGGGACGTCCTGCGGACGGGACCGGGACGGACGTTCGCGCTGCGGGGCGAGGCGTATCTGCTGGCGCACGAGGAACTGGTGGTCCAGGCAAGGGAGATGCTGGGCGCGCGGGAGCTGGGTCGGTGGCGGGCGGAGCTGTGCGACTGGGCGGGGGAATGGCGCGCCCGGGGGTGGCCGGACGGCACTCCCGGCTACCTGCTGCACGGCTGGTTCCCGATGCTGCGGGCGGCCGGTGACCTGGACGCGATGGCCGAGTGCGCCCTCGATGCCGTACGGCACGACCGGTTGCTCGCGGCGACGGGCGGCGACGGGGCGGCGCTCGAGGAGATCACGGCGGCGGGCGAGGAACTGCTGGAGAGGGGCGACCGCCCCGGCCTGATCGTGACGCTGCTGAAGCTCGCCCTGCGCCGGGCCGCGCTGCGGGACCGCAACGGGCAGGTGCCGGCCGGGCTGCCCGTGGCCTGGGCCGAGCTGGGGGAGGTGGACCGGGCGCTGGCGCTGGCACGAGGGCTCGAACCGGGTAACAGGGCCCGGGCGCTGTGCGACGTCGCCCTGTTCCTGTACGAGCGTGGCGGCGGGGGGCGGGCCTTCACCCTGCTCGACGAGGCCGGCGGAGCGGCCCGCACGGCGGCGCGGTCCGATGGCGAGCCGTTCCACGCGCCGCTGGCTCTCGGGAAGGCTTGGCTCGCGGTGGGAGCGGCGGACCGCGCGGAAGAGTTCGCGGGAGGCTCGGGGCCTCTTCCCCTGCTCGACCTCGTGGCGTTCTGGTGCCGTGCGGGCGATGTCCCGCGTGCGCTGAACGTACTGAGTGCCGAGCGGGACCAGGAGACGAGGGCGAAGGGGCGCGCGGTCGTCTGCGCGGCCCTCGCCGGGGTCGGACGGAAGAGCGAGGCGCTCACCCTGGCCCGGTCCGAGACCGGGGTGGGACGGGCGCTCTGCCTGGTGAGGGTCGCCGCCGCGTCACACGGGGGCGAGGCGGACGCGCTGATCGGCGAAGGAATGGACGGGGTCGAGCGCGAAGGGGTGCGCTTCGGCGACGGACTCGTCGCCGAGCTGATCGAGGCCCTTGTCGCGGTCGGAGCCGTCGAACAGGCCGAGGCCCTGGCCGTCGAGCGCGACAGGGCTTCGGGCGACCACGGCATGCAACTCGCCCTGTGCCGTGGGCTGCTGGCGAAGGGCGAGTTCGACCGGGTCGAGGAGCTGGCCGACCGCAGCGGCTACGGCTTCAGGGACCAGGCTCTCATCGCACTGGTCGAAGCCCTGGCACGGGACGGCGCCGTCGAGCGGGCCGAGCGCGTACTGGCCGGGCTGACCGGCCCGCACAGCCGCCCGCCCGCGGTCCGCCCCGTGGTCGGTGCCCTGGTCCGCGCGGGGCGCGTCGAGGACGCCGAGGCGCTGGTGTCGGGCGAGACCGATCCGCTCGATCCGCTCGGTCTCGACATGCGGCTCCACCTCGTACGGGCCCTGACCGGTGCCGGGCACCACGAACGGGCCGCCGCGCTCCTCGGGCGCGTCGAGGCGGCGAGCCGTGTGCCCCGGCCCGAGGAGACCGCCGCCGTCCTGACCTCCCTCGCCGAGGACCTGGCCCTGTCGGGACACCACGAACGGGCGAGCGCCCTCACCAGAGGCCTGAGGGCGTACATGGAGCCGGAACCGCTTTCACTTCTGTTGCCGGCTGGCGTCCTCTACCGGCCGGTGGTCGACCACGACGATGTCCGGCGGGGGATGCGCGAAGTGCTCGCCCGCGAGCGGACACAACCGTGGACGGGCACGTCCGAGCCCGCGCGTGGGCCGGCGGAAACGGCCGCGTCGCCCGGTGGGGCGGCCGTGCACGCGGAACACCGGTGGGAGGACCCCTCCGTGGCCCGCGTGGCGGAGGCGATCATTGCCGCCGGCCTGCCCGACAGCGCCGTCGACCTCGCGTGCTCCCGTGGCGTCGCCGCCGGATACGACACCTGGCGGAACGCCTTCGCCGGGATGTTGCACCGAGCCGGTGGAAGGGTCCGCGCCAAGGACTTCGTCGACGGGCTCGCGGGGGTCGGTCTCGCCCGCGCCCGGTACTTCGTCCGCTTCGCCTTCACCCACTCCGACCCCGTCTGGGCCCGCGAGCTCACCGCCCTCGCCCTCTACACCGGGCCCTGGCACGAGGCGCTGCCTGCCGTCCTGCGGTACGAGCCCGACACCCTGCCCCTGGTCCTGGCCGAGGCCGACCGTCTGCGCCGAGCGCTGGAGGTCTGAGCGGACGCCCGGCGGCTAGGCCGACCGCGTCAGGTCCGCCGCCCGCACCTCCTCCACGAACGCCTCCCCCCGCACGTACCGCTCCACCTCCCCCACCGCCTGGTCCGCCATCCGGTGCAGTTCGTTGCCGAGCGAGCCCGCCACGTGCGGGGTGAGGAGGACGTTCGGGAGGGTCCACAGGGGGGAGTCCGGCGGGGGGAGTTCCGGGTCCGTGACGTCGAGGATCGCGTGGAGGCGGCCCCTCTGGAGGTGGGGGAGGAGGGCGGACTCGTCCACCAGGGAGCCCCGGGACGTGTTGATCAGGGTCGTTCCGTCCGGCATCGCCGCCAGTTGCGCCGCGCCGATCATGTGGTGGGTGGAGGGGAGTTGGGGCGCGTGGACCGAGACGACCGTGCTGCGGGCGCAGAGTTCGTCCAGGGACACCGCCTCCACGCCCGGGACCTCGGTGTACGGGTCGTACAACAGGACCTCGAAGTCGAAGGGGGTCAGGAGGTCGATGACCCTCCGGCCGATGCGGGAGGCGCCGACGATGCCGATCGTGCGGCGGTGGTTGCCCCAGGCCGTGGACTCCTCCAGCCAGGCGTGGCCGGTGCGGAGTCCGGCGTACCGCCGGGCCGAGCGCAGGACGCCCTTCCCGGCGAAGAGGATCGCGGCGAGCGTGTACTCGGCGACCGGCAGCGCGTTGGCGGCGGCGGCCGACGTGACCCGCAGGCCCCGCTCCCAGCAGGCGTCCGTGACGTGGTGCTTGACCGAGCCGGCCGCGTGGACGACGGCCCGCAGCCGGGGCGCCCGGTCCAGGACCTCGGCGGTGAGCGGGGTCGCGCCCCAGCAGGTGAGGAGCACCTCGGCCTCGGCCAGGGCGGCGGCCGTCCGGGCGTCCGGGGCCGTCAGGTCGTGGGCGACCAGGTGCGGATCGGTGCGGGTCAGGGCCGCGAGGCGGGTGCGGTGGGCCTCGGTGAGCAGGCGGTCGGCGATCCCCGGGCCCATCGCGAGGAGGAGGGAGGGGCGGTTGTCAGTGGTGGGGTGCATCGTGGGTGACGGCCTTCCTCACTTGACGCTGCCGGCCGTCAGACCGGCCTTCCAGTGGCGCTGGAGGGAGACGAAGGCGATGACGAGGGGGACGACGGCGAGCAGGGAGCCGGTGACGACGAGGGGGTAGTAGTCGGGTTCGGCGTGGGCGTTGCTGTTCCACGCGTACAGGCCGAGGCTCAGCGGGTACAGCTTCTGGTCGGACAGCATCACCAGGGGGAGGAAGAAGTTGTTCCAGACGGCGGTGAACTGGAAGAGGAAGACGGTCACGAAGCCGGGCATGACCATGCGCAGGCCGATCGACCAGAAGACGCGCAGCTCGCCCGCCCCGTCGATGCGGGCGGCCTCCAGGGCCTCGTCGGGGACGTAGCCGGCGCAGAAGACCCGGGAGAGGTAGACGCCGAAGGGGTTGACGAGGACGGGGACCAGGACGGCCCAGTAGGTGTTGACGAGGCCGATCTCGCTGGCCAGGAGGTACATCGGCAGGGCGAGCGCGGTGGTGGGGACGAGCACGCCGAGCAGGACGAGGCCGAAGAGCTTCTCCTTGCCCCGGAAGTCGTAGACGTGGAAGGCGTATCCGGCGGCGACGCTGACGAGCGAGCAGGCGAGCGCGCCGAGCCCGGCGTAGAGGAGGCTGTTCAGGTACCAGTGGAAGTAGATGCCGTCGTTGTGGGCGGCGAGCCGGGAGAGGTTGCCGCCGAGGTCGAAGCCCTCGAAGGAGAGCGCGTTCCCGGCGAGCAGGCCGCCGGCGTCCTTGGTGGCGGCGGTCAGCAGCCAGACCAGCGGGAAGAGCATGTAGACGGTGGCGAGGACGAGGACGCCGTTGACGGCCGTTCGTGAGAGCCATCTGCTGGTGGGGCGGGATCTCCCCGTGCGGGTGGCGCTCGTACGGGTGGCGTTCGTACGGGCGGGACTCGTACGGACGGCACTCGTGCGGGTGGCGCTCATGCGGTGCGCTCCTTCCGCGCCGCCCGGCGGCCGGTCAGGCGCGTCACCGCGAAGGAGAGCAGCGCGGCCGTCAGGGCGAGGAGCACGGAGGCCGCCGCGGCGAGCCCGTAGTCGTTGCGGTCGAAGGCCGCGGTGTAGGCGTACATGTTCGGCGTCCAGGTGGAGGTGACGGCGGAGCCGGTGCCCTTGCTGAGGATGAGCGGCTCGGTGAAGAGCTGGAGCGAGCCGATGACCGTGAAGAGCCCGACCATCGCGAGCGAGGCCCTGACGAGCGGGACCTTGATGGAGAAGGCGATCCGCCAGGCCCCCGCCCCGTCGACGGTGGCCGCTTCGAGGACGGAGCGGTCGATGGCCTGGAGGGCCGCGTAGAAGATCACCATGTTGTAGCCGAGCCACTCCCACAGGGCGATGTTCACGACGGAGGGCAGGGCGCCCCCGGGGGAGAAGAAGTCGAAGCCGACCCCTCCCGCCTCCATGGCCTTCACGACCGGGCTGAGCTGGGGCGTGTAGAGGTAGACCCAGATCAGGGCGGCGATGATGCCGGGGACGGCGTGCGGCAGGAAGAGCGCGAGCTGGAAGAGGCGGCGGGCGCGGGCGAGCGCCGAGTCGAGCAGCAGGGCGAGGCCGAGGGCCCCGGCGAGCAGCAGCGGGATGTAGAGCAGGCAGTAGCCGAGCAGGACGCCGAAGCCCTCGCGGAAGGCCCGGTCACCCAGCGCCGCCGTGTAGTTGTCGAGGCCGGTGAAGACGGTCTCGGTGCCGCCGAAGCCCAGTCCGGACTGCTTCTCGGTGAAGAGGCTGAGCCAGACCGCGTAGCCGATCGGCACCACCATCACCGCGGTGAACAGCAGGAAGAAGGGGGTCAGCAGGATCGTGGCGGCGCGGGTGCGGGCCTTCACGCGGATCAGCCCTCGACCTTCAGGCCGCGCTTGGTGAGTTCGGCGACGGTGGCGTCGTGGCCGGCCTGCACGGCGTCGGCGAGCGTCGGACCGCCCGCGGCGACCGCGCCGAACCGGTCCTTGATGGTGGTGTTGGTGGTGCCGGTGGTGGGGCCCCAGGCCCAGTTCGGGTCGATGGAGGCGCCGGCGGTCTCGAAGAGGGCGTAGATGTCCTGGCCGCCGTAGTAGCCGGCGTCGAAGGCCTTCTTGGCGACCGGGCGCAGGGCCGCGGCGGCGGGGAAGGCGGAGGAGGTGCCGGAGGCGATGCGGGCCTTCACGCCCTCCTCGGTGGTGGACATCCACTCGGCGAAGGCGACGGCCGCGGCCTTCTTCTCGCTGTCCTTGGTCACGGCGAAGGAGGTGCCGCCGAGCATGCCGCTGGCGGGCTTGCCGTCCCAGCTCGGGACCGGGGCGACGGCCCACTTGCCGCTCTGCTCGGGCAGGGTGCCCTTGAGGACGCCCGCGCCCCAGGAGGCGCCGAGGTAGCCGAGGGTGGTGCCGTTCTTGAGGGAGCCGACCCACTCGGGGGAGAACGAGGCGTTCTTGTGGACGAGCCCGGCGTCGAGGAGCCCCTGCCAGTAGGCGGTGACCTTGGTGGTGGCCGGGTCGGTGGTGTTCACCTTCCAGGTGTCGTCCTCGGCCTTGAACCACTGGGCGCCGGCCTGCCAGGCCATGGCCTCGAAGGTGGTCGGGTCGTCCGGGAAGAAGGTGGCGATGCGGGCCTTGGCGTCGGCCTTCTTCACCTGCTCGGCGGCCTTCTTGAAGTCGTCCCAGGTGGCGGGCACCTGCACCTTGTACTTCTCGAAGAGGTCCTTGCGGTAGAAGAAGGCCTGCGGGGAGGCGTCGAAGGGGACGGCCCAGGTCCTGCCGCCGAGGGTGGTGAGCTCGACGCTCTGCGGGAGCAGCTCGGCGCGGTCGGCCTCGGTGAACTCGCCGCCGATGTCCTGGAGGGCGCCGGAGCTCACGAACTCGGGGAGCGAGGAGTACTCGATGGAGACGAGGTCGGGGGCGTTGCCCGCCTTCACGGCGTTGGAGATCTTGGCGTAGCCGCCGGCGGTGCCGGAGGGGATCTCCTCGAACGTCACCTTGACGTCGGTGTGGGAGGCGTTGAAGGCGTCCACGACGTCCTTGGTGCCCTTGGCCCAGCCCCAGAAGGTGATGGTCACCGGGCCGTTCGGCTTGTTCGCGGTGTCGTCACCGCCGCCGCCGCAGGCCGTGAGGACGGCGAGGGCGGTGGCGGTGCCGGCTATGACGCGGGTCGTTCTGCTCCGGAAGGGGGTCACGGCACGGCTCCTGGGGGCGGGGCGGCTGGGAGGTTGTGGCCGTGATCCTGTGACCGTTCATGACCGAAGTCAAGAGCGAAAGATTGATTGATCGAAAAAAGAACAGATCGATCAGCACGGACCCTTACGGGCGGGAGGCCGGGGCTCCGCACGAGGACCGCACCCGCAGCCACGGCAGCAGGCTCAGATGGCGCCGCGCCTGCGCCTCCGTCTCCGCCCCGCCGGAGCCGTTCCCGGTTCCTTCGGTGAGCCGCTCCACGAGCAGCTCCGTGGCGTGCCGCCCCACCTGCCGCTTGGGCGGGGCGACCGCCGTCAGCGGGGTGTCGGCGAGCGCGGCGACCTCGTCGTCGTACGCGATCAGGGCCAGGTCCCGCGGCACCCCGACCCCCAGCTCGGCCAGGCGGCGCGCGATCTCGATGGCGTCCACGTCGTTGTGGACCAGGGCCGCGCTCGCCAGGCCGGAGCCGACGGCGTCGTGCAGCGCCCGCACCGCCCGCTCGAACCCCTCCGGGTCCGCCTCCGCCGGTACGGAGTCGACGACCGGCCGCGGCTCCGCCAGGCCCAGCGTGCCGAGCGCCTCGGCGTACCCGGCGCGCACCGCGAGCGCGGTCGGGGAGTCCCGGCGGGCGACGAGCAGCGGCGTCGCGTGGCCCAGGGAGAGCAGGTGGCGCAGGGCGAGCAGGACGCCGTGGGCGTGGTCGGAGGCGACCCGGTCCAGGCCGTCGAGCGGGCTGCCGGGCTCGGCGCGCCGCTCCAGGAGCACGGCCGGCACGGGCAGTTCGGCCAGCCAGTCCCCGTACGCGAGCCGGTCCTCGGGGCCCCGCCAGCCGGGCGCGACCAGGACGCCCTCGGCGCCCGCCGCGAGCAGTCCCTCGGTGCGGGCCCGATCCTCCTCCGGGCGGTAGTCCGAGACGCGCAGCACGAGCCGGGCCCCGGCGCGGGCCGCCGCCTCGTGCGCACCCCGGATGACCTCGGCGAAGTAGTACGTGGCGGAGGGCACGAGCAGGCCGAGGACCAGGCCCTCGCCGGGCCGCCCGGCCCCCGGCGCGCCCTGCCGCTCCGGCCAGGACACCTGGCCGTGCACCCGGTCGAGCAGGCCCCGGCCGGCCAGGACCTCGACGTCCCGGCGGGCGGTGACGGGGGAGACGCCGAGCCGTTCGGCCAGCTCGGAGACGCGGGCGGTGCCGCGCTCGCGCACCAGGGCCAGCAGTCGGTCGTGTCGTTCGGCAGCACTCTCGCGCACGGCGCGGTTCCCCCTCGCGGTGGTGGTGGTTCCCCGAGTCTAGTTCAGAATGATCGAACGGAGGGAGTTTCGATCATTCGATCCCGAACCCTTGACGTTCGATCGGAGCCTGTCCAGGATGTCCGGCGACACGGACGTCACCGGACGTCACCGGACGTCATCGGGCGTCATCGCGCGTCATCGGACGTGGAGCCGCCACGGGCCCTCCGGGCGCCGCCGGAACCGCCCCAGGGAGTACTTCATGCCCACGCCCCCCGAAGACCGCGCGCTCAGCCCCTACACCGGCTGGACCCGGGCCCACTGGGAGGCCGCGGCCGACCGGCTCCTGCTCGGCGTGCGGCCCTTCGCCTCGCCCCGGCACGGCCTGATCGGCCTCCCCGGGCCCCGCCCCAGTTGGTCGGGGCCCCGCTCCGACGGCCTGGAGGGCTGGGCCCGCACCTTCCTCCTCGCCGCCCTCCGCGTCGCGGGCGACCGCGGCGCGGACCCCCACGGCCACCTCGACCGGTACGCCGCGGGCCTCGCCGCCGGGACGGAGGAGCCGGGCCGGGACGACGCCGAGTCCTGGCCCCTCATGGCCGGCACCCGCCAGGCGGTCGTCGAGTCGGCCTCGGTCGCCCTCGGCCTGCGCCTCACCCGCCCCTGGCTCTGGGACCGGCTCGACGACCGCGTCCGCGAGCGGGTCGCGCAGTGGCTGCTGCCCGCGCTCGGCCCGTCCCCCGTCGACAACAACTGGTGGCTCTTCGGCCTCACCGTCGCCGGCTTCCTCCGCGACGCCGGGATCGAGACCGACCGCGCCGCCGCCACGATCGACCGCTCCCTCGCCCGCGTCGAGGACTGGTACCTCGGCGACGGCTGGTACAGCGACGGCGACAACCGCGCCTTCGACCACTACAACGCCTGGGCCCTGCACTTCTACCCCGTGCTCCACGCGCACCTGTCCGGCGACCGCGCCCTCCTCGACCGGTACGGCCCCCGGCTGCGCGCCCACCTCGACGACCACGTCCACCTCTTCGACACGAACGGCGCCCCCGTCCCGTACGGGCGCTCCCTGATCTACCGCTTCGCCGCGGCCGCCGCCCCCTGGCTCGGCGTCCTCACCGGCCACACCCCGCTCGCCCCCGGCGCCACCCGCCGCCTCGCCTCCGGAAGCCTGCGGTACTTCCTCGACCGGGGCGCCGCCGACGGGCGCGGGCTCCTCACCCTCGGCTGGCACGGCCCGTACCCGCCGCTCGTCCAGGAGTACTCGGGTCCGGGCTCCCCCTACTGGGCGTCCAAGGGCTTCCTCGGCCTCCTCCTGCCCGCCGACCATCCGGCCTGGACCGACCCCGAGGAACCCCTGCCCGCCGAACGCGCCGACACCGTCCGCGCCGTCGCCCCCGCCGGGCTGCTCGTTCAGACCACCGCCGCCGACGGGCTCGTACGCCTCCACAACCACGGCAGCAACCACGTGCACAGCCGCGCGGGCGGCGCGGACGACCCCGGCTACGCCCGCCAGGCCTACTCCACCCGTACGGGACCCACCACCGGGACCGCCCCGGCCGACAACCACTTCGCGCTGCTCGACGCCGCGGGCCGGGCCACCACCCGGGGGCCCGCGGTGCCCGCCGGCACCGGCCCCGGCTGGGCCGCCTCCCTGCACGTCCCGCGCCCCGGCGTCCGGATCCTCTCCGCGACCCTCGCCCACGGCGACGCCGAACTCCGCGCCCACCTCGTCCTCGGCGCTCCGGAGGGGACACCCGTACGGCAGACCGGCTGGGCCACCACGCCCGACGGGCCGCTCGCCCGGCTCCACCCGGTCCACGGCCATCCGCCGCGGGACCCGGCCACCGCGCTTCCCGCGGGGGAGACCCTTCAGGGGCCGGACGGCCGCGTCCTCGCCCTGTACGGCACCACGCGCGGCCCGGCCGCCCTCTTTGCCGCCCTCGTCTCGCTCACCGCCGCACCCGACCCGGCCCCCGTCACCGACCTCGCGCGCGTACGGGTCGACGGCCACGCCCTCCACGTGACCTGGCGGGACGGCACCACCGCGCACCTGGACCTCGACGCCCTGCTGTGAACGGGCCGCCCGGACGGCTCACTCCGGGCCGTACTTGCGCCCCGCCCTGGAGGAGACCCCGCCGAGCAGACCGCGCGGCGCCAGCTTCACCACGCCCATCAGGGCCTTGTAACGGGGGTCGGGGATCGACAGGGTCTTCCCCCGGTCCAGGTCGGACAGCGCCGCCGCCACCAGCTTGTCCGCGTCGAGCCACATCCAGCCCGGGATGTTGTCCGTCCCCATCCCGGCCCGCTCGTGGAACTCGGTCCGCACGAACCCGGGGCAGAGCGCCATCAGGCGCACCCCGCTGCCCGCCAGGTCCCGCGCCGCGCCCTGGGTGAACTGCACGACCCACGCCTTCGAGGCGCCGTACGTGCCCCGGGGCAGGAAGGCGGCCACCGAGGCGACGTTCACCACCCCGCCCCGGCGCCGCCCCCTCATCGAGGCGGCGGCGGCCGAGGTCAGCCGCAGCACGGCCTCGCAGTGCACCGTGAGCATCTTCAGCTCGTCGGCCATGGAGACTTCCAGGAACCGGCCCCTGTTGCCGAAGCCGGCGTTGTTCACCAGCAGGTCCACCGGCCGCCTCGGGTCCGAGAGCCGCGCCTCGACGGCGGCGATCCCCTCCTCCCCGGAGAGGTCCGCCGCGAGCACCTCGGCCTCCACCCCGTGCCGGTCGTGCAGCTCGGTCGCCTGCTCGCGGAGCCGCGTCACGTCCCGGGCCACGAGCACGACGTCGTGGCCGTCGGCCGCCAGTCTCCGGGCGAAGGCGGCCCCGATGCCCGCGGTGGCCCCCGTAATCAGTGCAGTCGTCATACGGGCACGTTAACGCCCCGTCCGGAGCCGGGGACCGGCCCTATGCCCCGGCGCACTCCTCGACGTGCCCGTCCGCGTGCTCCTCCGCGTCCTCCGCGTCCTCCAGGTGTCCCTCCGCGTACTTCTCCGTGTACTGGCGGGCGAGGTCGAGCAGGCCCGACTCCATCCACGCGGCGGCGGCCAGCGTGCCGGGCAGCAGGGACCGCTCGACGGTCGCGGCCCGGTGGAGCAGCGCGACGGTGACCTCGTGGTCGGGCCGGTGTACGACGGCGATCGGGTCGCCCGCCCGCACCTCGCCCGGCACGATCACCCGCAGCAGCGCGCCCGGCCCCGCCTCCGACCGCGTGAACCGCTTGACCCAGCCCTTCTCGCCGAGGAAGCCCGCGAACGTACGGCACGGGATGCGGCCGCCGGTCACCTCCAGGACCACCTCGTCGCCGATCCGCCAGCGCTCCCCGATCAGGGCGTTGTTGACGTCGAGGCCCCGGGTGGTGAGGTTCTCGCCGAAGGAGCCGTTGGCGAGCTCGCGGCCGAGATCCCGCTCCCACAGGTCCATGTCCTCACGGGCGAAGGCGTACGCGGCCCGGTCGGCGCCGCCGTGGAAGCGCAGGTCGCAGACGTCGTCCCCGGCGAGTCCGCTCCTCCCGACGCCGAGCGGCCCCGGCGCCTCGATCCGCACGGCCCCCTCGACGGGGCGCTTGTCGATGGCCGTACGTCCGACGGGGGCGTCGGTGTAGTCCACGGCCCTGGCACGGCCCACATTCACACTCAGCAAGGTCATGCGGGCACTTTACGGGCGCCCCTCTCAAAGCCGTCGAGCGATATTCGAACCCTCTCCCAAGACTCGCTTATGCTGGAGCACATGATCGAGGCACGCCACCTCCGCGTCCTGCGCGCCGTCGCCGCCACCGGCTCCTTCTCGGCCGCCGCGCGCGAGCTCGGCTGCACCCAGCCCGCCGTCAGCCAGCAGATGAAGGCGCTCGAAGCCTCCGTCGGCACGCCGCTGCTGATCCGCACGGGCCGCGAGATGCGCCTCACCCAGGCGGGCGAGGTCCTGGTGCGCCACGCCTCCGGCATCCTCGCCGGGCTCACCGCCGCCGAGGAGGAGGTCGCCGCCATCGCCGGGCTGCGCGCGGGCCGGGTCCGCCTGGTCTCCTTCCCGAGCGGCAGCTCCACCCTCGTCCCCACCGCCCTGGCTGCCCTGCGGGCCGCGCACCCCGGCACCCGGGTCTCCCTCGTCGAGGCCGAGCCGCCCCGCTCGATCGAGATGCTCCGCGAGGGGGACTGCGACATCGCCCTCGCCTTCCGGTACGGGGCGGGGCGGGCCGAGTGGGACGACCTCGTCGTCCGGCCGCTGCTCGCCGACCGGCTCGTGGGCCTGGTCCCCGAGGGGCACCGGCTCGCCGGATCCGGCCCGGTCGGCATCGGGGAGCTGGCGGAGGAGTCCTGGATCGCGGGCTGCCCGCGCTGCCGCCGCCAGCTCGTGGACGTCTGCGAGGAGGCGGGCTTCACGCCCCGCATCGACTTCGCCACCGACGACTACCCGGCCGTGGTGGGCCTGGTGGGGGCGGGCCTGGGCGTGGCCGTCCTGCCGGCCCTCGCCATCGAGTCCGTACGGCCCAGGGGGGCGCGGACCGTGGCCGTGGAGCCCGCCGTGGAGCGGGAGATCGTGGCCCTGACCCTGCCGGACCTCGCACAGGTCCCGGCGGTCGCCGCCACGCTGGACGAGCTGACACGCGCCGCCACGCGCGCGTAGGCACCTGTGCGGTGCCCTCACGCGCGTGGGCGCGGTGGGCGTTGCCGTTCTCGGTTCTCGGTCTTCGTCTCTCGGTTCTCGCCCGTTCCCCGACTACTCGAAGAAACGTTCCTTCACATGGACGCCGGCGCGGTCGTCGGTGCCGTGGTGGGGGCCGTCGTGATCAGACGGTTGCGGGCGCGTCCCATGAGCTCTTCGCGTTCGTCCTCGGTGAGGCCGCCCCAGACGCCGTAGGGCTCCCGCACGGCGAGTGCGTGTGCCGCGCACTCCGCGCGCACCGGGCACCGCATGCAGACCTCTTTCGCCGAGTTCTCACGCGCACTCCGTGCCGCGCCGCGTTCTCCCTCGGGGTGGAAGAACAGGGAGCTGTCGACTCCGCGGCAGGCCGCGAGCAGTTGCCAGTCCCACAGATCGGCGTTGGGTCCGGGAAGGCGGGAGAAATCTGCCATTGCGCTTGTCCCCTTGAAACCGTGTCGAACGGATAGGTGGGCGGGTGGATGGCTGACGGCCGGGGCTCCTTCCGGTCCCCGACAGCTCGGGTCGTTACACCTACTGTCTAAGTAGATGTAAATATGACTCATTGCGAATCTAGCCACAGACACCGCGAAAAGGGAAGAAATCCCGCTAAATGGGGCATACCTTTTGATCTCGGGGCGGAACGGCCGCGTCGCTCTCCTCCGCGCACGGCCCCTCACGTAGAGTGCCGAAGCCTGCCGTCCGACCCGTAACTCTTTCGAGTGACCGTCGTTGAGAGTGCGGAGCGGTTGGAGGAACAAGCGATCGGGCAGGTGTCCGAGAGCGTCAACCGCACAGGTGACGATACGTACAGCCCTGGAGGCTCAAGGTGACGCGCAACAGCTACGAGAGCCGCGGAGGTCAGGCGTGACATCCGTCCTCGTCTGCGACGACTCCCCGCTTGCCCGAGAGGCGCTCCGCCGTGCGGTCGCGACCGTGCCCGGCGTCGAGCGCGTGACCACCGCGGCCAACGGCGAGGAAGTCCTCCGCCGTTGGGGCGCGGACCGCTCGGACCTGATTCTGATGGACGTGCGCATGCCCGGCCTGGGCGGCGTGGAAACCGTCCGCCGACTGCTCTCGGCGGACCCCGGCGCCCGGATCATCATGCTCACGGTCGCCGAGGACCTCGACGGCGTCGCGCTCGCGGTCGCCGCGGGTGCACGCGGCTATCTGCACAAGGACGCCTCGCGCGCCGAGCTGCGGGCCACGGTCACCCAGGCGCTCGCCGACCCGACCTGGCGGCTCGCCCCGCGCCGCCTCCGCTCGGCCGAGATGGGCGCCGCGCCCACCCTCACCGCGCGCGAGATCCAGGTCCTCGAAGGCATGAGCCACGGCCGGTCCAACGCCGAGATCGGGCGCGAGCTCTTCCTCTCCGAGGACACGGTCAAGACCCACGCCCGGCGCCTCTTCAAGAAGCTGGGCGCCTCGGACCGCGCCCACGCCGTCGCGCTCGGCTTCCGCTGGGGCCTGGTCCGCTGACGTCGCAGGCCACCCGCCGCATCCCCGTCCCCGTCCGCGTCCTTCGCGGGCCGGACGGGGTGGGCTTGTGTCACTTCCCCGCCGGATGACGCATCCTTGAGATGTGGAGTTCCTCGGGGACGAGTCGATCGAGCGGGAGGGGAGGGCGCGGGAGATGAGTGCCGGCGCACCTGCTCATAACGCTTCGGTGCACAACTACGGACGCGGTGCCACGGACGCGGAAGCGCCGGGGCACCATGGAGCGATGCGCGACGACGAGACCGCGGGGTCCCCCATGCCTGCCGGGCAGGGGGAGATCGGTGCGCTCGTCCACCGCGCGGTCGACGGCGACGCGCAGGCCACGCACGACCTCCTCGCGCGCGTCCACCCGCTCGCCCTGCGGTACTGCCGCACCCGCCTCAACCGGCTGCCCGGTGACGCGCGCCACTTCGTCGAGGACCTCGCGCAGGAGGTCTGCGTCGCCGTCCTGATGGCGCTGCCGCGCTACAAGGACACGGGCAGGCCCTTCGAGGCCTTCGTCTTCGCCATCGCCGGGCACAAGGTCGCCGACCTCCAGCGGGCCGCCATGCGGCACCCCGGGTCCACGGCCGTGCCCTCCGACGAGATGCCCGAGCGGCCCGACGACTCCCTCGGCCCCGAGGAGCGGGCCCTGCTCAGCGACGACGCCGAGTGGGCCAAGAAGCTGCTCGCCAACCTCCCGGAGAACCAGCGCGAGCTGCTCGTCCTGCGGGTCGCCGTCGGGCTCACCGCCGAGGAGACCGGGCAGATGCTCGGCATGTCCCCCGGCGCCGTCCGGGTCGCCCAGCACCGCGCCCTCAGCCGGCTGCGCGCGCTGGCGGAGCAGTAACCCGAGGCGTTCGGCGGTCGCCGTCCCCGTCGAGCGGCGTTCCTCGACCGACCCCGCCCGCCCCGGCCGGGGCGGTAAGTCCCGACGGCTCCCGTCGTCCCTTTCGTCCACGTGGGAACGTCCAAAGCCGCCCGCTGATCTTGCTCGTGGAATGAGACACCGCTCGGGCCCGTTAGCATGGACATCCCGCACCGATCAAGGCCATTTGGGAAGGTGTCATGACTGCCAACGTCGACGGAGTGCCCGACAAATTCGCGACACTCGGGCTGACCTACGACGACGTGCTGCTGCTGCCGGGAGCCTCCGAGGTCCTCCCGAACGCGGTCGACACCTCGTCCCGCATCTCGCGCAACGTCCGCGTCAACATCCCGCTGCTCTCGGCGGCGATGGACAAGGTGACCGAGTCCCGCATGGCCATCGCGATGGCCCGCCTGGGCGGCGTCGGCGTGCTCCACCGCAACCTGTCCGTCGAGGACCAGGTCAACCAGGTCGACCTGGTCAAGCGCTCCGAGTCCGGCATGGTCACCGACCCGATCACCGTGCACCCGGAGGCGACCCTCGCCGAGGCGGACGCGCTCTGCGCCAAGTTCCGCATCAGCGGCGTCCCCGTCACCACCCCCGACGGCAAGCTGCTCGGCATCGTCACCAACCGCGACATGGCCTTCGAGACCGACCGCGACCGCCAGGTCCGCGAGGTCATGACGCCGATGCCGCTGGTCACCGGCAAGGTCGGCATCTCCGGCGTCGACGCCATGGAGCTGCTGCGCCGCCACAAGATCGAGAAGCTGCCGCTCGTCGACGACCAGGGCGTCCTCAAGGGCCTCATCACCGTCAAGGACTTCGTCAAGGCGGAGAAGTACCCGAACGCCGCCAAGGACGCCGAGGGCCGCCTGCTCGTCGGCGCCGCCGTGGGCGCCAGCCCCGAGGCCCTGGAGCGCGCCCAGGCGCTCGCCGCCGCCGGCGTCGACTTCCTGGTCGTCGACACCTCGCACGGCCACAACAGCAACGCCCTGAGCTGGATGGCGAAGATCAAGTCCAGCGTCGACGTCGACGTGATCGGCGGCAACGTCGCCACCCGCGACGGCGCGCAGGCGCTGATCGACGCCGGCGTCGACGGCATCAAGGTCGGCGTGGGCCCCGGCTCCATCTGCACCACCCGCGTGGTCGCCGGCATCGGCGTCCCGCAGGTCACCGCCATCTACGAGGCCTCCCTCGCGGCCCGCGCCGCCGGCGTCCCGCTGATCGGCGACGGCGGCCTCCAGTACTCCGGCGACATCGGCAAGGCGCTGGCCGCCGGCGCCGACACCGTGATGCTCGGCAGCCTCCTCGCGGGCTGCGAGGAGTCGCCCGGCGAGCTGCTCTTCATCAACGGCAAGCAGTTCAAGTCGTACCGCGGCATGGGCTCGCTCGGCGCCATGCAGTCCCGCGGCCAGGGCCGGTCCTACTCCAAGGACCGCTACTTCCAGGCCGAGGTCTCCTCCGACGACAAGCTCGTCCCCGAGGGCGTCGAGGGCCAGGTGCCCTACCGGGGCCCGCTCTCCAACGTCCTGCACCAGCTCGTCGGCGGCCTCCGCCAGACCATGGGCTACGTGGGCGCGGCCACCGTCGCGGAGATGGAGTCCAAGGGCCGCTTCGTGCGGATCACCGCGGCGGGCCTCAAGGAGAGCCACCCGCACGACATCCAGATGACGGTCGAGGCGCCGAACTACAGCAGGAAGTAACGGAGCGCGACGCGTGGGGCGGTTCCGGCATGTGGCCGGAGCCGCCCCACGCGCGCGTGTCGGGGATACTGGTAGGCGCAGACGTAGAGGGAAAGGCCACACATCGTGACTGAGATCGAGATCGGGCGCGGCAAGCGCGGCCGCAGGGCGTACGCGTTCGACGACATCGCCGTCGTGCCCAGCCGGCGCACCCGGGACCCGAAGGAGGTCTCGATCGCCTGGCAGATCGACGCCTACCGGTTCGAGCTGCCGTTCCTGGCCGCTCCGATGGACTCGGTCGTCTCGCCGCAGACCGCCATCCGGATCGGCGAGATGGGCGGCCTGGGCGTCCTGAACCTCGAAGGCCTGTGGACCCGGTACGAGGACCCGCAGCCACTGCTCGACGAGATCGCGGAGCTGGACGAGGCCGCCGCGACCCGCCGCCTCCAGGAGATCTACTCCGCCCCCATCCAGGAGGAGCTGATCGGCAAGCGCATCAAGGAGGTGCGCGACTCCGGCGTCGTCACCGCCGCCGCGCTCTCCCCGCAGCGCACCGCCCAGTTCTCCAAGGCCGTCGTCGACGCCGGGGTGGACCTCTTCGTCATCCGCGGCACGACGGTCTCCGCCGAGCACGTCTCGGGCGCGGCCGAGCCGCTGAACCTGAAGCAGTTCATCTACGAGCTGGACGTCCCGGTCATCGTCGGCGGCTGCGCCACGTACACCGCGGCCCTGCACCTGATGCGCACCGGCGCCGCGGGCGTCCTGGTCGGCTTCGGCGGCGGCGCCGCGCACACCACCCGCAACGTCCTGGGCATCCAGGTCCCGATGGCGACCGCCGTCGCGGACGTGGCGGCGGCACGCCGCGACTACATGGACGAGTCCGGCGGCCGGTACGTGCACGTCATCGCCGACGGCGGCGTGGGCTGGTCCGGCGACCTGCCTAAGGCGATCGCCTGCGGCGCCGACGCCGTGATGATCGGCTCCCCGCTGGCCCGCGCCACGGACGCGCCCGGCAAGGGCCACCACTGGGGCATGGAGGCCGTCCACGAGGACGTGCCGCGCGGCAAGCTGGTCGACCTGGGCATCGTCGGCACCACCGAGGAGATCCTCGCGGGCCCGTCGCACACCCCGGACGGCTCGATGAACTTCTTCGGCGCCCTGCGCCGCGCGATGGCCACCACGGGCTACAGCGAGCTCAAGGAGTTCCAGCGCGTCGAGGTCACGGTGGCGGACGCGCAGCACAAGCGCTGACCTCCGCACGTATCTCCCCGCGCGCATCTCCGTGCGTACGGAGGAGGGGCCCCGCACCGGGTGGTGCGGGGCCCCTCCTCCGTATCCCCGCGGTGCTACTGGGCGGCCTTCTTGGCGCCCGAGAACGCGGCGAAGGCGGCGAGGCCGAAGAACAGGAAGGTGAGCGGGTCCAGGCCCTCCTTCCAGGCCGCCGTGATCACGTCGAAGTGGTCGAGGAAGAGCTCGGTGGCGGGGACGTTCAGCTCCTTGCCGCCGATGATCGCGAGCAGGATCAGCTCGCCGAGGTAGACCGCGCCGAGCGAGAGCACGGCGCCGGCCACCGGCAGCGCCGGATTGGTCCCGCCGACCTTGCCGGCCGCGAAGCCGACGACGAAGCCGACGCCGACGGCGGCCCAGCCGATCTCCCGCTCCACGGCGCCGGCGATGCCGCCGTAGGCCGCGGCGGCGACGAGGGCCGCGACGAACGCGGCCAGCAGGCCGAGGCCCACGTTGTCGCGGACGGGCGCGGGCGGCGGCGCCGCCGGGTAGGGCTGCGGCGCGGCGCCCTCGGCGAACGGGTTGCCGGACGGCGGAACGGGCTGGCTCATGCGGTGGATCCCCCCGGGGAACGGAACGCGCGAGCGCGCGTTCGAGAGGCCCGGAGACTAGCAGCCCGCTGTGACACCGGCACCGGAGTTACCGCGGCCGATCGGCCGGGCGGCCGGGCGGTCGTCGGCTCAGAGGCGGTGGGCCGCGCCCGCCGGGGTGGCGCCGCGGGTGTCCAGGAGGAGCTGGGCCTTCACCGACAGGCCCTGGAGGTCGTAGGTGCGGTGGTGCTGGAGCAGGACCGTCAGGTCGGCGTGGGCGGCGGCCTCGTAGAGGGAGTCGGCGCGGGGGACGGGGAGTTCGCGGACGCGCCAGTCGGGGACGTGCGGGTCGTGGTAGCTGACGGCGGCGCCCAGGTCCATCAGGCGGCGGGCGATCTCGTCGGCGGGCGAGCCCTGACGGTCGGGCAGGTCGGGCTTGTACGTGATGCCGAGCAGCAGGATCCTGGCTCCCCGCGCCGACTTGCCGTGCTCGTTGAGGAGGGCGGCGGCGCGCTGCACGACGTACCCCGGCATGCGCTCGTTGACCTGGCCCGCGAGTTCGACGAGACGGAGCGGGCGGTGGGCGCCGACGGTGTCGACGGGGACGCCGTGGCCGCCGACGCCGGGGCCGGGGCGGAAGGCCTGGAAGCCGAAGGGCTTGGTCTCGGCGCAGCGGATGACGTCCCACAGGTCGACGCCGAGCTCGTGGCAGAGGACCGCCATCTCGTTGACGAGGGCGATGTTGACGTGCCGGAAGTTGGTCTCCAGGAGCTTGACCGTCTCCGCCTCGCGGGGTCCACGCGCGCGTACCACCTTGTCGGTGAGGCGTCCGTAGAAGGCGGCGGCGGACTCGGTGCAGGCGGGGGTGAGGCCGCCGATGACCTTGGGGGTGCCGGCGTAGCCGCGGGTGCGGCTGCCGGGGTCGAGCCGGCCGGGCGAGTACGCGAGGTGGAAGTCGCGGCCCGCGCGCAGTCCCGAGCCCGTTTCGAGGACGTCGCGGAGCAGGCCCTCGGTGGTGCCCGGCGGGACGGGGGACTCCAGGAGGACGGTGGTGTGGGGGCGCAGCCGGGCGGCGAGCGCGCGGGCGGCGTCGGTGACGGCGGTGAGGTCGAGGGTCCCGTCGGGGCCGAGGTGGGTCGGGGCGCAGAGGACGGCGGTGCGGACCCGGCCGAGTTCGGCGGGGTCGTGGGTGGGGCGGAAGCCCCCCGCGAGCATCCGGCGGACCTCCGGGACGGTGAGCGGGCCGTCGACCGGGGAGCGGCCGGCGGCGAGTTCGGCGGCGGGCCGCGGGTCGGTGTCGTAGCCGATGGTGTCGACGCCCGCGGCGGTGGCGGCCTGGGCGAGCGGGAGTCCGTGGTGGCCGAGGCCGATGACGGCGAGATCAGCGGGCATGGGGGGTGGGCCGTCCTTCCCAGTAGCCGGAGGGGACGCGACGCGCAAGCCCGGTGGGCGGAACGGGTCGCACGCAATGTCAGACTAGGCGTAAATATGACCGTTATGTCGCATTGGGTGGCCGCAGGTCGCGGAGTGTTATCCACAGGCTGGTGGCGAGGCGGTGGCTGAAGTCGCCGGGGCGGGACAGAATCGAGCTGTGAGCCGGACCGCACGGTCCCGGCTCGCTCGCGGGAAAGGCCGTGCGCGGACTCGCGGGAAGGCCTGTGTGCGGGAGCCGGGCGCGGGAAGCCGTGTGCGGGAAGGCCCGCGCGCGGGAAGGACGGGGGAACGACGGGAGGCGGCAGACGTGAGGACAGCGACACTGGGACCGGCCGAGCGCACCGAGGCGCTCGTCGCCATGGCCGAGCGCGAGCTGGACGTGCTGGTCGTCGGTGCCGGAGTGGTCGGCGCCGGGACGGCCCTCGACGCCGTCACGAGAGGGCTCTCCACCGGCATCGTCGAGGCCCGCGACTGGGCCTCGGGCACCTCCAGCCGGTCCAGCAAGCTCATCCACGGCGGCCTGCGCTACCTGGAGATGCTGGACTTCGCCCTGGTGCGGGAGGCGCTCAAAGAGCGCGGCCTCCTCCTGGAGCGGCTCGCCCCCCACCTGGTGAAGCCGGTCCCCTTCCTGTACCCCCTCCAGCACAAGGGCTGGGAGCGGTTCTACGCCGGATCCGGCGTCGCGCTGTACGACGCGATGTCCCTCTCCTCCGGGCACGGCCGGGGCCTGCCCGTCCACCGGCACCTCTCCCGGCAGGGCGCCCTGCGCGTCGCCCCCTGCCTCAGGAAGGACGCCCTCGTCGGCGCCCTCCAGTACTACGACGCCCAGATGGACGACGCCCGCTTCGTCACCACCCTCGTGCGCACGGCCGCCTCCTACGGCGCCAGGGCCGCCAGCCGCGCCCGGGTCGTCGGCTTCCTGCGCGAGGGCGAGCGGGTCGTCGGCGCGCGCGTCCAGGACGTCGAGGCCGGCGCCGAGTACGAGATCCGGGCCCGGCAGGTCGTCAACGCCACCGGGGTGTGGACCGACGACACCCAGGCCCTCATCGGGGAGCGCGGCCAGTTCCACGTCCGCGCCTCCAAGGGCATCCACCTCGTCGTGCCCAAGGACCGCATCCACTCCACCACCGGCCTGATCCTGCGCACCGAGAAGTCCGTCCTCTTCGTGATCCCCTGGGGGCGCCACTGGATCGTCGGCACCACCGACACCGACTGGGACCTCGACAAGGCCCACCCGGCCGCCTCCAGCGCCGACATCGACTACCTCCTGGAGCACGTGAACACGGTGCTCGCCACCCCGCTCACCCGCGACGACGTCGAGGGCGTCTACGCCGGTCTGCGCCCCCTGCTCGCCGGCGAGTCGGACGCCACCAGCAAGCTCTCGCGCGAGCACACCGTCGCCCACCCCGTCCCCGGCCTGGTCGTGGTGGCCGGCGGCAAGTACACGACGTACCGCGTGATGGCGAAGGACGCCGTCGACGAGGCGGTCCACGGCCTCGACCAGCGCGTCGCCCCCTGCGTCACCGAGGACACCCCGCTCCTCGGCGCCGAGGGCTACCGGGCCCTGTGGAACGCGCGGGCGGGCATCGCCGCCCGGCACGGACTGCACGTCGTGCGGGTCGAGCACCTCCTCAACCGGTACGGCTCCCTGACGCAGCAGGTCCTCGACCTGATCGCCGAGGACCCCCGGCTCGGCGAACCGCTCCCGGCGGCCGACGACTACCTGCGCGCCGAGATCGTCTACGCCGCCTCCCACGAGGGCGCCCGCCACCTCGACGACGTCCTCACCCGGCGGACCCGGATCTCCATCGAGACCTTCGACCGGGGCACGCGCAGCGCCCGCGAGTGCGCGGAGTTGATGGCCCCGGTCCTCGGCTGGGACGCCCACCAGATCGACAAGGAGGTCGAGCACTACGAGAAGCGGGTGGAGGCCGAGCGCGAGTCGCAGCGCCAGCCCGACGACCTGACGGCGGACGCCGCCCGGCTGGGGGCGCCGGACATCGTGCCCCTCTGACCGCCCCGGGACGCCTCTGTGCTTGTGCCCGTGGACAACTGACGGAACGTCCGGTCCGGCGGGGCGCCCGGGTCGTCCGCATACCGGTGGGAACCTGGGAGGCGCGCGGCGGCGTCGTCATCCCGGAGTGCGGACCCGGGGGCGCCACCGGTCCCGAGGTGAGGGACAATGGGCTCTCTTCCAGGGCGGGTTAACGCATCACGCGGGAAGCGGCAGACGCGGCGAAGACCAGGGATCGCAGAGGGGACGCATGTCGGAGGCGGAGCAGTCGCGGGACACGGCGAAGGACCCCGGGCGGGACGCCGCGGGGGCCGCGACCGACAGCGACCGAGGAACGGTCCCGGCCGCGCGCGAGCCGGAGCGGGACGCGCGGGTCGAACGGGGTGCGCAGACCCCGGAGAACGGCGCGGAACGGGAACCGGGCGGCGGGGCCGCCGAGGCCGCTTCCGGGGACGGGGCCGTTTCGGAGGAGGGGTCCGTTTCGGGCGGTGTGGGCGGTCCGGGTGATGCGGGCGATGCGGGCGGGAAGTCCGCTTCGGGTGACTCGGGCGACTCGGGCGTGAAGGGCGTCGGGGATCCGCGGTCTGACGCCGCGACGGGTTCCGGAGCGGGTGACGCGGCGGCCGGTGCCGGCGCGGCCGGGCGGCTGCGGGGGACCGAGCCGTCGACCGGGCGGGCCGGGTTCGGCGCCGGGGACGGCGACGGCGGCAGCGGCCGCGGGACGGCCGCGACCGGCGCGGCGCGCGGCGGCGACAAGCTCCGCAAGGCCCCCGCCGGCGAAGGACGGCTGCTCGCGGGCCGCTACCGCCTCGGCGCGGTCCTCGGACGCGGCGGCATGGGCACGGTGTGGCGCGCCGTCGACGAGACCCTCGGCCGTACCGTCGCCGTGAAGGAACTCCGCTTCCCCAGCAGCATCGACGAGGACGAGAAGCGGCGCCTCATCACCCGGACCCTGCGCGAGGCGAAGGCCATCGCCCGGATCCGCAACAACGGCGCCGTCACCGTCTACGACGTGGTCGACGAGGACGACCGCCCGTGGATCGTCATGGAGCTCATCGAGGGCAAGTCCCTCGCGGATGCCGTGCGCGAGGACGGCACGCTCACGCCCCGGCGCGCCGCCGAGGTCGGCCTCGCCATTCTCGACGTGCTGCGCTCGGCGCACCGCGAGGGCATCCTGCACCGCGACGTGAAGCCCTCCAACGTGCTGATCGCCGAGGACGGCCGCGCCGTCCTCACCGACTTCGGCATCGCCCAGGTGGAGGGCGACCCCTCGATCACCTCCACCGGCATGCTCGTCGGCGCCCCCTCGTACATCTCGCCGGAGCGCGCCCGCGGCCACAAGCCCGGCCCGGCCGCCGACATGTGGTCGCTCGGCGGCCTCATCTACGCGGCGGTCGAGGGCAGCCCGCCGTACGACAAGGGCTCCGCCATCGCCACCCTCACGGCGGTGATGACCGAGCCCGTCGACCCGCCGAAGAACGCGGGCCCCGAGCTGGAGAAGGTCATCTACGGCCTCCTCGCCAAGGACCCGGCGCAGCGCCTCGACGACGCCGGCGCCCGGGTCCTACTGCGGGCCGTGCTCGACGCCCCGGACCCGGTGCCCCCGGTCTCCCCCGAGGTCACCCGGGTCGTACCGCTGCCGCCCGTCCCCGGGCCGGCGCCGGCGGTTCCGCCGGCCGACCGGGGCGGGGCGCCCGACGCGGCCGCCGACCGGATGCGGGGCGCCCTGAAGTCCGTGCGCAACGCGGCGGCCTCCGCGAAGGCCGAGCCGCGGTCGAGGACCGCGCCGAGCACGCGGCCCGCGCCGATCCAGGGCGGCGGCAGGCAGGCCCCGGCCCGCGCGTCGCTGACCGACGTCGTGTCGCGCCGCACCCTGGTCGTCATCGCCGCCGTCGTGGTCGTCGCCCTGCTCGGGACGATCCTGGCGGTCTCCCTCGGCGGCGGGGGAGACGAGGGCAACCAGGGCAAGGAGGGCACCACGGCCTCGGCCGGCGCCTCCGCGGGCGGTGACGGCTCCGACGGTGCGGGCGGGTCCGACGGCGGCAAGGGGCAGAACCCGGCCGACCCCGGTCAGCAGGGCGGCGCGCAGCCCGGCGGCGACGGCGCCGACGGATCGGGCGGCACCGACGGCGCGACGGGTGCGACCGGTTCGACGGGAACGACGGACGGCGGGAAGGGCGCCACGCCGTCCGGCAAGCCCGACGGCGGCACCGGTGGCACCGGCGGCGGACTGCCCGCCGGGTACGCCCTCGTCACCAGCGACCGCTTCCACTTCTCCATGGCCATGCCCTCGACGTTCCGGCTGAGCACCATCCCGGGGTACTCCCTCGGCGGGATCTTCAGCGAGAACGGCGGCTTCCCGCGCGTCCAGGTCGACTACAACAACAGCCCGAAGGACAACGCGGCGAGCGCCTGGGAGCTGGCCAAGATCGGCGTGGCCGCCACCAGCAAGGACTACAAGCACCTCGGCATACGGCCCGTCTCGTACAAGGGCTACCCGTCCGCCGCCGACTGGGAGTTCGAGCGCACGCAGAAGGGCGTGCGCGTCCACGTGCTCAACCGCGGCTTCAAGGCGGACTCCACCCGGGGCTACTCCATCATGGTGAGCTGCGCGGCGGACGAGTGGAACGGCGAGGAGTGCCGGACCCTGCGGGAGACGGCGTTCGCCACGTTCAGCCCCAAGGAGTGACCGGTCCCCCGTATCGTGGGGATCCGGGGGTCGTACGCAATCGAACAGAGCCGCTGACCGCACGGCCCCGTACCGGACCGACCGGAACCGACGGACTCGCGTGATCCCGCACGATCCGGGGTACCCGGGAGGCCACGGGGGACAGCGTGCGCGTGGGGAGGCGTCGTGGACGACTACGCGGGAAGGGTGCTCGCGGACCGCTACCGCCTGCCGCTGCCGCCGGAGGACGGGGCCGGGGACGGGCACGACCTGACGGAGACGCGGGCCTTCGACACGTACAGCGGGCAGGAAGTGCTGGTCCGTCAGGTCCCGCTGCCGGAGTTCGTCGACGCCGAGGTGCTCGACGGAGCGGGACCCGGTGGCCCCGGCGGCTTCCGGGGCGGCGGGGGGCGGGCCACCCGCCGGCCCGCCGAGCCCGTCGTGCGCCGGGCGATCGAGGCGGCCCAGGCCGCCGCGCAGATCCCCGACCACCCCTTACTGGACCAGGTCTTCGACGTCTTCGCGGAGGCCGGTTCGCTGTGGATAGTCAGCGAACGCGTGGCGGCGGCCCGGCCGCTGGCCGCCCTCCTCGCCGAGCGGCCGCTCAACCCGTACCGGGCGGCCGAGATCGGCGCCGACGTCCTCACCGCCCTGCGCGCGCTCCACGCCCACGGCTGGGTGCACCGGAACATCACCTCCCGCACCGTCCTCGTCTGCGACGACGGCCGGGTGGTCCTCTCGGGCCTCGCGGTCGGCGCCGCCGAGGAGGCCCTCTGCGGCTACGCGCCGGTACCGGAACAGGACCTGCCCGACGAGTTCGCGTACGCGCCTCCGCCTCCGGCGGGGGTGGAGACGGACGAGGAGACCGACCCGGACCCGTACGCCCCCGACCCCTACGGGTCGGACCCGTACGCCTCCGACTCCCACGGACCGGAGACGTACGAGGCGGAGACGTACGAGCCGGGGGTGTACGAGGCCGAGACGTACGAGCCCGGGGTGTACGAGGCCGGGCCGTACGAGCCGGACGCGGACGAACCCGAGACGCACGGGGCCGGCGCGTACGCCCTTGAGCCGTACGAGCCGTACGAGCCGGACACGTACCGGCCGGAGGCGTACGAGCAGGACACCTACGCGCCGGGCACGTACCAGCCGGAGGCGTACGCGCCCGAGCGGTACGCGCCCGAAGGACTCACGCCCGTCGAGGAGTACGGCTCCGAGGGGTACGGCTCCGAGGAGTACGGCTCCGGAGCGGCATACGGCTCCGGGACGCACCGTCCCGAGGAGCACCGGTCCGAGCCGTACGCGCTGGAGGCCCCCGGCGGGGCCCGGCAGACCGGTGACGGGACGGACCACGCGGACAGCGGCACGGACGACGGCGCGGACGGCAGGGCCGGCGAAGGCCCCGAGGCCGGTGGTTCCGCTCCGGGGCCCCGTCCCGCCCCCGACGCCTACGGCTCCGACCCCTACGGGAAGTCGGCGGCACCCGCCGCGGCGCAGCCCCCGGCCACGCCGCCCACCGCCGACGTGCGGGCCGCGCGGGCCGGGGCCATCGCCGCCTACCGGGCCGGTGCGCGGGCCGCCGCCCGGCTCGGCGAGACGGGGGCGCTGCCCGTGCAGCGGCCCGCGCCCCCGGAGACGCCGGGGCCGCCGCCCCCGCCGACCGCGCAGGCGGAGGGAGCGCCCGAGCCGCAGTGGTGGGCGCGGGTGGCGGACGACGAGGACGACGAGGACGAGGGCGACGAGCCGTACGGCGGCGGCCTCCGGAACGACCCGCCGCGCGCGATGCTGACCGGCAGTTGGAGCGACGGCCCGCACGCCTCGCGGGACGGCTCCGGGCCGATACCGGCCGGCGGCGGCTCGGGCCCCGGGCGCGGGCCGGTGCTGCCCGGCTCGGGGCGCCCGGCACTGCCCGCCGGGTACCGGGCGGCGGATCCGGGCACCGGGCGCCTCCCGGTGCCCGCCGGCGTCCCGGAGCCCCGGCGGGAGGAGCCGGCGACGGGCCCGGCCGAGTCGTACCGGGGTCCGGCCACGCGCCTGGCGGCGGAGCGGGCCCGGCAGACCCGGATCGCGGTCGTCGGCGCCGTCACCGAGCGCTGGGCGCCCGAGCAGGCCGGCCCCGTCCACGAGAACTGGCGCCTCGCCGCGCCCATCGGCCCCGCCACCGACCTGTGGGCGCTCGGCGCGCTCCTCTACCGCGCCGTGCAGGGCCACGCCCCCTATCCGGAGGACAGCGCGGCCGAACTGGTCCAGTTGGTCTGCGCCGAGCCGCCCGCCTTCGCCGAGGAGAGCGGGCCGCTGCGCCCGGTCGTGGAGTCGCTGCTCCGTCAGGACCCGACCGAGCGCCCCGACTTCGAGGAGCTGCGCGGCTGGCTGCGCTCCCTCGTCCGCTCGGCGCCCGAACCGGAGGCCGGTGTCGGCGTCGTACCGCTGCCGTCCGACGGGGCGCGGCTGCCGATCGTGCGCCGCCGCGGCGAACTGGTGCGCCGGCGGCGCAGGGGAGAGGGCGCGGGCCGCCGCCGTCACAAGCGGGGCAAGGACCCGCGCGCCGCGGTCCGGCACGAGCCCGAGCCCGCCCGCGTCCGCGAGTACGCGCGCGTACCGGACGATTTCCGCGAGGAGTCCGACGGCGGGTACCACGAGGAACTCCCGCAGCGCGCCCCGCGCGCGCCCCGGTCCCCGCGCCCCCCGCGCACCTCCTCCGGATCCTCGGGCTCCCCGCGCTCCCTGGGCCGTACGCTCCTGCTCCTGGTCTTCCTCCTGCTCGCGGGGGCCGTCGCGTACGCCGTCCTCTTCATGCCCCGCGAGGGGGAGGAGCCCGCCGGTCAGGGCGCGCCCACGACCGGGCCGGCCCCCGTCACCACCGCGCCGGACGACGGCGGCGACACCCCGGCCCCGACGACGGGCGCCCCCTCCCCGACCACCCCGCCGGCCACGACCCGGCCCCCGGCGGATCCGTCGGCCCCCGCGCTCGCCTCCGGGTACGCCCTGCGCCAGGACCCGGAGGGGTTCCGGATCGGGGTGCCGAACGGCTGGCGGCGCAGCCCGATCAACGACGCCGGACAAGTGCGGTACACGGGTGGCGACTTCACGATGATCGTGGTCCCCGGCCGGGACGGCGTGAAGGACAACGGCGCCGACCCGCTGGCGTACCAGAACACCCGGGAGCGCGAGCTGGAGCCCTGGCGGGCGTCCAGTTGGGCGGGCGCGGAGCGGACGCTCCGGGTCGACATCGGCAACACCGCGACCGCCACGGGAAGTTACTGGTGGCTGGACGGCACGGGGCGCGAGGTGTTCGTCCGCAACCTCGCCCTGATCGACGGCGGCCGCTACCACGTCGTGCAGGTCATCGGCCCGTACACCGAGCGGGACAAGGTCTCCGAGATCTACGAGCAGGCCACGAAGGCGTTCCGTCCGGGCCGTTGAAGCGGTTCCGTCCGGGACGCCGGGGCGGTGCCGCCCGGGCCGCCGCGCCCGTTTCGGGCCGGCGGCCCCCGGTCACAGTGCTGTTCCTATGACCGCCCCGAGGTTTCGCGGTCCGTGCCCCCCTCCGTAACCTGGCGTCAGAGGGAACGGGCGGGGGCAAGTGGAACATTCACAGGGCACAGGGGCGGGGCTGCTGCTCGCCGGGCGCTACCGGCTGGGCGAGTCCATCGGACGCGGCGGCATGGGCAAGGTCTGGCGCGCGCACGACGAGGTGCTGCACCGCGTGGTGGCGGTCAAGGAGTTGACGGCGGGCCGGTTCGTGGCCGAGGCCGACCGGCTCGTGCTGCACGCCCGTACGCAGAAGGAGGCGCGGGCGGCCGCGCGGATCACGCACCCGGGCGTGGTGACCGTCCACGACGTCCTGGAGCACGACGCCCGCCCGTGGATCGTCATGCAGTACGTCGACGGGCCCTCGCTCGCCGACGCCGCCAAGGAGTCGGGCACCGTCGAGCCGCGCGAGGCGGCGAGGATCGGGCTGCACGTCCTCGGCGCGCTGCGCGCCGCGCACGCGGCCGGGGTGCTGCACCGGGACGTCAAGCCGGGCAACATCCTGCTCGCGCGCGACGGGCGCGTCCTCATCACCGACTTCGGGATCGCGGCGATCGAGGGGGACTCGACGATCACCCGGACCGGCGAGATCGTCGGGTCCATCGACTACCTGGCGCCCGAGCGGGTGAAGGGCGCCGACCCCGGTCCCGCCTCCGACCTCTGGTCGCTCGGGGCCACGCTCTACACGGCGGTGGAGGGCACCTCGCCGTTCCGCCGCAGCTCCCCGATCAGCACCATGCAGGCCGTGGTGACCGAGGAGCCGCCGCACCCGGAGAAGGCCGGGGCGCTGGCCCCCGTCATCGTGGCCCTGCTGCGCAAGGACCCGGAGCGGCGGCCGCGCGCGGACGAGGCCGGGCGGATGCTGCTCGAAGCGATGGAGGGGCGCGCGCCGGCGTCGGCGCAGGCGTACGTGCCGACGCAGCGGGTGGTCAGGGAGGACGTGGACCGGGCGGAGGACGCGGGCGGCGGGAACGCGCCGGTGGACGGGGCGCGTACGTCCGACGAGGCGCGTACGGCGGATCGGCCGCACCGGTCGGAGCCGGGAACCGCAGGAGCGGCGGGGTCCGCGGGGACCACGGAGGCCGCCCCGCGCGGTTCCACCGCCCAGTGGCCCCGGCCGCCCCGGACCCTCGGGCAGCCCCCGGTCCCCTCGCCGTCCCGCACGGTCCCCGCTCCGGCGCCGCACTCCGTCCCTCCGCCGCCCACCGGCCGGGGCCGCCGGCGCGCCGTCGTCCTGGCGGCCCTGCTCGCCGGGCTCGTCGCGGGCGGCGCCGTCTTCGCCGCCATGCAGTACGCGGGCGGCGGCCGCGACGTCGAGGGCACCGGGCGGACGACCACCGCCACGGCCCCGACCACGACCCCCTCGGCCAAGGCCGAGGGGAACAACGGGATCCCCGAGGGGTGGCACCGCGTCGACGACCCGGAGGGCTTCAGCCTCCTCGTCCCGGACGGCTGGAAGCGGCAGATCACGGACGGCCAGATCGACTACACCCCGGACGGCGGCAACCACCGCATCCGGATCAGCGTCGACCGCAGCCCCGACTTCGAGAGCCCGTACGTGCACGCGCTCGACCTGGAGGGCGCCCTGGGGAAGCGGATGCACTACAAGCGGATCCAGCTCTCCCAGAAGGTCTACCGGGACCAGACCCTCTCCTGCCTGTGGGAGTTCACCTGGACCGAGAAGAAGAACTTCCCGGGGCCCCGGCACGCGATCGACCAGATGTACTACGGCGACGACGGCACCGAGTACGCCGTCTACATGTCCTCGCCGGAGTCGAGCTGGGAGACGACCCGGAAGCAGTTCGACATCGTCCTCCGGCACTGGCGGGAAACGGGGGAGCAGGGAGCGGAGCAGACGGGCGGGTGAAGGCCGGAAAATCTCCGTGACCGGCCCTCGGTATCCGTAAGCCGCTGATCAGGGCTTATGTGCCAGTGATCGCTGGCGCGATGTGCGGCCCCGGTGAAAACGCGTTACCGACGGGTACCCAAAGGGCGGAAGGCGCCTTACGCTCGCCCTCATGACGGACTCGCAGGCCCCCGCCGCCCCTTCGGCTCCCGACGCCCCCGCCACCGCCCCCGCGGCGCGGACCGGGGCCACCGCCCCCGCCGGGGCGACCAACCCGGTCGCGCCCGCGCCCGCCGGCGTCCGGACCGCCGCCGACGTCGTGACACCCGACCTGGTCGCCCGGCTCGTCCGCGGCGTGGTCGGCTCCGGCCGGACCGCCAACCACACCCCCTTCACCGGGGAGAAGCTGGCGGACCTGCCCGAGTCCACCCCCGAGGACGTCACCGAGGCCTTCGCCCGCGCCCGCGCCGCCCAGCCGGCCTGGGCCGCCACGCCGGTCCGCGCCCGCGCCGCCGTGCTCCTGCGCTTCCACGACCTGATCCTGGAGCGGCAGGCCGAGGTCCTCGACCTCATCCAGTTGGAGACGGGCAAGGCGCGCCTGCACGCCCACGAGGAGGTCCTGGCGGTCGCCGTCGCCGCCCGCCACTACGGCCGCAAGGCCCCCTCCTACCTGCGCCCCCGCCACCACACCGGCGTCGTGCCGACCCTCACCAAGGTCACCGAGCTGCGCCAGCCGCGCGGGGTCGTCGGCCAGATCGCCCCCTGGAACTACCCGCTCGAACTCTCCGTCGGCGACGCCCTGCCCGCCTTCGTCTCGGGCAACGCCGTCGTCATGAAGCCCGACACCGAGACCGCGCTCACCGCCCTGTGGGCCCGCGACCTGCTCGTCGAGGCCGGTCTTCCCGCCGAGGTCTTCCAGGTCGTCCTCGGCGAGGGTCCGGTCGTCGGCCCCGAGGTCGTCCGGCACGCCGACTACGTCTCCTTCACCGGCTCCACCCGCACCGGCCGCGAGGTCGCGCAGGGCGCCGCCGCCCGCCTGGTCGGCGTCTCCCTCGAACTCGGCGGCAAGAACGCCATGCTCGTCCTGGCGGACGCCGACGTCGAGAAGGCCGCCGCCGGCGCCATCCGCGCCTGCTTCTCCTCCGCCGGACAGCTCTGCATCTCCATCGAGCGCCTGTACGTGCACGAGTCCGTCGCCGACGACTTCGTCGCCCGGTTCGCCGCCCGGACGAAGGCGATGCGGCTCGGCACCTCCCTCGCGTACGGGGCCGACATGGGCTCCCTCGTCGGCGAGCGGCAGTTGGAGACCGTCAAGCAGCACGTCGAGGAGGCCGTCGCCAAGGGCGCCAGGCTGGTCGCGGGCGGCGTCGCCCGCCCCGACGTCGGCCCCCTCTTCTACGAGCCGACCATCCTCGACGGCGTCGAGGCCCCGATGGCCGTCTGCCACGAGGAGACCTTCGGCCCGGTCGTCTCGATCTACCGCTTCACGGACGAGGACGAGGTCGTCGAGCTCGCCAACGCCACCCCGTACGGCCTCAACTCCTCCGTCTGGACGAAGGACTCGCGCCGCGGCCACGCCGTCGCGGCCCGACTGCGCACCGGCACCGTCAACATCAACGAGGGGTACGCCCCCGCGTACGGCAGCGTGCAGGCCCCGATGGGCGGCATGAAGGACTCCGGGCTCGGCCGCCGCCACGGCTCCGAGGGCATCCTCAAGTACACCGAGGCCCAGACCGTCGCCCAGCAGCGGCTGATCCCGCTCGCGCCCTCCTTCGGGATGGACGACGAGAAGTACGCGGCGTTCATGAGCCTGTCCCTGAAGGCGATGAAGGCCCTGCGCCTGCGCTGAGGGTTCCGGGCCCCCGCCGGTGGCGGGGGCCCGCACCGTTCCCCTTTCCACCCCTTTTTCCGTACTCCGTACGAGGAGAGCCATGACCGCGGTACCCCCTACCCACCATCAGGAGCAGGCGGAGGACGGCGCGTACGACTACGACGTCCTCGTCGTCGGCTCGGGCTTCGGCGGTTCGGTCACGGCCCTCCGCCTCACCGAGAAGGGCTACCGGGTCGGCGTCCTGGAGGCCGGGCGCCGCTTCACCCGCGAGACCCTGCCGAAGAACTCCTGGGACCTGAAGAACTTCCTGTGGGCCCCCGCCCTCGGGCTCTACGGCCTCCAGCGCATCCACCTGCTCGGCAACGTCATGGTGCTCGCGGGCGCCGGCGTGGGCGGCGGCTCCCTCAACTACGCCAACACCCTCTACGTACCGCTCAAGGCGTTCTTCGACGACCCGCAGTGGAAGGACATCACGGACTGGGAGGACGAGCTCCGGCCGTACTACGACCAGGCCAAGCGGATGCTCGGCGTCCGGCTCAACCCGACGATGACCCCCTCCGACGTGCACCTGAAGTCGGCCGCCGAGGCGATGGGCATCGGCGACACCTTCCACATGGCACCGGTCGGCGTCTTCTTCGGTGACGGCGAGGACGCCGACGGGAAGACCAGGGCGAAGCCCGGCGGCGAGGTCGCCGACCCGTACTTCGGCGGCGCGGGCCCCTCCCGGCGCGCCTGCGCCGAGTGCGGCGAGTGCATGACCGGCTGCCGCCACGGCGCCAAGAACACCCTGAACGAGAACTACCTGTACCTCGCCGAGAAGGCGGGCGCGACCGTCCACCCCATGACGACGGTCGTCACCGTCACCGAGGACTCGCGCGGCGGCTTCGCGGTGAAGACCCTGCCCACCGACGACCGGAAGAAGGGGAAGGGCCGGACGTTCACCGCCCGCCGGGTCGTGATCGCGGCCGGCACGTACGGCACGCAGACCCTGCTCCACCGGATGAGGGACACCGGCCTGCTGCCCCGGATCTCGGACCGGCTCGGCGAGCTGACCCGCACCAACTCCGAGGGCCTGGTCGGCGCGCAGACCACCGACCGCCGCTACCGCAGGAAGCACGGCGGGGGGAGGGCCGACTTCACCCGGGGCGTCGCCATCACCTCCTCCGTCCACCCCGACGAGAACACCCACATCGAGCCGGTCCGGTACGGCAGGGGCTCCAACTCGATGGGCAGCCTCACCGTCCTCCAGGTGCCCTACGGCGCCCACCGGGTGCGCAACTGGGTCCTCAACCTGCTCCGGCACCCCGCGCTCGCCGCCCGCTCGCTCTCCAACCGGAAGTGGTCGGAGCGGACCATCATCGGCCTGGTCATGCAGTCCCTCGACAACTCCCTGACCACCTACCGCAAGTCCGGCGGCCTCGGAAAGGGCCTGCTCACGGCCCGCCAGGGGCACGGGGCGCCGAACCCGGTCCAGATTCCGGCGGCCACCCGGGCCGCCACCCTCCTCGCCGAGGAGATCAACGGCTTCGCCGGCTCCAACGTCGGCGAGCTGATGGGCACCCCGCTCACCGCGCACTTCCTGGGCGGCTGCCCGATCGGCGCGGACGCCGCGTCCGGCGTCATCGACCCGTACCACCGGCTCTACGGCCACCCGGGGATCTCCGTCGTCGACGGGGCGGCCGTCTCCGCCAACCTCGGCGTGAACCCGTCCCTGACGATCACCGCCCAGGCGGAGCGGGCCATGTCCTTCTGGCCGAACAAGGGCGAGGAGGACCCGCGCCCGGCGCAGGGGGAGGGGTACGCACGGCTCGCGGCGATCGAGCCGAAGTCCCCCGCGGTCCCGGCCGAGGCCTTCGGCGCGCTCCGGCTGCCGTTCCTGGGGATGCCGAAGGTCCCGTCGAAGGCACTGCCGGACGTTCCGCTCGAGGTCCCGTCGAAGCAGTCGGAGTAGTCGGAGCGGTCGGAGTGGTCGAAGCGGTCGAAGCAGTCGGCGCAGGAGTGAGCAAGGCCGGAACGGCGGAAACAGAAAGGGCGCTGCATCCCCCTCCGAATGCAGCGCCCTTCCGGCTTCTGGTGTTGCTGCATGGTTGACCCGCCACCCCGGCGATTGGTTGTAGCGGTTGCACGAGATCGCCGTGTGACGCGCGTCACATCGCAAGAGGGTGGGGGTACGTGCGAGGGCCCCGTGCCGCGATTCGGGTCGCGGCACGGGGCCCTCGGGGCTCGGCACCGGTGTCAGGGCAGCGGCGGTACCGAGCGGAGCGGCGCCGGGGGGTGCGCCGCCGTGGGGGAGGGGAAACGGAGTGGGGGGACGAGGGGACGGGGTCTTCGCAACGGTGCTGGGGCCGCGGGATGCGGCCGAGGGAGCCGGTTGCGGTCGGCCCCGGGCGTCCCCGGGACCGACCGCCCTTTCTGGGTGACCGGACCGCTGTCCCCTGCTGCCCGGTCACACGCGCTGGTGCGAGGTCCCACGACGTGCCGGAGAGGCACGCCACACGCCCCAGCGAAGCCACGCGTGGTTTTTCCTTCGGGCCCGCCCCTGGCTGGCACGGACAACCGGACCAACGAAGCCGGCGCGGAACCGGTCACGCGCCGTACGGGTGAGAGCGGGTCCGAACTCGGGTGCGGGCACCCACTCGGGGGCGTCCCCGGTACGGCGTCTCGGACGCACGCCCGGTACGGGACCTTGGACGCGTCCCCGGTACGGCGACTCAGATGCGTCCCCGGCACAGCTCCAGCATCGTCATCGCGAGCGCCGTGCCCGGCTTGCCGAGGGCGTCCCTGTAGTGGCCGAGGACCTCCATCTCGCGGTTCAGGTTCACCCGGCGGCCCCCGGAGGAGATCCGGGCCTCCTGGATGACGGCCGAGACGGCCATCCGTTCCTGGATGAGACCGATGATCCGGTCGTCGAGCGCGTCGATGCGCTCACGGGCGTCGCCGATCAGCGCCGCCGCCTCGTCGGTGCGGGCGCCGGTCTTCTCGGGGGTGGCGGTGGTCGTCGTCATGGTGGGGCTCCTGGGGTGTCGGGCCCCCGGAACGATCCGGCCCGGGAATGACAGAACGCCCCGGGCCTTGTCGGCCCGGGGCGCCTGGGAAGTCGCTTGTCAGTTGCTCAAGCAGCACGACCATGGCAGCCGGTGGGCCGGTTGCCATAGGTAAAGACGAAGGTCGGGTGCTTGCGCATGGCCACAGTATGGACCCCGCCCCGGAGCCGGGGCCAACCCGGGTTCGGATGGTGAGACGAATAGTCGGACCGGCGCGCCGGTAGAATCGACAAATAGCACCCCTTTCGAGGGACCCCCTCCTACCGCCGGAAGGCCGCCGTAGTGTCATCAGCGACCCCCGCTGCCGCGCCCGACGTCACCAACCCGGACGTAGTCCTCGTTGTCGACTTCGGCGCCCAGTACGCCCAGCTCATCGCCCGCCGCGTCCGTGAGGCCCGGGTCTACAGCGAGATCGTCCCGTCCACCATGCCGGTGGCCGAGATGCTGGCCAAGGACCCGAAGGCGATCATCCTCTCCGGCGGTCCCTCCTCCGTGTACGCGGAGAACGCCCCCCGCCTCGACCGCGCGCTCTTCGAGGCGGGCGTCCCCGTCTTCGGCATGTGCTACGGCTTCCAGCTCATGGCGACCACCCTCGGCGGCACCGTCGACAACACCGGCGCCCGCGAGTACGGCCGCACCCCGCTGCACGTCTCCAAGGCCGGCTCCACCCTCTTCGAGGGCACCCCCGTCGAGCAGTCGGTGTGGATGTCGCACGGCGACGCCTGCTCCGCCGCCCCCGAGGGCTTCACCGTCACCGCCTCCACGGACGTCGTGCCGGTCGCCGCCTTCGAGAACGACGAGAAGAAGCTGTACGGCGTCCAGTACCACCCCGAGGTGCTGCACTCCACGCACGGCCAGCAGATCCTGGAGCACTTCCTCTACCGGGGCGCCGGCATCGAGCCGAGCTGGACCACCGGCAACGTGATCGAGGAGCAGGTCGCGGCCATCCGCGCCCAGGTCGGCACCAAGCGCGCGATCTGCGGCCTCTCCGGCGGCGTCGACTCCGCCGTGGCCGCCGCCCTCGTGCAGAAGGCCATCGGCTCGCAGCTCACCTGCGTGTACGTCGACCACGGCCTGATGCGCAAGGACGAGACCGAGCAGGTCGAGAAGGACTTCGTGGCCGCCACCGGCGTCCAGCTCAAGGTCGTCGACGCGCAGGAGCGGTTCCTCACCGCCCTCGCCGGCGTCTCCGACCCGGAGACCAAGCGGAAGATCATCGGCCGCGAGTTCATCCGCGTCTTCGAGCAGGCCCAGGCCGAGATCGTCGCCGAGGGCGCCGCCGACGGCGAGGAGGTCGCCTTCCTCGTCCAGGGCACGCTCTACCCGGACATCGTCGAGTCCGGCGGCGGCACCGGCACCGCCAACATCAAGTCCCACCACAACGTGGGCGGCCTCCCCGAGGACCTGGAGTTCGAGCTCGTCGAGCCGCTGCGCCAGCTCTTCAAGGACGAGGTCCGCATGGTCGGCCAGGAGCTCGGTCTGCCCGACGAGATCGTCCAGCGCCAGCCCTTCCCCGGCCCCGGCCTCGGCATCCGCATCGTCGGCGAGGTCACCAAGGAGCGCCTGGACCTGCTGCGCGAGGCCGACGCCATCGCCCGCGAGGAGCTGACGGCCGCCGGTCTCGACCGCGACATCTGGCAGTGCCCGGTCGTGCTGCTCGCCGACGTGCGCTCCGTGGGCGTCCAGGGCGACGGCCGCACCTACGGCCACCCGATCGTGCTGCGTCCCGTCTCCTCCGAGGACGCCATGACGGCCGACTGGTCGCGCCTGCCCTACGAGGTGCTCGCCAAGATCTCGACCCGCATCACCAACGAGGTCGCCGACGTGAACCGCGTCGTCCTCGACGTCACCAGCAAGCCGCCGGGCACCATCGAGTGGGAGTGACCCCTCCCGCCCGCCCGTGAAACCGCCGCCCCGGACACCTGGGGCGGCGGTTTCGTCGTACCGGGGAGGTCGGGCGGTAGTTCCGCCGTATGTCGCGGGGCGGGCGATGGTCCCACCGGCCCCGGGCCCGGCCCCAGCACCGGGCCCGAACCCGGATCGTCCGATGTCGTCACACCATCACTTCACCCTTCTGTACGTCAATCCGACGACACGGCAATCACTCCTGAGTGGGGCGCACGCGGCGGTGGCGGGAGCCCTCGGTACGGCACAATTCCGTGGAACCAACGGAACGTTGGCCCTCCACGGCACCTCGCGACGCACCGGAACACGCCGGCCGCACCGGAACGGGTCGTGGAGCGAGCCCGGAAAGAGAGCACCGTGGCGGTTCAAGAGGCGAGACGGTACGGCGAGCACACGACGGCCTGCGCCGACTGCGCCCCTTGCGGGCAGACCGGCCACCGGCGCGCGGTCGCCGCCTTCCTCGCCCGCCGCGACGAGCTCGCCGCCGGACACGGCGTCCCCGCCGCCGTCGCCCACTCCCCGGTCGCCGCCCGCCAGTGGGTCTCCGACGAACTCGCCCAGTCCGCCCGCGCGGTCACCGCGCACGGCCGGGAGGCCGGACTCGCCCGGCTCGACCTGGTCCGGCGCGGTGGCCTCCGCGCCGTCTGGGGCGCCGTCCTCGTCCTCCTCCTCGGCCAGGCCCTCACCGCCGTCGGCTCCGGCTGGACCGGCGCCCGCACGGCCGGCCTCTGCACCGCCCTGGTCCTCGCCGCCCTCCTCAGCGCCGCCGCCCACGTCCACCGGGCGCGCGGCGGCCTCCTCGCGCCCCTGATCGGCGAGGACAACCGGCTCTCCACCACCCGCGCCGTCGCCGCCGCCTGGCTCCTGTTCCTCTCCTTCTCCCTCCTCTTCCTGGCCGTCCGGTTCCCGGCCCTCCGGCCACCGGCCACGACCACGACCACGACCTTCGGTCTGTCACGGGCCGCCGGCCTGCTCACCGCCCTGGCCCTGGTGGCGGCCGTCAGCGTCACCGCCCGCCTCGTCGTCACCGCCGGGATCGCGGCGGGCCGCCTCCAGAAGGTGCGCGCCGACCGCCCGCGCGCCGCCGACCTGCTCTGCGACGACAGCGGCCGGGCCTGCCTCGCCGACGTCCAGTACCTCCTCGTCTCCGGCGCCGTCCTCGCCCTCGCGGCCGTCGGACTCGCCCACGACCCCGCCCGGCTCCCCGGGATCCCCTGGTCCCTCGTGCTCCTCCTCGGCGTCTCGGCGGCCTGGCACCTCGCCGCGAAGTGCGCCGAGGGCGTCCGCCCCACGATCCACTCCGTGGTCCGGTCCCGGGAGGCGGGCGACCTCGACGCCCCGATCCGCACGGGCGACGACATCGAGATCCGCGGCCGTGGCTTCGTCCCGCCGGGCGCGGGCGCCCCCGACCCCCTGACCCGCCTCGTCGTCCGCATCGGACCCGTCCACGCCCACGTCCCCCTGGTCCCGATCCAGGGCGGCTTCGTCAACCCCACCGACACCGCCCTGACCGTCCCCCTCCCGGCGGACGTGGAACCGGGCCGGGTGGAGGTCTCGGTCGTGACGGCGGCGGGCGTGGAGACCAACCGGGTCACGATCGACGTCGTGGACTGACCTCCCGGCCCCTCCTCGCGCCCCCGGGCCGCAGGACGGAGGAGAATCGTTCCGCGAGCAGCCGTACGGGGCGTGAGAGGTGACCGGCGATGACGGAACAGACGGGCCGGACGGGCCAGGAGGACGACGGACCCCACGGCGGGACCGGCGGCGGCAGGACCGGCAGCGGCGTTGGCAGGACCGGCGGCGGTAGAGACAGCACCGGCGGTGGAGACAGGACCGGCGGCGGTGGTGACGTCGGTGGTGACGGAACCGGTGCCTGGAAGGTCCTCGCCTCCCGTTACGCCCTCCTTCCCCTGCGGATCTTCCTCGGGATCACGTTCGTCTACGCCGGGCTCGACAAGCTCACCGACCCCTCCTTCTTCGCCGACACCGGCAGCGGTTCCATCGGCGAGACGATGCGCGGCGTCCGGGACGGCTCCGCACTCCCCGCCCTCGTCGACCTCGCCCTCAAGAGCCCCACCGGCTTCGGATACGCCCTCGCCTTCGGAGAGCTCGCCGTCGGACTCGGGACCCTCTTCGGCCTCTTCGCCCGGGTGGCGGCGCTCGGAGGCGCACTGATCTCGCTGAGCCTCTGGCTGACCGTGAGCTGGCAGGCGTCGCCCTACTACCTCGGCAACGACCTCGTCTACCTGATGGCCTGGCTGCCGCTGCTGCTCGCCGGGGCCTCGGTGCTCTCACTGGACCGGCTCCTCGCCGAACGGCGCCGTATTCGATAGGCGACCCAGGTCGCGAGGGCGGCGGTGCCCAGACCGCCGCAGAGCACCGGTACCACCGCGTACCAGGGGGTCGTCCAGGCCCCGGCGGCGTCGCCCGCGTACAGGGCGGTCAGGGCGAGAGCGGTGAGGCCGACGAGGAGCCGGCCGGGACGGAACTCATGAAGCAGCACGGATGACCTCCACCTGTCCGAGTGCGACCTCCAGGGAGAGGTCCAGGGTGCCCGCCGGGGCGGTCCCGGCCGGCGGCGCGAGCGTGTGGGTCTCCTCGCGGTCCGGCGCGATGTCGATGTCGTTCGGGGGCTGCCCCGGCAGTCGCAGGTCGCCCAGCGACACCTTGGCGCGCAGCTTCACGACCGCGTCCTTCGGGACGACCACCTTGAGCTGCCCGGCGCCCACCTCGGCGCCGGTGGTGACCGTCGCGCCCGCGGGGAGCGGGAGCCCCGACAGGTCGAGCGTGCCGACCCCGCTGCCCAGCTCGTAGCGCGGCTGTACGGCGGCGACCGACGCCGGCGCCCAGGTCTCGCGGACCCAGTCCGTGGTGATCCGGTCGGGCAGCGCCGTCGCCAGGGCGAGCAGGCCCGCCGTGACCACGGTCAGGAAGACCGTGCCGAACCCGGTCCGCCCGAGGAAGCTGCTGACGACGAGCCCCAGGCCCAACACCCCGAGGGCGGCGGCCAGACCGATCTGCAGGCTGGTGCCGAGCGGCTCCGTCTCCCAGGTCAGGGCCGTGCCGAGGCCGGCCGCCACCATGGCGAGCAGTTGGACGAGACCCCCGATGGAGAGCGGACTCTTCCGCACGGAGGGCGTCGGACGCCCGGGCGCCGGGGCCGCGGGGCCCCACTGGCTGCCGGGTCTCGGCACCTCGCCGTTCACCTTGCCGTCCTCGTCAAGGACGCCGTGCGGGCCCCACAGGTAGCCGACGGCCACCCGGCCCGTCGAGCCGTCCTTGACGATCGGGTCCTTCCACCACGAGGTGTACTCGATCAGCGGCGGGGCCTTCGTCTCGGGCGGGGCCTCGGCGACCGCGAGCGCCGCCGCCGTGTCCGTCCTGCCCTCGGCCTCGACCGCGCCGGTCCGCCTCCGCCGGGACCAGACCGCCGCCCCGCACGCCACGAACGCCACCAGCAGCGAGGACCCCAGCATCGATCCGCTGCGCAGCATCGACAGGAAGACCCCGCAGCCGACCAGCGCCATCAGCAGGGCCGCGAGGGAGGAGCCGGAGACGCGGCCGGTCAGCAGCCTGCGCCCCTCGTGGTCCTCCTCGCCCGCGAGCGGGGTCAGCAGCCACGCGAAGCCGTAGAAGATCAACCCGAAGCCGCCGGTCACCGCCAGCACGCCGATCACGACGCGGAAGACCACCGGATCGAGGTCGAAGTACCGGCCGAGACCGCCGCAGACCCCGCCCACGACCTTGCTCCCGCGCGAGCGCCGCAGGGGCGCGGCGGAAGCGGCCTCCGCCGCCGGCGGGGCCTCGTGCTGCGCGTGCTGCGAAGGCGTCGAACTCGTCATGTCTCCATGGTGACGGCCCGTGACGCCCCGCGGCACCGGGGACGACCCTGGCCCGACCCTGATATTCGGAGGGCCCTCCTCCCCGAGTCCGTACCAGGGAAGATCTCAGGGCCGACCCTGATGTCCCGGGCGGGCCGAACGTGTGACGATCGGTGCATGTCCGTATCCGCTCGTGTCACCGAGACCGACGAACCGCCCCTGCGCAGGCTCTACCGGAGCGCCGACGGGCGGTGGCTCGGCGGTGTCGCACGCGGTCTCGCGGGACACCTCGGGCTGCCGGTCGTCTGGGTGCGCACGGCGTTCGCGGTCCTCGCCATGGCGGACGGCCTCGGCGCCGTGCTCTACGCGGTCTTCTGGATCGTCGTCCCGCTCGGCGTCGGCGGACGGACCGCGCCGCGCCCCGTCTTCGAGACCACCCCGGACGGGCGCCGCAGGCTGCGCAAGCCCGACCGGGGCCAGGTCTTCGCCCTGGTCGCGCTCGCCGTGAGCCTCGCGGTCGTCGCCGGGAACGCCAGCTTCGACGGCCAGACGGGGCGGTACATCTGGCCCGTCCTCCTCACCGGCGTCGGCGTCGCCGTCTTCTGGCGCCAGACGGACAACGCCCGCCGGGCGAGCTGGACCGACCCCGGGCGGCACCGGCGCGCGTTCCAGCTCGCCCGCGGCTTCGTCGGCGTCGCCCTGGTCGGCACCGGTCTCGCGGTCTTCGTGGTGGTCCGCGGCTCCGTCGCCCAGCTCGGCACGGCCCTCACCGCCGCCGTCGCCGTCCTCACCGGCATAGCCCTGCTCGCCGGCCCCTGGCTGGTCCGCATGTCACAGGACCTCACCGAGGAGCGGACCATGCGCATCCGCGCCCAGGAGCGCGCCGAGGTCGCGGCCCACGTCCACGACTCGGTGCTCCACACCCTCACCCTGATCCAGCGCAACGCCGACGACCCGGGCGAGGTGCGCCGGCTCGCCCGCGCCCAGGAGCGGGAGCTGCGGAACTGGCTCTACAAGCCGGAGGGCACCGGCAGGGACGAGGAGGAGCCCGAGACCCTCGCGGAGGCGGTGAAGCGGGCCGCGGCCGAGGTCGAGGACAAGCACGGCGTCCCGCTGGAGGTGGTCGTCGTCGGCGACTGCCCCCTCGACGAGGGACTGGTCGCGCAGATACAGGCCGCGCGCGAGGCGATGGTCAACGCCGCCAAGTACGGTGGCGAAGGAGGGGCGGTGCAGGTGTTCGCGGAGGTGGACGGCCGCACGGTCTTCGTCTCGGTGCGCGACCGGGGGCCGGGCTTCGACCTGGACGACGTGCCCGAGGACCGGATGGGCGTACGAGAATCGATCATCGGCCGGATGCAGCGCAACGGCGGTACGGCCCGGCTGCGGTCACCGCAGGGCGGCGGCACCGAAGTGGAGCTCGAGATGGAGAGGGCGGACGGATGAGCGACGGGACCGGGGCAGTGACCGGGAGCGGGGCGGACGCGGACACGGGGGCGGCGACGCAGGGCGCCGGGCGCCGGGTGCGGGTGGTGCTCGTCGACGACCACCGCATGTTCCGCACCGGAGTGCAGGCCGAGATCGGCCGGACCGAGGTCACCGGCGTCGAGGTGGTCGGCGAGGCGGCCGACGTCGACCAGGCGGTCACGGTCATCACCGCGACCCGCCCCGAGGTCGTCCTGCTCGACGTGCACCTGCCGGGCGGCGGCGGGGTCGAGGTGCTGCGGCGCTGCGCGAGCCTGCTCGGCGCGCCCGAGGACCCGGTCCGCTTCCTGGCGCTCTCGGTGTCGGACGCGGCCGAGGACGTCATCGGGGTGATCCGGGGCGGCGCCCGGGGCTACGTCACCAAGACGATCACCGGCACCGACCTGGTCGACTCGATCTTCCGGGTCCAGGAGGGCGACGCGGTCTTCTCCCCCCGGCTCGCCGGCTTCGTCCTGGACGCCTTCGCCTCGACGGACGCGCCGCCGGTGGACGAGGACCTGGACCGGCTCACCCAGCGGGAGCGGGAGGTGCTGCGGCTGATCGCCCGGGGCTACGCGTACAAGGAGATCGCCAAGCAGCTCTACATCTCGGTGAAGACGGTCGAGTCGCACGTCTCGGCGGTGCTGCGGAAGCTCCAGCTCTCCAACCGCCACGAGCTGACCCGCTGGGCCACCGCCCGCCGCCTGGTCTGAGCCCGCGACCCGCACCCCGGACCTGAGGCGCGGCGGGCCCGGAACCGTGCCCTGCCGGGGCGGTGGACGGGCGCGTGGCGGGCCGGGTCCGGGCGTCAGCCCACGCGGGTCGCTCCGGCGAAGGGCATCTCGTCGATCGGGGCGATCCGGATCGGGGCGCCGGGCCGGGGCGCGTGGATCATCTGCCCGCCGCCGATGTAGAGCCCGACGTGGCTGATCCCGGAGTAGAAGAAGACCAGGTCGCCGGGGGCGAGCTGGGAGCGGGGGACCCGCTTGCCGGCGTTGATCTGGGTGTACGTCGTGCGGGGCAGGGAGATGCCGGCCGCGCGCCAGGCCGCCTGGGTGAGGCCCGAGCAGTCGTACCCGGAGGGACCCGTCGCCCCCCACACGTACGGCTTGCCGAGCTGGGCGCGGGCGAAGGAGACGGCCTGGGCGGCCCGGGAGTCCGGGGTGCCCACCGGTCCGCGGGCGCTGCCCGAGGAGCGGTCGGCCCGTACGGGGGCGGAGGGGGCGGGAGCGTTCGCTCCGTCCGGCCGCGCCGAGGCGGCCGAGCCGTTCCGGGCGGCGGTGGCGGCCTCGTACCGGGCCCGTTCCTCCGCGGTCAGCCGGGTGAGCAGGGTCCTGGCCGCCTCCAGTTTGCCGAGGACGGCCGTCTTCCGCCGCCGCAGTTCGGCCTCGTGCCCGCGCAGTGCGGTCAGCCGTTCCGCCGCCTCCCCGCGCAACCGCCCGATCGCGCCGAGTTCGCGCCGTACGGCCCGGATCGCGGTCGCCTGCCGGTCGCCGGCCTTCTCGGCGAACGCGGCCCGCGCCAGGTACTGGTCCGGGTCGGAGGTGAGGACGAGCCGCACCGTCGGGTCGAGCCCTCCGGAGCGGTACTGGGCGGCGGCCGCGGCCCCGAGGGCGTCCCGCGCGTCGTTGAGGCGCTGGGTCCTGCGGGCGGCCTCGTCGCGCAACCGGTCGAAGGCGGCGCGTGCTCCGTCCGCCTTCTCCTTCGCCCCGTTGTACCGCTCGGTCGCGGCCCCGGCCTCCTCGTAGAGGCGGTCGGCCTGCGCCCTGACCTGGGCCGCGGTGGGCCGGGGGTCCGCGTGTCCGGCCCCTTCGAAGAGCGTCGTCGTCGCCGCGGAGGCGAGGGCGAGGGTGGCGGCGGTGCGGACCGCCTGACCGCCGAGGAGGGACGGCGTGGACTTCCGGTGCGCTGCCACGAAGGCGGGTCACATCCTCTTCCCTGGGGGACGGGGTCCGCCGGGCCGGCGGCGGCCCGCACAGGGGGACGGACCGCCGCCGGTTTTCTCGGCGGGGGTGACCGACGACCGCCGACCTGCCGGCGGGGTGGGGAGCCGGTCACCTGGTGGAGGACGCTAGGCCCGGGGTCACGCCCGGATGACGGGTTGACCGTTATTGGCGTCAGTTGACAGGTGGGGGACCGAACTCTTTCGCCGGATGACGGAGTGAGGGTCGTTCCGGACGCGCCCCGGCGGCCGCCCGGAGTTCCGGCCGCCCGGAGTTCCGGCCGCCCGGGGTTCCGGCGGCGGCCCGGGGCTCCGGAGCGGGCGGGACCCGACCGGAAAGGGGGCCCGGGCGCCCGGTTAGGCTCCGCCCCATGGACGTCCTCATCAATGTCTTCGTCGCCCTGCACGTCATCGGCATCGCCTCCCTCCTCGGCGGCTTCCTCACCCAGATGAAGGCGATGGGCGCCGGTACGGCCCGCTTCAGCCCCGCGATGCTGCACGGAGCGCTGACCATGCTGATCACGGGCGTCGCGCTCGTCGGCCTGAACCAGGCCGACGACCAGACCGTGAACAACCTCAAGATCGGCATCAAGCTCGCGATCCTCGTCGTGATCCTCGGCCTGGTCTACGTCAAGCGGGACGACGAGAAGGTCGACAAGGGCCTCTTCGCCGCCGTCGGCGGCCTGACCACGGCGAACGTCTTCATCGCGACCCTCTGGACCTGAGCCGCACCCGCGGTCCGCGGCCCCGGGTGTGACCCGTTCCGCAGCCCGGCGGCGAGGGCCGGCTCCCGAAGACGGACCCGGATGCCGGCGGGGCGTCCTAGACTCGTGAGGCGATGAGCAGCCTCTTTGACGACAGCTTCCTGGCCGGTCTCCAGAACTCCTCGGAGGAGCCCCCGCCCCACCCCGAGGACGACGAGCAGGGCTCCCCGGCCCCGGAGGAGGTCCCGCACGACCTCTTCGGGGAGCACTTCGACGCGCCCCCGCCCCGGGACGCGTACTACCGCGACGGCGCCCCGCGCCCCGTCGTGGACCCCGCCGCCCTCCTGGAGGGGCTGAACGAGCAGCAGCGCGCCGCCGTCGTGCACACCGGCACCCCGCTGCTCATCGTCGCCGGCGCCGGCTCCGGCAAGACCCGGGTGCTCACCCACCGCATCGCCCACCTCCTGGGCACGCGGCACGTCCACCCCGGCCAGATACTGGCGATCACCTTCACCAACAAGGCCGCCGGCGAGATGAAGGAGCGCGTCGAGCAGCTCGTCGGCCCGCGCGCCAACGCCATGTGGGTCATGACCTTCCACAGCGCGTGCGTGCGGATCCTGCGCCGCGAGTCGAAGAGGCTCGGCTTCACCTCCTCCTTCTCGATCTACGACGCCGCCGACTCCAAGCGCCTGATGGCCCTGGTCTGCCGCGACCTGGACCTCGACCCGAAGAAGTTCCCGCCGAAGTCCTTCAGCGCCAAGATCTCGAACCTCAAGAACGAGCTGATCGACGAGGAGACCTTCGCCGACCAAGCCCAGGACGGCTTCGAGAAGACGCTCGCCGAGGCGTACCGGATGTACCAGGCGCGGCTGCGCGAGGCCAACGCCCTGGACTTCGACGACATCATCATGACGACGGTCCACCTGCTCCAGGCGTTCCCCGACGTCGCCGAGCACTACCGCCGCCGCTTCCGCCACGTCCTCGTCGACGAGTACCAGGACACCAACCACGCCCAGTACACCCTGGTGCGCGAGCTGGTCGGCACCGGCTACGACGACCTCGGCCCGGCCGAGCTGTGCGTGGTGGGCGACGCCGACCAGTCGATCTACGCCTTCCGCGGCGCCACCATCCGCAACATCCTCCAGTTCGAGGAGGACTACCCGGACGCGACCACGATCCTCCTGGAGCAGAACTACCGCTCCACGCAGACGATCCTGTCGGCCGCCAACGCCGTCATCGAGCGCAACGAGTCCCGCCGCCCCAAGAACCTGTGGACCAACGCGGGCGAGGGCGCGCGGATCACCGGCTACGTCGCGGACACCGAGCACGACGAGGCCCAGTTCGTCGCCGACGAGATCGACCGGCTCACGGACGCGGGCGAGGCCAAGGCCGGGGACGTCGCCGTCTTCTACCGGACCAACGCCCAGTCCCGCGTCTTCGAGGAGATCTTCATCCGCGTCGGCCTGCCCTACAAGGTCGTCGGCGGCGTGCGCTTCTACGAGCGCAAGGAGGTCCGGGACGTCCTCGCGTACCTCCGCGTCCTCGCCAACCCCGAGGACAACGTCCCGTTGCGCCGCATCCTCAACGTCCCCAAGCGGGGCATCGGCGAGCGCGCCGAGGCGATGATCGACGCGCTCTCGCTCCGCGAGAGGATCACCTTCCCGCAGGCCCTCAAGCGGGTCGACGAGGCGTACGGCATGGCCGCCCGCTCCGCGAACGCCGTCAAGCGCTTCAACGCGCTCATGGACGAGCTGCGCACCGTCGTCGAGTCCGGCGCCGGCCCCGCCGTCGTCCTGGAGGCCGTCCTGGAGCGGACCGGCTACCTGGCCGAGCTCCAGGCCTCGACCGACCCGCAGGACGAGACCCGGATCGAGAACCTCCAGGAACTCGCCGCCGTTGCCCTGGAGTTCGAGCAGGAGCGGGGCGAGGAGCCCGCGACCCTCGCCGAGTTCCTGGAGCAGGTCGCGCTCGTCGCCGACTCCGACCAGATCCCCGACGAGGACGAGGAGGGCCGGGGCGTCATCACCCTCATGACGCTGCACACCGCCAAGGGCCTCGAATTCCCGGTGGTGTTCCTCACCGGCATGGAGGACGGCGTCTTCCCGCACATGCGCGCCCTCGGCCAGACGAAGGAGCTGGAGGAGGAGCGGCGCCTCGCGTACGTGGGCATCACGCGCGCGCGTGAGCGGCTCTACCTCACCCGCTCGGCGATGCGCAGCGCCTGGGGCCAGCCCTCGTACAACCCGGCCTCGCGCTTCCTGGAGGAGATCCCGCCCACGCACCTGGAGTGGAAGCGGACCGGGCCGATGGCGAAGCCCGCCGGGCCGACCTCGGGCCTCACCTCCTCGCTCTCCTCCTCCCGCGCGCGCTCCGGCCCCTCGGGCTTCGCCACGCGGCGGGCCGGCGAGAAGCCGGTGATCTCGCTCCAGGTGGGCGACCGGGTCACGCACGACCAGTTCGGCCTCGGCACGGTCACGGCCGTGACCGGCACGGGCGCCGACGCCCAGGCGACGATCGACTTCGGCGACGACAAGCCGAAGCGGCTGCTGCTGCGGTACGCGCCGGTCGAGAAGCTGTAGAGGACGTACGCGGCAACGGAAGAGGGCCCCGACAGGAGCGGTCGGGGCCCTCTTCCGCGTACGGGCGAGTGGATCAGCTCGTCGGGTCGAGCCCGTGGCTGCGCAGCCACGCCAGCGGGTCGATCGCGTAACCGCCGCCCGGCCGGACCTCGAAGTGCAGGTGCGGGCCGGTGGAGTTGCCGGAGTCGCCCGAGTACGCGATGACCTCGCCGGCCTTCACGGAGCCGGAGCGGATCTTGGCGCTGCTGAGGTGGCAGTACCAGGTCTCGGTGCCGTCCGGGGCGGTCACGATCACCATGTTGCCGTACGCGCTGTTGAGCTGGGTGCGGACGGTGCCGTCCGTCGCGGCCATCACGGGCGTGCCGCTGAACACGGGGAAGTCGATGCCGGTGTGCACGGACATCCAGTTGACGCCCGACTGGCCGAAGCGCGCGCTGAGGCGGTGGAGCTTCACCGGCAGCGCGAACTTGGGGCGCATCGCCTCCTTGCGGATCGCCTCCTCCTCGCGCTTCTTCTTCTCGGCCGCCTGGCGGACCTTGAGGTCGATGCGCTCCTGGGTGCGGCTGGCGCGGCTGCCGAAGTCGCGGGCGTCGGCGTCGAGCGCGTCGAGCTGGGTGTTGAAGGCGTTGTTGGCGGCGACCGGCTCGACCGCGTCCGGGGCGGCGGCGAGCGCGGTCGTGTTGTCCTTCGTCTCGCCCCCGGCGCCGGTGCCGGGGAGCCCGCCGACGGACGCGGCGGCGATGCCGGCGACCCCCATGACGCAGGCGGAGGGGACGGCGACGGTCAGCAGCGCGGACCGCTTGGCGGGGGTACGGCGACGGCCGCGACCGCCGCCGGAGGAACGGCGTGCGGGGCGGCCGGCGGGAGAGTCGGTACGGAGCTCGACGGCGGGCTCGTCGCGGGGTTCCTCGTCGGACTCGTAGGCCTCGTCGGTCTCGTAGACCTCATCGGCCCCGTTGGCCTCGTACGCCTCGTAGGTTTCGTGAGCCTCGTCGGACCCGTGGGGCCCGCGGGCCTCGCCGTCCGCGAAGGAGAACTCGGGCGCGTGCTCGGCGAGTTGCTCGTCCTGCGGGGTGTACTGGTGGGGGACGACCGGCTCGGGCTCCGGGGCCGCCCGGTTCCACGCGGTCGCGTCGTAGGCGCCGGTCTCGGTCGCGAAGACGGGGGCGGCCCACTGGCCGGTGGCGTCGTAGGACTCGTAGCCGTACGTGCCCTGGGCGGCGTACGCGCCGGCGTGGGCGGTCTCGTACGGGCCGGCGTGCTGGGCCTCGGTCCAGGCGGAGGCGTCCCACTGTCCGGTCGTGTCGTACTGCCCGGTCGTGTCGTACGGCGCCGCGCCGGCCTGGTGGGCCTCGTACCCCTCGTAGGAACCGGTGGTCCCGTAGGCGGGGGTTCCGACGTTCCACTGACCGGTGGTGTCCCACTGGCCGGTCGTGTCGTACTGCCCGGTGCTGGCGTACTGCCCGGTGGTGCCGAGGGCGTCGGTGGTGCCGTACTGGCCGGGGTCCCACTGGCCGCCGTGGTCGGCCTGACCGCTCGGGTACGAGCCGAACAACGGGTCTGCGGCGAAGCTGCCAGTGGTGTGGGTGTCGTCTCCGACGTACCCGGCGTGGGGGTGCTGGTCGTTCACCAACGTCTCTCTCGCCTCGGCAGCAGGACCAGTCCGGGGCGGGCCCGACGAGGGGTGTCCCGGAGGTAAGCAGTGGCGCGACTGTACCCGGCGGTATGCGCGGCGGACAATCTTCGGCGGGGTTTGCAGACGTAGGAAACGGGCAATCGGTCGTGTTTCGCCAGCTCGCGGAGACAGCCTTGGCCTTGTGTTCGAGAAACGTTCGAACGGGGGTGTCGCGCGGTCGGGCGACGGGGTGACTTTGTCGGTGATGTCGTGTGAACGGGTGACCACGAGGCGTCCACGAAACGTCTACGAGCCGCCCGCGGGGCGCCGCCGGCGCGGGCGGGAGTGGCGGCCCCGGTCAGGCCACGGAGGACGCGTCCGGTTCCTCTCCCCGTCCGGTCGCGGCTCCGGGTCCGTCGGCGTCGAGCGCCTCGCGGACCCCGGTGGCCACCGTCGGGTGCACGGGCAGCGCGAGGTGGCCGATGCCGCTGACCCGCACGTTGTGCACGAGCAGGTCGGGGTGGTCGAGGCGGGCGGTCTCCACCGGCACCATCACCTGATCGAGGTCGCTCCAGAAGCTCACGAACCGGGTCCGGCAGCCGCGCGCGGGTCCGGCCAGCTCCCGCAGCACCTCGGATCCGGGCCGCATCTGCCGCACCAGCGGATGGGCGGCGGCGAGCCGGGCCATGGTCGTGCCCGCGTGCGGGGTGCCGAGCATGACCAGGGTCCGCACCCGTGCGTCACCCCCGAGGCACTGCACGTAATAACGGGCGATCAGCCCGCCCAGACTGTGCCCGACGATGTCGACCTCGGCGTGCCCCGTACGGGCGCGGATCTCCTCCACCCGGCGGCCGAGGAGCTCGGCGGCGGCCCGCAGGTCGCACGTGAGCGGTGAGTAGTTGAGCGTTTCGATCCCGTCACGGCCGTGCCGGGCGAGGGAGCGGCGCAGCAGGACGAAGACCGAGCGGTTGTCCACGAAACCGTGCAGGAGCAGCACGGGGCGTCTGCCCCGGGCGAGCCCCTCGGGGGAGGCGTCGGGCGGGGCGGGGGCGAGGCGCTCGGCCACGATCCCGGTGGGGTAGAGGACGAGGTGGCCGGTGAGGATCGCCAGCTCGAGCGCGGTGGCCTTCATCAGGGTGGTGACCTTGGCGAACTCCATGGCCGGCCTCCCGAACGGCAAGCGGGGCCGGACGGTGTGGCCGGTGCGCCGCGTCTTCCGCGCCGCACGGACGGCGGCACGGAAGACGCGGCGCACCTCGTCGCGGCTCCCTTCGCGACCGGTCCCGCCTGCGGCTGGTGGGCCCAGGAGGAGGGCCCGGAAGCGGGGACGGTGCGGAGCGAACATGTCCCACGTGTGATTTCCCCCTCGGTGGCTGCCGCGAAACAGCCGCTTGCGGGATGCTGGGGATAACGTTCGTTCACCTCCCCGGCAAAGAGGCGCGGGGGTCGCATGTGGAGGCAGTGATGGGTGTGACCGGTCCGATCCGCGTGGTGGTGGCCAAGCCGGGTCTCGACGGCCACGATCGCGGGGCCAAGGTGATCGCGCGAGCGCTCCGGGACGCCGGCATGGAGGTCATCTACACCGGGCTCCACCAGACGCCCGAGCAGATCGTCGACACCGCGATCCAGGAGGACGCCGACGCGATCGGCCTCTCGATCCTCTCGGGCGCCCACAACACGCTCTTCGTGAAGGTCCTGGAGCTCCTCAAGGACCGCGACGCGGAGGACATCAAGGTCTTCGGCGGCGGCATCATCCCGGAGGCGGACATCGCGCCGCTGAAGGAGAAGGGCGTGGCGGAGATCTTCACGCCGGGCGCGACGACGGCGTCCATCGTCGACTGGGTGAACGCGAACGTCCGCGTGGCCGCGTAGGACGCGGGACGCGAAGCGAGACGGGACGGGAAGCGAGACGGGAAGCAAGGCGGGGCGCGAAGCACACGGGCCGCGAGGCGAGACAGGTCGTGAAGCACACGGGCCGCGAAGGGTTTCGCCTCCTCACCGCCCGCGGGCCCTCACCGTCCAGGGGTTCTTCACCGCCCAAGCGCCTTCACCGTCCGGGGCCCTCGTCCAGAGCCCTCGCTGTCCGGGCCCTCCTTCGGGAGGGCCCTTCGTCGTCCGTACGGCCCTCAGGCGGGCGGTGCGAGTTCGGCGCGTATCGACGCGCGCAGGCGGAGCGTGGCGACCAGACGCCGGAAGGCCTCCGACCAGTAGCCGCCCGCGCCGGGGACGGCGTCCTCCGCCTCGTCCGGACGGGCCGCCAGGGGTTCGAGGTGCCGGGCCGCCTCCGGAGCGAGGCAGCGCTCCGCGAGGCCCATCACCCCGCTGAAGCTCCACGGGTAACTCCCCGCCTCGCGCGCGATGTCCAGGGCGTCGACCACCGCCCCGCCGAGCGGCTCCGCCCACGGCACGGCGCAGACGCCGAGGAGCTGGAACGCCTCCGACAGGCCGTGGGCCGCGACGAACCGGGCGACCCAGAGCGCCCGTTCCTCCGGGCACAACATCGACAGGAGCTGGGCCCGCTCGGCCAGCGACGAGGTGCCGGGGCCCGTCGCGGGCGGGGTCGCGGGCGAACCGAGCAGCGCGCGCGACCAGGCCGCGTCCCGCTGCCGCACGGCCGCCCGGCACCAGGCCGCGTGCAGCTCGTCGCGCCACTCGTCGGCGACCGGAAGGGCCACGATCTCCTCCGGGCCGCGCCCCCCGAACCTGGCCGGCCAGCAGGAGAGCGGCGCGGACTCGACGATCCTGCCCAGCCACCAGGAACGCTCGCCCCGGCCCGCCGGCGGGACCGCCACGACGCCGTCCCGCCGCATCGCCGCGTCGCACTCGTGCGGGGCCTCGACGGCGATCGTCGGCACGTCGGCCGTCCGGTCCGGGCCGACACAGGTCAGGGCCCGGTCCGCCATCCGTCCCGCGAGGGCGGAGGACGGCAGGGCGGAGAGCAGTTCGGCGGCGGTGGCGCGGACGTTCCGGCTGCGGTCGCCGAGCGCCGCCTCCAGGAACTCCTCGTCGGCGTCGGAGAGTCCGGCCCGCAGCGAGTCGAGGAACATCAGCCGGTCCTCCGCCCGCTCGGCGGCCCAGGTGGAGGCGAGGAGCGCGAGACCGGCGGCCGGGTCCTCGTCCCGTACGGCGGTGAGCAGGGCGACCCGCTCGGCGAACAGGCCCTCGTCCCACAGGGTCCGCACCGCCTCCGCGTCCCCGGGGGACGGGAGGGCACCGGCCGTCCCCGTACCGCGGAGGGCGAACCTCCACTCGGGGTTGAGCCGGGCCAGCCACAGCCCGCGCGGCCCCGCGAACCGGAGGGCCGGGGCCCGCAGGTCCGTGCGGGCCCTGGCCGCGTCGAGGAGCGCGGGCAGGGCGGCGGGCGGCGCCTTGTACCCGTGCTCGTCGGCGAGCGCCAGCCATTGCGGGAGCAGTTCGGTGAGGTCGGGCGCGGCGCCGCGCCGCCCGGCGGGCGAGGACGCGGTCCGGCCGGCGAGCAGTTCGCCGAGGCGCCGCCGGGCCGCTTCGGGCAGCGGCGCGCGCGGGTCCTCCGGCGCGGGCTCCGGCAGGGGCGCGGCGGGCCCGGGGCGCAGCCCCGCCCTGCGCCGTACGGTGTGCAGCGCGGCCGCGTCGAGCAGCGCGAGCGCCGCGGCCGCACCCGCCGTGCCGCCGCCTGCCGCGCTGTCGCTCGTCGCGTCGCCGTTCGTCGCGCTGCTGCCCGCCGTATCGCCGCTCGTTGCGTCGCCGTCCGCTGCGTTGTCGCTTGTCGCGTTGTCGTCCGCCGTGTTGCCGCCCGCCGCGCTGTCGTCCCCCGCGCCACCGATCCCCGTGCCCCCGATCCCCGCACCACCGCCCGTCCCCGTACGCGTGAGTCCGGCGGGCGGTCGTCGGTCCGTCCCGAGCAGCGCCGAGGTGACCAGCTCCTCCCAGGGACGGTCGGGGACGGGGACGGCGGTCGTGCGGTTCTCGTCGCCGTCCGTGGCACGGTCGGTCACGGCCTCGGCCGCGACTCTCGTCCCGCCCCTGACGGAAGGGGGCGTGGTGGTGTCCATCGGGCTCCTCCGGGCGGTCGGTGACGGGCGGTCGGTGACGGATGATCGGCAGTCGGTCGGGGGCGTACGGGCGTCACGGGGTCACAGGAGGGGGACCGTCTCGGCCGGGGCCTCCGGCGACCAGGCGGCGAGCGGGGTGAACCCCCGGTGCCCGCACTCGCCGAAGACGGTCACCGGAGCGCCGCCGGACAGGGCGACGAGCCGCCAGAGGCCCGGGTGGGACCGGGCCCCGGACGTCAGGGGCAGCGCCTCGCGGCCGTCCGCGTCGGCGAGCTGCCAGCCGTACTCCGCCCGTGCCGGTACGACCCCGCCCAGCGTCACGGGCCACGCGTCCAGCCACGGGTCCTCGCGCAGCGCGCGCCCGTACGTGTCGAGGGCCTCGCCGACCGGGCCGCCCGGCGGCGGGGCCGCGGGGCCGGCGACCGGGACGAAGCGCTCGCCGGGCTCGGCCCGCACCTGCCCGGAGCCGGCGTGCGGCGTCAACTCGCCGTCGAGCACCGCGCCCACGGGAAGGGACAGGCCGGGCTCCCGGCCCGCCGCCCCGTACGAGAGGACGAGCGCCGTGCGCCCGCCGGTCGTCCCGTACAGCCAGGCGCGCCGGGTGGTCAGCCGGGTGTCTCCCGTGTCGTACTGCGCGAGGACGAGCCAGTGGTCGCGCACCGGCGCTCCGGCGACCGGGGAGGGGAGGCCGACCCGGGTCCGCACGGTCGTCGCGAAGGGCGCGGGCAGCCGGTCGGCGGCCAGCCACGCCCGGTCGAGGAGGTGGGTCAGCGCGCACTCCTCCAGGAGCCGCACGGGCCAGCCCGGTCCCGAGCCGGGTATCGCCCCCAACTCCCGCACCCGGCCGGCGAGTCCCGGGGCCTGGGCGTCGACCATGCGGGCCGCCGTCTCCTCCCACAGGCCGTGTCCGGACCGTCCGGCCGCCGCCAGGCCGCCCCGCAGCAGATCGGTGAGCCGCTGCTCCAACTCCCGCGCGCCCGAGGTGATCCGGGCCGCCCTGCGCTCGGCCCTGCGACGGACCGCGACCGGATCCGCCGGGCCCTCCCCGGCCGGGCCGGGCCCGCCCCCCGCCCCGCGCGAGGCCTCGTCAGGAGCCGGTGCCGGCACCTGACCGATCGTCGAACGCACCCCCATGCCATCCATGTCCACGACGGTAGAGGGCGCCACTGACAACGCCCCCGGCCTGGGAGTCCACGGAGGAGGGGGAAGGGAACGGGAAGGTCGCTTTACTCTTCCTTTACGATTCTCCGTGCGGGAGCCGCGCCCGGCCCTCCGCGTCCGGACACGCCCAGGGGGACTCTCATGAAGCGCACCACCCGTACCGCTCGCACCACCCGTACCGTCCGCACCGCCGTCTCGGCCCTGGCCGTCACCGGCCTCGCCCTCGGCCTCGGCGCCTGTTCGGAGGCCGCGGAGAAGGCCGTCGACCAGGTCGACAAGTCCGTGAACGAGACCTACGAGGTCACGTACGAGGTCAGCGGCGGCGCGGTCGAGTCCATCGACTTCCACGCCGGCGGCGGCACCGCGATGGAGCCGAAGATCGAGTCGGAGAAGAAGCCCGCCACCCCGTGGAAGAAGACGGTGACGCTGAAGGGCATCATGCCGCCGGCCGTCATGCCCGTCTCGCTCGACCCCTCCGACCTCACCTGCAAGATCACTTACAACGGCAAGGTCATCAAGGAGGCCAAGGCCGAGCAGGCGATGGCGGGCGGCTGCGTCGCCGTCTCCCCGGTCGTCGGCTGACCCCCGCCGGGACCGGAGGGCGCGTCAGGCCCTCCAACCGCCCCTGACCAGCCGTGACATCGGATTGTCAGTGGCATGGTGCACGGTGGATCACACAGCAGGTCGAACGATCTGGAGGGGGATCCATGCCCGTGCCCGAAACCATCGCGAAGCCCGGTGACGGTGCCGAGACGGACACCGCGCCGGGCCGGCCGCAGACCTCCACCGAGGTCCTGCGGCCGCACGCCGAGCACGCCTTCGCCGCCGAACTCGCGGCGCTCGCCGCGGCCGACGACCGGCCGCGGCCCGCCCGCTGGCGCCTCTCGCCGCGGGCCGTCGCCACCTACCTCCTCGGCGGCACGCTCCCCGACGGGACCGTGATCACGCCCAAGTACGTCGGTCCGCGCCGCATCGTGGAAGTCGCCGTCGCCACCCTCGCCACCGACCGGGCGCTGCTCCTCCTCGGCGTCCCCGGCACCGCCAAGACCTGGGTCTCCGAGCACCTCGCCGCCGCCGTCAGCGGCGACTCCACCCTCCTCGTCCAGGGCACCGCCGGCACCCCCGAGGAGGCGGTCCGGTACGGCTGGAACTACGCCCGGCTCCTCGCCCACGGCCCCGACCGGGAGGCGCTCGTGCCGAGCCCCGTCATGCGGGCCATGTCCCGGGGCGCGACGGTCCGCGTCGAGGAACTCACCCGCATCCCCGCCGACGTGCAGGACACCCTCATCACGATCCTGTCCGAGAAGACCCTGCCCGTGCCCGAACTGGGGGAGGAGGTGCAGGCCGTCCCCGGCTTCAACCTCGTCGCCACGGCCAACGACCGCGACCGGGGCGTCAACGAGCTCTCCGGCGCGCTGCGCCGCCGCTTCAACACGGTCGTGCTGCCGCTGCCCGCCACCCCCGAGGACGAGGTCGACATCGTCGCCCGGCGCGTCGAGCAGCTCGGGCGCTCCCTGGAGCTGCCGGTCCCGCCGGACGGGGCGGCCGAGATCCGCCGGGTCGTCACCGTCTTCCGCGAACTGCGGGACGGGGTCACCGCCGACGGGCGCACGAAGGTCAAGTCCCCCTCGGGGACGCTCTCCACCGCCGAGGCCATCTCCGTCGTCACGGGCGGCCTCGCCCTCGCCGCCCACTTCGGCGACGGCGTCCTGCGCCCAGCCGACGTCGCCGCCGGCGTCCTCGGCGCCGTCGTCCGCGACCCGGCCGCCGACCGGGTCGTCTGGCAGGAGTACCTGGAGACGGTCGTCCGGGAGCGGGACGGCTGGAAGGACTTCTACCGCGCCTGCCGCGAGGTGAGCGCGTGACGCCGCCCGCCACCACGACCCCGCCCTCCGCCGCGGTCCCCGGGGGAGCCCGCGCCCCGCGCACGGGGCCCGGTGGTCCCTTGCTGCTCGGGGTGCGGCACCACGGGCCCGGGTCCGCGCGGGGCGTGCGGGCCGCCCTCGACGCGGAGCGGCCCGCCGCGGTGCTGATCGAGGGGCCCGCCGAGGCCGATGCGCTGGTGGAGCTCGCGGGGGACCCGGGCATGCGGCCGCCCGTCGCCCTGCTCGCCCACGCCGTGGACGACCCCGGGCGGGCCGCGTTCTGGCCGATGGCCGAGTTCTCCCCCGAATGGGTCGCGATCCGCTGGGCCCTGGACCGGGGCGCCGCCGTCCGGTTCGTCGACCTGCCCGCCGCGCACACCCTGGCCGCCGACCCCACCTGGGACGACGGCGAGGAGGCCGCCGGGGACGGGGCGCGGATCGACCCCGTCGCGGAACTGGCCGGGGCCGCCGGGTACGAGGACGCCGAGCGGTGGTGGGAGGACGTCGTCGAGCTGCGCGGCGGCGGCGACCCCGCCGCCCCGTTCCGGGCCCTCGCCGAGGCCATGAGCGCCCTGCGCGAGGCGTACGGACACGGCGGCCACCCCCGCGATCCCGTCCGCGAGGCGTACATGAGGCTCCGGCTGCGGGAGGCCCGCAAGGAGTTCGGGGACTCCGTCGCCGTCGTCTGCGGCGCCTGGCACGTCCCCGCCCTCGCCCTGCGCACCACCGTCGCCGCCGACCGGGCCCTCCTCAAGGGCCTGCCCAAGGTGCGGACCGAGGCGACCTGGGTCCCCTGGACCCACCGCAGGCTCTCCCGCCGCTCCGGCTACGGCGCCGGCATCGACGCCCCCGGCTGGTACCGGCACCTCTTCACCGCCCCCGACCGGCCCGTCGAGCGCTGGATGACCGAGGTCGCCGGTCTCCTCAGGGCCGAGGACCACCCCGTCTCCTCCGCCCACGTCATCGAGGCCGTCCGGCTCGCCGAGTCCCTCGCCGCGCTGCGCGGCCGCCCGCGGCCCGGCCTCGACGAGACCACCGACGCCGTCCGCGCCGTCCTCTGCGACGGCTCCGACGTGCCGCTCGCCCTCGTCCGGGACCGCCTCGTCGTCGGGAACGTCCTCGGGCAGGTGCCGGACCGCGCCCCCGCCGTCCCCCTCCAGCGCGACCTGAGCCGCCGTCAGCGCTCCCTCCGCCTCAAGCCCGAGGCGGAGGAGCGGGAACTCGCCCTCGACCTGCGCAAGGAGACGGACGGCGACCGCAGCCGCCTGCTGCACCGACTGCGGCTCCTCGGCGTCCCCTGGGGCGAACCGGTCGCCGGCCGCACCGGCACCGGCACCTTCCGCGAGGCCTGGCGACTGCGCTGGGAGCCCGAACTGCACGTCCGGGTCGCCGAGGCGGGCGTCTGGGGCACCACCGTCGAGGCCGCCGCCACGGCCAGGGCCACGGCCCGCGCCCGGGACGCCACCGTCCTCGCCGACGTCACCGTCCTCGTCGAGGACTGTCTCCTCGCCGGGCTCACCGGTGCGCTTCCCGTCGTCATGCGGGCGCTCGCGGACCGGGCGGCGCTCGACGCCGACGTCGTCCACCTCGCGCGCGCCCTCCCGGCCCTCGCGCGTTCCCTGCGCTACGGCGACGTGCGGGGCACCGGCGCCGCCGCCCTCGGGGAGGTCGCCGCCGGGATCGCCGAGCGGATCTGCGTCGGCCTGCCGCCCGCCTGCGCCGGACTCGGCGCCGACGCCGCCGTGCCCCTGTGCGAGCGGATCGACGAGGTCCACCGGGCCCTCGGCCTGCTCCCCGGCGCCACCGGGATCCGCGAGCGCTGGGCCGGCGTCCTGCACCGGATCGCCGCGCACGACCGGGTGCCCGGTCTCCTCCGGGGCCGCGCCGCCCGGCTCCTCCTCGACGAGGAACGGATCCCCGACGACGGGGCAGCCCTCCTCATGAGCCGCGCCCTCTCGCCCGGCACCCCGCCGTCCGACGCCGCCGCCTGGATCGACGGCTTCGCCGGTGCCGCCGCCGACGGCGGACTGCTCCTCGTCCACGACGGGCGCCTCCGCGGCCTCGTGGACGCCTGGCTCACCTCCGTACCCGCCGAAGCGTTCACCGACGTCCTGCCCCTGCTGCGCCGCACCTTCTCGGCGTACGAGCCGGGCGTGCGCCGCACCCTCGGGGAGCTGGCCGCCCGGGGGCCCGGGGCCGGCGGCCCGAGCGCCTCCGCGCCCGGCGCGCCCGGGTTCGCCCCCGTCCCCGACCGGGAGCGCGCGGACGCCGTCCTCCCCCTCCTCCACCTCGTCCTCGGCACGGAGGTCCCCGCATGATCCGTACGACTCCTACGACCTCCGGCACCCCCACGACCTCCGACCCCGCCGACGAGCGGCTGCGCCGCTGGCGGCTCGTCCTCGGCGGGGGCGACGCCGACGGCACCGGACGGGCGCTCACCGGCACCGACGCCGCCGTGGACGGAGCCCTCACCGCCCTCTACGGCCGGAACCCGGACGGCCACGACCGAGACCGAGACCGCGCCGGACGGGGCCGTACGGCCGGGCTCGGCGCCTCCGCGCCCTCCGTCGCCCGCTGGCTCGGCGACATCCGCACGTACTTCCCCGCCTCCGTCGTCCAGGTCATGCAGCGCGACGCGATCGACCGGCTCGGCCTCGCCGCCCTCCTCCTGGAGCCCGAGATGCTGGCGGCCGTCGAGCCCGACGTGCACCTCGTCGGCACCCTCCTCTCCCTGCGCGAGGCCATGCCCGAGACCACCAGGGAGACCGCCCGCGCCGTCGTGCGCAAGGTCGTCGACGACCTGGAGGAGCGCCTCGCCGCCCGCACCCGCGCCACCCTCACCGGCGCCCTCGACCGCTCCACCCGGACCGCCCGCCCCCGCCACCGGGACATCGACTGGGACCGCACGATCCGCGCCAACCTCAAGAACTACCTGCCCGAGCACCGCACGGTCGTCCCCGAGCGGCTGGTCGGGCACGGGCGCGCCGCCCGGGGGGTGCGCAAGGAGGTCGTGCTCTGTGTCGACCAGTCCGGCTCCATGGCCGCCTCCGTCGTCCACGCCGCCGTCTTCGGCGCGGTGCTCGCCTCCCTGCGGACGATCGCGACCCGGCTCGTCGTCTTCGACACCGCCGTCGTCGACCTCACCGACCGGCTCGACGACCCGGTCGACGTCCTCTTCGGCACCCGGCTCGGCGGCGGCACCGACATCAACCGCGCCCTCGCCCACTGCCAGGCCGGCATCACCCGCCCCGCCGACACCGTCGTCGTCCTGATCAGCGACCTGTACGAGGGCGGCGTCCGCGGCGAGACGCTGAAGCGGGTCGCGGCGATGCGGGACTCCGGCGTGGGGTTCGTGGCCCTGCTCGCGCTCTCCGACGAGGGCACCCCCGCCTACGACCGCGACCACGCGGCGGCGCTCGCCGCGCTCGGCGTCCCGGCCTTCGCCTGCACCCCCGACCTGTTCCCGGAGGTCATGGCGGCCGCCCTGGAGAAGCGCCCCCTGCCGATACCCGCCTGATCACGAGGGCGCTCCCGGGTGCGGAATCCGTCGTCGCGGACCACCCGCACGGGTGGCCGGAGCGCGACTGAGTTCCATGTCACAGCGGCCCCCGGACGCCCCTCACCCCGCCGCCCCGCGCGCCGTGAGCAGCCGGGATCCCGGGCCCCGCCTGCCACGACCGCCGCGGACGGCCGCCCCGCGACCCCTGCGGACCGCCCCGCCGCCCGCACGGCCTGTGACCCGTATCACCGCTCTCCTGTGATCTGCGATTTAGGGCCGCACGGCACACGGCGATAACCTGCGAGACGGACATGCCGCGTCCACGGACACCGTGTACGCCTCCCTTGTGACAGAGCAGTCACGTTGCCCTCCGCGGCACGCCCACGCAGACAACGAACCGCGATCATCAGAAAAGGGACGGACGCGCGTGGACCTGTTCGAGTACCAGGCGAGGGACCTCTTCGCCAAGCACGGTGTACCGGTGCTGGCCGGTGAAGTCATCGACACGCCTGAGGCGGCGCGCGAGGCCACCGAGCGTCTTGGCGGCAAGTCGGTCGTCAAGGCGCAGGTGAAGGTCGGCGGCCGCGGCAAGGCCGGCGGCGTGAAGCTGGCCGCCACCCCGGACGAGGCCGTCGCCCGCGCGACGGACATCCTCGGGATGGACATCAAGGGCCACACGGTCCACAAGGTGATGATCGCCGAGCTGTCCCCGGAGATCGAGGCCGAGTACTACGTCTCGTACCTCCTCGACCGCACCAACCGCACCTTCCTGGCCATGGCCTCGGTGCAGGGCGGCATGGACATCGAGGAGGTCGCGGAGAAGACCCCCGAGGCCCTCGCGAAGGTCCCCGTCAACGCCAACGACGGCGTCACCCTGGAGAAGGCCCGCGAGATCGTCGCCCAGGCGAAGTTCCCGGCCGACGTCGCCGAGGGCGTCGCCGAGGTCCTGGTCACCCTGTGGGACACCTTCGTCGCCGAGGACGCCCTCCTCGTCGAGGTCAACCCGCTGGTGAAGACCAAGGACGGCCGCATCCTGGCCCTCGACGGCAAGGTCTCCCTCGACGAGAACGCCGACTTCCGCCAGCCCGAGCACGAGGCCCTGGAGGACAAGGCGGCGGCCAACCCGCTCGAGGCCGCGGCCAAGGCCAAGGGCCTCAACTACGTCAAGCTCGACGGCGAGGTCGGCATCATCGGCAACGGCGCCGGCCTGGTCATGTCGACCCTGGACGTCGTCGCGTACGCCGGTGAGGACCACGGCGGCGTGAAGCCGGCCAACTTCCTCGACATCGGCGGCGGCGCCTCCGCCGAGGTCATGGCGAACGGCCTGGAGATCATCCTGGGCGACCCGGACGTCAAGTCCGTGTTCGTCAACGTCTTCGGCGGCATCACCGCCTGCGACGAGGTCGCCAACGGCATCGTCCAGGCCCTGGAGCTCCTCGCCTCCAAGGGCGAAGAGGTCACCAAGCCGCTGGTCGTGCGCCTCGACGGCAACAACGCCGAGCTGGGTCGCAAGATCCTGTCGGACGCCAACCACCCGCTGGTGCAGCGCGTGGACACCATGGACGGAGCGGCCGACAAGGCCGCCGAGCTCGCGGCTGCGAAGTAAGGGACGAGGGACACCAGAGCCATGGCTATCTTCCTCAACAAGGACAGCAAGGTCATCGTCCAGGGCATGACCGGTGCCACGGGCATGAAGCACACCAAGCTCATGCTGGGTGACGGCACCAACATCGTCGGCGGCGTGAACCCGCGCAAGGCCGGCACCAAGGTCGACTTCGACGGCACCGAGGTCCCGGTCTTCGGCACCGTCGCCGAGGCCATCAAGGAGACCGGCGCCGACGTCTCGGTCCTCTTCGTGCCGCCGGCCTTCGCGAAGGCCGCCGTCGTCGAGGCCATCGACGCCGAGATCCCCCTCGCGGTCGTCATCACCGAGGGCATCGCCGTCCACGACTCCGCCGCGTTCTACGCGTACGCCGTGGAGAAGGGCAACAAGACCCGCCTCATCGGCCCGAACTGCCCCGGTCTCATCACCCCGGGCCAGTCCAACGCCGGCATCATCCCGGGCGACATCACGAAGCCGGGCCGCATCGGCCTGGTCTCGAAGTCCGGCACGCTGACGTACCAGATGATGTACGAGCTCCGTGACATCGGCTTCTCGTCCGCCGTCGGCATCGGTGGCGACCCGGTCATCGGCACCACGCACATCGACGCCCTGGCGGCCTTCGAGGCCGACCCGGAGACCGACCTGATCGTCATGATCGGCGAGATCGGCGGCGACGCCGAGGAGCGTGCGGCCGACTTCATCAAGGCCAACGTCACCAAGCCGGTCGTCGGCTACGTCGCGGGCTTCACCGCGCCCGAGGGCAAGACCATGGGCCACGCCGGCGCCATCGTCTCCGGCTCCTCCGGCACCGCCCAGGCGAAGAAGGAGGCCCTGGAGGCCGCGGGCGTCAAGGTCGGCAAGACCCCGACCGAGACGGCCAAGCTGGCGCGCGCGATCCTCGCGGGCTGACACAGCCGCCACCGCACAGCGAGTGGGCCCCGCCCCTCCCGGGAAACCGGGCGGGGGCGGGGCCCACGCGCGTACGGGCCCACGCGCGTACGAGACGGAGGGCAGGTCACTCGCCTGCGGACCACTCGCGTACGGGACGGACGGATCGCCGTGCGGGGCGGTCAGCCGGCCACCGGGACCAGGCGCTCGGGGCCCGGGTTGGGCTCGGAGCGCAGGCGGTCGCGGAGTTCCACGTCCTCGGGCCTGAGCTTCTCGGGGCCGCCGCGCACCGGCACCCCGTTGACGGTCTCGCCGGGGGCGTTCACCGGGATGTACCGGGTCGGCGCCGTCACCGCCGTGAAGCCGGTCATCACGACGAGGGCCGCCGTCACGCCCACCACCGCCCGCGTCCAGGCGCGGGCCCGGTGCTCGCTGCCGGTCCGGACCGCGCGGGCCGCCGGGAGCGCCGCCGCCTCCGTGACCGGCACGTTCAGCCGCCGGCGCAGCTCCTCCGGGTCGGCGAGGCCGGGATCCCGCCGCGCGAGGACCGTGCGCGCGTGCAGCAGCCGGTGGGCGGCGGCGGGGGTGCTCGCCTCCGTCTCGGCCGCCGTGTCCGGCAGGTCGAGGCCGAGACCGTCGTAGAGCAGCACGGTGCGGCGGTACGGCGGCGGCAGTTCGAGCAGCGCCGAGACCAGCTCCCGCTCCCCCCGGCCCGCCTCGGCCGCCGGGGCGTCGGGGTGCTTGTGGGCGCGGCGCAGCCGGTGCCAGGGGGAGAGGGCGTACTCGTACGCCGTCGCCCGCACCCAGCCCACCGGGTCCGCGTCGACCGCGACCTCGGGCCAGCGGTGCCACGCCCGCTGGAAGGCGCGCTCGACGGCCTCCCGGGAGAGCGCCCGGCGCCCGGTGAGCAGATAGGCCTGGTGGACGAGGCCGGGGGCAGCGTGCGCGTACAGCGCGTCGAACGCCTCCTCGGGGGTGAGGCCCGGCACGGCCGGGCCCCCGACCGGCTCCGCCGGCTCCGGCGCCTCCGGTTTCAGGCGTTCGGACGGCATGGAGACCCCGTCACCGGCCGGTACGGGGGGAAGGACCCGCGTCGACTCGGCGTCCCGCTCGGCCTCGCTCCCCGAGGTGCTCCCGGAAGTGCTCCCCGAGGCGCTCCCGGCGGCGCTCCCGGACCGGTCGCCGGCGGGGGGCCGGGAGGAAACCGGGGAGGAGGGGGCCGAAGGAGTGAGACCGGCGGTCCCGGAGACCGCTCCCGAACCGGTGACCGTCTCCGGGTCGGTGACCGCCTCCGAACCGGTGACCGCCTCCGGGCCGGCCGGGCCGGAGGGGCCGTCCGCGCCGAGCAGGCGCGCGTACGCCTCGCGCTTGCGGCCCCGGGGCGCCGAGCGCCCGGTCTCCCACGCCTTGACCGTGGCTTTCGTGACGCCCATGGCCTCGGCGACCTGCTCCTCGCTCAGGGCGAGGGCCTCGCGCAACCTGCGCCGCTCCTTGGGGGTCGGCAGGGTGACGGAGGGGCTGGAATCCGCGGTGCTCCGGCTCATGGGCGTCGACCTCCCGCAGAGCTTCTCTGGGCGGAAAAGTACATAAACGTATATTGAGCGACACAACGGATGTTTGCCTGTTACGCGGCGAAAGCGCGTGTCGTTGGGAGCATGGCCCCGTGACCCACGTGACCGAGCACTCCCTGGTCCAGGGCGGCCGTTCCGCCGCGCTCGCCGCCGCCTGCGTCCGGGGCGGGGTCGCCGCCGGCCTCGGCCTCGGCGGCCTCGCGGTCCTGGTGATCGCGGCCTGGATCAGCTCCCCGTTCCCCGACGGCGGCCCCGGCGACGTCCTCCACGCCGCCACCGGCCTCTGGCTGCTCGCCCACGGCGTGGACCTGATCCGTACGGACACCCTCTCCGGCCCGCCCGCGCCCCTCGGAGTCGTCCCGCTCCTCCTGACCGCCCTGCCCGTCTGGCTCGTCCACCGCGCCGCCCGCGACACCCTCGACCGGGGCACCGCGGGCCGGGACCGGCCGCGCCCCTCCCCGAGCGGCGCGATCGCCTCGGTGGCCGGGGGATACCTGCTGGTCACGGCGGTGGTCGTGCTCTACAGCGAGAGCGGCCCGCTGCCCGCCGACCTGACCACGGCCGGGCTCTGGCCGCCCGCCGTCGTCGTCGGCGCGGCGGGGGCGGGGGTCTGGACGGCGCTCGGCCGCCCCTTCCCCGGGCAGCGGTGGGTGGTCCTCCCGCGCGCGGCGGGGCTCGGGCTCGTGACCCTGCTCGCCGGCGGCGCGGCGGCCGCCGCGGCCTCGCTGGCCTGGCACGCGGACCGGGCGCAGGCGGTGTTCCTCGGCCTGGCGGGGGAGTGGTCGGGACGGGCCGTGGTCCTGCTGCTCGTCCTGGCACTGCTGCCGAACGCGGCCGTGTGGGGCGCCTCGTACGGCCTCGGGCCCGGCTTCGCCCTCGGCACGGGCGCCCTCGCGACCCCGCTGGGCCTCGCCGGGGACCCGGCCGTACCGCCCTTCCCGCTCCTGGCCGCCGTACCCGCCGAGGGGCCCGGCGGCCGGCTCCAGTGGGCGGCCGTGGCGGTCCCGCTGGTCGCGACCGTGCTCCTGGGCCACCGGGTGGGCCGCTCGGCGCGAACCTGGACGGCCCGGGACACGGCGCTGACGGCACTGGGCGCGGCCGGGGCGTGCGGGGCGGCCGTCGCCGCCCTCGCGGGCGCGGCGGGCGGCCCGATCGGCTCCGGCAAGCTGTCCGCGTTCGGCCCGGTGTGGTGGCAGGCGGGCGGGGCGGTGGTGCTCTGGGGCGCCTGCGCGGGCGTTCCGGCGGCCCTGGGGGTACGGGCCTGGGGCCGCCGCGTCCCGCGGGCGGAGCGCGTACCGGCTCCGGCCCCCGCCCCGGACCTCGCGGCGACGGGCGCCGCCACCGCCCGGAAGCCCTTCCCGAAGTGGGTCCGGCGTCCGGCCTGGAGCCGGAACCCGGGCCTGAGGCCGAACCTCGACTGGGGCCGCCTCCTCCGGCGGACCGGAGCGGCGGCCGGGACCCCGGCCCCCGGCGGCGGTTCGTACGGCGATCCGTACGGCGACCCCTTCGGCGACACCGGCTACGAGCCGTACGACTTCCTCCCGGCGGCCTGGGAGCCCTCCCCGGCGCTGAAGCCGGAACCGAAATCCCAGCCCCAGCCCCAGCCCCAGTCCCGGCCGCAAACGAATCCGGAGCCGGATCCGAAAGCGGACCCGACTCCGGACGTGAAGGGCTCGGAGGGCTCGGAGGGAACCCAGGACTCCGAGAGCTCCGAGAGCTCCGAGAGCTCCAAGAACTCAAAGAACTCCGAGAACCCGGAGGACTCCGAAGCCCCCGGCGCATAGGCCCCCGCCTACTCCCGGACCCCGAAGCCCGCCCGCAGCGGCTTCGGCAGGAGGTCGTTGCAGGCCAGCTCACCCGCATGGGTGAGGGCGTCGTCACGGCACTCGTAGAAGTCGCGGTAGACGAGCTGCATGGTGAAGCCGCCCGCCACGATCGCCAGGGCCACGGCCGAGGCGACCAGACCGCTGATCGCGGCCGTCCGCATCGCCCGCGCCGGGGCGGCCACCGGGGAGGCGCCCTGCCCCGGGCCCTGCCCCGGAGTCCGTCCCGAGGGCTGGGACGCCGACTGTGACGTCGGCGACACCGCGCCGGCCCCGGCAGCCCCGCCGGCCCCGGCGGTCCCAACGGTCCCGCCGGTCCCGTCCGCCGCCCGCTGTCCGCCCTGCTTCGGCCTGGTCCGCAGCGAGCTGATCCCCCAGTAGAGACCGAGGGCGCCGAGGAGCAGCGCCAGCTCCGGGATCTCGAAGAGGGCGAAGAAGAAGGCCCACATGCCGGCGAGGATCGCGTACCGCGCCCGTCGCTGGGCCGGGTCCGTCGGATCCCAGCGGAGCTTCGGGCCGCCCCCGGACCCGCCCTGGCCCGGCCCGCCCTGCCCGCCGCCCTGACCGCCCTGGCGCTCGGGTCCGCGGCCGAAGCCGTCCTGGGAGGGGCCCGGCTGGCGCGGGCTCCAGCGGCCGTCGGACGGCCCCGGGGCGTCCGGGGTCCCGGACGCGTCGTCGTCCGGGCCCTCCGGCCGCCGCGGCTGCCACGGCTGATCCGGCCGCCCCTCGGGCGGCGGCGCGAACGGGTTGTTGTCGTCCGTGGACTGGCGTTCCGGCATCTGCTGAACGTCTTCCCTCTGTCGTCTCGACCACGGCCGCACCCGTGGTCTCCGCTGCTGTCTCGTGCTGCCCGGTACTGCTTCGTGCTGCCCAGTACCGCTCGTACCGCTTCGTGCTGTCTCGTCCGCGTACGTACACCGCTCGTCCGCCGCGCCGCCCGGCCCCCGGCCCGGCCCCGGTCCGTGGCCGGTCCGGCGCGCGTCCGGCGTCGGACCCTGACGCTACCGCCCTGCTCCGCCCCCGTCCCGCGGGGGCCGTCCGGTGTGCCGGTATCGTTGCTGACGGTCGAGCCATTCGTAGGGTTCCCCGTATCGAGCGGCACGATTCGTTCGTACGACCGCACAAACACCACGGAAAGAGTGACCCAGTGGCTGCCGCCCGCCTCGTCGTCCTGGTCTCCGGTTCCGGTACCAACCTTCAGGCCCTCCTCGACGGCATCGCCGCCGACCCCGAGGGGTACGGCGCGGAGGTCGTCGCGGTCGGCGCCGACCGCGACGGGATCGCGGGTCTGGAGCGCGCCGAGCGCGCCGGGCTCCCGACCTTCGTGTGCCGGGTGAAGGACCACGCGAGCCGCGAGGAGTGGGACCGCGCCCTGACGGAGGCCACCGCCGTGTACGAGCCCGACCTCGTCGTCTCGGCCGGCTTCATGAAGATCGTCGGCAAGGAGTTCCTCGCCCGCTTCGACGGCCGGGTCGTCAACACCCACCCGGCCCTGCTGCCCAGTTTTCCCGGTGCCCACGGGGTGCGCGACGCCCTCGCCTACGGCGCGAAGGTCACCGGGTGCACCGTCCACTTCGTCGACGACGGCGTCGACACCGGCCCGATCATCGCCCAGGGCGTGGTCGAGGTGCGGGAGACGGACGATGAAGCCGCTCTGCACGAGCGCATCAAGGAAGTCGAGCGCTCGCTGCTCGTCGACGTCGTGGGGCGTCTCGCCCGGCACGGCTACCGCATTGAGGGACGAAAGGTTCATGTCGGTGAACACGGACACCGTTAAGCCCATCCGCCGCGCGCTGGTCAGCGTCTACGACAAGACGGGGCTCGAAGAGCTGGCCCGCGGCCTGCACGAGGCCGGTGTCGAGCTCGTCTCCACCGGCTCCACCGCCGGGAAGATCGCCGCGGCCGGCGTTCCCGTCACCAAGGTCGAGGAGCTGACCGGCTTCCCCGAGTGCCTGGACGGGCGCGTCAAGACCCTGCACCCGCGCGTGCACGCCGGCATCCTCGCCGACCTGCGCCTGGAGTCGCACCGCGAGCAGCTCGCCGAGCTGGGCGTGGAGCCGTTCGACCTGGTCGTCGTGAACCTCTACCCGTTCCGCGAGACGGTCGCCTCCGGCGCCACCCCGGACGAGTGCGTCGAGCAGATCGACATCGGCGGCCCGTCCATGGTCCGCGCCGCCGCGAAGAACCACCCGTCCGTGGCCATCGTCACCAGCCCCGAGCGGTACGCCGACGTGCTCGCCGCCGTCCGGTCCGGCGGCTTCGACCTGACCGCCCGCAAGCGGCTCGCGGGCGAGGCCTTCCGGCACACGGCCGCCTACGACGTGGCCGTGGCCTCCTGGTTCGCCGCCGACTACGCCGCCGCCGACGACAGCGGCTTCCCGGACTTCCTGGGCGCCACGTACGAGCGGAAGAACGTCCTGCGGTACGGCGAGAACCCGCACCAGGGCGCCGCCCTCTACGTCGACGGGACGGGCGGCCTCGCCGAGGCCGAGCAGCTCCACGGCAAGGAGATGTCCTACAACAACTACACGGACACCGACGCCGCGCGCCGGGCCGCGTACGACCACGACGAGCCCTGCGTCGCGATCATCAAGCACGCCAACCCGTGCGGCATCGCGATCGGCGCCGACGTCGCCGAGGCCCACCGCAAGGCGCACGCCTGCGACCCGCTGTCCGCGTTCGGCGGCGTCATCGCCGTCAACCGCCCGGTGACGGTCGAGCTGGCCGAGCAGGTCGCCGAGATCTTCACCGAGGTCATCGTCGCCCCCGCCTACGAGGACGGCGCGGTCGAGGTCCTGGCCAGGAAGAAGAACATCCGGGTGCTGCGCGCCGAGGGCGCCCCGGCCAACCCGGTCGAGGTCAAGACGGTCGACGGCGGCGCCCTCCTCCAGGTCACCGACCGCCTCCAGGCCGACGGCGACGACCCGGCGCACTGGACCCTCGCCACCGGCGACGCCCTCTCCGCCGAGGAGCTGGCCGAGCTGTCCTTCGCCTGGAAGGCCTGCCGCGCGGTCAAGTCCAACGCGATCCTGCTCGCCAAGGACGGCGCCTCGGTCGGCGTCGGCATGGGCCAGGTCAACCGCGTCGACTCCGCGAAGCTGGCCGTCGAGCGGGCGGGCGAGGAGCGGGCGCGCGGCTCGTACGCCGCCTCCGACGCCTTCTTCCCCTTCCCCGACGGCCTGGAGATCCTCACCGCGGCCGGCGTGAAGGCGGTCGTGCAGCCCGGCGGCTCGGTCCGCGACGAGCTGGTCGTCGAGGCGGCGGCCAAGGCCGGCGTGACGATGTACTTCACGGGCACCCGCCACTTCTTCCACTGACGCGCGGCCACGTGGCGCGGACGGCCCGCCGACCTTCCCGGGAGGTCGGCGGGCCGTCCGCGTCGTGTCGGCGGATCAGCCGATCGAACGGTCTCTGTTCTAATGGGTTGCTCTTCTGTCGGCCGCTGCTCATGGGGGCGTGATGTTGGACGTGGGGAACAAGTCCCCCGAGGAGGCCGTCGAGGACGCCGAGGCCGTCGAGGGTGCCGCCGGGACTCCGGGCGCCGTCATCCCCGCTCCCGCGAGCGCCCCGGACGCTCCCGGGACCCCGGACGCCCCGGACGCCGCCGGTGCCGAGGCCCCCACCGGCCTCTCTCCCGCCCCCCTCCGCCCGTACCTGATCGTCGCGGGCGTCCTGTGCGCCCTCTACTTCCTGTACTCCTGGGTGCAGTACGCGTACTTCCGGACCCCCTCCTGGGACCTCGGGATCTTCGGGCAGTCCGTCCGCGCGTACGCCGAGTTCCGGGCGCCGGTCGTCGACATAAAGGGGCCCGGCTTCCCGATCCTCGGGGACCACTTCAGCCCGGTCACCGCCCTGCTCGCACCGCTGTACTGGATCTGGCCCTCGCCGGTCGCCCTGCTCTTCGCGCAGGCCGCGCTCTTCGCCGCCTCGTCCGTCGTCGTCGGCCGCACCGCGCAGCAGGTCCTCGGCAGCCGGGCCGCCGGCCTCGGGCTCGCGATCGCGTACGGGCTCTCCTGGGGGCTCCAGGAGGCGGTGAGGTCCGACTTCCACGAGATCGCCTTCGCCGTCCCGCTGCTCGCCCTGACCTGCCGGGCCCTGATCCTCGGCCGCTGGTCCCTGGCCGCCTCCTGGGCGATCCCGCTGATCCTCGTCAAGGAGGACATGGGGCTCACCGTCGCGATGGTCGGCGCGGTCCTCTTCCTCAAGGGGAGCAGGCGGCTCGGCGCCGCCCTGGCCGCCTTCGGCGTCTCCGCCTTCGCCCTCACGGTCCTCGTCCTGATCCCGGCGGCGAGCAGCCTCGGCCAGTACGACTACTGGTCCAAGATCGAGAAGACGGGCGAGGGGGCCGACACCTCCTTCGGGCAGGTCGTCGGCGACGCCCTCGCCTCGGGCGAGCGCTGGGAGATGGTCCTCTACCTGCTCGCGATCACCGGCTTCCTCGCCCTGCGCTCCCCGCTGGTCCTGCTCGTCCTGCCGACCCTGGGCTGGCGCTTCCTCTCCCAGGACCCCAACCACTGGGGCATGCACTGGCACTACAGCGCGGTCCTCATGCCGGTCGTCCTCCTGGCCCTGGTGGACGGCGCCCGCGCGGTGCGCACCTCGCCGCGCGCCTGGCTCGTCTCGTACGGGAGGGTCGTCGTCCCGGTGGCGACGGCGGTCGCGCTCGTCCTCGCCGCGAACCTGCCGCTGCGGGAGCTCCTGAAGCCGGAGACGTACCGGGCGGACGCGCGGGTCGCGCAGGCCCGGGAGGCGCTGGCGGCGGTGCCGGAGGGGGCGAGCGTGGAGACGGACGTCTCGCTCCTCGCCCACCTGACGGCGGACCACCGGGTCTACTGGGCCGGGACCTCCGGGGACGTCGACCCCGACTACCTGGTCTACGACCTGCGCGGCTGGTCGCAGCAGGTCTCGGATCCGGTGCGGCTGGCTTCGCAACTGCATCCGCGGGCGCGGTACGCGCTCACGCACCGCTCCGAGGGGTTCGCGGTCCTGCGCAGGACGTGACGGGCCGGACGCGCCCGAGGGGCCGGGCTCCGTACCGGGAAGGGGTACGGAGCCCGGCCCCTCGGGCTCTCGCGGGCGACGGCGCCGTCAGTACCGCGGGCTGTTGCGCTTGAACCAGGCCGCGGCGTCCGACTTCGCGTAGAAGACGATGATCAGGATGCCGAGCACGAGGCTGACCAGGGCGAAGAGGTTCGCGCCCAGCAGGTTGACGACGCTGCCGAGGGTCGTGAGCGATCCGTAGACGATCGCGGAGATGCGGATGCCGTTGCCGCCGGAGGCGGACTTGGCGGCCATGACGATCGCCCAGACGCCGAAGGCGAGGACGAAGACGCCGATGACGACGAAGACGCCGGTGACCGCGGTCGCGGCGCCGTCGGTGTTGTTGAACTCGGTCGACTCCTCCGCCATCCGGTCGGCGATCCAGCCGCCCGCGATCATCATGACGATGCCGCCCAGGACCTGGAGGACGCCGAGGATCCACAGCATCACGCGGCCGGCCTTCACGCCGCCGGGCATCGTGGCGACCGCGCCCGGATAGCCGCCGTACGGGGAGACCGGCGGGGCCGCCGGGTAGCCGTAACCCTGCTGCGGCACGCCCTGCGGGGCCTGCTGCGGGTAGCCGTACCCCGGCTGCTGGCCCTGCGGGTAGCCGTAGCCGGGCTGCTGCCCCTGACCCTGGCCCTGTCCCTGGCCGTAGGGGTTGTTCGGGTCGCCGAAGCTCATCGCGGGATTCCTCCGTGAATTTCTCTGTGCGGGGACGACGCGGCCCGCGCGGAGGACCTTCACGGCATTTGAGCGGATTTCCCCCCGGCACTTTCCGCGGTACTACGCGGATCATCGTTGTCGCAAGGGCGAGTTCTTGTCCAGTCGATACGTCACGGAGTTGTGCAAGTGCAACCTTCCGTTCCGCTTTCCGGAACCCCCGGCGCCGGCGAATTGGAAGAAGCCGGGGGGCATCCGGGAAGATGGCTCCATGAGCGCCCAGATTCTCGATGGCAAGGCCACCGCAGCCGCGATCAAGTCCGATCTGACCGCCCGTGTGGCGGCCCTCAGGGAGAAGGGCGTCACGCCCGGACTCGGCACCGTCCTCGTCGGCGACGACCCGGCCAGCCAGAAGTACGTGGCCGGAAAGCACCGCGACTGCGCGGAGGTCGGCCTCGCCTCCCTCCAGCGCACGCTGCCCGGCACCGCCACGCAGGAGGAGATCGAGGCGGTCGTGCGGGAGCTCAACGAGGACCCGGCCTGCACCGGTTACATCGTGCAGCTCCCGCTGCCCAAGGGCATCGACGAGAACCGCGTCCTGGAGCTGATGGACCCGGAGAAGGACGCGGACGGGCTCCACCCGGCCAACCTGGGCCGCCTGGTGCTCAACGAGCCCGCCCCGCTGCCCTGCACGCCCAACGGCGTCATCACCCTGCTGCGCCGCCACGGCGTGGAGATCAACGGCGCCGAGGTCGTGGTCGTCGGGCGCGGCGTCACCATCGGGCGCTCGATGCCGCTGCTGCTCACCCGCCGCTCCGAGAACGCGACCGTGACCCAGTGCCACACCGGCACCCGGGACCTCGCGGCGCACCTGCGCAACGCCGACATCGTCGTCGCGGCGGCCGGGGTCCCGCACCTGATCAAGCCCGAGGACATCAAGCCGGGCGCGGCCGTCCTCGACGTCGGCGTCTCGCGCAACGCCGAGGGGAAGATCGTCGGCGACGTGCACCCGGGCGTCGCCGAGGTCGCCGGCTGGATCTCCCCGAACCCGGGCGGCGTGGGCCCGATGACCCGTGCCCAGCTCCTCGTCAACGTCGTCGAGGCCGCCGAGCGCGCGGCCGCGGCGCTCTGACGTGACGTCCGGGAGCCTCCGGATGCGACGCGGACCGCGGCGGCCGCCCACCGTCACCACCGACACCGCGCGCCCCGAGGGCGGCGGGCGTGCCGCGCCCGGCGCCGCTCCGGCGCCCGCGCGCCAGTGGCCGCTGATCGCGGTCCTCTGCGTCGCCGGGACCGGACTGCTCGTGGTGGGCGCGGACGCGTTCCCGCAGTCCTTCCGCGTGGGGGCGATCCTGGTCGGGGCCGCGCTCCTGCTCGGCGCCGTGCTGCGGCGGACGGTGCCGTCCGTGGGCATGCTGGCGGTCCGGTCCCGCTTCACCGACATGATCACGTACGGGGTGATGGGCGGCCTGATCGTGCTGCTCGCGCTCATGGTGCAGCCGGGGCCCTGGCTGCGGATCCCGTTCCTGGAGGACGTCCTCCACCTGACGGTGACGTAGGGCCCGTACGCGCACGGACGCGGCGCCCGCCCTCTCCCCCGTGGGAGGGCGGGCGCCGTCGTGATCAAGGGTCATGGACGCGCCAATGCCGGTTCAAGGCCCGTCGGCGCGCTGTGGCACGGAAGTGACCATTCCGGTACGTCGTCACCCGCGCGGGGCGCGCGTCGCCCCCGGAGCGGCCGTCCTCCGACGTGACGGACGAGGGGGTCGTACATGCCCGGCTGGAAGGCGCTTCCGGAGCAACTCGGCCCGGAGGCCCGCGCGTCCACGGAGCGGATCCGGCGTCTGACCGACCGCGGCGGCCCGGGCGCGGTGACCGCCGCCGGGCGCACCGGGCACGAACGGGCCGCGTGCGACGCCGAGGCCATGGAGCGCGGCGGCCCCCTCGCCGTCACCGTCGACCGCGTCCGCGCCGCCGCCCCGCGGACGTCCGCACGCGCCGTCCTCGTGGACGGCACCGGGGGTTGCGCGGCGGGCCGGTGGGACGGCCCGCGCGGACGGGTGGCAGTGAGCCGGACCACAAAGGGGTGGGGATTCAGGAGGGCCCGGGTCGGATAGCCTGACCGCTGGATATCTCTTCACGTCGAGACACCGATCGATCAAGAGGGGTATCCCGCACCAGGGGCAGGGACCCCCACCGCCAAGCTGTCTTACGGAGATCGCCATGACCCGCACTCCCGTGAATGTCACCGTGACCGGCGCGGCCGGCCAGATCGGCTACGCGCTGCTCTTCCGCATCGCCTCCGGCCACCTGCTCGGCGCGGACGTGCCGGTCAAGCTCCGCCTCCTCGAGATCCCGCAGGGCGTCAAGGCCGCCGAGGGCACCGCCATGGAGCTCGACGACTGCGCGTTCCCGCTGCTCAAGGGCATCGACATCTTCGACGACCCGAACCAGGGCTTCGAGGGCGCCAACGTCGCGCTGCTCGTCGGCGCCCGCCCCCGCACCAAGGGCATGGAGCGCGGCGACCTGCTCGCGGCCAACGGCGGCATCTTCAAGCCGCAGGGCAAGGCCATCAACGACCACGCCGCGGACGACATCAAGGTCCTCGTCGTCGGCAACCCGGCCAACACCAACGCCCTGATCGCCCAGGCCGCCGCCCCGGACGTCCCGGCCGAGCGCTTCACCGCGATGACCCGCCTGGACCACAACCGCGCGCTGTCCCAGCTCGCCGCCAAGACCGGCGCCTCCGTCGAGGACATCAAGCGCCTCACCATCTGGGGCAACCACTCCGCGACCCAGTACCCGGACGTCTTCCACGCGGAGATCGCCGGCAAGAACGCCGCCGAGGTCGTCAGCGACGAGGCGTGGCTGGCCGACACCTTCATCCCGACCGTCGCCAAGCGCGGCGCCGCGATCATCGAGGCCCGTGGCGCGTCCTCCGCCGCCTCCGCCGCCAACGCCGCCATCGACCACGTCCACACCTGGGTCAACGGCACCGCCGAGGGCGACTGGACCTCCATGGGCGTTCCGTCGGACGGCTCCTACGGCGTCCCCGAGGGCCTCATCTCCTCCTTCCCGGTCACCACCAAGGACGGGAAGTACGAGATCGTCCAGGGCCTGGAGATCAACGACTTCTCCCGCGCCCGCATCGACGCCTCCGTCCAGGAGCTCGCCGAGGAGCGCGACGCGGTCCGCGAGCTCGGCCTCATCTGAGCCCGCTCCCCGCGCACTTCCGGCGCCCCCGGCCCGTACGACCGACCGTACGGACCGGGGGCGCCGCCTTTTCCACCGGCGGGGGGCTCCCGCCTCGCCTATGCTGTGCCACCGGCTCCCGGTCAACTCTTCGGGAGCGACGGACAGTTCCACACCATCGGGGGAGCCTTGGCGCAGTCGTTCGTACCCCAGCAGCCCGGACAGCCACCCAGTACGCCGCCACCCGGCACGCCGCCGTCCGGCACCCCGGTGCCCGGCGCCCCACCGCCGGGCACCCACCCGTCGGCCAGCGAGGCGACCCGGCTGCTCTGCGCCGGCACGTACCTCGACGACGGCTTCCGCGACGAGGTCATCGACCAGCTCTACGTCCACGAGGAGCGCTTCGCCGCCCCCGCCCTCGGCTACGACGCGAGCCGCGTCCTCGCCCACGCGCTGCGTGCCCGCCGCGTCGAACTCGGCTGGGCCGCCGCGATCCTGGCCCTCTGGGTCGTCGCGTTCCCGCTGACCAAGGGCCTGGTCGTCCTCCTCGTCGTGCCCTTCCTGCTGCTCGGGGTCGCCCGCTGGATCCGCGGCCGGGCCACCACCGCCGCCACCCCGGTCTACCGCCTCGTCCCCGCCTTCGTCCTGCGCTGGTACGGGCGGTTCATGCTCTTCCAGGGCGCGGTGTTCCTCCTCCTCCTGGCCCTCGGCGACGAGGAGGACCGCTGGGAGCTCCTCGGCGACCTCTCCGAGGCGGGCGAGTTCCTCGGCGCCCTGGCGCTGCTCGCCGCCGAGGAGGTGTGGGGCGTCGGCCGGCTGGAGGCGTGGATCGCGATCGCGGTGCCGCTGCTCGTGGCCTGGGCGGTGGCCGTCCAGCGCGGCCAGTTCGCCCGCGCGCTCACCCAGGAGCTCTCCCGGGCGCGCTTCCCCGACCAGCGCGCCGACCCGGCCGAGCAGACCGAGGGCGCCCGCTCCCGCCGGCTGCGCGACCGCATCCGGATCGAGCAGCACGCGCGGCTCATCATGTACGGGGCGGACGACCCGTTCTGCGGCGCCGGCGAACCGTACGAGCCCTGGTCGCTCTCCATCGAGCTGCGCCCCCGCAAGGACCTCGACGGCAAGGCGCCCGAACCGCTCGACAACAGCGCCATCATGCGGCACGTCGTCCCGCTCGTGGAGGCGCTGCGGGTGCCCTCCCCGCACGGCTCGCCGCAGATCCAGGCGGCCGTGCGGGACCGGCTGCGCGACCTGGAGATCGACGAGGTCGTCTTCCTGCCCGTCGACGGCCTCCCGGACCGCACCGCCGCCCCGTACACCCCCGAGGGCTTCGAGACGCACCGCTCGGGCTCCATCGAGGAGGGCGGCGAGACCCGCCGCCACTTCCTGCGCATCCGGGTCGGCGGCTGGGGCGAGGAGATCGTCACCACCGTCTTCGTCCGCGTCCACACGCAGGGCGGCATGCTGATGCTGGAGGTCGCCCCGCACGTCCTGCGGCCCGTGAAGCCGCTCTACCGGTACGCCGACCGGATCGCCCACCGCTACCGGCACAACCACCACTTCGGCAAGGCCGTCTGGGCCCTCGGCCAGACCCCGCGCTCCGCCGGGCGGGCCCTCGTCACCCTCTGGCGCTCGCTCGGCCACGCCTGGCGGCTGCTCACCGCGGGCCACGCCCACGCGCTGCCCGAGGGGCCCGAGGTCTCGGTCCGCGAGCTCGGCTCCGACGACGAGGCCTCCCTGTTCCAGGAGATGGACGTCAGCCGCTACCTGAAGAGCGTCCAGGACCGGGTCGCGAACGGCGTGACGGTCGCGCTCCGCGAAGCCGGTTACGAGACCGCCGAGTTCGAGCAGAAGATCGTCCACGTGGCCGAGGGCGGCACCTTCATCGAGAACACCAAGGGCAACGTGACCCTCGGCAACCACAACACCGTCACCAACAAGTCCTTCACCACCCCGACGCCCGGAGGCAACCGTGGCTGACACCGACGACACCCCGCGCCGCGACGGCATCCAGGTCTCCAACACCGGCGGCAACGTCACCATCGGCGACCACAACACCGTCACCAGCACCGTGACCGGGAACCAGCCGTCCCGCGACCCCCTCCAGGAGGAGCTGCTCCTGGCGATCCGCCGCCTGCGCGGTGACCTGGGGGGCGTCGTCGCCTCCGAGCAGACGGCCGCCCTGGACGCCGAACTCTCCGACGCGGAGGACGAGATCGAGGGCACCGGCCGCGCGGGCACCGGCCGTCTCACCCGGCTGCGCCGGGCCCTCGCGGACGCCGGGGCCGTGACCGGCATCCTCGCCTCGGGCGTGGCCGTGGGGCAGGCCGTCGGCGCGCTCCTCGGAGGGTGAGATGAGCGGGTACGGGGGAGGCGGGGGCGGCGGGGCCCGCTGGAACGACGAGACGCAGAGCTGGGAGACGGGCGCCCCGGCGCCCGCGCCCGGGCCCGTCGGCGGGAGCGGCCCGCTCCTCCCGCCGCTGCCGCCGCCCCCGCCGCCGACCGCGCCGGAGTACGAATCGGAGGACGGGCCGGAGCACACCCTCGCGTACGAGACGCGGCACGGGCCCCGGTACGTACCGGAGGCGGGCGGCTGGCAGTACGCGCCGCCCCCGCCCCCGCCGCCCCGGTCCTCCGCGCGGACGGCGGTCGTGGCCGGGGTGGCCGCGGCCGTCCTGGCGGCGGGGTCCGTCGGCGGCTGGCTGCTCTGGGGCGGGGGTGACGACGGGAAGGCCCCGACGGCGGGCCCGCCGGCCTCGGTGTCGGCGCCGGACCCGGCCTCGGCCTCCGGGGAGACGGCGGAGCCGACCTCCGACACGCCCACGCCCACGTCCACGGGTGACGTGCCCCCGCCCGGCTACCGGACGGTGAAGGACCTCAAGAGCTTCACGATCGCGATCCCCGAGGACTGGAACCGAACCGAGTCCGACCAGGGCGTCTTCTACAACGCGCCGGACGGCCGGAGCCTCCTCCAGGTCTTCGTGGTCTCCGAGGGCGGCCTGACGCCGTACGACGCCCTGCGCGGCACCTCGCAGGACGGGAGGACCACCAAGCCCGGCTACGAGGAGATCAGCCTCGAACGGGTCACCGGCGAACCGGACGCCCCGGCCGACGCCGCCGAGCTGGTGTACGCGTACGACCGCGACGGGGGCCGCCGCAAGGTGGTCGACCGGGCGTTCACGGCGGCGGACGGCAACCACTACGCGATCCTGGCCGCGGGCCCGGAGGAGGACTGGCCGAAGCAGCGCGAGGTGCTCCGGGTCGCCCTGGAGTTCTTCGAGCCGGGCGCGTACTGACCCCTGGCTAGGGGGCGCCCGGCTCGTAGTGGCCGGGCGTCATCCGGGTGGTGACGCCGATCCGGTTCCAGGCGTTGATGGTGACGATCGCGGCGATCACCCGGGCCAGCTCGGTCTCGTCGAAGTGCGCGGCGGCGAGCGCGTACACCTCGTCGGGCACGAAGCCGTCGGTGAGGACGGTGACGGCCTCGGTCAGGGCGAGCGCCGCGAGCTCCCGCTCGGTGTAGAAGTGCCGGGACTCCTCCCAGGCGGAGAGCTGCACGATCCGCTCGACGCTCTCGCCCTCCGCGAGGGCGTCCTTGCTGTGCATGTCCACGCAGAACGCGCAGTGGTTGACCTGCGAGGCCCGGATCTTGATCAGGTGGTAGAGGGTCGGGTCGACGTCCTTGGCCGCGGCCGTCTCCAGGCGGATCATCGCCCGGTAGAACTCGGGGACCCGCTCGGCGAAGGGCATCCGGGGCGCGTGCTCGTGGGCACGCTCGACGGGGGTGTGCGTACTGGTCATGCCGTCCACACTAGGAGCCGGTTGGCGCAGGGGTATGGTCCATTTCCATGGCGGACGACTGGGCCACTTTCGGGGCCGACCTCCATCTGGAACTCCGGGGGACGCGGCTGCGCGCGGGGCTCATGGACGCCCTGCGGGAGGCGGTGCGCAGCGGGCGCCTGGCGGCGGGGACCCGGCTGCCGTCCTCCCGCTCGCTCGCCGCCGACCTGGGCACGGCCCGCAACACGGTCGCCGACGCGTACGCCGAACTGGTCGCCGAGGGCTGGCTGACCGCCCGGCAGGGCTCGGGCACGCGGGTGGCCGAGCGCGCGGAGCCCCGGGACCGGCCGCGCCACCGGCCCCCCACCGCCCCTCCGGCCACGGCCACCCCCGTCCACAACCTCAGGGCGGGCACCCCCGACCTCGCCTCCTTCCCCCGCGCCGACTGGCTCAAGGCGTACCGGCGGGCGCTCACCGCCGCCCCCGACGAGGCCTTCGGGTACGGGGACCCGCGCGGTCGCCCCGAACTGCGCACCGCGCTCGCCGAGTACCTCGCCCGCGCGCGGGGCGTGCACGCCCGGCCCGAACGGATCGTGGTCTGCGCCGGGTTCGCGCACGGCCTGACGCTGCTCGGCCAGGCGCTGCGGGAGCGCGGGGTGCGGGACGCGGCCGTGGAGTCGTACGGCCTGAGGGTCCACGCGGACGTCCTGACCCGGGCGGGCCTGGGCACCCCGCTCCTCCCCTTCGACGAACGGGGCACGGACACAGGGCAGTTGGAATTCCTCCCCGACTGCGGGGCGGTCCTGATGACGGCGGCCCACCAGTTCCCGCTCGGCGGGGCCCTGCCTCCGGACCGGCGGGCGGCCGTCGTCGACTGGGCGCGGGCGTCGGGCGGCCTGGTCCTGGAGGACGACTACGACGGCGAGTTCCGCTACGACCGGCAGCCGGTGGGGGCCCTCCAGGGCCTCGACCCGGAGCGGGTCGTGTACCTCGGCACCGCGAGCAAGTCCCTCGCCCCCGGTCTGCGCCTGGCGTGGATGGTCCTGCCGGCGGGCCTGGCGGACGAGGTGGCGGCGGCGAGGGGGACCGTGGAGCGGGCGTCGGGCGCGCCGGACCAACTGGCGTTCGCGGAGTTCCTGCGCTCGGGGGCGTACGACCGGCACGTCCGGGCGATGCGGCTGCGCTACCGGCGCCGCCGCGACCAGCTCGTGGCGGCGGTGGCGGCACACGCGCCGGAGACCCGGGTCGGCGGCATCGCGGCCGGCCTGCACGCCGTCCTCACCCTTCCCCCGGGTACCGAACGTCCCACCCTGCGGACCGCCGCCCACCACGGCCTCGCCGTCCACGGCGTCTCCCACTACCGCCGCCCCACCGCCGCCCCGGCCCCGGACGGCCTCGTCGTCGGCTACGCCACCCCGTCGGACAGCGCGTGGCCGGGGGCGCTGGAGGCGTTGTGCCGGGTGCTGCCGTGAGGGGCCCGCCGGTGCTCCGTCACTCCCGCGTACGGCCGGGACCGTCGCCGCCGTGCCCGGCGAGGATCTCCCGGGCCGCCCGCACGAGGTGCGCGTTGTCCTGGGCGGTCGAGCCGTCGGGCAGGGTCAGTACGTCTTCCAGGCCGATCCTGGTGGGCAGGCCCAGGGCGGCCGCCGTGCGCAGGACGGGCCAGGCGCCGTCGTCCTCGCCGTGCAGCAGGAGGGGTGCCGGGAGGTCGTCCCCCAGTTCACGGAGCAGGGCCGTGGCCGTGGACGCCGCCGTGGCCGGGTCGGTGTCGGTCACCTCGGCCAGGATCCGCAGCACCCGGTGGGCCCGCGGCCAGGTGCGGAACCGGCGGGCGCCGTCGGTGCCGGACCAGACGCCGGCCTCGATGCCGATCCCGCGCTCCAGCAGCGCCTCGGCCACCGCCTCGGCGCCCTCCTCGTGCCAGTTCACCGAGGCGTGGTCGGGCAGCACCGTCCAGGACCGGATCAGCTCGGCCCGCTTCCCCGGGTCCGGGACCGCCCAGGCCCCGGTGGTGACCCCGACCCGTACTCCCTCCGGCACGGCGGCACGCACCGCGCCCACCGCCTCGGCGACCGCCCGGGGCTCCAGCGAGTCGAGGCCGTCGGCCCCCCGGGGGTGGAGGTGGACGTCCTCCGCCCCGGCCTCCGCGGCGCGCGCCGCCTCGACCGCCAACTCCCCCGGGGTCACCGGGACCCGACGGTTCTCGCTCCGGCTCCGTACTCCGTTCAGGCATACCTGCAACATGGCTCGCACTCTGCCAGACGCCACCGGCGCCCTCCACGGTCCGCGGCCCCTTCCCGCACGCCGCCCCTCCTCACCCGGGCCGACGCGCATGCCCGGTCTCCGGCGCCGGTTCCGCCCCCGGCGCCTCGCCGAAGCGCGCCAGGGTCAGGGAGCCCGCCACCGCCACCGCGAAGCCGGTGACCGCGAGCCAGCCGAGGCCGGTGCGGGTGGTGTCGCCGAGCCAGGCCACGCCGACCGCCGCCGGGCCGATCGTCTCGCCGAGGACCATGCCCGCCGTCGCCGTCGTCACCGAGCCCCGCTGGAGCGCCGAGGTCAGGAGGAGGAAGGCCGCCCCGCCACCCGCCAGGAGGGCGTACAGGGCGGGGTCCGCCAGGTCGATCCCGTCGATCAGGCGGACCGCCACCTCCACCACCCCGAAGCCGAGGCCCGCGCCCAGGCCCAGGGCGAGCGCGCGCGGGCGGTCCGGCAGGCGGCCGGCCGCCGCGCCGAGCAGCAGGATCCCGAACGCGACGGCCAGGAGCGCCCAGTCCAGCGCCTCCGGGCCCGCCCGGTGGCCCTCCCGGCCCGAGGCGAGGGCCAGCATCGCGAGCCCCGCGCAGACCACCGCCACCGCCGTCCACTCCACCCGGCTCAGCCGCACCCGGAGCACCCGCGAGGCGACGACCGCCGTGACCGCCAGGCTCGCGGCGAGGGCCGCGCCCACCACGTAGATGGGCAGCGTCCGCAGGGCCACGATCTGGAGGACGAACCCCAGGCCGTCCAGGCAGAGACCGGCGAGATAGCGCCACTGCCGCACCGCCCGCCACAGCAGCGCGACGTCGACGCCGCCGCCCGTGCCCGGCTCCGCCGCGCGGGCCGCCACCGCCTGGAAGACGGACGCCGTGCCGTAACAGATGGCTGAAGCAAACGCACAAATCATCCCGAGGAGCACGAAACGACTCTAGGGCTTGCGGCCGGAAAGCAGTGGACTGGACTGGCGGTCGCGGCATGTGTGACCGTGAGGCGCGCGACCGAGGGGATCGCGACCGCGAAGGGGGAGGGTGAGAGACGTGCGGAGACTGAGGTCGAGCACGGTGGTGCTCGGCGGCATGGGCGTGCTCGCGGCGACGATCACGGCGTGCGGTTCCGAACCGGACAAGCGGTGCGTGGACCGGCTGAGCCGGGAGCAGTTGCCCCGTTACGAGTGCGAGAGCGGCAGCAGTGGCGGCTCTCCCCGCGGGTCGTACTACTACGGCGGGTCCGTCAGCGACAAGAAGGTGAGCGGCGGCAGCTTCGACAGGACCGCCGTCGACAGCGGCGGCTTCGGCTGCTCCGGTTCCGGCGGCGGCTGAGGCGGGCCCGGCACCGTGGAACGTCACACCATCGAACCCCGCCCCGACTGGCAGCGGACCGTCGAGGAGCAGGGGCTCGTCTATCCGCTGACCCGCCACCCGGACGGCTCGCTGCGCCCGTACTGGGACGAGAGCGCGTACTACTCCTTCTCCCTGCCCGAGGTCGAGGCCCTGGAGGAGGTCGTCGAGGAACTGCACGCCATGTCCCTCGCCGCCGCCGCGCACATCGTCGAGAAGGAACGTTTCGCGGACCTCGGGATCACCGACCCCCGGCTGGCCGGGCTGATCGCCGAGTCCTGGCGCCGCCGCGACGAACTCCCCTCGATCTACGGGCGGTTCGACCTGCGGTACGACGGCACCGGGCCGGCCAAGATGCTGGAGTACAACGCCGACACCCCCACCTCCCTCGTGGAGGCCGCGAGCCCGCAGTGGTTCTGGATGGAGGAGCGGTTCCCCGGCGCCGACCAGTGGAACTCCCTCCACGAGCGGCTCGTCGACGCCTGGAAGCGGCAGGCCCACCTGCTGCCGCCCGGCCCCGTCCACTTCGCGCACTCGGAGGGCGACGAGCTCGGCGAGGACCTGATGACGGTCGCGTACCTGCGCGAGACCGCCCAGCAGGCCGGCCTGGAGACCGAGGCGCTCTCCGTCGAGCAGATCGGCTGGGACCGGCTCTCGGGCCGCTTCGTCGACGACCGGCTCCGCTTCCTCCGGAGCTGCTTCAAGCTCTACCCGTGGGAGTGGCTGACCACCGACCGCTTCGGCCCGTACGTCCTGGACACCCTCGACAACGGCGGCGGCACCGGCACCACCTGCTGGATCGAGCCCGCCTGGAAGATGCTGCTCTCCAACAAGGCGCTGCTCGCGATCCTGTGGGAGCTGTACCCGGACCACCCCAACCTGCTGCCCGCCCACCTCGACGGGCCGCGCGAACTCGCCGCCACCACCGGCTGGGCCGCCAAACCGCTCCTCGGCCGCGAGGGCGAGGGCGTCACCCTGCACGAGGCCGGCACGGAGCCCTTCGTGCGCGACGGGGAGCCCTGCTGCTACCAGGGCCTCGCCCCGCTGCCCGACTTCGACGGCAACCGGGTGGTCCTCGGCGCGTGGGTCGTCGAGGGCGAGGCGGCGGGCCTCGGCATCCGGGAGTCGGCGGGGCCCGTCACCGACGAGTACGCGCGCTTCCTGCCGCACGTGATCCTGTGACGGTAGGCGAACCCATGACCGTGGATGTTCCTGCGGCGGTCACACCTTGAGAATCCGGACCGCCGGCCCGCACAGCGGCGTCAGGTCCTCGGGGTCGGACGTCAGCACGGTGACGGGGGCCCGGGCGGCGCGGGCAACGGCCGCCAGAACGGCGTCGATCGCGTACGTGTGACCGTGCAGCCGGTGTTCGCGGAGGAGGCGGGCCGCCTCGTCGGAGACCTCCCTGGTGACGGGACGGACGTCGATGCGCGACAGGACCCATAGGACCCGGGCCTGGTGGACGCGGTCGTGATCGGCCTCCAGGCGCGTCATCACCGTGGTGGCGACGCGCACGCCCTCCTCCGTGGCGGCCTGGACGAAGGCGAGGACCGTGCGGTCCTTGAGATACAGCTTGGAGAGGCCCTCGCTGTCCAGGAGCAGGGTGCCGGGCATCAGGCGGCGACCCCGCCCGCCGGACCGTCCTGGGCCGTGTCGTGGCGCAGGGCCGCCCGGGCGGCCTCGACCTCGGCGCGGGTCAGCGGATCGTGGTCGGTCTCGAAGTCGGCGACGATCTCGCGCAGCCGTTCCATCGCCAGGCGCTGTTCCAGGGCCTCCGCGACGTACGCGGAGAAGCCGCCCGGTCCGACCTGGGCGCGCACGGTCTCGGCGAGCTCCTCGGGCAGACTGATCGAATACTTCTTGCTACCGCTCATGCCGCCCATGCTACCGCTGGTAGGAAGCGCCGTGGACGGCTCGCCGAGAGCGCCGTGAGCGGCTCGCGGAGACCGGCCGCCGGGCCGGCGCGGCGCCCCCGTGCGCGCCCCGCCGCCCCGCCCCGGAACCGGGCGCCTCGCCCCCGCGGGTCCCGGCACTCCCGCCCGCCCCGGGCGTCAGTCCGCCAGCACCCCCCGCAACTGCTCCAACCCCCAGTCCAGGTCCTCCTTCGAGATCACCAGCGGCGGGGCGATCCGGATCGTCGAGCCGTGGGTGTCCTTCACCAGGACCCCCCGGTCGAGCAGCCGCTCCGAGATCTCCCGGCCCGTGCCCTTCGACGGGGCGACGTCCACCCCGGCCCACAGCCCGCGCCCCCGCACCGCCTCCACCGCGCCGCCGCCCACGAGCAGCCCCAGCTCGGCGTGGAGGTGGTCGCCCAGATCCGCCGCCCGCTCCTGGTACTCGCCCGTCCGCAGCATCGCGATCACCTCCAGGGCCACCGCGCAGGCCAGCGGGTTCCCGCCGAAGGTCGACCCGTGCTCGCCCGGCCGGAAGACCCCGAGCACGTCCCGGTCGGCCACCACCGCCGACACCGGCACCACCCCGCCGCCCAGCGCCTTCCCCAGCAGGTACACGTCCGGCACCACGCCCTCGTGGTCGCACGCGAACGTCCTCCCCGTACGGCCCAGGCCCGACTGGATCTCGTCCGCCACGAACAGCACGTTCCGCCGCCGGGTCAGCTCCCGCACCCCCGGCAGGTAGCCGGCCGGCGGCACCAGGACCCCCGCCTCGCCCTGGATCGGCTCCAGGAGCACCGCCACCGTGTTCTCCGTGACCGCCGCCTCCAGGGCCGTCAGGTCCCCGTACGGCACGATCTCGAACCCCGGCGTGTACGGCCCGAAGTGGTCCCGCGCCTCGTGGTCCGTGGAGAAGCTCACGACCGTCGTCGTCCGGCCGTGGAAGTTGTTCGCCGCCACCACGATCTTCGCGTGCCCGTCCGGCACGCCCTTCACCTCGTACCCCCACTTCCGGGCCGTCTTGACGGCCGTCTCCACCGCCTCCGCGCCCGTGTTCATCGGCAGCACCGCCTCCTTGCCGCACAGCTCCGCGAGCCGCGTGCAGAAGTCGGCGAACCGGTCGTGGTGGAAGGCCCGCGAGGTCAGCGTCACCCGCTCCAACTGGGCCTTCGCCGCGTCGATCAGACGCCGGTTGCCGTGCCCGAAGTTGAGCGCCGAGTACCCGGCGAGCAGATCGAGGTACCGACGCCCCTCGACATCGGTCATCCAGGCGCCGTCCGCCGAGGCGACGACGACCGGAAGGGGGTGGTAGTTGTGGGCGCTGTGCGCCTCCGCGGAAGCGATCGCGTCTTCTGTCCTCGACACGGGATCTCCGTTCGTCCTGCGGCCCGGGGTGGATGTGCCCCCTTTTCCTATCGTCGCTCGCATGCCGGACGGGGAAACCTCCGACACGGCAGGACCGCTACCCTGACGTCACGCACGGCGACTGGCGTACGGGGAAGCGACCCCGGGGGAGCCGTGCGCGGCAGACCGCACGAGGCGCCGCCCGCCTGGGCGTCCCGGGACCGACGTCCCGCGCGGCGCCGCGACCTCCTCGCAGTGCCCCGGGACACCGACCACGCCCGGAGGACACCACCGTGACCACCACCGACGTCACCGCCACCGAAACCACCGCCACCGCGGGCGCCCACCCCGCCCTCTCCGCCGCCGACCCCGAACTCGCCGCCCTCGTCGGCGCCGAGGAGCGGCTCCAGGCCGACACCCTGCGCCTCATCCCCAGCGAGAACTACGTCTCCGCCGCCGTCCTCGAAGCCTCCGGCACCGTCCTCCAGAACAAGTACAGCGAGGGCTACCCCGGCCGCCGCTACTACGAGGGCCAGCAGAACATCGACAAGGTCGAGGCCCTCGCCGTCGCGCGCGCCAAGGCCCTCTTCGGCGTCGACCACGCCAACGTCCAGCCCTACTCCGGCTCCCCAGCCAACCTCGCCGTCTACCTCGCCTTCGCCGAACCCGGCGACACCGTCATGGGCATGGCCCTGCCCATGGGCGGCCACCTCACCCACGGCTGGGGCGTCTCCGCCACCGGCTCGTGGTTCCGGGGCGTCCAGTACGGCGTGCGCCGGGACACCGGGCTCGTCGACCTCGACGAGGTCCGCGACCTGGCCCTCGAGGAGCGCCCGAAGGTGATCTTCTGCGGCGGCACCGCCCTGCCCCGCACCATCGACTTCGCCGCCTTCGGCGAGATCGCCCGCGAGGCCGGCGCCGTCCTCGTCGCCGACGTCGCCCACATCGCGGGCCTGATCGCGGGCGGCGCCCACCCGTCCCCGGCCGGACACGTGGACGTGATCTCCACGACCACCCACAAGACCCTGCGCGGCCCGCGCGGCGCCATGCTCCTGTCCCGCGAGGAGCACGCCAGGGCCCTCGACCGGGCCGTCTTCCCCGGCCTCCAGGGCGGCCCGCACAACCAGACCACCGCCGCCATCGCCGTCGCCCTGCGCGAGGCCGCCCTGCCCTCCTTCCGCACCTACGCCCACGCCGTCGTCGCCAACGCGAAGGCCCTCGCCGGGGCGCTCCTCGCCCGCGGCCTCGACCTGGTCTCCGGCGGCACCGACAACCACCTGATCCTGATGGACCTCACCTCCCGGCAGGTGCCGGGCAAGACCGCCGCCAAGGCCCTCGACCGGGCCGGGATCGTGGTCAACCACAACACCGTCCCCTTCGACCCCCGCAAGCCCTTCGACCCCTCCGGCATCCGCATCGGCACTCCCGCCCTCACCTCCCGCGGTCTCGGCACGGAGCACATGCCGCTGGTCGCGGAGTGGATCGACCGGGGCGTCACGGCCGCCGGCCGCGGCGACGAGGAGGCGCTCGCCGCGGTCCGCGCCGAGGTCGCCGACCTGATGGCCGCCTTCCCGGCCCCGGGCCTGCCCGTCTGATCCGTACGACCCGGCAGTCGCCGAAAGGGGGCGCGGTCCGGCGCGCGCGCACTGTGTTCCTGGTCTCATCCACCACGGGCCACGGCCGCCGCGACCGGAACCGCGCCCCCGCGCGCGTACCCCTGCCGTACCGGCTGTCGCACCGGCCGTCGCACCGGCCCGGCGGGACCTGACACATCGGTCGGGCGGGGACCGGCCCCACACCTGAGAGAATGATGTGCATGGCCTTTGACAGCCCGCCCGTCGCCCACCACCACCCTCAGGGGAATGGCTTCGCCATGCAGCATCGTCCGCGAGTGCTCTCCGGAATCCAGCCCACCGCCGGCTCGTTCCACCTCGGCAACTACCTCGGCGCCGTCCGCCAGTGGGTCGCCCTCCAGGAGACCCACGACGCGTTCTACATGGTCGTGGACCTGCACGCGATCACGGTCCCGCAGGACCCGGCCGAGCTGCGCGCCAACACCCGGCTCGCCGCCGCCCAGCTCCTCGCCGCCGGTCTCGACCCCGAGCGCTGCACCCTCTTCGTCCAGAGCCACATCCCCGAGCACGCCCAGCTCGGCTGGGTCATGAACTGCCTCACCGGCTTCGGCGAGGCCTCCCGCATGACCCAGTTCAAGGACAAGTCCGCCAAGCAGGGCGCCGACCGCGCCACCGTCGGCCTCTTCACGTACCCGATCCTCCAGGTCGCGGACATCCTGCTCTACCAGGCGAACGAGGTCCCGGTCGGCGAGGACCAGCGCCAGCACATCGAGCTGACCCGCGACCTCGCGGAGCGGTTCAACGGGCGCTTCGGCGACACCTTCACGATCCCCTCGCCGTACATCCTGAAGGAGACGGCGAAGATCTACGACCTCCAGGACCCCTCGGTCAAGATGAGCAAGTCGGCCTCCACGCCGAAGGGCCTCATCAACCTCCTGGACGACCCGAAGGTCACCGCGAAGAAGGTCAAGAGCGCCGTCACCGACACCGACACGGTGATCCGCTTCGACCCGGAGAACAAGGCCGGCGTCTCCAACCTCCTCACCATCCTGTCCACCCTCACCGGCACCTCCGTCCCCGACCTGGAGAAGTCCTACGAGGGCAAGATGTACGGCGCGCTCAAGACGGACCTCGCCGAGGTGATGGTGGACTTCGTCACGCCGTTCCGGACCCGCACCCAGGAATACCTGGACGACCCGGAGACGCTGGACTCAGTCCTGGCCAAGGGCGCCGAGAAGGCGCGCGCGGTCGCCGCCGAGACCCTCGCGCAGACGTACGAGCGGATGGGCTTCCTGCCCGCCAAGCACTGAGTCCCGGGGCCCTGGTCACGGGGGTGGTGCAGGCCGCACACTGGCGGCTGCACCACCCGCGCGCCCGCCCGCACGCACGACGCACCGACACGCACCGACAACACCGGACGACGGAGGAGAACGACGTGGGGACCGTAACGCTCGGCGTTTCGATCGCGGTCCCGGAGCCCTACGGCAGCCTGCTCCAGGAGCGGCGCGCCGGCTTCGGGGACCAGGCCGCGCACGGCATCCCCACCCACGTCACCCTCGTCCCGCCGACCGAGGTCCCCCGGGAGCGGTTGCCGGAGATCGAGGCGCACCTCGCGCGCGTGGCCACCGGCTACCACCCCTTCCCCGTCCGCCTGAAGGGCACCGGGACCTTCCGGCCGCTCTCCCCGGTGGTCTACGTGAAGCTGGCGGAGGGCGTCGTGCCCTGCGACCGGCTCCAGCAGCGGATCAGGGACGAGGCCGGGCCGCTCGTGCGCGAGCTCCAGTTCCCGTACCACCCGCACGTCACCGTGGCGCACGGCATCTCCGAGGAGGGGATGGACCGGGCGTTCGAGGAGCTCGCCGGGTACGAGGCGGCCTGGACCTGCCGCTCCTTCGCGCTGTACGAGCAGGGCGCGGACCTGGTGTGGCGGAAGCTGTACGACTACGAGTTCGGCGGCGGCCACCCGACCCGCGCCGTCCCGGCCCAGGGCGGCAGCCCGGTCGACACGCCGACGGCCGCGCCGAGCGCCTGACCCGGCCCGGTCCGGCCGCCTACACCGGCAGCCGCCGGTACAGCGGCCTCGGCACGTGCCGCACCGCCGCCGTCACCATCCGCAGCGCCCCCGGCACCCACACCGTCTCCGAGCGGCGCCGCAGCCCCAGCTCGATCGCGCCCGCGACCGCCTCCGGGGTGGTCGCGAACGGCTCCTCCGGGCGCCCCGCCGTCGCCCCGGAGCGCACGAAGCCGGGCCGCACCACCATCACGTGCACCCCGGTCCCGTACAGCGCGTCCCCGAGCCCCTGGGCGAAGACGTCGAGCCCCGCCTTCGAGGAGCCGTAGATGAAGTCGGCGCGGCGGGCCCGCTCGGCCGCCACCGAGGAGAGCACCACGAGCGAGCCGTGCCCCTGCGCCTGGAGCGCGCCCGCGCACACCAGGCCGGCCGAGACGGCCCCCGTGTAGTTGGTCCCGGCGACCCGGGCGGCGGCGACCGGGTCGGACTCGTCGCGCGCCTGGTCGCCCAGGACCCCGAAGGCGAGCAGCACCATGTCGACGTCGCCCGCCGCGAAGACCGGACCGAGCCGCTCCTCGTGCGACCCGGGGTCGAGCGCGTCGAAGGGGACGGTCCGCACCTCGGCCCCCAGCGCCCGCAGCGAGGCGGCGGAGGCGTCGAGGGCGGGGGAGGGGCGGCCGGCCAGGTGGACCGTGCGGGTGCGCCGGGCGATCATCCGGCGGGCCGTGGCGAGCCCGATCGCGGAGGTGCCGCCGAGGACGAGCAGGGACTGGGGCGCACCGAGGGCGTCCTTCACGATCGGCTCCTGGAGGGTCCTAGAGGGAGAGACGGCGGGAGAGGTCGGAGACGAGGACGGACCGGGGGTCGAGCGCGGCCCGCAGCTCCCGGAACTCGTCGAGCCGCGGGTACATCGCGGCCAGCACCTCCGGCCGCACCCGCGAGTCCCCGGCCAGGTATACCCGCCCGCCGGCCTCCGCGACCTCCTCGTCGAGCGCGTCGAGGAAGGCGCCGAGCCCCGGCAGGCCGGTGGGCAGGCCGAGGGCCAGGGACCAGCCGGGCAGCGGGAAGGAGAGCGGCCCGGGGCCGCCGGGGCCGAACCGCTTGAGGACGGCGGGCAGGACGGGCCAGCGCCGGTCCGCGATCCGCCGCACGATCCCCCGGAGCGTCTCCTCCCGCCCGTACGGGAGGACGAACCGGTACGGGACGGAGCCCCCGGGCCCGTACAGCCGGTTCCAGCGCGGGACGGCGTCGAGCGGGTGGAAGAAGCCGGACACCGGCCGGAGCCGGCCGGTGGACGCGCGGGGCGCGGCCCGGTACCAGAGCTCGGCGAAGAGCCCGGCGGAGGCGCCGCCGAGCAGCCCGTCGGGGACGTGCGGCGGCGGGGCGGGCAGCCGCCCGGGCCGGAAGGCGAGGGGCGCGCGGCGGGCCGGGTGGCGGCGGGGCAGCGCGTCGTACGGGGCGGGGCTGCCGCGCGTGAGGACGGCGCGGCCGGTGGCGGCGCCCCGGGCCAGCAGGTCGATCCGGGCGGTGGAGTACTGGTGGCGGTGGTCGCCCCCGGCGAGCAGGGCGAGGAGCGCGTCGAGGTCGCGGGCGCGCTCGGTGTCCACGCTCATCAGGGAGGTCTCGACGGCCGGCAGCCGCAGGACGGCGGAGAGGACGACGCCGGTCAGGCCCATGCCGCCCGTGGTGGCGTCGAAGAGCGGGGTGCCGGGCCGGACGGTCCTGATCTCCCCGTCGGGGGTGAGGAGTTTGAGCGAGGCCACGTGCCGGCCGAAGGAGCCGGCGGCGTGCTGGTTCCCGCCGTGGACGTCGGCGGCGATCGCGCCGCCGACCGTCACGTACCGGGTGGCGGGCACGACGGGGACGAACCGGCCGAGCGGCAGCAGGACCTCCATCAGCCGGTGCAGGCTGACGCCGGCCTCGCAGTCGACGAGCCCCGCGCGCGCGTCGACGGCGCGGATCCGGTCGAGGCCCGTCATGTCGAGGACGGTGCCGCCGGCGTTCTGGGCGGCGTCGCCGTGGGAGCGCCCGAGGCCGCGGGCGATCGCGCCCCGGCCGCCGGGGGCGCGCAGGACCGCGACCGCCTCGGCGGGGCTGCGGGGCCGGTGCACGCGCGCGAGGGTGGGGGCGGTGCGGCCCCAGCCGGTGAGGGCTTCGCAGTCGTCGTCCGGGACGCGGGTCTCGACAGCCATGGGCCGACCGTATAGGCGTCAATGCCTCTTATGCCGGTATTGCACGATATTCCCGGGCGGTTCGTCGAAAGGGGTGATGATCCGACGGGAGGAGGATCGGAAGAGCCTCCCGGCGACCGCCCCTCCCGGCGACCGCCCTTCCTGTCGACCGACCTCATGTCGATCGCGCATGAGACGGCCCGGCGGGGGGATTCTCGTACTCCGGTCACCCGCGCACCGCACGGATCGAGGGGTACACGTACGACATGGACTGGCTGACCAAGCTCCCCGTCATCGGCCCCTGGGTCGCCCGCCTGATGCGCACCCACGCCTGGCGCGCCTACGAGACCCTCGACCGGGCCCACTGGAGCCGGCTCGCCGCCGCCATCACCTTCCTCTCCTTCCTCGCCCTCTTCCCGCTCATCACCGTCGCCGCCGCGGTCGGCGCCGCGCTCCTCAGCGACGAGCAGCTCGACCGGATCGAGGAGAAGATCGGCGAGCAGGTCCCCGGCATCTCCGACCAACTGAACATCGGCGCGCTCGTCGACAACGCCGGCACCGTCGGGATCGTCGCCGGCGCCCTGCTCCTCTTCACCGGCATCAGTTGGATCGGCTCCATGCGGGAGTGCCTGCGCGCGGTGTGGGGCCTCGACGACATCGAGGGCAACCCGGTCCTGCTCAAGGGCAAGGACGCGATCGTCCTGGTCGGCCTCGGCGGCGTCGCCCTCGCCTCGCTCGCCGCCTCCTGGCTCGGCTCCACCGCCGTCGGCTGGAGCGCCGAGCACCTCGGCGTCTCCGAGGGCGGGGCGGGCGGCGTCCTGCTCCAGGCCGGAGGCGTCCTCGTCGGCGTCGTCGCCGACTTCCTGATCCTGCTGTACGTCCTGTCCCTGCTGCCCGGCGTCGAGCCGCCCCGCAAGGAGCTCGTGGTGGCCTCGCTCATGGGCGCGGTCGGCTTCGAACTCCTCAAGCTGCTGCTCGGCGGCTACATGAAGGGGGTCGCGGCGAAGTCGATGTACGGGGCGTTCGGCGTCCCCGTCGCCCTGCTCCTCTGGATCAACCTCACCGCGAAGCTGCTGCTGTTCTGCGCCGCGTGGACGGCCGCGGCCTCGCCGGGCAAGGACGGGGCCCCGGCCGCGACCGGCGAGGACGGGGGCTCCGGCTCCGGCTCCGGTTCCGGCGAGGGGCCCGGCTCCGGCGGGGCCTCCGGTTCCGGCGGGGCCTCCGGTTCCGGCGGCTCCGGGTCTACTCTTCTCCGCCCCGGTCACGGCGACGCGCCGCCGCCACGGCCAGCGGCCAGCGGCGGTTGACCAGGAACACCGCGCCCGCGAGGAGCGCGAGCACTCCGCCCGCCACGGCCAGCGCGGTCCCGACCCCGCCGGTCCGCCCGGCCGCGACCGCCTGGACGGGCTGCGCCGGGGCGTTCTTGCCGGGCGCGGGCTCCGCCGCGCCGGCGGACGCGTGCGTCCCCGTACGGGCCGAGCGCGGCGGCACCAGCTCGCCCACCGGCTCCACCTTCCCGAGCGCCGCGAAGCCCCAGTCGAACAGCCGGGCGGTCTCCCGGTAGACGGCGTGCTGCTCCTCGGAGGACGGGTTCATCACGGTGACGAGCAGGACCCTGCCGTTGCGCTCGGCGACCCCGGTGAAGGTCGCGCCCGCGTGCGTGGTGTTGCCGTTCTTGACCCCGGCGATGCCCTGGTACGGCGGGACGCCGAAGTCGCCCGTGAGCAGCCGGTTGGTGTTCTGGATCTCGAAGGTCTCGCGCTTCTTCTCGCCCGGCTTCCGTATGCCGGGGAAGGCGGCGCGGGCCGTGGCGGCGTACTCGCGGAAGTCCGGCTTCGTCATGCCGTTGCGGGCGATGAGCGTGAGGTCGTACGCGGAGGAGACCTGGCCCGGGGCGTCGTAGCCGTCCGGGGAGACCACCTTGGTGTCGAGCGCCTGGAGCTCGGCCGCCTGGTCGTTCATGTCCCGCACCGTCTGCTGCAGACCGTGGTTCATGTTCGTCAGGACGTGCACGGCGTCGTTGCCGGAGCGCAGGAAGACGCCGAGCCACAGGTCGTGGACGCTGTAGGTCTGCTTCTCCTTGACGCCGACCAGGCTGGAGCCCTCTCCCATCCCCGCCAGGTCCTGCACGGTGACCAGGTGGTTCTGCGTCTTGGGGAACTTGGGCAGCAGGGTGTCCGCGAAGAGCATCTTCAGGGTCGAGGCCGGGGCGAGCGGCCAGTGCGCGTTGTGCGAGGCGAGGACCTGGCCGTTCTCCGCGTCCGCGACGATCCAGGAGCGGGCCGACAGCTCCTTGGGCAGCACCGGCGCCCCGGCCTTGAGCCGCACCTGCGTCCCGGGCCGGCCGAGCAGGGTGCCGCCTACCTGGGACATGGCGAGCGGCGGCTTGGGCTGCTTGTCCTGGGAGTCCTTCCCGTCCGCGTGGGCCGCGGGCGCGGCGAGGACGAGCGGAACGAACACGGCAGCGGCGACCGCCCGGGCGGTCTTCTTCGAAGCGGACACGTTCGTGAACGTACAGGCACGGAACAGGGATGCGAACCTCAGCAGGCCGTTCGAACCCATTCGTCCACCCGGGGGTGTGAAACCCCGCCGTCGCGTCCGCTGGTTCCCGCTCGCGTTCGGGGCATGGAGCCGGCGCATCGGCATCACCTTTCGTACGTCACTGGCCCGGAGGGCGCACTCACGCCCTCCAAGACGTCGATCGGCCCTCCGGGGATCCGGTCCCGGCGGTTCCTTGCTTCCCGGTCGCCCGGACGCCCCGGAGGCCGATCACGCCGACGGCCGTTCCCAGGACGAAGGAGGTGACGGCGAGGGCGAGGTGCACCCAGAAGTACGCGGTCGGGTCCCCCGCGTCGTCGAAGGCGAGCCCGCTCCCGTCCTTCCAGAGGTTCTTCGCGAAGGTCACCCAGATCACCCACGACCAGACCCCGAACGCGAGCAGGAACCAGGAGGCGCGGCGGCTGAGCTTCATGAGCTGTCCTTCGGAGGAGGGCGGGTCGTTCCCCGCCAGTATCGAACCGCCCCCGCCGGGCCCCGGAGGCGGGTCTCGGTACGCTGGGCCCGGCCGCGCCCGGGACCGACGGGTCGCGCGGGGCGCGCGTCGTGCGGGCGCCCAGAGGGAGAAGGGGTTCCGGGCCGTGGTCGTCCTCCTGCTGGTCCTGGTCGTGGTCCTCGCGCTGCTCGGCGGGGTCCACCGGTACGTGTGGCGGCGCCTCGTCCGCGACGTGACGGCGCCCGGCGGCCTGCCGCGCCGCCTGGGCACGGCCGCCGTCGTGGCCCTGCCGCTGTGCTCGGTCGCGGCCCTGGTCTCCTCCCGCGCGGGCGTGCCCTTCCGGCTCCAGCAGGTGCTCGCCTGGCCGGGGCAGATGTGGCTCGCCGTGCTCCTGTACCTGGTCCTGGCCCTGCTGGTGGGCGAGGCCGTCCGCCCGCTCCTGCGCGCCCGGCTCGCCCGCCGCGCCCCCGCCCCGGTGGCCCCGGAGCCGGAGCCGGTACCGGCGGCCGCCGCGACCGGCCCCGCGACCCCGGCCCCGGTGGACGCCGCCCCGGAACCCGCGACCGGCCCCACCGCCCCCACCGACCCCTCCCGCCGGCTCTTCGTCTCCCGGGTCGTGGGCGGCGGCGCCGCAGCCGTCGCGCTCGGGACCGTCGGGTACGGCACGTACGGCGTGCTGCGCGGGCCCCGGGTCGAGCGGGTCACCGTGCCGCTCGCCAAGCTCCCGCGCGCCGCGCACGGGTACCGGATCGCCGTCGTGTCCGACGTCCACCTGGGCCCGATCCTGGGCCGCGCCCACACCGAGCGCATCGTGGCCACGATCAACTCCACCCAGCCCGACCTGATCGCGGTCGTCGGCGACCTCGTCGACGGCACCGTCGCGGACCTCGGCTCCGCCGCCGAGCCGCTCGCCCGGCTCCGCGCCCGCCACGGCTCCTTCTTCGTGACCGGCAACCACGAGTACTTCTCGGGCGCCGACGCCTGGGTCGACCACGTGCGCGAACTCGGCCTGCGCCCGCTGCGCAACGAGCGCCTGGAGATCCCGGCCGGCTTCGACCTCGCGGGCGTCGACGACGTCGCGGGCGAGAGCGAGGGGCGGGGGCCCGACTTCGGCCGTGCCCTCGGCGACCGCGACCGGGCCCGCGCCGCCGTCCTCCTCGCCCACCAGCCGGTCGTCGTCCACGACGCCGTGCGCCACGGCGTGGACCTCCAGCTCTCCGGCCACACCCACGGCGGCCAGCTCTGGCCCGGCAACCTCCTCGCCGAACTGGCCAACCCGACCGTCGCCGGGCTCGAACGCTACGGCGACACCCAGCTCTACGTCTCGCGGGGCGCGGGCGCCTGGGGGCCCCCGGTCCGGGTCGGCGCCCCCTCCGACGTCACCGTCGTCGAACTCGCCTCGAAACAGGCGTAAAGCGGATTCGTCACTCCGCGCACCGAGAGTGATACGTGCTGCTCATCGACTTAAAGTCTCATATCCCGGACATATACCTGTGGTGTGAAAGTTTTCTCTTCCACTTGTGAAAGCCGTGTGATGGGATGACGCCATCGCGGCGGTACCGGGGGGCCCCGCACCTGGGGTGGTACCGAAAAAAGGAAGCACGGCAATGCGGTCGACGGTCCGTCTGCGGATCCTCATCACTTGTGGAGTACTGGTGGCGGCCGGGGTGGGCGGCTGGCAACTCCTGCCCTCCGACGGCGTCAGGACCGATCCGATCGCCGTCGGCACCACGGACGAGATCACCTCGCTCGACCCGGCCGGCGCCTATGACGCCGGCTCCTGGGCGATCTACAGCAACGTCTACCAGTCCCTCCTGACGTTCAAGCCGGGCTTCACCGAGCCGGTGCCGGACGCCGCCGAGAGCTGCGGGTTCGCGGGCTCCGGCCTCACCACGTACCGGTGCACGCTCCGCGACGACCTCACCTTCTCCAACGGCCGCAGGATGACCGCCGAGGACGTCGAGTACTCCTTCGAGCGCATGCTGGGGATCAAGACGGACGTCGGCCCGCAGCCGCTCTTCCCGACGCTGAAGAGCGTCGACTCCGAGGGCCGGACCGTCACCTTCCACCTCAGCGCCAAGGACGTCACGTTCCCGCTGAAGCTGGCCACCGGCGCCGGTTCGATCGTGGACCGCGAGCGCTACCCGGAGAAGAAGCTGCGCCCCGACCAGGCGGTCGACGGCTCGGGGCCGTACGTCCTCAAGGAGTACAAGCCGGGCGAGTCCGCCCTCCTGGAGCCCAACCCGCGCTACAAGGGCGCCGTCGCCAAGGCCGGCCGCCCGGTCCTCGTGAAGTACTACGCCAAGTCCGAGGAGCTCGCCGAGGCCTGGAAGGCGAAGGACGTCCAGGTGACGCACCGGCAGCTCCCGCCGGACTTCGTCTCCAAGCTGGAGGCCACGGACGGCACCCGGGTCACCGAGGCGGAGAGCGCCGAGATCCGCAACATCAACTTCAACGTCCGCCCCGGCTCGCCCATGGCGGACAAGGCCGTGCGGCAGGCCGTCGCGGCGGTCCTCGACCGCCCGGCGATCACCACCGGCGCCTACAAGGGCACGGTCGAGCCGCTGTACTCCCTCATCCCGCAGGGCTTCGTCGGCCACAGCACCGCGTTCTACGACCGCTACCCGGAGCCCAGCGGCGCGAAGGCGAAGAAGATCCTGAAGGACGCGGGGGTCACCACCCCCGTGACGTTCACCTTCGGCTTCCGCAAGGACGACACCTACGCCGCCGAGACCGCCGAGATCAAGCGGCAGTTGGAGGAGACCGGCCTCTTCGCGGTCAGGACCGTCGAGGTCAAGTGGGAGGACTTCCAGAAGCAGTACGCGAAGGGCGACTTCGACGCGTACACCGTCGGCTGGCTCCCCGACTTCCCCGACTCCGACAGCTTCACCGCCCCGCTCGTCGGCACCGCGAACACCCTGCACAACGGGTTCTCCAGCAAGCTGATCGACTCCCTGATCGCCTCGACGCAGCGGTTCAGCGACCGTTCGCGGGCGACGGAGGACTTCAAGGCGATCCAGAACGAGGTCGCCGACGACGTCCCGCTCGTGCCGCTGTGGCAGAAGAAGGACTACGTCCTCTCCACGGAGGCGGTCGCCGGCTCCCAGTACCTGACGGACGGCACGGGCATCTGGCGGCTGTGGGACCTGAGCTGGATCTAGCGGCGTCCGTCGCGGGGGCCGTGCGCGTACGGCCCCCGCGACGCGTCCCCCACTACTTCGCGCCCGCCCGCTTCGGCTTGCCCGAGGCCGCCATCCCGGCCGCCGTCGGCATGAAGTCGGCGAGCAGCTCGTGGGTCTCCTTGACCAGCGGGCGCAGGATCCGGAAGCGGGAGAGCGAGATCGCGCGGGCGGTGACCGGCGCGAGCCGCTCCACGAGCCGCCGGCTGTTGGCGGCCCCCTCCGACCGGTCGTACACCCAGAAGAGCACCAGGCCCATCTGCTGGAGCCACAGCAACTGCGGCAGGGCCTCGGCCAGTTCGGGGTCGACCTTCACCGAGGCCCCGGAGATGACGCGCCGGTGCACCTCGATCGCGGCCTCGCGGGGCCCCTCCGACTCGGGCGAGAACGGGCTGAGCGGGCTGTCCGGGTCGGCGGCGTTCTTGAAGAACTGGGCGGCGAACTCGTGGTACGGCTCCGCGATGTCCAGCCAGCCGAGGTAGACCCCCCGGATCCGGGCCGTCAGGTCCTTCTCGCTCCCGGTCAGGATGGGTTCGACGGCCGCCTGGTGCTCCTCGGCGATCCGGTCGTAGAAGCCCTGGACCAGGTGCTCCTTGGACGAGAAGTAGTAGTACGCGTTGCCGACGGAGACCCCGGCCTCCTGGGCGATGGCCCGCATCGTCGTCTTGTCGTAACCGCGCTCCTTGAACAGCCGGAGCGCGGTCTCCAGGATGAGCGTGCGGGTCTGCTCGCTCTTGGGGGCCTTCTTCTCTTCCTTCACGTCCTTCACGGAGCCGAGCCTAACCGGGCGGACCGGGCACTTCGCAGCGCCCGTCCCCGCAGCCCTCCGGGCCGGGCCCCCTTCCGGGAATCCCGGGCCCCTTGAGGGCCTCGCGCCACTTGGCGGCGGCCAGGACGGTCATCCGGGCGAAGGGCTGCCCGGCGGGGGTGGCCAGCCAGTGGGCCCTGGGCCGGTACTCGGCGAGGGCCCAGAGGCAGACGATCCAGGCGGCGGTCTCCCGGTAGACCTGGCCCCGGTCCCCGATCACGGTGATCTCCCGCAGGGTGGCGGCGTGGTCGAGGGCCGGGAACCGGCGCCGGGCCTCCTGGGACCCGGCCGGCACCAGGTCGAGCGGGACGAGCTGCCGCTGCCGCAGCAGCCAGTGCCGCAGGTGCACGCAGAGCGGGCAGTCGGCGTCGTACAGCACGGTCAGGCGCCTCACGGGCGTCCGCGGGGCAGGGGCCCCCGGTGCGGGGGCCCCTCCGGGTGCGGTCGGCACGGCGGTTCAGCCCTGGGGCGCGGGCGGGGCCCAGGGGCCGCCCTTGGGGGTCGTGGTCCAGCCCTGCGGGCCGACCGGCGGCACCTGCTCGCGCTCCATGACCCCGCGCCGGCGGATCTTGTTGAGCACGTACACGTTCCCGAGGTGCATCACGCCGAGGACCAGCAGGACCACCCCGAGCTTGACGGAGAGGGCCTCGAAGAGTGCCCGGGCGTCGAGGACGGCGTCGTCCTGGCTCAGGTAGAGGGCGACGAAGCCGAAGTTGACGAGGTAGAAGCCGACCACCAGGAGGTGGTTGACGGCCTCCGCGAGCTTCTCGTTCCCGTGCAGGACGTCCGCCAGGAAGATCCTTCCGTTGCGGCTGAGCGTGCGGGCGACCCAGACGGTGAGGGCCACGCCGATCAGCAGGTAGACGATGTACGCGACGACAGTGAGGTCCATGCCCCACCCTCCCTTGAACGCGTTCAAAAGCTGGCGGTCCTGACTGTAGACCTCATCTTGAACGTGTTCAAGTCGCGGGAGGGAGGCCGCACGTCCCTAGGTGAACCTCCGTACGCCCGGCACCAGCGCCGTCCCCAGGCAGCAGCCGCCCACCACCGCCGCGGCGGCGAGCAGGGGCACTTCGGGGCCCCAGGCCGAGGCGGCGAGCGGGGCCAGGGCGTAGCCGAGGGGCATCGCGGCGAGCGAGAGCAGCCAGTCGTACGAGGTGACGCGGGCGAGCGCGTGGGCGGGCACCGCGCGCTGGACCGCGGTCTGCCAGACGGGCGACAGGAAGCCGAGGCCGGCCTGGGCGAGCCCGTAGGCCGCGATCGTCACCGGCGCGGGCGCGGCGACGGCGAGCAGGACCAGCGGCAGCGCGTACGTGGCGAGCCCGAGGTTCGCCGTCAGGACCGGGCGCCGGGGGCTGACGCGGTCCGCGAGCAGCGCCCCGAGGAGGAAGCCGACGGCGCCGGCCTGGAGGAGGACCACCCAGGTGGTGCCGCCGCCGAGCCGCTGCACGGCGACGGCGGGTCCGAGGGTCATCAGGACGGCGGCGGCGCCGTTCCAGGCGCCGTGGCCGACGAGGCTGGTCCAGTACCAGTCCCGGGAGCGGACCTCCCGCCAGCCCTCGGCGAGGTCGGCGCGGAGCGAACGGCGGGGGATCGCCACCCGCTCCACCCGGACGGCGGTCAGGAGCAGGGCGCTGACGCCGAAGGTCGCCGCGTCCAGGACGAACGCCCAGCCGGCGCCGACCGTGAGGACCAGCGTGCCCGCGAGCGCCGGGCCCGCGAGGCGGGTGGCGCTCTGGGCCACTCCCACGGCCGCGTTGGCGCGGTGCAGCGCCCCGGCCGCCACCGTGCCCCTCACCAGGGGTGCGACGGTCGGCATGGCGAAGGCCCCGGCGGCCCCGCCGCACGCCTCCGCGACCGCGAGCACGGCGAGGCCGGGGGAGCCGCCGAGGAGCTGGACGCCGACGAGGAGCTGGGTGGCGCAGCGCACGAGGTCGGTGGCGAGCGCGACCGTCCGGGCGTCGAGGCGGTCGCCGACGACGCCGCCCAGCGGCAGCAGGAGCAGCTTGGGGACCATCGCGCAGCCGAGGACCAGGGCGAGCGCCGCGGTGGAGCCGGTGGCCTCCAGGACGGCCAGGGCCAGGGCGGCGGGGATGGCGGCGTCACCGAGGAGGGAGAGGGCGCGGCCGGTGAAGAGGAGCCGGAAGGGGCGGGTGCGCAGGGGGTGGGGGACGGGTGCGGGCGCCGTGGCGGCGGGAGCGGCGGGCATGATCGAAGGTTATTTCGGTTCCGAATGATCCTTCAACTGATCATTCGGAACCGAAACACTCGGGAAGGCGGGTGCGCCCCTCCCCGACGTACGATCGCCCCATGGACCCCACCCCCGGGCCCCCCGCCCCCTCGGAACGGCGCGACTGGACCGACGGGCACGTCGCCCGCTGGCAGCCCGTCCTGCCCGGCCTCGACCCCGTCGTCGAGGGCGCGGTCACCCGGATGAAGAAGCTCTCGGTCCACCTGCGCCGGGTCAGGGAGCAGTCGCTCGTCGACTTCGACCTGGAGCGCCACGAGTTCGACACGCTCCACAAGCTGGCCGGCCGCGGCGGCACCGCCGCCCCCTCCGAACTCGCGCAGGACCTCGACCTGGCCCCCGCCTCCGTCTCGGGCCGGCTCGACGCCCTGGAGAAGCGCGGCTTCGTCCGCCGCACCCGGTCGACCACCGACCGGCGCCGGGTCGCCGTCGAACTCACCGCCTCCGGCCGCGAGACCTGGCTCGGCGCGATGGACGCCCTCGGCCACGAGGAGTACCGGCTCCTCGGCGTCCTCGGCCCCGAGGAGCGCACCCTGCTCAACGACATGCTGCGCCGCGTGATGGTGGCGGCGGAGGCGGGCGACGCCCCCGGCCCCTGGCACGGTTGACGACCCCGGCCCGGCCCGGGCCAGGACGTCAGATGCTCAGCGAGCGCGCGTAGTTGAGCTGGCCCATCACCCAGTGGACGGTGTCCGGACCCGTCGCCGGGATCATCGTCACGTGGTGCCGGCCCCCGCTGGTCACGGTGACCTGGACGAAGCCCGTGGTCTGCTTCTCCTTCATCAGGAGGAACAGCAGACCGAGCAGGCACACCACCGCGAAGACGATCGCGAGCACGATCCCGACCGTCGGGATCTTCTCCTCGGTCCGCGACATGTCCATCGCGTTCCACACCGCGCCCTTGAGGGGCATCTCCCCGGCCGGCGTGATGATCCGGTCCCCGACGACCGTGATGTCGCCGAGCGCGAGGAGCGGCGCGGGCCCGCCCGGCACCGGCGGGAACTGCTGCGGCGGGGACGGCACGCGCACGCCCTCGGCGAGCGTCGGCTGGTACGCCGGGGCCGCCGGCGGGTACCCGTACCCCGGGGGCACGTCCTGCGGGTAGCCGTACGCCGGGGTGCCGGGCGCGCCGCCCTGCCCCGGGCCCTGCCCCGGACCCCACTTGTACTCGCCGTCCGCGTAAGGGTTCGGCTCGCTCATCAGTCCCCGCTCTCCACAACGACACACACCGGCGCGTGCGGACGGGAAAGCCCGCCCCCGCACGCCGAGCGTACAGAAGCGGGCTCAACCGCCACGCGGTGGTTCAGAAACGGCGCGTGATCAGCGCGCGCTTCACTTCCTGGATCGCCTTGGTGACCTCGATGCCACGCGGGCAGGCGTCCGTGCAGTTGAACGTCGTGCGGCAGCGCCACACGCCGTCCTTGTCGTTCAGGATCTCCAGGCGCTGCTCGCCGGCCTCGTCGCGCGAGTCGAAGATGAAGCGGTGCGCGTTGACGATCGCGGCCGGACCGAAGTACTGGCCGTCGTTCCAGAAGACCGGGCAGGACGACGTGCACGCGGCGCACAGGATGCACTTGGTGGTGTCGTCGAAGCGCTCGCGGTCCTCGGCGGACTGCAGGCGCTCGCGGGTCGGCTCGTTCCCCTTGGTGACCAGGAACGGCATGACGTCCCGGTACGCCTGGAAGAACGGCTCCATGTCCACGACCAGGTCCTTGAGGACCGTCAGGCCCTTGATGGCCTCGACCGTGATCGGCTTCTCGGGGTTGATGTCCTTGATCAGCGTCTTGCAGGCGAGCCTGTTCTTGCCGTTGATCCGCATCGCGTCCGAGCCGCAGATGCCGTGCGCGCACGACCGGCGGAAGGTCAGCGTGCCGTCGACGTCCCACTTGATCTTGTGGAGGGCGTCGAGCACGCGCTCCTTGGGGTCGATCTCGATCTGGAAGTCCTCCCAGACCGCCGCGTCCGAGATCTCGGGGTTGAAGCGGCGGATCCGCATCGTGACCGTGATGTACGGCGAGGCGGCGGAGTCCTTCTCGACCTTGTCCAGTACGGGGGTAGCCATCAGTACTTACGCTCCATCGGCTGGTAGCGGGTCGTGACGACCGGCTTGTAGTCGAGACGCACGGTCTCGGAGCCGTCCTTGCCGACCTCGCGGTACGCCATCGTGTGACGCATGAAGTTGACGTCGTCGCGGTTCGGGTAGTCCTCGCGGTAGTGACCGCCGCGGGACTCCTTGCGCGCCAGGGCCGAGACGGCCATGACCTCGGCCAGTTCGAGCAGGTTGCCCAGCTCGATGGCCTCCAGGAGGTCGGTGTTGAAGCGCTTGCCCTTGTCCTGGATGGACACGTTCTCGTAGCGCTCGCGCAGCTCGGCGATCTTGTCGACGGCCGTCTTGATGGTCTGCTCCGTGCGGAACACCATCACGTTGGCGTCCATCGTCTCCTGGAGCTCGCGGCGCAGGTCGGCGACCCGCTCGTTGCCCGTGGAGTCGCGCAGCTTCTCGATCTGCGCGACGACGAGGGACTCCGGGTTCTCCGGCAGCTCGACGAAGTCGGCCTTGGCGGAGTACTCGGCCGCGGCGATGCCGGACCGCTTGCCGAAGACGTTGATGTCGAGCAGCGAGTTGGTGCCGAGGCGGTTGGCGCCGTGCACCGACACGCAGGCGACCTCGCCGGCCGCGTACAGGCCCGGGACGACGGTGGTGTTGTCCGAGAGGACCTCGCCCTCGACGTTGGTCGGGATGCCGCCCATGGCGTAGTGCGCGGTGGGCTGGATCGGGATCGGGTCCGTGTACGGCTCGATGCCGAGGTACGTCCGGGCGAACTCGGTGATGTCCGGCAGCTTGGCGTCGAGCTGCTCCGGCGGGAGGTGCGTCAGGTCCAGGTAGACGTGGTCGCCCTCGGGACCGCAGCCGCGGCCCTCGCGGATCTCCGTGTAGATGGAGCGGGAGACGACGTCACGGGACGCGAGGTCCTTCATGACCGGCGCGTACTTCTCCATGAAGCGCTCGCCGTCCTTGTTGCGCAGGATGCCGCCCTCGCCGCGGGCGCCCTCCGTGAGCAGGATGCCCATGCGCCAGATGCCCGTCGGGTGGAACTGGAAGAACTCCATGTCCTCCAGGGGCAGGCCGCGGCGGTAGCAGGCCGCCTGGCCGTCACCGGTCAGGGTGTGCGCGTTGGAGGTCACCTTGAAGAACTTGCCGGTGCCGCCGGACGCGTAGATCACGGCCTTGGCCTGGAAGATGTGGATCTCGCCGGTGGCCAGCTCGTAGGCGACGACGCCCGCGGAGTGCTTGACCCCGTCGACCTCGGTGATGAGCTGGTCCAGGACGTAGAACTCGTTGAAGAACTCCACGCCCTCCTTGACGCAGTTCTGGTACAGCGTCTGGAGGATCATGTGGCCGGTGCGGTCCGCGGCGTAGCAGGACCGGCGGACCGGGGCCTCGCCGTGGTTGCGGGAGTGGCCGCCGAAGCGGCGCTGGTCGATGGTGCCGTTCGGGGTGCGGTTGAACGGCAGGCCCATCTTCTCCAGGTCGAGGACGGCGTCGATGGCCTCCTTCGCCAGGATCTCGGCGGCGTCCTGGTCGACCAGGTAGTCGCCGCCCTTGACCGTGTCGAAGGTGTGCCACTCCCAGTTGTCCTCCTCCACGTTCGCCAGCGCGGCGGCCATGCCGCCCTGCGCGGCGCCCGTGTGGGAGCGGGTGGGGTAGAGCTTGGTGAGCACGGCGGTGCGGCTGCGCTTCGTCGCCTCGATGGCGGCGCGCATGCCGGCGCCGCCGGCTCCGACGATGACGGTGTCGTACTTGTGGATCTTCATCAGTGGATTACCTCAGCCCCGTGCCTAGCGGATGTTCGGGTCGAAGGTGAAGATCACCAGCGTGCCCAGAAGGATGGTGAACACCGTGGCGGTGTACAGCAGGCCCTTGAGCCACAGGCGCGTGTTGGCCCGCTCCGCGTAGTCGTTGACGACCGTGCGGAGGCCGTTGGCGCCGTGCAGCATGGCGAGCCAGAGCATCAGCAGGTCCCAGACCTGCCAGAACGGGGACGCCCAGCGGCCGGCCACGAACGCGAAGCCGATCTTGGAGACGCCGCCGTCCAGGAAGAGCTGGATCAGCAGGTGGCCGAGGACCAGGACGACGAGGACCACGCCGGAGAGGCGCATGAAGAGCCACGCGGCCATCTCGAAGTTGCCGCGGGTCGCGCGCGGGGTCTTGCCGGTGCGCTTGCGGGGGGCCTCGATGTACGGCGCGGGGTTGTCCACGTCGTAGCCGCCGCCCTCGACGGGGCCGATCGCGGAGGTGGTGTCAGTCGACATGTCTGGCGTCAGCTCCCGAACAGTTCGCGTGCGGCGTGGCCGAGGACGGGGTACAGCGAGCCCGCCATCAGCACGACCCAGATGCCCACGACGGTCCAGAGCATCTGCTTCTGGTAGCGGGGGCCCTTGGACCAGAAGTCCACGGCGATGACGCGGAGGCCGTTCAGCGCGTGGAAGAGGATGGCGGCGACCAGGCCGTACTCGAGCAGAGCGACGATCGGCGTCTTGTAGGTCGCGACGACCTCGTCGTAGGCCTCGGGGGAGACGCGGACGAGAGCGGTGTCAAGGACGTGTACGAACAGGAAGAAGAAGATGAGGACGCCGGTGACTCGATGAGCCACCCAGGACCACATTCCTTCCCGGCCGCGGTACAGCGTTCCAGCCGGCACGGAAAAACCCTCCGGGAGCGGGGATCGGGGCCGGCCGGCTTCTCTGTCGGTCTGGCCCGGCCGGGTACGGTCCACCGGCCCCGGTCATCGTAGCGACGAGTTGTCGGTTCGCTCGCGCGGGGTCCATAGGTGTGATCAAACAGGCACGGACGGGCTATCGTCCGGGGCGGAATCACCGCATTGCGGACGGAATCACGCCCCGGAGTGTCGGGGCGTGAGCATGCGGTCAGCCCGAGGCCAGCCGGAAGGCCAGCCGGGCGCGGGCGAGCCGGCGCAGTTCCTCGGCCGCGATCACCCGCTCCTCCTCCGGTTCGTTGCCGAGACGTGACCGGATTCCGGCCAGGACCTGGTCGAGCCGCTCGTCGGGGCGCACCCCGTCGAGGCTGATCACGAACGCGTGTCCGAAGCTGCTCTCGTACGCGGCGTGCGCGGCCCGCAGCGCGGTCCGGGCGGCCGCCGGGGCGTCGGGGTGCGGCGGCAGGGAGGACTCGGCGGCCAGGGCGCCGTCCAGATCGGCCCTCGACAGGTCGTACCCGGCCTCGTCGGCGGCGGCGAGCAGGGCCTCCACCGTGGGATAGGGGCGGTGCGCCGCCACCCGTTCGGCCCAGCGGAGGCTGTGGCAGCAGGAGAGCAGCAGGGTCACGGCCTCGGCGGGGGCCGCCGCGTTGAAGCCGACGAGGCCGCCGGGGCGCCGGGGGCGGGGGGACTGCCGGCCGGGTGCGGCAGGCGTGTGCGGGGAGCCCGGGGTCCGGCAGGTGGCGTGGGTGTCGCTGGTCAGCGTGGGCTCCGGTTACTCCGGGACGGGTGGGGTGAGCGTGACGCAACGTTATCGACGGGACGGGGGAGGTGTCCGACGGATGCGCGATTTTCACCCGGAAGGGAGAGTTTCGGAACATCTGATGGACGCCGGGATTCCGGTCGCCCGCCCGTGGGTGAACACGGGGTGACGATCGTCCGTCCCCGCCGTCGTCGGCGCGGCGGGTGCCGCACTTGTTGACGGCGTTCGGGGTTCCGGCGTTCCCTCCGTCGCGGATGCGGGGCTTCCGATGTCGCCGTCGGCTGGGGAGGGAAGGGTTCCGATGCCGCCGTCCGATCCGGACGCGGGGCTTCCGATGTCGCCGTCCGTCCCGGGTGCGGGGGGTCCCGATTCAGCCGTCCGCCCCGGATGCGGGGGGTCCCGATTCGGCCGTCCGCCCCGGGGGCGGAGGGTTCCGATTCGGCCGTCCGCCCCGGATGCGGAGGGTCCCGATTTCGCCGTCCGCTCCCTCCCGGGCCGTCGCTCGATTGGCCGGACCCCCATCCGTAGGGGAGGATTCCGATTGATGCGGTACTCCATACGGGGGCCCCGACGCGGCCCCGCGCTCCTGGCGACCTCGGTGGCACTGGCCACCGTGGCGGCCTGTTCCGGCGGTGCCGCCCCGGGGCCGTCCGCCGCCCCGTCCCCCGGCTCCGCCACGGCCTCCGCGCCCTCGGGCGCGCCGCCCTCGCCGACCCCCACGCCGACGCCGACCCGGACCTACCCGCTCTCCGGCGCGCCCCGCACGGTCCCCGCCGTCCGCGCCCACGAGGCCGCCCGCGGCCCCGGCTGGAAGCCCGCGCCCACGGGCGGGGTCGTCATCGCCGCGAACAGCGGGGGCCTCGCCGACGAGGGGAAGCTGATAGCGGGTGAGCTGGGCATCCCCTACCGGGGCGCCGTCGCCGCCGGGCCCGGGGACGTCGAGCTGGCCCTGGGCGGGACCGGCGCCCCCGAGTCGTACGCCCTCGCCGTCCGGGGCGGCCGGGTCCGGATCAGCGGGCCCGACGAGGCCGGGGTCTTCTACGGCACCCGGACCCTCAAGCAGTCGGTGAAGGCGACCGGCGCGATGCCCGAGGGGACGGTGAACGACCGGCCCGCCAAGCCGCAGCGCGGACTGAACGTGGACACCGCCCGCAAGCACTTCACGGCCGGCTGGATCGAGGACCGCATACGCGAGATGGGCGACCTCAAGCTCAACCAGCTCGGACTGCACTTCTCCGACGACCAGGGCTTCCGGATCGAGTCCGACAGCCACCCCGAGGTGGTCTCCGCCCAGCACCTCACCAAGGCCGAGGTCCGGCGGATCCTCGCCCTCGCCGCCGAGCGGCACGTCACCGTCGTCCCCGAGATCGACTCCCCGGGACACCTCGGCGCCGTCATCGCCGCCCACCCCGACCTCCAGCTCCGCAGCGGGACCGGCCGGGCCCCGCGCGGCGCCGTCGACATCGCGAACCCGGCGTCGGCGAAGATCGTCGACGACCTGCTGCGCGAGTACGCGCAGCTCTTCCCCGGCGCGTACTGGCACCTCGGCGCCGACGAGTACGTGGCGCTCATGGCGAAGGACCCCGAGGCCACCTACCCGGCGCTGGCGCGGGCCGCGAAGGCGAAGTACGGGTCCTCCGGCCGGGTCCAGGACCTGGCCACGGGCTGGCTCAACGACCGCGCGGCCGTCGTCCGCCCCACCGGCAAGACCCTCAAGGCCTGGAACGACGGCTTCTTCACGGGCGGGGTCGTGAACGCGGCGAAGGACCTGGAGGTCGAGTACTGGACGGGCAAGGAGATCGGCGCCCGGCAGCCCGTCTCGTACCTGAGCCAGGGCCGGAAGATGGTCAACCTCAACGACGAGTACCTCTACTACGTCCTCGGCGAGCCCAACGACTTCGCGTACCCCACCGGCCGCCGGATCTACGAGCAGTGGACCCCGCTCGTCGTGCGCGGCACCGGCCCCGTCCCGGCGAAGTACGACCCCCAGATCCTCGGCGCCCGGTTCGCCGTCTGGTGCGACCTGGCGAACTCCCAGACCCCGGCCCAGGTCGCGGCCGGCATCCGGCTGCCCCTGGCGGCCCTCTCCCAGAAGCTCTGGAACCCGGCGAAACCGACCGCGAGCTGGGACCAGTTCCGGGCGCTCGCGGAGAAGGTACGGTAAGCGGCTGCTATCAATCTGCTAGCGGCGCGACTAAAGTAATCGCATGGCAACTCTGTATGTGCGAGACCTGTCCGAGGAAGCGCTGACCGAGCTGAAGATAAGGGCCGCCCGCAACCGGCAGTCCCTCCAGGCGTACGCCCGCACTCTGCTGGAGCAGGAGGCCGCCACGCCCTCGCTCGACGACGTGGTCGCCCGCATCCGGGAGCGGGTCACCGCTCGGCTGTCGACGGACGACGTGCTCGACGAGATCGACCGGGGAAGGCGACGCGAGTGATCGTCATGGACGCCGGCGCGCTCGTCATGCTGCTGGCCGACGCGGGCCCGGTCGGCGAGGCGGTGCGGGAGCGGGTGAAGGGGGAGCGCCTGCTCGCCCCGCACCTCGTCGACATCGAGGTGACCTCGGCCCTCCTGGGTCGGCACCGCGGCGGGAAGCTGACCGACCGCGAGCTGGGCGACGCCTGTGCGGCCTTCGCGGAGCTGCCGCTGCGCAGGTCGGAGCACCTCCCGCTGCTGCCCCGGGTGCGGGAGCTGTATGCCAACCTCAGCGCCTACGACGCCCTGTACGTGGCACTTGCCGAGGGGTATGACGTTCCGCTGGTGACCAGTGACGGCCGGATCCGGGACGGAGCGCGGGCCACCCGGGCCGCGTGCCCGGTCGAGGTGTTCAACGAGAAGGCCCTCGGACTGTGACAGCGCCGTACCCCTATGCAGTCGACCGACTCCACTGGCATGATTCCGGCCACACAGTGACGAAAAGGCGACTCCCCGCCACGTAAGGGGAACCGCCGCGTCCGCATCGGGTGGCGAGGAGGCGTCCATGACGTCGGGGAAGCCGGAGAACGACCGGAGCCTGCGGGAGCTGATCGACGGGGCCGACGAGCGCGGCCTGGCCGCGGCCGGCCTCGCCTGTCTCGACCGCTGCCTCCCGCTGCTCGCCGCCGACCGGGACGACGCCCTGCGGCCCGCCTGGGCGGCCGTCGCGCGCGCCGACGGCGCGGCGTGGGGCGAGGCCGTCGCCAAGGCCCGCGCCGAGCTGGACGCCGAGGGCGGCGGGGAGGCGGCCCGGGCCGTGCGCGGCATGCTGGCCGCCGCCCCCGCGGACTGGACCCCGGAGTCCCTGCGCGCCTGGGTCGGCACCTGCTCCGGCACCGCCCTCGCCCTGCACGGGCGGTACGACGCGGCCGGCGCCGACGAGGACCTCGTCGAGCGCTGCCGCGCCGGGGACGCCGAGGGCGCGGGCCCGCTGCTCGCCGGGGAGCTCCGCCGCCAGCGGGCCGTCCTCGAATCGGTCGCCCACGGCCCGACCGGACTGCGCCGGGCCCGCGAGCTCTCCGTCGAGGGCGGCCGGGTGCTGCGCGCGGTCGTCTCGCGCCGGGCCCGCACCACCGCCTGAGGGGGCGGTCAGGCCTCCGTGTCCGGCTCGGGGGCCGTGATCGCGACCGAGGCGACCGTCTCGGCGATCTCCCGCTCCGCCGTCGCCTTGTCGAGACCGAGCCCGCTCAGCACGCCCTGCCCGTCCTCGTGCTCCAAGAGCGCGAGCAGGACGTGCTCGGTGCCGACGTAGTGGTGTCCGAGGCGCAGGGCCTCGCGGAACGTCAGCTCCAGGACCTTCTTCGCCGCCGCGTCGTACGGCACGAGCGTCGGCGGCTCCTCGACGGCCGGCGGCAGGGTCGCGGCGGCGGCCTCGCGCACCCGCTCCAGGGGCACGCCCCGCGAGGCGATCCAGTGCGCCGCGAGCCCCTCGGGCTCGGCGAGCAGGCCGAGCACCAGGTGGGAGGGGGTGATCTCGGCGTTGCCGACGGCCGTGGCCTCGTTCTGGGAGGCCATGACCACGTTGCGCGCGCGGGGCGTGAAGCGGCTGAACCCGGCGTTCGGGTCCATCTTCTCGGCGTCGGGGTCCTTGGGCACGAACCGCTTCTGCGCGGCCTGCCGGGTGACGCCCATGCTGCGGCCGATGTCGGTCCAGGAGGCGCCGGAACGCCGGGCCTGGTCCACGAAGTGACCGATGAGGTGGTCGGCGACGTCACCGAGGTGGTCCGCCGCCATGACCGCGCCGGAGAGCTGCTCCAGGGCGTCCGGGTGGACCTTCTTGATGGCTTCGATGAGCTCGTCGAGACGGACGGGAACGGTCGGAACGACTGGATTCGTCATGAGGCAACCCTAGGTTGACACTCGGAGGCTGTCAACCGTCGGTTGACATGCGCGAGGGCGCGCCGCACCCGGGACGGTCCGACGACCGCGAAAAGGGGAAGGGAAGAGGGAAAAGGAGAGACGACCAGGGCCGCCACCCCCCACAGGAGAGGCCCCGGTCGTCCTCCACGGAGCCGCAGCACGGCTCCGTACTCCTTTCAGCGCCGGGAGTGCGCTTTCTGTCACACCGTCTCCGGGCACTGGAAGGTTGCAAGTTGTACAAGGGGCGGACACCGCGTGGACGCGGCGCCGGAGCACCACGTAGCGTGCTGGTGCGTTAGGCAGCGTGGCGGCGGTGACCGGCCGTGACGAGACGACGCGATCGACGAACAGGGTTTGGGGAGTGCTGGGGGACGACGCGGAGCTGACGGCCGCGGTGCTCGCCGCACAGCACGGGGACGAGGACGCCTTCCGTGCCGTGTATCGCGCCGTGCACCCCCGGCTGCTCGGCTACATACGCACACTGGTCGGCGACACCGACGCGGAGGACGTGGCCTCCGAGGCCTGGCTCCAGATCGCGCGCGACCTCGACCGCTTCGGCGGCGACGCGGACCGCTTCCGCGGCTGGGCCGCCCGGATCGCCCGCAACCGCGCCCTCGACCACATACGGATGCGCGGCCGGCGCCCCGTCGTCGGCGCCGACGAGACCGAACTCACCGACAAGCCCGCCGAGTCCGACACCGCGAGCGAGGCCCTGGAGGCCCTGGCCACCGGCCACACCATGGACCTGATCGCCCAGCTCCCGCAGGACCAGGCCGAGGCCGTCGTGCTGCGCGTCGTCGTCGGCCTGGACGCCAAGAGCGCCGCCGACACCCTGGGGAAGCGCCCCGGCGCCGTGCGCACCGCCGCGCACCGCGGCCTCAAGAGGCTCGCCGAACTCCTCGGCGTCGAGGGCGCCCCGGACGGCGCCGGCGGGACCGTCGTCCCCCTGGACGGCGTGCCCCCGCAGCGCGGCAGGACACCGGGACCCGTGGCGCCCGGCGGTGTGACGCAATGGCGTCCGCGGACGCAGAAGGACATGTGATGGCCGACGAGCGGTACCAGTGGCTCGACGAGGAGGCCGCGGAGCGACTGCTCCGCGGCGATCCCGTCGGCCCCGCCGGCGACCTCGCGCACCCGTCGGCCGGCCGTCTCGCGGACGCCCTCGACGCGATCCGCACCCCGGCCGCGGAGGACGCACTGCCGGGCGAGGCCGCGGCCCTCGCCGCCTTCCGCGAGGCCACGGCGGCCCGCGCCGCCGCCGCCTCCGCACCGGGGGGCGCGACCAGAAGCGTTACTGGGGGCACGGCCGGGAGCATCGCTGGGAGTACGGCCGGGAGCGTGGCCGAAAGTACGGCCGGGGGCGCCGCCGGAAACACGGCCGGAGGCGCGGCCGGAAGCACCGCCCCCGCCGACCTCGGCCGGGTGCGGCTCGCGCGCCCCGCCGCCGCCCCGCGCCGCTGGGGCCGCTCCGCGCGCTACGGCCTCGCCGCCGCGGTCGCCGCCGTCGCCGTCGGCGGGGTCGCCGTCGCCGCGGGCACCGGCGCCCTCCCGCTGGTGGGACCCGCCCCCGCCAGCTCCGTCTCCGCCGGGGACACCGCGCGGCCGCTCGTCTCGCCGGAGCCCGACGGCACGCGCGAGGACCCCGGGATACCCGGGCCCCCGCCGCCCGTCGACGACCACACGCCCGGCACGACCCCCTCCGCCGACGCGGGCTCCACCGCACCGGCCGTCCCGGCGCCGGACGGGGACGGCGCGGACCGGCCGAAGCGGGACGTCCAGGAGCCCGGCCGGAGCGCGGCCGGTCCGGACGGGACCCCGCACCCGGACCGCACGGAGGGCCGGGACCGGAAGGAGAAGGAGGACGGGGGCGGGAACAGCGGCGGCACCGACCTCCGGGAGAAGGCCGTCGAGGCCTGCCGGGCGTACCGGTCGGGACGGCTCGACGACGGTCGCCGCCGCCTGCTCATGGAGACCCTGCGCGACGGCGACACCCTGCGCCGCTACTGCGACCGCCTCCTCTCCGGCACACCCGGCGCACCCGGGGGCACCTCCGGGGACGGCGCGAAGGGCGGCTCGGACCCCGGCTCCGGAGGCGGCTCCGGGGACCGGCCGGGCGACGGCCCCCGGGGCGGCTCGAAGGGCGACGGCAGGGGTGGCGGCAAGGGCGGCGGCGGCAGGGGTGACGGCTCCTGGGGCAGGGGCCGGGACGGCCGCGACACCACCCGGACCTCGGCGGAGACCCTCGCCGGACCGGCCTCCACGGCCCCCTCGGAGCTCCCGGGAACGGGCGCGACGGCGCGCCTCCCGCTCGCGGTGTAACACTTTCCGGCGCGTCGGCGCAGTACGTAATGCCGACTGGTCATCGGCCGCGCGATGAGCCGGGGTTCCCCCCGTACCTACGGCTCGGCGCACCCGGCGCGGGTGGGACACGTTCCCCCGGTCCCACCCGCGCCCTCTCCTCTTTCTGCTCCTACCAGTGGACGACGACCTTGTCCCCGACCTTCACCTGGTCGAAGAGGGCCGAGAGCTTGGCCCGGTCCCGGACGTTGACGCAGCCGTGCGAGGCACCGGCGTAGCCGCGGGCCGCGAAGTCCGCCGAGTAGTGCACGGCCTGGCCGCCGCTGAAGAACATCGCGTACGGCATGGGCGTGTGGTAGATCGTCGACGTCCACTCGCGGGCCTTCCAGCCCACGCTGAACGTGCCCTCGCGGGTCGGGGTGTTCTCCGAGCCGAAGCGGACGTCCATCGACGAGACGACCTTGCCGTCGATCATCCAGGCGAGGGTCCGGCTCTCCTTGCTGATGCAGAGCACCCGGCCGGTCATGCACGCCGGGGCCGGGGCGTCCAGGGCGTTGGTGGTCGACGGCTTCAGCTCGTCGGCGGTCGGCTTCCGGCTGGCGCCGAGCAGCCGCTGCCAGGTGGCCTCGTCGACCGAACCGGTCGCGTCCAGCCCCTGCTTCTTCTGGAAGGCCCTGACCGAACCCGCCGTCATCGTCCCGTAGAACCCGGTGGGCGCGCGGTCGAAGAACTTCCCCTGCCGCAGCCGCGCCTGGAGCTCGCGCACCTGCTCGTTCTCGTCCCCGTCCTTCATGAGCGCCGGGGACGCCGTCGCCCCGTCGGAGGCCGAGCCGGAGGGCTCCGGCGTGGGGAAGGTGGGGGAGGCGGACGGCGCCTTGCCGTCGTCCGTGGGAGAGGCCTCGGGGGTGGCGGACTCCGACTCCGACTCCGAGGGCGACGCGGTCGCGGACGCCGACGCCGACGGCCGGGCCGAGGAGCTGCCCGAAGGGCCCGCGCTGCCGCCGGCCCCGGCGCTCCCCGTGCCGGCCGTCTGGGCCGTACAGCCCGCGGCGAGCGCCACCGAGGCCGCCGCCAGCACCATCCTGCGTACGACACCCCTGCGTACGACGCCTCTGCGCACGACGGTCGAAGACCGCTTCATCGTTGCCCCCCGGGAAACTCGTCTGTACGTAGAGGGATGCTTCCCGCGCGCGGGCGGTTGCGCACCACGGCCGAAAATCGCCCACCCGACCCGCCGGGAGGCACCGGTCCCGAACGGCGCGTGCCGATCTTCCGCGATGCGAAACGCGCGAGCGGAACGCCGTACGCGCGTGCGACACTCCGCCCATGCTGGGTGTCACCGATCTGCCGACCTACCTCGCCGGGCTCGTCCTCATCATCCTCCTGCCCGGACCGAACTCGCTCTACGTCCTGTCCGTCGCCGCCCGCAAGGGCACCCGGACCGGATACAAGGCCGCCGCCGGCGTCTTCACCGGCGACACGGTCCTCATGACCCTGGCCGCCCTCGGCGCGGCCTCCCTGCTCCAGACCACCCCGGTCCTCTTCATGATCGTGAAGTACGCGGGCGCCGGATACCTGGCCTGGATGGCGTACGGGATGCTGCGGGCCGCCCGGTCGATGTGGCGCTCCCGCGCGGAGACGGCCGCCGAGGAGCCCCCGGCCGCCGCGGCGGCCCCCGCCGAGCGCCCGTACCGGCGCGCGCTGATCATCAGCCTCTTCAACCCGAAGGCGATCCTCTTCCTGATCTCCTTCTTCGTGCAGTTCGTGGACCCCGGCTACGCCTACCCGGCGCTCTCCTTCCTGGTCCTCGGCACCCTGCTCCAGCTCGGCAGCTTCCTCTACCTCACGACCCTCATCTTCGGCGGCACCCGCCTCTCCGCCGCCTTCCGCCGCCGCAGGCGCCTCTCCGCCGGCGCGACCTCGGCGGCCGGCGCCCTCTTCCTCGGCTTCGCCGCGAAGCTCTCGCTCAGCAGCGCCGCCTGACCCCGCCCGCCGGCACCGGTTGACCCTCACACCGTGTGAGGCCGTTCCGTAGGGGGCGTCATGTTCACCATCGGAGACTTCGCCCGGCACGGGCGGGTGTCGGTCCGGATGCTGCGTCACTACGACGCCGTCGGACTGCTGCGCCCGGCCCGGGTCGACCCGCACACGGGCTACCGCTTCTACGCGGCGGACCAGTTGGCCCGGCTCAACCGCGTCATCGCGCTCAAGGACCTCGGCTTCACCCTCGAACAGGTGGGGGCCGTCCTCGACGAGCGGATCGACGCGGACGAGCTGCGGGGCATGCTGCGCCTGCGCCAGGCCGAGCTGGAGACGGCCCTGGCGGAGGCGCGGACCCGGCTCGACCGGGTCGGCGCGCGGCTCCGTGCCATCGAGAGCGAGGGACGCATGTCCACCCAGGAAGTCGTCGTCAAGAAGATCCCCGCCGTCCGGATCGCCGAACTGAGCGCGGTCGCCGCGAGCTTCGGCCCGCAGGACATCGGCCCCGTCATCGGCCCGCTGTACGACGAGCTGTGCGGCCGGCTCGAAGGCGCGGGCGTCACCGGCTGCGGCCCGGCCGTCGCGTACTACGAGGACGCGGGCCGGGGCGACGGCTCGGTCGTCGTCCACGCGGGGACGGCCGTCCCCGAGGGCACGGCGGCGGAGGGCGTCCTCGTGCACGTCCTGCCCGGCGTCGAGGAGGCGGCGACCGTCGTCCACCACGGCGCGATGGACGACGTGCTGCCGACCGCGCAGACCCTGGCGACCTGGATCGACGCCAACGGCTACGCCTCCGCCGGGTACGCCCGCGAGCTGTACCTGGAGTGCCCGGAGGACCCGGCGCGCTGGGTGACCGAGCTCCAGGAGCCGGTCGTCCGCGCCTGATCCCCTTCCGGCCCCCTCGGGCGGCTACCTCTTCAGCGCCCTGCGCAGCCGCAGCGCCCGCCGGGCCAGCCGGCGGACCTGCGGGTGCCGGGGGAGGGGCAGGCCGCCGGGGAGCCCCAGGGCGGTGAGGCGGCGGCGGGTGAAGTGGTGCCGGGTGCGCTCGGCGAGCGGCCCCGACAGGTGCCGTACCGCCGCCGTCCGCAGCTCCGGCCGGATCTTCGGCTGCATCGCGAAGCCGACCGCCGCGACCAGGTCGTTCAGCTCCTCCGTACCGATCGCGGAGTCGCCGCCCGCCGGGTCGTCGAGCGGCGGGACGACCGCGTCCACCACCGTGAGCGGGATCCGGTTGCTGTTCTGGAAGGGGGTGAGCCGCTCCAGGAGGGGGCGGGTGCCGACCCGGGCGACCGGCAGGCCGTAGAAGGTGCGCGCGGTGAGCAGCGCCGTGGAGAAGCAGCCGACGACGAGGGCGGGCCGCAGCTCGCGGTAGAGCACCTCCGCGAGGACGGGCCGGTCCTCGACCGTCAGCTCCGCGCCCAGTTCCTCCGCCGCGCGCACCAGGGTCCGCGACCAGGCGTCCGGGGCCGTCGGGTGCGGCTTGAAGACGAGCCGCCGGTGGCCCAGGGCGACCGCGCCCCGCACCATCCGCAGGTGCAGCTCCTCCTCCTCGGCGGCGGTCAGCAGGTTCAGGGCCGCCAGGTACTGGCCCAGGAGCAGCACCGGGCCCTCCTCCGCCGCCGGGCCCCGCGCCGGGTACGGGCCCGCCAGCTCCTCGACGCACTTCGTGAACGCCTCCACCGGTACGGCCTCCGGGACCGCCCCGAACTCCCCGAGCAGCAGCGGCGCGAGCCCCGGGACCAGGTCCAGGTGGAGCAGCCGGGAGACCCGGCCGCCGATCAGCGGGTCGATCTTGTTGCGGGTCGGCCCGTAGCTCATCAGCCCGTCCGCGTACACCGTGATCGGCGCCTCGGGCAGGAGCTGGGCGATCGCGAGCGCGGGCGTCACCTGGATCGACTCCAGGGCCAGTTCGACCCGGTCGTCGCCGAGGTCCCAGAGCCTGCGCAGATGGCGCTGGAGGAGGGGGAGGTCGCTCGCGCGGGGGGTCCAGCCGCCCGGGTGGAGCGGGGAGATCGTCTCGTTCCAGGAGAGGACGGAGTCGAAGCGGCCGCGCAGCCGCGCGAACCCCTCGGCCTCGTCGAGCGCGGGCGTCGTCTCCGGCACCGGCGCGTTGTTGGTGACCAGGAGGATCCGGCGGTCGGCGGAGCCGAAGCAGCCGCTGTCGATCGCGGCGGCGAGCGTCACCGCCCCGTAGAGGGTGGAGGCGCAGAAGACCTGGGTGGTGCGGCGGGGGCGCGTACGGGAACTCATGCCGCGACCTCCGGCTCCGGGTGCGGCTTCGGGGACGGGGAGCCGGGACCCGCCGGTGCCGGCGGCGGGGCCGGCCTCCGCCTCCGCAGCCTGCGCAGCAGCGTCGCGCGGTCCCCGCCCATCGCGGTCAGGGCCTCGTCGAGGACGTCCTGCGGCATCCGCCGCAGCGCCCCCGCGCTCATCGCCCGCACCTGCCGCGCCACCGCCGGCTCGAACTTCCCGATCGAACCGATGTGGTGGGAGATCACCGCGCAATAGGTGCGCACGGCTTTCGGGAGAAGTCGGTCCGCGTCCCGGTCCCGGGCCGTTTCCTCGATCACCTGGTCGAAAGCGCGGATGAAATCCAATTGCCTGACGTCGCCGATCTGCGTGAGGGAGGTCGCCACTCCGCGCCGGTAGAACACGCCGAGTTCCCCGACCGCCGCGAACGTCTCCGCCTCGCGGTGCAGCCGCCAGATCCACGGCCGGTCCTCGGCCGTCCGGAGCCCCGGCGTGAAGTGCAGCAGGCCCCGGTCCAGGAGCCGCCGGTGGTAGATCCCGGCCCAGGCGTACGGGTAGTCGACGGAGGTCGTCCGGTGCGCCGGCAGGATCGCGTCCCGCGGGCGCAGCACCTCGCCGCGCCGGGGGACCGGCACCCGGCGCACCCCCCGCTCGCGGCCGGTCACCGAGACGTGGTCGGTGCGCAGGAAGTCGCAGCCCAGCTCCTCGGCGGCGGCGACGAGGCGGCCGTAGTAGCCGGGGGCGAGCCAGTCGTCCCCGTCGAGGAAGGCGACGTACTCGCCGCGGGCGGCGTCGAGCCCGGTGTTCCGGGCCGTGGCGAGGCCCTCGTTGCGCGCGTGCCGGAGCAGGACGGCGCCCGGGATCTCGCGCGCGGCCCGTTCGAGGAGCTCCGGGGTCCCGTCCGACGAGCAGTCGTCGACCAGCAGGAACTCGAAGTCCTCGCGGGCGTTGGCCCGCAGGCTCGTGAAGGTGTCGGGGGCGTATGTCTGCACGTTGAAGAACGGCACGACGACGGAGAGCTTGACCACGCGGCCGACGCTAGGCGCCGGCCCGGCCTTCCCCCCGACCGGCGGGGGGATGTCCGGTGAACACCAAGCGGCGAGCCGATTAACCGCCTTTTCCCGAAAGGGAAATCCGGTCACGGGCGGCCGGACACCGACCCGCTTCAGAATGCGGAGAGGCTCTGTTCACCGGTTGTTGTGGCCCAGTTGGGCCGGAAAGCGGAATGCCCTTCTAGCGTCCTCGACGTGCCATCACGTACCCGAGAAGCGATACGGGTCGCCGTACTCGCGGACTCCGACACCCGGTGGAAATGGGGCGCCCTCACCGCGCGCCGCATCACGGCGACGAGCGCCGAACCCACCGGCTTCGTCCTGCGCGGACGCGCCACCCCCACCGCCCGCCAACTCGCCGAGACCGGGGTGTCCGCGGACGCCCCGCGCGAGGTGACGGGCGTGGAGTTCCTGCGCGCCGTACGGGACGCGGAGGCGCGCGGCGAGGGGTACGACGTCCTCGTCCTCGCCCTCGTCGGCGGCACCGTCCGGGCCGTCCTCCAGGGCCTGGCCGACCTGGCCCCGGAGCGGCGGCCCGTGATCGTCACCGGTTACGTCGGGGTCGTCTACGAGAAGCTGACCGACGGCCTGCTGCTGCGCCACGGCGCCGACGTCGTCCTCGCCAACTCCCGCCACGACGCCGAGCGCTTCCGCGCCGTGTACGAAGGGGTGGGCGCCGGGGCCGAGTCGGTCGTGGAGGCGGCGCTGCCCTTCCTCGGCGGCGCCCCGTACGCCCCCGTCGCCGGCCGCGACACCCTGGTCTTCGCCGCCCAGCCCTCCGTGCCGGCCACCCGCGCCGAACGCGTCCACGTGCTGCGGCGGCTGATCGGGCACGCCCGGCTCCACCCGGGCCGCGAGGTGCTCCTCAAGCTCCGCTCCAAGCCGGGCGAACACACCACGCACCTGGAGGAGTTCCCCTTCCAGAAGCTGGTCCGCGAGCTCGACCCGCCGGACAACTTCCGCCTCGTGTACGGGCACATGGGCGAGGTCCTCGACCGCACCGACCTGCTCGTCACCGTCTCCTCGACGGCCGCCCTCGAAGCCCTGCACCGGCGGATCCCGACCGCGGTCCTCACCGACCTCGGGGTCCGCGAGGCGCTCGGCAACCACCACTTCGTCGGCTCCGGCCTGCTGACCTGCTTCGACCGGCTCGACGAGGGGTCCGCGCCGACGCCCGACGAGACCTGGCTCGCCCGCCAGGGGGTCGCCTCCGACGGCTCGTACGAGAAGGCCTTCGACGCGGCCCGCGACCGGGTCGCCGCGCTCCTGGCGCTGCCCGCGCTCCCTCCGATCGCCCCCTACTACACCGCGGAGACGGCCTCCGGCTACCTGCCGGGGATCCTCGCCCGCCACCGCCTGGACGTCACCGCGCCGGAGCCCCGCGAGAGCGGCCTGCGCCGGATCGTCCGGGAGGCCGCGCGGGGCGCGTACCGCCACGGCGTGCAGCGCGTCGCCCCCGTCATCCGCCGCCTGGGAGAACTCTGATGACCACCACGCCCGCTTCCGGGCCCGCCGCACCCGCATCCGAGGCCGCCGCGCCCGCTCTCGGAACCACCGCGCCCGGGACCGCGCCCGCATCCGGGACCACTGTGCCCGCGACCGCGCCCCCCGCCCCCGTGCACAGGGACCCCGCGGCCGTCGTGCTCGCCGTGATCCCCGCCCGGGGCGGCTCCAAGGGCGTGCCCGCCAAGAACCTCGCCCCGGTGGCCGGGGTTCCCCTGGTCGGCCGGGCCGTCCGCGCCTGCCTCGGCGCCCGCTCCGTCACCCACGTCGTGGTCTCCACCGACGACCCCGCCATCGCGGCCGCGGCCCGCACCGCCGGCGCCGAGGCGGTGCACCGCCCCGCCGCGATCGCGGGCGACACCGCCACCAGCGAGGCCGCCGTCCTGCACGCCATGGACGCCTTCGAGGCCACCCACGGCCGCGCCGCCGACGTGGTCCTCCTCGTCCAGTGCACCAGCCCCTTCCTCACCTCCGCCGAGGTCGCCGAGACCGCCGACCGGATCCTCGCCGGCGCCGCCGACACGGCCTTCACCGCCGCCCCGTCGCACGGCTTCCTGTGGCGCGGGACGACGGAGGGCGCCGAGGGCGTCAACCACGACAAGGCGCACCGCCCCCGCCGCCAGGACCGGGAGCCCGAGTACCTGGAGACCGGCGCCGTCTACGCCATGGCCGCGCCCGGCTTCCGCACCCACCGGCACCGCTTCTTCGGCCGCACCGCGCTCGTCGTCACCGACCCCGCCCGGGTCCTGGAGATCGACGACCCGCACGACCTGGCCCGCGCCAAGGCCCTCGCCCCGCTCCTGGACGCCCCCGTCACCCCCGGCTTCGCCGACGTGGACGCGGTGGTCCTGGACTTCGACGGCACCCAGACCGACGACCGGGTCCACCTCGACGCCGAGGGGCGCGAGTTCGTCTCGGCGCACCGCGGCGACGGCCTCGGCATCGCCGCCCTGCGCCGCGCCGGACTCCCCGTCCTCATCCTCTCCACCGAACAGAACGCCGTCGTCGCCGCCCGCGCCCGCAAGCTCCGGATCCCCGTCCTGCACGGCATCGACCGCAAGGACCGGGCCCTCAAGGAGTGGTGCGAGGCCGAGGGCATCGACCCGCAGCGCGTCCTCTACGCCGGCAACGACGTCAACGACCTGCCCTGCTTCCACCTCGTCGGCTGGCCCGTCGCGGTGAGCAGCGCCCACGACTCCGTACGGGCCGCGGCCCGCGCGGTCACCGTCACCCCGGGCGGCGCCGGAGCGGTCCGCGAGATCGCCGCCTGGCTCCTCGGACCCGAGCTCGACACCCCCGTACGCGCCGACGCCGCGCGCACGACCCCCGCACGCACCACCACCGAACCCTAAGGACCCGCACCATGAGCACCCGTCTCCGCACCCTCGGCGCCAAGACCGCCGGCCCCGGGCAGCCCGTCTACGTCACCGGCGAGATCGGCATCAACCACAACGGCGAGCTCGAGAACGCCCTCGCCCTGATCGACGTCGCCGCCGAGGCCGGCTGCGACGCGGTCAAGTTCCAGAAGCGCACCCCCGAGATCTGCACCCCGCGCGACCAGTGGGACATCGAGCGGGACACCCCCTGGGGCCGCATGACCTACATCGACTACCGCCACCGCGTGGAGTTCGGCGAGGAGGAGTACCGGGCCATCGACGCGCACTGCAAGGAGCGCGGCATCGACTGGTTCGCCTCCCCGTGGGACACCGAGGCCGTCGCCTTCCTGGAGAAGTTCGACGTCCCCGCCCACAAGGTCGCCTCCGCCTCCCTCACCGACGACGAGCTGCTGCGCGAGCTGCGCTCCACCGGCCGCACGGTGATCCTCTCCACCGGCATGTCGACGCCGAAGCAGATCCGGCACGCCGTCGAGGTCCTCGGCAGCGACAACATCCTGCTCTGCCACGCCACCTCCACCTACCCGGCCAAGGCCGAGGAGCTGAACCTGCGCGTCATCCAGACGCTCCGGGAGGAGTACCCGAACGTCCCGATCGGCTACTCCGGCCACGAGACCGGCCTCCAGACCACCCTGGCCGCCGTCGCCCTCGGCGCCGTCTTCGTCGAGCGCCACATCACCCTCGACCGCGCCATGTGGGGCTCCGACCAGGCCGCCTCCGTCGAGCCCCAGGGCCTGACGCGCCTGGTCCGCGACATCCGCACCATCGAGACGGCCCTCGGCGACGGGGTCAAGAAGGTGTACGAGTCGGAGCTCGGCCCGATGAAGAAGCTCCGCCGGGTCCAGGGCACCGTCGCCTCATGACCGGGCTGCTGGCGTTCGTCGAGAGCCCGGTCCAGCTCCTCAACGTCCTGGAATGGGCACACACCCGGGCCCCCGGAGCGGAAGCCCCCGCCACCGGGGCGCCCGCCCCGGAGGGCTCCGGCGCGGCGGCCCCCGTCACCGGGGCCGCCGCCGGGGGAGCACCGGGCCCGGGAACGCCGGCCGCCGGGGCGCCCGCGTCCCCCCTCACGGTCGTCGTCCTCTCGCCGACCGACCCCATGTCGCGGGGCCAGCTCCGCCGGATGGCCCAGTTGGCCCGCGACGAGGGCGTCACCGTCCACTGGCAGGAGGCCCGCGGCGGCCGGGGCGCCCTCGTCCGCACCCTGCGGCGGCTCGCCGGGCCGCTGCGCTCCGCGGAACGGGTGATCATCGGGGACCCGTTCTCCCGGTACGTCCAGCTCCTCCTGACCCTCTTCGGCCCCCGGCACCTGACCGTGGTCGACGACGGCACGGCGACCATGGAGTTCGCCGCCCAGCTCGGCCGCGGCGAGCGCCTGGTCCGCTGGCACCGCAAGGGCAGCCTGGGCCCGCGCGAGCTGGTCCTCGCCCCCGTGACCACCCTGGCCCGGCGGCGGCTCGCCCCGGCCCGGGGCCGTACCGTCGAGGTCTTCACCTCGCTGCCCGTGGAGGCGCCGGAGGGCGTCGAGGTCACGGAGAACTCGTACGCCTGGACCCGCGCCCGCTTCGGCCCGCCGCGGCTCACCGGCGGCGCGGACCTGGTCGGCACCTCGCTGGTGGAGACGGGGGTGGTCGACGCCGACCACTACACCCGCGTGGTCGGCGAGCTCGCCCGGACCCACGGCGCCACCCGCTACTTCGCGCACCGCAGGGAGAGCACCGGGAAGCTGCACCGGATCGCGGTGGAGACGGGCCTCCAGGTGGTCCGGCCCGAGCTGCCCCTGGAGCTGATCGCCCGGCGCGGCCCGGTCGGCCGCACGATCGTCAGCTTCCCGTCCACGGTCGTGCACACCCTGCCGCTCGCCCTCGCCGGCACGGGCGTGAAGGTCGCCGTCTGCGAGGTCGCGCCCGAGTGGCTGCGGGCGACCGCCTCCCCCCGCGCGCAGGGCTTCCTGTCCGGCGTGACGGGCACGGCGGCCCGCGAGGTCGACCGGCTCACCGCGTGCGCGACCCCCGCCGTCGACCGGCTGGAGTTCGGATGACGTTTCCCGCCGTCCGTGCGGGGCAATCGGGTGAGGATACCCACATGGAGTGGTCACTAAGCCCGGAAAATCGAGGTTCTTTCCCCTAACGGGTTGAACTTTTCGTGATCAACGGGCAGTTGACCACCCCGAAGGCCTACCCTTCAAAAGGTGAACCAGTTGAAGTCCCGTGAGCCAGGCTCCGCCACTCTGCCCGGAACGCTGCCCGCAACCCTGCGCGACGAACTGATCATGTTCCGCAGGGACTTGCACATGCACCCCGAGCTCGGGAAGCAGGAGTTCCGTACGACCGCCGCGCTCAAGGCCCGCCTGGAGGCGGCCGGGCTCGCGCCGGAGGTCCTTCCGGCCGGCACCGGACTCATCTGTGACATCGGCACCCCGGACCCGGAGCGGCCGGTGCTGGCGATCCGCGCCGACCTCGACGCGCTGCCCATCCCGGACGTCAAGACCGTCGCCTACCGCTCCACCGTGGCCAATCGCGCCCACGCGTGCGGACACGACGTCCACACCACCTCCGTGCTCGGCGCGGGCCTGGTCCTCGCCGAGCTGGACCGCCAGGGGCTCCTGCCGAACGCCGTGCGGCTGATCTTCCAGCCCGCCGAGGAGGTCCTCCCCGGCGGCGCCGTGGACGTCATCGAGGCCGGCGCCCTGAACGGGGTCGGCCGGATCATCGCCGTCCACTGCGACCCGAGGGTCGACGCGGGGAAGATCGGCCTGCGCGCCGGAGCCATCACCTCCGCCTGCGACCGGCTGGAGGTCACCCTCGACGGCCCCGGCGGCCACACCGCCCGGCCGCACCTCACCACCGACCTGGTCACCGCCGCCGCCCGCGTCGCCACCGACGTCCCCGCCGTCCTGGCCCGCCGCGTCGACGCCCGCTCGGGCCTCTCGGTCACCTGGGGCCGCATCGAGGCCGGCCACGCCCCCAACGTCATCCCGCAGCACGCCGAGCTCTCCGGCACCGTCCGCTGCCTCGACCTGCCGGCCTGGCACGACGCGCCCGACCTGGTGCACGCGGCGATCGACGAGGTCGCGGCCCTGCACCGGGCCAAGTCGAGCGTCACCTACGTCCGGGGCGTCCCGCCGGTCGTCAACGACGCGGCCGTCGCCGAGCTGCTCCGCGGCGCCATGACCGCCCGGCGCGGACTGCACGCGATCGAGGACACCGAGCAGAGCCTCGGCGGCGAGGACTTCTCCTGGTACCTGGAGCACGTCCCCGGCGCCATGGCCCGCCTCGGCGTCCGCGTCCCCGGCGACACCCGCGTCCGCGACCTGCACGCGGGCGACTTCGACGTGGACGAGAACGCCATCGAGGCGGCCGTGGAACTCTTCACGGCGGCGGCCCTGCTCGACGGCGGCGCGCGGGAGGCCTGAGGCCCCGGCGTGCGGGGGGCCCGGGGCCCCGGCGTACAGGAAGGCCTGAGGGGCCCCGGGGCGCCGAGCCCCGGCCCGTATGCGTCCGTACGCCCGACCCGCACCCCCGACCGACGCTTTCCGGCCGGACGGACGCCCTCATCCGTCCGGCCCACCCGTTCCCCCCGGCGGCCCAGCGCCCGGCGTGTCCGCCGTACGCCCCCTGTCGCACCGGGCGCCCCCACCGGTATAACCGGCGGTACCGGGCCGAACGCCCTCGGTCGCCTCGCGCGGCCGGTTCGCGACGATCCGATAACGACTCATGAACGGGTCTTTAACTGACATCTACGCGCGTTACGATCGCCGCGAAACCAGCGCCGGAAGAGGCGCTTTCGGTCAGTCTTGAAGGGACCCTCCTCTTGCGCCGGATCACCAGGATCACGACCGTGGGCATCGCCTCCGCGGCGCTCGCCCTCTCCGCCACCGCGTGTGGCAAGTCCTCGACGGACTCCGGTTCCAGCAGCTCCAGCTCGGACTCGAAGACCATCACGGCCGCCATCGCGTACGACATCGGCGGCCGCGGCGACCAGTCCTTCAACGACGCCGCCTACGCGGGCCTCCAGAAGGCCGAGAAGGAACTCGGCGTCAAGGGCAAGGAGGCCGAGCCCTCGGAGGGCGAGGGCGACGCCGACAAGGTGCAGCGCCTCACCGCCCTCGCCCGCTCCGGGAGCAACCCGGTCATCGGCGTCGGCTTCGCCTACGCCCCGGCGATCGCCAAGGTCGCCAAGGCCTACCCGAAGACCACCTTCGGCCTCATCGACGACACCTCGGTGACCGCCCCGAACATCGCCAACCTCGTCTTCAACGAGGAGCAGGGCTCCTACCTGGCCGGCGTCGCCGCCGCCAAGACGTCGAAGACCGGCACGGTCGGCTTCATCGGCGGCGTCGAGGTCCCGCTGATCAAGAAGTTCCAGGCGGGCTTCGAGCAGGGCGCCAAGGACACCAACCCCAAGGTGAAGGTGCTCGTCCAGTACCTGACCCAGCCGCCGAACTTCGACGGCTTCTCCAAGCCCGACCTCGGCAAGGCCGCCGCGCAGGGCCAGCTCGACAAGGGCGCCGACGTGATCTACGCCGCCGCCGGTCTGGCCGGCTCGGGCTCGATCGAGGCCGCCGCCGCCGCGGACAAGTGGGCCATCGGCGTCGACTCCGACCAGTACAACCAGGCGGGTCTGGCCTCCTACAAGGACCACATCCTGACCTCGGTCACCAAGGACGTCTCGGACTCCGTCTTCAACCTGATCAAGTCGGTCAAGGACGGCAAGCCGCAGACCGGTGAGATCCGCTACGGCCTCGCCCAGGACGGCGTCGGCCTGTCCGACTCGAACCCGGCGTACAAGAAGATGACCAACGTCATCGCCGCCGTGAACGAGGCGAAGAAGAACATCATCGACGGCAAGATCACGGTCAAGACCGCTCCGTAAGGAACCGCAGGTCAGCGACCTCAGGGCCCGGCGACGGTGGGACCCCCACCGGAGCCGGGCCCCGTTCCCGTACGGATTTTCGTCTTTCGGCAGCGCTACGCGTGTAGATGTCTCCCTGGCACGATAGCTTCGCCCCGCCCCGCCCTCCCGCTCCCACTCCTTCCGGCCAAGGAGAGTGCGTCATCAACGCGTCCAGCCCCCCTGCCGTAGAACTGCACGGCATCACCAAGCGATTCCCCGGCGTCGTCGCCAACAAGGACATCGCCATCACGGTCCGCAAGGGCACCGTGCACGCCCTCATCGGCGAGAACGGCGCCGGCAAGTCGACCCTCATGAAGATCCTCTACGGCATGCAGAAGCCGGACGAGGGCACCATCGCCGTCGACGGCGAGCAGGTCACCTTCTCCAGCCCCGGTGACGCCATCGCGCGCGGCATCGGCATGGTGCACCAGCACTTCATGCTCGCCGACAACCTCACCGTCCTGGAGAACGTCGTCCTCGGCGGCGAGAAGCTCCACGGCATCGGCGCCAAGGCCCGGAAGAAGATCCGCGAGATCTCCGACCAGTACGGCCTCGGGGTCCGCCCCGACGCCCTCGTCGAGGACCTGGGCGTCGCCGACCGGCAGCGCGTGGAGATCCTCAAGGTCCTCTACCGCGGCGCCCGGATCCTCATCCTCGACGAGCCCACCGCCGTCCTCGTCCCGCAGGAGGTCGACGCGCTCTTCGACAACCTGCGCGAGCTCAAGTCCGAGGGCCTGACCGTCATCTTCATCTCGCACAAGCTGGGCGAGGTCCTGAAGGTCGCCGACGACATCACCGTCATCCGCCGGGGCACCACGGTCGGCACCGCCGACCCGAGGACCGCCACCACCAAGCAGCTCGCCGAGCTGATGGTCGGCAGCGAGCTGCCCTCGCCGGAGACCCGCGAGTCGACCGTCACCGACGTGCCGATGCTCCAGGTCCGGAACCTGACCCTGTCCGAGGCCGGTGCCGTCGCCGCCGTCCCGCTGACCAGCGCGGCCCCGCCGGACCCGGCCAGGGCCACCACCGTCCTGGAGGAGCCCGTCGGGGGCCGCAAGCTCCTCGACGACGTCTCCCTCACCATCCACAAGGGCGAGATCCTCGGCATCGCGGGCGTCGAGGGCAACGGCCAGACCGAGCTCATCGAGGCCCTCATGGGCATGGCCGCCCCCGACGCGGGCACCATCACCCTCGACGGCCGGGACATCTCCAAGGTCTCCGTGCGCAAGCGCCGCGAGGGCGGCATCGGCTACATCCCCGAGGACCGGCACCGCCACGGCCTGCTCCTGGAGGCCCCCCTCTGGGAGAACCGCATCCTCGGCCACGTCACCGAGGCCCCCAACTCCAGGCGCGGCGTCCTCGACCCGAAGGCCGCCCGCAAGGACACCGAGCGGATCGTCCGCGAGTACGACGTGCGCACCCCCGGCATCGACGTCACCGCGGCCTCCCTCTCCGGCGGCAACCAGCAGAAGCTGATCGTCGGCCGCGAGATGAGCCACGCGCCCAAGTTCCTGATCGCCGCCCACCCCACCCGCGGCGTGGACGTCGGCGCGCAGGCGCAGATCTGGGACGCGATCCGGGACGCCCGCCGCGAGGGCCTGGCGGTGCTGCTGATCTCCGCCGACCTCGACGAGCTGATCGGCCTCTCCGACACCCTCCGGGTCATGTACCGCGGCAAGCTGGTCGCCGACGCCGACCCCGCCACCATCACGCCCGAGGAGCTGGGCTCCGCCATGACCGGCGCCGCCACCGGCCGACTCGAAGGCACCGAAGAGCACCCCGGAAACGGTGACGCCCGATGATGAAATTCGACAAGGACCGGCTGATCCTGGGCGCGGCGGGACCGGTGCTCGCGCTGGTCTCCTCGTTCGTGCTCACCGTGCTGGTGCTGCTCGCGACCGGACTCGACCCGATCGAGCCGATCCGGATCATGATCGAGAACGCCGGGTACTCCGACATCCAGGTCCTGATCGTCAACCAGACCGGGATCTACTACCTCGCGGCCCTGGCCGTGGCGGTCGGCTTCCGGATGAACCTCTTCAACATCGGCGTCGACGGCCAGTACCGGCTCGCCGCGATGGTCTCCGCCCTCGTGGGCGCCTCCGTCGAGCTCCCGGGCCCGCTGCACATCCTGCTCATCGTGCTCGTCGCGATGCTGACCGGCGCCTTCTGGTCCGGCATCGCCGGCATCCTGAAGACGACCCGCGGCGTCTCCGAGGTCGTCTCGACGATCATGCTCAACGCCATCGCGACCTCCCTGGTGGCCTGGCTGATCCTGCCGAAGAACTTCGGCGTCCAGCCCGAGGGCTCCAACAACCTCACCACCGGTGAGATCGCCGAGTCCGGCTGGTTCCCCGGCATCGACATGGGCGAGGGCAGCGGCGTCATCTACGGCTTCACCTTCGTGGCCCTCGCCCTCGGCGTCGTCTACTGGTTCGTCCTCAACCGCACCCGGTTCGGCTTCGACCTGCGCGCCACCGGCGCCAGCGAGTCCGCCGCCCAGGCCAGCGGCGTCGACGCCAAGAAGATGATCCTCACCTCGATGCTGCTCTCGGGCGCGCTCGCCGGCCTCTCCGGCATGCCGACGCTGCTCGGCGAGTCCCACACGTACAGCCTCGACTTCCCGGTCGGCGTCGGCTTCACCGCCATCACCATCGCGCTGCTGGGCCGCAACCACCCGGTCGGCATCTTCTTCGCCGCCCTCCTCTTCGCCTTCCTCGACAAGGCGTCCTCGTCGCTCGACACCTTCGGCTACCCGAAGGAGATCACCAAGATCATGCAGGGCATCATCGTGATCGCCGTGGTCGTCTCCTACGAGCTCGTCCGCCGTTACGGCCTCCGCCGCCAGCAGCAGAAGGTCGGCGAGGAACTCGCCGCCGGCGGCGCCCTCAAGACCGACAAGGAGGTCTCGGCATGAGCACCGCCGCTGCCACCAAGCCGAGCGCCGCGCCCAAGGGCGGCGGACGCCGCAAGCTCACCCTGCCGTGGATCATGCTGATCGTCGCGGCCGGCCTCGTGCTCTTCTCGCTGGTCCGGGTCGTCTCCGGGGCGAACGACCTCACCTCGGTGGGCCAGGTCTCCGGCGCGCTCCAGCTCGCCGTCCCGATCGGCCTCGCCGGCCTCGGCGGTCTGTGGGCCGAGCGCGCGGGCGTCGTCAACATCGGTCTCGAGGGCATGATGGTCCTCGGCACCTGGTTCGGCGCCTGGGCCGGCTACCAGTGGGGCCCCTGGACGGGCGTCCTCTTCGGCCTCATCGGCGGTGCGATCGGCGGTCTGCTCCACGCGATCATCACCGTCACGTTCAACGTGAACCACATCGTCTCCGGTGTGGCGATCAACATCCTCGCGGTCGGCTTCACCCAGTACCTGTCGAACTTCACGTTCGCCGAGGCCCCGGGCGGCTCCTCCAAGCAGTCCCCCCGCATCGAACAGATCACCAAGATCACCATCCCGGGGCTCTCCGACTGGTTGCAGGACCTCCAGGCCAAGCACTGGTTCCTGATCTCCGACCTCGCCGGCATCCTCGGCGGCCTGGTCACCAACCTGTCGCTGCTCACCGTCGTCGCGATCCTGCTGATCCCGGCCACCTGGTGGGTGCTGTGGCGCACGGCCTTCGGCCTGCGGCTGCGCTCCTGCGGCGAGAACCCGGTCGCCGCCGAGTCCCTGGGCGTCAACGTCTACAAGTACAAGTACATCGCGGTCACCGTCTCCGGCGCCCTCGCCGGCCTCGGCGGCGCCTTCCTCGCGATCGTCGCCACCGGCATCTACCAGGAGGGCCAGACCGGCGGCCGCGGCTACATCGGTCTCGCCGCGATGATCTTCGGCAACTGGATGCCCGGCGGCATGGCGCTCGGCGCCGGCCTCTTCGGCTTCACCGACAGCCTCAAGCTGCGCGGCGGCGCCGAGAACGTCCACGCGCTGCTGCTCCTGGTCGCGCTGCTCCTGGTGCTCGCCGCCCTCTGGCAGCTCTACAAGAAGAAGTACGTGGTCGCGGTGGTCTCCGCCGCCTTCTCCGCCGTGTTCTTCCTCTGGTACGCGCTGACCGACGAGGTCCCGAGCCAGTTCGTCGACGCCGCCCCGTACGTCACCACCCTGCTCGTGCTCGCCCTGTCGGCACAGCGCCTGCGGATGCCGAAGGCGGACGGGTTGCCGTACCGGAAGGGCCAGGGCAAGTGACCGCGAAGCTCTCCGCGTCCGACTGGGAGGCCCTGCGGGTCACGGCGCGCGAGGCGATGTCCCGCGCGTACGCCCCGTACTCGGGCTTCCCGGTCGGCGCGGCGGCCCTCGTGGACGACGGGCGGACGGTCTCCGGCTGCAACGTGGAGAACGCCTCCTTCGGCCTCGGCCTGTGCGCCGAGTGCGGGCTCGTCTCGCAGCTCCAGGCGACCGGTGGCGGCCGGCTGACCCACTTCGTCTGCGTGGACGGCCGGGGCGAGCCCCTGGTCCCGTGCGGGCGCTGCCGGCAGCTCCTGTACGAGTTCGGGGGCCCCGAGCTCGTCCTGGAGACCCCGGCCGGCCTGCTGACCCTGGCCGAGATGCTCCCGCAGGCCTTCGGCCCGGAGCACCTGTCGCGGTAGCACTTCGGAGCGGCCCTTCCGGCACGATGGAAGGGCCGCTCCTCCTTTCCCCCTCTATGCGCGTAGAAAGAGGCACCACCCCATGGACGTCATCTCCGTCATCCGTACGAAGCGGGACAAGGGCGAGCTGAGCCCCGAGCAGATCGACTGGGTCATCGACGCGTACACCCGCGGCGCGGTCGCCGACGAGCAGATGTCCGCCCTGGCCATGGCGATCCTGCTGAACGGCATGAACCGCGACGAGATCGCCCGCTGGACCGCGGCCATGATCGCCTCCGGCGAGCGCATGGACTTCTCCTCGCTCTCCCGGCCCACCGCCGACAAGCACTCCACCGGCGGCGTCGGCGACAAGATCACGCTCCCGCTCGCCCCGCTCGTCGCCGCCTGCGGCGCGGCCGTGCCGCAGCTCTCCGGCCGCGGCCTCGGCCACACCGGCGGCACCCTCGACAAGCTGGAGTCCGTCCCCGGCTGGCGCGCGCTGCTCTCCAACGAGGAGATGCTGCACGTCCTCGACACCACCGGCGCGGTCATCTGCGCGGCGGGCGACGGCCTGGCCCCGGCGGACAAGAAGCTGTACGCGCTCCGCGACGTGACCGGCACGGTCGAGGCGATCCCGCTGATCGCCTCCTCGATCATGTCCAAGAAGATCGCCGAGGGCACGGGCTCGCTGGTCCTGGACGTCAAGGTCGGCACCGGCGCCTTCATGAAGAACATCGAGGACGCCCGCGAGCTGGCCTCCACGATGGTCCGGCTCGGCACCGACAGCGGTGTGAGGACGGTCGCGCTGCTCACCGACATGTCGACCCCGCTCGGCCTGACCGCGGGCAACGCCCTGGAGGTCCGCGAGTCGGTCGAGGTCCTCGCGGGCGGCGGCCCGGCGGACGTCGTCGAGCTGACGATCGCCCTGGCCCGGGAGATGCTCGACGCGGCCGGCATCAAGGACGCCGACCCGGCGAAGGCCCTCGCCGACGGCTCCGCGATGGACGTCTGGCGCCGGATGATCGCGGCCCAGGGCGGCGACCCGGACGCGACCCTCCCGGTCGCCCGCGAGCAGCACGTCGTGACGGCCCCCTCCTCCGGCGTCCTGACCCGCCTCGACGCCTACGACATCGGCATCGCCGCCTGGCGCCTGGGCGCGGGCCGCGCCCGCAAGGAGGACCCGGTGCAGGCGGGCGCGGGCGTCGAGCTCCACGCCAAGCCCGGTGACACGGTCACGGCGGGCCAGCCCCTCCTGACCCTCCACACGGACACCCCGGAGAAGTTCGACTACGCCCTGGGCTCCCTGGAGAACACCTGGGACATCGCCCCGGCGGGCACGCCCTTCACGGCCTCCCCGATCGTCCTGGACCGCATCGCCTGACCCCTGGGCATATGCACACCTGACACCTTCAGGTGAACGGGACCGGTGGACCCCCACCGGTCCCGTTCGGCGCATCGGGGCGGACGGGAGCTCCACCTCCCCGCTCCCTTCGTGACGGTCGATACCGGCACCTTTCCGCCCTGCCAGAGCCCCGTCCCCGACAGCAGCCCCGGCAGTGCCCGCATGTCCTCGAAGACCACCGTCCCCGAGCCCGCCAGGCGGGTCCGCGCGGGCGGGACGCCCATCACGGCGGCGACGTGCAGGAAGAGGTCCGAGGCGGGCTTGCCCCCTGATCCGCCGGACAGGCCCCAGTCAGCGGGCCCTCCGATGAGTTCCCGCCCCCGCTCCGGTCTCACCGGACGTGGACACCAGTCAGCCGGGCACCAGCCGGCCCCTCGTCGTGACCCTGAGCGCCCGGCCCGGACGGGAGGAGGTCGAGCGGCTCTGCGCGGAGCTCGCCGCCGCCCCGCCCGCCGAGGTCGTCTGCGAGGCCGGCGCGCTCGTGCCCGGCGGGCTCGCCGCCGTCGACGCCCTGGCCCGGCTGAAGCTCGCGGCGGTCCGGCACGGCCACCGCCTCCGGCTGCACGGAGCGCGCCCCGAGCTGCGGGCCCTGCTCCGGCTGACGGGGCTCGACGGGACCCTAGGCCTCTAGCCTCGCCGGCAGGTCGAAGAGCGGGAACCAGCGCTCGGTGTCCAGGAAGAAGTCCATCCCCGCCACCTTGCCCTCCCGCAGCTCCAGGACGATCAGCGCCCACGGGCCGTAACCGCCCGCCGGGTCCGGGTGGTAGTGCGCGAAGGCCGGCGAGCCGTTGGCGACCGTCGGCACCAGCTTCGAGCCGCGGCAGACGTCACCGACGCCCAGCATCCAGCCCACGATGTCGTCGTGCCCCCGGAGCCACAGGTCGTACGGCGGCATGGACATCGTCGCGTCCTCGTGGAGGAGCGCGGTCAGCGCCTTCATGTCGTAGCCCTCGAAGGCGGCCACGTACCGCTCCAGGAGCGCCTTCTGCTCCTCGTCCAGCGGGTCCGCCGGGTCGGAGGCGGCCGGCGCCTGCTCGGCCAGGGTCGCGCGGGCCCGCTGGAGCGCGCTGTTCACCGAGGCCACGGAGGTGTCGAGCAGCTCCGCCACCTCGCTCGCCCGCCACGCGAGCACCTCGCGCAGGATGAGGACCGCCCGCTGCTTGGGCGGCAGGTGCTGGAGCGCGGCCACGAACGCGAGCCGCACGGTCTCCCGGGAGACGGCCGCCTCCGCCGGGTCCGCCACCGACGGCAGCACCCGCCCGTCCGGCACCGGCTCCAGCCAGGTGATCTCGGGCTGCTTCACGAGCTGCGCCCGCTCCACCGGCGTCGGGGAGGTCAGGTCCATTGGCCGCGCCCGCCGGTTTCCCGCGTTCAGCGCGTCGAGGCAGACGTTGGTCGCGATCCGGTACAGCCAGGACCGCAGCGAGGAGCGCCCCTCGAAGGAGTCGAGCGCCTTCCAGGCCCGCACCATCGTGTCCTGCACCGCGTCCTCCGCCTCGAAGGAGGAGCCGAGCATCCGGTAGCAGTAACCGGTCAGCTCACGGCGGTACTTGTCGAGTTCCTCGGTCGTCGCGATCGCTGCGTCGCTCATCGGTGCACACCCCGCTCACCCTCACCGGCACCCGTTCGGTGCCGATGAGAGCGAAGCTACCGCAGCGCACTGACAGCCGGGGTCAGGTTCCCGGCTTGCGCCCGTACACGTAGACGTCGTCCCCGTTGCGCAGCAGGTTCCAGTACGCCTTCGCGTCGGCCGGCGTCATGTTCACGCAGCCGCCCGAGCCCGGCGGGTTCCACATCGACTTGGTGGTCGAGTGGAAGGCCTGGCCGCCGTCGAAGAACTGCGAGTACGGCATGGAGACGTGGTACAGCGTCGACCAGTGGTCGATGTTCCGCCAGTAGATCTTCTTCAGGCCGGTACGGGTCTCCGTGCCGTCCTTGCCCGTGCGCACCGGCACCGGGCCGTACTTCAGCTTGGCGCCGTCCTGGATCCAGCTCAGTTGCCGCGTCAGGTCCACGCAGGCGATCCGGCCCTTGTTCGTCGGACACCTGCGGTCCTTGTTCGGGTTCTTCCCGGCGGCCTTCTGCTGGTTCATCGTGTTCATCGTGCGCCAGGTGATCGCCCCCGCGTACCCGGCGGACGGCGTGATCCCGTGCTTCTTCTGGAAGGCCTGGATCGCCTTGCAGTCGGCGGACGACTGGCGCCCGTCGACCGGTCGGCCCAGGAACTTCTCGACCTGCTTCTGGTACGGCCCGGTCGTCACGTTGCAGGACGCGGCTTCCGCCGTCCCCGTCCCGAGCGCCACCGTCAGCGGCACCACCAGCGCCGTCAGACCGGCCGTGACGACCGCCCTGCGGCCCGTCCGGCGTATGACTTCCCTCATGATCTCTGCACCCCCTGGAGTCCTGTCCCCGAAGACGTACGGGGGAGTCTGGCGGTTGCGTCCCGCCCGGGGAAGAGGGACTTCCGTCACGGGCGGACCGCCGCCGGGCTCCCGCCGCGCCTCAGGCGGTCGCCGGACGGATCCGCCGCGCCTCCACGCGCGCGCTGTGCGTGCCGTACAGGGTGATCGAGACGACGCCGAGGACCGCGACCAGACCGATCAGGACCGTGCCCGCCCAGTCGCCCGCGTGGAAGGCGACCGCGCCGAGCGTGCCGCCCGCGCTGGAGCCCAGGTAGTACGCCGACTGGTACAGCGCCGAGGCCTGCGCCCGGCCCGTCTTCGCCGTGCGGCTCACCGAGGAGGACGCGACGGCGTGGCCCGCGAAGAAGCCGGCCGTGATCAGGACGAGGCCCGCCAGGACCGCGGGGAGCGCGTCGGCGAGGGAGACCAGCAGGCCCGCGGCCGTGGTGGTCACCGCCAGGTAGAGCGCCCCGCGCCGGCCGAGCCGCCCGACCAGCTTCCCGGCCGCCGCCGAGGAGACCGTACCGACCAGGCACACCAGGAAGACCGAGCCGATCACGCCCTGCGGCAGCGAGAACGGGGCCTCGACCAGGCGGTAGCCGATCACGGTGTACACCGCGCCGAAGACCGTCATGAACAGGGCGCCGATCGCGTAGAGCCGCATCAGGAGCGGGTCGGCGAGGTGGCCGCGCACGGTCCGGGCCAGCGCCTTCGGGTCCAGCGTCCCGGGCGTGAAGTGCCGGGCCTTGGGAAGCAGCGCCCGGAAGGCGAGCGCGCACGCCAGGGAGAGCAGGCCCACGGCGGCCACGCCCGCGCGCCAGCCCCCCATCTGGGCGGTCCAGCCGGACACGATCCGGCCGCTCATGCCGCCGATGGAGTTGCCCGCCACGAAGAGGCCGATCGCGCCGACGAGCGCCTTGGGCCGCACCTCCTCGGCCAGGTACGCCATCGCCGAGGCCGGGAGCCCGGCGAGCGCCGCGCCCTGGAGCGCGCGCAGCACGACCAGGGACTCCAGGCTCGGGGCGAGCGGCACCAGGAGCGCCAGGGCGACCGCGACCGAGAGGGAGGCGGTCATCGTCGCGCGCCGGCCGAAGCGCTCCGAGAGGGCGCTGAACGGCAGGACGCACAGGGCGAGGGCGCCGGTCGCGGCGGAGACCGTCCACGAGGCGGCCGAGGCGGTGGCGCCGAAGTCGGCGGAGATCGCCGGGAGGAGGGCCTGCGTGGAGTAGAGGAGGGTGAAGGTCGCGAGCCCGGCGGCGAAGAGCGCGAGGCTCATGCGGCGGTAGCCGGGGGCGCCGGGGGAGAGACGGGTGTCGGCGGACGCGTGGGTGGCGGCCGCCCTGGTACTGGCGGAAGGCATGCCCCGAACGTAGGCCGACGGGTTTCATGCGTCCAATGCACGGAACTGCTGTAATCGTTCCCATGGCGCATGAGTACAGGTCACAGCCCCGGCTGTCACCGAGTAGTAACGAAGAAGACATGGGGCTGCTGCTCGCGCCCCGGCTCGCGTACTTCGCGGCCGTCGCCCGGCACGAGCACGTGACCCGGGCCGCGGCCGAGATGGGCGTCCCGCAGTCCACGCTCTCGCGGGCGATGGTCCGGCTCGAACAGGACCTCGGCGTGACCCTCTTCGCCCGCCGCGGCCGCACGGTCTCCCTCACCCCGGCCGGCCGCCGCTTCCTCACCGCCGCCGAGCGGGCCCTCGCCGAGGTGGAGCGGGCCGCCGACACCGTACGGGCCGACGCCGACCCGGCCGCAGGGCGGGTCGCCTTCGGGTTCCTGCACACCATGGGCTCCGAGACCGTCCCCGGGCTCATCCGCGCCTTCCGGGTCGACCACCCCCGGGTCCGCTTCACCCTGGTCCAGAACTACGGCGAGGCCATGATCGAGCGGCTGCGGGCCGGCGACCTCGACCTCTGCCTGACCTCGCCGGTGCCGGACGCGCCCGACCTGGTGGCCCGGCGCCTGGACGAGCAGCGGCTGCGGCTCGTCGTCCCGGACGACCACCGGCTCGCGACCCGCAAGCGGGTGCGGCTCGCGGAGGCCGCCGACGAGACCTTCGTGACCCTGGAGCCGGGGTACGGGCTGCGCCGCATCACCGACGACCTGTGCGCGGAGGCCGGGTTCAAGCCCCGGGTGGCCTTCGAGGGCGAGGAGGCCGAGACCCTGCGCGGCCTGGTCGCCGCCGGTCTCGGCGTCGCCCTGCTGCCCCCGCCGGCCGTGCCCCGGCCCGGCGTCGTCGAACTGACCGTCACCGCCCCGCGCGCGGTCCGCGAGATCGGGGTGGCCTGGCTCGACGGCCACCCGGACACGGCCCCGGTGGCCGCCTTCAAGAAGTTCCTCCTGGGCAGGCGCGGCCACCTGCTCCCGAAGGAGCCCGCACCGCCGGCGTGAGCCCCTGCCGCACGGGCCTACTTCCGCCGCGCGCCCCCGAACCCCGCCGCGAGCGGCATCCGCAGGCCGAGCGGCGGGGGCGCGGCGAAGGCGTCGGTCAGCGGGCGGGCGACCGGCCGGGAGAAGAGGGCGCCGAGGACGAAGTCGGTGGCCAGGGCCCGGACCTCGTCCGCGTACTGGCGCAGCGCGTGGCCGTCCGCGTGCACCTCGAAGCGGCAGGTCTCCCGGTTCGCCTTCTTCGCCCGCCGGGCGAAGCGGAACGACAGCTCCGGGTCCGTACGGGCGTCGTTGGTGCCGTGCACGAGCAGCACCCGGCGCCCCACCAACTGCCGCACCGGCTCCGGTGCGGCCGCCACGTCGTCCTCGGGCAGCCAGGGGGCGAGTGCCAGGACCGCGCCGACCGCGTCCGCCCCGGCCGCCCGCAGCGCGGCCCGCCCGCCGAGCCCGTGTCCGGCCAGGCAGACCGGGACGTCGCCGTAGCGCCGCACCGCCTCCTCGACCGCCCAGGAGGCGTCCGCCGCGAGGTCGGCGTCCGCGCCGTTCCAGCCGCGCGCCCGGTAGCGCACCACGTGCGCGACGAGCCCCTCGGAGCGGCCCGCCCGCACCAGGGCGCGCCCGAGCGGGACCATCGCCGCGTGGGCCCGCGCGGAGGCCCGGCGCCTCGACGACGGCTCGCCGTCCGGGAGGAGCAGCACCACGCCGCCCACCGCCGACGTGCCGGAACCTGCGACGGACCGTCCGAGCCGGGGTCTCCGTGCGTCGGGCGGCCCCACGAGTGCGAAGTGCGCCATGGCAGAACAGTCTCAGAAGCGGAGGTGTACGCCGCCCGTACGCACGGTCACTGTTGCGTATCGCTGCCGGGTCCCTCGAACGGACGTGCCCGGCAACCCCGTTCGAGCCCGGCGGCCGCCCCCGCGAACGTACGGGAAGGGGAGCGCCACGGGGGGCGCTCTACGCGCGTAGGGGCTAGAGTGCGGCAATGACGAGCCAGACCCACAGCGTCCCCACCGCGGACCAGATCCGCCGCGCCCCGAAGGTGCTGCTCCACGACCACCTCGACGGCGGGCTGCGCCCCGGCACGATCATCGAACTCGCCCGCGAGCAGGGCTACGAGAACCTCCCCGAGACCGAACCCGACAAGCTCGGCGTCTGGTTCGGGGAGGCCGCCGACTCCGGTTCCCTGGAGCGGTACCTGGAGACCTTCGCGCACACCTGCGCCGTCATGCAGACCCGGGAGGCCCTCTTCCGCGTCGCCGCCGAGTGCGCCGTCGACCTCGCCGAGGACGGCGTCGTGTACGCGGAGGTCCGCTACGCCCCCGAGCAGCACCTGGAGGGCGGCCTCACCCTCGAAGAGGTCGTGGAGGCCGTCAACGCGGGCTTCCGCGAGGGCGAGCGGCGGGCCAGGGAGGGCGGCCACCGCATCCGGGTCGGCGCCCTGCTCACCGCCATGCGGCACGCGGCCCGCTCCCTGGAGATCGCCGAACTCGCCAACGCCTACCGCGACTCCGGGGTCGTCGGCTTCGACATCGCGGGCGCCGAGGCCGGCTACCCGCCCACCCGCCACCTCGACGCCTTCGAGTACCTCAAGCGGGAGAACAACCACTTCACGATCCACGCGGGCGAGGCCTTCGGGCTGCCCTCCATCTGGCAGGCGCTCCAGTGGTGCGGCGCCGACCGCCTCGGCCACGGCGTCCGGATCATCGACGACATCGAGGTGGCGGACGACGGGTCGGTGCGCCTCGGCCGCCTCGCCGCCTACGTCCGCGACAAGCGGATCCCGCTGGAGATGTGCCCCTCCTCCAACCTCCAGACCGGGGCCGCCGCCTCGATCGCGGAGCACCCCATCGGCCTGCTCCGCACCCTGCACTTCCGGGCCACGGTCAACACCGACAACCGCCTCATGAGCGGCACGAGCATGAGCCGCGAATTCGAGCTGCTGACCGAGGCCTTCGCTTACACGCTCGACGACATGCAGTGGTTCACGGTCAATGCGATGAAATCGGCGTTCATTCCTTTCGATGAACGACTGGCCATGATCAACGAGGTCATCAAGCCCGGCTACGCCGAACTCCGGTCCGAATGGCTGTTCCAGCAGACCGCCGCGACCAGCGGATCTTCCGGTACGGAGGACTGAGCGGAGCCCCCGGGGAGGGGCGGAGGCGGCCGGGACGGCACGACACCCGGCCGCTTTCCGGTGTTTGCGGAGGGATCCCCCGCTGGTTAGGTTGCAGAGCCGCTCTGCGTTCCCCCCTGTCATTCCCCGGATTCTCCCGCACGGCTTTTCCCGAAGCCCCCGGATTCCCCCTTAGGAAGTTCCCCAGATGAAGCAGTCCGCCAAGAAGCTCGGTGCCGTCGCCCTCGGTGCCGCCTTCGCCGCTGCCGCCGCCGGCACGGCCTCCGCCGCCCCGGCCGCGCCCGCCGCCCCCGACGCGCTCGGCCTGGTCACCCAGACCGTCCCGCTGGGCGACGGCCTCGGCGAGCTCCCCGACGACGCCGCCAAGGGGCTCGACGCCGGACAGGGCGCCCTCGGCCAGGGCCTGGACCAGGTCACCAGGACCCTTCCCACCGCCGCCGGCCAGGCCACCCAGAACCTCCCGCTCGGCACCGCCACCAGCGGCCTCGGCGCCACTCCGCTCGGCGGCCTCCTCGGCGGCCTGCCCCTGAACGGCCTGCCGCTCGGCTGACCCGGCCCGTACGACGGCCGAGGGGGCGCGCACCCGGAAGACCCCGGGCGCGCGCCCCCTCGCCGTGCGCGCGGCGGCTACCAGGCGGCGCTCGCCGTCTTCTCGGCCGGCAGCAGCAGCCACAGCGCCAGGTAGACCAGGAACTGCGGGCCCGGCAGCAGACAGGACACCAGGAAGATCACGCGCATCGTCGTCGCGGAGGTGCCGAAGCGCCGGGCGAGCGCCGCGCACACCCCGCCGATCACGCGTCCGTCACGGGGGCGGATGAGTGCGGCCATGGTGGGCTCCTTCAGGTCGGTCCGGGAGCCGCTCCGTCGGGCTCCCGATGACTCCATACTGCGGTCGAAACGGGGACGAAGCGTCGGTCTACCGGGCGATCGGGACCCTGGGAATCGTCGGGGTCGCACCCTGAGGACCCTCGTTCCGCGGCAGGACGGAACCCCGGCCGCGCCCGGTTCCTCCGGAGGACCCCGGACGGCCCGCACCCGACCTGCGGCGCAGCCAGATCCGCCCGGCCGGCACGAGCAGGAGGTGCGCAAGGACCACGCCCGCCGTGTTCAGGAGCACCGAGTCCACGTCCACGACCTGCCCCGGCACCGCGGTCTGCAACAGCTCCACCGCGAGCGACACGAGGGCCCCGGCGGCGGCCGTCCGGGCCAGGGAGGCCCAGCCGGGCACGTCGAGCCGCCCGTCGGCCATCGGGAGCAGCACCCCGAGCGGGGCGAGCAGCAGCAGGCCCTCGCCGATCAGCCGGGCCGCCTCGGCGGACCCCAGCGCGAGATCGGCCCGCAGGCCGTCCAGGGGCACCGTGTTCGGCGCGGTCACCCAGGCCACGTCGCGTGGGCGCAGACCGACCCAGGCGACGAGCAGCAGATGCGCGACGAGGAGGACGAACCCCGTCGCGCGGACGACCACGGCGGCACTGCCGCCCGAACCTTGACGCTGCACGCCCCCCAAGACGTCCCCGGGAGCGGAATCGGTTCCGCCGCGCGACGACTCAGCCGGTCGGGGCCGCGGAAGGCGACCCCGGGACCGGCCCCGAGGCCGAGGCCGACGCCGTCGGGGGCGGGGCCGTCGGCGGCGCGGACTCCGGGCGCTCGCGCAGCTCCGCCGTACAGCGGTAGCGCTTCGGCGCGTACGGGCCGGGGCCGCCGAGCAGGACCGTGCGGTCGCCCGCGCCCGCCGAGCTCTCCGCGAAGGAGCAGACGACCTGCGACAGGGCGACCGGCGTCAGGTCCTCCGGCTGCCGGCTCAGCCGCAGCGTGCCCACCGGGTCGCCCCGGCGCCCGCCCTTCACCGCCAGCGGACCGCGCACCGCGGTCGTGAACCCGGCCCGCCGCTCGCCCTCCGAGGGCGTGGCGAGCAACTGCGTGAGCAGCATCCGGGCCGTGCGCACCGGATCGGCGTCGTCCTTCCCCTCCGGCAGCGGCGAGCGGCGGTCCACCGTCTCCAGTTGCGAGCCGCAGACCAGGAACACCCGGACCGGTACGTCCCCGGCCGAGGTCCCGGCCGTCCCGTCCCCGGCCGTGACGCACGGCACCCGGGACGGGGCCGCGCCCGCGTCCACCGGGACCGACGTCGTCCTGATCCCGCAGCCGGCGACCAGGGCGGCGAGCGCGACCGCACCGGCCGCGCGCCCGAAGCCACGGCGCCTCACGCTTCCTCCACCTCGCCCCGGCCACTGCGGGTCCTGACCTCGCTGGTGATCCCGGAGGCGTCCAGGGGCAGCCGCAGCACGAACACCGCGCCGTCCACCTCCCCGTCCTCGCCCACCGAGTTGGACGCCGTGATCGAACCGCCGTGGATCAGGGCGTTCTCCATGGCGATCGACAGGCCCAGACCGCTGCCCTCGGACCGCGGCCGGGACGCGCTGGCCTTGTAGAAGCGGTCGAAGACGTGCGGCAGCACCTCCCCGGGGATGCCGGGGCCGTGGTCGCGGACCGCGATCACCAGCTCCCCGTCCTCCGTGCGCACCGACACCCGCACCGGCGAACCGCCGTGCTTGAGCGCGTTCCCGATCAGGTTCGCCAGGATCACGTCCAGCCGGCGCGGATCGAGCGGCGCCACGATCCCGCGCTCGGCGTCGAGCTCCACCGCGTCCAGCCACGCGCGCGCGTCGACGCACGCGGTGATCTGGTCGGCGATGTCCACCTCGTCGAGGACGAGCCGGGCGGTGCCCGCGTCGAAGCGCGTCACCTCCATCAGGTTCTCCACCAGGTCGTTCAGGCGCCGGGTCTCGCTCACCACGAGCGCCACCGCGGGCGCGATCATCGGGTCCAGGGAGTCCTGCTCGTCCTCCAGGACCTCCGTGACGGCCGTCAGGGCGGTCAGCGGGGTGCGCAGCTCGTGCGACATGTCGGCCACGAACCGCCGGCTGGACTCCTCCCGCGCGCTCATGTCCGCGACCTTCTTCTGCAACGACTCGGCCGCGCCGTTGAACGTCCGGGTGAGGTCCGCCAGTTCGTCGGCGCCGGTCACCCGCAGCCGGGTGTCCAGCTTCCCCTCGCCGAGCTGCCGGGCCGCCTCCCCGAGCCGGTGCACCGGACGCAGCACGGTCGTCGCCGCGACCTGCGCGAGCAGCACCGAACCGGCCACCGCGAGCGCGGTGGCGATCCCGAGCGACCAGGCCAGCGAGTTCAGATCGGCCTTCTCCGCCGCCAGCGACTTGAACATGTAACCGGCGGGCCCGCCGCCGTCGATCCGCACCCCGCCCACCAGGTACGGCGTCCCGCCCCGCTCCGTGCGCTGCCAGAACAGGTGGTACGGGTACGGGTTGGCGTCCGTCACCGGCCGCCGGGTGTCCACGGCGTCGCGCAGCGAGCGCGGCACGTCGGCCAGGGTGAAGTCGTCCGGGTCCGAGGCGCCCACGATCGGCTTGCCCTCGTCCCGCTCGCCCAGCAGCAGCACCTGGTAGCCGGCGCTGCCGCTCGCCATCTGCTCGGCGGTCCGCCGCAGGTCGTCCTGGCCGGGCCGCAGCGGCAGCGTCGCCACCCGGTTCTGCATCTCCTGCCGGAAGTCGTTGAGCGCCCCGTCCTGGGTGCGGGTGAGCACCGCCTCGCGGTTGAGCCAGTACGCGATGCCGGAGGCGGCGACGGCCGCGGTGAGCGCGACCAGGGCGAAGACGACGACGAGCCGCAGGCGCAGGCTGGACAGGCGCAGCCGCGCGAGGATCCCTCTGCTCACGCAGGAACGTCCAGCCGGTAGCCGACGCCGCGCACGGTGCGGATCAGGGTCGGCGAGGACGGCACGTCCTCCACCTTGGCGCGCAGCCGCTGCACACAGGCGTCCACGAGCCGCGAGTCGCCCAGGTAGTCGTGCTCCCACACCAGCCGCAGCAACTGCTGCCGGGACAGCGCCTGTCCGGGCCGCCGGCTCAGCTCCAGGAGCAGCCGCAGCTCGGTCGGGGTGAGCTGGAGGTCCGCGCCGTTCTTGGTGACCGTCATCGCGGACCGGTCGATGACCAGCGAGCCGTACGTCGCCGAGTCCGTCGACTCCCGCTCCCCGCGCCGCAGCACGGCCCGGATGCGGGCGTCCAGGACCCGGCCCTGCACGGGCTTGACGACGTAGTCGTCCGCCCCGGACTCCAGGCCCACGACCACGTCGATGTCGTCGCTGCGCGCGGTCAGCAGGATGATCGGCAACTGATCGGTCCGGCGGATCCGCCGGCAGACCTCGAAGCCGTCGATGCCGGGCAGCATGACGTCGAGCACGACCAGGTCCGGCCGCTGCTCGCGCAGCAACTGGAGGCCGTCCTCACCCGTGGCGGCGGTGGCCACCCGGTGACCCTGCCGCGACAGGGACAGCTCGAGGGCCGTGCGGATGGCGTCGTCGTCCTCGATCAGCAACAGAAAAGGCACGGCAGCATTCTGTCTCATTCGGCCGTCCGAGTTCGACCGCCAGGAACCACGCTTCCGCGACGGGGCCTGTGACACGCCTGTGACAGTCGGCGGACACCGCCATGAAGTCCCGTGGGCAAGCTTCTTGGCACACGGACCGAAACACACTCCAGCCGACGGGGGGCGCGAGATGAACGCACTGCACAGCACCAACTCCAGCGCAGTTGTCACGCGTCTCCACGACGTCGTGCGGAGCACGGAGAAGTCCGGCGCGGCAATGAACGGACGGGGGTGCGTTCGCAGCGTCGGGCGTCAGCGCAAGGCGCCTTACATGGTGGCCGTCGCTGACGGGGGAGCGGTGTACGGGGAGGCCACGGGGGAACGCCCTGGCTGTTCGGAGGCCGAGTTCACGGCCTACGTCCAGGAGCGTCGGGCCTCCCTGTACGCCACCGCCTACCACCTCACCGGTGACCGTTTCGAGGCCGAGGACCTGCTCCAGAGCGCGCTGTTCTCCACGTACCGCGCCTGGGACCGGATCAGCGACAAGGCCGCGGTCGGCGGGTACCTCCGCCGGACCATGACCAACCTGCACATCAGCGCCTGGCGGCGGCGCAAGCTCAACGAGTACCCCACCGAGGAGCTGCCGGAGACGGTCGGCGAGACGGACGCGATGCGGGGCACCGAGCTGCGCGCGGTCCTGTGGCAGGCGCTGGCCCGCCTGCCCGAGCTCCAGCGCACGATGCTGGTGCTGCGGTACTACGAGGGCCGGACCGATCCGGAGATCGCGGAGATCCTGGACATCAGTGTCGGCACGGTGAAGTCGAGCATCTGGCGCTCGCTGCGGCGACTGCGCGAGGACGAGGTGCTGAGCTTCGGCCGTGACGAGGAGGAGTCCTTCGACGAGCTGGTGGCCTGAAGGTCGGGGGGAAACACGGGGGAAGCGGGGGAAAGCAGGGGGGAAACCCACGGGAGCCCACGGGGGAAACGGGGCTCGCGGGGGAAGCACGGGGGAACCGTACGGGGGTACGGGGGAAAGAAAGAAGCGGATCGTACGGGCCCGGGGGTCTCGTACGGTCCGCTTCCTTCGTGTCGGGGCTCTTCGCGGGTTACGGGCGGGCGGCCGGGGTGCGGTGGCGGCCCGCCGCCGCGGCGGCCAGCCGGCCCAGGGCCTCCGGCTTGGCGCAGGGGTGCGCGCCCAGCTCCGCCTGGCGGGCCACGATCGCGCGCTCGGCCCGCATCAGGCGCCAGCCGCGGCGCAGCAGGAACGGCACCGACTTGCGGCCCTCCCTGAGGTCCCGGGCGAGCCGGCGGCGGAACGTCGTCGAGGGCCGGCCGCGCAGACAGATCGCGTCGGCCAGGACGCCGAGGTCGCGGCAGCGGGTCACGATCTCGGCCGCGAAGATCCCCTCCGCCACGAAGAGCGGGGTCCGCCCGATGTCCAGGCCCTCCCGGCCCGTCCGGGAGCTGCTGGCGATGTCGTACACGGGGACGTCGGTCCGCCCCGTACGGCACAGCTCGACGACGGCGGAGACGGCGGCGTCCGCGTCCCAGGACTGCGGCGAGTCCCAGTCGATGTCCGCACTTCCGCCGACGAGCGGGAGCGACGGGTCGTCGTGCTCCTTGTAGAAGTCGTCGAGGCGCAGGACCGGGAGGCCGGTGACGGCGGCGAGGGACGACTTGCCGGAGCCGGAGGGGCCCGTCAGCAGGACGACCCGGGTCGGGATCGGTTGGGAACTCACGGAACACCAGTGTGAGGCATTCCCCCGTGCAGGGGACCCTCAGGGAGGGCGTTGGTATCGGGCGTCACACCTCCACTACTGTCGGTGTCCGCCCGAACACCCCCTGGAAGGAACGCCATGGCGCGTCACGCAGCCCCCAGCACCTCCCGTCGCAGCGCCCTGCTCAAGGCCGGACTCACCGTCACGGCGGCGGGCGCCGCGCTGGTCGGCGCGGGGGCCGGGGCCCAGGCCGCCGCCCCGGTGCCGCTGCCGCTGGACGGCCTGACCAGGACGGACACGGGCGCGGCCGGCACGGGTGCGCTCGACGGGGTCGGCTACGCCCTGGGCCCGCTGACCCAGCTCCAGCTCGACCCGCTGGCCAACACCGGCGTCGACCCCCTCGACAACGGACTGGGCACCCAGGTCGCCGACTTCAAGCCGGTCGGCACGCACCTGGTCACCGACCACCTCACGAAGGGCGGGGCCGTGGCGGACCTGCCGGTGGTCGGACCGCTGTCCCAGGGGCTGCTCCCGTAGCGCGGACGCAGGCGTGGGGAAGGGCCCCCGGGACCGTCGTCCCGGGGGCCCTTCCCCACGTCCCCTAGTACGAGGAGCCGGAGGCGCCCAGGCTGCCCGTCGGGTGCCAGACCGTCTTCGTCTCCAGGAACGCGGTCATGCGGTCCGTGCCCGGGGACTCCGCGAAGTCCTCGGTGCGGCGGCGCAGGACGCGCTTGAGGTTGTCCGCCGCCGCGATCTCCAGGTCGCGGGCCAGGTCGGCGTCCGCGCCCGTGAGGTCGATGGCGTTGACGTCCTGGTGGGCCGCGAGGTGCGGGCCCATCTCGGAGGCCCTGCCGGAGAGGATGTTGACCACGCCGCCCGGCAGGTCGGAGGTGGCGAGCACCTCGCCCAGGGAGAGCGCGGGCAGCGGGTGCTCCTCGCTCGCGACCACCACGGCCGTGTTGCCCGTCGCGATCACCGGGGCGATCACCGAGACCAGGCCCAGGAAGGACGAGTCCCGCGGGGCCAGGACCGTGACGACGCCGGTCGGTTCGGGGGTGGAGAGGTTGAAGTACGGGCCCGCGACCGGGTTGGCACCGCCCGTGACCTGGGCGATCTTGTCGGTCCAGCCCGCGTACCAGACCCAGCGGTCGATCGCGGCCTCGACGACCGCGGCCGCCTTGTTCTTGGACAGGCCCTCGGCGTCCGCGACCTCGTGCACGAACTGGCCCTTGCGGCCCTCCAGCATCTCGGCGACGCGGTAGAGGATCTGGCCGCGGTTGTACGCGGTGGCGCCCGCCCAGCCTCCGAAGGCCTTGCGGGCGGCGACGACCGCGTCACGGGCGTCCTTGCGGGAGGAGAGGGGGGCGTTCGCCAGCCACTTGCCCTTGGAGTCCGTCACCTCGTACACCCGGCCGCTCTCGGAACGCGGGAACTTGCCCCCGACGTACAGCTTGTAGGTCTTGAAGACGCTCAGACGCCCCGCGGCGGAGCCGCCGATCGAACCCTTGCCGTCAGACATCGAGGTAGGCCTCCAGACCGTGACGGCCGCCCTCGCGGCCGAAGCCCGACTCCTTGTAGCCGCCGAAGGGCGAGGTCGGGTCGAACTTGTTGAACGTGTTGGCCCAGACGACGCCGGCCCGGAGCTTGTTCGCCACCGCGAGGATGCGGGAGCCCTTCTCCGTCCAGATGCCCGCCGACAGGCCGTACTGGCTGTTGTTGGCCTTCGCCACGGCCTCGTCGGGCGTACGGAAGGAGAGCACCGACAGGACCGGGCCGAAGATCTCGTCGCGGGCGATGGCGTGCGCCTGCGTGACGTTCGTGAAGAGCGTCGGGGCGAACCAGTAGCCGGCGGACGGGATCTCGCAGGCGGCGGTCCAGCGCTCGGCGCCCTCCGCCTCGCCCTGCTCGACCAGGGTGGTGATGCGGGCCAACTGCTCGGAGGAGTTGATGGCGCCGATGTCGGTGTTCTTGTCCAGCGGGTCGCCGAGGCGGAGCGTGGAGAGGCGGCGCTTGAGCGCGTCGAGCAGCTCGTCCTGGATCGACTCCTGGACCAGGAGGCGCGAGCCCGCGCAGCAGACCTGGCCCTGGTTGAAGAAGATGCCGTTGACGATGCCCTCGACGGCCTGGTCGATCGGGGCGTCGTCGAAGACGATGTTGGCGCCCTTGCCGCCCAGCTCCAGGGTCAGCTTCTTGTCCGTGCCCGCGACCGAGCGCGCGATGGCCTTGCCGACGGCGGTCGAGCCGGTGAAGGCGACCTTGTCGACGTCCGGGTGCTCGACGAGGGCGGCGCCCGCGTCCCCGTACCCGGGGAGGATGTTGACGACGCCCTTCGGCAGTCCGGCCTGGCGGCAGACGTCCGCGAAGAACAGGGCGGTCAGCGGGGTCGTCTCGGCCGGCTTCAGGACGACCGTGTTGCCGGTCGCGAGCGCCGGGGCGATCTTCCACGCCAGCATCAGCAGCGGGAAGTTCCACGGGATGACCTGGCCGGCCACGCCGAGCGGCTTCGGGTTCGCGCCGTAGCCGGCGTGGTCGAGCTTGTCGGCCCAGCCCGCGTAGTAGAAGAAGTGCGCGGCGACCAGGGGGAGGTCCGCGTCGCGGGTCTCCTTGATCGGCTTGCCGTTGTCCAGGGTCTCCAGGACGGCCAGCTCGCGGCTGCGCTCCTGGATGATCCGGGCGATCCGGAAGAGGTACTTGGCGCGCTCGGAACCGGGCAGCGCGGACCACTTCTCGAAGGCCTTGCGGGCGGCCCTGACCGCCCGGTCCACGTCCTCGGCGCCCGCGCGGGCGACCTCGGACAGGACCTCCTCGGTGGAGGGGGAGACGGTCTTGAAGACCTTGCCCTCGGCCGCGTCGACGAACTCGCCGTCGATGAACAGGCCGTAGGAGGGGGCGATGTCGACGACGGACCGGGACTCGGGCGCCGGCGCGTACTCGAATGCAGATGCCATGTTGATCAGTCCACCGTCACGTAATCGGGGCCGGAGTAGCGGCCGGTCGCCAGCTTCTGGCGCTGCATCAGCAGGTCGTTGAGCAGGCTGGAGGCGCCGAAGCGGAACCAGTGGTTGTCCAGCCAGTCCTCGCCCACGGTCTCGTTGACGAGCACCAGGAACTTGACGGCTTCCTTGGTGTTGCGGATGCCGCCGGCCGGCTTCACGCCGATCTGCACGCCCGTCTGGGCGCGGAAGTCGCGCACGGCCTCCAGCATCAGGAGCGTGTTCGCCGGGGTGGCGTTGACCGCGACCTTGCCGGTCGAGGTCTTGATGAAGTCCGCGCCGGCCATCATGCCGAGCCAGGAGGCGCGGCGGATGTTGTCGTACGTGGACAGCTCGCCGGTCTCGAAGATCACCTTGAGGCGGGCGCGGTCGCCGCACTCCGCCCTGATCGCGGCGATCTGCTCGTACACCTCCAGGTAGCGGCCGGCGAGGAAGGCGCCACGGTCGATGACCATGTCGATCTCGTCGGCCCCGGCGGCGATGGCGTCGGCCGTGTCGGCGAGCTTCACGGGGAGCGCGGCGCGGCCGGCCGGGAAGGCGGTGGCGACCGAGGCGACCTTGACGTCCGAGCCCGCGAGGGCGGCCTTGGCGGTGGCCACCATGTCGGGGTAGACGCAGACGGCGGCGGTCGTCGGGGTCGTGCGGTCGGTCGGATCGGGACGGACGGCCTTGGCGGCGAGCGCCCGGACCTTGCCCGGGGTGTCCGCGCCTTCGAGCGTCGTCAGGTCGATCATGGAGATGGCCAGGTCGATGGCGTACGCCTTGGCCGTGGTCTTGATCGAGCGGGTGCCGAGGGACGCGGCGCGCGCCTCCAGGCCGACGGCGTCGACGCCGGGCAGCCCGTGGAGGAAGCGGCGCAGCGCACTGTCGGACGCGGTCACGTCGGCGAATGCGAGAGCTGCGGGTGCAGTGGTGGGCATGGTCACCAGTCGAGCATATCTACGCGCGTAGCGACCTGTACAGGGGAGGGGACGCGAGAGCGCGAGGTCACAAAGGGGCGAAAGGCGGGGTGACTCCTGTCACGCGCCCGTGACAGGGAAGGGACGACTCCCGAATACATGATCATTAGATTTTTCCTTGCAGCCGGCCAGACCTCACCCGAAACAGTCGGACCGAGAAAAAGCGGCATGCGACTCTCCCGACCACCATCTGCCTGAAAGCAGGAGTCGTTATGCGCACCGCCCTTCGCACCGCCATCGCCACCGCCCTCGTCGCGGGAGCCGCGATCACCGCCCCGGTCCTCGCCGCGGGCGCCGCCTTCGCCGCCGACGGTCCGGCGGCCGTCCCCGCGGCCGTCTCGGTCCCGGCCACCACGCCTTCCGCTCCGGCCCCGGCGGCGTCGGCCACCACGCCGGCCGCGGCGCCGGCCGGGACCGACGAGGCCGGTGCGAAGACCGAGGCCCCGAAGGCCGAGGACAAGAAGGACGAGGCTCCGAAGACCGGGAGCGGGGAGGGGCCCGGCAACGGCACCCTCGTGCGGGAGATGCAGATCCTGAAGGGGGTCTTCATCAAGGTCTTCAAGGTCGGGGAGCGCCACCACCGTGCCGTCCTCACCCAGCAGGGCCGGCACACCGGCACGCTGGACGCCGACGGACAGACGGTCGCCGGCAACAACAACGGTGCCTTCGTCGTCCTCTCTCCGACCGGGGAGATCACCGCGTGGACGGGCGGCTACGTCCCTCACGCCCGCCCCGGTGTCTACGAGCTGGTCAACGGCGCGCGCCTGGAACTCGCCAAGAAGGACGGCCGCTACGGCGTCCAGCTCGTGGAGAACGGCGTGGGCCGCGGCTTCACCTACCCGGCCGGCTTCCGCTCGGTCCTCTCCCTCGGCAGCGCCACGGTCGTTCTGGAGCAGGACGGCGGACTTGCCGTCTACCTTTCCGGTGCGGGCCGGCAGACGCCTCCGAAGTTCGTCCGGGCCACGGTGTCCCCCGCGCCCGACGCCGGTGCCGTCATCACCCACGGCACGTGCACGGTCAGCAAGGTCGTCAGCATCGGCGCCGGTACCAAGGCCGAGCTCTTCATGTCCCGGCAGGGCCCCGTGGCCGAGTTCAGCGACGCCGGTGACGACAAGGTCTTCGCCCTCGTCGACCGGGCGCACCCCTCGCTGCCGGCGAGCGTCGGCTTCGTCGGGCGGATCGTCAACCCGAACAGCGCCACCCCGTCGCTCTACACCAAGGTCGAGGGCGGGGGCGTCAAGGGCGCCACGCACGCCTTCCCGAAGCTCCCGAAGGACTGCAAGCCGGAGACCGCCCCGGCCCCCTCCGCCACCACCGGCACCGGTGTCGTCCAGCAGGGCGGGCAGACCTCCGTCGTGCCGAAGGGCGGCGTCGCGGCCGGCGCCGAGGTCGCCGAGGCGAACGACGCGGCCCTGTACGCCTCCGCCGCCGGCGCCGCCGCGGTCGTCGCGGGCCTCGGCCTCGTCACCCTGCGCCGCCGGGCCGCCGCCCGCGCCTGATCCCGTACGCCCTCCCGCACCAGCCCACTCCCCGCCCCTTGACCCGAGCGGGAGCACCACCCCACCCCAGGCCGGTCGCCGCGTCCCGCGCGGCGGCCGGCCGTGCCCGTCCGTCCGGAGCCCGCCGTGAACCGCACCCGCACCCGTCCCCGTACCGCCGCCGTCGTCCTCCTGGCCGCCCTCGCCCTGCTCACCGGCTGTTCGGCCGGGTCCGAGGGGGCGGCCGCCCCGCCCGCGCGGGTCACCGAGACCGCCGCGCCGAAGGCGAGCGCCGTCCCAGTCCGGCCCCTCGCGCGCTCCCTGCCCGTCCGGGTCGCGCTGCCCTCCGCCGGGGTCGACACCGGGCCCGTCCTGAAGCTGGGGCTCGCCGCCGACGGCACCGTCGAGGTGCCCTCCGTCGCGGACGCCGACCGCATCGGCTGGTACGACAAGGGCGTCACGCCCGGCGAGACCGGCCCCGCCGTCCTCATCGGGCACTTCGACACCGAGCGCGGCCCGGCCGTCCTCAAGGACGTCTCCCGCGTCCGGGCCGGTGACGAGATCACCGTCACCCGCGCCGACGGCAAGGCCGTCGTCTTCCGCGTCCGGGAGCTGGAGCAGGTCGACAAGGACGCCTTCCCGACCGCCAAGGTGTACGGGAACACCACCCGGCCCGAGCTGCGCCTGATCACCTGCGGCGGCGAACTGACCGACGGCCACCGCCCCGACAACATCATCCTGTACGCCGACCTCGTGGCCGTGCGGGCCGCCTGAGCCCCCGCCCGCCCGCTGAGGCAGAATCGGCGGCATGACGACCCCCGAGCCGACCCCCGGGCCGCACGACGAGCCGAGCACCGGGTCGACCCCTGAGCAGTCCTACGCCGACCGGGTCTTCCGGTCGCCCCTCGGGATCGCGAGCGGGGTGTTCCTCCTCGCGCTCGCGGCCGTGTTCGCCGGTGACGCGATGGTCCGCGGCGAGGGCAGGACGCCCTGGCTCGCGCTCGCGGGCCTCGTCCTCGCCGTGCCGCTGATCGTCGCCTTCACGATCCGGCCCGCCGTGTACGCCGACGACCGGCGGCTGCGGGTCCGCAACCCGTTCCGGTCGATCACCCTGCCCTGGGCCTCCGTCGCCGACGTCCGCGCCGGCTACTCCAGCGAGGTCTTCACCCAGGAGGGCGCCAAGTACCAGCTCTGGGCCGTCCCCGTCTCGCTGCGCCAGCGCAAGAGGGCCGCCCGCCGGGCCGCCCGCGCCTCCCAGGACGACCCGCACGGCCGCACCTCCGTCACCGCCGACGTACGACAGAGCGCCGCGCGCACCGCGCCCACCGACCAGACCGTCGCCGACCTGCGCGAACTGGCCGAGCGCCACGGCGGGAGCCCGGAGGCGCAGGGCGAGCCGCAGGTCCGCTGGGCGTACGAGATCATCGCGCCCGCCGTCGCCGGGCTGCTGCTCCTGGTGATCCTGGGGGCGACGGGCTGAGCGGCCGGCCGTCCGGACGTGACGGGGGGCCGGGCGGGGGGTCAACGCCCGAACCGCCCCCCGCCCCGCCCGCGGGGGTTCACCCCCCCCGGCCCCCCCCCGGGCCGCGTGTTAGCGGCGCGCAGCCCG
>NZ_JBIAEA010000004.1:620395-871493 GCF_042868165.1 Streptomyces sp. NPDC007872
GGTACGGAGGATCTCCTCCGTACCGGCCCCCGTCACGTCCGGCGGGGTTACAGCCCCGCGGCCTCCGCCAGGTCCCGCTTGATCGCGGCGAGCAGCCCGGCGGCCGTGGCGCGGGCCGCCGGCAGGCCGTCCGCGCCGGAGACCGGGACCACGACCTCCAGGTAGCACTTGAGCTTGGGCTCGGTGCCGCTGGGACGCACGATCACCCGGGCCTTGTAGTCGCCCTCCAGGTGGTAGCGCAGCCCGTCCGTGGGCGGCAGCGCCTCCGTGCCCTTGGTCAGGTCCTCGGCCGAGACGACCGTCAGACCGGCGAGGGAGACCGGCGGGCGCTCGCGCAGCGCGGCCATCGCGTTCGCGATGATCCCCAGGTCCTCGACCCGCACCGAGAGCTGGTCCGTGGCGTGCAGCCCGTGCTCCACGGCCAGGACGTCCAGGAGGTCGGTCAGGGTCCGGCCCTCCTCCTTGAGCACCGAGGCCAGCTCGGTGACCAGCAGCGCGGCCGTGATGCCGTCCTTGTCGCGGACGCCCTCCGGGTCGACGCAGTAGCCGAGCGCCTCCTCGTAGCCGTAGCGCAGGTCCTCGACGCGGGCGATCCACTTGAAGCCGGTCAGCGTCTCCTCGTACCCGACGCCCGCCGCCGCCGCGATCCGGCCGAGCAGCGAGGACGAGACGATCGACTCGGCGAAGACGCCGGTGACGCCCCTGCGCACCAGGTGCGCGGCGAGCAGCGCGCCCACCTCGTCGCCCCGGAGCATCCGCCAGCCGCCCTCGGCGTCCGCGTCCGGCACGGCCACCGCGCAGCGGTCGGCGTCCGGGTCGTTGGCGATCACCAGGTCGGGGGCCACGGCGCGGGCCGCCTCGAAGGCGAGGTCCATCGCCCCCGGCTCCTCCGGGTTGGGGAAGGCGACCGTCGGGAAGTCCGGGTCCGGGTCCGCCTGCTCGGCCACCAGGGCGGGCGGCGGGAAGCCGGCGCGCGCGAACGCGGCCGTCAGGACGTCCTTGCCGACGCCGTGCATGGCCGTGTAGACGGTCCGCGCGGTACGGGGCGAGCCGGGCGTCAGGACCGCGTCCGTACGCTCCAGGTAGGCGTCGAGCACCTCGTCGCCGAGGGTCTCCCAGCCGTCCTCCGGGCGCGGCACGTCGTGCAGCGAGCGGACGGCGGCGATCTCGGCGGCGATCTCCGCGTCGGCGGGCGGCACGATCTGCGAGCCGTCGCCCAGGTAGACCTTGTAGCCGTTGTCGCGCGGCGGGTTGTGGCTCGCGGTCACCTCGACGCCGGCGACGGCCCCCAGGTGCCTTATGGCGTACGCGAGGACGGGCGTCGGCAGCGGGCGGGGGAGGAGCGCGGCGCGCAGCCCGGCGCCGGTCATCACGGCGGCGGTGTCGCGGGCGAAGTCGGCGGACTTGTGGCGGGCGTCGTAGCCGATGACGACGAGCCCGCCCTCCTGCCCCTTGGCCTTCAGGTACGCGGCGAGGCCGGCGGCGGCGCGGATGACCACCGAGCGGTTCATCCGCATGGGCCCGGCGCCCAGCTCGCCCCGGAGTCCGGCCGTGCCGAACTGGAGCGTGCCGGCGAACCGGACGGCGAGCTCGTCCGTCGTACCGGCCGTACCGGCCTCGATGAGCCGCGCGAGCTCCTCGCGGGTCTCCTGGTCGGGGTCCTCGTCGAGCCAGGCCTGGGCCCGGGTGAGGAGGTCGTCCTGCGTCACGGTGTGCCTTTCGGAGGGGACGGGCTCTGCACGGGGATGGGCGCTTTGTGCGGGTGGCGGCGGTGCGGGTGCGGGGGCCGGTGGGTGCGGGCCGCTGCGCGGAGCCTTTCCCCGCCCCGCCCCTTCCCGTAACCGGGGGCGAGCCCCCGGACCCCGTACGCCCTGCGGGCGTGTCCTCGAACGCCGGACGGGCTGAAGTTCCGCCCGCAGGAGGAAATCCGGCCCCGCCGGCGTTTGAGGCGCGGGGTCCGGGGCGGAGCCCCGGTTCCGGGAAGGGGCGGGGCGGGGGACAAGCCCCGCGCAGCGGCGCCCCCGCCCGCACCCGACCGCGCCCCGGAGCCCGTACCGGCCCCGGAGCGCGGGGGAACGATCAGATCCGGTCGAGGACCCGCGTCAGCAGCTCGCCCATCCGCGCCGCCGAGTCGCGTCCCGCCTGGAGGACCTCCTCGTGGTTGAGCGGCTCGCCCGAGAGCCCCGCCGCCAGGTTGGTGACGAGCGAGATGCCCAGGACCTCGGCGCCGGCCTCGCGGGCCGCGATGGCCTCCAGGACGGTGGACATGCCGACGAGGTCGCCGCCCAGGACGCGGACCATGTTGATCTCGGCCGGGGTCTCGTAGTGCGGGCCGGGGAACTGCACATAGACGCCCTCTTCGAGGGTCTCGTCGACCTCCTTGCACAGCGCGCGCAGCCGCGGCGAGTACAGGTCGGTGAGGTCCACGAAGTTCGCGCCGACGATCGGGGAGGCGGCCGTCAGGTTGATGTGGTCGCTGATCAGGACCGGCTGCCCGGGGCGCATGCCCTCGCGCAGACCGCCGCAGCCGTTGGTCAGGACGACGGTCTCGCAGCCGGCCGCGACCGCGGTGCGGACGCCGTGGGCGACGGAGGCGACGCCCCGGCCCTCGTAGAAGTGGGTGCGGCCCAGGAAGACCAGGGCGCGCTTCTCGCCGATCTTGTACGAGCGGATCGTGCCGCCGTGGCCCTCGACGACCGGCGGCGGGAAGCCGGGGAGCTCGGTCACCGGGAACTCGGCCTCGGGGGCGCCGAGGGCGTCGACGGCGGGCGCCCAGCCCGAGCCCATGACCAGGGCGACGTCGTGGCTCTCGACTCCGGTCAGCTCGCGAAGACGCGCGGCGGCGGCCTCGGCGGCCTCGTACGGGGTGGCAGTTGCGTTCACTGACTTCTCTCGCCTCGGGGAGGGGAGTCCGAGGCGGGCCCCGGACGATCTGCTACGCGAAGAAGCGTAGCCGGAGAATCCCTACGCGCGTAGATGACGGTGCTGACGGACATGCGATCGTTGTCTTGTCGTTTCCGACGAAAACCGGAGCGGGCCGGTCCCTCGACGGGCGGCCGACGCCCCGCGGGCCGCTCAGCAGGGGCGCTTGCGCAGCTCCATCACGTAGTCGTGCGGCGCGCCCGCCGACTCGGCCGCGTCCGCGACCTCGCCCAGGTAGCGGGCCGACGGCAGCCCGCCCTCGTACCCGTTGAGGACGTACGTCCAGGCGGGTTCCTCGCCGTCCAGGGTGTGCGCCCGCACCCGCATCCGCCGGTAGACGTCGAGGCCGACGCCCTCCCAGCGGTCCATGGAGTCCTCGTCCATCGGCGCGATGTCGTACAGCGCCACGAAGACCTGGGAGCGGGGGGCCTCCACGATGGTGGCGAGGGCTCCCTCCCACCCCATCTGCTCCCCGCCGAAGGTGAGGCGCCAGCCGTTCAGCCAGCCGGTCCCGCGCAGCGGGGAGTGCGGTGCGCGGCGGCTCATCAGCCGCGCGTCCAGGTTGCCGGCGAAAGCGGCGTAGAGGGACATGGGACCGAGGGTACGGGAGGGTGCGGAGGGACGGGCCGGTTCGCCGGAGCGCCGCCGGACCCCCTTCGGAGGCCCCGCCGCGTGGCCGCGCCGGACGTGCGGGACAATGGGGTACGCACTTGAAGCGTGCGGGACAATGGCGTACGCACTGCACCCCAGCGGGGGGACCCCCCGGCAGAACGAGAGCGCGAGGCGTAGATCCCAGTGACCCGGATCGTGATCATCGGCGGCGGACCCGGCGGATACGAGGCGGCCCTGGTGGGCGCCCAACTCGGCGCGGAGGTGACCGTCGTCGACACCGACGGCCTCGGCGGCGCGTCCGTCCTGACCGACTGCGTCCCCTCCAAGACCCTGATCGCCACCGCCGAGGTGATGACCACCTTCGACTCCTCGTACGAGGAGCTGGGCATCATCGTCGCGGACGACACCCCGCACCTGGAGCAGGCCGCCCGGGTCGTGGGCGTCGACCTCGGCAAGGTCAACCGGCGGGTGAAGCGCCTCGCGCTCGCCCAGTCGCACGACATCACCGCCTCCGTCACCCGCGCGGGCGCCCGCGTGCTGCGCGGCCGCGGCCGGCTCTCCGGCCGGCAGGCCGTGGACGGCTCCCGCCAGGTGGTCGTGACCGCCGCCGACGGCACCGAGGAGACGCTGACCGCGGACGCCGTGCTGATCGCGACCGGCGGCCACCCGCGCGAGGTGCCCGACGCCGAGCCGGACGGCGAGCGGATCCTGAACTGGACCCAGGTCTACGACCTCAAGGAGCTCCCCGAGGAGCTCATCGTGGTCGGCTCCGGCGTCACCGGCGCCGAGTTCGCCGGCGCCTACCAGGCGCTCGGCTCCCGGGTCACCCTGGTCTCCAGCCGCGACCGCGTCCTGCCCGGCGAGGACCCGGACGCCGCCGCCGTCCTGGAGGACGTCTTCCGGCGCCGCGGCATGAACGTCATGGCCCGCTCCCGCGCCGCGTCCGCCAAGCGGGTCGGCGACCGGGTCGAGGTCGCCCTCGCCGACGGCCGGGTCATCTCCGGCACCCACTGCCTGATGGCGGTCGGCGCGATCCCGAACTCGGCCGGCATGGGCCTGGAGGAGGCGGGCGTCCGCCTCAAGGACTCCGGGCACATCTGGACCGACCGGGTCTCGCGGACCTCCGCCCCCGGCGTCTACGCGGCCGGTGACGTCACGGGCGTCTTCGCGCTCGCCTCGGTCGCCGCCATGCAGGGCCGGATCGCGATGTACCACTTCCTGGGCGACGCGGTGACCCCGCTCAACCTGAAGACGGTCTCGTCGAACGTCTTCACCGACCCCGAGATCGCCACCGTCGGCTACACCCAGGCCGACGTGGACGCGGGCAAGATCGACGCCAAGGTCGTCAAGCTGCCGCTGCTGCGCAACCCGCGCGCGAAGATGCAGGGCATCCGGGACGGCTTCGTCAAGATCTTCTGCCGTCCGGGCACCGGCATCGTGGTCGGCGGCTGCGTCGTCGCCCCGCGGGCGAGCGAGCTGATCCATCCGATCTCGATCGCGGTCGACAACAATCTGACCGTCGAACAGATCGCAAATGCTTTCACCGTGTACCCCTCCCTGTCGGGCTCGATCGCGGAAGTGGCACGGCAGTTGCAGACCCGAAAGTCGGCGGGCGACGCCTAGCCGCCGGGCCCGGCCCGGCTCCCGCCTGCGGGAACGGTTCGCCGACTCGGACAACCCCCGGCAAGCCGGGGCATAGAACGATCAATGACGGGGCCTCCCATACCACTTGGGGGCCCCGTCCGTGCGCAACTTCTGCAATTCGCCGCATACTGCTGAAAAGCATCGCGCGGCCACGTTACTGTCAGTTTCGTGTTCGCTGCAGAACGTCGCCAGTTGATCCTCGAAATGGTGCGCGCCAACGGAGCCGTGTCGCTCCGCGAGCTCGCCCGCGTCGTCCAGACCTCGGAGGTGACCGTACGGAGGGACGTACGGGCCCTGGAGGCAGAAGGACTCCTCGACCGCCGCCACGGCGGTGCGGTGTTGCCGGGCGGATTCACGCGAGAATCCGGCTTCCCGCAGAAATCCCATCTCGCGGCCGCGGAGAAGACGGCCATCGCCGACGTCGCGGCGAGCCTCGTCGAAGAGGGCGAGGCCATCGTCGTCGGCGCCGGGACGACCACGCAGGAGCTGGCCCGCCGGCTCGCCCGCGTGCCCGGCCTGACCGTGGTCACCAACTCCCTGCTCGTCGCCCAGGCCCTCGCCCACGCCAACCGGGTCGAGGTCGTCATGACCGGCGGCACCCTGCGCGGGTCCAACTACGCGCTCGTGGGCAGCGGGGCCGAGCAGTCGCTCCAGGGGCTGCGGGTCTCCCGGGCCTTCCTCTCCGGGAGCGGCCTGACCGCCGAGCGCGGCCTGTCCACCTCCAACATGCTCTCCGCGAGCGTGGACCGGGCGCTGGTCCAGGCGGCGGCCGAGGTCGTGGTCCTCGCCGACCACACCAAGCTGGGCTCCGACACCATGTTCCAGACGGTGCCCACGGACGTGATCACCCGTCTGGTCACCGACGAGCCCCCCGCCCACGACGAGCGGGCCGCCACCGAGCTCCAGGCCCTCGCCGACCAGGGCGTGCAGATCGCCGTCGCGGGCACCGGCGCCGGCTCCGGACCCGCCGGGGGCGATCAGCTCCCCCCCGGGGCCCGGCCCCGCCGTGACGTGCCCCTCCCGGGCCAGCGCGGCCGGATGGTGGCGGGGCAGTTCCGGGGCCCGGGCGCAGGCTTCCCCGCGGAGACGCTGGAGCGCACGGCCAGGGTCGCGGACCTGCGCCGCCGCTGAGGGGGCGGCCCCGGGCCGTCCCGCGTGCCGAGGGACCCTCCCCCGGGGGCCCCGCGCACCCTCCGTACGCGCCCCCGTGCCTCAGGCCGTGATGCCCCGCAGCGTCAGCGCGAGCAGGCGGTCCGCCAACTCCGTGTCCTCCGGGGACTGTTCCGCCGCGAGCGCGATCGCGTTGGTCAGTTGCATCAGGTCGCCGATCGCCACGTCGGCCCGCACCCGGCCCGCCTCCCGGGCCCGTTCGAGCAGCCGCTCGCCCGCCGTGCGCAGCGGATCGCTGCACCGGGAGAGCGCCGAATCCCGGTCGTGCGAGGCGGACATCAGGGCGTGCGCGAGCCCCCGGTACTCGCCCGCGTGGGCGACCAGGGCCCGCAGCCACTCCACCAGCGCCCGGCACGGCTCCTCGGCGTCCGCCAACGCCCGCGAGCGGTCCAGGAGTTCCGCCAGGGCCTCCTGGAAGACGCCGTTCAACAGGTCGGCGCGGGTGGGGAAGTGGCGGTAGAGGGTGCCGATCCCCACGCCCGCGCGGCGCGCGATCTCCTCCAGGGGCGCGTCGGCGCCCCGGCCGGCGAAGGCGGCGCGGGCCTCGGTGAGCAGGCGTTCGTGGTTGCGGCGTGCGTCGGCGCGCATGGGTGACGGAGGCCCTCCCCTCGGCGAAGGGCCCGCAGGCGACTGCCCGCGGGCCCTCCGTACCGTACTGGGTGCGCCGGTCAGTCCTTGATCTCGCAGATGGCGGCGCCGGAGGTGATCGAGGCGCCGACCGCGGCGCTGAGGCCCTTGACGGTGCCGGAGCGGTGCGCGTTGAGCGGCTGCTCCATCTTCATGGCCTCCAGGACGACGATCAGGTCGCCCTCCTTGACCTCCTGGCCCTCCTCGACGGCGATCTTGACGATCGTGCCCTGCATCGGGGAGGCGAGGGTGTCGCCCGAGGCGGCCGGGCCGGACTTCTTCGCCGCGCGGCGCTTCGGCTTGGCGCCGGCCGCCAGGCCCGTGCGGGCCAGGGACATGCCGAGGGAGGAGGGCAGGGAGACCTCAAGGCGCTTGCCGCCGACCTCGACGACGATCGTCTCGCGGCCCGCCTCGTCCTCGTCGGCGTCCGCGCCGGCCGGGGCGAAGGGCTTGATCTCGTTGACGAACTCCGTCTCGATCCACCGGGTGTGGACCCGGAACGGGTCCGCGGTGAACGCCGGGTCGACCACGACGGCACGGTGGAACGGGATGGCGGTGGCCATGCCCTCGACCTTGAACTCCGCCAGGGCGCGCGCGGCGCGCTGGAGGGCCTGCTCGCGGGTGGCGCCGGTGATGACCAGCTTGGCGAGGAGGGAGTCCCAGGCCGGGCCGATGACCGAGCCGGACTCCACGCCCGCGTCCAGGCGGACGCCCGGACCGGTCGGGGGCTGGAAGAGGGTGACGGTGCCGGGGGCCGGGAGGAAGTTACGGCCCGGGTCCTCGCCGTTGATGCGGAACTCGAAGGAGTGGCCCCGGATCTCCGGGTCGCCGTAGCCGAGCTCCTCGCCGTCGGCGATGCGGAACATCTCGCGGACCAGGTCGATGCCGGTGACCTCCTCGGTCACCGGGTGCTCGACCTGGAGGCGGGTGTTGACCTCCAGGAAGGAGATCGTGCCGTCCACGCCCACGAGGAACTCGACCGTGCCGGCGCCGACGTAGCCGGCCTCCTTCAGGATCGCCTTCGAGGCGGCGTAGAGCTGCTTGTTCTGCTCCTCCGACAGGAAGGGGGCCGGGGCCTCCTCCACCAGCTTCTGGTGGCGGCGCTGGAGCGAGCAGTCACGGGTGGAGACCACGACCACGTTGCCGTGGGTGTCGGCCAGGCACTGCGTCTCCACGTGCCGCGGCTTGTCCAGGTAGCGCTCCACGAAGCACTCGCCCCGGCCGAAGGCCGCGACGGCCTCGCGGACGGCGGAGTCGTACAGCTCGGGGACCTCTTCGAGGGTGCGGGCGACCTTCAGGCCGCGGCCGCCGCCGCCGAAGGCGGCCTTGATCGCGATCGGCAGGCCGTGCTCCTTCGCGAAGGCCACGACCTCCTCCGCGCCCGAGACCGGGTCGGGCGTACCCGCGACCAGCGGCGCGCCGGCGCGCTGGGCGATGTGACGGGCCGCCACCTTGTCGCCCAGGTCCCGGATCGCCTGCGGCGGCGGACCGATCCAGATCAGGTCCGCGTCCAGGACCGCCTGCGCGAACTCGGCGTTCTCCGAGAGGAAGCCGTACCCGGGGTGGACCGCGTCCGCGCCCGAGTCCTTCGCGGCCTGGAGGACCTTGGCGATGTCCAGGTAGCTGGTGGCCGGAGTGTCACCGCCCAGGGCGAACGCCTCGTCGGCCGCACGGACGTGCAGCGCGTCCCGGTCCGGCTCGGCGTACACGGCCACGCTGCCGATACCCGCGTCCCGGCACGCCCGGGCCACACGGACAGCGATTTCGCCACGGTTGGCGATGAGCACCTTGCGCACGATGGCTCCCTCCTTGAAACAAGCTGAGTTTAGGGACTGCCGACACGGCCTTTCGACCCGTCCCCAGTGGTGAGCTTTCCCACACGGAGGGTGACCCCGGGCCTGCTCGGATCGTGAATTCCCTTGTCGCACCACGGTACGCAGGGTTCCTTTACGGCACAGTAGCCCCGAGGTGTGGCGCAGGTCTCTGTTCACGCGGCCAGTCGCCGTTCGGGTTTCTTTGTCGGGTCCCTACGAACGGCCCGGCGATTCTTTGCCCGACGCTCCGTCGTGTCCGGCCGTGCACGAACTCTTGTCCGGGGTTTTACCGGCCAGTAGCCTTCCCGCTGTCGATCGTACTGCCGGTAACAGGCGAATCCAGGGGGTGGCCGAGGTGGCCCGCAGACCGATAGCTCTCGTGACCGCGCTGGTGCTCCTCCTCGAAGCGCCCGGCATCGTCGCCCTCAACGCCGTCATGGCGCGCTTCCTGGAGGCGCAGTCGATGTCCCTCGACGGCATGGACCCCGACGCGATGGCCACCGGCACCCGGATCCTCGGCTACGTCTCCGGGGCGGCCCTCGTCCTCTGCGCCCTCGTCGCCCTCCTCACGGGCCTCCGCGACCGCCGGCCCGGCCGCCTCGGCCGGGGCCTGCTCGTCGGCTGCGCGGTCGTGCACGGCGTCCTCGGCGCGGTCGCCGTCGGCCTCCTCGGCTGGCAGGCCTTCGCCTTCCTGATGGTGGTGCTCGGCCTGATCGTCCTCACCCTGGTGGCGCACGGGAAGGGGACCGGGCGGCCGGTCGCGGAGAAGGCGCCGGCCGCCGCGTAGGGCGGGCCCGGGGCTCAGGCCCAGAGGTCCGTGATCTCCACGTCCAGCTTGCGCAGCAGCCGGCGCAGCAGCGGCAGGGACAGGCCGATCACGTTGCCCGGGTCGCCGTCGATGCCGTCGATGAACGGCGCCGAGCGCCCGTCCAGGGTGAACGCGCCCGCCACGTGCAGCGGTTCGCCGCTCGCCACGTACGCCGCCACCTCCTCGTCCGTCGGCTCGCCGAAGCGGACCACGGTGGAGGCGGTCGCCGACTCGTAGCGCTTGGCGGCCGTGTCGTACACGCAGTGGCCCGTCTGGAGGATGCCCACCCTGCCCCGCATCGCCTTCCAGCGGGCGACGGCCTCCTCGGCGTCGGCCGGCTTGCCCAGCGCCTTCCCGTCCAGCTCCAGGACCGAGTCGCAGCCGATGACCAGCGCGCCGAACACCTCGGGCCGGGCGGCCACATGGGCGGCCTTCGCCTCCGCGAGGGCGAGCGCGAGCTCGGCCGGGGTCGGGGCGTGGACCTTGTCCTCGTCGACGCCGCTCACGATCACCTCGGGGGCGATTCCGGCCTGCCGCAGCAGACCGAGCCGGGCGGGGGAGGCGGAGGCGAGCACGACACGGCGCGGATCAGCAGTCATGGGGGCAGCGTAGCCAGTGCGGAGGACCCGGACCCACCGGACGGCCGGGGTACGCGCGTGCCCGGCCCGGACCGCCGGGGACGCGCGCGGGGTCAGCGCACGCCGACCGCGAACATCGCCACCACCATCGCGAGCGCGAGGAGCACGCCCGCGCGGCGGAGCATCGTCTGCATCTCGCGCATGAACTTGGGCGGCTCGTTCTCCGGGTCGGACCACAGCATGCCTCCGATCCTGCGGCCGGGGAGGGCCTCGGCGCCTGAGTACGGATACTCAACCGGTCGGTGTCCCCGGACACACGCGCGGAGGGCCGAAGGACGAAGGACGGAGGCACGCGGGCGAAGGGGCCGGAAAGCGGAGGCACGCGCGCGAAGGGCCGGACCCCCCGCACAAGGGGTCCGGCCCTCCGGCCCGACGTCCGACGGGCCGGTACGACTCGACGGGCCCGTACGACCTCTAGACGGGCCAGTACGACCGCGCCCAGGCCCGCGGACCCGGGCGCTGCCGTACGGCCCGTGCGATGCGGGAGGGGTCCGACCACCCCTCCGGCACCGCCGGGCCGCCGCCCTCGGCGGACGCCGCCGCCGTGGCCGCGGCCCGGGCCTGGACCACCGCCAGTGCGGCGGCCAACTCCTCCGGCGTCGGGTTTCCTCGTACGACCTTGATCATGTCGGCTCCTTGGAGGTCCGGAGGGGCTGCTAGAGCGGGATGTTGCCGTGCTTCTTCGGAGGCAGGGATTCCCGCTTCGTACGGAGCTGACGCAGGCCCTTGACGATCTGCGGGCGCGTGTCGGACGGCAGGACCACGCCGTCGATGTAGCCGCGCTCGGCCGCCGTGTACGGGTTGAGCAGGGCGTCCTCGTACTCCTGGATCAGCCGCGCCCGCGTGCCTTCCACGTCCTCCGCCTCGGCGATCGTGCGGCGGTGCAGGATGTTGACCGCGCCCTGCGCGCCCATGACCGCGATCTGCGCCGTCGGCCACGCCAGGTTCAGGTCCGCGCCCAGGTGCTTGGAGCCCATGACGTCGTACGCGCCGCCGAAGGCCTTGCGGGTGATGACCGTGATCAGCGGGACCGTGGCCTCCGCGTACGCGTAGATCAGCTTCGCGCCGCGCCGGATGATGCCGCCGTACTCCTGGTCCACGCCCGGCAGGAAGCCCGGCACGTCCACGAAGGTCAGGACCGGGATGTTGAAGGCGTCGCAGGTGCGCACGAAGCGCGCGGCCTTCTCGGAGGCGTCGATGTCCAGGCAGCCGGCGAACTGCATCGGCTGGTTGGCGACCACGCCGACCGGGAAGCCCTCGACCCGGCCGAAGCCGGTCAGGATGTTCGGCGCGAACAGCGCCTGCGTCTCCAGGAACTCGCCGTCGTCCAGGACGTGCTCGATCACCTTGTGCATGTCGTACGGCTGGTTCGCCGAGTCCGGGATCAGCGCGTCCAGCTCGCGGTCCTCGTCCGACACCGCGGTGTCCGCGGTCTCCGGGAAGGCCGGCGGCTCCGACAGGTTGTTCGAAGGCAGGTAGGAGAGCAGGGACTTCACGTACTCGACGGCGTCCTTCTCGTCCCCCGCCATGTGGTGCGCCACGCCCGAGGTCGCGTTGTGGGTCCGGGCGCCGCCCAGCTCCTCGAAGCCCACGTCCTCGCCGGTCACCGTCTTGATGACGTCGGGACCGGTGATGAACATGTGCGAGGTCTGGTCGACCATGACCGTGAAGTCGGTGATCGCGGGGGAGTACACCGCGCCGCCCGCGCACGGGCCGACGACCAGCGAGATCTGCGGGATCACGCCGGAGGCGTGGGTGTTGCGGCGGAAGATCTCGCCGTACATGCCGAGCGCGCTCACGCCCTCCTGGATGCGGGCGCCGCCGGAGTCGTTGATGCCGACGACCGGGCAGCCGGTCTTCAGCGCGAAGTCCATCACCTTGATGATCTTCTGGCCGTACGTCTCGCCGAGCGCCCCGCCGAAGACCGTGAAGTCCTGCGAGAACACGGCCACCGGGCGCCCGTCGACCGTGCCGTAGCCGGTGACGACGCCGTCGCCGTACGGACGGTTCTTCTCCAGGCCGAAGTTGGTGGAGCGGTGCCGGGCGAACTCGTCCAGCTCGACGAAGGACCCCTCGTCGAGGAGGAGGTCGATCCGCTCGCGCGCGGTCAGCTTCCCCTTCGCGTGCTGCTTCTCCACCGCTCGCTCCGAGCCGGCGTGGGTGGCCTCGTCGATACGGCGCTTGAGGTCCGCGATCTTGCCCGCGGTCGTGTGAATGTCGATCTCGTGCTGCTCTGCCGGCTCGGACATCGGGATGCGGCTCCCTGCCTGGTCACGGGGGGTTCGTTGACTGCGAATGGGCTACTGGTGCCCTACTGACCCGTAGCGTATCCACGCCGATACGGTTCGGCACTGCGGTCTTTGCCACACCTACTCTGGCTTGCATGACGTCCTCCCAAGGCTCCGGCGGACGCTGGTCCGACCTCGACCGGCCCCCGCTCAACGAGACGGCCCTGCGCCGCGCGCTCGTCCTCCCCGACGGACTGTGGACCTCGCTCGACGTGGTCCCCACCACGGGATCCACCAACACCGACCTCGCCGCCCGGGCCGGCGAGCTGCCCGGGGGCGCGGTGCTCGTCGCCGAGGAGCAGACCTCGGGCCGGGGCCGCCTCGACCGCACCTGGAGCGCGCCCGCCCGCTCCGGGATCTTCGTCTCCGTGCTGCTCAAGCCGGACGTGCCGGCCCACCGCTGGGGCTGGCTCCCGCTGCTCACCGGTGTGGCGGCGGCGACCGGCCTCGCGAAGGCCGCCGGGGTCGACATGTCCCTCAAATGGCCCAACGACCTGCTGGTTTCCGTCCAGGGCGAGGAGCGCAAGACCGGCGGCATCCTCGCCGAGCGCGCCGGTACGGACGGCGTCGTCGTCGGCCTCGGCCTCAACGTCACCCTCCGCGAGGACGAACTCCCCGTCCCCGGCGCCGGTTCCCTCCTCTTGGCCGGCGCGGTCTCCACCGACCGCGACACCCTCCTGCGGTCCGTCCTGCGTTCCCTCGAACGGTGGTACGGGGAGTGGACGCGGGCCGACGGCGATCCCGCCGCCTCCGGGCTCCAGGAGGCCTACGCGGCCGGCTGCGCGACCCTCGGCCGCCGGATCAGGGCCGAGCTGCCCGGCGAGCGGACCCTGGAGGGCGAGGCGATCGCCCTGGACGGCGACGGGCGCCTCGTGGTGGCCACGGAGGGCGGCGGCACGGAGGCGGTGGGCGCGGGCGACATCGTCCACGTGCGGACGCCGGACGTCTGACGGATACGGATACGGGGCGAGGGGGGCGGTTCCGGTACGGCCCGGGTCCGGTAGTGGGGCGGTCCGGGTCCGGCCGGGGGACGGCTCGGGCGTCGGCCACGGGGCGGTCCGGGCCCGGTCGTGGGGCGGTCCGGGCTTCGGCCACGGGCGGGCCGGGCTCCGGTCGCGGGGCGGAACGGCGCGCCGTTCGGGCGTGAGCCATTCCACACCTGTCGTATCGTGGACCGCGATCCAGGCGACAGATCGGCAGGGCAAGTGGGCAGGGAACGGGCAGGAGGCGGCCGGTGACCGTCGACGACGAGAACTCGGGCGGCGCGCCCGAGCCGTCCGCGTACCCCACCCCCCACCACGAGGTCGACCACACGGCCGAGCCGACCGACGACCCCCTCGCGATCCGCCTCGAACAGCTCATCCTCGGCGCGGACCGCCGCTACACCCCCTTCCAGGCCGCCCGCACGGCCGGCGTCTCCATGGAGCTCGCCTCCCGCTTCTGGCGCGCCATGGGCTTCGCGGACATCGGGCAGGCCAAGGCGCTCACCGAGGCCGACGTGCTCGCCCTGCGGCGGCTCGCGGGCCTCGTCGAGGCCGGGCTGCTCAGCGAGCCGATGGCCGTGCAGGTCGCCCGCTCCACCGGACAGACCACCGCCCGGCTCGCCGAGTGGCAGATCGACTCCTTCCTGGAGGGCCTCACCGAGCCGCCCGAGCCCGGCATGACCCGCACCGAGGTCACGTACCCCCTGGTCGAGCTGCTCCTGCCCGAGCTGGAGGAGTTCCTGATCTACGTGTGGCGCCGGCAGCTCGCCGCCGCCACCGGCCGGGTCGTGCAGGCCGCCGACGACGAGGAGATGGTCGACCGGCGGCTCGCCGTCGGCTTCGCGGACCTCGTCGGCTTCACCCGGCTCACCCGCCGCCTGGAGGAGGAGGAGCTCGGCGAGCTGGTCGAGGCCTTCGAGACCACCTGCGCCGACCTCGTCGCGGCGCACGGCGGCCGGCTCATCAAGACCCTCGGCGACGAGGTGCTCTACGCGGCGGACGACGCCGGCATCGCCGCCGAGATCGCGCTCCGCCTGATCGAGACCCTCGGCCACGACGAGACGATGCCCGCGCTGCGCGTCGGCATCGCCTTCGGCACCGTGACCACCCGGATGGGCGACGTCTTCGGCACCACCGTGAACCTGGCCAGCCGGCTCACCTCGATAGCCCCCAAGGACGCCGTCCTGGTCGACAGCGCCTTCGCGAAGGAGCTGACCAGGACCGGCGAGGCGCCCGTCTCGGAGGCGGAGGCGGCCGAGGAGGCGGCCCGCGCCGAGAAGGAGGGCCGCGCGCCCGCCGCGTACCGCTTCGCGCTCCAGCCGATGTGGCAGCGCCCGGTCCGCGGCCTCGGCGTCATCGAACCCTGGCTCCTGGGCCGCCGTCCCACTTAGGATCTCCCCGTGAACGCCGGTTAACAGACGTTAACGGCGGTGCCGGCTGGTGGGAGGGTGTGCGGTCATGTCCGAGCAGCGTTTCGGTGAGTTCGTGGTGGTCCGGCGGGAGGGGCACGTCGCGGAGCTGGTCCTCGACCGGCCCAAGGCGATGAACGCGGTCTCCTCCGAGATGGCCCGCTCCCTCGCGGCAGCCTGCGACGCGCTCGCCGCCGACGCCGCCGTCCGCGTCACCGTCCTGACCTCCTCGAACGACCGGGCCTTCTGCGTCGGCGCCGACCTCAAGGAGCGCAACTCCCTCACCGACGCCGAGCTGGTCCGCCAGCGCCCGACCGCCCGCGCCGCCTACACCGGCGTCCTGGAGCTGCCCATGCCGACCGTCGCCGCCGTGCACGGCTTCGCCCTCGGCGGCGGCTTCGAGCTGGCGCTGGCCTGCGACGTGATCGTCGCCGACGCGACCGCCGTCGTGGGCCTGCCCGAGGTCTCCGTGGGCGTCATCCCCGGCGGCGGCGGTACGCAGCTCCTCCCGCGCCGGGTGGGCGCGGCGCGCGCCGCCGAGCTGGTCTTCACGGCCCGCCGGGTGGAGGCGGCCGAGGCCCGCGAGCTCGGCCTGGTGGACCTCCTGGCGGAGGACGCCCGCACGGGCGCCCTGGAGCTCGCCGGGCGGATCGCGGCCAACTCCCCGGTGGGCCTGCGCGCCGCGAAGAAGGCCATGCGGCTCGGCCAGGGCCTGGACCTGCGGGCCGGCCTGGAGGTCGAGGACGCGGCCTGGCGCTCGGTGGCCTTCTCGGGCGACCGGGCCGAGGGCGTGGCGGCCTTCAACGAGAAGCGGAAGCCGGAGTGGCCGGGGGAGTGACCCGGCCGATCCCTCCGACGGGTCACTTTCCGTGACGCCCCGAAGGGGAAAACGGTTCAAACCTCCCTAAGCTGGAGGAATGGGTGAGGACGGGCGGCTGCGGGCCGTAGTGGCGCTGGCGCAGGGGATGGCGGCGGCGCACACTCCACGGGAGTTCTGGCGGGCGGCTGCGCTCGGGGCCCGCGACGGGCTCGACGGGAGCTTCGCCGCCCTGTCCGTCTGGGAGCGGGACCACGGACGGCTCAAGGTCCTGGTGAACGCCGGGGAGCGGGCCGTGGGGGAGGAGGAGTTCCCGGACGCGGAGACGTACCCGGTCCACCAGTTCCCCGAGATCACCGAGTTCCTGCACGAGCGGTGGGCGGGCGGCGGCGAGCCGGACGCCTGGGTGGAGACCGCCGCCGACCCCGTCCCCACCGGCCGGGTGACCGGTCTGCGGCGGCGCGGGCGCGGCTGCTGCGTGGTCGCCCCGATCGTGCTCCACGGGCGGGCCTGGGGCGAGCTGTACGTCGCCCGGCCGCCCGAGGCGAAACCTTTCACCAGCGCGGACGCGGGCTTCGCGACCGTGCTCGCGGCGGTCGTCGCGGCGGGCATCGCCCAGGCCGAGCGCCTGGAAGAGGTCCGCAAGCTCGCCTTCACCGACCCCCTGACCGGCCTGGCCAACCGGCGGGCCGTCGACACCCGTCTGGACGAGGCCGTCGAGCGCTACCGCACGGACGGCTCCGTGGTGAGCCTGGTGGTCTGCGACCTCAACGGCCTCAAGCGGGTCAACGACACCCACGGCCACGCGGTCGGCGACCGCCTCCTCGAACGCTTCGGCTCCGTCCTCTCCCGCTGCGGCGCCCGCCTCCCCGGGGCCCTCTCGGCCCGCCTCGGCGGCGACGAGTTCTGCCTCCTGACGGTCGGCCCGACGGCGGACGAGGTGGTCGCGGTCGCCGAGGAGCTGTGCGTACGGGCGGCGGAGCTGGAGCTGGGCGAGGGCGTGGCCTGCGGGGTGGCGTCCACGGGCGACCCCATCGGGCCCCTCAAGTCGGCCCGCCGCCTCTTCCGGCTCGCGGACGCCGCCCAGTACCAGGCCAAGGCCGGGCGTTCGGCGAAGCCCGTGGTGGCGGGGCGCGACGGCACGGTCGTGCGCCTCGCGGACGCCCCGCCGGGCGCCCGCGACCGCCGCCGCTTCCGCGACGCGCCGACGGTGGAGCTGCCGGAGCCGGGACCGCCGGACCTGGAGCCGGAGCCGCGCGCGGCTCCGGTCCCGGCGGATCCGGCTCCCCTGGCCTGGCCGGTCGAGCCCCCGGGCGAGGAGCCCACGGAGACGGCCCTCCGCCCCGAGGAGCCCACGGAGACCGCCCTCCGCCCCGAGGAGCCCCCGTCGGCGGACGGGTGAGAGCCGGGCCGGCCGCCCGCCGGAGGCCTGCGCGTCGGTAAGGGACGACTCCCTGCCGGGACAGTGACGAAATCCCCTAGTGACAGGTTGGTCTTCAATCCGTAGGGTGCTGAATATGGATATGCAGACAGTCGTCCTCGGCACGTCCGGCACGACCCCGCAGGACGTCGTCGACGTCGCCCGCCACGGCGCCCGCGTCGAGCTGTCGACCGAGGCCGTGCAGGCCCTCGCCGCCGCCCGGGAGGTCATCGACGCGCTCGCCGCCAAGCCCGAGCCCGTCTACGGGGTCTCCACCGGCTTCGGCGCCCTCGCCACCCGCCACATCGGCCACGAGCTCCGCGCCCAGCTCCAGCGCAACATCGTGCGCTCGCACGCCGCCGGCATGGGCCCCCGCGTCGAGCGCGAGGTCGTGCGCGCCCTGATGTTCCTGCGCCTGAAGACCGTCGCCTCCGGCCACACCGGCGTCCGCCCCGAGGTCGCCCGGACCATGGCCGACGTCCTCAACGCCGGCATCACCCCGGTCGTGCACGAGTACGGATCCCTCGGCTGCTCCGGCGACCTCGCGCCGCTCTCCCACTGCGCCCTGGCCCTCATGGGCGAGGGCGACGCCGAGGGTCCCGACGGGCGGGTCCGCCCCGCCGGCGAGCTGCTCGCCGAGCACGGCATCGCGCCCGTCGAGCTCAAGGAGAAGGAGGGCCTCGCCCTCCTCAACGGCACCGACGGCATGCTCGGCATGCTGATCATGGCCCTCGCCGACCTCGACACCCTCTACAAGTCGGCCGACGTCACCGCCGCGCTCTCCCTCGAAGCCCTCCTCGGCACCGAGAAGGTCCTCGAACCCGAGCTGCACGCCATCCGCCCCCACCCCGGCCAGGCCGCCTCCGCCGCCAACATGCTGGCCGTGCTCAAGGGCTCCGGCCTCACCGGCCACTTCCAGGCCGGCGAGGCCCCCCGCGTCCAGGACGCCTACTCGATCCGCTGCGCCCCGCAGGTCGCCGGCGCCGGCCGCGACACCCTGGCCCACGCCCGGCTCGTCGCCGAGCGCGAGCTGGCCGCCGCCGTCGACAACCCGGTGGTCCTGTCGAACGGCGAGGTCCGCTCCAACGGCAACTTCCACGGCGCCCCCGTCGCGTACGTCCTCGACTTCCTCGCGATCGCCGCCGCCGACCTCGGCTCCATCGCCGAGCGCCGCACCGACCGGCTCCTCGACAAGAACCGCTCGCACGGCCTGCCGCCCTTCCTCGCCGACGACGCCGGCGTCGACTCGGGCCTGATGATCGCCCAGTACACGCAGGCCGCCCTGGTCAGCGAGATGAAGCGGCTCGCCGTCCCGGCCTCCGCCGACTCCATCCCGTCCTCCGCGATGCAGGAGGACCACGTCTCCATGGGCTGGTCCGCCGCCCGCAAGCTGCGCACCGCGATCGGCAACCTCACCCGGATCGTCGCCGTCGAGCTGTACGCCGCCACCCGGGGCGTCGAGCTCCGCGCGGGCCTCACCCCGGCCCCCGCCTCGCGGGCCGTCATCACCGCCCTGCGCGAGGCCGGTGTCCAGGGCCCCGGCCCGGACCGCTTCCTCGCCCCCGACCTGGCCGCCGCCGACGCCTTCGTACGGGAGGGCGGGGTGGTCGCCGCCGTGGAGCCGGTCACCGGCCCGCTGGCGTAAGGACGTCGGAACGACGGATGAGGGCCCGTCCCGCCGGAGGACTTCCGGAGGTGACGGGCCCTCACCCGTAAGTACGCGACGGGGGAAGGCGGTTCAGGAGGCCCGGCCCCGGCGGCGCATCGCGAGCACCACGAAGCTCGCGCCGACGCCCAGGAACGCCGTCCCGCCGAGCAGGTACGGCACCGTGTCCCGCTCCCCGGTCTCCGCGAGGCGCCCGTCGTCCACGGCGGGCCCGCCCCCGCCCACCCGTACCCCGCCGCCCCACCGGTCGGCGGCGTTCGCGGACGGCACGAACCACAGGGCGCACAGCAGCGTTCCCGCGACGGCGGCGGTCAGCAGGAGGCGTCGGGCTGCGGACACGGAGATTTCGATCCTCCTTGCGGAAACCACGAATTGATCGACGTGCAGATGCTAATGAACACAGCGGGTCGCGGGAAACCCGAGGCCCTCCGGACCCCTACGCTCCGACCCATGAGTACTTCTGACACCGCACGCTATGTACGTCTTCGCGTCGATGTGGTCCTGGAGGTCGACGGGCCGGCCGAACTGGCCGAGGCCGCCGAGGCCCGGATCGGCGCCGACGAGTTCATGCCCGAGGAGGAGCGGACGCACGCCCGCGCCGCCGCGCGCGAGGACGCCGCCGAGGCCCTCGCGTACCTCGTCGAGCCCTTCGACCTGATCCGCGACGTCCCCGGCATCGAGATGGTCCAGGCGTCCTGGAGCAGCGAGGAGGTCGATTACGACCCCGATGCGCTGGAATGGGAGCTCGGAGAGGAAGATGGGGCGGAGGAGGACGACGACCGGCCGTGAGGCCGGTGTCCTCCCTGCTCGCGGGCCCCGGGGCACCGTCCCGGGGCCGCCGCGCGCCACCGGGCGCACGGTGGGGAACCGAACGCTCCGCCGGCGCGTGTCGATCAGTGGTGTTCCCCACAAACCGTCCGGTTCCCGCACCGAACGGGTTGTGATGGGTAGGGAAGCAATCGTTCACAGGGAATCGGCGACGATGGAGAAGCGTGTGATGACGGACGGCAAGCGCCGCAGGAGCCTGGCCGCCGCGGCTGTCGTGCTCAGCGGTGTGTTGGTGCTCTCGGCGTGCGACGACGGCGACAAGGGCGGCAGCGGCGCCTCCGGAACCGCGACCCCGCAGTCCCAGGAGCAGGTCGACGAGGCGGCCGCGCAGAAGACCTCGAAGGCCAGGATCACCATCTCGCCGAAGAACGGTGCCCAGAACGCCTCCATCAACAACGACGCCAAGGTCACCGTCGCCGACGGCAAGCTCACCGAGGTCGTCATGACCTCCGCCGAGGGCGACGCGGTCAAGGGCGAGATAGCGGCCGACGGCCTGAGCTGGAAGCCGACCGTCGCGCTCAAGCGGGCCACCGTCTACAGGATCACCGCCACCGCCGCGGACGCGGAGGGCCTGGTGGCCCACGAGAACTCCTCCTTCACCACCGTCTCGCAGGCCAACAGCTTCATCGGCAACTTCACGCCCGAGGACGGCTCGACCGTCGGCGTCGGCATGCCGGTCTCGATCACCTTCAACAAGGCGATCACCGACAAGAAGGCCGTCCAGAGCGCCGTCACCGTCACCTCCAGCTCCGGCCAGGAGGTCGTCGGGCACTGGTTCGGCACCCAGCGCCTCGACTTCCGCCCCGACAAGTACTGGACCGAGGGCTCGACCGTCACGCTGAAGCTGAACCTCGACGGCGTCGAGGGCGCCGAGGGCGTCTACGGCGTCCAGCAGAAGACCGTCACCTTCAAGATCGGCCGCAACCAGGTCTCCACCGTCGACGTCGCCACCAAGACCATGACGGTCAAGCAGGACGGCAAGACGGTCAAGACCATCCCGGTCTCCGCCGGCTCCCCGGAGAACCCGACCTACAACGGTCAGATGGTGATCTCCGAGAAGTTCAAGGAGACCCGGATGAACGGCGCCACCGTCGGCTTCACCGACGACGACGGCAAGGGCGAGTACGACATCAAGGACGTGCCGCACGCCATGCGCCTGTCCAACTCGGGCACCTTCATCCACGGCAACTACTGGGGCCCGGACTCGATCTTCGGCTCCACGAACACCAGCCACGGCTGCGTGGGCCTCAACGACGTCAAGGGCGCCGGCGACCCGAACCAGTCGGCCGCCTGGTTCTACGACCACTCGCTCATCGGCGACGTCGTGATCGTCAAGAACTCCAAGGACAAGACGATCGCCCCCGACAACGGCCTCAACGGCTGGAACATGAGCTGGTCGGAGTGGAAGGCCGGCTCGGCGGTCTGACCCGCCCGGTCCGCGCACGCACGAGTAGGGCCCCTCCACCCGGAGGGGCCCTCTCGCGTGCGCGTCCGGCCCTACCGCGCGTCCACGGCCTCGTCCACGCCCCACTGCGCGAGCAGCCGCAGCGCCTCCGCCGAGGGCGTGCCCGGCTCCGCGTGGTACGTCACGAGCACCAGGTCCGGATCGTCGCCCGACACCTTCAGCGTCTCGTACGACAACGTCATCTCGCCCACCAGCGGATGCCGCATCCGCTTCGTGCCGTGCCCCTTGTCCGCCACCGTGTGCGCCGCCCACAGCGAGCGGAACTCCTCGCTGCGCACCGACAGCTCGCCCACGAGCGCCAGCAGGTGCGGATCGTCCGGGTAGCACCCCGCGTACAGCCGCAGCACGCTCACCACCTCGGTCGCCTTGCACTCCCAGTCCAGGTAGAGCGAGCGCGCGTTCGGATCGAGGAAGACCATCCGGGCCATGTTCCGCTCGTGCGGCTCCCAGGCGGCGAAGTCGCCGAGCAGCGCCCGCGCCATCCGGTTCCAGGCGAGCAGGTCGAGCCGGCGCCCCAGGACGACGGCGGGCACCCCGTCCATCGTCTCCAGCAGGTACGAGATCCCCGGCCGCACCTGCTGCGGACGGGAGATCGCCGCCCGCTGCCGCTTCTTCACCGTCGGCTTCGCCAGGTGCGTCAGGTGCGCCCGCTCGCTGTCGCTCAGGCGCAGCGCCCGCGCGATCGAGTCCAGGACCTCCATGGACACGTTGCGGCCGTTGCCCTGTTCGAGCCGGGTGTAGTACGCCACCGAGACCCCGGCCAACTGCGCCAGCTCCTCGCGGCGCAGCCCCGGCACCCGCCGGTGCCGCCCGAACTCGGGCAGCCCCACGTCCTGCGGCTTCAGCCGGGCCCTGCGGGAGCGCAGGAATTCACTGAGTTCGGCACTGGGGTCCATACGACCCCATTATCGCCGCAGGACCGGGCCCGCGGACGTACGTTCCTGACCCTGCCAGTGGTAGGCACGGCAGTCGTAGGTAGAACAGGTGTCTGGGTGAGGGCGGCTTTCCCGGGCAGGCTCGGAGCCATGACCACGAACGTGACCACCGTCCCCGCCTACGCCGCACCCGCCGCCAACGCCCCGCTGGAGCGCACCACCGTGCCGCGCCGCCCGGTCGGCGAGCACGACGTCCTCATCGAGATCAAGTACGCCGGCATCTGCCACTCCGACATCCACCAGGCGCGCGACGGCTGGGGCGAGGGCATCTACCCGATGGTCCCCGGCCACGAGATCGCCGGCGTCGTCGCCGAGACCGGCCCCGGCGTCACGAAGTTCCGGGTCGGCGACCGGGTCGGCGTCGGCTGCTTCGTCGACTCCTGCCGGGAGTGCGACCACTGCCGCCAGGGCCTGGAGCAGTACTGCGTCACCGGCGGCACCGGCACGTACAACGCCCGCGACAAGGACGGCGAGCCGACCTACGGCGGCTACTCCACCCACATCGTCGTCGACGAGAACTACACCCTGCGCATCCCCGAGGGCATCGGCCTCGACGAGGCCGCCCCGCTGCTCTGCGCCGGCATCACCCTCTACTCGCCGCTCGCCCACTGGCAGGCCGGCCCCGGCAAGAAGGTCGCGATCGTCGGCCTCGGCGGCCTCGGCCACATGGGCGTCAAGATCGCGCACGCGCTCGGCGCCGAGGTGACCGTCCTCAGCCAGTCCGAGAAGAAGCGGGAGGACGCCCTGAGGCTGGGCGCCGACCACTACCGCGCGACGAGCGACCCGGAGACCTTCACCGCGCTCGCCGGCACCTTCGACCTGGTGGTCTCCACGGTCTCGGCGCCGCTCGACTTCGACGCCTACCTGGGCCTGGTGCGCACGGACGGCGCCCTGGTGAACGTGGGCGCGCCCGAGGAGCCGGTCGAGGTCAACCTGTTCTCGCTGATCGGCGGCCGCAAGACCCTCGCCGGCTCGATGATCGGCTCCATCGCCGAGACGCAGGAGATGCTCGACTTCTGCGCCGCGCACGGCCTGGGCGCCGAGATCGAGGTGATCGCCGCGGACCGGATCAACGAGGCGTACGAGCGGGTGATCGCCAGCGACGTCCGCTACCGCTTCGTGATCGACGCGTCGACCATCTGACGCGCCCGCACACGGCCGCCGGGGCATGACGCCGGGGGTAATCGACCCGTACGGCACGCCCCGGCACGCTGTCCCCATGACCGCATACGCCCTCGCGAACCTGCACCCGAAGCCCGTCCTCGACGAGGAGGTCTTCACGTACATGGAGCGCGTCCAGGCCACCCTGGACCCCCACGGAGGCCGCTTCCTCGTCCACGGCGCCCCCGCCCGCGAGGTCCCGGAGGGCACCTGGCCCGGCGCCCTCGTGATCATCGCCTTCCCCACCTACGAGCACGCCCGCACCTGGTACGCCTCCGAGCCCTACCGGGCCCTGATCCCCCTCCGCACCCGACACATGACCGGCGACGTCCTCCTGATCGACGGAGTCCCGGAGGACTACGACCCGGCGACGACGACGGCCGCGCTGAGGGCGGCGGGATGACGGCGGCAGGACGGCGGTCCGGGGTCACCGGTCAGGGTGCAATCCTCCGCGGCCGTGCGCGTTCGGCCGGGGCGGGGCGGGGCGTCCTCCTAGCGTGGGCCGGGAACGATCCGGGCGGGCCGCCGCCGGGATCCGGATCCCACGGAGGTAGTTGGCCATGACCGTCCCGCTCGCCGAGCTCACCGGGGACTACGTCCTCGACCCGACCCACACCCGGATCGGCTTCGTCGCCCGCCACGCCATGGTGACCAAGGTGCGCGGCGCCTTCCACGAGTTCGAGGGCACCGCGCACCTGGACGGCGCCGACCCGGCCCGGTCCACCGGTCAGGTGGTGATCAAGGCCCAGAGCATCGACACCGGCGTCGAGCAGCGCGACCAGCACCTGCGCACCAACGACTTCCTGGACGCGCCGAACTTCCCCGACATCACCTTCCGCACCACCGGGGTCGAGCGGAAGTCCGACACCGAGTACCGGGTCACCGGCGACCTCACCATCAAGGACACCGCCAAGCCGGTCACCATCGACTTCGAGTACACCGGCAACGCCGTCGACCCCTTCGGCAACCTGCGCGTCGGCCTGGAGGGCTCGGTGACCGTCTCCCGCAAGGAGTTCGGCATCACCTGGAACGCCGCCCTGGAGGGCGGCGGCGTGCTGGTCGGCGACAAGATCGTCCTGGAGTTCGACGTCTCCGCGATCAAGCAGGGTTAGGGCTTGCTCGCGCCGGGCGGCCCCCGGTGTCGGGGCCGCCCGGCACGGGCTCAGCCGTCCGCCTTCGCCACCCCGATCGGGCACGAGACGCCCGTGCCGCCGATGCCGCAGTAGCCCGCCGGGTTCTTGTCCAGGTACTGCTGGTGGTAGGCCTCCGCCGGGTAGAACGGGCGGTCGTCGGCCGGCAGGACGTGCGTGGTGATCTCGCCGTAGCCCGAGCCCGTCAGGACCTTCTGGTAGGCCTCGCGGGACGCCTCGGCCGCCGCCGCCTGGGCGGGGGAGTGGGTGTAGACCGCCGAGCGGTACTGGGTGCCCACGTCGTTGCCCTGGCGGAAGCCCTGCGTCGGGTCGTGGGACTCCCAGAACAGCTTCAGGAGCGACTCGTACGAGACCTCCGACGGGTCGAAGACCACCCGGACGACCTCCGTGTGACCGGTCAGGCCCGAGCAGACCTCCTCGTAGGAGGGGTTCCGCGTGAAGCCGCCCTGGTAGCCGACGAGGGTCGTCCAGACGCCGTCGGCCTGCCAGAACTTGCGCTCGGCGCCCCAGAAGCAGCCCAGGGCGAAGTCGGCGACCTCCAGGCCCTCCGGGTACGGGCCGGCGAGCGGGTTGCCGAGGACCGTGTGGCGCGCGGGCACGGAGAACTCCGGCTCGGCGCGGCCGGGCAGGGCCTGCTCGGGGGTGGGGAGGACGGGGGTGCGGGACAGGAACATGCTGCATCTCTCCTCGACGGTCGTCGGCAGTTCGCACAACAAGGGAGGGGACGCCGGGATTCCCCCGTCCGCCCGCCCGGTCAGCGCGGCAGCGTCAGCGGGCTGCCGCCGTTCGCCTCGTACCCCGCCACCGCCAGGTTCCGGAAGACCGTGTACTCCGCCGCCGGGTCCGCGCTCAGCGTCCACGGCACCGCGCCCACGTGCCCGTCCACCTTCACGAGCTGGTGCATGGCCTCCGCCCAGCGCTCGCCCCGCACCAGGAACCAGATCAGCAGGTGGCGGACGTGCGCCTGCACCGGGTCGTCCGGGCGGGCCGAGTGCACCGCGTACAGCGCGCCCTCCACCGCCTTCGCCACCACCCGCGTACGGAAGAAGTCCTGCACGAGCACCACGTCCGGCACGTGCTCGTGCACCGCGAACAGCGGCAGCGCGGCGAGCAGCGAGCCGCGCGGGGCGCGCGCCGCGGCCGTCGTCGCGAAGTGGTCGGCCTCCTCGCGCGAACCGTGCCACTTCTCGCACCAGTAGTGCAGGGCCGCCAGGTGCGCCCCCATGTGCTGCGGCGCCCGGTCGATCACCTTCGCCCACACCTGGTCGAACTGCTCGTGCCCGTAGCCCAGACCGCGCGCCACCGCGAGCTGAGTGATGTACGGGACGGGGTCGCCCGGGGCGAGCAGCGCCGCCTCCTCGGTGACCTTCAGCGCCTCCTCCAGGATGATCCGGAAGTCGTCGGTCCCGGCCGACGAGGAGCGCCACGCCTGCTGCACCAGGAACTCCGCGTGCACCGCCGCCCCGCCCGGGTCCTTCGGCGCGTCCGCCCGCCAGGCCCGCAGCCACGCCCCGCCGACGCCCGGCCGCTCCTGGAGCTCCAGGGAGGCCGCGCCCGCGAACGCCTGCACGCGCTGCCAGCGCACCTCGCCGTCCTTGCCGGTGCCGGCGAGGAGCTGCGAGGCCGCCTTCCAGTCCTGGGTGGCCTGCACGACGTTCAGCACGTCGAGCAGGTCCTCGTCCGCCCCCGGCAGCCGCACGTCCTGGTCCTCCTGCGGCACGAACCCGTACGCCGCCGGGTCCGCCGCGTCGGGCGCCCCCGGCGCGGCCAGCCGGATGCCGCCGCCCCTGCGGCGCAGCACGTAGGGGCCGAGGACGCCGAACAGCAGCCCGAGCGCGATGAGGAACCAGAGAATCTCCATGTGTCCATTGTCCAGGACACCCCATAAGACGAACGCGGCACCGGAGGTCCCGCGGCACTACGCTCCTGGACCATGAGCGACCAGCACACCCACCAGAGCTTCGAGACCCGCGCGATCCACGCGGGCAACACCGCCGACCCGCTGACCGGCGCGGTCGTGCCGCCCATCTACCAGGTGTCCACGTACAAGCAGGACGGCGTGGGCGGGCTGCGCGGCGGTTACGAGTACAGCCGCAGCGCCAACCCGACCCGCACCGCCCTGGAGGAGAACCTGGCGGCCCTGGAGGGCGGCCGGCGCGGCCTCGCCTTCGCCTCCGGCCTCGCCGCCGAGGACTGCCTGCTGCGCGCCCTGCTGGCCCCCGGCGACCACGTCGTCATCCCGAACGACGCCTACGGCGGCACCTTCCGGCTCTTCGCCAAGGTCGTCGAGCGCTGGGGCGTGGACTTCTCGGTCGCCGACACCTCCGACGTCGCCGCCGTGCGGGACGCGATCAACGACCGCACGAAGCTGGTCTGGGTCGAGACCCCCTCGAACCCGCTCCTCGGCATCACCGACATCGAGGCCGTCGCGGGCGTCGCCCGCCAGGCCGGCGTGAAGCTCGTCGTCGACAACACCTTCGCCTCGCCCTACCTCCAGCAGCCGCTGGCGCTCGGCGCGGACGTCGTCGTGCACTCGCTCACCAAGTACATGGGCGGCCACTCGGACGTCGTCGGCGGCGCCCTGGTGACGGCCGACGCGGCCCTCGGCGAGGAGCTGGCGTACCACCAGAACGCGATGGGCGCGGTCGCCGGACCGTTCGACTCGTGGATCGTGCTGCGCGGCATCAAGACCCTCGCCGTGCGCATGGACCGGCACAGCGAGAACGCCGAGAAGGTCGCCGGGATGCTGACCCAGCACCCGAAGGTCACCCAGGTCCTCTACCCGGGCCTCCCGGAGCACCCGGGCCACGAGATCGCCGCCAAGCAGATGCGGTCCTTCGGCGGCATGATCTCCTTCCGCGTGCAGGGCGGCGAGGAGGCGGCCGTCGAGGTCTGCAACCGCGCGAAGCTCTTCACCCTGGGCGAGTCCCTGGGCGGCGTCGAGTCCCTCATCGAGCACCCGGGCCGGATGACCCACGCGAGCGTCGCGGGCTCCGCCCTGGAGGTCCCGGCCGACCTCGTCCGCCTCTCGGTGGGCATCGAGAACGCCGACGACCTGCTCGCCGACCTGCGCCGGGCGCTGGGCTAGAGCCGCGGGGGAACGGCCGGGCGGGACCTCGAACGGTCCCGCCCGGCCGTTCCCCCGTCCTCAGGCCGGGACCTTCTCGTCCTCCAGCTCCGCGCGGACCATCGCCCGCAATTCGGCGGTGTCCTCGTGGCCGTGGACGGAGACCGCGTGCTCGGCGGCGGCCCGCACCACTTCCTCCTCCTCACCGGTGATGGTGAGGGTGCAGTTCATGACGCTCGGCGTCCTGCGGCAGTCGGCGACTTTCCTGGTCATGACAGCCTCCTCGGCACCCGTACGCGTGCCGTCTCCCTCCCAGCCTAGATCCGTCCTCACCAGGCTTCGAGCGGTGGCGTCGTCCCGGTCGGCGGGGGCTCCCACGGGCGGGCCGCCGACGCCCACACCACGAACGCCAGCAGGGCGAGCGCGGCCAGGGTCCACAGCAGGCGCCGGGCCCGCCGGGCCCTGCGGAACCGCCTCCCGCCGAGGACCGCCGCCCGGGGCACGAGGTCGCGGGGGACCGGCGGGTGCGGGGAGTCCAGGAGCCGCCGGACCGTCGTCTCCCGGTCCTCCCGGCGCCGCGCGGGACCGCCGCCCAGCGCGGCGACCGCGCGGGAGCAGACGGCCAGGACGTGCGCCTCGGTCACCCCGAGCAGCGCCGCGACCTGCTCCTCCGCGATCCCCTCGTACAGCCGCAGGACGACGACGAGCCGCTCCCGGGGACTCAGCGCCGCCAGGGCGCCGCCGTGGCCGCCGCGGTGGCGGCGGGCGGTGCGCGCGAAGCGGTCCGCGAGCGCGCCGCGCGCGTACGCGTACGGGTCGTCGTCGCGCATCGCGTTCTCCGCCGCGTACGTCTGCGCGAGGGCGTGCGTCAGGAGGGCGCGGGCGTACGGGTTCCGGGCGCGGGTCTCGGCCGTCAGGAGGGTCGCGACGTGCAGCAGCCGCCCCGCCGCCCCGGCCGCGAACGCGTCGAACTCCCGGGCGCGCGGGGCGCGTCGGACGTCCCGGCCGCTCCGCCGCTCTCGCACCTCCTCATCCGACGACAGCGCGGGGACGGGGTCAAGGGGTCGGGAGCGAGGAGTCGGGGGCGGGGCCGGGGTGGGGACCGGGGTTGGGGTCGGGGCTTGGGCCGGGGGCGGAGTCGGGGGAAGGAGCGGGCCGACCGGTCAGGAGGCCGGGGCCGGCTCGCCTCCGCCGGTGACCTCGCCGGTGGCCCCGCTCGTGACCCCGCCCATGGCCCCGCCCGTGATCCCGTCCGCGCCCCCGGAGTCCGCCGGCGCCTGGCCCGTGTGCGCCGACTGGCGTGCGGACAGGGCGGTGTTGAAGCGGGTGAGCAGGGTGCAGAAGGCCTCCCGCTCCTCCGGCGTCCAGCCCTCCGTGACCTCCACCATCAACTGGCGGCGCGAGGCGCGGACCTCCTCCAGGCGCGCGAGCCCGCGCGGCGAGAGCTGGAGGACGACCGCCCGCCCGTCCTCCGGGTGCGAAGTGCGCTTCACCAGGCCGGTGTCCACGAGCGGGGCGACCTGGCGGGTGACCGTCGACGAGTCGATCCCCATGCCCGCGGCGAGCGCCTTGACGCCCATCGGGCCCTCCCGGTCGAGCCGGTTGAGGAGCAGGTACGCGGCCCGGTCCATGGAGTTGCGGAGCTGGCCGGTGCCGCCGAGGCGGGTCTGCTCGGCCCGGCGGGCGAAGACGGCCACCTGGTGCTGGAGGGCGTCGAGGAGACCGGGGTCGAGAGCGGTCGTCATGTCCTGGGACGGGGGCATGGCTGGGGGTCTCTCTCGTGCGGGAGCGGTCGGACGGTGGGGGACAGAGTACGCGGACCCGACGGGGTCCGTACCGGGCCCGTCCAAACCCGTTCCGGGGCCCGTCCGCCGGGCGGTCATCAGGGCCGTGAGCTGCGAGACTTGCTGTCATGAGCTTCCGTACACCACACCCCTTGCACCGGCTGATGCTCGACGACGTGCGCGGGGCCCAGAAGATGCTGTCCGGGGTGGCCCGCGTGACGGCGATGGAGGGCAGCCGGCACCTGTCCTCCCTGGTGGGGGCGCCGGTCCACCTCAAGTGCGAGAACCTCCAGCGCACCGGCTCCTTCAAGCTGCGCGGGGCGTACGTGCGGATCGCCGGGCTGCGGCCCGAGGAGAAGGCCGCCGGGGTCGTCGCTGCCTCCGCGGGCAACCACGCGCAGGGCGTCGCGCTCGCCTCGCAACTGCTCGGCGTGCGCGCCACCGTCTTCATGCCGGTCGGCGCCCCGCTGCCGAAGGTCGCGGCGACCCGGGAGTACGGCGCCGAGGTCCGGCTCCAGGGACAGGTCGTGGACGAGACGCTCGCGGCGGCGGAGGAGTACGCGCGGGAGACCGGCGCCGTCCTCATCCACCCCTTCGACCACCCCGACGTCATCGTCGGGCAGGGCACGGTCGGCCTGGAGGTCCTGGAGCAGTGCCCCGAGGTCCGCACGATCGTGGTCGGCGTCGGCGGCGGCGGGCTCGCGGCCGGCATCGGGCTCGCGGTGAAGTCGCTGCGCCCGGACGTGAAGGTGATCGGGGTGCAGGCCGAGGGCGCCGCCGCCTATCCGCCCTCGCTGGCCGCCGGGCACCCGGTGGTCGTCGAGTCGCCGGTGACGATGGCCGACGGCATCAGGGTGGGGCGCCCCGGCGACGTGCCGTTCGACCTGGTCAGGGAGTACGTGGACGAGGTCCGCACGGTCTCCGAGGACGCGCTCTCCTCCGCCCTGCTGCTCTGCCTGGAGCGGGCCAAGCTGGTCGTGGAACCGGCGGGCGCCAGCCCGGTCGCGGCCCTGCTCTCCGACCCGGAGTCCTTCCGGGGCCCGGTGGTCGCGGTCCTCTCCGGCGGGAACGTCGACCCGCTGCTCCTCCAGCGCGTGCTGCGGCACGGCATGGCCGCCGGGGGCCGCTACCTGAGCCTGCGGCTGCGCGTGACGGACCGGCCGGGGGTGCTCGCGTCGCTCCTCGCGGCCCTGACGGTGGTCGACGCCAACGTCCTGGACGTCAGCCACGTGCGGACCGACCCGAGGCTCGGCCTGACCGAGGCGGAGGTCGAGCTGCACCTGGAGACGAAGGGCCCGGAGCACTGCCGGGAGGTGACGGAGGCGCTGCGGGACGCCGGGTACACGGTCCTGGGCTGACCGCCGTACGCCGGGTACGCGGTCCTCGGCCGACCCCCGCACGCTCCTGACCTCGGCTTGTGTCGCAGATCACTTATTCGGTGGGCGCGGGCCGTTCCCCAAACCTAGGATCGGTGGGAAAAAGCCCCGATCCGTTGGGAGTACCCACATGCCAGGCGCGATCCACGCCGAGGGTCTGGTGAAGACCTTCGGCGACGTACGAGCCCTGGACGGGGTGGACCTGGACGTGCCCGAGGGCACCGTCCTGGGTCTGCTCGGCCCGAACGGTGCGGGAAAGACCACCACCGTGCGCGTCCTGACGACCCTCCTGCGGCCCGACAGCGGGCGGGCCGTCGTCGCCGGGATCGACGTCCTCGCCCACCCCAACGAGGTGCGCCGCTCGATCGGCCTCTCCGGCCAGTTCGCGGCCGTCGACGAGTACCTCACCGGCCGCGAGAACCTCCAGATGGTCGGACAGCTCTACCAGATGAAGGCGAAGGCGGCGAAGACGCGGGCGGGCGAGCTGCTCGACCGGTTCCACCTCGCCGAGGCCGCCGACCGGCCCGCCAAGACGTACTCGGGAGGCATGCGCCGCCGCCTCGACCTCGCGGCCGCGCTCGTGGTCTCCCCGCCGGTCATGTTCATGGACGAGCCGACCACCGGCCTCGACCCGCGCAACCGGCAGGAGCTCTGGGAGGTCATCAAGGAGCTCGTCGCCGGCGGTACGACCCTGCTGCTCACCACCCAGTACCTGGAGGAGGCCGACCACCTCGCCCACGACATCTGCGTGGTCGACCACGGCCGGGTCATCGCGCGCGGCACCTCCGACCAGCTCAAGGCCCGGACGGGCGGCGAGCGCGTCGAGGTCGTCGTCCGCGACCGGGAGATGCTCACCGGCGCCCGGGAGGTCCTCGGCCGCTACGGCGCCGCACACACCGGCACCACCGCGGACGCGGGGCACGGCGAGGTCTCCGTCGAGGAGCACACCCGCAGGCTCACCGTCCCCGTCACCGGCGGCGCCAAGCTGCTCGCCGAGGTCATCCGCGACCTGGACGCCGTCGGCGTCGAGATCGACGACATCGGCCTGCGCCGCCCCACCCTCGACGACGTCTTCATCTCCCTCACCGGCCACGCGGCCGAGCAGGAGGAGGCGAAGGAGGACGGCGCCCCGGACGGGCAGGGCGGCCGCGGCCGCAAGCACCCCACGAAGGAGGAGGCGAAGTGAGCACCGTGACCACCGAGGCCCCGGCCCGGGCGCCGCAGCCGCGCGGGGGCGTCGCCCAGGCCGTCGGCGACTCCCTCGTCGTCGCGAGGCGCAACCTCATCCGGATGACCCGGATCCCCGAGATGATCCTCTTCGGGCTCATCCAGCCGGTGATGTTCGTGGTGCTCTTCACGTACGTCTTCGGCGGGTCCATGACGATCGGCGGCACCACCGACGCCGGCGTCTACAAGGACTTCCTGATGGCGGGCATCTTCGCGCAGACCGTCACCTTCGCCACGGCCGGATCGGCGGCCGGCATCGCCGACGACATGCAGAAGGGGATCATCGACCGCTTCCGCTCCCTGCCGATGGCGCGGGGCGCCGTCCTCACCGGCCGCACCGTCGCCGACCTCGTGCAGACCTCCGTCACGCTGGTCGTCCTCGCGGTCGTCGCCCTCCTCGTGGGCTGGCGCACCGGCTCCGCCGAGCCGACCAATGCCGGCCGGGTCCTGGGCGGCTTCGCCCTGCTGCTCCTCCTCGGCTACGCCTTCACCTGGATCGGCGCCCTGATCGGCCTCTCCGTCCGCACCCCGGAGGCCGCCACCTCGGGCGGCATCATCTGGCTCTTCCCGGTCACGTTCATCTCGAACGCGTTCGTGGACTCGGACCAGATGACGCCCTGGCTGCGCCACATCGCCGAGTGGAACCCGTTCAGCGCCACCGTGCAGGCCTGCCGGGAGCTGTTCGGCAACCCCGGCGTCTCGACCTCCGACGCCTGGCCCATGCAGCACCCGGTCTGGGCGTCCGTCATCTGGTCGGTCCTCATCATCGCCCTCTTCCGGACCCTCGCGGTCCGCAAGTACCGCTCGGCGGCGTCCTGACCGCCCGGGTCCCGCGTCAGGGCAGGTAGCCGGAGACGACGAGGCCGCCGGGGAGCGGCAGGAAGGCGGCGCCCCCGGCGACCAGCGGCTCCCCGGCGACCTCGGAGGCGAAGCCGGTGGGCAGGCTCAGCCGGTAGACCGCGTACTCCTCCTCGCCGGTGGACAGGAAGGGGCCGGCGGCCGGATAGGTCCGGATCTCGTCCTCGTCCGTGGTCACGACCCGGTCGCCCGCCAGGTGGACGCGGTCCGCGGAGGCGCCCGCCACCCGCCACCGCTCCCGGCCGCTCTCCAGGTCGTACGCGAAGAGCGTGCCCTCCGCGTCGACGAGGGCGACGAGCCCGGCGTCGTTCACCGCGGGACCGGCCGCGACCCCGGAGCCCAGGGTCCGCACCGTCCGCAGCGTCCGGGCGTCGAGGACCCCGACGGTCCCGTCCTGCCGGGCGGAGCAGAGCACGGTGCCGCTCTTCCCGTGGACGACGAAGCCGCCGCAGTACTCCGCCCCGCGCGCCGCCACCTTCCCGGTGCGGGCGTCCAGGGCCACCGGTGCCGTGCCCACCGGGACGAACACCCGCCCGGCCCCCGCGACCGGCTGCTCCGGCAGGCCGTCGAGCGGCGAGCGCCACAGCTCCTTCCCGTCGCGCAGGCGCACGGCCGTGACCAGGCCGGTCCGCTCGTCGCGCACGTTGACGTACGTGGAGTACAGGACCCCGTCCCGCAGGTCGGTGCCCTTCACGGCCCAGTCGCCCCCGGGTCCGGGGACGCGCCGCCGCTCCTTCCCGTCCGCGAGCCCGTACGCGACGACCCCGTCGGGCCCCGTGACGTACGCCGTGTCGCCGACGACCGCCGGGTACTGCGGCGCGCTGCGCAGCCCCTCGCCCCGCCCCGGCACCTTCCACCGCTCCTTGCCGTCCGCCGCGCCCAGGGCGGTGACCGCGCCGCCGTTCCCCGGGCAGACCAGGACCCGGGGGGAGAGCGCGCAGGCGCCGCCGCCCGGCTCCACCTCGGCCCGCCAGGGCGACCAGCCGGCCGGGCGGGAGGCCCGGTCCGTACCCGCCGCGCCGAAGTCACCGGCCCGGCCCGCGCCGCCGTACGGCAGGACGACCCGGCTCAGCGAGGCGGGGGCCGGGGTCGGAGCCGGGGCCGTGGTCGCGCCGGCGGAGGGTCCACCCGGCGTTCCCGGACCGCCCCCCTGCGCGTCCGTTCGGTTCAGGAGCACCGTGCCCGCCGTCGCCAGGACGGCCACCGCCACCGCGCCCGCCGCCAGGGCGCCCCAGCGGCGCGGCCGGCCCGCCGGGGCGGCGGCCGGGGCCACCGGGCGGTCCGGCACCGCCGTGGGGGAGTACGGCACCACGGGCCCGAGCGTCGGCAGGTCCGCCACGCCCGCGCCCGAGGCCGCCGCCTCCCCGGCCGCCCGTGCCGCCGTCCGGTACTCCGCGACCAGCGACAGCACCCCGCCCGGCCACGGGAAGGGCTCCGGCGCTTCCCCGCCCAGGAGCGCCGCGAGCTCCGCCGCCAGGGGCCGCTCCGCCGGGTCGAGCCGCAGACAGCGCTCCAGGACGGGCCGCAACTCCTCCGGCACGCCGTCCAGTCCGGCCTCCGCCCGGCTGATCCGGTACACCACGGCGGCCATCTCGTCGTCGTGGAACGGCCCCCGGCCGCTCGCCGCGAACGCGAGCACCGCCCCCAGGCAGAACACGTCCGACGCGGGCACCACCGCCCGGCTCCCCACCAGGTGCTCCGGCGACATGAACCCCGGCGAGCCCACCACCAGACCGGTCGACGTCAGGGCCGTCGCCTCGAAGGCCTGGGCGATCCCGAAGTCGATCAGCTTCGGCCCGGCCGCGCCGAGCAGCACGTTCGCCGGCTTCAGGTCCCGGTGCAGCACCCGCACGCCGTGCACGGCCGCCAGGGCCCGGGCGAGCGCCGCCCCCAGGGCCCGCACGGCCCCGGCGGGCAGCGGCCCGGTCCGTACGACGGCCTCCGCGAGCGAGGGGCCCGGCACGTACTCGGTCGCCAGCCACGGCGAGGGCGCGTCCGGGCCGGCGTCCACGAGCCGCGCCACCCCCGGCCCGTCCACGGTCCGCGCCGCCGCGATCTCCCGCCGGAACCGGGTCCGGAAGTCCCCGTCGACCTCCAGGTCCTCCCGTACGGTCTTCACCGCGACCATCCGGTGCGGATCGGCCGTCGGCGCGTCCGCGCGGCAGGCGAGGTGCACCTCGCCCATGCCGCCCGCGCCGAGCCGGGCGAGCAGCCGGTAGGGACCGACGAACCGGGACGGCCGCCCCGGGGGCAGGGCTTCCAGCAAGGGACCTACTCCTTCTCTCCGGCGGCGGAACCGGCGGTCTGGTCGGCGGTCCGGTCGGCGGTCTGACCGGTGCCCCGGCCGGCGGCCCGGTCGGGGGTCGTGCCGAGGGCCTCGCGGGGGAGCTCGACGGAGACGACGACCCCGGTGTCGTACACGACGTGGGCCACCCCGCCCAGCGGCAGCACCTGGGGCGGCCGGACCTCGCGGTCCAGGTACGTCCCGGCCGGGCGGTCGTACTCCTCCTCGGCGCGCGGCCCGGGCGCGCCCGGCACCGGCACGACCCGCTCCTTCCCCGGTCTGCCGTCCGCGCCGAGCGGCACCACCCGCAGGGCCGAGAAGTCCGCGTACACCAGCGCGCTGCCCGTGATCAGCGGGTTCGAGAGGAGCTGCCGCCTGCCGTCCGCCGAGGTGAGCGCGGGGGCCGGGTAGTGGCCGAGGGACCTGCCGGTGGCCGGGTCGAGGACGTACACCCCGGCGGGCGCGTCCGTCTTCCCCCAGTCCGCCCAGGGCAGGGGGCCCGCGTCGAGGACGACGGCGGCGCGGTCGGAGACGGCGGCCGGCCAGGCGCCCGACTCCGCGACCCCGGCGGGCACCGCGAGCCGCCCCGGACCGGCGGGGGAGAGCGTCACGGCGTCCAGGCGGTGGAGCACGAGCGGGCCCTCGTTCGTCGCGTCGAGCGGCGCGCAGTACGCGTACCGGCCCCGGACGAGCAGGACGTCGCACGCCTTGGCCTCCGAAGGCACCTGGCCCCGCTGGTCGCCGGTCCTCGCGTCGTACGCCACGAAACCGGCGTCGCTCATCGCGTACACGAGCCCGTTCGCGGCGGCGACCGGCTCGAAGTCGCGGTACTCCACCCGCGCGAGGTCGGCGTTGGTGAGCGCCTTGGACCACAGCTCGCGCCCGTCGGCGAGGGCGAAGGCCGTCATCCGGCCGCCCGCGTCGTCGCCGGTCGGGACGAAGACCGCGCCGTCGGCCACGACGGGCCGGGTCGCGAGTCCGCCGCCCGACGGGCCCTCCTTCTCCCAGCGCACCGCGCCGCTCCGGGCGTCCCGGACCTGGAGGCGCCCGCCGGAGAGCAGGACGGCGTACGGGCCGTGGACGGCGGGCACGGCGGTGCCGCCCGCGACGAAGACGCCGCCGGTGGGGCCGATGAAGCTCCGGTCGTCGCGCGGGTCCTCGACCAGGTCGGCGGTCCACAGCCGCTTCCCGCCCGCCGGGTCGAGCGCCTCGTACCGCCCGTCCGTCGTCCGGCAGACGAGCGCCGCCTCGCCCGCCGAGCAGCCGAACGCCGGCGCGCCCAGCTCCGCCCGCCAGGGCTTCCAGCCGGCCGGGCGCTGGGCCGCGTTCTGCGCGACGAAGCCGGACCCGTCGGCCGGGCCGCGGTCGTCGACGCCCGGCACCCGCGGCCCGGCGGCCTTCGCGGGCGCCTTCCCCGCCGCCCCGCCGCCGTCCCGCGGCCACAGCAGGTACGCGCCGGTGCCGCCGGCCGCGACCGCCAGGGCCAGGACGGCGGCGAGCAGCCGGCCCCGGCGCGGAGGACCGGTGGGCGCGGTGGGCGCGGTGGGCCCGGCGGCCGGGCTCCCCGGGGCGAGCGTCGGTACGGAGTGGAGGCCCGGGACGTCCGGGACGACGACCGGCCCGAAGCCGGCCGGCACCTCCAGGAGCGGCCCGCCCGACGCCACGAGCCGCGCCAGCTCGCCGCCGTACTCCCCGATGTGCTCCCGCACGCCCTCCGGCCACGGGAAGGCCTTCGCGGGGACCGGCCCGAGCAGCTCCGCGAGCCGCTCCGGGGCCGGCCGGTCCGCCGGGTCCGCGGCCAGACAGGCGGCGAGCGTCCCGCGCAGCTCCTCCGGCACCCGGGACAGGTCGGCGTCGGCCTGCGAGACCCGGTACAGGACGGCGGCGAGGGGGCCGTCGCCGAAGGGGGCCTCGCCGGTCGCCGCGTAGCAGAGCAGCGAGCCGAGGCAGAAGACGTCGGAGGCGGCCGTGACGCGCCGGGCCCCGGCCACGTGCTCGGGGGACATGAAGGAGGGGGTGCCGACCATCACGCCGGTGGCGGTCATGGTGGTGGCGGCGCTGCTGCGGGCGATGCCGAAGTCGATGAGGCGGGGGCCGTCGACGGAGAGCATGACGTTCCCCGGCTTGAGGTCCCGGTGCAGCACCCCGGCCCGGTGCAGGTCGGCCAGGGCGCGGGCGATCCCGGCGCCGAGCGCGCGCACGGCGGGGACGGGCAGCGCCCCGCCGCGCCGCACGGCCTGCGCGAGGCTGGGCCCGGGGACGTACTCGGTCGCCAGCCAGGGCGTCCCGGCGTCGGCGTCCCCGCCGACGGGCGCGGCGGCGTACGGGCTGTCGACGAGCGCGGCGACCTTGATCTCCCGCCGGAACCGGTCCCGGAAGGCGGGCTCCCCGGCGACGTCCCGCCGCACGGTCTTGACGGCGACGAAGACGCCCGGGAGGGGCGCGGCGGCCCCGCCACGGGAGACTCCGCCACCGGAGGCCCCGTCCCGGGAGGCTCCTCCACCGGAGGCCCCCTCACCGGCCCCGGCGGCTCCCCCACCGGCACTCCCGCCCGTACCCGCACCCGGGACGGCGCCCAAAGACCCCGTACCCGCACCCGGCCCCGTCTCCGGCAGCCCCGTCCCCCTCGCGAGGAACACCTCGCCCATCCCGCCCGCTCCGAGCCGTGCGAGGACCTCGTACGGCCCGATCCGGCGCGGCGCGTCCGCGCGCAGTGGTTCCAGCATCTCGTCGCCCCCCTGTGACGTGATCGTCGGCGCGGCCTCATCGTACGGAGGCGCGCGCACGACGGAGGGCCGGACCCCGCGGGGTCCGGCCCTCCGTGGAAGAGCGGGGGTCTCAGCCGGTGTACGGCTTCGCGCTGAGGATCTTCACCGCGGCCCTCTTGCCGTTCGGCAGCTCGTACTCGGCCTCGTCGCCGGCCTTCTTGCCGTTGACGCCGACGCCCAGCGGGGACTGCGGCGAGTAGGTCTCGACGTCACCGCTCGCGTACTCGCGGGAGGCGAGGAGGAAGGTCAGGGTGTCGTCCTCGTCGCCGTCGAAGGCGATCGTGACGACCATGCCGGGCTCGACGACGCCGTCGTCCGCCGGGGCCTCGCCCACCTTGGCGTGCTGGAGCAACTGGGTGAGCTGACGGACCCGGAGCTCCTGCTTGCCCTGCTCCTCCTTGGCCGCGTGGTACCCGCCGTTCTCGCGCAGATCGCCCTCTTCGCGCGCGGCGGCGATCTTGGCGGCGATCTCGGTGCGCGCGGGACCAGACAGGTACTCAAGCTCGTCCTTGAGCTTGTTGTACGCCTCCTGGGTGAGCCAGGTGACGTTGTCGCTGGTCTGGGTCACAGGTGCTCCTCGTAGGTACTGGGAATACAAAGCATCGCCCTACACGGGAATGCTGTGCTGTCCCGGGTGGGCGAAACCACGAGCCTAACAATGAGTGGCGGAAAGCGGGAGGACATACACCACCGGAATGGCGTCGCCCCAGGTCACGGTGGTGACCCGCCAGGACTCGTCACCGGGTCCCTACCCACCGCTACCGGGTCGTACACCCGATCAGTTCGGCGCTCGTCGCGCGGGCGGTGGTGCGCAGGGAGAAGACCTGGTCGACCCGGGCGGCGGGGTCGACGATCCGTACGTCCTTGCGGGCCACCTCGGTCCCGTCCTCGGAGCGCGAGCGCAGGGTGCAGACGCCCTCGGTGCCCTCGTCCTTGCGGACCTCCAGGTGCACCTGGACCTCGGAGGCGCTCACCACGTCGAACTTGATCAGCTCGGCGCTGATCCTGCTGTCGACGACGTAGTACCAGCCGAACCAGCCCAGGACGGCGAGGAAGAGGACCCCGAGCACGGATCCGACGATCTTGAGCTTGCGGTCGGCCCGCTCGTCCGCGGAACGCCCGTAGCGACCCTCGGGCGGCTGCTCTCGCACCGCGCTCATGATCGATCCTCTCGAAGCCGGGGGTGGCGGAATTTTCGGCCCCCCGATTCCGTCACTATAGAGACCTCCCTCCGCGACCGATCACCGAGGACCGAGTCTTGACTGAGCAGCTCCGACTGATGGCCGTTCACGCCCACCCCGACGACGAGTCGAGCAAGGGCGCGGCCACCATGGCCAAGTACGTGTCCGAGGGTGTGGACGTCCTGGTGGTGACGTGCACGGGCGGCGAGCGCGGCTCGGTCCTCAACCCCAAGCTCCAGGGCGACCCGGAGATCGAGGCGAACATCCACGAGGTGCGCCGCAAGGAGATGGACGCGGCCCGCGAGATCCTCGGCGTCTCCCAGGAGTGGCTGGGCTTCGTCGACTCGGGCCTGCCCGAGGGCGACCCGCTGCCCCCGCTGCCCGAGGGCTGCTTCGCGCTCCAGGACGTCGACGAGGCGGCCGGCCGGCTGGTCCGCAGCATCCGCTCCTTCCGTCCGCAGGTCGTCACGACCTACGACGAGAACGGCGGCTACCCGCACCCCGACCACATCATGACCCACAAGATCACGATGGTGGCCTTCGACGGCGCGGGCGACCCCGAGGCGTTCCCCGAGGACGAGTTCGGCCCGGTCTGGCAGCCCCTGAAGCTCTACTACAACCAGGGCTTCAACCGCCCCCGGACCGAGGCCCTGCACCAGGCGCTCCTCGACCAGGGCCTGGAGTCCCCCTACGGGGAGTGGCTGGAGCGCTGGAAGGAGTTCGAGCGCAAGGAGCGGACCCTGACCACCTTCGTGCCCTGCGCCGACTTCTTCGAGACCCGGGACCGGGCGCTGATCGCCCACGCCACCCAGATCGACCCCGACGGCGGCTGGTTCCGCGTCCCCATGGAGATCCAGAGGAAGGTCTGGCCGACGGAGGAGTACGAGCTCAGCAAGGCGCTGGTGCCGACCTCCCTCCCCGAGGAAGATCTCTTCGCGGGCATCCGCGACAATGCCTGACATGAGCGCACACCTGGCACTGACCCAGCTTGTCCCCTTCGCCGCCGAGGAGCTGGACAAGAACAAGGTGACCCCCGGCGTCCTCGGCTTCGTCGTCTTCGCGGTCCTGGCCCTGGCGGTCTGGATGCTGATGAAGTCGATGAACCGCCACATGGGCCGGGTCTCCTTCGAGGAGGCCCCGGACCCGGCGGCCGCGCCGAAGGCGTCGGCCGAGACCCCGAAGAAGTAGCGGCTCCCGGACCACGGGCGCCCCGCTCCGCCCTCCGGGGCCCGTACCCCTGCGGTACGGGCCCCGGAGGGCGTCCGCGCGATCCGCTCGCCCGGCACCTTCTGCGCCGGCGGGCGGCGATCGGTACGGGGCGGGGCACGGCTCCGGCGGGGGAGGCTCCGGCGGTGGAGGTCCCCGGCGGTGGAGGCTCCGGCGGGACAGGCCCCGACGCCCCGGCCCGATGCCCTACGCCCCCGGCGCCTCCGGCACCCCCGGTGTCCCCAGCACCTCCCGCGACCGGCGGTTCGGGACCAGGCCCAGGTCCCAGGCCTGCCACGGCGTTCCCGGGGCCACGCCGCGCGCCAGGACCGCGCCGTACGCCTCGGCGCAGTCGTCCAGGCGCGGGTCGCGCGCCGGGTGCCGGTCCGCGACCAGGGCCGCCAGCTCCTCGCGGGCCGTCTCCGTCCCCGGCTCCGGGGAGCCCGGGACGGCGTGCGGGAGCAGGGTGCAGCGCAGGAAGCGGGCCCAGTCCGCGCCGCGCAGGTCGCCGTACGAGGCGAACAGCTTCCGCGCCTCGTCGCACAGGCCCAGCGCCTGCGGCACGCGCGCGTTGCCCGCGTCGACGACCGCCAGCTCCAGGCAGGTCCAGGCCTCCCCGTGGGCCACTCCGATCCGGTGGTAGTCCGCCCGCGCGTCCACGAGGAGCTGACGGGCGAAGCCCGAGTTCCGCAGACCGCCCGTGCGGGCCGCGAGCTGGTCGCGGGTGACCCGGCCCGAGTGGTGCCGGGCGCCGGCGAGCCCGTACACGTCCCGCATCCGGGAGAACATCGTCCGCGCCCGCCCCAGCTCGCGCACCGCCTCGTCGCGGTCGCCGCGCTCCTCCAGGGCGTGCCCCAGGTGGTACAGCGTCCACGCCTCGCCCCGCGCGTCCTCCTGCTCCCGGTGGCGGGCGAGGGCGCCGCGCAGCTCCTCCACGGCCGGCTCGGCGTCCCCGGCGGCGAGCCGGGCCCGGGCCAGTTGGGTCAGCGCCCAGGCCTCGCCGCGCCCGTCGTGGATCCGCCCGTACCCGTTGAGGGCGGCCCGCAGCTCGGTCCCGGCGCCCGGCACGTCACCGCGCAGCAGCAGCACCTGTCCGTACTGGAAGTGCGCCCACGCCTCGCCGTGCGGGGACTCGTGCGCCCGGTGCAGCGCGAGGGAGCGGTCGAGCAGCGCCGCCGCCTCCGCGAGCCGCCCCCGGTCCCGCTCCACGGCCGCGAGCGCGTGCAGCGTCCAGCCCCGGTCGGCGGCCAGCGCCTCCGGCTCCTGGAGCGCGAGCGCCTCCCGCAGCCGGTCCGCCGCCTCCGCGAGCTTCCCCTGGTGGTGCAGGGTGATGCCGAGCGAGCAGAGCGCGAGGGCCGCGCCCGGGTCCTGGTGGTCCTCCCGGTACGAGGAGACGACCGAGGCCAGGGTGGTGCGCGCCTTGTCCAGCTCGCCGATCTGCCGGGCCGCGATGCCGGTCCGCCACCGCACCGAACGGGACAGCGGCCCCTGCCCGACGGACGCGGCCAGCTCGTCGATCTCCCCGAGCCGGTAGAGGTCGCCGCGCAGCAGGCAGTAGTCGCAGAGCGCGCCGAGCAGGTCCAGGACGGTCCGCTGGTCGACGCCCCGGCTGTGCCGCAGCGCCGCCGTGATGAAGCTGGTCTCCTCGTCGAGCCAGCTCAGGGCCGCCTCCAGGGAGCCGAAGCCGTGTCCGCCGAACCGGTCGGCGCGGGTCGACATCTTGCCGTCGACCATCCGGATCACCGCGTCCGCCAGGTCGGCGTAGTTGCGGACGAGGCGCTCCTGCGCCGCCGCGGCCTCCGTCGCGTCCTCCTCGTCGAGGAGCCGGGCCGCCGCGAAGCCGCGCACCGCGTCGTGCAGCCGGTACCGCTCCCCGCGCACGTGGTCCAGGAGCCCCGCGTCGGCGAGACCGCGCAGCAGCCGCGCCCCCTCGGCGCCGTCCGCGCCGAGCAGCGCCCCGGCCGCCGCGGCGCCGAGCGAGGCCCGCCCGGCGAGCGCGAGCCGCCGCAGGAGCCGCCGGGAGTCGTCGTCGAGGTCGAGGGAGTAGCGCGCGTCCAGGGCGCGTGCGACGGGATCGGCGCCCCGGCCGGGCCGGCCGAGCAGCTCCGCCACCTCGTCCACGGGCCGCCGCCCGAGCAGCGAACCCGCCGCCCGCAGCGCCAGCGGGAGCCCGCCGCACAGCTCCCGGATCCGCCCGGCGGCCTCCGCGTCGTACGGCCCGGGGCCGCCCGCCCCGCCCGCCGCCCGCAGCAGCTCCTCCGCCCCGGCCGCGTCGAGCGCCGCCACCTCCAGGGCGTGCACGGCGGCCGGCACGTCCGGGCCGAGGTCCAGCGGCTCCCGGCAGGTCACCAGGACCAGACTCTCCGAACGCCCGGGCAGCAGGGCCCGCACCTGGGCCGCGTCCACGGCGTCGTCCAGGACCACCACCACCGGCGTCCCGGCCAGTTGCCGGTGGTACAGCTCCGTGAGCCTCCGGACCTGCTGCTCCACCGGAGCGCCCTCCCGGAAGAGCAGCCGCTCGCGCGGGGCGCCGAGCCGGTTCAGCAGGTGCAGCAGCGCCTCCCGGGTCGCGACCGGCCCCTCGCCCGCCGTACCCGGCACGGCGGTGGCGTTCCCCCGCAGGTCCACCACGCACGCCCCGCGGAACCGGTCGCGCAGCGCGTGCGCGGCCCGGACCGCGAGCGCGGTGCGCCCCGACCCCGGCACCCCGTGAAGGAGCACCACCGTCGGCCGGGTCCCCACCGAGGCCCTGCCCTCCCGCACCCACCCGGCGATCCGCTCCAGCTCCTCCCGGCGCCCCGCGAACGCCCCGACGGGCTCCGGCAGTTGCCCGAAGGACCGCTCCAGGACGGTACGGCTCCGGGCCGCGGCACTCCGATCGACCCCCCGCAACGGCCGCACGGCGGGGGCGACCCGCTCCTGGTCCCGCTCTCGCTCCCGCTCCAGGAAGGGCCGTATCCCACGGCTCTCCAGGGCCGCCAGCCACCGCGCCCGCGCCTCCTCGACGTCCCCGGGGGCCGCCACCCGGGGCCCGGACGTCGCCTTCAGCACGGTCGCGGCCGCCCCGGCCACCGCCACCACGGCACCCGCGCCGAGGGCCGTCCCCGCCGACGTGCCGAGGGCCAGATCGGCACCGACCGCCGCGACGGCCGCGACCCCGGCGACCAGCACGGGCGCACCCGCCCGGCCCCCGCCGCCCCGCCCGCCTTCCGCTCCCGCCGAAACCCGCCCGCCCTCCGCCTCCGCGGCCTCCACGGCCCGCAGGAACTCCGCGTACTCCCGGCCCGCCCCCGCCACCATCGCGTCCCACTCGGCCCGGCCCCGCGCGAGCAGCGCCCCGGCGTCCGCCGGGCCCCCGCCGCGTACCTCCTCCGCCACGACCCGCTCCAACAGCCTCTCGGCCTCGGCCCGGTGACTCACCCTCATCCGCGTTCCCCCTCCGCACGTGCCCGACGAGACGGCCCCAGTCTCCTGCGCGACGCGCTCCGGCGCGAGGGAGAAGGGACGGCCCCCGCGGCGCCGGCCTCCCCGCTCCACGGCCCCTCTTCGAGGACGCGAGCCGTGCCCACGGGGGTTCGTGCCCCCGGAAGGCCACCGTGCGACGATGTCCGTATGAACCGGCTGGCTGGTGTGACCTCCCCGTACCTCCTCCAACACGCTGACAACCCGGTCGACTGGTGGCCGTGGGGCCCGGAGGCGTTCGAGGAGGCGCGACGACGCGACGTGCCCGTCCTCCTGAGCGTCGGCTACAGCGCCTGCCACTGGTGCCACGTCATGGCCCATGAGTCCTTCGAGGACGACGCCACCGCCGCCCTGATCAACGACGGCTTCGTCGCCGTCAAGGTCGACCGTGAGGAGCGGCCCGACGTCGACGCCGTCTACATGGAGGCCGTCCAGGCCGCCACCGGGCAGGGCGGCTGGCCGATGACCGTGTTCCTCACCCCGGACGCCGCCCCCTTCTACTTCGGTACGTACTTCCCGCCCGAGCCCCGCCACGGCATGCCCTCCTTCTCCGAGGTCCTGACCGGCGTCCGGGACGCCTGGGCCGGGCGGCGCGGGGAGGTCGACGAGGTCGCGGACCGGATCGTCAAGGAGCTCGCCGGCCGCTCCCTCGCCTACGGCGGCGACGGCGTCCCCGGCGAGCAGGACCTCGCCCAGGCGCTGCTCGGCCTCACCCGCGAGTACGACGCGACCAGCGGCGGCTTCGGCGGCGCCCCCAAGTTCCCGCCGTCGATGGTCCTGGAGTTCCTGCTCCGCCACCACGCCCGCACGGGCTCCGAGGGCGCCCTCCAGATGGTCTCCGACACCTGCGAGGCCATGGCCCGCGGCGGCATCTACGACCAGCTCGGCGGCGGCTTCGCCCGCTACGCGGTCGACCGCACCTGGACGGTCCCGCACTTCGAGAAGATGCTGTACGACAACGCCCTGCTCTGCCGGGTGTACGCGCACCTCTGGAAGGCCACCGGCAGCGACCTGGCCCGCCGGGTCGCCCTGGAGACCGCCGACTTCCTGGTGCGGGAACTGCGCACCCCCGAGGGCGGTTTCGCCTCCGCGCTCGACGCCGACTCCGACGACGGCACCGGAAGGCACGTCGAGGGCGCCTACTACGTCTGGACCCCCGGGCAGCTCGCCGAGGTGCTCGGTGCCGAGGACGCCGCCGTCGCCGCCGCCCACTACGGCGTCACCGAGGACGGCACCTTCGAGGAGGGCAGCTCCGTCCTCCAGCTCCCGCAGGACGCGGGCGTGGCCGACGCCGAGCGGATCGCGTCGATCGCGGACCGGCTCCGCGCCGCCCGCGACGAACGCCCGCGCCCCGGCCGGGACGACAAGGTCGTCGCCGCCTGGAACGGCCTCGCGATCGCCGCGCTCGCCGAGACCGGCGCCCTCTTCGACCGCCCCGACCTGGTCGAGCGCGCCACCGAGGCCGCCGACCTCCTCGTCCGGGTCCACATGAACGAGGGCGCCCGCCTCGCCCGTACGTCCAAGGACGGCCGGGCCGGCACCAACGCGGGCGTCCTGGAGGACTACGCCGACGTCGCCGAGGGCTTCCTCTCCCTCGCCGCCGTCACCGGCGAGGGCGCCTGGCTGGAGTTCGCCGGCTTCCTCCTCGACCTCGTCCTCGACCGCTTCACCGCCGAGGGCGGCGCGCTGTACGACACGGCCCACGACGCCGAGACCCTCATCCGGCGCCCCCAGGACCCCACCGACAACGCCACCCCGTCCGGCTGGACCGCCGCCGCCGGAGCCCTGCTCTCATACGCGGCCCACACCGGCTCCGAGGCCCACCGGGCCGCCGCCGAAGGGGCCCTCGGCGTCGTCAAGGCCCTCGGCCCGCGCGCGCCCCGCTTCATCGGCTGGGGCCTGGCCGTCGCCGAGGCCCTCCTCGACGGGCCCCGGGAGGTCGCCGTCGTGGGCGCCCCCGACGACGGGGCCTTCCGGGAGCTGCGCCGTACCGCGCTCCTGGCCACCACCCCCGGCGCGGTCCTCGCCACCGGCGCCCCCGGCGGCGAGGAGTTCCCGCTCCTGCGGGACCGGCCGCTGGTGGACGGGCGGCCCGCCGCGTACGTCTGCCGCCGCTTCACCTGCGACGCACCGGTCACCGACCCGGAGGCACTGCGCCGGAAGCTCTGAGGAGGGCCCGGAACGGGGACGGCCCCGCCACCCCTCCGAAGAGGGGTGGCGGGGCCGCGCCGGAGCCGGGGCCGCAGGCTCAGCCGTTGCCGGCGCCGTTGCCGGACAGGACCGGGATGTCGCTGAGGATGTGCGACAGCGCCTCGTCGCCCTTGGCCTGGGTGGAGTTCTCCACGCACTGCTGGTTCTGCGGGGAGGACAGGACGTTGATGTCCTGGACGGTGATCGGGACCAGGCCGATCAGCGAACCGGCGTTGACCTTGGCCGGCAGACCGATGCACGGCTTGTTCAGGGAGCCCTGGACCAGCGCCAACTGCGGGCTCATGTTGCCGTAGGTGGCGGAGTTGCCGTACACCTGGCTGGCACCGTTGCCGCTGAGCGAGGTGGTGCCGGTGTCGTCGGCGATGGCGAGCGCCTGCCCGGCACCCGTCGCCGTCGCGCCGAGGACCGACGCCGCCACAGCAGCCGTAGCGAACAGCTTCTTCATCAGTTCAGGCCTTTCGAATACTGGCTCGCCGATTGCCGAGCCGCACTGATCAACAGGTCGGGGCCCCGGAGGTTCCGGGAAGTCCACCGGACGGACTACGGGCAGATGAGCGAAATCCCCTGGACCGCACCGTATTTCGACCCGCTCGCACACAGGTGCGCGACGCGACATGGAGGGGATGAATCACTCTCCCGAGGCCTTTGTGTAATGATGCGGGAATCGCAGCGGAAGGAGCGAAGATGGCGCCGGATCCCGGGAAATGGGAACGGATGGCCTTCATTCCGAAGAGCCGGTACGTGAGCGACCCGATCCCCGCCGACCGCACCCCCTTCCCCCTCTACTCCGCCCTGGTGGCGCAGTGGACGCAGGCGGGCCGCGCGGTGCCGGGGATGCCGGACCGGGAGTGGGAGCGCCTGATGGCCGCTCCGGTCTGGCCGCGCTGAACGACCCGAAGGACCGAGGACGACGAAAGGGGCCGCTCCCGAGGGAGCGGCCCCTGACGCGCGTACGGGGAACGTCAGTTGTTGCCGACGCCGTTGCCCGACAGGACCGGGATGTCCTCCAGGAGGTGCGACAGCGGCTCGTCGCCCTTGGCCTGGGTGGAGTTCTCCACGCACTGCTGGTTCTGCGGGGAGGACAGGACGTTGATGTCCTGGACGGTGATCGGGACGAGGCCGATCAGCGAACCGGCGTTGACCTTGGCCGGCAGACCGATGCACGGCTTGTTCAGGGAGCCCTGGACCAGCGCCATCTGCGGGCTCATGTTGCCGTAGGTGGCGGAGTTGCCGAACGCCTGGGTGGCGCCGTTGCCGCTGAACGAGGTGGTGCCGGTGTCGTTGCCGGTGGCGAGCGCCGGGGAGGCCACGGCGGCGGTGGCGCCGACGATGGAGACGGCCGCGGCCGCGGTGGCCATAACCTTCTTGATCACGGGAGTTCCCTTCTAGAACCTGCTCCGTGCAGGGAGCGACCTGATCAACAGGTGTTCGGACGCCGGGGTTCCGCCGTGTCACCCTCATGGCGGAGCGCACGCGGCAGCGCGAAGAGAGGCGCCCTTCGAACGGGTGAAGCGCCGGAACCTAACCCTCCGAGGGCAGTTGAGCCGGGCGCATCAATCAGGTCGATTGGTGGGAACAGGAACGGAATCACCGTGATCAAGAAGATTGTGGCGGCTGCGGCTGTTGCGGCCTCCGTCGTCGGCGCTTCTGCCGCGGCGGCCTCCCCGGCGCTGGCCATCGCCGACGACACCGGCACCACCTCGCTCAGCGGCAACGGTGCCACCTCGGCGTTCGGCAACTCGGAGACCGCGGGCAACCAGAGCCCCCAGCTCACCCTGGTCCAGGGCTCCCTGAACAAGCTCTGCCTCGGCGTCCCGGTCAAGGGCAACCTCGGATCCCTCGTCGGTCTCGTCCCGATCACCGTCCAGGACGTCAACGTGCTGTCCTCCCCGCAGAACCAGCAGTGCGCGGAGAACTCCACCCAGGCCAAGGGCGACGAGGCGCTCTCGCACCTGGTGGACGACATCCCGGTCCTCTCCGGGAACGGCATCGGCAACAACTGACCGGCGGCGCGTGCGACAGGGCCGGCGGAGAACGGTGACGTTCTCCGCCGGCCCTGTTCCGTGCGGGCGATTCCGTGCGGGCAATGGGGTGAAACGACCCCCGCCCGCGTTATTCCGGTTTCCTTTGTGCGGGATGTTCGTTGTGTTGTGTACAGCGGAGGCCGGAGAACTCGCTTCACCGGGCATCACGAGATCCGTGAGAATTCTTCCGCCGAGGAAAGGATCCAGACGAAATGAACTGTAAGAAGGCTGCGGCCGTCGTCGCCGGAATCGTCCTGGCCATGGGTGTGGCGTCGCCCGCCTTCGCGGACGCCGACGCGGAGGGTGCGGCCGTCGGCTCGCCCGGCGTCCTGTCCGGCAACGTCATCCAGGTCCCGATCCACATCCCGGTCAACGTCTGTGGCAACAGCGTGAACGTCATCGCGCTGCTGAACCCGGCCTTCGGCAACGTCTGCGCCAACGACTGACCCGACGCGGTTCGCGGACAGGCACGGGGCCGGCCCCGGGGAGCACCCGCTCCCCGGGGCCGGCCCTCGTCGTGTCCCGGTCGGACGTCCACCGCCGCCGCAACGCCCCCAGGGCCTTGCGCAGCAGGTGCGCGAGCCAGGCGCGGCCCATGGCGAGCGCGGGCAGCGGGTCGTCGACCGCGCACCACGCCCACTCGGTCCGCCGCCGCACCCCGCCGGTCTCGGCCGCCCATCGCCGGCGCGGGACGGCGAGCAGCGAGAGCAGCGCGTAGTTCTCGGCCACGAACCGGCGCCCGTACGCGGGGGAGGGCGGGGGTACGGGGCGGCCGGTGAGGTCCAGGTGGAGCGCCCGGACCACGTCCAGGCCGTCCTGGTCGGTGAAGAGCCGGAACTGGGCGCCGGGCCGGGGGTTGAAGTCCAGCAGGTGGTAGGCGCCGGTCGCCCGGTCGAGCCGGAAGTCCAGGTCGCACACGCCCCGGTAGCCGAGCGCGTCGAGCAGGGTCCGGGCCGTCCGGTCCACGGCCGGGTTCACGGTCCAGCGGCCCGCGGCGGTCAGCCCGGCCCCGGTGGGCCAGGCGCGCTCCTTGCGCCCGGTCGCCCCGGTCGGGCAGCGGCCCGCGGAGTCCACGTACCCCTGGAAGAACCAGTCCAGGTCGCGGCCCGCCGGGAGGAGCTCCTGGAGCAGCAGCCGGCTGCCGGCCTCGGGGGAGCGGGCGTACAGCTCCCGCACCTCGGCGAGCGAGCGCACGATCGACGTGCTGCGCAGCCCGGCGCCGGCCGGCAGCAGCCAGGGCCGGCTCCACTTGGCGACCACCGGCAGGCCGAGCGCCCGGGCCATGGCGGCGGCCTCGTCGGCGCCGGTGGGGAGCGCGGTACGGGGGTGGGGCAGGCCCAGGGCCGCGCAGGTCTCGGCGAGCGCCGCCTTGTCGGCGACCCGCAGCAACTGCGCCTCGGTCTGCTCGGGCAGCAGGAAGCGCGGGGTCAGCTCGGCGCGGCGGCGGGCCAGGGCGAGCGCGGTGACGTCGTCCAGGGGAACGGCGAGCAGCGGGGACGACGGGCCCTCGGAGACCTCGTCCCCGACCCGCAGGAGGAAGTCGGCCAGCTCCGCGGGGGAGGCGTCGGCGGGTCCGGGGCGGGCCGATCCGAGGTGGCGGGAGCGGGCCACCGGACTGGTCCGCGATTCGACGACGGCGTGGACCGGGATTCCCGCCCGGCCCAGTGAGCGGACCGCCCCGAGGGTGCCGTGGTGAAAGGGGTTCCGGTCGAGCCGCACGAGGACGGCCGGAACGCGGGTGTCAAAACTCGGCACGGCATGCCCTTCGTCTCGGTGCACCAACCGGGCGATCAAATCCTCCAATGGACTAGCGAGCGGGGGAAAGCCGAGTTCACGGACGGGTCATTAGGAATACTTTCAGAACATCGGATTGACGATCCCTCACCTATCGCGCGACGCGGAGGAGCGGCCATGAAAGCTGCGTACCGGAGAACTTCGAGAGCGTGGCTGGGGGTGTGCACCGCCGGTCTGCTCGTCTCGGGCTCCTTCGCGCTGGCGCCCTCCGCCCACGCCGGAGGATCCGCGACGACGCGGGAGGTGGACGCACGAGGGGCGGAGGCGCGGGACCCCGGGCCGTCGGTCGCCGGTGCCATGGGGGCCTTCCTCTCCTCGGGCGCGTACGGCGTCACCCGCATCCGCGAACTCGAACGCTGGCTCGGCGGCCGCGAACTCCGCGTCGGCCACACCTACCTGCCCGGCGACCGCTGGAAGAACATCGAGGGGCCTCCCGGCTTCCTCGACGCCTGGGCGGCCTGGCGCAACGAGAAGGCCGACCGCCTCTTCGTCCTCAACGTCCCCATGATGGAGCGCAACGAGGCCCGCGTCCCCGACGCCGAGGTCCGCCGCCTGCTCCGGCTCGCCGCCTCCGGACAGTACGACCACCACTTCAGGACTCTCGCCCGGCGCCTCGTCGAGCTGAACGCGAACGACACGGTCGTCGTCCTCGGCTGGGAGATGAACGGCACCACCTACACCCACCGGTGCGGCCCCGACCCCGAGGCCTGGAAGGCGTACTGGAACCGCATCGTCGCCGCCATGCGCTCCGTCCCCGGCCAGAAGTTCCGCTTCGACTTCAACCCGAGCCGCGGCCGCGACGCCGTCCCGTGGACCGAGTGCTACCCGGGCGACGACGTCGTCGACATCATCGGCATGGATTCGTACGACCAGCCGTCGGGAAGCAGTTTCGACGAACACGTCAACGAGCCGTACGGACTGCGGAAGCAGGTCGATTTCGCGGCCGAGCACGGAAAGCTGATCTCCTATCCGGAATGGGGCCTCTTCCGGAACGGCGACAACCCGGAATACATGCGGCGCATGCTGGAATGGATGGACCTCCACAAGCCGCTCTACCACACGATCACCGATTACTGCCCGCACGGCGTCTGGCAGTGCGACGACAACCCGCGGTCGTCGCTGGTCTTCCGTCAGATGCTGTACGGGAAGGAGCCGGAGATCCCGACGCAGCCGGAGCCCGTGCCGACGCCGACCCCGACGCCCACGCAGCCGGTCCCGGAGCCCACGCCGACGCAGCCGACACCGGTGCCGACGCCCACGCCCACGCCGACACCGAAGCCGGAAACCACGCCGACTCCCACGCCGAAGCCGGAACCCACGCCGACGCCGACGCCGACCCCGACGCCCACGCAGCCGGAGCCGAAGCCCGCGCCGACGACGCCGACACCGACTCCCACTCCGACACCGACTCCGACCCCCACCCCCACGCAGCCGGATCCCGAGCCCAAGCCCGCGCCCACGCAGACGACGCCGGCTCCCACACCGACGCCGACTCCGACGCCCGAGCCCACGCCCGTGCCCCTGCCCACGCCCGTGCCCCAGCCGGACTGTCGGCCCGTCGACCTCGGATCCTGGGTCGAGAGCTGGCTCGGCGGGCCCGTCTGCGTCCCGGATCCCTGGAAGAAGGAGGCCGGCCTCGACTGGAAGGAGGCGCTCAAGGGCGTCTGGCCCTTCTGACCGGGGCGGAACTCAGCCGCCGCCGCGGGGCGGGCGACGACCCTTCACCCGGTCGAGCGCCCGCCCCGCCCAGGCCCGTTCGCGCGCCTGACGGGCCGCCCAGCTCCGCGCGCCGGCCGCGCCCGCGCGGAGCCAGAGCAGCGGGGCCGTACCGGGCCCGGCGAGGAGCAGCCGGCGGTTGCGCACGGACTCCGGACGCCAGTGGTGCTTGTACGCCTCGCTGCCCCGCAGCATGCTCAGCGTGGCCCGCCCGCCCGCGCTGGTCTCCCGGGCCCCGTGCCGCAGCAGCATCGTCGCCACGTCGACCTTGCGGGCCCGCAGCGCGGGATCGGCCCCGTACAGATAGCCGCCGGCCAGGCGCGGCGACATCAGCGTCAGGTCGGCGGCGACCACGTCCCCGGCCAGCCGGAACTCGGTCACCATCGCGTCCCCCCGCTCCACCATGGGCCGCACGGCCCGGTTCAGGTGCTGGGCGAACCGCTCGCTGGTGTGCTCGGCGGTGACGCCCCGGCCCTGCCACTGGAGCCGGTGCAGGGCCAGGAGCCGGTCCAGGGCGGCCGGGACCTCCTCGCCGGTCACCACGCGCGCGTCGATGCCGAGCGCGTCCAGCTTCCGCAGCTTGGCGCGCACCCGCTGGGCCTTCCCGGAGGGGATCCGTTCGAGCAGGCCCTCCATCGGGACGGCCGGCAGCTCCAGGCACAGCGAGTCGGGCAGCCGCCGGCGCGGCCCCCGCCAGTGGGCGAAGACCCGGTCGCCGGCCGCTCCCGGCCGGACCTCCCGCAGGTCGACCACCGCGCCCCGGGCGGCCCGCGCGACCGCCCGGGCCAGGGCGGGCGCCGCCTCCGGACGGTCGTCGTCGAGGAGCACGTCCGCGAAGTCGGTGATCGAGCCGCCGAGCAGGGTGAGGACGGGCAGCGGGCCCCGGGCCCGCATCAGGGGCGCGGCGGCGACCAGCGCGCCGTCCCCGCGCCGTACGAGCACCACCCGCAGCGCACCGGGCCGCCCGTACGAGAGCCACCAGGAGTGCAGCCAGGAGTGGGACTGGAAGGGGGTGACGGAGGAGCAGCGGCCGTACAGCGCCGTCCACTCGGCCGCGAGCCGCCCGAACCCCTCCTCGTCACGGCAGACCTCCGTCCGCAGGGCGCCCGCGGTCACACCGCCTCCGCCTGGTGCGCGCCGGACACGGCGGGGGCGGGCACGGAGGCCCCGGCCCGGCGGGAGTGGCGGGACTCGCCGCGCGCGGCGGCGCGCCTCGGGCGGACCAGGAGCGCCAGACCGCCGAGCAGGCCGCCCGCGCAGCCGCCGACGAGCGCGGAGAGCGGCGCGGACGGGGAGACCGGGTCGAGGGGCTTCGTGGCGCGGGAGAACTGCACGACCTTCACGCCCGTGCTGGCCGCCACGTGGGAGCTGTCGAGGATGAGCGCCCGGGCCACCCCGTCGGCCATGGACACGGCCTTCGCGGGCCGCTCGGCCCGCGCGGTGATCGAGATCATCGGGGCGTCCGGGGAGGTCTCCGCCGTCACCTGCCTCCGCAGCGCCGCGGCGGACACCCCGGCCCACACCTGGGCGTCGCCGGTCACCGCGATGTCGGTGGCGACCCGCCCGTACGCCTGGGCGAAGCCGAGCGCCCCCGCCGGGTCGGACTTCCCGGCCGGTACGACGATGACGTAGCTGGTCGCCGCGTACTCCGGCGTCCGCAGGGCCCCGTAGCCGCCGCCGAGCACCGCCCCGGCGAGGACAGCGGCGGGCAGCACGGCCCAGCGGCCGGGGAGGCGGAGCCCGGCGGGCGGGAAGGCGCGGGACGGTGTGGTGGTCTTCATGGACGGGCTTCTCTCACTTCACGGATGCTTGGTGGTGCTGCACGGGCGACGGTGTGCCGTGGACGGCCTGGTCGTAGAGGGACATCAACTGCCGGGCGCTGCGCGCGATGTCGTAGTGACGGGCGGCCTCCGGGACGGCGAGGCGGCCGGGCCGGGCCTCCCCGGTGCCGCGCAGGGCGGCGGCCAGTTCGGGGACGGAGCCGCCGGTCCGGCGCGCGCCCGGGGCCGCGTCCGCCGGCAGGTCCTCGATCGCCGGGCAGGCCGCGTACAGGACGGGGAGGCCCGCCGCGAGCGCCTCGACGACCGCGAGCCCGAAGGCCTCGTCCGGGGAGGCGGAGACGAAGACGTCCATCGCGGCGAGCAGGTCCGGCAGCGAGGGACCGGTCGCGCCGGCGGGCGGCGGATCCGCGCAGGCCCCGGTGAGCAGCACCCGGTCGGCCGCCCCCCGGGCGCGGGCGAGCCGCAGCAGCTCCTCCCGCTCGCCGCCCTCCCCGACGAGCAGCAGCCGGGCCTCCGGGACCTCCGCCACCGCCCGTACGAGCAGGTCGAACCGCTTCCCGGGGGCCAGCCGCCCCACCCCGCCGACCACGTACGCGTCCTCGGGGAGGCCGAGCGCCGCCCGGGTCCGGCGGCGGGCCGCCGGGTCGAAGGCGAACCGGCCGGTCTCGATGCCGTTCGGCACCACCCGGATGCGCGTCTCGGGCACCCCCCAGTCCGCGAGCCGGCGGGCCACGCTGGGCGAGACGGCGACCGTGGAGGTGCCGAGCCGCTCGGACGCCAGGTACAGGGCGCGGGTGCCCGCCGACAGCGGCCGGCCCTCGATCTGGTGCGCGCCGAGCGAGTGCTCGGTGGCGACGATCCGGCGCACCCCGGCGATCCGGGCCGCCGTCCTGCCGTACACGCACGCCCGGTACAGGTGCGTGTGCACGAGGTCGTAGCGGCCCCGCCGGACGACCCGGGCCAGCCGGGGGAGCGCCCCGAGGTCGCGGTTGCCGGTCATGCCGAGGTGGGTGACGGGGGTGCCGTCCGCCTCGATGCCCGCGGCGACCGCGCCCGGGTTGGTGAGCGTCACCACCCCGCTCTCGACCGGGAGATGACGCAGCAACAGCCGCAACTGCTGCTCGGCGCCGCCGATGCCGAGCCCGGTGATGACGTGCAGGACCCTCATCGCGCACCCACCACGGCCGGGCCGTACGGGGCGGGGACCGGCAGGTCGGCGGGCCGGCGGCGGCGCAGCGGGTGCAGCACGCGCTTGGCGGCGAGCCGCCAGGAGGTGTCGTTCTCGCCGATGTGGACGCGGGGCAGGGCGTACGCGCCGGTGTACGGCCCCGGGTCGATCGCGCAGGCGTAGCGGTAGCCGGCCCGGCGCACGGCGTGCATCGCGCGCGGGTCGACCCGCCCGTACGGGTAGCAGAAGCCCTCCACCGGACGGCCCGTCATCTCCTCCAGGAGCTCGCGGCTGCGCCGGGTCTCGGCGGCGAGCGTCCGGTCGTCGGCCTCGGGCAGCGCCACGTGCGTCAGGCCGTGCGAGCCGATCTCCATCCCGGCGTCGGAGATCCGCCGGATCTCCTCCCCGGAGAGCAGCCGCTTGCGCGGCCCGTCCGCGTCCCAGCCGTTCTCGCCGCCCAGCCGGCCCGGCAGGACGTACACCGTGGCCGTGAAGCCGTGGCGGCGGAGCAGCGGCAGCGCCGAGTCGGCGAAGTCGGCGTAGCCGTCGTCGAAGGTCAGGCCCACCAGGCCCCGGGCGCGCCCCTCGGCGGTGGCGGCGAGCAGCTCCCGCACCGACACCCCGCGCAGTCCCCGGTCGCCCAGCCAGCGCAGTTGCCGCGCGAAGCGCGCCGGGGAGACGGTCACCCGGTACGGATCATCGGCGGTGTCCGTGATCGAGTGGTACATCGCCACCCACAGGGGAGGCCTTCCCCACAGGGGCGACCCGCCCCGCGGGGGGAGGCTCCTCCGCAGGGGCGGCTTCGGCAGCAGACGGCTCAGCGCGGTGACGGCGGGCATGGGGGGTCCTCCGGTAGGCGGAGCGGGGAAGGGACGGAAGGCCGGACGCCTCGGGGGCGCAGACCAGGAAGAGCGCGAAGACGCCGGTGGCGGCGAGGGCGGCGACGGCGACGGCGGGGAGGGCGGGGCCGACCGCGACCGAGGAGACCCAGCCGGCCCCGGTGGCGCCCGCGCCGGCGGCGGCGAGCCGGAGCAGCCCCGCGCCGAGCCGGCCGGCCCGGACCGGGACGGACTGGCGGTGCGCGCCCCGCAGCAGCAGGACGGCGGTCAGGGTGATGCCCAGCGCGTTGGCGGCGGCGATGCCCACCGCGCCCCACTGCTGGGCGCCGGGCACGCCCGCGACGCCGGTCGCGACGAGCCCCGCGCCCATGGCGACGGCCGGGTACCAGAGCGGGCGGGCGGCGGAGAAGTAGCAGCGGACCAGGGCGCCGACCATCGTCTGGCCCAGCAGGCCGAGGGCGTACACCCGCATGACGGCGGCGGTCGCGGTGGTGTCGGAGCCGCCGAACTCCCCCCGCTCGAAGAGGACCTCGACGATCCGGGGCGCGGCGGCGATCACCGTCGAGGCGCCGACGAGCACGACGACGGCGGCGAGCAGCAGGTCCCGCTCCACCCGGTGGCGGGCCGCCTCCTCGTCGCCCGCCGCGAGGGCGCGGGCGACCACCGGGAAGCTGACCGTGCACAGCATCAGGGAGAGGATCATCGGCATCTGCGCGACCTTCTGCGCGTAGTTCAGGTGCGAGATGGCCCCGGCGGGCAGCGGCGAGGCGAGGAACCGCTCGATCAGCGTCTGGGACTGGCGGCACAGCGAGAACGCGACGACCGGAGCGATCAGGCCGAGCACCAGGATCCGGCCGTCCTGCCCGCCCCGGGGCGCGGCCGCCCGCGGCGGGGGCACGGGGCCGGAGCGCAGCTCCCGGACGAGGGAGGGGGCCTGGACGAGGACCATCAGGACCCCGCCGACCGCGACCCCGGCGGCGGCCGACCGCACCCCCCAGGGCTCGCGGAGCAGCAGGATCGTGCCGATGATCCCCACGTTGTACGCCGTGTAGATCGTGGCCGGCGGCAGGAAGCGGCCGTGCGCGCGCAGCGCGGCCGAGCAGTAGCCGACCAGGGCGAACGAGAGCACGCAGGTCGCGGTGAGGCGCGTGCAGTCGACCGCGAGCGCCGGGTCGGGGAGGCCGGGGGCGAGGGCCGCGACGAGCAGCGGGGCGGCGACGACGAGGACGGCGGCGGCGATCCCCACGGCGAGGGTGAGCCGGGGCAGCGTCCCGCGCACGAGCGCGCGCACCGGGTCGTCGAACACGCCGTCGCCGCGCCGGGCCAGGGCGCGGGAGAACGCGGGCACCAGGATCAGGGCCATCGCGTCCTCGATGAGCAGCGTCGAGGCGAACTCGGGCACCGTCCACGCCACCAGGAACGCGTCGGTGGCGGCCCCGGCCCCGAAGTACCCGGCCAGGATCTGGTCCCGTACGAGCCCGAGCACCGCCCCGACGGCGGTGAGCACGGCGGTCACGGCCGCCGCCTTCGCCAGGAACCCCCGCCCCTGCGTCCGGTCGCCCCCGGCGGCACGCCCGCGCCCGCGCGCGTGGGCGCGGCGGCCGGTGCGGGGGGCGGGGGGCGTCGTCGTCGGCGGCGTTGTCGCCGGATCCGTGGTCGTCGCCGTGGGCGTGCTCCCGGACCGGCCGCGCACGGCGACGCGGCGGGCCCCGGCGAGACCGCCCGCGGGCGCGGCGCCGTCGGGCCCGGGGGCCCGTGCGGGCTCCGTGCCCCTTCGCCCGGAGGCCTCCGTGCCCGGCAGCACGACGGCCCCCGGTCCCCACGGGGAGTCCGTGGGGCTCAGGGGCGGGGTCGACCAGGGGTCGGCCGACGGGGCGCCGCAGGGTTGCCGGGGCGACCGCGACACGGGGTGCGGCCCGTCGGACCGCAGCGGGTCCGCGGGGCCCGCCGGCCCCGGCCACCCCGCGTCCGTGGGCTCCGGTTCCCCGGCCCACGGGTCACGCACGTCTCGCTCCCACCAGCGACCACCAGGCCGCCAGGCCGAACACGACCGCCATCAGCACCGTCGAGGGGCCGCCGATGTCCGCGTAGAAGAAGTCGACGAGCTGCCAGACGAGCAGGCCCGTCGCGACGAGCGCGCAGTCCGCGCCCGAACCGGACCCGGGGCCGAAGCCGCCGCGCCGCCGCAGCGCGCCCACGAGCAGTGCCGTCCAGCTCCCGACCAGGGCGAGCAACCCCACCAGGCCCTGCTCGCTCAGGACGAGCAGGTACATGTTGTGCGGGGAGAGCAGCGGCTGCCGCTGGAAGCCCGCGCCCGCGCCCGCCGTGTCGCTGCCGGAGGACAGCGCGACCGAGGCGTGCGCGTCGCGGTACTGCGGGAAGCCCTTCAGGCCGACGCCCGTGAGCGGCTCCGCGCGCCACATCTCCCCGGCCGCCGCCCACATCGTGTACCGGTCGGTCACCGACTGGTCCGGCGCCGCCGTCACCCGCGTGATGCTGGCGACACGCTCCTCCACCAGTTCCGAACCGATCCCGAGGCCGCCCACCAGGACCACCCCGAGCGCGCCCGCCGCGAGCCCGACCCGCACCGCCCGGCGCGGCCCCGCCAGGAGCAGTTGGAGCGCGCAGGCGAGCACGGTCGCGATCCACGCGCCCCGGCTGAAGGAGAGGACCAGCGGGAGGAACAGCAGCCCGGCGCAGACCAGGGCCGCCGTCCGCGCCCGCCCCGGACCGCTGCCGAGCGCGATCCCGGTGACGACGACGAGTCCGTACGAGACGACGGTCGCCATGCCCATCACGTCGGTCGCCCCGAACGTGCCGACCGCCCGGATGTCCTCGCCCTGGTACGAGGCGCCCGTGCCGGTCAGGTACTGGGCGACGCCCACCGCCCCCTGGAGCAGGGCGAGTCCGACCAGGGCCCAGGCGACCACGGCGAAGTCCCGCCGGTCGCGGACCGTCAGGAGCACGGCCGCCGGGACCAGGACGAAGACCTGGACGTACCGGGCGACGCCCGGCAGGCTCGACGCCGGGTCGTTCGAGGTGATCGCGGCCAGGCAGATCCCGAGGACCGGGAGGCCGAGGACGACGGCGGCGGTACGGGTCAGCGGCCGGGCCCGGCCGCGCGCCACCCGCACCAGGCAGACCAGGACGAGGAGCCCGGAGGCCGCGTCGGCGACCGTGCCCGTGCCGCCGGTGCCGCCCTCCGCCCCGCCGCCGCCCGGGACGAGCAGCAGCGCGACCACGGCGAGGACCGGGGAGAGCGCCCCGGCCCTGCGGAGCAGGTCCCGCGCCCCCGGGCCGGCCACGGGGAGCGTCGCGGCCGTGGCCATCCTCAGCTCCCCGTGGGTCGGACGAGTTCGGCGGCCGTGCGCAGCAGGATGCAGACGTCCTGCCAGAGCGACCAGTGGTCGATGTAGTGGTTGTCGAAGCGGCAGCGGTCCTCGATCGAGGTGTCGCCGCGCAGGCCGTGCACCTGCGCGAGGCCGGTGAGTCCCACCGGCATCCGGTGGCGGGCCGCGTATCCGGCGTGGGTCTTGCTGAACTGGGCGACGAAGTAGGGGCGTTCCGGACGGGGCCCGACCAGGCTCATGTCCCCGCGCAGCACGTTCCACAGTTGCGGCAGCTCGTCGAGCGAGGTCTTCCGCAGGAAGCCCCCGGCCGCGCTCATCCGCCGGTCGCCCGCCACGTTCCAGCGGGTCGCCGACTCGGTGTCGTCCGAGGGGCGGAGCGTACGGAACTTGAGCAGCGTGAAGGGGCGCCCGTGCTGGCCCACCCGCTCCTGCCGGAACAGGACCCCGGGACCGTCCGAGAGGCGCACGGCCAGCGCGCAGAGCAGCAGCACGGGCAGCGCGAGCACGAGCGCGGGGGCGGCGAGGGCGATGTCGAGGGCCCGCTTGGCGGTCAGGCCGCGCCGCTCGTCCAGCGGGACGAGCCGGTGCCAGGCGTACCCCCACATGTGCTCGCCCATCGGCCCGTCCGGGCGCGGTCCGCCGACCCGCCAGGTGGTGCAGCCGTACTGCTGGAAGAGGGTCACCAGGCCCGGGTCGTCGTCCAGGAACACGGCGTCGCACACGGTGTTCTGGATGACGGCCCGGTGGATCTCCTCGGTCGTGGTGAGCACCGGGAGACCGGCCTCCCCGAGCGGCCGGGGGGCGCCGCCCTGCTCCGGCACGCCGACGATCCCGACCGGCCGCACCCCGTACTCGGGGTGCTGGGCGGCCGCCGCCGCGAACCGGCGCGCGTCGCCCGTCCCGCCGACGACCAGCGCCGACCGGGGGTGGGCCCGCGCGACCCGGCGCCGCCGGCCGAGGACGAGGGCGCGGACCACGCAGACGAGGACGACGTGGACGGCGTACGCGGCGCACAGCCGCAGCGGTCCGATCGCCAGGTGCGCGGAGTACGCGGCGACCCCCGCCGCCGCCAGGCACCAGGCGACCCCGGCGCGGGAGGCGAGCGCGGGCAGCTCGTCCAGGGCCCGGACGTGCGCGGCCGGGCGGTGGAGCCCGGCGTGCCCGTCGAGGAGCAGGACGAGCGCCAGGACCGGCAGGACGAGCCGGAGGTCGTGGTGGGCGGCGCTCAGCACCGAGGCGGCCGCGACGACCGCCAGGGCGTCGACCGCCACGAGCGGTGCCGCGCCGGACCGCGGGCGGGTCCGGGAGCGGTGCCGGCGCGGCGGCGCGAGCCGGCCGGGGGCGCCGCGGGGCGGCGCGAGGGAGGCGAGGCCGAAGGCCCGGCCCTGGCCCGCCGTGGGCCAGGGGCCCGGAGAGGAGGGGACGCTGGTGCTTTCCGTGGTCACTGTGCGATCGGCTCTCTGTGCTCGGCCCCCCGCACCCCGGCCAGCTCGCGGTAGAGGTCCGCGACGGCCGCGCCGGTGCGCCGGACGTCGAAACTGCTGAGGACGTGCTCGTGGGCCTCCCGGCCCAGGCGGTGCCGCAGCTCCGGCCTGCCGAGGAGGCGGCCGAGGGCGGCGGCGAGCGCGGCCGGGTCCTCGGGAGGGACCAGGCACAGGGGTTCGTGGGCGGGCGGCAGGCTCTCCCGGGCCCCGTCGACGTCGCTGACGACGACGGGCCGGCCGCTGGCCATGGCCTCCAGGGGCGCGAGCGCCATGCCCTCCCAGCGGGACGGCAGGACGACCACGTCGGCGGCCCGGTACCAGGGGGCGGTGTCCCCGACGGCCCCGGCGAACCGCACCGAGGGGCCCGCGGCGGCCCGCAGCCCCTCCGCGTCCGGGCCGTCGCCGACCAGGACGAGCCGGGCCGCGGGGACCTCCGCGAGGACGGCGGGCCAGGCGGCCAGCAGCACGTCCTGTCCCTTCTGGCGGCAGAGCCGGCCCACGCAGACGACCGTGGGGGCCGGGTTGCGGGGCGGGCCGTCGTTCGCGAACCGGGCCGTGTCCACCCCGTTGCGGACGACCGACCAGTCCGCCTCGACCCCGGCCGCCTCGCCGGTGCGCCGCTCGGCCTCGCTCACGCAGAGGACCCGGTCGGTCCAGCGGGCGCCGAACCGCTCCCAGCTCCGGGCGAGCGCGGCGGTCGTCCCCCGCACCGCCTCGAAGGACCAGGCGTGCGGCTGGTACACCGTGGGGATCCGGCCCCGCACGACGAGCCGGGCGCACAGCCCCGCCTTGGCGCTGTGGGCGTGGACGAGGTCGGGCCCGACCGCGCGGACGAGCCGGGCCAGGGACGCCGTCTCGCGGACGAGGCCGGGGCCGGGGTCGCGGCCGGCCCGCCAGTCGTGGACCTCCGCCCCCTCGTCCCGGGCGGCGGCGGACAGGTCGGTGCCGGGCGGGCAGGCGACCGCGACCCGCAGGCCGGCGGCGCGCTGGGCGCGGACGAGGTCGACGACCACGCGGGCGACCCCGCCGTCGCCGGGCTGGACCGCGTGCAGGACGGTGACGGACCCCGGGTCCGTGTCGGATGGTGACAGCACGTCAGCCCCGCACGTCCGCCCGGGCGGCCGACGCACCCCGGGGCACGACGAGAGCCGCTGAATTCCGCATACAGGTTCTCCGCTTTGATGAGAGGAGGAAGGGAAGACCCGCGAAGGCCGGGAGGGGGGAAGGTGTGGTCCGCACGAAATGGGTGAACGCGCGGCCGGCCCGGAAGCAACGTTCGGGAAAGTTATAACCCCGAAGCGGGGCGATAGTAAGCATGAGATGACCGGTATCGCTAACTCCCGTATCTCCGTGGCCCGTTCCTCGTTGGGCGTGTTGCGCCATTCCGCGTCCGGACACTCGAACGACCCCCTTTCGGCCCAAAGAACGACCGAGCGTCACCCGTTCGGGAGAGCAACCGATGGAAATCGGAGGCGTTGTTGAGGGAGTCGGACCGTTCAGTCCGCGCAGTCCGAGTTGTATGAATTCGATCGAGGAGCACATCTCCATGTCCCGTATCGCCAAGGCCGTTGTCCTGACCGCGAGCGCCGCCGCGGCCGTCGCCGGTACCGCGGGTGCCGCCGTCGCCGACGCCGGCGCCGAGGCCGCGGCCGTGCACTCCCCCGGTGTGCTCTCGGGCAACGTCGCCCAGGTCCCGATCCACATCCCGGTCAACGTCTGCGGCAACACCGTCGACGTCATCGGTCTCCTGAACCCGGCCTTCGGCAACGTCTGCGCCAACGACTGATCCGGCACGTCCGTTCGGTCCTTTCGAGGCCGGTGCGCCCGCTCCCGTCAGGGACGGGCGCACCGGCCTTCTCCTCGTCGTGATGGGGTCGGCACTCGCTCGGGCGCACTTCCGCGCGCCGCCCGGTGCAACGGCGCACGCCCCTTTCCGGGGCAGGGCGGGAGGGGGGATTCACCCGAACGGATGCGTGGCGCTCAGTAGTTCTCCGGTCGCGGAGGGCTATAGCCGCAGGCCTCCCGGGGCGACGGTCCGCCGGTCCGCGCGGAGGGGGAACGCGTGTGCGGTCGGCGCGCGGGACCGGTCTCATCGATCGGGTGCAGTGTCGAGAAATCCTTCCTCCCGGAGTTTCCGGAAAGCCGACTTCTCGTTACAGGAGGAGAACGCGTACGGGATTCGCCCAAGAACCCTGCGCGAAAAGTGACTTGAAAGCCAGAGGAAGGATTCACCCCATGAAGCCCACCAAGGTCGCCGCGGTCGTCGCCGGTTCGCTGATGGCCCTGGGTGCCGCCGCGCCCGCCATGGCCACGGAGGCGCTCACCCCCACCAGCCTGAACGGCGGCCTGGAGGCGATCGCCGCCAACGGCCTGAAGACGGACGTGCTGAGCAGCACCACCGAGGGCTCCCCGGTGAAGTCCGTCACGGACGCGGCGGGCCAGCTCAACGACGTCACCAAGGGTGCCCCGCTGCTCGGTGGCCTCCCGCTCGCCGGCGGCCTTCCGCTGGGCGGCTGACGCACCTTCAGCACGGCTGTTCACAGGGGCATTCCGGGGGGCCGGCGCGCCCCGTTCCCCACGGTCGGCTGATCGAATGATTTTCAGATCATCTGCCGTGTGGCCCATGCTCCGCACCCCGCTCCGACTCCTACTCTCTCGCCAGTCCCCGCGCACGTCGGTGGGCACCGGGCCGGTCGGAGCGAGGGGGGAGCCTCGTCGGCCTCTCCTTTTCTCAGAGGAAGAGCGGTATGCGGTCCATCATCAGCAGGAAAGTACTCACCGCGGCGGCAGCGACCGGAATCCTGTCGCTGAGCGGCGGATTCGCCCTTGCCGCGAGCTCCCACGCCGGCACGGGCGACGGACCGGGTCCGAGCACGGCCGGACACGTCCAGGGCCCCCTGCCGGCCGACGTCTGCGGCAGGCTCGCGGAGAAGGGCGGCGCCGCGGCGGCGGCCGTCGGGAACCTCTGCGGCCACGCGGGAGGCCAGGACGACGGCTACGGCCAGGACGACGGCGGTTACGGCGGGGACGACGACGGCGGTTACGGCGAGGAGCCCTCGCACCCGCCGACGAAGCCCCCGACCACGCCTCCCACGCACCCGCCGACGACGCCCCCCACCACGCCGCCGACGACCCCGCCCACCACGCCCCCCACCACCCCGCCGACGACGCCCCCCACGACGCCGCCGACGACCACTCCGCCCACCACCACCCCGCCGACGTACCCGCCGAAGCCGGGGGACTGCGAGCACCCCGAGCCCGGTCACCCGAAGCCGAGCTGTGGTCCCACGAAGCCGCCGACGGCCCCGCCGACGACGCCTCCGACCACCCCGCCGACGAAGCCGCCGACGACGCCTCCCGCCACGCCGCCGACGACTCCGCCGACGACCCCGCCCACGACCACGCCCCCCGCGACGCCTCCCGCCACCCCGCCGACGAAGCCCCCCACCACCCCGCCGCAGCTCCCCGAGACCGGTAGCGAGCCCGCGCTCGTGGGGGCGGCCGCGATCAGCGCCGCGCTCGTCATCGGCGGCGCCGTGGTCTACGTGCGCGGCGGACGGGTCGCCCGCCGTCACTGATCCCCGCCACCGCCGACCGCGCGGGTGAAGGGACGGTCCCTCCCGCCACCCCGGGGGCCGTCGATCGTTGCAAGAGAAGGCTCGTCGCATGGCCGCGGCCCGCGGACCGGAGCCGTTCCGTCGTATCCGGCGACGGAACGGAATTCCGGTCCGCGGGCCATTTTTTCTTCTTTCCTTCTTCCCGTTCGGCCCAATGGCCGTGACCCGTTCCGCCGCCCGGCGTTGAACGGGCATGACGGCCGTGATTCCTGCGGTCGCTTTCCCCGTCCAAGGAGTTCTTGATGTCTCGCATCGCGAAGGCTGCCGCTGTTCTCGCCGGCACCAGTGCCGTGGCCCTCGGCGGAGCCGGCCTGGCCGTCGCCGACTCGGGCGCCGAGGCCGTCGCCGCCCACTCGCCCGGTGTCCTCTCGGGCAACGTCCTCCAGGTCCCGGTCCACGTCCCGGTCAACCTCTGCGGCAACACCGTCAACGTCATCGGCCTGCTGAACCCGGCCTTCGGCAACACCTGCGCCAACGTCAGCGACGGCGAGGACGACCGTGACGAGGACGGCGGCTACGGCGGCTGACCCCCCCCCGCTCCCCTCGCGTGTCCCCCCGCTCCGACCGGACCGGGGGGACACGCGCGTACGGGGCCGTGCGCGGCGGCTCAGGCGTACTTGTAGATCCGGCTGTGGTCGAACATCGAGGCCGGGGTCACCCCCCACGGAGCCATCGCCTGGTGCCGGGCGACCACCTTGCGGTACTGCCCGTCGCCCAGCGGCGGCGGCTCCGCCGGCAGGTAGGCGGCCCCGGGGTTCCGCTGCTGCCAGCGCGACCAGACCAGGTCCACGAAGGCGTGGTGCAGCCAGAAGACCGGGTCGTTCACCGAGCCGCCGCCGAGCATCAGGCCGCCGACCCAGCGGTGCACCCGGTTGTGGATCCGGAACCGGTCGTTGCCCTGCCCCGGCGACCAGCCCTCCAGGCGGTTGCGGAAGCCGGACGGGCTCGTCGAGTTCCAGGGCGTCACGTCGTACACCCGCTCCCGCGTCACCTCCTCCAACTGGGCCTGGGTGGGGAGCGTGATCGGATCGCGGGGGCGCCCGAAGTCCCTGGTCAGGAAGCGTCCCTCGGTCATCGACTGGGTGACGGTCCAGCGGCCGGAGGAGTGCGCGAAGGGGCCGGTCATCACCTGGAGGTCGGACCGGCGCCCGTTGCCGCCCATGAAGTCCTCGCCCCAGATCGACGAGGCCGGGCTGTTGTCCCGGGTCCAGTCCCAGTACGGGACCGTCACCGCGGGGTCGATCCGGCGCAGCGCCGTCTCGAACTCCAGCAGGAACTTCCGGTGCCAGGGCAGGAAGCTCGGCGTCATGTGCGCGACCCGCAGCCCGCCCTCCCCGTCGGCCACGTAGTGGTCGATGTGGGTGCGGACGAAGCGGTCGTACGCCCCGGTGCGCTTGAGCTCCAGGACGGCGGCGACGAACCTGCGGCGCTCGGCGCCGGTCAGGTCGCGCTGGTTCTTACGCGTGTACACCACGCGGGTTCCCTCCCGTCGGGTCCGTGGCCGCGCCGTGGGCGCCCGCCAGGGGGGAGAGCGGGGCGGCGCCCAGCTCGTCCACGGCCGCGCGGACCGCGGCCAGCGGCGTCGGACAGGACTCGTAGTGGTCGATCGGGGTGACGTAGCCGCCGTCGGCGCAGCGCATCAGGTGCAGCGGCCGGCCGTCGACGAAGGCCGTCGGCCCGCCGTCGGGGCCGGAGAGGCCCAGGATCCGGCGGCCCCGGTACATCTCGTCGAAGGCGTGGGGGTCGTCCGGCCCTCCGGCGGGGGAGCGGAGCGCGACACGGCCGAGGGCACCGCCCGTGAAGGCGGTGACGGCCAGGGCGAAGAGGGACCGCAGGGCGACCCGGCGCGGGACGATCATCAGTGATCTCCAGATGGTCGGCTGGGGGTTCCCCCGCCACGGGCGGAGGGAGCCCTCGGGGCACAACGATGAAATCCCGGGTTCGTTGCGCCGGAAAGGCCAGTCGCGTGAATGTCGGCCGTTCGGGTGAAAGGGGCGCGGGAAAAGGGGGGTTGGAGCACTAGCATCCGATTCATGACCACTTCCAACGTCGCTTCCTCGGCGCGCAGCGCCTCTCCGCTGGGAACCCTCACGGTGATCCCGTGGTCCAGCGAGCCCTCCGCCGAGTCGGCGGGCACGCCGTTCCTCATGGCGTACTCGCTCGGCGACGGCCGGGACGGACCGGAGGCCGGTCAGCAGGCGATGCGGACCGCCCTGGAGACCATGGGCCTCTCGGTCGGCGACCGCCTCTTCGACCTGGAGAAGGACGCCGGGATCAACGCCTCGCTGCTCGTCGAGGGCGGTTCGGCCGTGCTCAGCCTGCCGTTCCTGAAGGTGCAGTGCCCGGTGCCCGACGAGTGGCAGGCGGCGGCCCGCGAGAGCGGCAAGGTCTACCTGATCTGCTCGGTACGGCCCTGGCCCGAGGCGGTCCCCGGTCGGCCCGTCGACGAGGCGCGGCTGCGGGCCTTCGTCTCCGACGAGGAGATGCTCGGGGAGAGCGCCCACGTCCTGATGCCGGTCCGCCGCATCCAGGGCTGAACGGGAAGAGCGGGAAGAACCGGGAAGAGGGGTCGCGCCATGGCGACGGTGGACGTACGGGGCGGGGTGCCGGGACAGCGGCGGGAGGAGGCCTCCCGGGAGGCCGGCGGCCCGGTCGGCGCGGGCCGGGCCCTCGCCTGGCTCCTGGTGGTCACCGGCGCGGCGGGCGCCCTGGCCGGCTGGGTGATCACGCTCGACAAGTTCCTGCTCCTGGAGGACCCCGGCTTCACCCCGGGGTGCAGCCTGAACCCGGTGGTCTCCTGCGGCAGCGTCATGAAGAGCGAGCAGGCGGCGGTGTTCGGGTTTCCCAACCCGATGCTCGGGCTCGTCACGTACGCCGCCGTCGTCGCGATCGGGGCCGGGCTGCTCGCCGGGGCCCGCTACCGGGGCTGGTTCTGGCTCGGCCTGAACGCCGGGACGCTCTTCGGGGTCGGCTTCTGCACCTGGCTGATGCACCAGTCGCTGTACGAGATCAACGCGCTCTGCCTGTGGTGCTGCCTGGCCTGGGTCGCGACGCTCCTGATGTTCTGGTCCGTCACCGCGCACAACGTGCGGACCGGGGTGCTGCCCGCCCCGGCGGGGGTGCGGACCTTCTTCGGCGAGTTCGCCTTCGCCCCGCCCCTCCTGCACGTCGGGATCATCGGGATGCTGGTCCTGACCCGGTGGTGGGACTTCTGGACGAGCTGACGTGAGCCGCTCCTCCTTCCGGCCGCGAGCCGCACCGACCGTGCTGCTCGCGGCCGTTCTCGTCCTCCTCCTGCCGTACGGCCGGCTCGCGCCCGACGGGCGGCACGCCGGCGAGCGGCCGCCGGGGGTGCCCTCGGGGTTCTTCACCGGCTCCGACGAGGCCGGGGTGCGCCGGATCGCCCAGGTGCAGGCCTGGCTCGGCGGCGGGGCGCTGACCGTCGGGCACACGTACCTGCCGGGGGACCGCTGGTCCAACATCGAGGGGCATCCGGCGCTCTTCGGGCCGTGGGCGCGCTGGAAGGAGGAGCGGCCCGGGCGGCTCTTCGTGCTCAACGTGCCGCTGCTCGACCGCAGCGAGGCGGGCCTGTCCGACGCCGAGGTGCGCGACGGGCTGCGGCGGGGTGCGCAGGGCGCGTTCGACGGGCACTTCCGGACGCTGGGGGAGCGGCTGGTGGAGCACCGGCTCGGGGACGCGGTCCTGGTCCCGGGCTGGGAGATGAACGGCACCACGTACAGCCACCGCTGCGGCCCGGATCCGGAGGCGTGGAAGGCGTACTGGCGGCGGACGGTGGAGGTGTTGCGGGCGGTGCCGGGGCAGCGGTTCCGCTTCGACTTCACGCCGAGCCGGGGGCGCGACGCCGTGCCGTGGCCGCTCTGCTATCCCGGGGACGACGTCGTCGACGTCATCGGCATGGACGCCTACGACCAGCCCGAGGGCCTCTCCTTCGAGGGCCAGGTGAACGAGGAGTACGGCCTCGCCCACCACGTCCGGTTCGCGGCCGAGCACGGCAAGCCCGTCTCGTACCCGGAGTGGGGCCTCTTCCGCAACGGCGACAACCCGGCGTACGTCCGCGGGATGCTCGACTGGTTCGCCGTCCACCGGCCGGTCTACCAGACGGTGACGGACTACTGCCCGCACGGGGTGTGGGAGTGCCCGGACAACCCGGAGTCGGCGCGGGTGGTGAGGGGCGCGCTCGGCGGGCGGCCGGGGGCCGGCGCGGAGGGCGCCCCCCAGGGGCCCTTCCCGTGGGTCGCCTCAGAGGAGGGTGAAGGTGTGGGCGGCGCCCAGGCCGGAGACCGAGCCCAGGCCCAGGGTGCAGGCGGTGATCTGGAGCGAGGGTGACGTCATGGTCTCCACGAACCCGCGGTCCTTGAGGAAGCCGCTGGTCACGGTGCCGGTGAACGTGTTGGTGAAGACCGCGCCGGCGAGGTTGGAGACGCGCTGGGCGGTGACCGTGCTGCTCTGGCCGTTGCTCCAGTGGATGACCCAGCTCACCGTCGCGGTGGACAGCAACTGGAGGCAGGAGCGGGACGTGGTGTTGGAGCTGTCGTGGGTGCCCCCGGTGACGGCGGCGGCCGCACCGGTGCCGACGCAGGGGCCGTAGGTCTGGTGGATCGTGCGGGTGGTGGTGGCCGGGACGGCGGTGATGGGCGGGTCGTAGGTCGTGGTGGACGTGCCGGTGCAGGTGAGGGTGTCCAGGTCCTGGGGCGCGGCGCCGGCCGGGGTCGCGGGCGCGAGAGCCGACAGCAGGGCGAGGCCGACCGCCGCGCTCCACGTGCCTGCCGTGATCGATCTCCTCATGGGCCGATCCCTTCGTGCGGGTTGCCGGGTGGCTCATGCTCCGCCCGCTCCGGGCGGCTGTCCACGGCGCTGACGGCCCTTCACTCGTGTGAGTGACGGGGCAGGGCCGGGCCGCCCTTGAGGGTGTCGAGGGTGCGGTCCAGGAGGGACACGAGGTCGTCGGTGCGGCCGTGTTCGGCCCAGTGGACGGTGGTCTCGCGCAGGGCGCCGAGGACGGCGGCGGTGAAGACGCGGACCTCCAGGGCGTCGGGGGCGCGGCCGGTGCGGTCGGCGAGGACGCGGGTGAGGCGGCGGCCGGTCTCGGCGGTGGTCTCGGTGAGGCGGGCGCGCACGGCGGGGATCTCCACCATGAGCCGGGCGCGCAGCCGGGTCTCCTCCGGCTCCTCCGCGAGGGCGGTGCGGACCGCTTCGAGGAGGACCGCGCGCAGGGACTCCAGGGGGTCCTCGCCGGCGGGGCGGGCGCGCAGCCGGGCTTCGAGGAGGTCGTCGTCCTCGTCGGTGAGGAGGATGTCCTCGCGGACCGGGAAGTAGCGGACGACGGTCGAGGGGGAGACCTCGGCCGCCGCCGCGATCCGCTCGGTGGTGGCCGCCTCCCAGCCGTGCTCGGCGGCGAGCCGGTAGGTGGCCCTCCGGATCGCCGCGCGGGTCTTCGCCTTCTTGCGTTCGCGGAGGCTGGGGCGGGTGGGGACGTCGGCGGCCATGCCGCCATTCTCCCGGGTCAGGCGTGCTGGTACGCGACCAGCGAGATGCCGACGTAGTGGACGATGAAGGCCGCGAGGGTCAGCGTGTGGAAGACCTCGTGGAAGCCGAACCAACGCGGGGAGGGGTTCGGGCGCTTGATGCCGTAGATGATCCCGCCCGCGCTGTAGAGCAGGCCGCCGACGACGACCAGGACGAGGACGGAGATGCCGCCCGTGCGCAGGAAGTCGGGCAGGAAGAAGACGGCGGCCCAGCCCATCGCGATGTAGCAGGGGGTGTAGAGCCAGCGGGGCGCGCCGACCCAGAAGACGCGGAAGGCGATGCCGGCGAGGGCCGCCGCCCAGACCGCCCACAGGAGCGGCTTCGCCGTGGAGTCGGGGAGCAGGAGCAGGGTGAGCGGGGTGTAGGTGCCCGCGATGATCAGGAAGATGTTGGCGTGGTCGAGGCGCCGGAGCACGGCCTCGCCGCGCGGTCCCCAGGTGCCGCGGTGGTAGAGCGCGCTGATGCCGAAGAGCAGGCACGCGGTCAGGGCGTAGATCCCGCAGGCGACGCGGGCGCGGGGGGAGTCGGAGAGGGCGACCAGGACGAGGCCCGCGACGATCACGGCGGGGAACATGCCCGCGTGCAGCCAGCCTCGGAACAGGGGCTTCAGCGGGAGCGCCGGGGAGGAGTCGACCGGGGTCACTTCCGGAGGAGCTGCAGTCATGGAGGAATCGTACCTACGGGCCCGTAAGTCCCGGGTGTGAGTGGCGATGCTCACATGTGCGGCCCTCTGGACATATGGGCGGATCCATCGGATGATCAAATGAGTGCGGTCGGCACCGGATGAGCAAGCTACGAAGCATCCGGGTCGCGGCCCCCACGGGGCAAACATCTAAAAACCCCTCAAAAGGAGCAATCGTGGCGCGCGACAACGCGGCTCCCACCACCGTCCCCACCCAGCACCAGGAGCTCGTCTCCTGGGTGAACGAGATCGCCGAGATCACCCAGCCGGACAGCATCGTCTGGTGCGACGGCTCCGAGGCCGAGTACGAGCGCCTGTGCGAGGAGCTCGTCGCCAAGGGGACCTTCAAGAAGCTCGACCCGATCCTGCGCCCGAACTCCTACTACGCCGCCTCCGACCCCTCCGACGTCGCGCGCGTCGAGGACCGCACCTTCATCTGCTCCGAGAAGGAGGAGGACGCGGGCCCGACCAACCACTGGAAGGCCCCGGCGGAGATGAAGGCCGTCTTCGCGGGCGAGGACGGCATCTTCCGCGGCTCGATGCGCGGCCGCACCATGTACGTCGTGCCCTTCTGCATGGGCCCCGTCGGCTCCCCGCTCTCCGCCGTCGGCGTCGAGATCACCGACTCCGCGTACGTCGCCGTCTCCATGCGCACCATGACCCGCATGGGGCAGGCCGTCCTCGACGAGCTGGGCGACGACGGCTTCTTCGTCAAGGCCGTCCACACCCTCGGCGCCCCCCTCGCGGAGGGCGAGCAGGACGTGCCGTGGCCCTGCAACTCCACCAAGTACATCTCGCACTTCCCCGAGACCCGCGAGATCTGGTCGTACGGCTCGGGCTACGGCGGCAACGCCCTGCTCGGCAAGAAGTGCTACGCGCTCCGCATCGCCTCCGTCATGGCCCGTGACGAGGGCTGGCTCGCCGAGCACATGCTGATCCTCAAGCTCACCCCGCCCCCCTCCACCTCCGGTCGGGTCGAGTCCAAGTACGTCGCCGCCGCCTTCCCCTCCGCCTGCGGCAAGACCAACCTGGCCATGCTGGAGCCCACGATCTCCGGCTGGACCGTCGAGACCATCGGCGACGACATCGCCTGGATGCGCTTCGGCGAGGACGGGCGGCTCTACGCCATCAACCCCGAGGCCGGCTTCTTCGGCGTCGCGCCCGGCACCGGCGAGCACACCAACGCCAACGCCATGAAGACCCTCTGGGGCAACTCCGTCTTCACCAACGTCGCCCTCACCGACGACGGCGACGTGTGGTGGGAGGGCATGACCGAGGAGGCCCCGGCCCACCTCACGGACTGGAAGGGCAACGACTGGACGCCCGCGTCCGGGACGCCCGCCGCCCACCCCAACGCCCGCTTCACCGTCCCCGCCGGACAGTGCCCGACCATCGCGCCGGAGTGGGAGGACCCGAAGGGCGTGCCGATCTCGGCCATCCTCTTCGGCGGCCGCCGCGCCTCCGCCGTCCCGCTGGTCACCGAGTCCTTCGACTGGAACCACGGCGTCTTCCTCGGGGCCAACGTCGCCTCCGAGAAGACCGCCGCCGCCGAGGGCAAGGTCGGCGAGCTGCGCCGCGACCCCTTCGCCATGCTGCCCTTCTGCGGCTACAACATGGGCGACTACATGGCCCACTGGGTCAAGGTCGGCGCCGGTGCGGACCAGGCGAAGCTGCCGAAGATCTACTACGTGAACTGGTTCCGCAAGAACGACGCCGGAAAGTTCGTCTGGCCCGGCTTCGGCGAGAACAGCCGCGTCCTCAAGTGGATCGTCGAGCGCCTCGACGGCAAGGCGGAGGGCGTCGAGACCCCCATCGGCATCCTGCCGACCGCGGAGTCCCTCGACACCGACGGCCTGGACCTGCCGGCCGAGGACCTGGAGTTCCTCCTCAAGGTCGACCGCGACGTGTGGCGCGAGGAGGCCGCCCTCGTCCCCGACCACCTCAACACCTTCGGCGACCACACGCCGAAGGAGCTGTGGGACGAGTACCGGGCGCTGGTCGAGCGCCTGGGCTGATCCCGCCCCCCGAACTCGTGGTGGGTTGCCCCGAAATTCCGCCCTGACCAGTGGGGTCACGACGGCCCACCACGATCCGCCCGGCCCCCGGAGCCCCCTCAGGCCCCGGGGGCCGGCGCATTCTCCCGGTCAGCCGCGCCCCCGGTCCTCCAGATAGCGGGTGTGCGTCCGCTGCCGGAGCTCCTCCGCCTCCTGGAGCGCGGCCGCGATTCCGGCCGCCTCTCCGCGCAGCGCGTCCAGTTGGCGCTCCAGGTGCCGCTCCGGCGGCTCCGTGCCCGGCGCCACGCGCGACCACCACCGGGTCCGCACGAAGGTGTCGACCGCCTCCGGAACGTCCTGGCGGACCGCGCGGGCCAGCACGTGCAGGTGGTCCGGGTCGCTCACCCAGCCCGGTTCCAGGAGCGCTTCGAGCAGCGCGTCGAGGGCGTCGAGCCGCTCGCGGGCGGCGGCCGGCAGGTCCACCTCCGCCAGGTACGCCCGCAGGGTCGCGAAGTCCGCCCGCAGCGGGTCGAGCCGCTCGCCCCCGTCCTCGAAGTCCGGCGCGTCCGGCCGCTCGGGCGGGGCGATCAGCGCCCCCGCCCCGTACAGCCCCGCGACCACCAGCGGCCAGAGCCCGCCCGCCGCGCCGGTGAGGGCGACGCCCAGGCCGGCCAGGCCGCCGAGGCAGCCCGCCAGGTTCTTGCGGGACTCCGCGTACCGCAGCAGGCGTTCACTGGTAGCCACGGATCTCCTCGAAGGCGCCTTCCAGAGAGCCCTGGGTGGCGTCGAAGAGCTTCCCGCCGGTCAGCTCCGCGATCCCCTCCAGCTCGGCGCGGTCGGAGTCCCCGAAGAGGACCGGGAAGACCGGGGTGCGCCGCTGGTCGTCCGGGAGGGAACGGTGGAAGGCGTCGAAGGCGGCGGCCGTGTCGCCGTCGGTGTTCTCGCCGTCCGTCATCAGGACCACCGAGGTGAAGGCGTCGCCCGGCGACCTCCCGAGGAAGCGGTACGCCTCCTGGAGGCTGGAGTAGATCGCCGTGCCCCCGGAGGCCGAGAGGTCCGCCGCCCCGGCCCTGATCGCGTCGAGCGCCGCCTTCGGGGACGCCGGGTCGACCGTGTGCGTCCGCACCTCCGACCGCTTCACCGAGGAGCCGAACGGCATCAGGGTCACCTCCTCGCGGTCCCGGAAGTCCCCGGTCAGCTCGGTGAGGGCCGCCTTGAGGCGGTCGAGCCGCTCGCCCCGCATGGAGCCCGAGGTGTCGAGCACGTAGACCGTGCGGGAGGGCCTGCGCAGGGCGTTGTCGTACGCGTCGAGCAGCCCGTCCGCGACGGCCCGGCTGCCGGGGAAGGGGAGTTCGCGGCGCTGGTCGCGGGCGAGCGCGGGGGCCGGGGCGACCCCGGCGACGACCGGGCGGCGCAGGGTCGTCTCCGTGATCCGCCGCTGGGCGTCCGGGGTGCGCAGGTACGCGGTGAGCTTCCCGGCCGCCTCCTTCGCCTCCGGGCGGGCCGAGGCGAGCAGGGTGAGCGGGTAGTCGGCGGTGACGACGCCGTCGGCCGGCCGGATCACGGTCAGCTCCCCGGCCGGGAACGAGGAGAGCAGCACCGACTCGTAGTTGACGAGCGCGTCGACGTCGGCGCGGCGGCCGTAGGCGGTGGCCAGCCAGCCGGAGGAGCCCGAGGTCAGCTTCTGCCCGGTGAAGAACTCCTTGAGCTTCGGGGTGGCCCGGCGCACGTCCTCGCCGGTCAGCGCGGACTGGGCCCCCGAGAGGCCGGAGGCGACCGAGACGAGCGCGGAGAACCCGGAGTTGGAGCGCTTCGGGTCCGTCATGCCGTACGTCAGCCTGCCGTCGGCGACGGCCCGGTGCAGTTGCGACCAGGTGACCTCCTCCGGGTCCCAGCCGAGCCGGGCCAGGGCGGCGGGCCGCACCCCGAGCGCCACCGGGGAGGTCATGACCGGGGTCTCGCCGGTGATCCTCCTCGCGGTGTCGGGGCGCAGCCGCAGGTAGTCGTTGGAGGAGAGCCAGACCGCGTCGAAGTCCCTCCCGGCCTCGCCGGACGCGATCCGTCCGACGGCGTCGAGGGTGCCGGCGTAGGTGGGGCGGACGGTGATCCCGGTCGCCTTCCGGGCCTCTTCGAGGACCGGGGCCATGTCGGCCAGTTCGGAGGAGGCGAGGACGCGGAGGGTGCCGGGCTCGAACGCCGCGGCCCCGTCGTCCTTCGCGGGCCGGTCGCCGGGCCCGCAGGAGCCGCCGGTGGCGGTGACGAGCAGGGCGAGGGCGAGGGCGGCGAGCGCGTGTCGCAGGGGGCGGGGGGAGCGGGTCACGAGGAGGCCCCGCCTTCCGGCGCGTTCGCGCGGCGGCTGCGCTCCAGGTGGGCGCTCGCCTCCTGGAGCTCCGCCGTCAGGGCCCCGACCGTCGCCGCCATCGTCTCCGTGGCCCGCGCCTTGTACGCGTCGATGGCGTCGAGCGTCCGGTGGATCTGCTGGAAGGCGGTGCGGAGCGTCTCCGCGCCCACCGCCGGGTCCGCCGCGATCCGCTGGATCTCGCCGGCCTGGGTCGCCAGCATCTCGGCGTTGCCCCGGACCAGGTCCTCGGTGGTGGACCGCAGCGCGTTCACCTGCTCGGTGACCCTGCGCTGGTTCTCCAGGGCGGAGGCGAGCATCACCGCGATCCGCAGCGCCGACAGGGTCGTCGTCGCGGCCCGCTCCACGCCCTTGATCAGCTCGTCGTTGTTCCGGCGGACCACGTCCATCGCCAGGTACCCCTGGGCGCAGACGGCGAGCTGGGTCAGGAGGTCCTGGTGCTTCTGCCGGACCGGGAAGAGCAGGTCGGCGCGGAGCGCGTCCGCCCGGGCCGGGTCGGGGGTGCGGACGATCCGCTCCTCCACGGCCGCGTCGAGGGCCTCGGTGAGCACCGCGTACTCCTGGAGCCCGGTCATGGTCTCCCACAGCCGGGTCCGCTCGGTCTCCAACGCGGCGTTGTCGCGGCGCAGTTCGTCCTGTCCGCCGCGCAGCGCGCCGACGATCCGGTTCAGGGTGGCCCGGGAGGAGGCGTACGCGGCGACGTGGTCGCGCAGCCGGTTGCCGCCCGGGAGCTTCGCCAGGAGCCCCTTGAACCCCTTGGCGGGGGTGTCGCGGGGGTCCAGGTCCTCGACCGTGCGCCTCAGTTCGACGAGGGAGGCGCCGACCCGGGCCTGCGGGTCGCCGCCGGGGGCCCCGCTACCGAGGGAGCGGACCGTGCGGTCCAGCATGCGGTTCGTCTGCTGGGCGGCGGAGCGCATCTCGCCCGCGCCGAGCGCCGTGATCTCGCCGACGCGGCCCGCGAACTCGGGGGAGCGCGGGTCGAGTCCCTCGAGCGAGCCGATGTACTCGGCGGCCCGGCGGGCCGTTTCCGTACGGACCGACTCGTCGAGCGGCACCAGACCGGAGGCCTGTGCGGCGCGGATCGGCGGCACGGGGGCGGGCGGGGTGAGGACGAGCGGGGTGTCGTGCGCGGGCGGTGTGCCGTACTCGGGCGGTGTCAGGGCCATGGTGCGTCTCGGGTCCGTCGCTGGTCTCGGGGCGGGCGTTCTTCTCGGGTCGGTGGCCGGTCCCGGGCCGGGCGTTCTTCTCGGGTCTTCCGGTGGCGTCATGCGGTGTCCCCCTGGTCGCGGGCCCGCAGCGCCATCTCGTGCAGCACCTCGCCGGTGGGCACGGGCGCCTGGCGGACTCCGCTCAGCGTCTGGTTGAGGTAGGCGGTGTGGCCGCCGGTCGCGGCGGTGAACTCGCCCGCCGCGCCCTGCGGCCGGAAGCCGTGGCGGACCGCGAGCCGGCGCAGCTCGGGGTCGGTGGAGAGGAGTTCGCCGAGCGCCCGGCCGTTCTCGGTGAGCGGTACGAGGGTGTGGTCGCTGTTGACCGTGGTGTCCGGGTAGAGGACGACGAGGTCGCCCATCGGCCGCCCGGCCAGGAGCTGCGCGGCGACCTGGGACTCGTACACCAGGACCAGCGGGTTGCCGACGCCGCTGACGAAGTCCCGGAAGGGGGCGTCGGAGCCGGACTGCTGGGCGCCCTGGACCTGGATCAGCTTGCGCAGGAGCGGGGCCGTGCGGGCGACGGCGGCCTTGTCGCCCGCGACCCGTCCGCCGTCGGCCACGTAGCTCGCGGCGGCCAGGTAGAGGGCGCCGGAGCTGGAGGCGACCGGGTCGGTGGAGGTGACGAAGAGGGTGCCGCGCAGTTCGGCGTGGCCCTCGGCCCCCTTCAGTTGCTGCCAGGTGCGGTCGGCGCGGGCCGCCGCCAGGTAGGCCTCCATCCGCAGGGTGCCGCTGGTGCCGCGCGGGCCGAGGGTCGCCAGGCCGTTGGAGGCGAGGACCCGGGCGGCGGTGCTGTGGGCGACGACGACGAGCGGCGAGTAGAAGGGCCGCAGCGGGGCGGTGACCGCCCTGTCCTTCACCCGTCCGGAGGCCTTCGCGCGCAGGCCGTCGGCCGGGGCCTTCGAGGACGGGAAGGCGAAGTCGTAGCCGTCGAGGGGCAGTTCCTCCATGTCCCAGGACCCGGAGGTCTCGGTGCCCACGGTGAAGCCCCGGGCGGCCAGGGCCTTCACCACCTGCGGATCGGCGAAGAACTCGGCCTTCTCCGATCCGATGACTCCCCGCACGGTCTTCGTCGCCGTGCCCGTGTCCTTCTCGCCGCCCGTCACGAGGACGGTGGCCACGCCGCCGAGGAGCAGGACGGCGAGGACGATTCCCAGGATGCGTCTCACGCGGGAAGCGTGCTCGCGGAAGCCCACGTTCCGGGGCGGGTCGGGTGGACGGGGGGTGAAGGAGCGATCCCGGTACCGAACCGGAGGGGCCGGTACCGCGGCCCTTTCGGGCGGAGGGGTGGTTGGCGCCCGGTCCGCGCGGTTCGTGCCGCGCGGACCGGGGCCGTCAGGGGGCGGCCGTGACCAGGGAGGGTGCCCCGGCCAGCGCCGCGGTGTGCGCGTCCATCCGCTCGGCGGCGAGGATGGCGGCGGCCGTGTCGGCCCGGGAGGCGGCGACGACCAGGGCGCGGCCCGCGAGGGCGTGCGCCTTTCCGTGCAGCTCCCGCGCGGACGCGCCGCCGAGGGCCGCGTGCCGTGCGGGCGGCGCGCCGCGCAGCCGCGCCACCTGCCGGGCGATGAGCTCGCCGGCCTCCGTGTCGCCCAGCTCGTCGGTGACGGCGAGCAGGGCCGCGAGGTGTCCGGCGAGCTGGATGTCCAGCTCCTCCTCGCGGGAGCGGTGCGGGTACGCGTCGTGGGCGTCGTCGGCCATCCGGTGGACCGACTTGGTGCGGATCGGTTCGTACATGGGACGGCCTCCTGAGTGCTCTGGAGCCATCCTAGCTTAGATCGTGTCTAAAGTTGAGTCGGGTCTCGCGTGTGGGGGCTACGGCTGGCTGTAGCCGTCCAGGAACCGCCCGATCCGCGTCACCGCGTCCGCCAGGTCCGCCGCCGCCGGCAGCGTGACGATCCGGAAGTGGTCCGGCTCGTGCCAGTTGAAGCCCGTCCCGTGCACCACCATGATCTTCTCGGCCCGCAGCAGGTCCAGGACCATCTGCCGGTCGTCCTTGATCTTGTAGACGTTCGGGTCGAGCCGCGGGAAGAGGTACAGCGCCCCCTTCGGCTTCACGCACGTCACGCCCGGGATCCGCGTGAGCAGCTCGTACGCCGTGTCCCGCTGCTCCAGGAGCCGCCCGCCCGGCAGCACCAGGTCCTCGATCGACTGCCGGCCCTGGAGGGCGGCGGCCACCGCGTGCTGCGCCGGCATGTTCGCGCACAGGCGCATGTTGGCGAGGATCGTGAGGCCCTCGATGTACGAGGAGGCGTGGTGCTTCGGGCCGCAGACCGCGAGCCAGCCGGAGCGGAAGCCGGCCACCCGGTAGTTCTTGCTCATCCCGTTGAAGGTGAGGCAGAGCAGGTCGGGGGCGATGGCGGCGGTCGGGGTGTGCGTGGTGCCGTCGTAGAGGATCTTGTCGTAGATCTCGTCCGAACAGACGACCAGACCGTGCCGGCGGGCGATCTCCGTCAGGGAGCGGAGCATCTCGTCGTCGTAGACGGCGCCCGTCGGGTTGTTCGGGTTGATGATCACGATCGCCTTGGTGCGGTCGGTGATCTTCCGTTCGATGTCCGCGAGGTCTGGCATCCAGTCGGCCTGCTCGTCGCAGCGGTAGTGCACGGCCGTACCGCCCGCGAGCGACACCGAGGCCGTCCACAGCGGGTAGTCCGGGGCCGGGACGAGGACCTCGTCGCCGTCGTCGAGGAGCGCCTGCATCGCCATCTGGATCAGCTCGGAGACGCCGTTGCCGAGGTAGATGTCCTCGACGGAGAGCGGGATGCCCTTGGTCTCGTAGTGGCTCATCACCGCCCGGCGGGCCGAGAGCAGGCCCTTCGCGTCGCCGTAGCCGTGCGCGTCGGAGAGGTTGCGCAGCACGTCTTCCAGGATGGCGGGCGGGCACTCGAAGCCGAAGGCGGCCGGGTTGCCCGTGTTGAGCTTGAGGATGCGATGACCCGCGGCTTCGAGCCGCATCGCCTCTTCGAGCACCGGACCCCGGATTTCGTAACAGACGTTGGCGAGCTTCGTGGACTGGATCACCTGCATGACGAGAGCTTACGGCGGGGGCGGCCGGGACGCTTCGTGTTCTGGGCCACGTCGGGGAGGGCGGAGGCCCGGGGCCGGGGTCGGTGGTCCGCGGCGGGGCCGGATAGGTTGGCACGCCATGTGGGTCTTCAGTGCCTCCGGATGCCGGTGGCTGGGTGCGGGCGGATCGCTCGCCGTCGCCGTGGGCGGATGGTTCGCCGGGACGCTGCCGGTGCGCGGCGGCGGGGGGCTGTGGGAGCGGCACGGCCCGGCGCCCACGGCCGCCGGGACCGTCCTCGCGTACCTCGGCCTGACCCTGCTCGTCGCCGCGTGGGGGCGGTACGGGGTGCTGCTGGCCCGGGGCGCCGGGGCCGCGCGGGCCGGGGTCCTCGCCACCCTCGTCTGCTGGACCGTGCCGCTGCTCCTCGCCCCGCCGCTGCACAGCGCCGACGTCTACAGCTACGTCGCCCAGGGCGCGATGGTCCTCGAAGGGCACGACGTGTACGGCGCCGGGCCCTCCGTCCTCGGCCCCGGCGACCTCGGCGCCGAGGCGGCGGCGAGCGTCGGCGGGCACTGGACCGACACCCCCGCCCCGTACGGCCCCGCCTTCCTGCTCCTCGCGGCGGCCGTCGTGAAGCTCACCGGCGGCGCGGTCGTGCCCGCCGTCCTCGGCATGCGCCTGATCGCCCTCGGGGCCCTCGCGCTCACCGCGTGGGCGGTACGGGGGCTCGGCGGCGGGCCCGGCGGCCGGGCGGGCGCGCTGTGGCTGGCCGTCCTCAACCCGCTCTTCCTGGTCCACGTCGTCGGCGGCACGCACAACGACGGTCTGATGATCGGCCTCGTCCTCGCCGGCGTCCTGCTCGCGACGCGGGGCCGGTGGGTGCTCGGCTGCGTCCTCGTCGGCTGCGCCGTGATGGTGAAGTCCCCGGCGGCGGTCGCCCTGCTCTTCATCGGGATCGTCGTCGCCCGCCGGGCCGGGGGCGGCGCCCGGGCCCTGGTGAAGGGCCTCGTGCTGCCCGGGGCCGTCGCGGGGGCCGTGGCGGCGGGCGCGACGGTGCTCGCAGGGACCGGGTTCGGATGGCTGCGCACGCAGAGCGTCGCCGGGACCATCCACACCGCCCTGTCCGTCACCAGCGACCTCGGGCTCGGGCTCGGACTGCTCCTCGCGGACGACCCCGACCCGGTCAAGGACCTCGTGCAGAAGCTGGGCCTCGCCGCCGCGCTCGTCCTCATCGCGGTCCTCGCGTGGCGCGCGTGGCGGGGGCTCCTCGACCCGGTCCTCGGCCTCGGCCTCTCCCTGGTGGCCCTCGTCGCGCTCTCGCCGATGGTCCAGCCCTGGTACCTGCTGTGGGGGACGGCCGTCGTCGCGTCGGTGGCCTGGTACGGCCGGGCCGGGCAGGTCCTCGCGGTCCTCTCGGCGGCGCTCGCGTACGAGACGGCGCCCTCGGGGCGTACGCCCTGGTACGGGTTCGTGCTGGCGGGCGCCGTGGCCGCGCTCGGCCTGCTGTGGGCGCGGCGGGACCCGTGGCTGGCCGGCGCCGCGGAGGACGCCGACCCGGTGGGCGCGCCTACCGGGGGACGGGCGTCCGCCTGATCGCGCGCCCCGCCAGCACGTCCGTCCGGCCGCCGTCCTCGATCACGAACCTCCCCCCGACCAGGACGTGCGGGATGCCCGTCGGCAGGGTCCTCGGATGCGCGTACGTCGCGCCCGGGGCGACCGTCGCCGGGTCGAAGAGGACCAGGTCGGCCACGTACCCCTCCCGGACCAGGCCCCGGTCCGGGAGGCGGAGGCGGGCGGCCGGGCGGGACGTCAGGTGGGCGACGCACTCCTCCAGGGACAGGACGCCGAGCTCGCGCGCGTACCGCCCCAGGTACTCGGGGAACGTGCCGTACGCGCGCGGGTGCGGCTTGAGGCCCTGGAGGATGCCGTCCGAGCCGCCGGTGTGCGCCCGGTGGCGCATGATCGTCCGGACGTTCTCCTCGTGGCCCACGTGCTGGAGGATCGTCGTGCCGAGCCGGTCCTCCAGGAGGATCCGGCGGGCCGTGGCCCAGTCGTCGACGCGGCGGCCGACGAACCCCGCGAGTCCGGGCGCGTTCACCCCCGAGACCTCGATCGTGTCCCAGTCGACGGGGACGCCGTGGCAGCCGTCCGAGCCGACCTCCTCCAGGTGGTGCCTGATCCGCTCGGCCGTCGCGTCGTCCCGGAGCCGCGCGAGCACCGCCTCCGGGCCGCCCTCGCTCGCCCAGCTCGGCAGCACGGCCACCAGGGTCGTGCAGCCGGGGGTGTACGGATACGTGTCGAGGCTGATGTCCGCGCCCGCGTCCAGGGCCGCGTCGAGCAGGGCGAGCAGTTCGGGGGCCCGGCCCTCGTTCACGCCGAAGTTCATGGTGGCGTGGGCCAGGTGCAGGGCGCACCCGGCCTCGCGGGCCAGGGCGACCATCTCCGCGTACGCGTCGAGGGCCCCGGCCCCGTACGAGCGGTGGTGCGGGCAGTAGTAGCCGCCGTACTCCGCGACGACCCGGCACAGCTCGGTCAGCTCGGCGTCCGACGCGTACATGCCGGGGGTGTAGGTCAGGCCGGAGGACATGCCGACCGCGCCCTGCTCCAGGCCCTCGGCGACGAGCCGCCGCATCCGGTCCAGCTCGTCCTCCGTCGCCGGGCGGTCCTCCCAGCCGACCACCTGCGCCCGGACCGTCCCCTGGGGGACGAGGTAGGCGGCGTTGACGGCGATGCCCCGGCCGCCGTGCGCGCCGTCGAGCCGGTCCAGGTACTCGCCGACCGTGCGCCAGTCCAGGTCCAGGTCGGAGCCGTCGCCGTTCCAGCCGGTGATCGCCCGCCGCACCTCCGCGCGCGTGCGGTCGTCGACCGGGGCGTACGACAGGCCGTCCTGGCCCAGGACCTCCAGGGTCACGCCCTGCGCGGCCTTCGCGGAGTGGTCGGGGTCGCGGAGCAGCGCGAGGTCGCTGTGGGCGTGCATGTCGACGAAGCCGGGGGAGAGGACGAGCCCCTCGGCGTCCAGGATCCGGCGCCCGGTGGGCCGCTGGCAGCCCGCGGCGGCGGCCTCCCGGACGATCGTGGTGATCCGGCCGTCCCCGACGCCGACGTCGGCCCGGTAGGAGGGGCCGCCGCTGCCGTCGACGACCTCGGCGTCGCGGATGACGAGTTCCATCACTGTCCCGGCTCCCCGGTGCCTAGAAGAACGTGCGGACGTGGTCGACCACCGTGCCGTCGGCCTCGACGAGCGGGATGAGCTGCCACTTGTCGAACGCCGTGCACGGGTGGGAGAGGCCCATCCCCACCCAGTCCCCGACCTCCAGGTCCGCCCCCGGCTCCGTGCGCAGCCAGGCGTGCTGGTCGGAGAGGCCCGTCACGGTGATGCCCCCGGCGGGGCGGACCTCGCCCGTGCGGGCGTCGCGGACCACCTGCGCCTCCGGGAGGTCCAGGTCGTGGGCGGCGTCCCGCTTGCCCGCGTTGGTGAAGGCCTGCTCGCCGGTGGGCCGGGAGACGACCTGCGACCAGAGCCGGAACGCGGGCTGGAGCGCGCCCTCCCCGGGGACCCGGTTGAAGGGGGTGACCTCCCGGTAGCGGCCGTCGTCGTGCGAGACGTACGCGCCGGAGCGCAGCAGCTTCAGGACCGGGAGGGAGAGCGCGGGGAGCTGCGCGAAGACCTCGGCGACCGCGTCGAACCAGGCGCTGCCGCCCGCGCTCACCACGATCTCGCCGATGCCGGGGCCGAAGCGGCCCTCCGCGTCGAAGGCGGCGGCGAGGCCGGTGAGCCGCAGCAGCCAGTCCCGGACCCGCTCGGGGTCCGCCTCCGGCACCTCGCCCTCGTACCCGGCGACGCCGACGAGCCGCAGGGTGGCGGTGGCGGCGACCGCGTCCGCGACGGCGGCGCACTCCGCCTCCGTACGGACGCCGGTACGGGCCCCCTCGCCCGCGCCCAGCTCGACGACGACGTCCACCGGCCGGCCGGCCCCGGCGGCGCGCAGGGCCTCGTCCATCAGCTCGACGCCGCGCACGGAGTCGACGTAGCAGACCAGGCGGAAGTCCGGGTCGGCGTCGAGCTCGGCGGCGAACCAGCGCAGGGCGACGGGGTCGACCAGCTCGTTGGCGAGGAAGATCCGGGCGATGCCGTGGGCGCGGTAGACGCGGGCCTGGTGGGGCACGGCCGCGGTGATGCCCCAGGCGCCGTGCGCCAACTGCCGCTCGAAGAGCCGGGGGGCCATGGAGGTCTTGCCGTGCGGGGCGAAGGCGAGGCCGTGGCGCTCGGCGTACGTCTCCAGGAGGCGCAGGTTGTGCTCGACGGACTCGGCGGAGAGGGCGAGGACGGGGGTGGTGTAGCCGCCGGTGAAGAGGTTGCGGCGCTGGGCGGAGAGCTCGCCGACGGTCAGGCCCTCGGCGTCCGGGGGGAGGGCCTTGAAGCGGTGGTCGACGCGTTCGGCGGAGAGGTCGGGGATCGCGCGCCCCTTCTGTACGTCCTCCTGCGCGGGCGTCTCGTTCGCCGGGCCTGCCATGGGCTCCTCCTCGCGGTGTTGCATTGACTGCAACGCTCATTGCGCACCTTGCTCACGGCTGTCTAACATCCGGGCCAAGGCCGGGTCAATGGACCCGTGGGAGTCGCAGGGAGCACGAGAGTGAGCGGACACGCGATCCCGGACGTCGTCCGCGCTGTGGATCCCGTGGACCCCGTGGACGTCGTCTGCCTCGGCGAGTCCATGGTCACCTTCCTGCCCTCCCGGCCGGGCCGCCTCGCGGACGTCCCCTCCTTCACGCGGGCGATCGGCGGCGCCGAGACCAACGTCGCCTGCGCCCTTGCCGCCGCCGGGCACCGCGCCAAGTGGGTCGGCCGCGTCGGCCGCGACGGCTTCGGCGACCACCTGCTCGACGTCGTCGGCGGCCACGGCGTCGACGTCACGGCCGTCGGCCGCGACCCGCACCGGCCGACCGGGATCTACTTCCGCACGGACGAGGACCGGGCCACCGACGCGCACGAGGTCGTCTACTACCGGGCCGGGTCGGCCGCCTCGGCGATGTCGCCCGCCACCGTCCCGTACGAGAGCGTCGCCGGCGCCCGGATCCTGCACCTCACCGGCATCACCGCCGCCCTCTCCCGGGACTGCCTGGCCCTGCTGCGGGAGCTCACCGCCCCGCGTCCCGGCCGGCCGCTCGTCTCCTTCGACGTCAACCACCGGCCGGCCCTGTGGCGCGACGGCGACGCCCCCGGCGTGCTCCTCGGCCTCGCCCGCCGCGCCGACGTCGTCTTCGTCGGCGCGGACGAGGCGGAGCGGCTGTGGGGCCTGAAGGACCCCCGCGAGGTCTTCGACGCCCTGCCCGAACCGGGGACCGTCGTGGTCAAGCTGGGCGGGACGGGGGCGGTCGCCGTCGACGGGGAGACCCGTGGAGGCGCCGGCGTCCTCGTCCCCGCCCCCCGCGTCGACGTCGTCTCGCCGATCGGCGCCGGGGACGCCTTCGCCGCCGGCTTCCTCTCCGCGACCCTCCGCGGCCTCGACCTCCGGAGCCGGCTCCGCCACGGGCACCTGACGGCCGCCACCGCCCTCACCGTCCCCGGCGACCTGGCCGCCCCGCCCCGCCGCGACCTGGCCGACCGCCTGGCCGCGCTCGACGACGCGGCCTGGGGGACACTTCACCTCGGCCCCGACTGGACGGCGGCCGACGAGGAGGACCCCGGGCGGACGGGCGGGGGTCCGCAGGGCCCCGGCCGCGCGGGGGACGACCAGGAGGTACGCACGCCATGAGCCAGACCGTCGACCGGGCGCTCAGCATCCTGCCGCTGCTCGCGCGGGGCCCCGCCGACCTCGGACAGGTCGCCGAGAGCCTCGGCGTCCACAAGTCCACGGCCCTGCGGCTGCTGCGCACGCTCCACGAGCACGGCCTCGTCCACCGCCAGCAGGACCAGCGCTACCGCCTGGGCGCCCGGCTCTTCGCGCTCGCGCAGGAGGCCGTCGAGAACCTCGACGTCCGGGAGATCGCCCACCCCTACCTCACCGCGCTCAACGAGCGGACCGGGCACACGGTCCACCTCGCGGTGTACGAGGAGGGCGAGGTGCTCTACATCGACAAGGTCGAGAGCCGCTACCCGGTCCGCATGTACTCGCGCATCGGCAGGCCCGTCGCGATCACCGTCGCCGCCGTCGCCAAGCTGCTCCTGGCCGACCTGCCCGAGGCCGAGCGGCGCGCGATCGCCGCGAAGCTCGACTACCCCCCGTACACGCCCCGTTCGACGCCGAACGCCGCCGCCTTCCTCAAGGAGCTGGCGACCGTGCGCGAGCAGGGGTGGGCCACCGACCTCGGCGGCCACGAGGAGTCCATCAACTGCGTCGGCGCGCCCGTCCGCGGCGCCGACGGGCGGGTCGTCGCCGCCATGTCGGTCTCGGCGCCCAACGTGGTCGTCACGGCCGAGGAACTCCTCGCCCTCCTCCCGCAGGTGCGCCGCACCGCGGACGCCATCAGCCGGGAGTACTCCGGCACCGCCCCGACCAAGGACACCGCATGAGCGACCAGCCGACCGCGCAGACGTTCCCGCAGCCCGTCGAGAAGACCGCCCTGACCCCGGCGACCCACACCGCCCCGCCCGCGAAGTTCTCGCACGGCGTGAGGAAGGGCAACGTCCTCCAGGTCGCCGGCCAGGTCGGCTTCCTGCCCGCCGTCGAGGGACAGGCGCCGACCGTCGCGGGCCCGACCCTGCGCGAGCAGACCCTCCAGACCTTCGCCAACGTCAAGGCGATCCTGGAGGAGGGCGGCGCGACCTGGGACGACGTCATGATGATGCGCGTCTACCTGACGGACGTGGACCACTTCGCCGAGATGAACGAGATCTACAACCGGTACTTCGAGGAGCAGAACCTCAAGGCCCCCGCCTCCGCCCGCACCACCGTCTACGTCGGCCTCCCGGCCGGCCTCCTCATCGAGATCGACGCGCTGGCGGTCCTGGGCTGAGGAAACGCCCCGGACACGGCGGAGCGGGCCGCACCTGGGAAGGTGCGGCCCGCTCGTCTGCCGTTCGGGGTCAGGCCACCGGCTAGAAGATGCCGGTGATGAGGGTGGCCCAGGAGCCGGTGCCGGAGAGGCGCGGCGTCCTGTCGGACGTCGGCCCGCCGGGGTAGGTCAGCAGGCAGCCGGTCGGGCAGACCCTGCTCGTCATGATGCCCGACTCGTTCATGTACGGGACGGCGGTGTTCGGGTCGGCCGGGGTGGTGGCCCAGAAGTCGCCGTACTCCTCGCCGGGCGTGGGCACGAACTGCTTGAAGGCGTACGTCTTGGTCTGGCCCTCGTCGTTCACCGTGACCGAGGTGCTCTTCACGGTGCCCTGGATGTTGCCGGGCGAGGTGAGGTAGGGCCGCTGGGTCCAGCCGCCGGTGCCGTAGACGGTGGGGCTGCCGAGCTTGTAACCGCTCGCGCACTCGGGCCTGTTGAGGCAGCCCGGGTAGAGGTGGAGCTTCCCGTCGCCGGGGTTGCGGCCGACGATGTCGGCGGCGCCGTCACCGTTGAGGTCGTCCATGGCCAGGTTGGTGAAGTCCCTCCACCCGCCGATGCCGATGACGCTCGGGTGGGCGAGGTCGAACGGCTCGTTCTGGTCCTGCCCGCCGCCGGCGATGGCGTTGCCGCTGTAGAGCAGCAGTTCGGCGTTGACGCAGTTCGGCGTCGGCTTCGACGTGTCCCAGAGGCACTCGATGGTGACGAGGTCGTTGCCGGGCTTGCCGTCGATGTCGCCGGGCAGCATGACCTGGCGCAGGCCGCGCCAGTCGTCCTGCGACGGGTGGGCGATCTCCTGCCGGGAGTAGACCCACGGGGAGCCGAGGCCGTTGCCCGGGTACAGGTAGAGCCGGTTGTTCGACAGGCGGACGAGGAAGTCCTCGTAGCCGTCCGGGGCGGCCGTCGGGCCGGCGAGGCCCTGGAGGTCGTCGCGGTGGGCGATGAGGGCACCGCCCCAGCCGCCGGTGCCGATGAGCGAGGCGGCGGCGGGCTCTCCGAGCGTTCCATTGCCCCGGTAGAGCAGCAGCTCGCCGTCGGGGTTGGTGGCGACGAAGTCGGACTGGCCGTCGCCGTTCAGGTCGCCGTGGCGGTCCCGCGGATAGGTGCCCGGCGTGACCGGGGTGACGCCGGCCTCGTAGACGAACTCGGCCTTCTCGGTGGGGAGCACCACCGTCTCGTCACCGCCGTCCATCGGCGAGTGGTTGCCGGCGGCGTCGTAGGCGAGCACGTACAGGGTGCTGGACGGGTAGCCCGAGGGCGTGACGGTGACGGTCGCGCTGTTGGCGGCGTCCGAACCCGCCGCGACCCAGTTGCCGTTGGCGCAGCGGGTGCTGGCGGTGGAGACGAAGTGGTCCATGGCCCAGCAGTAACCGACCACGTCGGAGACGGTGTTGCCGAACTTGAGCTGGACGGACTTGCGCGCCGGGTACTTGTCGGTCTCCTGGCCCGCGAGGGAGCCGTCCTTGACGTCGTACACGGAGACCGGCTTGTTCGGGCCGATGCGGTCGACGGTGAAGGAGCAGGCGGCCGTGGTCGGGCTCGTGGTGTTCTCGTTGTCCTTGGCGTACACGGTCCAGGTGTACGTGCCGTTGGTGAGGTTCTTCGCGGGCATGGTCACCGAGGCCCACTGGCCGCTGGTGACCCGCTTGGTGCTCGCGTTCGGCGAGAAGGTCACGGCGCTGCCGGAGGAGTTCTTCACCGTGAACACGGCGTCGACGGAGCCGCCGTCCGGGTCGCGGACCTTCGCGGTCAGGGCGATGCCGCTGTTGCCGATGGCGGTCGCGCAGGGGACCGCCTTGTTGCCGTCGCCGGACGGGGTCCAGGAACCCTCGTAGGCGGCGTGGCCGTCGACGACGGGCTTGTAGTTGTAGTCGACTTCGAGCACCGGGTTGTTGCGGAACCGCTTGTAGGCGGCGGTGTTGCCGGAGTAGCCGCTCGGGGCCCTCATGCCGAGGACGAGGGTGCCCCAGCCGTTGTCGGCGGCCTTCTGGACGTAGGCCTTCAGCGCGGGGCTGGTGAAGTCGTGACCCTTGTCACCGGGGCAGAACTGGTCGTTCCCGCCGTAGAACGAGGCGTAGTCGAGTTTGGCGGCCCACGGCGCCGTCGACCAACTGGGGGTGTTCTCGATGCCGCCGGCCGACCACAGCTCGGTCGGGCCGACGGTGGAGGCGCTGCACTCGTAGGAGTGGGTCTGGACGACCGCGAACTTGGCGTCGAGGATGGTCGCGTTCGCCAGGCCGTTGGTGTTCATGGCGAAGAACGAGGCGGTGTCACCGGTCCCGTTGTAGCCCACCCGGGGCTCGTCGGCGGGGTTGGAGGAGTTCCAGCCCGAGCCGTTGGGGTAGGTGGCGCTGGGCGTGGCCGAGTACACCACCGCCCACTTCTCGCGGTAACCACCGCTGAAGACGGGGTCGATGACCAGCGGGAACTGGTCCGCCGCCGCGAGCAGCTTCGCGTCCGGGGTGAGCGTGAGCGTGGAGCCGGACACGTCCGCGGCGACCGGGGCGCTGTCGGGCTGCGCGGCCGTGACGTCGGCGCCGGCCGCCGAGGAGGCCTTGGCCTTCGACGTGGCGGCCGGCTTGTCCTCGGAAGCGGCCGCGGGCTGCTCCCACATCTTCGGGCCGGGGGCGCTGAAGACCGTCGCGCCCTTCTCGTCCTTGGCCAGGAGCTTGTCGCCCGGTCCCTCGGTGAGGGTGACGCCGTCCGTCTTGAACCCGAGCTTGATGGTGCGCAGGGCGGGGTTGGCGGCGGCCTCGGCGTTCTGGACGACCAGGTGCTGGGCGAAGCCGTCGACCTCGGCGATCAGCTTCAGGTCCACACCGGGGAGGACCGAGCGGTACGTCGCCGTGTCACCCTCGACGACCGGCGCCGGAAGGACGGTGGGCCAGGTCAGGGAGAGCTCCTTGCCGTCCTTGACCATCGTGGCCAGCGGCTGGGCGCCACCGCCGGAGAAGGCGATCGGGAAGACCGGGGAGGCCGGCCCCACACTGCCGTCGTCCTTCTTGACGAGGCTCGCGTCGACCGGACGCCAACGCCCTTCCGCGCGGGTCCACTTGGGCTCACCGTAGGAGCGGCGGGTCGTCGACCCGTCCGGGTTGGCGAAGAACTCGGTCGCCTCCTGGCGGCGGTCGAGGATCTCCACCCGCTTCCCGGTCCGCTTCGCCTCGGCGAACGCCGTCTTCTCGAAGCGGACGTCCGGCGTCTGCGACTCGTCGGCGGCCGCGGCGGCGGGAGTTCCGGTCAGGGCGACGGCCGGCATCACGGGCAGAACGGCCGAGGCGGGCCATGCCATCGTGGCCGCTATCGCCAGAGCCACTGCTCTCCGGCTGCGTCTGGATCTATCAGTACTCATCTCCGAAAAAAGCCTTTCCGGGAACGCAGCCGTCTTTTCTTCGATAAAGAAGTTCTGGTCCCCCCCGGCGGCGGACTCTATCCCGGAGGTGACTTTCCGGTACAGCCCAATATGGCGCGGGGATGCGCGCCCGGGGGTGGGCGGAAGGGGCGTTATGAGACCTGATCGACGAGATCGATGCAGGTTGGGCCCTTGGTCGCACTTGCGGGACACCGTCACGTCTTGACGTGCCGACTTGTGGGGGCCTGGTCCCGTTCTCCAAAATCCGCTTGCCAGATGAATATGGCGCGGTGTTGGGTAGGCCCGCTCAAGTGTGCTTGACGACAATCGGGGTGGGGATTTCGATGCAGTCCGGCGATGGCTTTGCCATGCCCTTTTCCAGACGCTCTTCAAAACGACGCATGGCCAAGCGTGCGCGGACGGGATTCATCGGCCTCATTACTGCCGGTCTGAGCGTTTCCTTGCTGTCGGCCCCCTCGTGGGCGGTCCCCGAGGAAGCACCGGGAATCCGGTCCGTTCCGACGACCGAGTCGGTGGACGGTGCGGATTTCTTTCCGGCGGGTCTGAAGCGGAGGCCGAAGCCGTCGCCGGTGTGGCGGGCGCCGGAGGTGAAGTGGCCGGCTGCCGCGGTGCGTGAGGTGGTGCCCGGTGCGGCTGTGGTGCCGGGCGGACCGCCGGTGCGTCTTCGTCCGTCGTCCGCGCGGACGTCGAAGGCCGCCGCCGGTTCCGCTGCCGCTTCCGCCGCTGGTGGTTCGGGTCGGGTGGAGGTGGCGGTCGAGGATCGTGCGGCTGCCCGGCGGGCGGGGATCGAGGGTCTGCTGCTGTCGTTGCGTCCGGTGGACGGGGCGGGTGGCGGGCTCGACGTCGAGGTGGACTATGCCTCGATCCGTGGTGCGTATGGTGCGGGCTGGGCGTCTCGTCTGCGTCTGGTGACGTTGCCGGCGTGTGCGCTGACGACGCCGGAGAAGGCGGAGTGCCGCGAGCAGACGCCGCTGGCGACGCGGAACGACGCGTCGGACGCGACGTTGAGTGCGACGGTTCCGGCGGTGGGTGCGGCGAAGGCGTCGAAGGCCGGTGCCGGTTCCGGGAAGGCCTCGTCCCCGTCCCTCTCCTCGCGCGCGGTGAACTCGGCGGGTGCGACGGTCCTGGCGGCGACGGCGGGTGCCGAGGGCTCGGACGGTTCGTTCAAGGCGACGTCGCTGTCCCCGTCGGGGTCGTGGTCGGCGGGCGGGAACTCGGGCGGCTTCGGCTGGAGTGCTCCCCTCGGGGTTCCGACAGTCCCTGGCGGGCTTGTGCCGAAGGTGGAGCTGGCGTACAACTCCTCGTCCATCGACGGCCGTACCGCCTCGACGAACAACCAGTCGTCGTGGATCGGTGAGGGCTGGGAGTACTCGCCCGGCTTCGTCGAGCGTCGCTACGTCTCCTGCGAGAACGACAAGCAGGGCGGGAACAACACCGCCAAGACCGGTGACCTGTGCTGGAAGTCGGAGAACGCGACCCTCTCCCTGAACGGCTCGTCGAACGAGCTGGTCTGGGACGCGACCAAGAAGACGTGGAAGCTCCAGCGGGACGACGGCTCGCGCGTCGAGCGGGTCTACGACGCCACCCCGAACAACTCGGGCGACGCCGACTCGGAGTACTGGCGGGTCACCACGCTGGACGGTACGCAGTACTGGTTCGGCAAGAACCGCCTCCCGGGCTGGGAGACGGGCAAGTCGGAGACGAACTCCGTCTTCTCGGTCCCGGTCTACGGCAACCACGACGGTGAGCAGGGCAACGGTGCGGACTTCGCCTCCTCGGCGGAGCAGCAGGGCTGGCGCTGGAACCTGGACTACGTCGTCGATCCGCACGGCAACGCGATGGCCCTCTACTACACCAAGGAGCAGGGCTACTACGCGCAGAACAACAAGTACGACGACTCCAAGCCGTACATCCGCGGTGGGTATCTGAACAAGATCGACTACGGTCTGCGCGCGGGTGCCGTCTACACGACCGCCAACCCGGCGGGCCGGGTCACCTTCACCACGGGCAACCGCTGCACGGCGACGGACTGCGCGTTCACCGAGGCCAACGCGACCAACTGGCCCGACACTCCGGTCGACCTGGAGTGCACCAGTGGCAAGCAGTGCCTGCAAGGCTCGCCGTCCTTCTGGACCAAGCAGCGTCTGACGAGCATCAACACCTTCTCTCTGGTCGGTACGACGCTGCAGCCGGTGGACACCTGGGCGCTGGTCCAGTCGTTCCCCGCGACCGGTGACACCTCGACCCCGGCGATGTGGCTGGACTCTGTCCAGCGCACGGCCAAGGCCGGGGCGCTGGCGGACATCACGCTGCCGAAGACGGTGTTCTCCGGTGAGCTGATGGCCAACCGGGTGGACGCGGCCGAGGGCCGTCCGGCGCTGAACCGCAAGCGCATCACCGCCGTGACCAACGAGACCGGCGGTCAGACCCTGGTCACCTACAGTCCGAAGGAGTGCACGGCGGCGTCGCTTCCGGCGGCGGCGGACACGAACGCCAAGCGTTGCTACCCGTCCTGGTGGACCCCGGACGGCTACGTCGAGCCGGTCAAGGACTGGTTCCACAAGTACCTGGTCACGCGGATCGACGAGAACGACACCACGGCGGGCAGCGGTTCGCCGTCGAAGGTGACGACGTACGAGTACGCGGGCGGACCCAACTGGCGCCGTGACACCGGCGAGTTCACCCTCGACAAGCACCGCACCTGGAACGACTTCCGCGGCTACGGCACGGTGCGGACGTACGTCGGCTCGACCAATCGCGTGAAGACCGAGAACACCTACTTCCTCGGCATGGCCGGTGACACCCTGGCCAACGGCAGCGCCCGCTCGGTGCCGCAGGTCAACGGTGTCACCGACCGCAACGACTTCGCCGGTCGTGTGGCCGTGAGCAGCACGTACGACAAGGACGGCACCGGCGGCAAGGTCGTCCAGAAGACCACGTACGTGCCGTGGGAGTCGGAAGCGACCGCGACGCAGGCCGTGAAGGGGATCACCGACCCCGACAAGCCGAACGACCCGGCGCCCGCGCGGCCCGCGAAGACCGCCTATCTGTCGGGGACGGAGACCACCAAGGCCGGCACCCTCCTGGACAACGGAACCAGTTGGCGGACCCTGACGACGACCCGCGACTACGACAAGACCTACGGTCTGGTACTGAGCGAGACCGACGACGGGGCGGGCCTGGTCGAGGCCAAGAACGTCTGCACGACGTACGTGGCCCCCGACACCACGAACTGGCTGATCCAGTACCCCAGCGAGGTCGTCACCACGAGCCAGGGCGGCTGCGACAGCTTCGGGGACAACGTCACCAGCCGTGCGCGGACCTATTACGACGGCAAGTCGCTCGGCGTGGCCCCGGACCCGGGGCAGGCTGTCGCGACCAAGGTCGAGGAGGCGTCGTCCAGCAGCACGCAGGGTGGCACCACCTGGGACGTGGTCTCGGAGAGCACCTACGACCAGTACGGGCGTGCCCTCACGGTCAAGGGCCAGGACGGCCAGCCGGTCACGACGACGTACGAGCCCGTCACCGGCGCCCAGCCGACGGCGGTGAAGATCACGAACGTCAAGGGGCACACCACCTCCACGACGTTCGACGGCATGCGTGGCCTCACTCTCGCCACGACGGACGCGAACAACCGGACCGCGACGAGTGAGTACGACGCTCTGGGCCGGCTGACCAAGGGCTGGAGCAAGGGCCGGGCCAAGACCCTGGACCCGAACGCGACGTTCGCCTACAACCTCTCCAGCACCGTCCCGTCCACCGTCGTCTCCAAGAAGCTGTACGAGAACGGCACCTGGGGCACCAGCACGACGTTCTACGACTCCCTGCTGCGCACGCGGCAGACCCAGTCGGACGCGATCGGCACCACCGGCCGCCTGGTCAGCGACACGTTCTACGACGGCCACGGCCGCGCGTACCTGACGAACGCGCCGTTCCACAACAGCAGTGCGGTGTCGACCACGGCGATGTTCGTGGTGACGCCGAACCAGGTGCCGCAGGCCGTGCAGAACGAGTACGACGGCCGGGGCCGGGTCACCGCCACCGTCCAGCTCTCCCTGAACGCGGAGAAGTGGCGCACCAGCACCACCTACGGCGACTACTGGACGGCCACTCTTCCGCCGAACGGCGGCACCGCCAGCCTGAGTCTGTCGGACGTACGCGGGCGCCCGGTCGAGCAGAGGCAGTACAAGGACCGCAATCCGCTGATCAACGCGGCGCCGACGCAGTACGAGGCGACCACCCGGACCTACGACAGGACCGGTCTGCTCAAGGCGATCACGGACACCTCCAAGCGCAACGCCTGGGAGTACACCTACGACCTGCGCGGTCGCCAGGTGACGATGAAGGATCCCGACAAGGGGGAGAGCACCACCGACTACGACACCGACGGGCGGGCCTACAAGGTCACCAGCCCGGACAGCACCCTGCTGACGTCCTACGACGACCTGGGCCGCAAGACCGTCCTGCGTTCGGGTACGGCGACCGGTCCGAAGTTGGCGGAGTGGACGTACGACACCGTGGCCGGTGGCAAGGGTCTGCTGGCGAGTGCGGTCCGGTACGACTCCTCGGTGACCGCGAACGCGGCGTACAAGTCCGAGGTGACGGGCTACGACTTCGCGGGCCGGGCGACCGGCACGAAGGTGACGGTGCCGTCGGTGACCGGTGAGGAGAAGCTCGCCGGTACGTACACGGTGGCGACCACGGCCACCCCGGTGAACGGTCTGGCGGCCACGGCGGCGTACTCCACCGGTAATGCCAACGCGACCACCGCGTTGCCGGCGGAGACGGTGACGAACCACTACGGGGCCAAGGACCTGCTCGGCACCGTCGACGGCACCCTGGACCACGCCTACCTGCGCGGTGCGTCCTACACGCCCTTCGGGGAGCTGGCGCAGGCGCAGCTCGGCAACATCGGCAAGCTGGTCACCCAGACCCTGGAGTACGAGGCGTCCACGAGGCGTCTGATCGGGGCCACGGTCGACCGTGAGGCGACCGGCCCGGCGACTCCGTCGAACATCACCTACGGCTACGACCCGGCCGGCAACATCACCACGATCCGCGACGCCCAGGACGACGGCAAGAGCGTCGACCAGCAGTGCTTCGCCCACGACTGGGCCCGCCGCCTGACCGAGGCCTGGACCTCGGGCGACGCCTGCGCCACCAAGCCCGTCAACGGTGCCGGCAGCCCGAACCTGGGCACGGTCGACCCGTACTGGACGTCCTGGACGTTCACCGACACCGGCCAGCGCAGGACCGAGACCCTGCACAAGGCCGGCCCCGTCACGGCCGACACCACCCGCACCTACACCTACCCCACCACCGCCGGCGCCGCCCAGGCCCACGCCGTGCGCTCGGTCACCGCCACCGGCGGCGCGACCGGCACCGACACCTACACCTACGACGACACCGGCAACCTCACCAGGAAGACCCCCGCCAACGCCGGCCCGGTCCAGGACCTGACCTGGAACGCGGAGGGCAAGCTCACCACCTCCACGATCTCCGGCAAGACCACGTCCTTCGTCTACGACACCGAGGGCACGCGGATCATCAAGCGGGAGCCCACGGCCACCACGCTCTACCTGCCCGGCGGCCAGGAACTCGAACTCACCCGTGCGGCCGGCAGCACTCCTGCCGCCATCACGAACGGCACCCGCTACTACACGTTCCCCGGCGGCTCGGCGATCCGTACCAGCAATGACGGCAAGGTCCGTCTGCTGGTCGCCGACCACCACAACACCAACACCCTGTCCTTCTCCTCCACCACCCTCACCTTCAACCGCCGCAAGACCCTGCCCTACGGCGGGCAGCGCGGTACCGCCCCCGCCTTCTGGCCCGGTAAGAAGGGCTTCGTCGGCGGCGACATCGACGGCACGACCGGCTTCACCCACATCGGCGCCCGTGACTACGACCCCAACCTGGGTCAGTTCATCAGCGTCGACCCGGTCCTGAGCCTCGACCTGCTCCAGTCGCTCAACGGCTACAGCTACGCCAGCAACACCCCCATCACCTCGTCCGATCCCACAGGACTCATGGAGATGTGCGGTGCTTCGGGAGGCGCCTGCTACCCCGACGACTGGAACAACGACGGCACCCCGAACGAGGACGGCGACCGGTCGACGAACGACGAGCCGGAGCCGAAGCCCGGCAACAACGGCGGCGGCACCAACGGCGGTGACGGCGGCGGTGGCGGCGGTGGCGGTGGCGGCGGTGGTGGCGGTGGCGGTGGTGGCCACAAGGGCGACGATGACGACTGCTGGATCGGCTGGGTCTGCCAAGCCGCCAGCGCCACGGGCGACTTCCTCGTCGAGCACCGCGAGATAGTCAGTTTCGGTACCGAACTCATCGCGGGTGTGGCCTGTGGCGCCGCGGCGGTGAGTGCGGGCTTCGCGACCGGAGGTGCCGGCTTCGTCGCCGTAGCAGGATGCGGCGCTGTGGCCGCCGCTGCCGGAGCGGCCGTCAACAACGCGCTCGATCCGGGGGCCGACCACAGCCTCGGCGGTCAACTGGCCGAGCAGGGCGAAGCCGCCGCATGGGGCGCGGCCACCAGCGTGGCGTTTGCAGGAGCCGGAAAGTTCCTCATCGGATGCCACTCCTTCCTGCCGGGGACGAAGGTGCTCCTGGCGGACGGCTCCACGAAGAACATCGAGGACGTGGAGCCGGGTGACGTCGTCCTCACGACCGACACCGAGACCGGAAAGAACGCCGAGAAGCCGGTCCTCGAGGTCATCACCACCGAGTACGACAAGGAATTCACCACTCTCGAGGTGGCGACCGACTCCGGCCCGGCTCGTATCGTCGCCACTGTCACCCACCCCTTCTGGGTTCCCGCCGAGAAGCAGTGGATCGAGGCCGGCGAACTCCACCCCGGCCAGTGGCTCCGCACCAGCTCGGGCACGGACGTCCAGATCACCGCGGCCAGCTACTTCACGAAGCAGCAGCGCACGCACGACCTCACGATCCAGGACATCCACGCGTACTATGTGCTGGCGGGTTCGACGCCGCTCCTGGTGCACAATTGCGGCCCTGGCATGAAGAAGGGGGACGCCTGCACATGCCCCGGGGATCAGCCGTTCTCCCGGCTGGGCACCTCCCCCGAGAGCACGGGACGTCTTGCGAGCCAGGCTCAAAGGGCGGAAGATGCCGGTTTCGGCCACGGAGTCTCCGTACTCCCTGGAGTGCACGAAGGAGCCTCGGTGGCGACCAAGGCGCAACTGGAGAATGCCGGTCTGTCGTTGAGGTTCACCCCGACGAGAAACATTCCGGATCACCACACTTTGGTTATTCCAAAGCCAGTGGATGCAACGGTCCGAAAGGGGTACAACGGTGCATTGGGGCGGTAGTCAGGTGGTGTCGGGCCTGATGGAAGGGAGCGAGCGTGTTGAGCTCCTCCTGATCTTCGGTTGGATGGACGGACCCGTCGAAGGTGTGGCGAGAAGAGTGGCAGGAGACTCCTGCTGGCACTTCAAGCTCTTTGCCGAGCGGGCAGAGGTGTCGGATCTCAACGATCGCTTGTTCGGACTCTGGTCTGTGCCGGAACAGGATGCCGCTGTGCTCTGCGAGGAATTCGGTGTTGACAGCGACCGGCCTTTGGTGTGGCCCGTAACCGGAGGGATCGGGTCGGAGCGAGCGCGTTCGGTTGTCGACGGAATCCTGACGAATGAGCCGGGGCTCCCGGAGCTACTGGTTCGGACCGAGGACTTTTCTGAAGTTCTCGGGGCGTGGAGCGTCGTGAGCCACTGATGGAGTGGCGTGGAAGCCGGGGCCGGCAGGAGAGATTTCTCCTGCCGGCCCCGGCCGTGTTTCCAGGGGATCAGGCCGCGCAGTACTGCCCCTGCTTCCCGATCGAGCGGTACATGCAGTCCGCGTTCTCCAGGAGCTGGAGCACCGCGTCCCGGTTGCGGGCCGTTTCGCGTTCGATGACCTCGTCGGGCGGGTAGAAGCCGCCGCCGGAGGACGAGGACGGGTACATCTCGAAGGTGTAGGCGAAGACCTTCTGGGTGCCCCACAGGTAGTCGTCGATCGAGCCGTCCGTGACGTACAGGTCGCTGGACTGCTCGGGGGTGTAGCCGTTGCTCGCGGCCATCTTCTTCCCCACGGCCGCGAAGGCGTCCCGGTCGTCCTTGGTCATGCCGGTGGTGGTGTCGGCGGTGGTCCAGCCGAAGGGCCAGAGGACCAGTTCGCTGTACGTGTGGAAGTCGATGGCCGCCTTGACCTGCTGCTTCCCGCCGACCACCCGGGAGCGGACGAAGTCGGCGACGACCTTCACCTCGGGGGCCGACTCGGGGGCCGCGCCCCGGTAGGTCTCGGAGCTCTTGGAGCCCGAGGAGCCGCCGCAGCAGCCCCACTTGTAGTCCCAGTTCCGGTTCAGGTCCGTGCCGACGTACGAGGAGCCGGAGTTGGGCTGCCGGTTCTTGCGCCAGCTCCGGTAGGAGCCGGACGCGATGTCGTACTCGCCGCCGTCCGGGTTGAGGTCCGGGACGATCCAGATCTCGCGCCCGTTCACGGCGTTGGTGATCCTGCTGTCCGTGCCGTAGCCCGCGCCGAGTTCGCGCAGCAGGTAGAGCGCCATCTCGACGGTGAGGTGCTCGCGGGCGTGCTGGTGGTGGGTGAAGAGGACCTCGGGCTCGTTCTCGTCGACGGCCACGTTGTCGCTGACCTTGATCGCGACGATGTCCCGGCCCTCGTGCGACTTCCCGATCACCCGCTTGCTCATGATCGAGGGGTACTGGGCGAGCCGCTGGGCGATCTCCGCGTTCGCCTCGGCGTAGTTGTGGTAGCGGGAGTCCGCCGACGGGAAGTCCAGCGGGCCGAGCGCCGACCGGGCGGCCCCGCCCCGGTCCGGCGGGGCCGGCAGGGCCACCGGCCGGTAGCCCAGGGCCCTGAGGCGCCCGAGCTGTTCGGCGTTCGCGCTGACCACGACCGCGCGGGCGTCGACCTCGTCGATCGAGACCCCGGTGGCGGCGAGCGCGGTGCGGGCGGCCGGGGTGGACGGTCCGGCGACCTCGTACTGCCGGATCACCTCCTCGGCCGTGGAAGAGCGGGCGGCGGTCGGCGCCGGGTCGGCCCCGGCGGGTGTCGCGAGCGCGGAGAGGGGCGCCGCGAGGGCGAGCGCCACGAGGGCCGCGAGGGTGGCGGACCTCCTGCCGGGCCTCCTGGCGCGGAGGGAACGTCGCATGGTGTCTCCTGGGTGGGGAGTGTGGGGGGTGCGACAACGACGAGAACGACGAAGCGGAACGGAGGGTGCGGGGGCGTACGGGTCGTGCGGGGTGTTCCGGTCATGGTGGGGGTATGTCATGGACCGGTCAAGGCGTGAACTTCGGCCATACTGTCCCGCGTGGGGACCCTCATCGGCAGATACGTCATCGAGCACAAGCTGGGCGAAGGCGGCATGGGCACCGTCTACCTTGCCCGATCGCGCGGCGGACGCGCCGTCGCCGTCAAAGTGGCGCGGCCGGAACTCGCCTCCGATCCCTCGTTCCGCGCACGCTTCCGCGCCGAGGTCGCCGCGGCCCGGCAGGTCGGCGGCTTCCACACCGCCCAGGTCGTCGACGCCGACCCCGACGCCGAGGCGCCCTGGCTCGCCACCGCCTACGTGCCCGGCCCCACCCTCGCCGGACTCGTCACCGCCGGGGGCCCCCTGGACGAGACGCGGCTGCGCGCCCTCGGCGCCGCGCTCGCGGAGGCCCTGGAGGCCATCCACGCCTGCGGGCTCGTCCACCGCGACCTCAAGCCCGGCAACATCGTCATGGCGCCCGACGGGCCGCGCGTCCTCGACTTCGGGATCGCCCGCGCCCTGGAGTCGACCCGGCTCACCGCCACCGGCTCCGCCTTCGGCACCCCCGGCTACCTCGCCCCCGAACAGGCCCTCGGCGAGGAGGTGACCGGCGCCGCCGACGTCTTCGCCCTCGGCGCCGTCCTCGTCGCCGCCGCCGGCGGCCGCCCCTTCGGGGACGGCACGCCGATGGGCCTCATGTACCGCTCGGTCCACGAGGCCCCGGACCTGGCCTCCGTCCCGGAGGCGCTGCGCGACCTGGTGGCCCGCTGCCTCGCCAAGGACCCGGCCGAACGGCCCACGCCGGACGGGATCCTGGACGCGCTGGAGGAGGGGGCTCCGGGGACGGGGCCTGCGGGGGCGGGCGAGCGGCCGCCCGCCACGGTGGTCGTGTCCGCGCCCGCCCACCCCTTCGGCCCCCCGGCGCCCCCCGTGCCGCCGTCCGTGCCGCCCTCCGCCCTCCCGACCGCGCCCGTCCACGGGCCCCCGGGACACGTACGGGGGTACGCGACGCCGCCGGGTCCCGGCTTCGGGCCCCCGGGCGCCTTCGCCGTACCGCCGCCGCCCGCCGCGCCGCCCGGAGCCGTACCGCCCGGGTTCGTACCCCAGGGAGCCGCACCGCCCGGGTTCGCGAGGGAGTTCGTGGCCGCCGACCGGGTGTCCGGGATCGTCGTCGACGGCTCCGGCGTGCACCTCCAGCTCTACGGCGAGGAGGTGGACTTCGACTGGGAGGAGATCTCGGGCGTGGACCTCCTGCGGACCCGCCGCGGCCGGGGGCTGAGCGTCGTGGTCTCGCTCCACGAGGGCGGCGCCTACACCTGCGAGCTCGACGGCCGCCGCGCCGCCCGGGTCGACGAGTGGGTGGCCCGGCTCGACCCGGTCCTGGCCGGGTTCCTGCCCCGCCGCTGAGCGCGCGGCCCGGCCCGGTCCCGGGAACGACGCAGCGCCGCCGGGGGAGCGGCGGCGCTGCGGAGCCCGTGTCCCGTATGCGTACGGGAAGGGTTTACCGGTTACGGGAGGCCGTGCACGTGCGGGCCGACCGCGTTCGACCAGGCGTTGCCGGCCGTCGCGTCCCAGTTGGTGGACCAGGTCATGGCGCCGCGCAGGGTCGGCCAGGCCTGGGCCGGCTTGAAGGTGCCGCAACCGGTGAGCTTGGTCAGGCAGTCGAGGGCGTTCTTCACGATCTGCGGGTCGACGTAGCCGCTGCCCGCGCCCCGGGTGGAGGCGGGGACGCCCAGACCGACCTGGGACGGGTCGAGACCGCCCTGGATCTGGATGCAGGCGAGCGCGGTGAGGAAGTCCACCGAACCCTGGCTGTAGACCTTGCCGTCGCAGCCCAGCATCGAACCGCTGTTGTAGTACTGCATGTTGACGACCGTCAGGATGTCCTTCACGGCCAGCGCGGTCTTGAAGTACTCCGTGCCCGTGCTCTGCATGTCGATGGTCTGCGGGGCCATCGTCAGGACCAGGCTCGAACCCGCCTTCGCGGAGAGCTGGCGCAGCGCCTTGGTGAGGTACGTGGAGTTGATGCCGTGCTCGAGGTCGATGTCGACGCCGTTGAAGCCGTACTCCTGCATCAGGGCGTACGCGCTGTTCGCGAAGGCGGTCGCGCTCGCGTCGCTGTTGATCGTGACGTTGCCCTTCTCGCCGCCGACGGAGATGATCACGGACTTGCCGGCCGCCTTCTTGGCCGCGACGTCGGCCTTGAAGTCGGCGACCGAGGCGTAGCCGACGGCCGGGTCGAGGTTGAAGACGATCTGGCCGGGCGTGGTCGTCGAGTCGGCGAAGGAGACGGCGATGATGTCGTACGCCGCCTGCACGTCCCGCAGCTTCTGCTTGGCCGCGCCGTTGTCGAAGTTCTGCCAGTAGCCGGTCACGGCGTGCTTGGGCACGGACGGGCCGGGGGCGGTCTGGTTCTTGGCGGTGCGCGCCGACACGGCGGCGGACTTCGCGGACTCGCCCGCCGCGTTCGTCGCGGAGACCTGGAACTGGTAGGCGGTGTCGGCGGTGAGCCCGGTGACCGTGGCGGAGGTGCCGCTCACGGTCTGCGGGTTGGCGCCGTCCCGGTACACCTTGTAGCCCGTCGCGCCGGAGACCGCGCCCCAGCTCAGGCTCACGGAGGAGGAGGTGACGGTGCCCGCCGCGAGGCCGGCCGGGGTGGACGGGACGACCGGGTCGGGGTCCTGGCCGCCGCCTCCGTCGGGCCCGTACACGCTCACGTCGTCGACGAGGTAGGGGGAGGTGCCGTACCAGCCGTGGGTGTAGATCTCGACCGAGGTGGTGGAGGCGCCCGTGGTGAAGGTGGTGGTGAGCTGCTTCCAGGACGGGGAGTCCGGCGTCCAGGTGGAGACCGAACCGGTGCCGGTGCCGGTGTTGCTCGCGCCGAGGTAGGCGTAGCCGCCCTGGACCCAGGCGCTCAGCGTGTACGTCGAGTTGGGCTTCACGGCCACGGTCTGCACGCACTTGGCGTTGTCGAGACCGGCCGGGCTCGCCTTGAGGGCGCCGGCCCCGGTGCGGACCGGCGAGGAGACGGCGGCGCCGCTCCCGGCGGAACAGGACCAGTTGGCGAGGCCGCTCTCGAAGCCCGCGTTCTTGGCGACGTTGACGTCCGCCGCCTGCGCGGTGCCGGCTCCGCCGACGAGGACGAGCCCGGAGCCGACGGCGAGCGCGAGGGCTCCACCGAGCCATCTGCGTCCGCTCGGACGGGTGGTGGTGCGGTCCACGTGCATCCTCCGTGGGGGAGTTGGGGATGTGGAGGTGCCGTACGCCGTCGTACGGAGGGGGTTCGTACGGGGGTACGAGGCGGTACGAGGCGGTACGGGTTAGGGCGGTGGCCACCGCTGAAGCTACAAGTTGGTCCAGACCAATTCACTTGTCAAGACCTCTGGCACGGAAGGGAGTCGGGGAAGGGGCCTGGACCCACGGCAGGAGTTTGGGTCCGATCGTGGGTCCACGGGCCCACGATGCCCGGCCGCACGCCTCCTAAGGTGCCCTGACGAACACCGGGCGGGCGGCGGGGGGAGCGGCGGATGCGCGGGACGGACGGGCCCCCGTGGGCCGGCACGGCACGGCGGGACACGGCACGCGGGGGCGGGGGGACCGCCGCCCTCGTCCGCGCCTGGGCCGCGGGCCTGGTCGTCCTGCTCCTCGCCGAGTACCTCCAGGTCACGTACCTCTACGGGACGTTCGCCGACGCCGGACGGCTGGAGGGCTTCGGCGGCCGGCTGCTCCTGGTCCACCTGCCGAACGCGCTCTGCGTCGCCCTGGCGGTCGGGGTGTCCGGCCGGGTCCACCGGGAGCCGTTCCGCTCCTCGCCCGCCCGCCACGCCGTCGCGCTCTTCGCCGTCCCGCTGTTCGCCCAGGCCGTCAGCCTCGCGCTCCAGTGGGAACGCGCCTCGGTCGAGGGCCTGTCGATGTCGTGCGCCGTCGTCGTGGTCGGCGCCTTCTGCGGCCACGCCGCGGACCGGCTCCGGGAGGGGGACCGGTGAGGGACGGCCGGCGGGTGAGCCCGGGAGGGGGACCGATGAGGGACGGCCGGCGGGTGAGCCCGGGAGGGGAGCCGGTGAGCGACGGCCGGCGGGGGAGGACGGACCGCGGCGCGGGCGCGCTCGAATACGTGGGAGCCGTGGTGATCGCCGTGGCCCTCCTGCTCGCCCTCGTCGTGACGGGCGCGGCGGGCACCCTCGGCGAGCGGTTCGCCTGCGCGATCGCCTCGCTCTGGGGCGGCGGCTGCGCCCCCGGCAGGGGCCCCGGGGGCACGGCCGCGCGCGACGCCGACTACGAGCCGCCGCTGTGCACGACGTCCACCGTCACGGACAAGGCGGGCGCCAAGGTCAAGGTCGGCTGGTTCGAGTGGGGCAACGAGTACGGCTTCCAGGACCAGGTGCACCGGGCCAACTACGACGTCAACGGCGACGGCCGCGTCGACGGCGGCGACCAGTTGATCCACACCACCTTCACGGACTCGGCGTCGATCGGCGCCACCGGCGGCTTCGGCGGGAAGACCGGCACCCTGGGCAAGGGGTCGGTGGACCTCGGCGGCGGCATCAGGGTCAACAACGGCGACACCTGGGTCTTCGAGAGCCGGGCGGAGGCCGACGCCTTCCGCGGGGACCTGGAGAAGCTCAGGACGTACGAGATCCGGCGCACGTCCCCGGGCGGCGCCGAGGCGAGCATGGGCGACGGCATCCTCGCGCTCTTCGGCAAGGGTCCGCTGGTGGAGGAGGACAGGCTCCGCGAGCGGATCGAGGGCCGGCTCGGGGACCGCCACATCAGCTACGGCTCCGTCGGCGTCCACGGCAGCGTGGAGGGCGGACTCTCGGTGCACCCGGGCGACGACCGGATCGTCGCCGCCGGGATCGAGGGAAGCGCGAAGATCAACGCCGACGTGATCCTCACCAAGGACGACTACCGCGGCACCAAGTCGTACACCTACTCCGTCAAGGCCGAAGGCCAGTGGGGCAGCAGGCTCGGCGCCGGCGGCTTCGACACCGGCGACCACGCGCAGGCCGCCCGCTCCGCCACCGTCACCGTCACCCGCGACCAGAAGACCGGCGAACTCCTCCGGATCGACTTCACCCAGACCACGGAGTCCGACGACGTCGGCACCTCCGACGGCGCGGGCGGCCACAACGGCAAGGAGGGCAAGGACGGCAGGGGCGGCCGCGCCGGCGCCGTCGACAACTCCGGGAAGAGCAGGACCGAGGTCTTCACCAACACGGTGGCCTTCCCCAAGGGACCGGACGGCGACGCCGACCGCGCCGTGGCGCAGAAGTGGCTGGACGGGAACGGCGACGGCGGCGCGGTCTTCTCGTACCTCCTGGACAACCACGCGCCCACCACCCGCCCGGGCGCCGACGACCCTTTCGGGCAGCTCCTCTTCGACCGGGGCAGGTCCAGCAGGACCGGATACGGCGTCATGGCCGACGCGCACGAGTACGGCTTCGAGGTGAACCTGGGCCTCTCCCTCGGCGCCTCCGTCGAACTGTCGAACAAGGCCCAGACGCTCGAGAACGCCCGCTTCCTCGGGGCGCCCCGGAACGGGAAGCGGGAGTACGTCCCCTACGGCTACTGCGCCCGGTGACGCGCCGTCGCCGGACCCGGTGGCGCACAGTACGCACATGCGCGCGGACGCGTACGGGAAGACGACCGGCGGCGGGAGCGCCGCCCGGAGCGAGCGAGGGGAGTCGGGGATGAACGGGAAGCCGGGACGCGGCCCGCGCGCGGCGGTGGCGGCCGCGGCCGCCGGACTGCTGCTCACCGCCTGCGGGAGCGGCGGGACGGCGGGCACCACCCCCGGGGGCTGGGGCACCCTGAGGACCGAGCGGCTCACCGTCGCCCACCCGGCGGCCTTCGAGGAGGTCGCCCCCGACCGGGGCAACGCCCACGAGGTGGCCCGGGCGACCCTCACCGAGGGCGGCGTCCTGGTCGCGGCCATGAGCGTCGAGTTCGACCACGGCAGCCTGAACACCGTCGAGATGGCGGCCGTCGGCGCGGAGGCCCGGATCCAGTTGGGCGCCACCCCGGCCGGGACCACGGAGATCCGGGTGGCCGGGCCCGACGGGCGCGCGGAGGCCCGGAAGATCACCTACGCCTTCACCTCCCGGGGCGGGCCCGGCACACCGCCCGGGGGCACCCGGCTGGAAGGCGTGATGGTGACCGGCGTGGACGCGCGCTCGCGCCCGTACCTGATCACGGTGAACTCCTGGGCGGGCACGCTCTCCGACCGGGACGTCACGGAGATCGTCGAAAGCGTCACGCTCACGGTGCCGGAGAAGTAGGCTCCGGCGAGGGCGCGACCGGGCCCCTTCGGCGATCCCCGGCGCCCCGCTCCCCACCCCGCTCCCCACCTCTCGCCCTTCCCTCATTCGACGATTCCAGGAGTTTGAACACGGGGTGCGCCCGTGAAGGGAATTCGGGGGTAGTCGTGTGTCACGGAAGGGTGTTCTCTGCCGTGTAGGGCGCGGATAAGCTGCCGATGTGGTCAGATGACGGGGGAAGGGCCTGCGGCGGCCGGGTGACCGGGGCCGGAGCGAAACGGGGATCTTGGTGTCGACAGCAATCGCGGTCACGAGCACCGACTTGGTGCTCCCACTGTCCGACCAGCACACGCCCGCCGCTGCCGTCCTGCGGGCGCCCGAGGCGCAGTCCCTGGAAGCCGCCCTCCTCGACATGCGCGTGACGCTCGATCAGCACGGTCACGTCGTCGTCCTCTATCCCGCGACCCTTTCCCGGGCCTTCGAACGGCGGCTCCACGCCGTCCGCGCCCTCCTGGAGAGCGACCGGGTCGCGTTCCTGCGGTCGGACCTCCCCCCGCTCGGCCTGGCCGTGCTCGTCCGCCAACTGCGCCAGCTCTCCGTCTGCGACTTCAGCGCGGGGGTCCTCGCGTCGGCGGCGCGCCTGCTCTCGTACTACATCCACTGCGGCGCGCTGCTCGGCTCGGTCGCGAAGCTCGACCGGGTCCCGGTGAGCCTCACGTCGCACGCCAGGTCCTGGATCCCGGGCTCGCAGTTCGGCGTCGTGGCCGGCCCGGAGCCGCAGCTCGTCAAGGTGGGCGGCGGCACGCTCACCGGGCCCGAGTACGACACCCGACTCCTGGTGGCACGCGGCCAGTTGCAGTCGGACTGGGTGACCGGCACGCTCGCCCCCGACTGGAAGGTGCAGGGGGTCGAGGAGGCCGACCTGCCCGCCGAGTCCCCCCGCTGGTGGGGCACCGGAAAGCTGATCGAGTTCGCCGCCCACATCCCGGACCTCTCCGTGCTGTACCAACTGGTCGCGAGCGTGCGCCGCGAGTGGTGCCACTGGTGCGGCATGGAGCTCATCGGCGACCGGTGCGGGTTCTGCGGGGCGCCGCTCACCTCGGACGAGAGCCGCGCCCTCCCTCCCGGCGTCACGACCGGGGGATGACCGCCCGTGCCGTCCGCCTCCGTACCGCCCGCCGTGCCGCCCGCTGCCGTGGCATCCGCCTCCGTACCGTCCGCCGCCGACTCCGCGTTCCGTCCCGTCCGTTCGCCCCACGTCCCCTAACGAGGTTGTCCGGCCCATGAATTCCCGTCAACGCCGTGGCGTCATACTCCTGGTCCTCTCCGTTCTGTGTGCCTTCGGCGCCTTCGCCGGGGTGCTCTCCGTGATCGGCGACGTGAATTCGAAAGTCGGTCCCGAGGTCTCGGCGTATCAGATGAGGGTCGACGTCGCCCCCTACACCAGCCTCAAGGAGAGCCAGTTCGAGAAGATTTCCCTTCCCAAACGCTGGCTTTCGGCCAATGCGGTCACGGATCTTTCCGAGATCGACGGAAAAATCGCTGTCACTCAACTCCGCAAGGGCTCTCTCCTGCAGAGCGACATGATCGTCAAGCGGCCCGCCCTCCAGCCCGGCGAGCAGGAGATCGCGATCATGATCGACGCCGCCACGGGCGTGGCCGGAAAGATCACCCCGGGTTCCAAGGTGAACATCTTCGCCACCTTCTCCGGCGAGAACGACAAGACCGCCCCGATGTCGAAGATCATCGTGTCGAACGCCAAGGTCCTCGACGTCGGCAAGCTCACCTCCCTGGAGCCGGCCCGGGGCGAGGGCTCCCGCTCCAACGAGGCCGTCCCGATCACCTTCGGCCTGAACACCCTGGACGCCCAGCGCGTCGCCTACGCGGAGTCCTTCGCCGAGCACGTCCGCCTCGCCCTCATCGCCCCGGGCAGCGACACCTCCCTCCGTCCCGGTGAACGCACCTACGAAATCGGCAAGGACAAGTGAGGTCCGGATGACGACCAGGATCCTTCCGGCCGTCGGCGACGCCGACGCCGCCCGGTCCATCACCACCCTGCTCGGCCAGCTCCCGGAAGCGGAGCCCGCGGCGCCGGTCGGTGACTCCACGCAGCTCGTCGACACCCTCGCCCAGCTCGCCGGCGAGTCCCTCGACGAACTGCCCGAGGTCGTGCTCGTGCACGAACGGATCGGCCCGGTGCCCGCCCTGGAACTGATCCGCGAGGTCGCCCTCCGCTTCCCCGCGGTCGGCGTCGTCCTCGTCACCGCCGACGCGAGCCCCGTCCTGTTCGCCGCGGCCATGGACTCCGGCGCCCGCGGCCTGGTCGCCCTCCCGCTCAGCTACGAGGAACTGGCCGGCCGCGTGCAGGCCGCCGCCGTCTGGGCCACCGGCGTGCGCCGGCACCTCGGCAACGCCGGCGAGGTCACGGGCGGGGTCGGCGGCCGGGTCGTCACGGTCAGCGGCGCGAAGGGCGGCGTCGGCACCACCCTGATCGCCGTCCAGCTCGCCCTGGCGGCCCGCGCCTCCGGCATGAGCACCGTCCTCGCCGACCTGGACCTCCAGGCCGGCGACGTGGCCTCGTACGTCGACGTCCAGCACCGCCGCTCCGTGGTCGACCTGGCGGGCATCCAGGACGTCACGCCCCGCGTGCTCCAGGACGTCGTCTACTCCGGCGACCAGAGCAAGGTCGGCGGACTCTCCCTGCTGCTCGCGCCCGCGGAGGGGGAGCGGGCCGAGGAGGTCGACGACCGCGCCGTACGGCAGACGGTCAGCGCGCTCCGGCACAGGTACGAGGTCGTCGTCATCGACTGCGGCACCGCGATGAACGGCGCGAACGCCGCCGCGATCGAGATGGCGGACACCGGCGTCCTCGTGGCCACGCCCGACGTGATCGCCGTACGGGCCGCCAAGCGCATGGTCCGGCTCTGGGAACGGCTCCAGATCCGCAAGGCGGAGGAGACGGTCACGGTCGTCAACCGCTACACCCGGAACACCGAGATCCAGCCGCCGCTCGTCGAGCGGATCACCGGGACCCGGGTCGCGCGGACCACGGTCCCGTCCCACTTCAAGGAGCTGCAGTCCGTCGTGGACGCGGGCCGGATACAGGACCTGGAGGCCAAGTCGGTGGTGAAGCAGGCGATATGGGCCCTGGCCGGCGAACTGGGCCTGGTGAAGCCCGCGGCGGGCGAACGCGGAGGACGGGGACGCGGCGACCGGGACCGGGACCGGGGATCGTTCGGCCTGCGCAGGTCACGGCCGTGACGACGGAGACGTGAACGGGCGGGGACGTGGGCGGGCGCCCGAGCGGGCAGGGATGTCGGTGGACGGAGACGTGGGCAACGGAACCGAGGGGGAACGGCGAACCATGGAAGTGGCGGAGATACGACGGCGTGACCGCGTCCACGACGACCGCGGCCAGCTCAGCGTCGAGTTCACGGGCACCCTCCCGCTGATCCTGCTGACGCTGGCCGTCCTCTGGCAGTGCGCCCTCGTCGGCTACACCTTCGTCCTGGCGGGGAACGCGGCGGACCGGGGGGTGCGCGCGTATGCGGCTTCCCGTGACGTGGCGGACTGCCGGTCCGTCGGTCAGGAAGATCTGCCCCAGGAGTGGCGAGGAGCCAAGATCTTCTGTTGGGCGGAGGGGGAGCTCGTGAAGGCCACGGTCTCCGTCGACGTGCCGATCCTGTTTCCCGGCGGCCCGAGCCTCCCGATCAGTGTTGACGGCCGCTCCGCGGCGGCGAAGGAGGGGACTGAGCCGTGAGCATCCGTGCGTACACCCGTCCACGGAAGGACGACCGGGGCCAGGCGGCCCTGGAGTTCCTCGGCTGGCTCCCCGTCCTCCTCCTCGTCGGCCTGCTCGCGGTCCAGCTCGGCCTCGGCGCCTTCGCCGCCCAGCAGGCCGGCACGGCGGCCCGCGCCGCGGCCCGCGTGGCGGCCGATCCCGACGCCGAAATGAGCGCCCAGCAGGCTGCCCAGGAGGCCGTGTCCGGCTGGCTCGCCGACGGCACCGACGCGAACGAGAACGACTGGGGCGACGGGGTCACCGTGACCGTCCGGGTCGAGATCCCGTCCGTAGTGCCCGGCATCGACTTCGGCCCCGCCGAGAAGAGCGCCACGATGCCCGCCGACTGACCCCACCGCCGCACCACCGGTCCCGGAACCCGTGACGGACCGCCCGTACGCGGGCGGTGGAAGCCCAGAGAAGCCGAGGAGTCGACGACATGAGCTTGAGGGCACGCATCAACAGCCCCGAGCCGCACAGCGGCCACGACGAGGGCGACGTCCTCGTCGGCGTCTACCGCGCCAAGCTCCTGGAGGAGATCGACCTCGCGGAGATGTCCGCGCTGGCCGCCGCCGACCGCCGGATCCGTCTGGAGCGCGTCCTCGGCCACATCATCAGCCGCGAGGGCCCGGTCCTCTCCACGGTCGAACGCGCCCAGCTCATCCGCCGCGTCGTCGACGAGGCCCTCGGCCTCGGCATCCTGGAACCCCTCCTCGAAGACGCCTCCGTCAGCGAGATCATGGTCAACGGCGCCGACCAGGTCTTCGTCGAGCGCGGCGGCCGGCTCGAACAGCTCCCCCTGCGCTTCTCGTCCAACGAGCAGCTCATGCAGACCATCGAGCGCATCGTCTCCACCGTCAACCGGCGGGTGGACGAGGCGAACCCGATGGTCGACGCCCGGCTCCCCTCCGGCGAGCGCGTCAACGTCATCATCCCGCCGCTCTCGCTGACCGGCCCCATCCTCACCATCCGCCGCTTCCCCCGCGCCTTCACCCTGGCCGAGATGATCGGCCTGGGCTCGCTCGACGAGCAGATGATGCTGCTGCTCGCCGGCCTGGTCCGGGCCAGGTTCAACGTCATCGTCTCCGGCGCCACCGGCACGGGGAAGACCACCCTGCTCAACGCGCTCTCCGGTCTCATCCCCGAGGGCGAGCGCATCGTCACGATCGAGGACTCCGCCGAACTCAGGCTCCAGCAGTCCCACGTCATCACCCTGGAGAGCCGCCCGGCGAACGTCGAGGGCAAGGGCCGCATCAGCATCCGCGACCTGGTCCGCAACTCCCTGCGCATGCGCCCCGACCGCATCATCGTCGGTGAGGTCCGCGGCGGCGAGACGCTCGACATGCTCCAGGCCATGTCGACCGGCCACGACGGCTCCCTCGCCACCGTCCACGCGAACAGCGCCGAGGACGCCCTGATGCGGCTCCAGACCCTGGCGTCCATGTCCGAGGTGGAGATCCCCTTCGTGGCGATCAAGGACCAGATCAACAGCGCCGTGGACGTCATCGTCCAGCTCACCCGGCACGCCGACGGCTCCCGGCGCGTCACCGAGATCGCCGTCGTCGACTCCCACGGCCGCGAGGACTACCGGATCGTCTCGGTCTGCCGCTTCAACGCCCAGCCCCTGGCCCCCGACGGCCGGGTGTACGGCTCCTTCGCGTACCACCCGCTGCCGCTCCGCATCGCCGAGCGCCTCTACATGAGGAGCGAACCCGTCCCCGCCGCGTTCGGCGTCGCCCGGTCGGACGACCAGCTCGCCGTACGGAGGTCGCCGTGACCGGCCCGCCGCCGCCCTCCCCGTAAGCCGGTCCGCCACCGCCACCGCCACCGCCACCGCCAGCGCAACCGCCCCCGCAACCCCGTAAGCCGGCCCACCGCCGCCGTCCCGTCCGCCGCCCACCCAGAAGGTTCCCGCCCGACATGGACAATCTCCCGCTCCTGACGATCGGGGTCACCCTGCTCGCCTGTGTGCTCACCGTCATCGGCGTGCACAGCTTCTCGTCGGGCAGGGCCCACCAGGAGGAGCTCTACCGGCGGATGTCCCAGACGGGGCCGGCGGAGGGGCGGGGACGGCACCGGCGGTTCACCGCCGTCGACCGGCGGCTGCGCAGGACCACGCTCGGCCGGAACATCGAGCGCAAGCTGGCCGCGACCGGCCTCGGCCTCACCCCCGGCGAGTACGCCGTCTACGTGGCGGGCGCCCTCCTCGCCGTGTACTTCGTCGTCACGACGGTCTTCGCCCCCTTCTTCGGCCTCCTCGCCGTCGTCATCGGCCTCTGGGGCGGCAACGCGTTCCTCAACGCGCAGATCCAGAAGCGGACCGAGGCCTTCATCAACCAGCTTCCCGAACTCACCCGGCTCCTCGCCAACGCCACCCAGGCAGGCCTGGCGCTGCGCACCGCCCTCGCGATGGCCTGCGAGGAGCTGGAGGACCCCGCGCGGGAGGAACTCCGCCGCGTCGCCGACCAGCTCGCCGTCGGCCACTCCCTGGAGGACGCGCTCAACGAGCTCGGCGAACGCCTGCCGTCGCGCGAGCTCACCGTGCTGCTCACCACCCTCATCCTGTCCAGCCGGGCGGGCGGCACGATCGTCACCTCCCTGCGCAACCTCACCGACACGCTGGAGGAGCGCAAGGAGACCCGGCGCGAGGTCAGGACGATCCTCTCGCAGGTCAGGATGACGGCGATCATGGTCCCCGTCCTCGGCGTGGGCTTCCTCCTCGTCATCAACGGCATGCGGGCGGGAGCCCTGGACGACATGACGGCCGCGACCGGCGGGAAGATCGCCGTCGTCGTCTCCGCCGGCCTCTACGGGCTCGGCTTCTTCCTGATCACCCGACTCACCAAGATCCGCACCTGAAGGGCGGGGACACCACCATGGATCTGCTGCTCTCCCTGATCTTCGGCCTCGCGGTCTGGGGCGTCTTCCAGGGCGTACGGATGTACCGGGCCGACGCCAAGCTCCCCTCCGACCTCGTGCTGGCCCTGGAGTCCGGCGCCTCGCGCACCACCGCCGCCGGCTCCGCCATCGACCGGATGGGCATGCGGCACGCGCCGCGCGTCCTGAGGATGATGGGCCCCAAGCGGGTCGACGCCATGCGGCGCAAGCTCGACCTCGCCGGGAACCCGAACGGCATGACCGTCGACCGCTACGCCGCCCGCAAGGCCGTCTACACGGCCTTCGGCGGGGCCGCCGCGTTCTCCATGCTGGCCAACGGCCAGGTCGTGCTCGCCGTCGTGTTCGCCGTCTACGGCTTCTTCTGGACGGACGCCCTCATCCGCTTCGCCCTGCGGAAGCGGAAGGAGGACATCGAGCGCACGCTCCCCGACTTCCTCGACGTCCTCGCCGTCGTCGTCTCCGCCGGACTCGGCTTCCGCCAGGCGATGGAACGCGTCGCGGAGAAGTACCAGGGCCCCTGGGCGGACGAACTCAGGATCACCCTGCGCCAGATGGACATGGGCATGAGCCGCCGCCAGGCGTTCGACGAGCTGCGCAGGCGGAACGACTCCGAGCAGGTGTCGATGTTCGTCTCCGCCCTCCAGCAGGGGGAGGAGCTCGGCGCCCCCATCGTCGACACCCTCATCCAGATCGCGACCGACATGCGCCGCACCGACGCGCAGGCCGCCCGCCAGAAGGCGTCCAAGGCCGTGCCGAAGGCCACGCTCCTCGTCACGAGCTTCATGCTCCCCGCGACCATGATCCTCATCGGGGTGGGCTTCTACTACGCCTCCGAGGTCGACTTCGGCACCCTCTTCGGGGGCTGACGACGGTGCGGGGACGAGAGCGGGGACGGGAGCGCGGGGGAGGGGGCGGCGACGACCGCACGACGCTCCACCTGGGCGATGCCGGAGCGGCTGTGGACGCCGTGGACTCGGGCGCGGGCAGGGGCCCGATCGCGTGGCAGCGGGGCGACGGCGGGACCGGGCGCCGGCCCGCGGACCCCCCGCCCGGCATCCCGATCCAGATCAACGCGCTCCAGGCGCTGTGCCGGCAGCTCTTCGGCTTCAGGCTCGCCATGACCGCCCTGGCCACCCCCTTCGCCCTCGCCAAGGCGGCGGAGGGCCCCGGGAGCTGGATCATCGGCGCGGCCGTCCTCGTCACCGTCATGGTGTCCTACGCCCTGCTGCGGGACTGGGAGCGGTTCGGGCCCTTCCTGCTCCGGCACCCGTGGCTGCTCGCGCTCGACATGCTCTTCGGCGCGCTGCTGCTCTTCGCGGCCTCGCCGAACTCCACGCTCGCGTACGTCACGATCTGCACGCCGCTCCTCGCCGGCCTCGTCTATAGCTGGCGGGGCGGGGCCGTGTTCGCCGGCTGCCAGGTCGCCCTCCTCGGCGCGGCCTACGCGGTGAGCACCGCCGAGGCCGACGCGTCGGCGCTGCTGCTCGTCGGCCTGTGCCTGATGGCCGGTGCCGTCGGCGCCAGCCTGCGCGGGCTGCTCCTGCGCTTCGGCGCCGCGTCCACCGCCCTGACCGAGACCCGGGCCCGTCTCGCCGTCCACGAGGCGGTGGAGGAGGAACGGGCCCGGCTCGCCCGCGAGATGCACGACTCCGTCGCCAAGACGCTGCACGGACTCGCGATGGCGGCCGACGGACTGGCCGGCTCGGCCGAGCGGGTGGACCCCGCCACGGTCAGGCACCGGGCCGGACTGGTCGCCCGCGCGGCCCGCCGCGCGGCGGCCGAGTCGCGGGAGCTGCTCTCGGACCTGCGCCGCGAGTCGGGCCTCGACGCCGGCGTGGACGTACTGTCCGAACTGGAGGCGCGGACCGCCGACTTCTCGCACCGGTACGGCGGCGTCGGCGCGACCTTCCGCCGCCTCGACGCCACCGCCGTCCCGCCGGTTCCGCAGGCCGTCGCCCGCCACGTGCTGACCATCGCGAGCGAGGCCATGGAGAACGCCCACCGGCACGCCCGCCCGGCCCGGCTGGAGGTCTCGGCCGGCGTCGTCGGCGACGTCCTGAGGATCAGCGTGTACGACGACGGGATCGGCCTGCCCGCCGGAACCACCCTCGACGACCTCAGGCGCGCCGGCCACTTCGGCCTGGTCGGCATGGTCGAGCGGGCCGCGTCCATCGGCGCCCGCATCCGGATCGGCCGGGGCCGCGCCGCGCGGGGCACGGAGGTGCGCCTCGAACTCCTCGTCTCCGCCCTGGGCCCCGCGGGGCCCCGGCCGCTCGCCCCGCGGAACGCGGCCGCATCCTTCCCGACGTCCCCCGCCCCCTGAGAGAGGAGGCCGCGACCATGCCCGACGACACGGCCGGCCCCGGCCCCACGCCCGCGCCGGAGGGGTTCCCCGCCCTGCCGGACCGGCCGCCCGCCGCCGCGACACCGCTACGGGTGGTCGTGGCCGACGACAACCCCGTCGTACGGGCCGGCCTGAGCGTGCTGCTCTCCGGACGGGACGACATCGAGGTCGTCGCGGAGAGCGCGGACGGCCGCCAGGCCTACGAGGCCACGGTCCGGCACCGGCCCGACGTCGTGCTCCTGGACGTCCGCATGCCCGGCGTGGACGGCATCTCGGCCCTGCCGCACCTGGTGCGGATCGCCCCGGTGCTGATGATGACGTACAGCCGGGAGAGCGAGATCGTCCACGAGGCCCTGCGCCTGGGCGCGGGCGGCTACCTCGTCCACGGCGAGTTCACCGCCGACCAGTTGGTGGAGGCCGTACACGACATCAGACGGGGCCGGGCCCACTTCACCCACTCCGCCTCCGCCGCGCTCCTGGAGTCGCTGCGGGGAGGCGCGCCGGGGGGCAGGGCCCCCGGGCAGCCCCTGCCGGAGGGCTTGGGGAGGGCGTTCGCGACCCCCGACCAACCGTCTGCACCCGCATACGTGCAGGAACAGCAGCGGAGCTCAAACGCTTCACCAATGCGAAGCGACTACAGGGAAGTTGGCTCGATCGCGCCAGGGTCGCAATCTCCCCAAAGTCATTCGCTTCTGCAAGCGAATGTGGGACAGTCTTCACTGGCCCCCCAGACCGACGGGGCCGTGTTGTCCGAGCTGAGCCGGAGGGAGGCGGAGGTGATGGACCTGATCGCGTCGGGCATGACCAACCAGCAGATCGCCGCCACCTGCTTCATCAGCCAGAAGACCGTCAAGAACCACATCAACCGCATCTTCGCCAAGCTCGACGCCGGCAGCCGGGGCGAGGCCATCGCCCGCTGGAACGGCATCGCCCGGAGAGGGGCGCCGCGCCATGACTGAGCACCCCACGGACCCGCGGGCCCACCCGGTCGTTTGGGACCGTGCTTGGGCCCTGGGACCCATGCCCGGGGACGTCGCCCCGGCGTACGTTCCTCGTGTCGGAAGCGAGACCGGCCGCGGGCCGGCCGAACCGGGAGGGGAACAGCATGAGCGACACCACGCTGAAGGCCGCCACCACCGCCAAGGTCTACGTCGGCTCCTGGGTGAACACCCGCGTCGACGCCCTGCAGAAGCGCCGGGACCGGGGACAGGGCGCGATGGAGTACGTCGGCATCACGATCCTCGTGGTCGCGATCCTCGCGGCGCTGCTGGCGACGGACATGGGCAGCACGATCGCCGACAAGTTCAAGCAGAAGATCAACAGCGTCATCAAGTGACGCCTCGTCCTTACGGCGATTCAGGGCAGGCCGCACCGCTGTACATCGCAGCGGTGGTCGGTCTGCTCTTTCTCGCGTTGATGTTCTTCGCGTTCGGGCAGGCGGACGTCAGGCGCAACGAGACGCAGACGGCCGCGGACGCCGCGGCGCTGGCCGCCGCCAAGGATTCCCGGGACGGACTGGACGAAGTCCTTCGTCTGAACATTCTCGACCCGGTCTGGCTGGGGCGCCTCATCGACGGAACCGTAGGGAACCCGGATGCGGGGTGCTCCGAGGCCTCACGCTTCGCCGCGGAGAACGGCGCGCGGAGCATCGGTTGTGCCCCTCTTGCGGACGGGCGCTGGGGTGCCACGGTGGAGGTCAAGTCGGAGAAGTCGGTCGGCAAGAGCATCGTCGAGGGGACCGAGGGAAAGTACGCGGAGGCCAAGGCGACGGCCGTGGTCGAGCCCCGGTGCACCTTCAAGCGCAATGAAGCCACCGAGGAGCCCCCAGCAGACGGCGAGGACGAGGACCCCGACGAGGAAAAAGAGAAGCCCTCTCCGGGCCAGTTCGTCTGTGACGGCGAGAAGTGGGTCATCGACCCGACGAGACTGGATCTCCTTCCGGACATGGCGGACCTGTTCGACGTCCACCTGGCCAAGGACTGACCGCGAACGAACGCAAAGGAATCACCACTCATGAGCATTCGGCATGTGAGGACGACGCGTCGAATCGGCGCAGCCGCCCTGTTGGCGGCGGCCCTGACCTTCTCGCTCGCGGCCTGCGGCGACGAGGACGGGAAGGGACAGGGGCAGGGGCAGGGGAACGCCTCTTCCTCGGTACCGACTCCCGGGAAGGAGGAGCCGACCAAGAGCGAAGACGGTAAGACTCCACCCGACGACAGCACGATTCTCGCCACCTTCAAGGGCGAGAAGGGCGTCGAGATGGTGATTCACGGAGCGAAGCGCGATCAAGGTGGCTTCCTCACGGTCACGGGTGAAATCAAGAACACCAGTGGCGAGGACTACACCCCCTCCGTTCGCTGGAACGGCCTGGAGCAGGAAGTCGCTCTCACCGGAAGCTCGTTCGGGGCGATGACCCTGACGGACTCCAAGGAGAAGAAGCGCTACTACGTGCTGCGTGACACGGACAACCGTCCGCTGACCACCACGAAGTACACCTCCTTGATCGAAGCCGGCGAGACCCTTCCCTTCTTCGCCCAGTTCCCCGCCCCCCCGAACACCACCACCGAAGTAGGCCTCACCTTCCCCGGTTTCACCACCGGCACGATTGAGATCTCCTGATGACCGTGACCCTGACCCGCAGTCGGCGGACCGCCGCGCGCGCGGCCGGTGTCGCTCTCACCGGAACGCTCGCGTTCGGTCTCCCCGCACCACCCGCGGCGGCGGACGACAACCCGTACCCGTCGGCCTCCAGCGTGCCCAGCGTGGAGATCGACGCGAAGGACCCCGACCTCAAGATCCCCGACGGCGCCGAGCTCGCCCCGCCCAAGGTGCTCGACATCAAGTCCATCGTCGAGGACCTGGAGGGCACCGAGCGCCGCGAGGACACGAACACGGACATCAAGTTCGCGCTCCAGGCGGAGGTCCTCTTCGGCAAGGACAGCGCGAAGCTGTCCGCCGTCGCCAACGCGCGCATCGCCGCCATCGCGGCCGAGATCAAGAAGCAGGACGCCAAGAGGGTCCGCGTCTTCGGCTTCACCGACGACCTCGGCTCCTCGGCCCACGGCGACGTGCTCTCCAAGCAGCGCGCCCAGGCCGTGCACACCGTGCTCGAACAGCAGCTCGCCGCCGCGGGGATCACGTACGAGATCCGTGGCTACGGCGAGCAGTACCCGATCGCCAGCAACAGCACGGAGGAGGGGCGCAAGAAGAACCGCCGCGTGGAGGTCTCCTTCCTGCGCGCCCAGGGCTCGTAGCCCGTACGCCTGTACGTCCGCCCCGGCGGGGCCGCACCGGAACGATCCCGGTGCGGCCCCGCCGGCCGGTTCACACGGAGAGCGTGAGCCGGACGCCGGGCGCCAGCCCCCAGCGCGCCATCGCCCCGGCCTCCGCCTCCAGCACGTGCCGGGCCCGCAGACTGATCCGGCCCATGCGGCCCGGCCTCATCGTCTTCACGGCGACGACGTTCAACCTCCGGTCCAGATAGGCGACATCGATCGCGAAGCGCATCCGGAAGGTGTGCACGCCGTTGCACGGGGTGATCAGCAGCGCCCCCTCGACGCCGTCCCGTCCGAGCAGCCCCCGTCGCCGCGCCCCGTACGAGGCGGCCACCTCCAGGGGGATCGCCCCGTCCCGGCCCGGGACGCCCAAAGTGCCTCTGCCGTCACGCCATTTCCCCATGGCCCGAGACCGTAGCGCTCCCGCTCCGGGTCCCGCTCTGGGCCCCCGGCCCGGAACAGTGGGCCCCTGGGCCCATGCCCGGTGTCAGAGCCCCGCCCTAGGGTCGACCGCGTGGACGCCACGCTGATCGCCCTCGCCGCCCTGTGGGGCGCCGCCACCGGCCTGCTCGTGCCGCGCGCCGCGTACCGGCTCTCCGTGGAGCCCGAGGAGGCGTGGCGGGACACCTGCCCGCAGGGCCATACCCTCCTGGGCCCCGCCCGCGGCTGGCTCGGCGGAGCGCGGTGCCGGACGTGCGCGCTGACCGTCCCGGCCGCGACCGCCCCGGCACCCGAGCCGCGTGACGTGCTCACCGCCGACGCCGGTGCCGACGCCACGGCCGAGGGAGAGCCCTCCCAGGAAACCGGCGTCCCGTTGCGCACCACGCCCGCCGTCCCGCTCGTCCTCGCCGCGGCCTGCGCCGCGCTCGCCGCGTCGACCGGGTTCCGGCCGGAGCTGGGGGTGTGGCTGCTCTGCGCGCCCTTCGCCGCGCTCCTCGCGACGGTCGACCTGCGCGTCCACCGGCTGCCCGACCAGCTCACGCTGCCGCTCGCCGCGCTGGTCCCCCTGCTGCTCGGGGCGGCCGCGCTGCTGCCCGGCGCGGCGGGCTCGTTCGGGCACGCGCTGCTCGGCGGACTCGTGCTCGGAGCCGCGTACTTCCTGCTCTTCGTGATCAACCCGAACGGCATGGGCTTCGGCGACGTCAAGCTCGCGCTCCCGCTGGGCGCCCTCCTCGGCTGGTACGGCTGGACCGTCCTCTTCGCGGGCGCCTTCGCCGGGTTCCTGCTGGGCGGGGCGTACGGGCTCGGTCTCGTCCTGCTCCGCAAGGCGGACCGCAAGTCCGCGATCCCGTTCGGGCCGTTCATGATCGGCGGCGCCCTGCTCGGCCTGCTCCTGGGGACGCCCTGAGGGCCGGGGCCGTGGCGGCTCGAAGTCGACCGGGCACTCACCCTCCGCCCCGTACACCCGACCGATCCACCACGAAAGAGGGACAGTTCGCCCCTCTCCGGGAAAACCCGGCGAAAGGCGTTTCCAGGAAAGCGTAAAAGTGGCGGGACGCGGTCGTCGGGCAGGAGCATTCTGGACAGATGACGACGACGCCGAGCGTGACGCCGGGTGTGCAGTTGGTCAGTGACCTCGTCGCCCGGATCCCGGAGTTCCGTAAGGCCTACGAGACCCATGTGCTCCTCCAGGGAGGTGTGTTGCCGCACGTGTTCTTCTGGGAGGTCGTCCAGGACACCGTCCGGTCCTTCCTCGGCGAGGACCCGGCCGCACCCGACTGGCGCCGCACGCTCGCCTTCCTGGAGGAGGAGAGCCGCCGTGGCGTCCTCGGCGTCGACGAGGTCATCGTCACCTCCTTCCTGGGCGACCTGCCCTCCCCGCACGAGCCCGGACACGCCCTCGTCCACCGGCTCGGCCCCGTCATGGCCGGAAAGTTCGCCCGCATGAGACCGCTCGGCTGACCCCTGCGCCCGACCTCTCCGCCACCCTCTCCACCGACCTCTCCGCCAGTCCCCCCGCCGGCCTCTCCGCGCACCCCGCCCTATTTAACTCGCCTCTCCCCAGGGGTACTTGAGTATCGTTCCGTGAACACGCCGAGGCTGACGCGCTCCGGCGCGGACCGGGGGGTGGCGCGAGCGTGCTGAGCGACGAGGACGTCCTGGCGGCCGTGCGGCGCCGGGTCGAGGAGCACGACGGGGCCGGTCAAGTGCCCCCGGGCGGGGCGGACATCACCCGGCACCTCCTGATCGAAGGGCAGATCCTGCGCTGCGTGGAGACCCGTACGGAGGAGGAGCGGTTCCACCAGGGCTTCATCGACCTGTCGGACCGGCCCGTGTACGGTCCCGGCCTCCACACGTACCGCATACCGCCCCCCGAGGACCCCACGACCGAGACGACGCTGCGACTGGTGCGGCGCGGTTCCGTGGACGACCGGGCCTGCGACTGCGGCAACGGCCTGGTGGCCTGTGAGCGCTGCAAGGGCGGCGGCGAGCTGCCGTGCGCCCCGGCCAAGGCCTGCGGCGACTGCCACGGGATCGCCGCCTGCCTGTGGTGCGACGGCACCGGTCGCCGCAGCCGCCGGTCACGCGACCGGGGGACCGCGGGACGAACGGGCAGGGAAGGGCGCGTCACGTGCGGCCAGTGCGGCACCAGGCAGGCCGCGTGCGCCGGATGCGGCGGACGCGGCAAGAGCACCTGCACCCGGTGCGGCGGGTCGGGCTCCCGCGCCTGCCCCGACTGCGACCGGGCGGGCACCGTCCCCCACCGCCGCTGCGGGGGCACCGCGAGGACCGTGACGTGGACCGAGGGCGTCGTCACCAGGAGCCCGTTCGTCGTGAAGGTCAAGGTCTCCTCCCCCGTCCTGCCGTACGGGGCGTGGAGGACCGCCCGTGACCACGGTGACTGGACCGACGTCCGCGTGGTCGGCCCGCGCTCCTCCCTGGCGCGCGACACCGACGGGGAGGTGGCCGGGCTCCTGGAGTCCTGGCTCCTCCCGCACGAAGGAGAGATAAGCCGCCGGATCACCCTGCGCCACCTCCCCCTGGCGCGCGTCGTCCTCGCCTCCCACCCCCACCGGGTGTTCTTCGTCGTTCCCGGACGCGGCGGACCGCACGTCGCCGTGTGGCCCTCCAAGGAGCGGGCCCGGCTGCTCGCCGCCGTCGCACTGGCGGCGCTGGTGACCCTCGCCGTCGTGTACCGCCTCCTGGCCTGAGCCCCGGGCCGAATCCGCCCCGTCCCGACCGCCCGCGATAATCGAACCCATGCTCCCGTCCCGGCCCGACCGCCCCGACCGTCCGGGCCGCCCCGCCCTCCTCGCCCTCGGCGGCTACGCCGCCACCCGCGTGATCGGCCTCGTCGTCCTCGCGATCGCCGCCGCCGCGACCGGCGAGGACGGGCTGCACCGGCTCAAGGGCCGCTGGGACTCCGTCTGGTACGTGCGGATCGCCGAGCACGGCTACGGGTACGAGACCGTCCTGCCCCACGGCGACGTCCACTCCGACCTGGCCTTCTTCCCGCTCCTCCCGGCCCTGGAGCGCGGCCTCTCCGCCGTCCTTCCCCTCGACGCCGCCGGCGCCGGGCTCCTCGTCTCCTGGACGGCGGGCCTCGTCGCCGCCGGGGGCATCCACAAGTGCGGCGCCCACGCCTTCGGGCCGAGGACCGGGGTCCTGCTCGCCGTCCTGTGGGGCGTGTACCCGACCGCGTTCGTCCAGTCCATGGCGTACACGGAGACCCTCTTCACCGCCCTCGCCGCCTGGTCCCTGTACGCGGTCCTGCGCGACCGCTGGATCCTGGCGGGGGCCCTCTGCGTCGCCGCCGGGCTCACCCGGCCGACGGCCGCCGCCCTGATCGCCGCGCTCGGGATCACCGCCCTCGCCGCTCTCGTACGGGACCGCCGGCTGCCCGCGCGGACGGTGGCCGGCGTGCTGATCGCGCCCCTGGGCTGGCTCGGGTACGTCGTGTACGTCGGCGTACGGGAGGACAGCCCCACCGCCTACTTCGAGGTCCAGGCCGCCTGGGGCAACTCCGTCGACGGCGGCCTCGCGCTCGCCCGGTTCATCGCGGGCCTGCCCTGGCCCGCCGCCCTCGGCCTGACCGCCGCGCTCGCCCTGCTCGCCCGGCTCGTCGTCCTCTGCGTACGGCAGCGGCAGCCCCTGCCCCTGCTCGTGTACACGGTCGGCGTCGTCCTGGTCTCTCTCGTCGGCGCCGCCTACTTCGGCTCCCGGCCGCGCCTGATGATGCCCGCCTTCGGACTGCTGCTCCCGCCCGCCGCCGCCCTCGCGCGCCTCGGGACCCGCACCGCCGCCCCGGTCCTCGCCGCCCTCGCCCTCGCCTCCGCCGCGTACGGCGCCTTCACCCTCCTCGGCCCGGGCCCTCCGTAAGGCCTCCTCGGCCCGGGCCCCTCGTGAGGCCTGCCCCGGCCCGCACCCGCCCCGGGATCGCCCTCCACGCGCACGCGTGTCCCCGCGTCAACGTCACGCCCCCGCCCCCCGGTCCCCCCTGGGAGGGACGGAACCCCGCCGCCACGCCGGGGCGTAAACCCGCCACGAGGCCCCACAGCCCTTGTCCCGCACGGGATCCGGGGGATTCCGGGCGGGACTTCGGGCGTACGTGGCGCGCGGGACGACTATCGAAGGGTTATGGTGGAAACCCCCCCTCGGGCCGGTCCGTATCCCCCCCACGGACCGGCCCGTTTTCTTTCCCTCCGGAGAAGGGGGACGTCAGCTTCCTTCCCTCCGGGAAAGGGAGACGTCAGCCCCGGCCGGCCCAGATGTTCGTGCCCGCCGTGTCCACCGCGAACGAGTCGATCTCCGTCAGCTCCTCGTCCGTCAGGGGAGCGCCGGCGAGCGCGGCCACGTTCTCCTCCAGTTGGGCGACGCTGGACGCGCCGATCAGGGCCGACGTCATCCGCGGGTCCCGCAGCACCCACGACAGCGCGAGCTGCGCCAGGGACTGGCCGCGCCGCTCCGCGATGTCCGCGAGGCCGCGCAGGCGCCGCAGGACCTCGTCGGAGAGCAGGTTCGGGTCGAGGGACTTGCCCTGGGTGGCGCGGGAGCCCTCCGGGATGCCCTTCAGGTACTTGTTGGTGAGCAGGCCCTGCGCCAGCGGCACGAAGGAGATGCAGCCCATGCCGGCCGCCTCCAGGGTGTCGAGGAGGCCGTCCTCCTCGGTCCAGCGGTTGATCATCGAGTACGAGGGCTGGTGGATCAGGGCCGGGACGCCCATCTCCCTCAGGATCCGCGCGGCCTCGGCGGTCTGCTCAGCGGTGTACGAGGAGACGCCGACGTACAGCGCCTTGCCCTGCTGGACGGCGGAGGCCAGGGCCCCCATCGTCTCCTCCAGTGGGGTCTCCGGGTCGAAGCGGTGCGAGTAGAAGATGTCGACGTGGTCCAGGCCCATCCGGTCCAGGGAGGCGTCGAGCGAGGACAGCAGGTACTTGCGGGAGCCCCACTCGCCGTACGGCCCCGGGTGCATCAGATAGCCGGCCTTGGTCGAGATGACCAATTCGTCCCGGTAGGGGGCGAAGTCCTGGGCGAAGAGCTTGCCGAAGTTCAGCTCGGCCGAGCCGGGCGGCGGCCCGTAGTTGTTCGCCAGGTCGAAGTGGGTGACGCCCAGGTCGAAGGCGCGGCGCAGGATCGCGCGCTGGGAGTCCAGCGTGCGGTCGTCGCCGAAGTTGTGCCAGAGGCCGAGCGAGACCGCCGGGAGCTTGAGGCCGCTGCGGCCCGTGCGGCGGTACTCCATGGTGTCGTAACGGTCCGCGGCAGCGCGGTACAGGGGGGAATCAGTCACGTATCTCTGCTTATCACGGACTTGTGACCGTCCCGGGCTGGGAGCCCGCAGCCCCGGCGCAGTACTGTGGCCGCCTGCGGACCGCCGATGCCTGGGGTCCGTCGCTGCACAGAGGGGTAAAGAACGGTGAACCTGCGCGACCTGGTGTACGGGCTCTACGCACGCCGGGTGGAGGGCCGTCTCGACCACGCCCAGGTGCCCAAGCACATCGGGGTCATCCTCGACGGGAACCGGCGCTGGGCCAAGGCGTCCGGCGGGACCCCCGAGCAGGGACACAAGGCGGGCGCGGACAAGATCCAGGAGCTGCTCGGCTGGTGCGCCGAGACCGACGTCGAGGTCGTCACGCTCTGGATGCTCTCCACGGACAACCTGAACCGGCCCGAGGAGCAGCTCGTCCCGCTGCTCGGGATCATCGAGAACGCCGTGCGCGCCCTGGCCGCCGACGGGCGCTGGCGGGTCCACCACGTCGGCACGATGGACCTGCTGCCCGCCCGCACCCAGACCGTGCTCAAGGAGGCCCAGGAGACCACCCGGGGCAACACGGGGATACTCGTGAACGTCGCCGTGGGCTACGGCGGCCGCCAGGAGATCGCCGACGCGGTCCGCTCCCTGCTCCTGGAGCACGCCGAGCGCGGCACCAGCTTCGAGGAGCTCGCCGAGATCGTCGACGTCGAGCACATCTCGGAGCACCTCTACACGCGCGGCCAGCCCGACCCCGACCTGGTCATCCGCACCAGCGGCGAGCAGCGGCTCTCCGGGTTCATGCTCTGGCAGAGCGCCCACTCGGAGTACTACTTCTGCGAGGTCCACTGGCCGGCCTTCCGCAAGGTCGACTTCCTGCGGGCGCTGCGCGACTACGCCGCCCGGCACCGGCGCTACGGGACCTGAGGCCGGGTTTCGCCCCGCCCGTACGGGTCATACGGAACCCGTCACCCGGTCCGCCGTCCGGCCCGTCACCCGGCCCGTCACCCCCGGCCGGAACCGATCACCTCGTGTTCACGAAGACGTCGTCATGCGCCCTGGCATGGCCGAGGTCGTTCGAGGGCATATCCCTGGTGAAGTGAGCGGCACGGAGACCGCCACCCGGGAGGCCCCTTGCACCAGGACGACCGTGCGGGACACGCACGGGAGAAGCGGAGGGCCGTGGTTCGGCCCGCGCATCGTGGCCTGAACCCGGTCCCATCCCGCAGCGACACCGGTTCCGTCGCGCCCCGACCTCGCAAGGGTCTTCAGAGGGGGTCTGTCCTTCCGTGGTGACCAGCACGAAGCGCCGCCTTTCCGACCGGCGCACCTATGTTCTCGACACCAGCGTCCTGCTGGCCGACCCCAACGCCGTGTCCCGTTTCGAGGAGCACGAGGTGGTGCTCCCGATCGTCGTGGTCACGGAGCTGGAGGCCAAGCGGCACCATCCGGAGCTCGGCTACTTCGCCCGGCAGGCCCTGCGCCTGCTCGACGACTTCCGGGTCCGGTACGGACGCCTGGACGCCCCGCTCCCCGTGGGGGACCTGGGCGGCACCCTGCGTGTCGAACTCAACCACTCCGACCCCGGCGTCCTGCCCGCCGGCTACCGGTTGGGGGACAACGACTCACGGATCCTCGCGGTCGCGCGCAACCTCCAGGCCGAGGGGTACGACGTCACGGTCGTCTCCAAGGACCTGCCGCTGCGCATCAAGGCCTCCTCGGTCGGGCTCCTCGCCGAGGAGTACCGGGCCGAGCTCGCCATCACGGACGCCAACGGCTGGACCGGGATGTCCGACCTCGCCCTCTCCGCCGACCAGGTGGACCTGCTCTACGACCAGGAGACGCTGTACGTGCCGGAGGCCGCCGAGCTCCCGGTCCACACGGGCCTGGTGCTCCAGTCCGAGCGCGGCAAGGCGCTCGGCCGGGTCACCGCCGAGGGGAACGTACGGCTCGTCCGGGGCGACCGGGAGGCCTTCGGGCTTCGCGGCCGCAGCGCCGAGCAGCGGATCGCGCTCGACCTGCTGCTCGACCCGGACGTCGGCATCATCTCGATGGGCGGCCGGGCCGGCACCGGCAAGTCCGCGCTGGCCCTCTGCGCGGGCCTGGAGGCGGTCCTGGAGCGCCGTCAGCACCAGAAGGTGATGGTCTTCCGCCCGCTGTACGCGGTCGGCGGCCAGGAGCTCGGCTACCTGCCGGGCAGCGAGGCCGAGAAGATGAGCCCGTGGGCGCAGGCCGTCTTCGACACCCTGTCCTCGGTCGCGAGCCGCGAGGTCGTCGAGGAGGTGCTCGGCCGGGGGATGCTGGAGGTCCTGCCCCTCACCCACATCCGGGGCCGCTCCCTCCACGACGCCTTCGTCATCGTGGACGAGGCCCAGTCCCTGGAGCGGAACGTCCTGCTGACCGTTCTGTCCCGGATCGGGGCCAATTCGCGGGTCGTGCTCACCCATGACGTCGCCCAGCGCGACAACCTCCGGGTGGGCCGGTACGACGGAGTCGTCGCCGTGGTCGAGAAACTGAAGGGGCATCCGCTCTTCGCCCACGTCACCCTCACCCGCTCCGAGCGCTCCCCGATCGCCGCGCTCGTCACGGAGATGCTGGAGGACGTTCAGATCTGACCGTTTCGTACCTTTCCGTACGCGTACGGACGTTGACGCCGCCCGGCAGAGCGCAGGAGCTTAGCCGGGCGGCGTCGCCGTGTCCGCCACATCCGTCAAAACACCTGCCCCTTTCGCGATGTGAGCTTTCACACGCAACACAGAATTGCCTTGCGGCATCGCCGTCCGGCAGAGTCTTGCTTCCGTCAGGCCCCGCATACGGCACCCGTGCACCCTCCGGGGAGCGCACCGCGAACAACTCAACAGCCGTCCGCCGTATGCCGCCCACAGCACCACGGGCCCGTGTCTCCTGTGACCCCGTACGTCGGAGACCAGTGCCAGGGGCAAGATTTCGCCCGTGTGGTCACCTGTGCGGGCGATGCTGGAAGGAAACCGTGTGAGCCGGATCTCGGTCCGGGGATTCGCGGTGGCTTCGGCCACTGCGGTCACCACCGTCGGCGCCGTCGTCGGCGTCGCCTCGGGCAACGCCGCGCAGCCCGCCGACGACAACTTCGAGGCCACCGCCGCCGACACCACGCTGCTCGCGGACATCCCCGCGGGCGAGCAGGCGCAGGTGCAGGTCTCGTCCCTCGCGGAGCAGGCCTCCGTGCAGGCCGCCGCGGCCGACTCGGCCGCGAAGAAGTCCGCGGAGGAAGCGGCCCGCATCCGCGCCGCCAAGGACGCCGAGGCCAAGAAGGAAGCGGCCGTCAAGGCCGAAGCCGAGGCCGAGGCCGAGGCGAAGGCCAAGGCCGAGAAGGAGCGCAAGGAGAAGGAGGAGGCCGAGCGCGCCAGCCGTTCCTCGGCCCGCGACATCTCGTCCTTCGCCGCCCAGGGCTCCTACACCGTCTCCGAGGTCAAGGCGATCGCCCGCCAGATCGTGCCGGCCTCGCAGTTCCAGTGCTTCAGCAACATCGTGGACCACGAGTCGAGCTGGAACTACCGCGCGACCAACGCCTCCTCGGGCGCCTACGGCCTCGTCCAGGCCCTGCCGGGCACCAAGATGGCCTCGGCCGGAGCCGACTGGCAGACCAACCCCGCCACCCAGATCAAGTGGGGCCTCAACTACATGGACGACCGCTACGGCAGCCCGTGCGGCGCCTGGTCCTTCTGGCAGGCCAACCGCTGGTACTGAGACGTGATCCGCGACCGCCCGAGGGCGGGTCGCGGACCGCACGCGGCACGGACGCCGGGTGCTCCGACACGACCGCGCACGGGCGCGGCCCGTACGGGGCGCCCGGCTCCGTCGTTTCCGCGGCCGTGAAGAGTCCGCGACCGTGAAGAGTCCGCGGCCGTGAAGAGCCTGCGGCCGTGACGGATACGCGGTCGTGACGGGTCCGGGCGGACGCGTCGCCGACGCCCCCCCGTCAGGGGTATCGCCCCTCGTGGAGGCCGACCCGCTCGACGGACCGGATCAGCCGGTAGTCCTCCTCGACCCCGGCCGGCCCCCACCGTCCCGTCACCGCGGTGAGGGGCTTCTCGTGCGCGGACGTGTAGGTTCGGGGATCCAGGGGCACCCGGGGAGCCATCGGGAAGAGTGCGGGGGAAGAGGGAACGACATGTCGAGAGTGCCAGGGTGGCTGAACCGGCTGGGCGAGGGCCTGAGCCGTGCGGGCCGACGTCTCGACGAGCGCCGGGCCGAGGCGGAGCGGGACGACGAGCTCGACCTGCCGTACGGGAGACCCGGCGACCGCCCCCGCGCGACCGCCCCCGCACGGCCCGGGGTCGACCCGGACACCGCCGCGCCCCTCCCGGACCAGGGGGACCAGGAGGACCCGGAGGGTGCCTCCGGGAGCGATGCGTCCGCCGACTCCGGCCTCTCCGTCCCCGCGCCCCCCTCGTACGCGCCGGCCGTCGCCGCGCGCCCCGACCCCGCCGCCGCGATCCCCTGGGGGATGCGCGTGGCCGCCGAGGCGGGCTGGCGCCTGCTCGTCCTCGCCGGGACCGTCTGGGTCCTGATGAAGGTGATCAGCTCCGTACAACTGGTCGTCCTCGCGTTCGTCGCCGCGCTCCTCGTCACCGCCCTGCTCCAGCCCACCGTGGCCATGCTGCGCCGCAAGGGCCTGCCCCGCGGCCTCGCCACCGCCGTCACCGCCGTCTCCGGCTTCGTCGTGATGGGCCTGGTCGGCTGGTTCGTGGTCTGGCAGGTCATGGACAACATCGACAACCTGTCCGACCAGGTCAAGGACGGCATCGAGGAGCTCAAGCGCTGGCTCCTCAACAGCCCCTTCCACGTGACCGAGCAGCAGATCAACGGCATCGCCAAGAACCTCAGCGACTCCGTCGGCACCAACGCCGAGCAGATCACCCAGGTCGGCCTCCAGGGCGTCACGGTCGTCGTCGAGACGATGACCGGCATCCTCCTCGCCATGTTCTCGACGCTCTTCCTGCTGTACGACGGGAAGAAGGTCTGGGAGTGGACGCTCCGGCTGGTGCCCGCCCAGGCCCGCCCGGGCGTCGCGGGCGCCGGGCCGCGCGCCTGGCGCACCCTCACCGCCTACGTGCGGGGCACGGTCCTCGTCGCCCTCATCGACGCCGTCTTCATCGGCATCGGCCTCTACTTCCTCGACGTGCCGATGGCCGTGCCGCTCGCCGTCTTCATCTTCCTCTTCGCCTTCATCCCGCTGGTCGGCGCCGTGGTCTCCGGAGCCCTCGCCGTCGTCGTCGCCCTCGTCACCAACGGGGTGTTCACCGCCCTCATGGTGCTCGTCGTCGTCCTCGCCGTGCAGCAGATCGAGGGCCACGTCCTCCAGCCGTTCATCCTCGGCCGCGCGGTGCGGGTGCACCCGCTGGCCGTCGTCCTCGCGGTCGCCGCCGGCGGTCTGACCGCCGGCATCGGCGGCGCCGTCGTCGCCGTCCCGCTGGTCGCCGTCACCAACACGGCGGTCGGCTACCTTCGTGCCTACAGCACCGAACAGGCCCTGCGCAGCACGCCGGAGCCGCGCGGGGCGACCGCGTACGAAGTGGCCCCGACGCCGGCCCCCGGCTCGGCGGGGGGCAAGGGGGAGGACATGTGATATCGGAACCGGAGCTGGTGGGCGCCGCGGACTTCGAGAGGTCCGAGGTGCTCACCGAGGCCGCGCCGCCCGGTCCGCCGCGGACCCGCCGCCCCTGGCTGTGGGCGCTCGGCGGCGCGGTCGCGGCCTCGGCGGTCTGGGGCGCCGGGCTCTACGCGTACGGGCGGGGGGAACCGGCGGGACCGGACCTCCAGGGGTACCGGCAGGTGGACGACCTCTGCGAGGTGGCACGCCTCGACGCGCTCGCCGACGCCCTGGGCAAGCGGCGGGAGCACGGTTCGGCCCCCGCGGTGGACGAACCGGCGATCAGCGAGGCGTCGTGCTCGATCGGCTTCGGCCCGGAGGAGGGCGGGCAGAGCGTCGAGATCACGTACACCCTGCACAAGGTGGTCGACCCGGGGCCGGAGTTCGAGGCCCGCGCGCAGCAGTTCGGCATCCTGAAGAAGATCGACGGCATCGGCGAGCAGGCCTTCTTCGACGACATGGAGGAGGAGGGGGGCCGGCTCCGGGTCCTCGACGGCCAGGCCGAGTTCCAGATCGACATCTTCAGCCAGGACTACACGCTGAACGGCGAGATGGTCTCCTCCGGGACGTCGGCCGACCTCTCCGGGATCGACGTCCCGATGATCCAGGACCTGCTCGTCCTGATGGCCGCGCTCAAGAAGTGAAGGGCCGCGCTCAAGAAGTGAAGGGCCCCGCTCAAGAAGTGACGTTTCCTCCGGGGCCGTGACGGCGGTGTGCGCCGGGCACGCGCCCCCGGTGCGCGCGGGTGGCCTCCGCCGGGCCGCCGTACGACCGGCGTGCCGCCCCTCCGGGTCGCACCGGGCCCTCCACCATGGTCGCGGCGCGCGGCCCGGTGGGGGCCGCCGCGCCCTGGAGCCCGTACCACAGGAAGGACACCGCCCATGAGGTCCGTGAGGTCCATGAGGTCCCCGAGGTCCATGAGCGCCGGGCGGGGCCGGCGGAGCGTCGTCGTCGCGGGGCTGGCCGTCGCGGCCCTGCTCGCCGGGACCGTGCCGGCCGCCGCGACCAACGAGGTCGACTTCTTCCACTGCCAGGCCGACTTCAACGGCGAGTACCTGCAGTTCGGCATCCGCAACCCCAACGGGACGGGCACCCTGCGGTGCTTCGCCAACGCGGGCGACCTGGCCGTCGGGCAGGGCGGTGTGGAGCGGTTCGGCAGCGGCAACAACGCCGGGTGGTTCGAGTACGAGCCCGGCGACGGCTGGCGCTACCGGCACACCTTCGGCAAGGGGGAGAGGATCACCAAGGACTACGGTCACGTGACCCACCTGCACATCGACTGAGCGCGCGGCGGCGGGCGGCACCGCCACCGGCGCGTACGCGAAAGGGCGGCCCCACCGTGTGTCCGGTGGAGCCGCCCTTCCCATGAGGTCCCGTACGGTCTCGTACAGTCCCGCAAGGGACCGTACGGCCCGCGGTCAGGCCTGCTCGGCGAGGACCGCTTCCGCGTCGAGGGTGACGCCGACCGCCTGGATCACGGCGGCGATCTTCACGGCCTCCTGGATGGTGGCGCGATCGAGACCGGACTGGCGCAGGACCTGCTCGTGCGAGTCCAGGCACTGGCCGCAGCCGTTGATCGCGGAGACGGCCAGCGACCAGAGCTCGAAGTCGACCTTCTCCACGCCCGGGTTGCCGATGACGTTCATCCGCAGACCGGCGCGCAGCGTCCCGTACTCGGGGTCCGACAGCAGGTGCCGGGTCCGGTAGAAGACGTTGTTCATCGCCATGATCGCGGCGGCGGACTTGGCGGCCTGGTACGCCTCGGGCTTCAGGTTCTCCCGGGCCTCCGGCTCCAGCTCCTTGAGCACCTTCGGCGAGCGCGAGGCGATCGCGCAGGCCAGGACGGTGCCCCAGAGCTGCTGCTGGGGGAGGTCGCTGTTGCCGATGACCGAGCCCAGGTTGAGCTTCAGGTCCTTGGCGAAGTCCGGTATGGCGGCCTTGAGTTCATCGAGAGCCATGGCGGATCACTCGCCCGAGAGGAGCTTGACCGGGTCGAGCGTGGTCTCGCCCTTGCTCCAGTTGCACGGGCACAGCTCGTCGGTCTGCAGGGCGTCCAGGACCCGCAGGACCTCCTTGGGGTTACGGCCGACGGAGCCGGCGGTCACCATGGTGAACTGGATCTCGTTGTTCGGGTCCACGATGAAGACGGCGCGCTGGGCGAAGCCGTCCTCGCCCTCGACGCCGCAGTCCCGCATCAGGTCGTGCTTGGAGTCCGCGAGCATCGGGAAGGGCAGGTCGCGCAGGTCGTCGTGGTCCTTGCGCCAGGCGTGGTGCACGAACTCGGAGTCGCCGGAGACGCCGAGGATCTGGGCGTCGCGGTCCGCGAACTCGTCGTTCAGCTTGCCGAACGCGGCGATCTCGGTCGGGCAGACGAAGGTGAAGTCCTTCGGCCAGAAGAACACCACGCGCCACTTGCCCTCGTAGGACTTGTGGTCGATCTGCTCGAACTCCTTGCCGCTCTCCAGCGACACGCAGGCGGTCAGGTCGTAGGTGGGGAACTGGTCACCGACAGTGAGCACGCGCTCTCCTTGTAGCGGGGAAGCGCCCTTTTTGAGGGGCTTCCTTGGGGGTTGGACGGATCACCAGCATGGCACGGAGTGCATTGATCAGTGAAATAGCTAGAGTGGGTCGTGTTGATCGAAGGTGGTTATCAGTGGCATCCCCGTACAGCCCCCCGCACGGCCCGCACCGCACCAAGCAGCCGAGCCTCTCCCAGCTCAGAGCGTTCGCGGCGGTCGCCGAGCATCTGCACTTCCGCGACGCGGCGGCCGCCATCGGCATGAGCCAGCCCGCGCTCTCGGGCGCGGTTTCGGCACTCGAAGAGGCACTCGGTGTCCAGCTCCTCGAGCGTACGACGCGGAAGGTGCTGCTCTCGCCCGCGGGGGAGCGGCTCGCGGCGCGGGCCCGGACGGTCCTCGACGCGGTGGCCGGGCTGATGGAGGAGGCGGAGGCGGCCCGGGCCCCGTTCACCGGGGCGCTGCGGCTCGGGGTGATCCCGACCGTCGCCCCCTATCTGCTGCCCACCGTCCTGCGCCTGGTCCACCGGCGCTACCCGGAGCTCGACCTCCAGGTCCACGAGGAGCAGACCTCCTCGCTCCTGGAGGGGCTCGCGGCCGGACGGCTCGACCTGCTGCTGCTCGCCGTGCCGCTCGGGGTGCCGGGCGTCACCGAACTCCCGCTGTTCGACGAGGACTTCGTCCTGGTCACCCCGGCCGGGCACCCGCTGGCCGGGCGGGAGGACATCCCGCGCGAGGAGCTCAGGGAGCTGCGGCTGCTCCTCCTGGACGAGGGGCACTGCCTGCGCGACCAGGCCCTCGACATCTGCCGCGAGGCCGGGCGCTCGGACGGCGCCGAGGTCACCACCACCGCGGCCGGCCTCGCCACCCTGGTCCAGCTCGTCGCGGGCGGGCTCGGCGTGACCCTGCTGCCGCGCACCGCCGTCACGGTCGAGACCGCCCGCAACTCCGCCCTGTGGACCGGCCTCTTCGCCGATCCGGCCCCCTCGCGCCGGATCGCCCTCGCGATGCGGACGGGCGCGGCCCGGCAGGCCGAGTTCCAGGAGCTGGCGGAGGCGCTGCGGGGGGCGATGAGGGGACTGCCGGTACGGGTGGTGGACGGCGGGACCTGAGACCCCTGGCATCAGGTACGGGGGCGGGCGGCGGTTCCTGAAGCCCCCCGGCACCAGGAACCGCCGCCCGTATCCGTACGTACGGTCGACGGGTTACTCCGTGCGCAGCCCGTCCGCGCGCATCAGCCGCCACAGGGCCGGCATGCTCAGCAGCGTCACCAGTGCGATCAGGGCGGCGCCGATGCCGACCACGGGCAGGAACACCCACCAGTCCTGGACCGGCTGCCCGCCCATCTTCAGCAGGACGACCCCGAGGCCGAGCCCGCCCGCCACGGCGAGCGCGAGGCCGAGGGCGATCGGCACCGCCGTCTGCCACAGCACCGACAGGGCCAGGGTGGAGCGGCGGGTGCCGAAGGCGACGAGCGAGGAGAGCAGCCGCTTGCGGTCCCTGAGCTGCTCCAGGGTCGTGACCAGGAGCGAGGCCGCCACCAGGAGCATCGTCAGGGCGGAGCCGACGAGGATGCCGGTGCGGACGCTGGAGAAGGCCGTGCCGCGCTCGGTCTCCTTCAGGTCCTTCACCCAGGCGGTCGGATCGATCGCCGCCGCCGTGTTCCGCGCGCGGTCGGCCGCGTCGGGCACGGCCGGGTCGAGCCGGATCATGTTCTGCGCGTAGGGCTCGGGGAGCAGGTGGGTGTCGATCGCCGACGGGGTGGCGAGGACGCCGTACTGGTACATGCCCGTCGGGTCGGGGCGGGAGTCCACGGCCTTCGCGCCCGCGGGGATCCGCCACTGCGGCAGCGGGCCGTTCGCGGGCCGCTCCGGCCCGTCCCGCGGCGGGTGCGGGTCGCGCAGGGCGACCGTGGCGCCCGGCCGCGCGACCGCGGTGATCCGGGCGTCGTCCGGGGAGCCCTGCGCGCCGTGCGCGAGGAGGACGAAGACGTCCCCGTCCCGGCAGGAGGGCAGGACGGCGAACTCCCGCAAGGAGGAGCAGTCGCCGACCCGGAGCGGGGCCGACGGGGCGAAGTCCCTGCCCTTCTCCGGCGGGCCGGGCCGCCACACGTGCGACTCGACGACCGACATCGCCTCGTCGACGCCCTCGGTCCGCGCGAAGCGGGCGGTGATGTCGCGGGCCTCGCCGGCGGTCCTGCCGCGGAAGCCGACGGCGACCTGGGCGCGGGACGAGTCCTCGCCGGTCGGCAGCGTGAACTCGTTCTCCATCGCCTGGAAGAGCATCTGGAGCGCGATGGCGCCGGTGGCCGCGACGACGATGCCGCTGACCGCGCGGGCCGCCGTGCCGCTGCTCAACTGGAGCCTGCGGACGGCGAGCTGCCAGGCCACCGGGCCCGCGTGCAGTCGCCTCACCCCGGCCTCGACCAGCCACGGCAGGAGGGTGGTCAGGCCGATGAGGAAGAGGACGGTGCCGGCCACGACGGGCACGGTGTCGATGCTGGTCTCGGTCACCGAGACCCGGCCCATGAGCGGGGCGAGCAGGGCGGCGCCGGCCGCCAGCAGCAGCAGCCGCCACCACAGCCGGCGGCGGCGCGGCGAGGAGTCCCGGACGACGCCGAGCGGTTCGATCGCCACCCCGCGCAGCGCGACGAGGCTGACCACGACCGAGGCGACCGGAACGGTCACGAGGGCGAGGGCGGCGAGCGCGGGCATCGGCACGACGTCGGAGGGGAAGGCGTTGACGTCCCAGAGGGTGAAGGCGCCGGCGAACTGCCGGGCCGCCGCGAAGAGTCCGGCGCCGGCCAGGAGGCCGAGGAGCGCGCCCGCGAGGGACTCGCCGGCCGCGATCCGCCGGGTCATGGGGGCGTCCGCGCCGACCAGCCGGAACGCCGCGAGCCGCCGGTCGCGCTGCTCGCCGCCGAAGCGGACGGCGGTCGCGACGAAGACGAGCACGGGCAGGAGCAGGACGACGCAGGCGACGACCACGAGGAGGATCAGGAAGGCGTTCATCGGTTCCTCGGGCACCGACCAGCCGAAGCGCTCGCCGCGCCCGTCGAGGTTGCCGCTGTCGAGGAAGTCGACGTGGGCGACGTACCGCAGGTCGGCCGGGCCGATGAGCCCGTCCTTGCCGAGGGTCCCGGCCACCTCGTAGGGGAGCCGCTCCTCGAGCAGGGCGCCCTCGGGGGAGTCCAGCAGGTCGCGGAGCGCGGGCGAGACCAGCATCTCGCCGGTCCGGGGGAACGCGGCCGCGCCCGGGGGGAGCGGGGGCGCGTCGCCGTCGGGCTGCAGCAGCAGCCCGGAGACGACGTCGTCCCGGTAGGTGGTGGACCGGTCGAGGTGGAGAAAGGTGCGGGGCCCGGGGGCGGTGACCTCCCGGCTCCCGTCGACGGCGCGGACCGACTCCCGCACCTCCCGCTGGAAGAGCATGTTCGGCAGGGAGGCGGCGAGCAGCAGCAGCGCCACGCCGAAGCCGACGCCGGTCGCGGTCAGCAGGGTGCGCAGGAGGCCGGGGCGCCCGCCGGTGACGGCGAACCGGGCGCCCAGCGCCAGGTCGCGGGCCCAGACGCGGAGCTTCATGCCGCCCACTCCGCGTCCCGCACCCGGCCGTCGCGCACGACGATCTCGCGGTCCGAGTAGGCGGCGACCCTGGCCTCGTGGGTGACGAGGACGACGGCGGCGCCGGTGTCCCGGGAGGCCTCGGTGAGCAGGCTCATGACCCGTTCGCCGTTGAGGGAGTCGAGGGCGCCGGTCGGCTCGTCGGCGAAGATCACCCGGGGGGCGGTGACGAGCGCGCGGGCGACGGCGACGCGCTGGCCCTGGCCGCCGGATATCTCGCCGGGGCGCTTGGCCGCGACGGCGTCGACCTCCAGGCGGGCGAGCCACTCGACGGCCCTGGCCTCGGCGGCCTTCCGCTTCTCGCCGTCGAGGCGGAGCGGGAGGGCCACGTTCTCCACGCAGGTCAGCTCGGGGACGAGCCGGCCGAACTGGAAGACGAAGCCGAAGTCGGTGCGGCGCAGGGAACTGCGCTCGCGGTCGGAGAGCGCGGTGAGCTCGCGCCCGTCGTAGGCGATGGTGCCGGCGTCGGGCCGGACGATCCCGGCCAGGCAGTGCAGCAGCGTGGACTTGCCGGAGCCGGAGGGGCCCATGACGGCGACGACCTCGCCGGCCCGCAGCGCGAAGTCGGCGCCCGCGAGCGCCGGGGTCGGCCCGTAGGCCTTGTCGAGGCCGGTGGCCCTCAGGAGGGGTGCGGAGGTCATCGGCGGGCCGTCCCCTCCGCGTGTCCCGGGAGGCGCGCGGTCATCGGCGGACCTCCTCGGCGAGCCGGTCGAGCCGGGCGGCGGTCAGCTCCAGCCAGCGCAGGTCCGCCTCCAGGTGGAACAGGGCGTGGTCGCAGATGAGCTGGTCGGCGAGGTCGCCGTCCTTCTTGCGCCGGGTGAGCTCGCGCATCAGGCGCAGGTGCTCGGAGCGCTGGGCGTCGAGGATGCCGTCGGCCCCGCGCCCGGTCAGCAGGGCGAGGACGACCTTGGTGTAGAGCGTGGACTGGAGGTACGGCTCCGGCTTCTCGGGGGTGGCGAGCCACTGGGCGACGTCGGTGACGCCGGCCTCGGTGACGGCGTACCGCTTCCGCTCGGGACCGCCGCCCGCCTCGACGCCGTCGACGACCACGAGGCCGTTCCTCAGGAGCCGGGACATGGTCGAGTAGACCTGGCCGTAGTGGAGCGGCCGGTCGTGGCCGAATCTGTCGTCGAAGGCGCGCTTGAGGTCGTAGCCGTGGCGCGGGCCGGACTCCAGGAGCCCGAGGAGGGTGTGACCGATGGACATGCCGGTCACTGTACACGGTGTGTATACGCGTGATGTATAGCGCCGCGCGACAAGCGGAATGCCCCCTTCGCGCAACCGTTCGGGGTTTTCGGGCGTCGGTTCCTCTGGGCGCGGGTGCTGATTCTCACGTCCTGAAAAGACGTGATCGGTCTCCTTTGTCCGCCCTGCCGGTGTTAGCTTGCTGAGCTGATCCGGCGCGCGCGGGCACACGCCGGAGCGCCGGGACACACGACGAGCGGAGCGACGGAACACATGGGCCGACCTGACACGGGCAAGGCGAAGAAGAGCGGCATACGCCGCCTCTTCTCCTGGAAGAAGCTCCTGGGCACCTTCGTCGTGTCCTGCCTGCTCGGCATGGGCGCCCTGTACGTCGTCTACCTCATGGTCCCGGTGCCGACGGCCAACGCCGAGGCCACGATGCAGAGCAACATCTACAAGTACGCCAACGGCAAGATCCTCGCCCGCACCGGTGAGATCAACCGCGAGATCGTCGGTCTCGACAAGATCCCGCAGAAGGTCCAGCAGGCGTTCGTCGCCGCCGAGAACAAGAGCTTCTACAAGGACAACGGCGTCGACATCAAGGGCACCACCCGCGCCGCCTGGTCCACCCTCACCGGCAAGGGCAAGCAGGGCGGCTCGACCATCACCCAGCAGTACGTCAAGAACTACTACCTGAGCCAGGACCAGACGGCGACCCGCAAGCTCAAGGAAATGGTCATCGCCATCAAGGTCGATGAGAACATGACCAAGAGCGAGATCCTCGCCGGGTACATGAACACCAGCTACTACGGGCGCAGCGCCTACGGCGTCCAGGCCGCCGCCCGCTCGTACTACGGCGTCGACGCCTCCCGGCTCACCACCGCCCAGGGCGCCTACCTCGCCGCCCTGCTCCAGGCCCCCAACCAGTACGACTGGACCGCCGCGAACGCCACCGGCCGCAAGCTCGTCGAGGCGCGCTGGAACTACGTCCTCGACAACATGGTCGGGGAGGGCTGGCTGTCGTCGTCCGAGCGCACCGGCATGAGGTTCCCCGTGCCGCAGAAGCCCAGGCCCCTGCCCGGCATGGAGGGCCAGACCGGCTACATCGTCGAGGCCGCCAACCAGGAGCTGATGCGCCAGGGCGTCAGCGAGGAGGACATCAAGGCCGGCGGCTGGACGATCACCCTCAACATCGACGAGAAGAAGCAGAAGGCGCTCGTCGCGGCCGTGGACGAGGAGCTGGAGTCCAAGCTCGACCGCAAGGGCGACAAGAAGCACGCCGTCGTCCAGGCCGGCGCCACCTCCGTCGACCCGAAGACCGGCGCGGTCGTCGCGATGTACGGCGGCGTCGGCGCCACCGAGCACTGGATCTCCAACGCGACCCGCCGCGACTACCAGCCCGCCTCCACCTTCAAGCCGATCGTCCTCGCCTCCGCGATCGAGAACCACGCGAAGACCCAGGACGGACGGCGCATCGGCCTCGGCACGATCTACGACGGCACCAGCAAGCGCCCGGTCGTGGGCAGCGACATCCCCTTCGCCCCGGAGAACGAGGACGACGACGACTACGGCCCCGTCACCGTCCAGCGGGCCACCAACAGCTCGATCAACTCGGTCTACGCCCAGATGATCGTCGACGTCGGCCCGGACAAGGTGAAGAAGACCGCCCTGGCCCTCGGCATGAAGGACGGCAAGGACTTCCCCGAGGCCCCCGCCATCTCCCTCGGCGTCATGAACGCCTCGACCCTGGACATGGCCGGCGTCTACGCCACCCTCGACAACCACGGCAAGCGGGTCTCCCCGGCCCTGGTGAAGTCCGCCGAGCACCGTGACCGCACGGTCCGGACCCCGAGCCCGCTCGGCGGTCAGGTCATCACCCGCGAGGCCGCCGACACCGCCACCAAGGCCATGACGGGCGTCGTGCGCAGCGGCTCCGGCACCCGCGCCGCCGGGGACTACGCGGCCGCGGGCAAGACCGGCACCTCCGAGAACAACCGCTCCGCCTGGTTCGTCGGCTACACCCCCGAACTCGTCACCGCCGTCGCCCTCTTCGGCGAGGACGCCAAGGGCAACCAGGTCACCCTGACCAACACCATCAACCCGGGCCGCGCCAACGGCGGCCGGACGCCCGCCCGGATCTGGGGCGAGTACACGACCCGCGCCCTGAACGGCGGCTCCGACGCGCGGTTCGACCTGGAGACCGACGGGACGGACGCCGCCGAGCCGGACCCGGACCCCACCGCCACCACCGAGGCCCCCGAGGAGCCGACGGACGAGCCGACCACGGCCCCGCCGAGCACCACGTCCGCGCCGACGACCGAGCCCGCCACCACCCCGCCGACCCGGACGAGCGACCCGGCCACCACCGCGCCGACGCCCACCGAGGAGCCGACGACCGGGGAGCCGTCCCCGCCGCCCTCGATCGACCCGCCCGACGGCGGTGGCGGCACCGACCCCGGGCCGGGCGGCGACGGAACCGGCAGGCCCGTCCGCCCGACGGCCCAGCGGCAGTAGACGCACGGAAGGCCGGACCCCCCCGCCGGGGTCCGGCCTTCCGCACGTCCGGGGACGGCCCGCTCAGGTACGGGTCGCCAGCTCGAACCAGACCACCTTGCCGCCCGAGAGCCGGGTCGCCCCCCAGCGCCGGGCCAGCCGGTTCACCAGGAACAGGCCGCGCCCGCCCTCGTCGGTGTCCCGTGCCCGCCGCTGCCGGGGCAACTGCGGGGAGTCGTCGCCGACCTCGCAGCGCAGCACGTCCGTACGGAGCAGCCGCAGCGTCACCGGCCGCTCCGCGTACCGCACGGCGTTCGTCACGACCTCGCTGATCAGCAGCTCCACCGAGTCCGTGAGGTCCTCCAGGTCCCAGCGGGCCAGCGCCCGCCGGGCGAGCCGCCGGGCACGGCCCGGGGCCGCGTCCTCCGGATCCAGGAACCAGTACGCCACGTCGCTCGGCGCGATCCCGTCGAACCGGGCCGCGAGCAGCGCGATGTCGTCGTCCCGGTCGCCCGGCCCCAGCATGTCGAGGACGTCGTCGCAGAGCGCCTCCAGCGGGGGCGAGTGGTCGGGCCCGGTGAGCTGCGCGGTCGCCGCCAGGCGCTCCCGCAACTGCTCGATCCCCGTCCACACGTCCCGCAGCCGCGACTCCACCAGGCCGTCGGTGTAGAGCAGCAGCGTGGCACCGGCCGGGGCGTCCAGCTCGACCGCCTCGAAGTCCACCCCGCCCACCCCGATCGGGGCGCCCGGCGGCACCCGGAGGACCTCCGCGCGCCCGCCCAGGTGGAGCAGTATCGGCGGCGGATGGCCGGCGTTCGCCACCGTGATCCGGTGCGAGACCGGGTCGTACACCGCGTACAGGCAGGTGGCCATCCGGTTCTCGCCGAGCCGCTGCGCCTGCTCGTCCAGGTGGTGCAGGACCTCCTGCGGCGGCAGGTCGAGCCCGGCCAGGGTCTGCGCGGTGGTGCGCAACTGGCCCATGATCGCCGCCGAGGTCATGGAGTGGCCCATGACGTCGCCCACGACCAGGGCGACCCGGCTGCCGGGCAGCGGGATCGCGTCGTACCAGTCGCCGCCCACCCGGGCCGTCTCGGCCGCCGGCAGGTAGCGCGAGGCGAGCCGGACCCCGGTCGGCTGCGGCAGCGAGTCCGGCAGCATCGTCCGCTGGAGCTCGTCCGCGATGTACGCCTCCCGGCCGTACAGGACGGCCTTGTCGATGCCGAGCGCGGTGTGCGTGGCCAACTGCGCCGCCACCAGGAGGTCGTTCGGCTCGAACCCGGACCGCTCGGGACGGCGCAGGAACACGGCCGCGCCGATCACCCGGCGCCGGCCGCGCAGCGGAGCCAGTATCGCCCGCAGCCCGCCGGGCAGCGGATGGTCGGTGCCGAGCAGCTCGCCCAGCGCCTCCCGGGCGGCGGCGGAGTCGCCGAAGACCGGCCGCACCCCGCGCAGCACCTCGGCGAGCGCCCCTCCGGACCGCACCTCGCAGAGTTCGGCCGCGGGGGTCGGATCCGGATCGGGCACGAGGACGAGCTCCTCGGACTCCGGGTCCGTTAACCGCAGCCGGTCCGTCCGGCGCAGCCGCAGCACGAACGGCGCCACCGGGCGCTCGTCGCCCACCGGCAGCGGATCGCGCAGGTAGACCAGGATCTCGTCGGAGAACGTGGGCACGGTCGCCCGGCACAGGCCGAGCACGATCTCGTCCAGGTCGATGCCGCGGGCGATGCGGCGGGTCGCCGCCCCGACGAACCGCAGCCGCTCGCCCTCGCGCCGCGCCGCGGTGCTCCCGCCGCCGGACGGCTGCGGGGAGACGGCGACGGCCACGGCGCCCGGACCTCCCGGGCCGCCCCCGAGGGGCGCGGCGGGCACGCCGGGCGCCGCCGGGGACTCCGTACCGGGGACCGGCGCTCCGCCCGGCTGCGCGGGCACGTCGGGCAGGCCGGCCGCCGCCTCCTGGCGGGGGCGGGCGCGTTCCTGCGGCCGGGCAGCCAGGGGCTGGCGGCCTTCGTGGGAGGTGGGATGCTCCGTCACGCGTGGGATTCCGTCCGTCCGGGCCGGTGGTGCGATGCACTCGCTCTTCTCGCCGATGCCGCGCCTTCGGCGGGGATAAACCCCTCGTACGCGGCGGATGTGGACGCTCCGCGCGTCACGGCGACGACGGGGCCCTGAACACCCGGGCGGACGTCCGGCACTGCTCTCCCCCTCGTGGGTGACTGGCGGTCAGGTCCAGTGTGCTGTTCGGTCGCTGACGTACTGTTCAGTAGCTCCGACGTGCTGGTCGATCCGTCTCCGACGTGCGGAGGACGATCCTACGTTTGAACCCGGGGGGTGCAACAAGGGTCTCACGGCCCGGTGTGCGCCGGGGTGCGGTCCCAGTCCGCCGGCAGTTCCGGAACGCGCCACGCCGGATCGGGCCGCCAGTGCTCCCAGCCGTCCGAGAACGGCTCCCCCCACGCCCGGATCCGCTCCACCGCGCGCCGCCCGGCGGCCCGCACCTCCGCCGCCTGCTCCGGGCCCATCAGGCCGGACCGCTGGGCCTGCGCGAACTCGTCCTCGTCCCGCCACAGCCAGCTCCGGTCGGGGTAGACGGAGATGTCGAGGAAGTGGTCCTCGGAGTCGAAGCCGCCGGACCAGCGGGTCCGCGGCTCCTCCAGGTTCACGTACCAACTGCGGAAGCGCCAGCCGCGCTCCCAGAACAGCCACACCGACCACGGCTCGCCGGGCCGGGCCAGCTTCAGCACCCCGCTGCCCGCCCAGCGGGCCCGCTCGGTGGTCCGGGGGGCGGTGTAGCGGGTGGCGAGCGGCTCGTCGTGCACGGGGGTGCCGTCGGCGAGCACGGGCCGGACGCACTCGGTGCCGGGCGCCATCCAGACCGCGAGCAGCTCGGGCGTGTCCCGCACGACCGTCACCGGCCGGCAGATGTGCACGGCCCCGGTGCCGTTGCCGCGGTAGCGCCAGAGGACGTGGTCCCCCGGCGCCCAGTGCTGAGAGGCGTCCGATCCTGTCATGCGCAGATCTTAGGGGCGCGCTCCCACCGCCGCTGCGACGCGGGTCACGCACGAGCCGGGCGGCCCCTCCCTACGGGTGCGTCATCCGCAGCACGTCCAGCGCCTCGTCCAGTTGTTCCACCGTGAGGTCGCCCCGCTCGACGTAGCCGGACTCCAGGACCACCTCGCGGATGGTCCTGCGCTCCGCGAGGGACTTCTTGGCGACCTTCGCGGCCTCCTCGTAGCCGATGTACTTGTTGAGCGGGGTGACCACGGACGGCGAGGACTCGGCGTACTCGCGGGCGCGCTCGACGTTGGCCGTGATCCCGTCGACCGTGCGGTCCGCCAGCAGCCGGGAGGCGTTGGCCAGAAGGCGTACGGACTCCAGCAGGTTCTTGGCCATCACCGGCAGCATCACGTTGAGCTCGAAGTTCCCGGCCGCGCCCGCCACCGCCACCGTGGTGTCGTTTCCGGTCACCTGCGCGGCGACCATCAGGACCGCCTCGGGGATCACCGGATTCACCTTGCCCGGCATGATCGAGGAGCCGGGCTGGAGGTCGGGGAGGTTGATCTCGGCCAGGCCCGTGCGCGGCCCGCTGGCCATCCAGCGCAGATCGTTGGCGATCTTGGTGAGGGAGACGGCGATGGTCCTGAGCTGCCCGGACGTCTCCACCAGGCCGTCGCGGGCGCCCTGCGCCTCGAAGTGGTCGCGGGCCTCGGTCAGCGGCAGTCCGGTGGTCCGGGCGACCTCCGCGATGACGGCGGCGGAGAAGCCGGCCGGGGTGTTGATGCCGGTGCCCACCGCCGTACCGCCGAGGGGGAGTTCGGCGAGCCGGAGGAGCGCGCCGCGCAGCCGCTCGACCCCATACCTCACCTGGGCCGCGTAGCCGCCGAACTCCTGGCCGAGGGTGACCGGGGTGGCGTCCATCAGGTGCGTGCGGCCCGACTTCACGACCTTCGCGAATTCGGCCGATTTTCGCTCCAGGGCGGCGGCCAGGTGCTCCAGGGCGGGGATCAGGTCGTGGGCCACGGCGCCGGTCGCCGCGATGTGGATGGAGGACGGGAAGACGTCGTTGGAGGACTGCGAGGCGTTCACGTGGTCGTTGGGGTGCACCTCCCGGCCCTCCGGGAGCCGCTCGGTGGCGAGGGTGGCGATCACCTCGTTGGTGTTCATGTTGGACGAGGTGCCCGAGCCGGTCTGGAAGACGTCCACGGGGAAGTGCGCGTCCCAACGCCCCTCCGCGACCTCCTCCGCCGCCGCGGCGATCGCCTCCGCGCGGTCCGCGTCGATCACCCCGAGCCGGGCGTTGACCTGGGCGGCGGCGGCCTTGATCCGGGCCAGGGCCTCGATGTGGGCGCGCTCCAGGCGCTGGCCCGAGATCGGGAAGTTCTCCACCGCCCGCTGGGTCTGGGCCCGCCACTTGGCGTGTGCGGGGACCCGCACCTCGCCCATGGAGTCGTGCTCGATCCGGAAGTCCCGGTCGTCCCCGCCGTGCTGCTCGCTGTCGTTCATCTTCTTCAACCTCCCGTAAAAGGTGAGCACTTGTCTTGTTCGATGTATTCCCAAGGCGCGTACCGGCCAGTAAAAACCGTGGGTAACCCCACTTCCAGGAGGCGCAATGACGCGCACCAGGTACAGGTTCCGCCGACCCGTCGCCGCCGTCGCCACGGCCGCCGCGGTCCTCGGAACGATGATCGCGGCCGCCGCTCCCGCCGGCGCGGCCGACACGACCGCGGGTACGAGGACCGCCGCCACCGCTTCCGTGCCCCTCCCGCCCGCCCTGGAGGCGATCCGGGCGGCCGAGGCCACCAAGATCTACGGAAGCCCCGAGGAACGCCCGCTCGACCAGCGCAAGAGCGGCCTGATCTCGCTCGGTGACAGCGAGATCTCCGGCGAGGGCGTCGGCACCTACGAACCCCCCACCAACGGCCCCTCCAACTGGTGTCACCGCTCGCCCGACGCCGCCGTCCACCGCACCGGGATCGCCGCGGACCTCACCTTCAACGTCTCCTGCTCCGGCGCGTACACCGGAAACATCAAGCTCGGCGGCTCCCCGCAGTACGCCGACGAACTCGTCCAGAGCGACAGCCTCGCCATCAAGGCCCGCAACACCCGCGTCAAGATGGTCCTGCTCGTCGCCGGGGCCAACGACGACCTCCAGTTCGGCCCCGTCATGACCGACTGCGTCACCCGCTACCTGCTCAGCCAGGGCGCCTGCGAGCCCAAGTACGCCCCCACCTGGCAGGCCCGCGTCGACGGACTCGTCCCCAAGGTCGAGCAGACCGTCCGCGACCTCAGGACGGTCATGCGCGACGCCGGGTACGCCGACGGCGACTACAAGCTCGTCCTCATGGGCTACCCCAGCCCGATCGGCCCCGACTTCCGCGACAACCCGAACTTCCCCGGCAAGCTGGTCTGCGGCGGCATGGGGTACGACTCCGACACCGTCTGGGGCCGGAACACCGCCGTCCCCGCCTTCGAGCGCGGCATGCGGAAGGCCGCCGCGTCCACCGGCGCCATCTACCTCGACAACTCCCGCCTCTTCCACGGCCACGAGGTCTGCACGGAGGACCCCTGGGCCCGGGGCCTCTACATCGACCTCTCCAAGCCCGGCCTCCCGGACGAGAACTCGGTCCGGCAGTCCTTCCACCCCAACGCGCGCGGGCACGCCGCCTTCGCCTCCTGCCTCACCCAGCTCTACGCCTCGGGCCTGCGCGAGGCGAGCTGCGCCGACGTGAACTCCACCGGGAGGCCCACCCTCTTCCCGCTCGCCTGGGACGACGCCTACCGCCCGCTGAGGAACCAGGCGACCGGCGACTGCCTGGACGTCGACGCGGCCACCAGCGCCAACGGCACCCGGGTCCTCGGCTGGGACTGCCACGACGGCCGCAACCAGACCTGGTGGTACGACTCCGCCCGGCAGACCGTCCACACCGGCCTCACCCAGGACCGCTGCCTGGACGTGCCCGACCTCCAGTACCGCGCCGGCACCGGCCTGATCCTCTGGAACTGCCACGGCGGCGCCAACCAGAGGTTCGTCCGCGACGGCGCCACCCTCCGGCCCGCCGCCGCGACCGGCACGTGCCTCACCCAGGGCGCGGCGAAGGAGCAGATCAGGCTCCGGGCCTGCGACGGCTCCGCGAGCCAGAAGTTCGCGTAGCCGCTCGTTCCACGGCGACGCCGTGGCCCCCGTCCCCTGCCGGACGGGGGCCACGGCCACGGCTCAGAGCACCTTCAGGGTCGTACGGGCCAGCTCGTACGCCGGGACCATCGCCCGGTGCTCCTCGGTGTCCATGCCGCCGAGGTGGACGACGACCGCGCCCTTCGGGGTGGCGACGGCGAAGGCGCGCTCCTCCTTCTCCTCGTCGAGGAGTTCGCTCCGCACCGTGTAGGCCACCTCGACGGCGGGCAGCGCGCCCGCCGTCGTCTCCCGGTACGCGGCGCCGGAGCTCCCCTTCTCCGCCTTCACGAAGGCTTCGAGGAGGGCCCGGGCGGACGAGGAGGCGGAGCCCTTCTCCGCCGTCCACACCCGCAGGAAGCCGATGTGTCCGGCCGGCTTGGCGTCCACCTCGCAGCGGACGGTGGCCGGCCCCTGGCGGGTGAGCACCGCGAACTCCGGGTCCTCCGGGTTCCTGACCGCCTTCGGCTCCCACGCCTGCGCGAGGGAGAAGGAGACCGGCAGCGGACAGGCCGTCCCCGGCCCGCCGAGGGAGGCCGCCGCGACGGCCGCGCCCGGCGCCCCGGCGTCCGAGGGCCTCGCGGTCGTCGGCTTCGCGGCCGTCGGGCGCGGCCCCGGGGTGACCTCCGGGAGCGGCTCGGGGCCGCCGCAGCCGGTCAGCAGCGGCCCCGCCGCGAGGAGGACGGGGAGCAGGAGCCGTATCGAAGGTCTCATGATCGGCAGACTAACCCCGGGCCGGCCCCGCGAGGACGTCAGGAGAGCTTGCCGCCGTAGTCCGGGAGCTTGAAGGTGCGCTCGGCGTGACCGCCGACGAGGTCGCCGGTGTTGTTGCCGATGTTCGCGACGATCGTGTAGCCCTTGGCCTCGATCTCCGCGCGCTTCTCCGTCTTGTACGCGCTGACCTCGGCGAACAGGTCGGGCAGCGAGCGCACGTACAGGCCGTCGACCGGGTAGCCGGCCTTCTTCAGGTTCCAGTCGGTGAGCCCGTGGACGATCCCGGGGCGGGCGGTGACGAAGAAGACGGCCACCCCGCGCGCGTGGGCGTCCCGGACGAGGGCGCGGACCTCGGCGATGGCCGGGGTGGGCAGCTCCCAGAACGGGTGGAAGTCCGTCTCCAGGGAGCTGTTGTCGACGTCGAGGACGAGCGCCTGCTTCTCGCGTCCGGCGTCCTTCGCGCGCTCCTCGACGTACGGACGCGCCTCGGCGACGACGGCCGCCACGTCACGGCGCCAGGTGCCGTAGTCGATGCCGGCGAGCGCGGCGGTCGACACCACGTGGGCGTCCGGGTCGGAGGAGACGGACGCGGTGGCGGCGGAGGCGGCGGGCGCGGGCCCGACGACGAGGACGGCGGAGAGGGCCAGCGCGGCGGTGGAACCGGCGGCGGCGCGCCTGCGGAGGGGGGTGGAGGGCATGGGGGGCTCCCGAGAGGTCGACCGACTCAGTGGTTGACATGCTCGCGACTCATACTGACGGGTAGGCCACGGGAGGACCACCGGTCGGTGGCGACTTTCCGACCGCCCGTCGCCGAGGGGGAGTTCCGCTTCCGGCAAGGTGCCGTACGGGTGACGTGCGTCCCGTTGTGGACCCGCTCCGGCCCGCCGGATGATCGGAGGACCGAACGGGAGGGAGCGCCATGCGGTACGCCGAGGGGCCGAGCGCACACTGTGACATCCACGTCGGGGCGGCCGTGCCGCGGGTCTGGGAGCTGGTGACCGACATCCTGCTGCCCGCCAGGTTCAGCCCGGAACTGTGCCGCGCCGCCTGGCTCGACGGCGCGGAAGGCCCCCGGGTGGGCGCGCGCTTCGAGGGCCACAACCACCACCGGCTGCTCGGCGAGTGGCGGACCGTCTCCCACGTGACCGAGCTGGAGGCCGCGGGCGAGCGGCGGGTGTTCGCCTGGGCCGTCACGGACGCGGACGGCCGCTACGGCGGCCCGGCACCGGACCCGGCGCGCCCCATGGCGACCTGGCGCTACGACCTCGCGCCCGAGGACGGCGGCACCCGGCTCCGCCAGTCGGCCCGCCTCGGCCCGGCCCGCAGCGGCGTCTCCCTGGCCCTCGACCGGTGGCCGGACCGCGAGGAGCGGATCGTCGCCGCCCGCGTCGAGGAACTGCGCGCGGGCATGGAGAAGACCCTCGCGGGCATCAAGTCCCTGGCGGAACGGAGCGCGTGAAGGGAAGAGCCCCCGTGCCGCTGACGGCCGGGGGCTCTCCGGGGTGCTGCCGCCGGCTCAGGCGAGGCCGGGGCCGCGCACCGGAATGTGCGTGAACGTCGGCTCCGGCGCCGGGTTCTGGAAGAAGTCGTTCCCCTTGTCGTCGACGACGATGAACGCCGGGAAGTCCTCGACCTCGATCTTCCAGACCGCCTCCATGCCGAGCTCCTCGTACTCGACGACCTCGACCTTCTTGATGCAGTCCTGCGCCAGGCGCGCCGCCGGGCCGCCGATCGAGCCGAGGTAGAAGCCGCCGTGGCCGCCGCACGCGTCCGTGACCTGCTTCGAGCGGTTGCCCTTGGCCAGCATGACCTTCGAGCCGCCCGCCGCCTGGAACTGCTCCACGTACGAGTCCATGCGGCCGGCCGTCGTCGGGCCGAAGGAACCGGAGGCGTACCCCTCGGGGGTCTTCGCCGGGCCCGCGTAGTACACCGGGTGGTCCTTCAGGTACTGCGGCATCTCCTCGCCCGCGTCCAGGCGCTCCTTGATCTTGGCGTGCGCGATGTCGCGCGCCACGACCAGCGGGCCGGTCAGCGAGAGGCGGGTCTTGACCGGGTACCTGGTCAGCTCGGCGAGGATCTCGTCCATCGGCTGGTTGAGGTCGATCCGCACGACGTCGGAGGCCTCGTCGAGGTGCTCGTCGGTGGTCTCGGGGAGGAACCGCGCCGGGTCCGTCTCCAACTGCTCCAGGAAGACGCCCTCGGCGGTGATCTTCGCGACGGCCTGGCGGTCGGCCGAGCAGGAGACGGCGATGGCGACGGGCAGCGAGGCGCCGTGGCGCGGCAGGCGCACCACGCGCACGTCGTGGCAGAAGTACTTGCCGCCGAACTGGGCGCCGATGCCGATCCTCTGCGTCAGCTCGAAGACCTTCTCCTCCAGCTCCTTGTCGCGGAAGCCGTGGCCGGTCTCGGCCGAGCCCTCGGTGGGCAGCTCGTCCAGGTAGTGCGCGGAGGCGTACTTCGCGGTCTTCAGGGCGAACTCGGCGCTGGTGCCGCCGACGACGATCGCCAGGTGGTACGGCGGGCAGGCGGCCGTGCCGAGCGAGCGGATCTTCTCCTCCAGGAACTTCATCATGGAGGCCTCGTTGAGGACCGCCTTGGTCTCCTGGTAGAGGAAGGACTTGTTGGCGGAGCCGCCGCCCTTGGCCATGAAGAGGAACTTGTACGCGCCGCCGTCGGTCGCGTACAGCTCGATCTGCGCGGGCAGGTTCGAGCCGGTGTTCTTCTCCTCCCACATGGTGACCGGGGCCATCTGCGAGTACCGCAGGTTGAGCTTGGTGTACGCGTCGTAGACGCCCTTGGACAGGGCCTCCTCGTCGCGGCCGGAGGTCAGCACGTTCTGGCCGCGCTTGCCCATGACGATCGCGGTGCCGGTGTCCTGGCACATCGGGAGGACGCCGGCGGCGGCGATGTTCGCGTTCTTGAGCAGGTCGAGCGCGACGAACTTGTCGTTGCCCGACGCCTCCGGGTCGTCGATGATCCGGCGCAACTGGGCCAGGTGGGCCGGGCGCAGGAAGTGCTGGATGTCGTGGACGGCCTCGGCGGCCAGTCGCCGCAGCGCCTCGGGCTCGACCTTGAGGAACGTACGCCCGTCGGCCTCGAAGGTGGAGACGCCTTCGGCGGTCACCAGGCGGTAGGGCGTGGTGTCCTCTCCCAGGGGGAGCAGATCGAAGTACGAAAACTCTGGCATGACGGCGGTCATTCCTCACTCGGCGGGCAGCGGCGCCGCCTCCGTTGGCAACGCGCCCTCCAGCGTAGAACGCCTCCGTTTCGACGGTCCTGTGAGGTAAGGCTCACTTGGCCCGATCATGCTCCGCCGCGCTTTCGTCCACAGGTCCCGGCCCCGCCCCCTGGTCGCGATCTATCGCGTTTCGCTAGGCTGGTTCCGTGGACCTCGAAAAGCAGCCCGAACCCGAGAAGCAGCCGCAGCCGCAGCGGTCGGCCGCCCCCGCCGAGACCGCCCCCGCGGCCCCCGCCTTCGCCGATCCGCAGGGCTCGCTGCGGGCCTCGGACGCGGACCGGGACCGGATCGCCGACATCCTCAGGGACGCCCTGGCCGAGGGGCGGCTCGACGCCGAGGAGCACTCGGACCGGATCGACGCGGTCTACCGGGCCAAGACGGTCGGGGAGCTGGAGCCGATCGTCCGCGACCTGCCGGCCGCCCGGACCTCCCGGCCGGCGCCGGACCCGGCCTACGCCTACGGGCCCGACGACCAGGACGGCGAGCCGGAGAACCTCGTCGCGATCTTCTCCAGCACCACCCGCAAGGGCCGCTGGCGGGTGAGCCGCCGGACGAGCGCCTTCGCGTTCTTCGGCAACATCGAGATCGACCTGACCGAGGCGATCTTCGCCCAGCGCCTGACCACGATCAACGCCACCTCGATCTTCGGCAACGTCGAGGTGCGGGTCCCGGAGAACATCAGCCTGCGCGGCAACGGCAGCGGGATCTTCGGGAACTTCGAGGTCGTCACCCTGGAGGGCGTCGACCCGCAGGCCCCGGTCGTCGTCATCAACGGCTACTCGGTCTTCGGGAACGTCGAGGCGCGGCCCAAGCGCGGCAAGTGGATCACGGACCTCCAGGACAGGATGCGCAAACACCTCGGCCACTGACGGGAGTTCGCGGGCGGGGCGGCGATCCGGGACGGGTGACCGGAATCCGCCGTCGCCCCTCCGCAGTCCGGAACGGCGCGGTACCCAGTGCATAGGCGCGCGCACAGCGGGTAAGGCTCGTGGCATCGCCCCTCGCCCGCGAAGTCGTCGTCAGTCGTCAGGAGTAGACCGTGCTGCAACTGCCGCATCAGCCCCTCCAGGCCGTCGCCGTCCCCCCCGCCCGCACCCCGGCCCGGGAGGACGAGGGCGGCCCGTGGCACGCGGAAGCGGTGTGCCGCCGTGACGAGGCGGGACTCTTCTTCGCCCCCTCCAAGGAGCCGACGGCCGCGCGCCTCGCCCGCGAGGAGGCCGCCAAGCGGGTCTGCGCGCGCTGTCCGGTGATGGTCGAGTGCCGCGAGCACGCGCTGCTCCAGCCCGAGCCGTACGGGGTGTGGGGCGGGCTCACGGCGGCGGAGCGCCGCGTGGTCCTCGCCCGGCGCCGGCGGCGCGAGGTGGAGCTGAGGAAGGCGGCCGCGACGGAGCGGATCGCCAAGGCGGGCTGACCGGGGGGCGGAGCCGGGACGCCGGACCCGGAGGACGGGACCGGAGCCGGGCACGGAGACCTTCGTCGGCCCGTACGGGAAGGGGCGCCCCCACCGCACATGGGGGCGCCCCTCTTCGTACCGTCCGCGGGCCCGGCCCGCCCGGCCGCGGCCTACTTCGCGCGGTCGAAGTCGATCTTGCTGTACGCGCGCAGCTTCGAGAGCCGGTGCGTGGAGTCGATCTGGCGGATCGTGCCGGACTTCGAGCGCATGACCAGGGACTGCGTGGTCGCCGTCTCGGCGCGGTAGCGCACCCCGCGCAGCAGCTCGCCGTCGGTGATGCCGGTCGCGACGAAGAAGACGTTGTCGCCGCTGACCAGGTCGTCGGTGGAGAGCACCCGGTCCAGGTCGTGGCCCGCGTCGAGCGCCTTCTGCCGCTCGGCGTCGTCCTTCGGCCACAGCTTGCCCTGGATCACGCCGCCGAGGCACTTGATCGCGCAGGCGGAGATGATGCCCTCGGGGGTGCCGCCGATGCCCATGAGCATGTCGACGCCGGTGCCCTCGCGGACGGCCATGATCGAACCGGCGACGTCGCCGTCCGAGATGAACTTGATCCGGGCCCCGGTCTCGCGGATCTCCTTGACGATGCCCTCGTGGCGGGGGCGGTCCAGGATGACGACCGTGATGTCCTCGGGCGAGGAGTTCTTCGCCCTGGCGACCCGGCGGATGTTGACCGAGACGGGGGCGTTGATGTCGACGAAGTCGGCGGCCTCGGGGCCGGTGACCAGCTTGTCCATGTAGAAGACCGCGGACGGGTCGAACATGGTGCCGCGGTCGGCGGCGGCCAGGACGGCGATCGCGTTCGGCATGCCCTTGGCGTTGAGCGTGGTGCCGTCGATCGGGTCGACGGCGATGTCGACCTCGGCGCCGGTGCCGTCGCCGACCCGCTCGCCGTTGAAGAGCATCGGGGCTTCGTCCTTCTCGCCCTCGCCGATGACGACGACGCCGTCCATCGAGACGGTGGAGATCAGGGTCCGCATGGCGTTGACCGCCGCGCCGTCCGCGCCGATCTTGTCGCCCCGGCCGACCCAGCGTCCCGCGGCCATGGCGGCGGCCTCGGTGACGCGCACCAGTTCGAGGGCGAGGTTGCGGTCGGGGGCCTCGGGAGAGACCTCCAGCTCGGGCGGGAGGGTGTGCTCGGTCATCGGGGCGCACCTTTCTGTACGGCGACGGCCGCAAAATAAGAGGGTCCTGTGACTCTATCGTCAGGTCGACAAAATGAGCAGAGGGGCCCACGTATGAGCACGGGACCGTGATGCGACCATGGGGAGCGTGGCAGGTATGCGAGGCAGGCAGACGGTACGCGGGATGTTCCAGTCCCTCGGTGTGATCATGGTCGCCGCGGGCGTGATGTATCTCTTCATCCCGCACGACGAGCACGCGGACCCGGTGGAGGCGAAGGACTACCGGGTCGAGCTCCTGACGGCCCAGCGGGCGGCGCCGTATCCGGTGCTGGCCCCCGAGGGCCTCGAAAAGGGCTGGAAGGCGACGGTCGTCTCGTACAAGCGGGAGAAGGCCGACGCCTGGCAGCTCGGCTTCCTCTCCCCGGACACCCAGTACGTGGCGATCCACCAGTCGACGGCGGAGCCGGGCAAGTTCGTGCCCGACGTGACCCACAAGGCGAAGGACACCGGGAAGACCCGGACGGTGGGCGGGCAGGTCTGGCACCGCTGGGAGGGCCCGAAGTACGACGCGCTCGTGCGGACGGAGGGTGGCGCGACGACCGTGGTGACCGGCACGGCGTCCTTCGAGCGGCTGGCCGAGATGGCGGGCTCGCTCCGGTCGCGGAAGGTCTGAGCGGTACCTCGGGATATACGGGAAAGGGCCCCGCACTCGTGGAGTGCGGGGCCCTTCGCCGTGTCCGTACGGGCCGTGGTCACCGGTCCCGGGCGTCTCAGACGGTGGTGACGACCTCGTCGAAGGAGAGGCGCGGGGAGCGCGGGAACCAGGCCTCCTCGCCCGGCTTGCCGATGTTGACGACCATCAGCGGGGTGTGGTCGGCGTCGAGGAACTCCTTCTGGACGCCGGCGAAGTCCAGGCCGGTCATCGGGCCGGCGGCCAGGCCGGCGGCGCGGACGCCGACGATGAAGTACGCGGCCTGGAGGGCGGCGTTCAGCAGGGCGGACTGCTCGCGGACCGGGCGCTCGGCGAAGAACATGTCCTTGGCCTGCGGGAAGTGCGGGAGCAGGGCCGGCAGGTCCTCGTGGAACTCGTTGTCGGCGGAGAGGATCGCGACGAGCGGGGCGGTGGCGGTCTTCGGCCGGTTGCCCTCGGCCATGTGCTTGACCAGGCGCTCGCGGGCCTCGGGGGAGCGGACCAGGGTGATGCGCAGCGGGGTCTGGTTGAAGGCGGTGGGGCCGTACTTCACCAGGTCGTAGATCGCCTGCACCTGCTCGTCGGTCACCGGCTCGTCGGTGAACGTGTTGGCGGTGCGGGCCTCGCGGAAGAGGAGGTCCTGGGCGGCGGGGTCAAGGGCGAGAGACATGCTGCGTACCTTCCGGACTGCGCAAAACTGCACAAGGTGGGGGTTGCTCGTACAGAGTTCGAGCGACGTCCTCGACAGTACGCCCATGATTGGTGAAAGTTCAACTATCCAATCCGGATAGTGATCCGCTTCACTCGTGAGTCTACGCCAGGAGCGGCGCGCCCCGGAAGGCCGATCCGTCGGCACCCGGAAGGTCACCCCTCGTCGGCGCCCGGAAGGTCACTCCTCGTCCTCCCCGTCCTCGCCGTCCTCCCCGTCCGCGTCCGCGGCGAGCGCGGCGTCCAGGCGGGCCCGGGCGCCCTCCAGACGGAGCCGGCACACCTTCGCCAGCTCCTCGCCCCGCTCCCAGAGGGCGAGGGAGTCCTCCAGGGTGGTCCCGCCCGCCTCCAGCCGCCGGACGACCTCGATCAGCTCGTCCCGCGCCTGCTCGTACCCGAGCGCCGCCCCGTCCGTGCCCTTGCCCGTGCTCGTACCCGCTGCCATGTCCGTCCTTCTGCCGATCCGTCGAGATGATGTGATGGGTGGTTGGTGGTGCGGCCTCCGGCAGGCCGCTCAGCCGGCGTCCGCCACGCGCCGCACCGCGAACTCGCCCTCCGCGACCCGGGCCCGCAGCTCCTCGTCCCCGGCGACCTCGCCGGGGGAGCGGACCACCGTGCCGTCCGCCCGCTGGAGCACCGCGTACCCCCGTTCGAGGGTCGCGGCGGGCGACAGCGCCCGGACCCGCGCCCGCGTGTGCGAGAGCTCCGAGTCGGCCCGGTCGAGGAGGTGGCCGAGGACCCGCCGGCTCCGGGCGAGCAGCGCGGACACCTCGTCCTCGCGGACCCCGACCATGCGCAGCGGCTGCTCCATGACGGGCCGCGCGAGCGCGTGCGCCAGGCCGCGCTCCTCCCGGTCCAGGAGCCCCTGCACGGTCCGCAGCGCCCGGTCGCGCAGGCCGCGCACCCGCTCCAGCTCCTCGCCGACGTCCGGGACGACCTTCTTGGCCGCGTCCGTCGGCGTTGAGGCGCGCAGGTCGGCCACCAGGTCGAGCAGGGGCGAGTCCGGCTCGTGCCCGATCGCGGAGACCACCGGCGTACGGCAGTCGGCCACGGCCCGGACGAGCTGCTCGTCCGAGAACGGCAGCAGGTCCTCGACGCTGCCGCCGCCCCGGGCCACGACGATCACGTCCACGTCCTCGTCCGCGTCGAGCTCCCGGACCGCCTGGACGACCTGCGGGACGGCCTTCACGCCCTGCACCGCGACGTTCCGCACCTCGAAGGCGACGGCGGGCCAGCGGCGGCGCGCGTTCTCCAGGACGTCCCGCTCGGCCGCCGACGCGCGGCCGCAGACGAGGCCGATCCGGCGCGGCAGGAACGGCAGCGGCCTCTTCCGGTCGAGCGCGAACAGCCCCTCGGCGGCCAGGGTCCGCTTCAGTTGTTCGAGCCGGGCGAGCAGCTCCCCGATCCCCACCGGCTTGATCTCGGCGGCCCGCAGCGAGAGCTGTCCGCGCGGCGCGTACCACTCGGGCTTGGCGTGCACGACGACCCTGGCGCCCTCCGACACGAGGTCCGCGACCGCGTCGAAGACCTGCCGGTAGCAGGTGACGCCGATCGAGACGTCGTACGAGGGGTCCCGCAGCGTCAGGAAGACGACCCCGGCCCCGGGGCGCCGCGACAACTGGGTGATCTGCCCCTCGACCCAGACGGCTCCGAGCCGGTCGATCCACCCCCCGATCATCCGGGAGACCTCACCGACGGGCAGCGGCGTTTCGGCGGACGTAGTCAGAGCCATGGACCGAGCGTAACGGCGCGGTACGACAACGTCAGGACGGCGTACGGGGGGGTGGGGCGGGTGCCGGAGCGGGCCCCGGTCCGGACCTCGGCCCCGGTCGGACCGGGTCCCGGTCCGCACGGCCCCGACCCGGGCCCGGTCCGTACGGCCCGCGCCCCGCCCCGCGCGGCCGCCCGTGCTCACCGCGTCCGCGCGGCCCCCTGGACGGCCAGCACCACCAGGCCGATCCCCAGCCAGACCACGCCCACCACCTGGGCCGCCGCCGAGGCCTCGACGATGACCGCGACCAGGATCGCCGCGCCGACGACCGGCGCCACCACGTGCTTCAGCACGTGCGGCGGCCCCTCCGCCCGGCGGACGGCGAACCAGCCCACCACGCTCGCGTGCAGCAGGACGAAGGCGGTGAGCGCGCCCACGTCGACCACCGACACCAGGTGGTCGAGGCCGTCGTCCCGCCGCGCCGCCCACACCGCCGCCACCATCGTCACCGCGGCGGACACCAGCAGCGCCACGCGCGGCACGCCCCCGTCCGTACGGGCGAGCAGGTGTGGCAGCCGCCGGTCGCGGCCCATCGCGAAGAGCAGCCGCCCGCCGGCCGCCTGCCCCGCGAGCGCCGCGAAGGCCGCGCCGATCGCCTTGGAGGCGGCCACCAGGTCGTGCAGCCAGTCGCCGACCGAGGTGTCCACGGCGTCGTAGAAGGCGGAGCCCTGCTTGCCGGGGTCGGCGGCGAGCTCGGCCGAGGAGACCGGTTCCAGCAGCGCCACCAGCCAGGTCTGCGCCACGAAGAGCGTGCCCGCGAGCGCCAGGCAGAACAGCAGCGCCCGCGCCACCTTCGCCGAGCCGCCGGTGACCTCCTCCGCGAAGGAGGCGATCGCGTCGAAGCCCAGGTAGGAGAGGACGGCGACCGAGACCGCGCCGATCACCGCCGCGAGCGAGAACGACGCGTCGCCGGTCAGCGGCGACCACCAGTCGCGCTGCGCCCCGTCCCGTACGAGCACCACCACGGCCGACGCGACGAAGACGAGGAGGACGACGATCTCCAGGGCGAGCACCGCGAAGCCGACGCGGGCCGCCGCCCGCACGCCCCACAGGTTGAGCAGGGTGGTGAGGACCACGGCGATCCCGGTCCACACCCACCGGTCGACCGCCGGGACCAGCGCCTCCATGGCGATGCCCGCGAAGAGGTAGGCGACGGCGGGGATCAGCAGGTAGTCGAGCATCGCCATCCACCCGGCGACGAAGCCCGGCCCCTCCCCGAGGCCCTTGCGCGCGTAGGTGAAGACGGAGCCGGCCTGCGGGGCGACCCGCACCATCTGGGCGTAGCTGAACGCCGTGAACGCCATGGCGACCGTCGCCACCACGTACACGAGCGCGACCGCGCCGTGCGACTTGGCGTCGAGCGTCCCGAAGACGCCGACGGGAGCCATGGGCGCGATGAAGAGCAGCCCGTAGACGACCAGGTCACGGAACCCGAGGTTCCGCCGGAGCCCCGTGTGCTCCGTACCGCCGCCACCGCTGCCGCCACCGCCGTCGTTCCCGCCCGCCGCCACCTGCGATTCCTCGGCCATGGGGCCAGTTTCGGCCACGAGGGCGGGGGAATCGCTGAGCGACGCGGCGGTGGTGGTGGACCGGGTCCGTCGGCGAGCCCGTCCGCGCGTCCGTCGGCGCGGGCGGTGACGCGGGCGCACGGGGAGGCGGCCTTACGATGGGACGCATGACTGCAACGCCCGCGTCGACGCCCGATCACGCCCCCGCGACGAACCGCCCGAAGCGTGTCCTGCTCGCCGCTCCCCGCGGCTACTGCGCGGGCGTGGACCGTGCCGTGATCGCGGTGGAGAAGGCCCTGGAGCAGTACGGGGCCCCGATCTACGTCCGGCACGAGATCGTCCACAACAAGTACGTCGTCCAGACCCTGGAGCGGAAGGGCGCGATCTTCGTCGACCAGGCGACCGAGGTGCCGCCGGGCAACATCGTGATGTTCTCCGCGCACGGCGTCGCCCCGGCCGTGCACGAGGAGGCCCGGCAGGGCCGGCTCGCGACCATCGACGCCACCTGCCCGCTGGTCACCAAGGTCCACAAGGAGGCCGTCCGGTTCGCCAAGGAGGACTTCGACATCCTCCTCATCGGCCACGAGGGCCACGAGGAGGTCATCGGCACCTCCGGCGAGGCCCCGGACCACATCCAGCTCGTGGACGGCCCCGAGGACGTCGCCAAGATCGAGGTCCGCGACCCCTCCCGGGTCGTCTGGCTCTCCCAGACCACGCTGTCGGTCGACGAGACGATGGAGACGGTCGACGCGCTGAAGGAGAAGTTCCCGCAGCTCATCTCCCCGCCGTCGGACGACATCTGCTACGCCACGCAGAACCGCCAGACCGCGATCAAGGAGCTAGCCGGCCAGGCCGACCTGGTGATCGTCGTCGGTTCGAAGAACTCCTCCAACTCGATCCGCATGGTCGAGGTCGCCAAGCAGGCCGGCGTGCCCGCCGCGTACCTGGTCGACTTCGCGAGCGAGATCGACGAGGCCTGGCTGGAGGGCGTGACCAGCGTCGGCCTCTCCTCCGGCGCCTCCGTCCCGGACGTCCTGGTGCAGGAGGTCCTGGAGTGGCTGGCCGAGCGGGGGTACGCGGACGTCGAGATCGTCAAGACAGCCGACGAGTCCCTGACCTTCTCGCTCCCCAAGGAGCTCCGCGACAAGGACCTGCGGGCCGTGGCCGAGAAGCTCGGCGCGGCGGCCCCGGCCGCCGGGGAGCGACCGATCGGAGAGTAACTCGGCGCCCCAGCCCTTACGGTGGGTCCATGAACGTCTTCGGAGTGGACATCGGCGGCTCGGGCATCAAGGGTGCTCCCGTGGACCTGGAGCGCGGCACGCTCACCGAGGAGCGCCACAAGGTACTGACCCCGCAGCCCGCCACACCCGACGGTGTGGCGGACTGCGTCGCGGAGGTCGTGGCGCACTTCGGCTGGACGGGCCCGGTGGGGGTGACCTTCCCGGGCGTGGTGACGGGCTCCACGATCCGTACGGCCGCCAACGTGGACAAGTCCTGGATCGACGTCGACGCGGGCGCGCTGATCGGCGAGCGGATCGGGGGCCTCCCCGTGACCGTCCTGAACGACGCGGACGCGGCCGGGGTCGCGGAGATGACCTTCGGCGCGGGCCGGGGCCGCAAGGGAACGGTGATCATGCTGACCCTCGGCACGGGCATCGGTTCGGCCCTCTTCGTGGACGGCCGGCTCGTCCCGAACACGGAGCTGGGCCATCTGGAGCTCAAGGGCCACGACGCGGAGAAGCGGGCCTCGACGAAGGCCAAGGAGGACGAGGACCTGAGCTGGGAGCACTGGGCGACCCGGCGGGTGCAGAAGTACCTCGCGCACGTGGAGATGCTGTTCTCGCCGGAACTCTTCATCATCGGCGGCGGCGTCAGCCGCAAGGCGGACAAGTTCCTGCCGCTGATCGAGGGGATCCGGGCGGAGATCGTCCCGGCGGAGCTCCAGAACAACGCGGGGATCGTGGGGGCGGGGATGGCGGCGGGAGCGAAGTAGGAGGGGGCGGGGGGCCGGGGCCGGGGGGTCCGGGGGCCGGGGCCAGTGGTCCGGGGCCTGGTGGCCCATCGGGCCTTCGGCTCGCCGGGCCTTTGACCCACGGGGTTTTTGGCCCACCTGGCCTTCGGCTCACCTGGCCTTCGGCTCACGGAACCTTCGGCTCACCGGGCCTTGGCGGCCTTGGCGCTCTTGGCGACCGGAGCGGCGGACCCGGTGGTCCTGGTGGTTCCGGTGGTCCCGGTGGCGGTCCGGGTGCGCTGCTGCCGTCGCCCCATCTCCCGTACCTTCCGGACGCTGGCGATGAGACCGGCGACCAGGGTGCCGCCGTACAGCCACCCGGCGTGCACGGCGAGGGCGGTCACGACGGCCATGGCCTGGCCGCCGAGGCCGCCGGTGCCGCCCGCGACGGGAACGACGCCGACGGCGAAGGCGATGGGGACGCCGATGGGGGCGGTGACGAGGTCGGCGGTGCGGACCCAGAGCGCGGTCAGGGCGCTGACGGGCAGGAACAGCAGCCCGTAGACGACGGGGGAGCCGTCGAGGAGCAGCAGGTCGAGGAGGCCGACCGCCAGCATGACGGCGGAGGCGAAGAGCCCGGCGCCGAGCCCGGTGAGACGGGGCGAGGGCAGCCGCCGGAGGGCGAGGACGACGGGCGGCACGGGGCGGCGGCCGGGCTGCCGGGCGGGGGCCTGGGCGCGGCCGGGAGGGGCGGCCCCTTGAGCGCGCCCGGCCCCGGCTCCCTGCCCACGGCCGGGGGCGCCGGCCGCCGGGGCCCGTTCGACGCGGGCGGCGCCGCCGGGGGTACGCCCGGCTCTGCCGGTCACGCGGTACACGGCGGCGCCCTCCACGGGTGGGCCGGAGGGCGCGGCGGGAGGCGGGGCGGCGGCCGGCGAACCGGACGACTTCGGCCGTCGGCGCCCCTGGGGCTGACTTGTCCTGTGCTGCTCCACCCGACCAACGTAGGTCGGGAGGGGGCGGGAACCGGGTCCGGGACACGCCCTTTGGGTGACCTTGCCCCCGAGATCGACCGAAGGTCGGCGTCACTGGCCGGTTCGGCCCGCCCGTAAACTGGGGGATCGGCCCACCATCCACACTTCAGGAAGTCGCCACCGTGTCGCTCACGATCGGAATCGTCGGTCTGCCGAATGTCGGCAAGTCGACCCTGTTCAACGCCCTGACCAAGAACGACGTGCTGGCGGCCAACTACCCGTTCGCCACGATCGAGCCCAACGTCGGCGTCGTCGGCGTCCCCGACGCCCGCCTGACCAAGCTCGCGGAGATCTTCAGCTCGCAGCGCGTCCTCCCGGCGACGGTCGACTTCGTCGACATCGCGGGCATCGTGCGCGGCGCGAGCGAGGGCGAGGGGCTGGGCAACAAGTTCCTGGCGAACATCCGCGAGTCGGACGCGATCTGCCAGGTCATCCGCGCCTTCAAGGACGAGAACGTCGTGCACGTCGACGGCAAGGTCTCGCCGAAGGACGACATCGAGACGATCAACACGGAGCTGATCCTCGCGGACCTCCAGACGATCGAGAAGGTGCTGCCGCGCCTCCAGAAGGAATCCCGGATCAAGAAGGACGTGGCGCCGAAGGTCGCCGCGGTCGAGGCGGCGCAGGCGATCCTGGAGAAGGGCGACACGCTCTTCTCGCAGGGCATCGTCCAGGGCTCGGAGAAGGCGGAGCTCCTCCACGACCTGCACCTGCTCACCACGAAGCCGTTCCTCTACGTGTTCAACGTGGACGAGGACGAGCTGACGGACGACGCCTTCAAGGCCGAGCAGAGCGCCCTGGTCGCCCCGGCGGAGGCGATCTTCCTGAACGCCAAGCTGGAGCAGGACCTCGCGGAGCTCGACGAGGAGGACGCCATGGAGCTCCTCCAGTCCGTCGGCGCCGAGGAGCCCGGCCTCGCCACCCTCGCCCGCGTCGGCTTCGACACCCTCGGCCTCCAGACCTACCTGACGGCCGGCCCCAAGGAATCCCGCGCCTGGACGATCAAGAAGGGCGCCACGGCCCCCGAGGCGGCCGGCGTCATCCACACCGACTTCCAGAAGGGCTTCATCAAGGCCGAGGTCATCTCCTTCACCGACCTCGTCGAAACGGGCTCGGTCACCGACGCCCGCGCGGCGGGCAAGGCCCGCATGGAGGGCAAGGAGTACGTGATGCAGGACGGGGACGTGGTGGAGTTCCGCTTCAACGTCTGACGCGTACGGCGAGAGGCCGGTCCGATCTGCCCCGGAGCAGGTCGGGCCGTTTTCTCGTTTTCCCCGAGTCGCCAGACTTCCAGGCGGCCGTCACGGAGGCAGTCGCGGACAACCAGGACGCCCACGGCATGATGGCCGACTACTTCTCCACCGGCGGGCCGGCCATCAACGCGATCGTCGTTGCCCTCGCGGACGCCTTTCACGAAGCAGCAGTCGATCAGCGGGTGAATGCAACCTGAGTAAGCGCCGAGAGGTCAGACGTCCTTGATCCGTACGCGGTCGCCGCACAGTTTCGACCAGTCGTCGCGGTCCGAGGTCAGTACGAGGACGGGGCCCGGGGAGCGGAGCGCCATCGCGGCGACGAGGGCGTCGATGGCGTACTTGTGGCCGTGCAGGCCGCCGGCGTCGCTCAGCAGTTGCACCGCGGTGAGGCTGTCCGCCTGGGTGACGTCCTGGACCTGAAGGCGGGAGAGAAGCCATCGCAGCCGGGCGGTATCCGTCTTCCCGTGGACGGCTTCCACCGCCGTCAGGGCCGACACGAGGACCGGCACCCCCACGCGTCGAGCGGCCTCGATCCGGGTGATCATCTGGCGATCGTTGCGCAACAGCAGCGACAGCGCCTGGGAGTCGAGAACCAGGGACCTGGCCGTGGGCTCCTTCACGCGGCGCTGTCGTTCGACGCGTACGGCGCCGGTGCGTCACCAAACAGTTCGCTTTGCGCAGCCTGGACTTCGGCTTCGCTGAGCGGCTCGTGCTCCGCTTCGTAGGCGGCCACGATCTCGGCGAGGCCGTCCATGGCGAGCTGATGCCGGACCGCCGCCGTCACGTACGCGGACACGCCGCGCTTCCCGGTACGCGTGCGGAGAGCGCCGAGGAGTTCCGAGGGCATCGAGACGGAGATGTTCTCCGTGCCGCCGGGGCGGGGTGACTTCATGGCTGCAAGTCTAGTACAGATACTATTACAGCGTCTGGAGTGCTGCGCGGCCTGTGTCCAGGGTGGGTGGTGATGCGTAGTCTTGGCGCTTTCGGATCTTTTTCACTTTGCAGTGAATCCCGTGCTGGGATGGTGCTGGGATGCGCCCGCATAACCGCAGCTCAGAGTGGTCGTGGTGGAGTTCCGTGTTCCTTCCGGATGATCACCGACCGTGCCGGGCCGCGGGTGGGGAGGCCGAGGTGCGCGAACTTCGGTCGGCTGGGGAGCGATGGCCGAGGAGGCTTCGGGGTGCGCCGCAGGTCCCGCGGCGTCGGTGGGGCTCTTCTGCCAGGGCCCGCGGGCTCGGTGGCTGCGGCCGTGACGGCGTTCGGACCGAGGGCGGGTGCTGCGGCTACGGCCGGGTCCAGCCGTGGGCGAAGTCGCAGTGGAGGTCCGTCCGGCGGCGAAGGCCGGCGGGGGTGTTGTCGGGGTGGTCGAGGCGTCCCGTGCCCCTGGTCCACTCGTCCCAGAGGCCGTCGGGTTCCGTGAAACGGTCCGCATGGTGGGTGCCGAGGTGGGCGTCGAGGCGGAGGAGGGCGCCCAGGGCTGCCGGCTGGTCGTAGTGGAGGTCGGTGCGGGGGAGGTAGTGGTCGAGGTAGGCGGTGAGGATCTCGGCGTCCGTGTGGGTGCCGAAGCGGGCCAGGGCGAAGCAGTAGGCGCTGCCGGAGAAGCAGAACTCACTGGCCAGGAGCAGGTCGCCGATGCGTTCGCGGAACGTGGCGCGTCGGCCCACGCCGATCAGCCAGGCGGCGGTGAGGCGTGAGCGCCACTCGTAGCCGAGGAGGGCTTCCAGCTCTGCGTCGGTGATCGTGGCCGAGTCGTCGATGAGGTGACGGGTGAAGCGTTCGGCGTGAGGCCACTCGGGCCGCAGGAGCCGACCGCTTTTCAGAACGAGATAGCGCGCGTGGCCCGATTCCTTCCTTGCCGCGTAGCGCTCGACGACGTAGCCGTAGCCGATCTCCTCGGGGTGCTGGAACGGCATCTGTCACCTCTCCGGGTACAGGTCGGTGCGGTCGATCCAGGGAGAGCGACGAAGATGTCGTCGCCGGCGCGGGCTGCGGAGGCTTCGAGCAGGGGTCAGGTGCGGGACTCTTCTACCAGGTGCTCCCAGGGGCCGACAACCGAAGAGTCCTGGCGGTCCTCGCGTACCTCGGGTGAGGCGCCACGGCCCGCCCGCGCCCCGCCGGTTCCGGTCCTACAGGTCCAGCGTCAGCCGGGCGCTCCTGGAGCGGCCCACGCAGATCACCATCGTGGTCCCCGCCTCCCGTTCCTCGTCCGTCAGGAGCACGTCGTGGTGGTCCGGGGCGCCCGCGAGGACCTTGGTCTCGCAGGTGCCGCAGACGCCCTGTTCGCAGGAGAACGGGACGCCCGGCACCGCCTCGCGGACCACGTCGAGGAGGGTCCGGTCGGGCGGTACCCGCAGGGTCGTGCCCGTGCGGCGCAGTTCCACCTGGAAGCCCCCGTCGGACGGGGGAGGCCGGGCCGGTCCGGGGCGCGGAAGCGCTCCAGGCGCAGGGAACCCGGCGGCAGCAGGCGGTCCCGTTCGGCGAGGCCCCCGGCGCAGCCCGGAGGACCCCGGCTCCCAGCCCCGCGAGCTGCTGCGCCTCCTGGCCCAGGGCTACACGGACGAGGCCGCGGCCCGCCGCCTGGGCATCTCCCCGCGCAGCGAACGGCGCCTGATCTCGGAGCTGATGGAGGAGCCGGGCGCCCAGAGCCGCTTCCAGTTGGGCCGGCGCGCGGTCGAGAACGGCTACGTCTGATCTCGTCGCCCTCCACCCGGCGTGGTCCGCGCCGGGCTGAAACACCAGGCCACCGCCGTACACCCCCTGTGCGAAACGCCACGTCCGGATTCGGCCGCTCCGGGCGGTACGGGAGAACTCCGCGTCACGGCCGGCCCCCTCCCCCCACGTATCCTCGACTGCCGGGGAAGACGGGGGTGCGTGATCGCGGAGGTGGAGAAGGTGGAGTTCCGGCTGCTCGGCTCCGTTGCGATGGTGACGGAGGACGGGGACGTGGCCCTGGGACCCGCCAAGCGGTCCAGCCTCCTCGCCGTGCTCCTGCTGCGCCCCAACAGCGCGGTGAACGTGGGGCAGTTGATCGACGCCCTGTGGGAGGAGGAGCCGCCCGTCCACGCCAAGACCGTCCTCCAGGGGCACGTCTCGCGGCTGCGGGCCCTCCTCGCGGAGCACGGCGCCGGGGCGTACGGGGTCGAGCTCGCCACCCAGGGTTCGGCGTACGTGCTGCGGATGCCGGAGTCACTGGTGGACGCGCACCGGTTCGAGGAGCTCGTGGGGCTCGCCGGGGTGCAGCGGCAGCCCGCCGACGCGGTCCGGATGCTGCGGGAGGCGCTGTCGTACTGGCAGGGTCCCGCGCTCACCGGGACCGTCCACAGCCGGCCCCTGGAGGCCGCCGCCACCGGCCTGGAAGAGCTGCGGCTCGCCACCGTGGAGGCGCTGGCGCGGGCGTACGGACAGCTCGGCGAGCACGCCAGGGCCGCCGCCGTGCTGCGCACCGAGGCCGTCGCCCACCCCCTGCGCGAGTCCCTCGCGGCCGCCCTGATGCTGGCCCTCGGCCGCTCCGGACGCCAGTCGGACGCGATCGACTGGTACCACAGGACCCGGCGGCTGCTCGCCGAGGAGCTGGGCGTCGACCCCGGCGAGACGCTCGCCGAGGCGTACGCGACGCTGCTCCGGTCCGCGGAGCCCGCCCCCGCGGCCCGCCCCGTCGCCCCGCCCGCCGAGGTCCCGGTGCCGGAGGGCCTGCCCCGGGCGCCGCGCGGCTTCACCGGACGCGGCGCCGAGCTGGCCGCGCTCGACCGGGCGGTACGGGGCGGGGACGGGCCCGTCTGCCTCGTCACCGGCCCCGCCGGCGTCGGCAAGACGGCCTTCGCCGTCCACTGGGCGTACGAGCGGCGCGCCGGCTTCCCCGACGGACGTCTCTTCGCCGATCTGAAGGGCTTCAGCGAGACCCCCGCGCCCGAGTCCACCGCCGTCCTGCGCGAGTTCCTGCTCGCGCTCGGCGTTCCGGACCGGCGGATCCCGGAGGGCGTCGAGGCGCGGGGCGCCCTCTTCCGCTCCCTCACCGCCGGGCGCCGGCTGCTCGTCGTCCTCGACAACGCCCGCTCCTCCGGGCAGGTCAGGCCGCTGCTGCCGGGCGGCGACCACTGCGCGACCCTCGTCACCAGCCGCGACCGGCTCGGCGGCCTCATCGCCTCCGACGCCGCCCGGCCGGTGCCGCTCGGCCACCTGCCGGAGGCCGATGCCGCCGCCCTGCTCGCCACCGTCCTCGGCGAGGACCGGGTCGCGGCCGAGCCGGACGCCGCCGCGCGGCTCGCCGGACTCTGCGACGGGCTGCCGCTCGCCCTGCGGGTGACGGCGGCCCGGCTCGCCGAACGGCCCGCCTGGACCCTCGGCGCGATGGTCGGCGAACTCGCCGACGAACAGGGCCGGCTGACCCTGCTCGACGTCGAGGACCGGGGGGTCTCCGCCGCGCTGCGCCTCACCGTGCAGCAGCTCCCCGACTCCGCCGCCCGCATGTTCCGCGCGCTCGGCCTGCACACCGGCGCCGACCTGGACCGGTTCGCGGCGGGCGCGCTCGCCGGGACCTCGCCCGCGCAGGCCTCCGCCGACCTGGACCGGCTCGCCGCCGCGCACCTGCTCACCGAGGCCGTCCCCGGCCGCTGGACCCCGCACGACCTCGTGCGCCTCTACGCCCGCCACCTCGCCCCGCAGGCCGACCCCGAGGGGCTGCCCCGCCTCCTCGACCACTACCTCTACACCGGGCTCGCGGCCGACGCCGCCGCCGAACCGGGCTCCCAGCCCTGCTACGCGCTGCCCGCCGACGCCCGGCGCCCCGCCGCCACGCGGGAGTTCGAGGACCGCACGGCGGCGCTCGACTGGTACGCGGCCGAGCGCGCCGCCCTGGAGGGCGCCGTCACCGCCGCGGCCGCCCTCGGCCTGCACGACCGGGCCTGGCGGCTCGCCCTGGTGCAGTGGCCGCTGATGCTCGTGCGGATCGGGGACAACTGGACCCCGCTCCTGGAGGCCGGACTCGCCTCCGCCCGGCGGATCGGCGACGTCGACGCCCAGTCCCGGACCCGGGCGCTGCTCGGCTGGATCCTGCACGCGGAGGGCCGGAACGCCGAGGCGCTCGTCCACCTGGAGGAGGCGCCCGGTCTGGCCGCCCGCGCGGGCGACCCGATCAGCGAGGCCATCGCCCACGTCAACCACGCCGCCGTCCTGGACGCCACCGGGGAGCACGAGCGGGCCGGCCTGCTCATGCGGCACGCGGTCTCGCTCGCCGACCGCACCGGCCACCCCTCCACCCAGGTCCTCACCCTCCAGCACCTGGCGGGCCACTGCCTGAAGGCGCAGGAGTACGAGGCGGCGCTCGCGCACGTCCTGCGCGCGGAGGGGCTGGCCGCCCCCGACGCGGTGGTCGTGCGGGCCGAGCTCCAGAGCGCCCGGGGCGAGGCGCTGGCCGGGATCGGACGCCTCGAAGAGGCCACCGACCAGCTCGAACGCGCGATCGTGTCCTTCGACAAGGCCGGTTTCCCGGAGGGCTCGGCGCGGGCCGCCGCCCGCCTTTCGCGCCTGTCAGCCGATCGTTAGCGGCGCGCAAGCGGGACGGCAGTACGGGACGGGAAGCTGGATACAGCACCGATCGACGAACCGGTGCGTACGCACCGAAAGGGTGCACCGGCGCGGGAGCACCGACCGCGCGCCGACCGACCGCTTCCCGGGGGAGAACCACCATGCGTCACCACCGCAAGAACACCGTCCTGGCCGTCGCCGCCGCCGCCCTCTCGCTGGGCCTGACCGCCTGCGGCGGCTCCGACGACACCGGCGCCAAGGACGCCGGGAGCGCGAGCTCCGCCCCGCGGGCCGCCGCCGGCACGGGCGACGCCGGGACCTCCGCCGAGGGAGACCCGGGCGCCGCCGACGGCTCGACCACCACCGCCGGCGGCTCCACGTCCGGCGGGGCCACCGCCGGCGGTTCCACGACCGGCGGCAAGGGCACGACCGCCTCCACCGCGTCCACCGGCTCCACCGGCGGCAAGACCTCCGCCAAGGCTCCGGCCTGTGCCTACGACGACGTCAGGGTCACGGTGAAGAAGGCGGACGAGGTCCCGACCGAGCACGTCGTCCTCACCGCCACCAACGTCTCCGGCAGCGCCTGCACCCTGCTGAAGCACCCGCTGCTCGCCTTCGGCCCGATCCAGACCGCCAAGGACGTCCCGGCCGTCGAGAAGAGCAGGCCCGCCGTGCCGGTCGTGGTGAAGAACGGCGAGTCCGCCTACGCCAACGTGCGGATCTCCCTCGGCGGCGTCCACGAGGACAACGTGGTGGTGAAGGAGTTCCACGTGAACCTCTTCGCCGCCGACGGCCCGGCCGAGGGCAGCGTCGTCGTCAAGGCCCCGGCCGGCGGCCTCGCGGTCGACGAGGCCGCCGCGAAGACCGGCTACTGGACGTACGAGCTGCGCAACGGCGCCGACGAGTTCTGACCGGTGCGGGGCCGGAGCCCTTCAGGGCGCCAGGCCCGTCTTCGCCCCCGCCCCGCACAGCGGCACCACCGTGAGTCCGGGGCGCGGCGGGGCCGCGCCCACCGCCGCCCAGCAGGCCGCCGCGGTGGCCTCCACGAAGAGGCCGCGCCGCGCCAGGTCCCGCTGGGCGGCGCGGATCCGCTCCTCCGTCACCGTCAGGAACGTGCCGCCCGTCGCCCGGACCGCCCGCAGGACCTGCCGGGCCCGGGGCGGCGCCGGGATCGCGATGCCCTCGGCGAGGGTGGGGCGGACGGCGGCCGGTCCCGCGACGTCGTCCGCGCCCGCGCGGAACGCCCCGGCCAGCGGGGACACGGCCTCCGCCTGCACGGCGACGAGCGCGGGCCGGGTGTCCGCGAGCCCGTGGCGGCGCAGCTCGTCGAGCGCGAGGGCGGCGCCGAGGAGCAGGGTGCCGTTGCCGACGGGGACGACGATCGTGTCGGGCAGCCGTCCGCCGAGCTCCTCCCACAGCTCGTACACATAGGTCTTGGTGCCCTGTGTGAAGTACGGGTTGTGGACGTGCGAGGCGTAGAAGGTGCCGGGCTCGTCGGCGGCCTCCCGGGCCGCGCGGGCCGTCGCCTCGCGGTCGCCGGGCACCTCGACCACCTCGGCGCCGTGCGCCCGGATCTGGTCCAGCTTCTTCGGGGACGTGCCCCCGGGGACGTACACCCGGCAGTCGAGTCCGGCCCGCGCGCAGTACGCGGCGGCGGCCGTGCCCGCGTTCCCGCTGCTGTCGGCCACGACCCGGTCGAGGCCGCCGGCGCGCGCGAGGCGCAGGGCGTGCGCGGCGAGCACCACCGCGCCCCGGTCCTTGAACGACAGCGTCGGCATGAGGAAGTCGAGCTTGGCCGAGACGGATCCGGAGGGGGATTCCCCCAGCGGGACGAGGGGCGTGCGGCCCTCCCCGAGGGTCACCTCCGGCGCGCACGGCAGCGGAGGCAGTGCCTCCGCGTAACGCCACAAGGAATTCACACGTGACGCGAGGGACGGGAGGGGGACCGGCCCGCCCGCGAAGTCGAGGTCCCACGGGCCCCGGCACTCCGGACAACGCCAGGTGAGCGCGGACACGGGCGAGGAGACGCGGCAGCGGGGGCACGTGTAGGCGGTCATGGTCGCCAGGATGGCAGCCGTGTGGCGCGGACGTTACGGGGCGGCGGACACCCTTGTGCGATTCCTATGGATCGGCCAACCTTTCGCTCGACAGCCGGACACGCGGAACGGCCCGGACGCCTCGTGCCGTCTTGTCATGTCCCTGTCGCACCCCCACGGCAGCGCACCACCAATGAGGAGGACCCCTCACATGTCAGTGATGCGTGACTCGCGTCGCAGAATCGCCACCGCCGCCGCGGTGGCCGTCGCCGCCCTCACCCTCGGCCCGCTCTCCGCCCTCCCGGCCACCGCCGCCCCGGCCGCCCCGGAAGGCGTCGTCGAGAACGCCGGAGCCGAAAACACCGTCCCGGGCAGCTACATCGTCACCCTCGACGAGTCCGCCCCGGCGGAGACCGCCCGGGGCCGCGCGATCCCCGCCAAGTTCGGCGCGAAGATCAAGCGCACGTACACCTCGGCGGTCAACGGCTACGCGATCGAGCTCTCCGAGGCGCAGGCGAAGCGGCTCGCGGCCGACCCCGCCGTCACGTCGGTCGTCCAGAACCGCGTCTTCACCATCGACGCCACGCAGCCCTCCCCGCCGTCCTGGGGCCTGGACCGGATCGACCAGAAGGCCCTCCCGCTGAACCGGAGCTACACCTACCCGGACGCCGCGGGCCAGGGCGTCACGGCGTACATCATCGACACCGGCGTCCGCATCAGCCACGGCGACTTCGGCGGCCGGGCCTACAACGGCTTCGACGCCATCGACAACGACAACGTCTCCCAGGACGGCCACGGCCACGGCACCCACGTCGCCGGCACCGTCGCGGGCACCTCGTACGGCGTCGCCAAGAAGGCCAAGATCGTCGGCGTCCGCGTCCTCGACAACCAGGGCTCCGGCACCACCGACCAGGTCGTCGCCGGCATCGACTGGGTGACGCGGAACGCCGTCAAGCCGGCCGTCGCCAACATGAGCCTCGGCGGCGGCGTCGACTCCGTCCTCGACGAGGCCGTCCGCCGGTCGATCGCCTCCGGCGTCACCTACGCGGTCGCCGCGGGCAACGACGGCGCCAACGCCTCCAACTACTCGCCGGCGCGCGTCGCGGAGGCCATCACGGTCGGCGCCACCACCAACACCGACGCCCGCGCCAGCTACTCCAACTACGGCTCGATCCTGGACCTCTTCGCCCCGGGCTCCTCCATCACCTCGTCCTGGAACACCGGCGACTCCGCCACCAACACCATCTCCGGCACGTCGATGGCGACCCCGCACGTCGCCGGCGCCGCCGCGCTCTACCTCGCCGCCAACCCGACGGCGACCCCGGCCCAGGTCTCCACGGCCCTGACGAGCGCCGCCACCCCGAACGTCGTCACCAACCCGGGCTCCGGCTCCCCGAACAGGCTCCTGTACGTCGGCGACGGCGGCACCACCCCTCCGCCCACCGGCAAGAACTTCGAGAACACCACGGACTACGCCATCGCCGACAACGCGACCGTCGAGTCCCCGATCGCCGTCACCGGCGTCACCGGCAACGCCCCCGCCACCCTCAAGGTGCCGGTGAACATCGTCCACACCTACATCGGTGACCTCCAGGTCCAGTTGATCGCCCCCGACGGCTCGGCGTACACGCTGAAGGCCTTCGGCACCGGCGGCAGCACGGACAACATCAACACCACGTACACCGTGAACGCCTCCTCGGAGGTCGCCAACGGCACCTGGAAGCTGCGGGTCACGGACAACGCGACCTACGACACCGGGAAGATCGACTCCTGGGGCCTGCAGTTCTGACCCGAGCACCGCATGACGGGGGCGGTCGCCTGCGGGCGGCCGCCCCTTCCGTCTGCGCGGCCGTGCGCGGCCGCCCCTCCCGCCCCGCAAACGCGCGCGACGGCCCCCCGTTCGACCGCGTACGATGCGCGCTCGTTCGTCTGTTCGCATCACCGCCCCGCAGGAGCAACCACCCGTGGACCCGACCCAGCCGGCCCCGCCGCCCCCGCCGCCCCCAGGGGGCCCGCAGCCGCAGGGGTGGCCCGCCCCGGGCCCGTACACCTCCCCGGGCGGGCCGTACACCTCCCCGGGCGGGCCGTACGCCGCCGGTCCCTACGGCCCGCCCGGCGGCCCCGGACCCCACGGGCGGCCCCCGCGGACCACCAACGGACTCGCCGTCGGCTCCCTCGTCTCCGGCATCGTCTGCTGCCTCCCGCCCCTCGGCCTGGTCCTGGGCCTCGTGGCCCTCCCGCAGATCAGGAAGAGGGACCAGGCGGGCAAGGGGCTCGCGATCGCGGGCATCGTGCTCTCCGCCCTCAGTTGTCTGCTCCTCGTGATCGGCCTGGCGACCGGCGGCTTCTCCACGGCGTGGAGCGGCTTCAAGGAGGGCGTCGACGAGGCCGCCCGCTCCAAGTCCCCGTCCTCGCTGCGCACCGGCCAGTGCTTCACCGACCGCGGCATGCGGAAGGAGTACACGACGGAGATCACCGTCGTCGACTGCGCGCGCCCGCACGACGGCGAGGTCACCGGCGGCTTCGAGGTCACCGGCTTCGACGCGTGGCCCGGCGAGGACGCGATCGACGCGCTCGCGGAGAAGCGCTGCGAGACGGCCAACCTGGCGTACGCGATGGACACCTGGGCGATCCCGCAGGAGGTCTGGCTCTTCTACTACCTGCCCAGCGGCCAGAGCTGGAAGTTCGACGACCGGACCGTGATCTGCGCGCTCGCCGCCGACAGGAAGCCGTTCAGCGGCTCGCTGCGCTCCGACGCCACGACCCTGAGCACCGACCAGACGCACTTCCTCACGTCCGTGAACCCGATCGAGACGGTCGTCCACCGGGAGCCGGAGGAGGACCCCGACGAGGACTTCGCGGCCAACAAGGCCTGGGCCGGCCAGGTCCTGGCGGCGCTCGACGGGGCGCACGCGGGCCTCGGGGAGCACTTCTGGCCCGGCGCCTCCACCAAGCCGGTCGCGACGCTCCGGAAGGACCTCGCGACGGCCTCGAAGCGGTGGCGCGAGCTGGCCGGGGCGGCCGACCCGGACGCGTACTGGGAGGCCTACGACGCGGCCTTCGACGCCCTGCCCGGCACCGGGGACGCGCGGGGCGCGCTCGGGCTGACGGACACTCCGCCGGAGGGCGCGGGCACCTCGGCCTGAGGCACGGCCCACGCGCGCGTGCCTCCGTGCCCGGCCGCCCCGTGCCCGGTCGGCCCGGGGCGGCCGGGCACGGGAGCGGGGTCAGCGCCGGTTCAGGCCCCGGTCGATGGCGGTGATCAGCTCGCCGTCCGGGGTGTCCCCGTCGAGGGACCAGACCATCGCGCCGCCCAGCCCGTTCTTCCGGACGTAGGACGCCTTGGTGCGCAGCACGGTGGGATCGTCGTAGGTCCACAGGGTGGTGCCGTCGAAGAGCCAGGCGTGCCCGTTCCGCTCGCCCCGGTAGAGCTTGTACGTCCCCGACTCCGCGAGCCGCTTCAGGAACTTGTAGTCCTCGGAGCCCGCCGTCCAGGTGGCGGGGGCGGGGCCGGTCGCGGGCTTGCCGAGGCCGTTGCCGCCGCCGGTCACGCCGGTCCAGCCCTGGCCGTAGAAGGGCATGCCGACCACGAGCTTGCGGGCGGGGGCGCCGCGCCGCAGCCAGGCCCTGACGGTCTGGTCGACGCTGAAGTCGTCCTTCGCGTACAGCGCGGACTGCTGGGCCGTCCTCGCCTCCCCGGAGACGTGGAAGTCGTAGCCCTGGAGGTTCACGAAGTCGAAGTCCCGCATGATCTTCGCGACCTCGAAGCCCGCGTCGATCTTGGCGGGGGCGGTGGGCACGTACGCGCTCAGCTCGTAGTGCTTCCGCTTCTTCAGCGAGCGCCCGTACGCGTCGAGCTGGACGCGGAACTCCCGGACGAGCTTGGTGAAGTTGGGCTTGTCCTCGGGGCGGATCACGTTCCCCGGGGCGCCGTCCGAGCCCGGCCACTCCCAGTCGAGATCGACGCCGTCGAAGATCCCGGCGGCCGCACCGGCGCCGCCGCGGGCGCCGTCCACGGGCAGGTCGCCCTTGATGTACGTGTCGACGCAGGAGGCGACGAGGGCCTTGCGGCCGGCGTCCGTGCGCACCGCGTCGGAGAAGTGCGCGGAGCCGCTCCAGCCGCCCAGCGAGATCATGACCTTGAGGCCGGGGTGCTTCGCCTTCAGCTCGCGCAGCTCGTTGAAGTTCCCGGCCAGGCGCTGCCCGTCGGTGTCGCCGACGCCGTCCACGGAGTTCGCGGCGTCGACGGGGCGCACGTAGTCGGCCCAGGGGTCGGAGCCGGGGGCGTTGCCCATGAGGCACTTGCCGTCCGCCCCGATCACGCCGAAGGCGTAGTTGATGTGGCTGAGCTTGGCGGCCGTGCCGCTCGTCTCCAGGTCCTTGACCTGGAAGTTCCTTCCGTAGATGCCCCATTGGGTGAAGTAGCCGATCCGCTTGAGGGCCTGCCCGTGGGCGGGCTCGTGGGCGGATCCGCGCGGGGCCTGGTGCGCGTCGGCGGCGGGTGCCAGGGCGGCGAGGAGGCCGAGGGTGACGGCGGTGGCGGCACCGAAGGTCAGCTTGGACGTGGCTCTGGGACGCATGGGCTCATTCCTGTGCGGAGCGGGATGGAGCGTGCGGTGGAGCGGGGGAGCGGGGGAGGAACGGGGAAGCAGGGGAGGAACGCGGTGGAGCGGGGAGAGGTGCGGCGCGCGGGGCGCGCAGGCAGGAACGTATTGGTCTGTACCAATACGGGTCAAGGGGTTCGGCCGCATCCGCCCCGGGGTAACCGAGAGTAGAGAGGGTGGTAGCCAGGTGTTCATCACTTCGAGTGAAACTCTGGCCCATGCTTGCGGTCCGCGACCCACGGTTGTCAGTCTGTAGCTGACAGTCAACCTGAGGGGAGTGTCCAGTGACGTTCGGTGAGCAGCCCGCCTATCTGCGCGTGGCGAGCGATCTGCGGGAGAAGATCGCCAACGGCTCGCTTCCGCCCCATACCCGCCTTCCCTCGCAGGCACGCATCCGCGAGGAGTACGGGGTGTCGGACACCGTCGCACTGGAGGCCCGCAAGGTACTGATGGCCGAGGGACTCGTGGAGGGCCGCTCGGGCTCGGGGACGTACGTGCGGGAGCGCCCGGTGCCGCGCCGGATCGCCCGCTCGGGCTACCGCCCGGTCTCCGGGGCCAGCCCCTTCCGCCAGGAGCAGGCGGCCGAGGGGGCCCGCGGCACCTGGGAGTCGAACAGCGGGCAGGAGCCCGCGAGTCCGGAGGTCGCCGAGCGGCTCGGCATCGAGCCGGGGGAGCGGGTGATGCGCACGCGGTACGTGTACCGGGACGGCGGCGAGCCCATGATGGTCTCCACCTCCTGGGAGCCCCTCGCCGTCACCGGCCGGACCCCGGTCATGCTGCCGGAGGAGGGCCCCCTGGCCGGCTGCGGGGTCGTCGAGCGGATGGCCGCCATCGACGTCGTCGTGGACAACGTGGTGGAGGAGGTCGGCGCCCGCCCCGGCCTCGCCGAGGAACTCCTGGCGCTCGGCGGGGTGCCGGGCCACGTGGTGATGGTGGTGGAGCGCACCTACTACGCCTCGGGCCGGGCCGTCGAGACGGCGGACGTCGTGGTCCCGGCCGACCGCTACCGCATCGCGTACCACCTGCCGGTGAGGTGAGGGGGCGGCGCCCCGGGGCCGTCCGACCGTTCAGCGGGGCCCCGTGTCCGGGCGCCGTGACCGCGAGTTAACGGCACGTCAGGCCGCGTAACCGCCCGGCAACCGCGTGCCGACCCCGGCCGTCACGACCGGCTCCTACCTTCCTCGTCCGTACCCGCATCCGGTCGGACGAGACGACAGGAACCCTCATGACGGACACGGTCACCACCCCCGCCCCCCTCCCGGACCCGCCCGAGGCGCCGGAGGGCGCCGCGCCCCCTCCCGAACCCCGCCGCAGCTACGCGAAACTCGCCGCGGACGAGAGCCGCGAGGACTACTCGCTGCGCTACGCCCCGCACTCCTTCCGCCGCTGGTCCCCCGCCACCGTCGCGGGCACCGCCCTCGGCGGCATCGCCTACCTCGCCGACTTCGCGATCGGCGCCTCGATCGTGTTCACCTACGGCTTCGGCAGCGGCCTCGCCTCGATCCTCACCGCCGCCACCCTCATCTTCCTCACCGGCATCCCCATCGCCCGCGCCTGCGCGACGTACGGCCTGGACATGGACCTGATCACCCGCGGCGCCGGCTTCGGCTACTTCGGCTCCACCCTCACCTCGCTCATCTACGCCTCCTTCACCTTCATCTTCTTCGCGCTCGAAGGCTCGATCATGGCCCAGGCCATGCACCAGGCCGTCGGCCTCCCGGTCGAGATCGGCTACCTGGTCACGACCCTGATCGTCATCCCGATCGTCTTCCGCGGCATGGGCGCCCTCGCCAAGGTGCAGGCCTGGACCCAGCCGGTCTGGATCGTCGGCATGGTGCTGCCCTTCGTCGTCCTCGCCTTCGAAGCACCCGACGCCTGGGGGGCCTTCACCTCCTTCGGCGGCACGGAGGGCGCCGGTGCGGGCTTCTCCTGGATCGGCTTCGGACTCGGCACCGGCGTCGCGCTCTCCCTGATCGCCCAGATCGGCGAACAGGCCGACTACCTGCGCTTCATGCCCGCGAAGACCGAGGCGAACAGGCGCCGCTGGAACCTCGCCGTGCTCGCCGCCGGGCCCGGCTGGGTCGTCATCGGCGCCGCCAAGCAGCTCGGCGGCGCCCTCCTCGCCTTCGTCGCCCTGGAGGCCGTCGGCACGACCCGCGCCCTGGAGCCGATCGCCCCGCAGATCGAGGCCCTCAAGCCCTGGCTCGGCACGTTCGCCCTGCCCGCCGCCGCGCTCTTCGTGATCGTCTCCCAGATCAAGATCAACGTCACCAACGCCTACAGCGGCTCGCTGTCCTGGTCGAACTTCTTCTCCCGCGTCACCCACCGCCACCCCGGCCGCGTCTGGTACATCTTCCTCAACCTCGCCATCGCGCTGACGCTGATGGAGATGAACATGTTCGCGGCCCTGAACAAGCTGCTCGGGTTCTACTCCAATGTCGGCATCGCCTGGATCACGGCCGTCGCCGCCGACCTCGTCATCAACAAGCGGGCCGGCTGGAGCCCGCCGTACATCGAGTTCAAGCGCGCCTACCTGTACGCCGTGAACCCGGCGGGCTTCGGCGCCATGGTGATCGCCTCCGTCGTCTCGATCCTCGCCTTCTTCGGCCTCTTCGGCACCTACGCGCAGGCGTTCTCCACCTTCATCGCCGCCGGTCTCGCGCTGGTCCTCTGCCCGCTGATCGCGTGGGCCACCAAGGGCCGCTACTACCTGGCCCGCCCCAATGCGGTGAACGGCCCCGGCGCCGAGGTCGCCGACGAGCGGGCGACCCACACCTGCGCGGTCTGCGAGACGGCCTACGAGCTGCCCGACGTCGCCGACTGCCCCGTCCAGGCGGGTCCGATCTGCTCCCTGTGCTGCTCGCTCGACGCCGCGTGCGGGGACGTCTGCCGCAAGGAGCCCGGGGGCGCGGGCGGTCCCGTCCTGATGCCGGTGCCCACCGTCCCGAAGGCGATGTCCGGCGCCTGACTTCGGCCTCCCTCCGTCGGTAACCGGCCGAACCGTGCCTCTTTGTGCAAACCCGTATCCGCTGTGTGAAGGTCAGGCGTAAGCTCCGGCATATGCGGATTGCGGTTTCCCGGAGATCCACGACGACGACCGGACCGGCGGAGGGAGAAGCTCGATGACCGACAGCGGCCCTGTCCTCCCCTGGCTCGTCATCCGGCAGGACGACAACGGCAACCGCTACCGGGTGGGGCGGTACGCGACCCAGGACGAGGCGCAGAAGATCGCGGACACCCTCGACGACCGCGGCCACAAGCAGCTCTACTGGGTCGAGCGCGTCGGCAGCCCGGCGCTCTGAGCCCCGGGCCCGCCCCGTCCGCGAGCCCCGGCCCCCGGACTACGCTCGCGCCCATGACGGAACGCACCACCGAGCCCGCCGCGCCCCACGAGCCCCGCCCCGTCCCCGTGGTGGTCGTCGCCGGCGCCCTCTACGACCGGGGGCGCCTGCTCGCCGCCCGGCGCAGCGCCCCCGCCGACCTCGCCGGCCGCTGGGAACTGCCCGGCGGCAAGCTCGAACCGGGCGAGGGCCCGGAGGAGGCGCTGGTCCGGGAGCTGCGGGAGGAGCTCGGCGTGGAGGTCGAGCCGGGGGAGCGCATCCCCGGCGAATGGCCGCTGAAGCCCGGGTACGTCCTGCGGGTGTGGACCGCCCGCCTCCTCTCCGGCGAGCCGCGCCCCCTGGAGGACCACGACGAACTGCGCTGGCTGACCCGGGCGGAGGTCGACTCGGTCGACTGGCTCGACCAGGACCGCCCCGCCGTCGCCGAGGCCGCGCGGAGACTCCCGGAGCGCTGAGGCCGCCGGAGTGCCGGGGCTCCCGGAGTGCCGGGGCTGCCGGAGAGCCGGGCCCCCGGTCGGCACCTCCGGCGGTGCGCCCTCCGGTGGGGCGCGAGGCCCTCTCCCTACGCCGTTCGTGCCACCGTGCGCCGGTGACCGCCCCCAGCGGGATAACTTGCACCAAATGGTGGGTATGTCCCCATTAGTACCTCACCAGGGCACGTGGGCCTTCCTGCTGACGCACGGCTGGGGAAGTGATCGGGTGTGATCTACACCGACGGCGACCGCGCCGAGTGGACCTTCCCGGCCGAGGCGAACGCCGTGCGCACCGCCCGCCACGCGGTGCGCGAGACCCTGCGCTCCTGGGACCTCGACGGCGTCCTCGGCGACGTGACCGTCCTGCTGGTCAGCGAGCTGGTGACCAACTCCCTGCGGTACGCCTCCGGACCCATCGGGGTCCGCCTGGTCCGCGTCCCCCCGGACGGCGCCGGCCCGGCGCACGCGCCGGTCCTGCTCGTGGAGGTCTCCGATCCGCTTCCGGATCCGCCCACCGCGAAGGCCCCCGGACCCGACGACGAGGGGGGCCGCGGCCTCGGCCTCGTGGCCTGCACCGCCCGCCGCTGGGGGATCCGCGGGGGGACGGCCGGCAAAACCGTATGGTTCGAGCTGGCTCTCCCTGGTGAGTAAAGAGGGTGGGACAACGATCACCGGTACTCGGCACGGAACGAACGAGACCACCCTGTGATCGTGAACGTCGTACCACCGGGGCCCGCCGTACTGAATACTGCGGGCATGGCCGGTCCGGTGCGGTGAGCTGGAGGGGACGGTCGCGTGAGCGAGATATCCGAGACGGCGAGCGGCGGCGTCGTGTGGCAGAGCAGCCCGCCCGGCTCCCTCTACGACTACATCCGGGTGGCCTCCTTCTCGATCGGGCCCGACGGCCTGGTCGAGCAGTGGAGCCGAAGGGCCGTGGACCTCTTCGGAGTCACCGCGGAGGAGGCCAGGGGCAAGGACCCGGTGGAGGTCTTCATGCCCGCCGACCTGCGCGAGCGCGGCCACCGGCGGGTCAGGGAGATCCTCGACGGCAAGGAGTGGACGGGCCTCGTCCCCTTCCGCGTGCCCGGTGAGGAACGCCCCCACGGCATGGCCGAGATGTACGTCATGCCGAGCGAGACCGAGACCGGCGAACGGGCCGCGCTGTGCATCGTCGTCGACGTGCGCGCCCTCCGCCGCATCGAGACCGACCTCGCCGCCTCCCAGGCGATATTCGGCCAATCTCCCTTCGGCTTCCTCCTCTTCGACACCGACCTGACCGTGCGGCGGGCCAACCGGCGCTTCGCCACCGTCTTCGGCGGCGACGCCGACGACCACCGGGGCCGCACCGTCCACGACTACCTCGGCCGCGCCGAGGCCGAGCGGATGACCACCGCCCTCCGCAAGGTCCTGGAGACCGGCGAGTCCGTCACCGACCTGAGGATCGTCGGCGCCGCCCCCGGCGCAAGGGACCGCCGCCACTGGTCCATCAACCTCTACCGCGTGCACAGCGGCTCCGGCCGCCCGATCGGCGTCGCGGGCCTCGGCATCGACGTCACCCGCCGCCACAACGCGGCCAGGGAGGCCGCCAGCGCCCGCCGCAACCTCGCCCTCCTCAACCAGGCCGGCGCCCGCATCGGCAACTCCCTCGACCTGGAGGCCACCGCCCGCGAGCTCCTCGACGTCGCCGTCCCCGGCTTCTGCGACCTCGCCTCCGTCGACCTCTACCAGGGACTGCTGACCGGCGACGAGGCGCCGCCGGGCCGGTGGGGCAGCTCCCACGACGTCGGGTACGGGGCCGGCAGCGCCGAACTGCGCCGGGTCGCCTTCGCCAGCGCCGTCTCCGACGCCCCCCGCAGAACCGGCGGGGGGCACGCCCCGGACCCCGACCGTGCGGACACCGCCCCCGTCGAGGTCGGCGCCGTCCACCGCTACCCCTTCAACTCCCCGTACGCCGGAGCCCTGCGCACCGGCCGGATCCGCACGGTGCAGGGCGACGACGGCGACCTCGCCCGGCACACCCTGGTCGTCCCCATGACCGCCCACGACACCGTCGTCGGTCTCGTGCAGTTCTCCCGCGCCAAGGGCAGCGAGCCCTTCGGGGAGCGCGACCGGGCCCTCGCCGTCGAACTCGCCGCCCGGGCCGCCGTCTGCATCGACAACGCCCGCCTCTACCGCCGCGAGCACGAGCGGGCCCTGATCCTCCAGCGCAGCCTGCTCCCGCCCGGCGACCCCGAGGCCGCCGGACTCGACATCGCCTGCCGCTACCTGCCCGGCACCGACGCCACCGAGGTCGGCGGCGACTGGTTCGACGTCATCGAACTCCCCGGCCACCGCACCGCCCTCGTCATCGGGGACGTCATGGGCCGCGGCCTGCGCGCCGCCGTCGCCATGGGCGAACTGCGCACCGCCGTGCGGACCCTCGCCCAGCTCGACCTGGAACCGGCCGAGGTCCTCTCCCACCTCGACGAGATCGCCCGCGGCCTCGGCGCCCCCATCGGCACCCAGCAGTCCCGCGCGCACAAGAACCGCGGCCCCGAACTCTCCGAGGTCTACCTCGCCACCTGCGTCTACGCCGTCTACGACCCGGTCACCCGCCGCTGCACCTTCGCCAACGCCGGCCACCTGCCGCCGGTCCTCGTCGCACCCGGCGAGGAGGCCCTGCTGCTCGACGTGCCCCCCGGGATGCCCCTCGGGGTCGGCGGCGAACCCTTCGAGGAGGTCGAGGTCGAGATCCCCGAGGGCGCCCTCCTCGCCCTCTACACCGACGGCCTCGTCGAGTCCCGCGACCACCCCCTGGACGAGGGCCTCAGCGCCTTCCGGCGCGCCCTCACCGACCCGTCCCGCCCCCTGGAGGACGTCTGCGACCGGGTCCTGGGCAGCCTGAACACGGGGCACGGCGAGGACGACATCGCCCTCCTCATGGCCCGGATCCAGGGGCTGCCCGCCGAGGCCGTCGGCGACTGGCACCTGCCCAGGGAGCCGCGCTCGGTCGGCCGGGCCCGCGAACTCGCCCGCGCCCAGCTCGCCGCCTGGGACCTCGACCCGCTCGTCGACACCGTCGAACTCCTCGTCAGCGAACTCGTCACCAACGCCCTGCGCTACGGCGAGGGGGAGATCCGGCTGCGCCTGCTGCGCGACCGCACCCTCGTCTGCGAGGTCTGGGACGCGGGCCTGGTCCAGCCGCGCCGCCGCCGGGCCAAGGACACCGACGAGGGCGGCCGCGGCCTCCAGCTCGTCGGACTGCTCAGCTCCTCCTGGGGCTCGCGCCGCACCCCGCGCGGCAAGACCGTCTGGTTCGAACTGGCCCTGCCGGAGGGCGGGGAGGCGGCGGAACCCACGGTGGAGCAGTTGCTCAGCATGTTCTGAGCCGTACGCGCACGGGGGCGGCGCCCGGTCACTTCTTGAGCGCGGCCAGCCGGGCCTCGATCTCGGCGTCGTCCCCGAGCGCGTCCAACTGCTCGAACTGCGCGTCCAGCGAGGAGGCGGCCAGCTCCTGCTTGCCGAGGGCCCGGGCCTCCTCCCGGCGCACCTTGTCCTCGAAGCGGCTCAGCTCGCTGGTCGGGTCGAGGACGTCGATGTTCTTCACCGCGTCCATCATCGTGTTCTGCGCCTGCGCCGACCTGGCGCGGGCCACCAGTTCGTCCCGCTTCGCCTCCAGCTCGCCGAGCTTCGCCCGCATCTGGTCGAGGCCGGTCCTGAGCTTCGCCACCACCTCGGTCTGCGCGGCGATCGTCGGCTCCGCCGTCCGCGCCTCCTTCTCCGCCTGGAGCTGGCGGCCGAGGGCCACCTTCGCCAGGTTGTCGAAGCGGTCCGCCTCCGCCGCCTGCCCGCCGCTCCGCAGCCCGTCCGCCTTCCGGCTGGCGGCGAGCGCCTTGCCGCCCCACTCCTTCGCCGCCTCCACGTCCTCCTGGTGATCCTGCTCCATCAGCCGGAGGTTGCCGATGGTCGCGGCCACCGCCTCCTCCGCGTCCGCGATGTTGTTCGCGTAGTCGCGGATCAGTTGGTCCAGCATCTTCTGCGGGTCCTCCGCCTGGTCCAGCAGGGCGTTGATGTTGGCCTTCGCCAACTGGGTGACCCGGCCGAGGACGGTCTGCTTGCTCATGGCGCTTCTCCTTGGGGGTGCGAGGGGTGCGAGGTGGGAGAGGGACGGACGGGGAAGGTCGGGAAGGGTCCTGGGGGCGGCCCGGCGTCAGAAACGTCCGCCGCCGCCCAGCCGGCCGCGCGTGCCGCTGCCGCCGAAGCTGCCGGGCCCGCCGCCGAAGCCGCCGCCCCCGAAGCCCCCGCCGCCGCCCCCGAACCCCCCGGGCCCGCCGCCCCTTCCGCCGCCTCCGCCGAAGAGGCCGCCGAGGATGATGCCGCCGAGCACCGCGCCGCCGAGCCCGCCGGAGCCTCCCCCCGCCCCCGGCATCCCGCCCGTGCCGTTCGGGTTCCCGTACGCGCGGACGTCCCGCTCGGCGAGGTCCTGCGCCCGCCGGGCGAGCGCGTCCGCCTGCCGGGCCTCCGCGAGGGCGGCCTGCGGGTCGTCACCGGCCGCGAGGGCCTGCGCCTTCTCCCAGCGGCGCCCGGCCTCGGCCAGCCGCGTCCGGGCCTCGCTGCCCACCGCGCCCCGGTGGGTGGCGACGTAGTCGGACGCCGCCCCGATCGCCGAACGGGCCGTCAGCATCGCCTGGTCGAGGAGCGCGCGGGCGCGCCGCGTGCCCGACTCGCGCTCCCGCGCCCCCTCCAGGGCCTCGTCGAGGGCCGCGTCGGCCTCCTCGACCCGGCGCAGGGCGCCGATCGGGTCGTACCGCCCGGCCTCCACGCCCCGCCGCACCTCGGCCACCACCGCCTCGGCGCGGGCGATCCGGCCCTGGAGGTCGGCCGTGGACACCCCGGCGGCGGTCCCCTTCAGGAGGCCGCGGGCGTCCGCGAGGTCCGCGTCCGTCTCCGCGAGCACCCCCGGCAGCCGGCCCACGGCCTCGGCCAGCTCCTGCGCCCGCCGGTCCACCGCCTCGATCAGCCGGGCCGCCTGGTCCACGGCTCCTTCGGCGGCCCGTACGTGCACGGCCGCCCCGCCGTTGTCACCGGCGTCGATCCGCCGCCGGGCCTCGTCGACCCGCTCCCGCGCGAAGGCCAGCCGGTCCTTCGCCTGCTCGACGTCGCCGGCGACGGGCGAGGCCGCCGTCTCCGCGTACCGCTCGCGCATGGCGGTCAGGGCCGCCTCGGCCGTACCCGACCGGGCCGTCTGCTCCCGGAGCGCGGCCCCGACCGCGGCCAGCGCCTCGGGGGCGTTCCGCTCCAGGGCCCGGAGCCGGTCGAAGGACTCGGTCTCGGCGTCGAGCCGCGCGTCCGCCTCCCCGCAGCGCCGCAGGATCTCCTCCAGCATGCTCCGGCGGGTCGCGTCGTCCTCGGGGAAGGCGTCGTCGAGCTTCTGCCGCAGCCGGAACGACGCCGTCAGTTGCTCCTGGGCGAAGGCGACGGCCTCGGTGAAGGGCCGCACCGCCTCCTCGCCGAACTGTGCCGACGCGAAGCCCAGCTCCTCCTGGCTGGTGCGGACCGCGTCGTCGGTGGCGACCAGGGTCCGGCGGGCCCGCCCGTCCAGCTCCTCCAGGGTCGGCGGCGCGGGCTCCTTCGGCGGCCCCCAGCCCTGTCCGTTCGCGGGCGTGGTGCGGGTCCGGGTCCGCCGGCGCCGCTTGGCGTACGCGTAGGCCGCCACCGCCCCGGCGCCGCCGACCAGCACCACGGGCAGGATCAGGTCGGAGCCCGAGGGGCCGTCGCCGGCCGCGCCGCCCGGGTCGGCGGGCCCGGGGGTGATCGGGGGAGCGGTGACGGGCCGGCCCGCGAGGACGGCGCCGTAGCCGTCCGCCGCGCCGACGGCGGCCCCGGCCCAGTCGTTCTGCCGCAGCGCCGGTTCGATCGCGGTCCGCGCGACCTCGTCGAGCCGCGCCTGCGTGAGGCCGGAGCCGGGGTCGGCGGAGTAGCCGTACCGCCGGTCGTGGGTGGCGACGGCGAGCAGGAGGTCGTCGGCGCCGAAGCCGTTGCGCTCGGCGGTGGCGTCGGCCCAGCTCTGGCCCGAGCGCCCGGAGAAGTCCCGCACGTAGACGACGAAGAGCTGGACGCGCTCCTGCTCGTAGAGCCGGTCGAGGGCCTGCTCCACGGAGGCGCGGCGGTCGCCCAGCGCGCCCACCCGGTCGGTGATCTGCCCGTCCCGGGACAGGACGACGGGGTCGTCGGCGCGGACGCCGGGGGCGGCGGGGACGCCGTGCGCGGCGCGGACGCCAGGTGCGGCGGGAGCACCGACCGCGGCGGGCGCGCCGTGTGCAGGGGGAGCACCGGCCGCGGCGAGGCCGCCCTGTGCGGAGGGAACACTGCCTGCGGCGGGAGCGACGAGCCACCCCACGGCCACCAGGACCGCGAGAAGGACCCGGGCGGCCGTCCGCGCTCCACGAGACCGCGCCGCACCCGTCCGCGCCGCACATGCCCGCACCGCACCCGCCCGCACCGCATACCTTCGCGTCACACACGCGAGGCTATGTCCGGGTATGTCCCCTCGCGACCGGGCCGGGCCGTCCGGAGGTCGCCGGGAGGCCTCCGTATTCACCTCGCGCGACGAGCTCTTCGCCCGGCACGGCCGGACCCTGTGCCTCGCCGCCCGCACTCCGGCCGAACCCGTCCTCGGCCACTGGAGCGCGGGGGCGGGGGCAGGGGCGGGGGCGGGGGCGAAGGGTGCCGAGGGCCGGGCCGCGGCCTGACCCCCGTACCACCCGCCCCGTCAGGCTCCCGCCGGGACCCCGTTGGGCCGCCCGGGTGGCGTTTTCCGGCCATGCCGCCGTGTCGGCATGGCCGGATTCCCTTCTTCCTTTTCAGTGGATGAACAGTAGGTGTGATCATCCCCAAATGGAATGAATCTGGACGAAGGGGTACAAGACATGTCCCAGATCGGCGCCCCTCACGGGGGGACATGCCCCAAGAGCCCCCGAGCCCGGACGCTCCGCACCGTCGCCGCCCTCACCAGCGCCGTCCTCGCCGTCTCCGTCCTCGCCGGATGCAGCGCGGACGACGAGACCGACGCGGCCCCGCTCGCGGCCCAGGACAACGCGCCCGCCCCGCGCGACCGGGTCGCCGACGGCGGCACCCTGCGCTGGGCCGTCGACGCGGCCCCCGCCACCCTCAACGCCTTCCAGGCCGACGCCGACGCCGCCACCTCCCGCATCGCCGGAGCCGTGCTCCCCGCCCTCTACACCCTCGACCAGCGGGGCCGGCCGCAGCGGAACCCCGACTACCTGGAGTCCGCGCAGGTCGTCGAGACCGAGCCCAGGCAGGTCGTCCTCTACAAGCTCAACCAGCAGGCCGTGTGGAGCGACGGGCGCGAGATCGGGGCGCCCGACTTCGTCGCCCAGTGGCGGGCCCTGAGCGGCCGCGACACCGCGTACTGGACCGCCCGGAACTCCGGCTACGAGCGGATCGAGAAGATCGAGCGGGGCAAGAACGACCTGGAGGTGCGAGTCACCTTCGCCAAGCCCTACGCCGACTGGCAGTCCCTCTTCACCCCCCTCTACCCGAAGCAGGTGATGGGGTCCCCGGACGCCTTCAACGACGGCGCGCGCACCGCCCTCAAGGCCACCGCGGGACCGTTCCTGCTGAAGTCGGTCGACACCGAGGGCGGCGCCGTCACCCTCGCCCGCAACCCCCGCTGGTGGGGGCAGCCCGCCAAGCTCGACACCCTCGTCCTCAAGGCCGTCCCCCGGGCCGACCGGGCGGAGGCCCTCGCCGCGGGCACGCTCGACCTGGCCGAGATCGACCGCTCCACGGCCGAGCGGATCTCCCTGGCGGTCCGGGACGCCCGCGCCGGACGGAACGGCGCGCAGGCGGCCCTCGCCCACGGCCCCGGCTCCTCGATCACCCCCTCCAAGGCCCTGAGGTCCTGGGCCCTCGCCCACGGCTCCGACGAGGAGAAGGCCGAGGAGGTGCGGGCCGCCCGCAAGGAGAACCAGGAGGCGATCGCCCGGTACGCGAGCGCGCAGGACACCCTGGCGAAGTACGCGGTCCGCAAGTCCCTGGAGCCCGCCTACACCCAGCTCTCGCTGAACGGCGAGTCCGGGCCGCTCGCCGACGAGCGGGTGCGGCGCGCGGTGGCCCGCGCCATCGACCGCCAGGAACTGGCCGAATCCGTACTCAAGCCGCTCGGCCTCCCGGCGAAGCCCCCCGGCAGCCACCTGGCCCTCGCCGGCCAGGCGGCGTACAAGGACAGCAGCGACGCCCTCGGCGGCCAGAACACCGAGGAGGCGCGGGCGCTCCTCGCCGACGCCGGCTGGGTCCCCGGCGGGGCGGCCGAGCGGCCCGCCGGCACCAAGGCGGGCAGCGAGGCGGAGAGGGAGGCGGCCGAGAAGGAGGCGGCCGAGAAGGCGGAGAAGCCCGCGAAGGGCACGCCGAGCGCCGACGCCAAGGAGAAGAGCGACGACGCCTCCGGGGACACCCCCTCCGACGAGGGCCTCTACGTCGTCGGCGACGACAAGCCGGGCGCCGCCCCCGCCCCCGTCGCCGGCGGCCCCGAGAGCGGCACCCGGGTCCTCGCCCCGGCCTCCGCCGCCGCCCGGCAGAGCGCCGCCCTCCAGGCCCGGGCCGAAGCCCTCGACACCCGGACCGGGGCCCTCGCCCGGGCCGAGGCCCTCGACACCGGTACGGGCGCCGCCGCCCGCGCCCCGCGGGCCGCCGGGCCCGACCGGGGGGTGGCCGGGGCCTACGCCCCGCGCGGCACCGCCGCGCCCGCCGCCGTCCCCGGGGCGAACCAGGCCCTCGGCAAGGACGGCAAGGCGCTCAGCCTCCGCTTCGTCCTGCCGTCCGGACCGGGCTCCGAGCCGCTGCGGACGGTGGGGGACCGGATCGTCCGGATGCTCGACGCGGTCGGGATCCGCACCGAGGTCACCAAGGTCTCCGACGAGAGCTTCTTCAAGGACCACATCGCCTCGGGCGACTACGACCTGGCCCTCTACTCCTGGCCGGCCTCCGCCTTCCCCGCGACCGACGCCCGGCCGATCTTCGCCAAGCCCGAGGCGGCCTCGGACGGCTCGCTCCTGGTCGAGCAGAACTACTCCCGGGTCGGCACCGACCGCATCGACCAGTTGTTCGACCAGGCGGCGGGCACGCTCGACGAGGAGGAGGCCCTGGAGCTCGTGCGCCAGGCCGACGCCCGGATCTGGGCCGCGGCCGGCTCCATCCCCCTCTACCAGCGCCCGCAGCTCGTCGCCGCCAGGGCCGACCTGGTGAACGCGGGGGCCTGGGGCTTCGCCGCCCCCCGCTACCAGGACATCGGTTTCAAGAAGAAGGAGACCCCCAAGGGCCCCGAGGGGACCGGGGTAACCGACCGGAAGCACGGCTAGCGGCCCGGCACGAAACCACCGAAAGCGCCGAAGCGGCTGAAAGCGCAGGTCACAACCTCAGAACCAGCTCAACTTCCTTGCCCGCCGGTGGCCCCGGCGGGCAGGATCGCGTCGGCCCCTTGACCCGGCCGCACGACCTCCCCCCACACCCTCGAAACCTCCCAGTAGACCCTCTCGGAACCCGGGCGGGGAAGCCTCTTGCACGGCAGCCCCGTACCATGGAGACAGCCGTGGCGCGTCCGCCCGGCGGGCGTAAGAGGAACTGACGCCGATTCCCACGATCCGAGAGAAGCGCAAGCCACCCATGCCCACGCGCCACGACATCCGTAACGTCGCCATCGTCGCCCACGTCGACCACGGCAAGACGACCATCGTCGACGCCATGCTCAAGCAGGCCGGTGCCTTCGCCGCCCACCAGCAGCTCGACGACCGCATGATGGACTCGAACGACCTGGAACGTGAGAAGGGCATCACGATCCTCGCCAAGAACACGGCGGTGAAGTACCACCCCAAGGACGGCGGGGCCCCGATCACGATCAACATCATCGACACCCCCGGCCACGCCGACTTCGGTGGCGAGGTCGAGCGCGGTCTGTCGATGGTCGACGCGGTCGTCCTCCTGGTCGACGCCTCCGAGGGTCCGCTCCCGCAGACCCGCTTCGTGCTGCGCAAGGCCCTCCAGCAGCGCAAGCCCGTCATCCTCTGCATCAACAAGACGGACCGCCCGGACTCCCGGATCGACGAGGTCGTCAACGAGACCTACGACCTGTTCCTCGACCTGGACGCGGACGAGGACCAGATCGAGTTCCCGATCGTCTACGCCTGCGGCCGTGACGGCATCGCCTCGCTGACCAAGCCGGAGAACGGCACCGTTCCCGCCGACAGCGACAGCCTGGAGCCGTTCTTCAACGCCATCCTGGAGCACGTCCCCGCCCCGGTGTACGACGAGGAGGCGCCGCTCCAGGCGCACGTCACCAACCTCGACGCCGACAACTTCCTCGGCCGCATCGCGCTGCTCCGCGTCGAGCAGGGCGAGCTGCGCAAGGGCCAGACGGTCGCGTGGATCAAGCGGGACGGCACGATCTCCAACGTCCGCATCACCGAGCTGATGATGACCGAGGCGCTCACCCGCAAGCCGGCCGAGGTCGCCGGCCCCGGTGACATCTGCGCCGTCGCCGGCATCCCCGACATCATGATCGGCGAGACCCTGGCCGACCCGGAGAACCCGATCGCGCTGCCGCTGATCACGGTCGACCAGCCGGCCATCTCCATGACCATCGGCACCAACACCTCGCCGCTCGTCGGCCGCGGCGGCACGGGCAAGGGCGCGGACGCCAAGGCCGCCGTCAAGAACCGCAAGGTCACGGCCCGCCAGGTCAAGGACCGTCTGGACCGCGAGCTCATCGGCAACGTCTCGCTCCGCGTCCTCGACACCGAGCGCCCCGACGCCTGGGAGGTCCAGGGCCGCGGCGAGCTCGCGCTCGCCATCCTGGTCGAGCAGATGCGCCGCGAGGGCTTCGAGCTCACCATCGGCAAGCCGCAGGTCGTGACCAAGCTCGTCGACGGCAAGGTGCACGAGCCCGTCGAGCGCCTCACGGTCGACGTGCCCGAGGAGCACATGGGCGCGGTCACGCAGCTCATGGGCGTCCGCAAGGGCCGCATGGACAACATGTCGAACCACGGCTCCGGCTGGGTCCGCATGGAGTTCGTCGTCCCGTCCCGCGGCCTCATCGGCTTCCGTACGGAGTTCCTCACCAACACCCGCGGCACGGGCATCGCCCACTCGATCCACGAGGGCCACGAGCCGTGGTTCGGCACCCTGACGACCCGCAACAACGGTTCGCTGGTCGCCGACCGCGCCGGCGCCGTCACCGCCTTCGCGATGACCAACCTCCAGGAGCGCGGCGTCCTGTTCACCGACCCCGGCACCGAGGTGTACGAGGGCATGATCGTCGGCGAGAACTCGCGCTCCGACGACATGGACGTGAACATCACCAAGGAGAAGAAGCTCACCAACATGCGCTCCTCCTCGGCCGACTCCTTCGAGGCGATCGTCCCGCCGCGCAAGCTCTCCCTGGAGCAGTCCCTGGAGTTCTGCCGCGACGACGAGTGCGTCGAGGTCACCCCGGAGGCCGTGCGCATCCGCAAGGTGATCCTGGACCAGAACGCGCGCGGTCGCGCGTCCTCGCGCGCCAAGAACGGCTGATCCGGGGCCGGTTGGACCGGTCCCGCCCGTACGACCTGAGCCCCGCCGGCCCCGGCGGGGCTCAGTCGTGCTCCCCCGGCGGAAGGGCCGCCGGACGGACCGCCGACGGACCGCCGACCGGCCGCCGACGGGCCGCCGCAGGGCCGGGGGGGAGGGTGGATCCCGGTCCCGCCGTCAAGTCGAATTAGGTGACCCTCTGTCCGGATACCGGTCATCGCTCTCCGGAACGTGTATTAACAGTCCGTTTCGGGGGTGTCTGTCTGGACTCACTTTGTCCGGATTTCGGTACCTCGGGGCGGGGTGATGTTGTCAAAACGAGACCACTTAAGTGTGGTTTACGGCCCGGACGTACTTAATAGTTGGCTCCATTGAGCTCGGGTCAATGGGTCACGCACTGTGGGGAGTGCCGACTCACGAGCACACTCGGGGCACTTGAGTGCATAGCCGTCAGGGGTGTCGGCGAAACTCGGAGTGCCCCTCTTGTAGTGACAAAGTGGACTCATGAGGAGGAACCCATGCGCGGTGCCAAGAGCGCCAAGTGGGTAACGGGCGCGATCATCGTCGCCCTTGCTGCGACCGCCTGTGGCGGGGGGAAGAGCGACGGCGGCAGCGACGCCAAGGGCGCTGTTGACCCGAACGGAATCTTCTCCATCGAGCTCGGTGAGCCGGAGAAGCCCCTGTACACCGGCGACACGATGGAGTCCAACGGCTCCGCGGTCATGGCGGGCCTGTTCTCGACCCTGGTCGACTACAAGGCCGACGGTTCGCTGGAGATGATCAACGCCGAGTCGGTCACCACGACGGACTCGAAGACGTGGACCGTCAAGCTCAAGCCCGGCTGGACCTTCCACGACGGCACCCCGGTGACCGCCAAGTCCTACGTGGACGCGTGGAACTGGAACGCCAACGTCAAGAACGCCATGGGCCTCAACACGTGGTTCGCGGACGTCAAGGGCTTCGAGAAGCTCAGCCCGGAGGGTGAGGGCGCCAAGCCCACCTCCGACAAGCTGGACGGTCTGAAGGTCGTCGACGAGAACACCTTCACCATCGAGCTGTCGAAGGCCGTTCCGTACTTCGCGCACAAGCTCGCCTACATCGTCTTCGCGCCGCTGCCGGAGTCCTTCTACAAGGACACCAAGGCCGCCGGCCAGAAGCCGATCGGCAACGGTCCCTACAAGTTCAAGAGCTGGGACCACAAGAAGCAGATCGAGATCGTCCGCTACGACGACTACAAGGGCCCGAACAAGGCGAAGAACGGCGGTGTGGTCTTCAAGAACTACACCACCCTCGAGGCCGCCTACGAGGACCTGAAGTCGGGCAACGTCGACGTCCTGCGCCAGATCGCCCCGAAGGACCTCCCGGTCTACCGCCAGGACCTCGGCGACCGCGCCGTCGACCAGGCGTACTCCGCGATCCAGACCATGGCCGTCGCCTTCTACGCCGACCAGTGGAAGAAGCCGAAGCCGGTCGACCCGAAGGTCATCCAGGGCCTCTCGATGGCGATCGACCGCGCCACCATCACCAAGACGGTGCTCCAGGGCACCCGCGAGCCCGCCACCGGCTGGGTCGCCAAGGGTGTGCTCGGCTACCAGCCGAACGCGGTCGACGTCACCAAGTTCGACCCGACCAAGGCCAAGGAGCTCATCAAGGCCGGCGGCGGCGTCCCCGGCAACAAGATCTCCATCCAGTTCAACGCCGACGGCGGCCACAAGGAGTGGGTGGACGCGGTCTGCAACTCCATCACCCAGTCCACGGGCGTCGCCTGTGTCGGTGACGGCAAGCCGGACTTCCAGGCCGACCTGACCGCCCGCAAGACCAAGCAGGTCAAGTCGTTCTACCGCTCCGGCTGGGTGCTCGACTACCCGGTGAACGCCAACTTCATCTCGGACCTGTTCCGTACGGGTGCGGCGGGCAACCAGGGCGACTTCTCCAACAAGGAGCTGGACGCCAAGATCGCCAAGGCGGACTCCGCGGCGACGCTGGACGAGTCGGTGAAGCAGTATCAGGCCATCGAGAAGGACCTGGTCAACTACATGCCGTCCATCCCGCTCTGGTACTACAAGGTCAACGCGGGCTACTCCGAGAAGGTTTCGGGCGTGGCTTACGGCCAGGACGGCGACCCGATCCTGACCGGCGTCGAGGTCCACAAGTAAACCCGAAAGCGTAGTCCGCACGCCGTCACGGGACTGACGGATCGTCAGTCCCGTTCCGGCGCCTTACGCAGCGGCTGGGGGGCCCTTCCACGGCACCGCGCTGTCCGAATCCGGGCAGGCGTGTCCGGGGGAGGGCCCTCGGCTGCGGCCGTCACATCTCAACGGAGGCATGATGGGGCGCTATGTCGCACGACGACTGCTCCAGATGATCCCGGTTTTCTTCGGGACAACCCTGCTGATCTTCCTCATGGTCTACAGCCTGCCCGGTGACCCCGTGGCCGGTCTGTTCGGCGACAAGGGGGCGTCGCCCGCGACCATCGCGGAGATCAGACACAAGCTCGGTCTCGACCAGCACATCCTGAAGCAGTACTGGGACTACATCAGTGGAATCCTCTTCCACTTCGACTTCGGTACGCAGATCCGCAACGACCGGCCTGTGACCGAAGTCCTGGGCGACGCGTTCCCCGTCACCATCCAGCTCGCGGCCCTCGCCTTCGCCTTCGAGCTCGTCTTCGGCCTCGGCCTCGGCATCATCGCCGGCCTCCGGGCCGGCCGCATGGCCGACAACGCGATCCTGATCTTCACCCTGCTGATCATCTCGATCCCGGTCTTCGTGCTCGGCTTCCTGATCAAGATGGTGTTCGCCTTCCAGCTCGGCTGGATCGCGCCGAACGTCAGCAACGACCAGCTCCTGTCCGAGATGATCGCCCCCGCCATCGTCCTCGGCGGACTGTCCCTCGCCTATGTGGCGCGGCTCACCCGCACCTCCATGGCGGAGAACCTGCGCGCCGACTACATGCGCACGGCCGTCGCCAAGGGCCTGCCGAAGCGGCGCGTCATCGGCGTCCACCTCATGCGCAACTCGATGATCCCCGTCGTCACCTTCCTCGGCACCGACATCGGCGCCCTGATGGGCGGCGCGGTCGTCACCGAGGGCATCTTCAACGTCAAGGGCGTCGGTGGTCTGATCTACGAGTCGATCAGCCGCCGCGAGGGCAGCACGCTCGTCGGCCTCGTCACCGTCCTGGTGGTCGTCTACCTCGTCACCAGCCTGCTCATCGACCTGCTGTACGCGGTCCTGGACCCGAGGATCCGGTATGCCTGACGCGACCAAGACCACAGCCGCGACGGCGGTGGACGCCGTCACCACCCCTCCGGTGGAGCCGTCCGCCCCGCAGGGCAAGCAGGAGAAGCCCCGCTCGCTCTGGGGCGACGCCTGGCGCGACCTGCGCCGCAACCCGTACTTCCTCGTGTCGTCGGTGCTGATCTTCTTCCTGCTGCTCATCTCCGCGTTCCCGGGGATGTTCACCAGCGCCTCGCCCACGGCGGGCGACCTCGTCAAGCACTACGTCGGCAAGCCCGAGCTCGGCGACATCGGCTCCCCCGGCTGGCTCGGCTACGACATCCAGGGCCGCTCCGTCTACGCCCGCCTGATCTACGGCACCCGTGCCTCGATCATCGTCGGCGTCTGCGTCACCCTGATCGTCACCGTCCTCGGCGGCATCGTGGGCATGATCGCCGGTTACTTCGGCGGCTGGGTGGACACGGTCCTCTCCCGTCTGACCGACATCTTCTTCGGCATCCCCTTCCTGCTCGGCGCGATGGTCGTCCTGCAGGCCTTCGTCGAGCGCACCGTCTGGGTCGTCGTCTTCGCCCTCGCCTTCCTCGGCTGGACGCAGATGGCCCGCGTCATGCGCGGCGCCGTGATCACGGTCAAGCAGGCCGACTACGTCCACGCCGCCAAGGCGCTCGGCGCCGGCACCACCCGGATCCTGTTCCGGCACATCCTGCCGAACGCCATGGCCCCGGTGATCGTCGTCGCCACCATCGCCCTCGGCGGCTACATCTCCGCCGAGGCGACCCTGTCCTACCTGGGGCTCGGCCTCGCCGCCCCGACCGTCTCGTGGGGTGTCGACATCTCCGCGGGTGTTCAGGCGATCCGTACGTCGCAGCACATCCTGCTGTACCCGTCGATCATGCTGAGCCTCACCGTCCTGGCGTTCATCATGCTCGGCGAAGCCGTCCGCAACGCCCTCGACCCCAAGCTGCGCTGAGGAGGGCGTAAAAGATGAGCATCATCGACAAGACCGCGGCCGTCCCCGCGCCGCGCGACGGGTCCGGCACCGGACCGCTGCTCGAAGTCCGCGACCTGCACGTGGAGTTCCACACCCGTGACGGCGTGGCCAAGGCGGTCAACGGCGTCAACTACTCGGTGAACGCCGGCGAGACCCTCGCCGTTCTCGGCGAGTCCGGCTCCGGCAAGTCCGTCACCGCGCAGGCCATCATGGGCATCCTCGACATGCCCCCCGGCAAGATCCCGCAGGGCGAGATCCTGTTCCGCGGCCAGGACATGCTGAAGATGTCCGAGGAGGAGCGCCGGAAGATCCGCGGCCGCAAGATCGCGATGATCTTCCAGGACGCGCTGTCCTCCCTGAACCCGGTCCTCAACGTCGGCTACCAGCTCGGCGAGATGTTCCGGGTCCACCAGGGCCTGTCCAAGAAGGACGCCCGGCTCAAGGCCATCGAGCTGATGGACAAGGTCAAGATCCCGGCCGCCAAGGCCCGGGTCACCGACTACCCCCACCAGTTCTCCGGCGGCATGCGCCAGCGCATCATGATCGCCATGGCGCTCGCCCTGGAGCCGGACCTGATCATCGCCGACGAGCCCACCACGGCTCTCGACGTGACCGTCCAGGCCCAGGTCATGGACCTCCTCGCGGAGCTCCAGCAGGAATACAACATGGGCCTGATCCTGATCACCCATGACCTCGGCGTCGTCGCCGACGTCGCGGACAAGATCGCCGTGATGTACGCCGGCCGGATCGTCGAGCAGGCGCCCGTGCACGAGCTGTACAAGCGCCCGGCCCACCCGTACACCCGCGGTCTCCTCGACTCGATCCCGCGCCTGGACCAGAAGGGCCAGGAGCTCTACGCGATCAAGGGCCTGCCGCCCAACCTGCTCCGCGTCCCCACCGGCTGCGCCTTCAACCCGCGCTGCCCGAAGGCCGAGGACATCTGCCGCACGGAGATCCCGGCCCTGGTGCCGGTCACCGAGCAGGACGGCACGGACCTTCCGGGCCGCAAGAGCGCCTGCCACTTCTGGAAGGAGACGATCCATGGCTGACCTCGGCAAGAACGACGAGGCCGTGGCCGCCGCCAACGAAGAGGCTCTGGTCGCCGCCATCGAGGCCCCCGTGGGCCGCGGCGAGCCGATCCTCCAGGTGCGCGGTCTGAAGAAGCACTTCCCGCTGACGCAGGGCGTCCTCTTCAAGAAGCAGGTCGGCGCGGTCAAGGCCGTGGACGGGGTCTCCTTCGACCTCTACCAGGGCGAGACCCTCGGCATCGTGGGCGAGTCCGGCTGCGGCAAGTCCACGGTCGCCAAGCTCCTGATGAACCTGGAGCGGGCCACCGCGGGCGAGGTCTTCTACAAGGGCCAGGACATCACCAAGCTGTCCGGGCGCGCCCTGAAGGCGGTCCGCCGGAACATCCAGATGGTGTTCCAGGACCCGTACACCTCGCTCAACCCGCGCATGACGGTCGGCGACATCATCGGCGAGCCCTTCGACATCCACCCCGAGGTGGCCCCGAAGGGCGACCGGCGCCGCAAGGTGCAGGAGCTCCTGGACGTCGTCGGTCTGAACCCGGAGTACATCAACCGGTACCCTCACCAGTTCTCCGGCGGTCAGCGCCAGCGCATCGGCATCGCCCGCGGCCTCGCGCTCAACCCCGAGATCATCATCTGCGACGAGCCGGTCTCGGCCCTGGACGTCTCCGTCCAGGCCCAGGTCATCAACCTGATGGAGAAGCTCCAGGACGAGTTCAACCTCTCCTACCTCTTCATCGCGCACGACCTGTCGATCGTCCGGCACATCTCGGACCGCGTCGGCGTCATGTACCTCGGCAAGATGGCCGAGATCGGTACGGACGCGCAGATCTACGAGCACCCGACGCACCCGTACACGCAGGCGCTGCTCTCCGCGGTGCCGGTGCCGGACCCGGAGGCCCGCGCGCACCGCGAGCGGATCATCCTCACCGGTGACGTGCCCTCGCCGGCGAACCCGCCGTCGGGCTGCAGCTTCCGCACCCGCTGCTGGAAGGCGCAGGAGCGCTGCGCCCAGGAGGTGCCGCTCCTCGCGGTGCCGGCCGTCTTCCAGGGCCAGGACACCCCGGCCGCCCACCCCTCGGCGTGCCACTTCGCCGAGGAGAAGCAGGTCGTCCCGGTGCACTGACACCCGCGCGGTTCCGCACGGCCGGCTCCCGGCGCCCCACGGCGCCGGGAGCCGGCCGTTTTCCGTGCGCCCCCGCCGTCGCACTGATGGGCGCCGACAACGTGCAGGCGCGCTGATGCGGGGTGATATTGGGGCTCTCAGTGCGAATCGGTACATACGGGAGGCACTCCATGCGCGGAGCCACGCACGCCAAGTGGGCCGCTCTGGCCACCGCCGTCGCCCTCGCGGCGACCGCCTGCGGCGGCGGCGACAGCGGCGGCGGCGGAGGGGCCGACGGCGTCGTGTCCTCCTCGTGGGGCGACCCGCAGAACCCGCTGGAGCCCGCCAACACCAACGAGGTCCAGGGCGGCAAGGTCCTGTCCATGATCTTCCGGGGGCTCAAGCAGTACGACCCCAAGACCGGCGAGGCCAAGGACATGCTCGCCGAGAAGATCGAGACCACGGACTCGACGAACTTCACCGTCACCGTCAAGGACGGCTGGACCTTCTCCAACGGCGAGAAGGTCACCGCCAAGTCCTTCGTCGACGCCTGGAACTACGGCGCCCACCTGAAGAACAACCAGAAGAACGCCTACTTCTTCGGCCAGATCCAGGGCTACGACCAGGTCCACCCCGAGAAGGGCGAGCCCACCGCCGAGACCATGTCCGGCCTCAAGGTCACCGGCGACCGCACCTTCACGGTCAAGCTCACCCAGAAGTTCTCCACCTGGCCCGTCACCCTCGGCTACGCGGCCTTCGCCCCGCTGCCCCAGACCTTCTTCAGCGACCACGCCGGCTGGCTCTCGAAGCCCGTCGGCAACGGCCCGTACACCATCGACTCCTACTCCAAGGGGTCCCAGATGGTCCTGAAGAAGTGGGACGCCTACCCCGGCAGCGACAAGGCGCAGAACGGCGGCGTGACCCTCAAGGTCTACACCGACAACAACACCGCCTACACCGACCTGATCGCCGGCAACCTCGACCTCGTCGACGACGTCCCCGCCGCCCAGCTCAAGAACGTCGAGGCCGACCTCGGCGACCGGTACATCAACGTGCCCGCCGGCATCATCCAGACCCTCTCCTTCCCGTTCTACGACGCGAACTGGAACAAGCCGAACCAGGCGAAGCTCCGCCAGGGCCTGTCACGGGCGATCGACCGGAACCAGATCACCGAGACGATCTTCCAGAAGACCCGCACCCCCGCCGTCGACTGGACCTCGCCCGTCCTCGGCGAGGACGGCGGCTTCAAGGACGTCTGCGGCGACCTCTGCAAGTACGACGCCGCCGAGGCGAAGAAGCTGGTCGCCGAGGGCGGCGGCATCCCCGGCGGCACCATGAAGATCTCGTACAACGCCGACACCGGCAGCCACAAGGAGTGGGTGGACGCGGTCTGCAACTCCATCAACCGGGCCCTCGGCAACGACCGCGCCTGCGTCGGCAACCCCGTCGGCACCTTCGCCGACTACCGCAACCAGGTCACCACGCAGAAGCTCACCGGTCCGTTCCGCGCCGGCTGGCAGATGGACTACCCGCTCATCCAGAACTTCCTCCAGCCGCTGTACTACACCAACGCCTCGTCCAACGACGGCAAGTGGACGAACCCCGAGTTCGACAAGCTGGTGAACCAGGCCAACGCCGAGGCCGACACCGCCAAGGCCGTCGGACTCTTCCAGCGGGCCGAGGAAGTCCTCCGCGACGACATGGGCGCCATCCCGCTCTGGTACCAGAACGGCAGCGCCGGCTACTCGGAGCGCGTGAGCAACGTGACCCTGAACCCCTTCAGCGTCCCGGTCTACGACCAGATCAAGGTGAACTGACGGCGTAGCAAGGCCGACGGCCCGGCCCGCGGACCCCCGCGCCGGGCCGTACGCCTTCCCGCATCCCTTCCCGGAGCCAACCCCCGGAGTCCCCCATGGGTCGATACGTGATCCGGCGACTGCTGCAGATGATCCCGGTCTTCTTCGGCGCCACGCTGCTGATCTTCCTGATGGTGAACGTGATGGGCGACCCCGTCGCCGGACTGTGCGGCGACCGCCAGTGCGACCCGGCGACCGCCGCCCAGCTCAAGAAGGAGTTCGGCCTCGACAAGCCGGTCTGGCAGCAATACCTGACCTACATGGGCAACGTCTTCACCGGCGACTTCGGCACGGCCTTCAACGGCCAGGAGGTCACCGAGCTGATGGCCGACGCCTTCCCGGTCACCATCCGCCTCACCATCGTCGCCATCGTCTTCGAGATCCTCATCGGCATCAGCCTCGGCGTCCTCACCGGCCTCAAGCGCGGCCGCCCCGTCGACACCGGCGTGCTGCTGCTCACCCTGGTCGTCATCTCCGTCCCGACCTTCGTCACCGGCCTGCTCGTCCAGCTCCTCCTCGGCGTCAAGTGGAAGTGGATCGACCCCTCGGTCTCCTCCGAGGCCCCCTTCGACGAACTGATCGTCCCCGGCCTGGTCCTCGCCTCCGTGTCGCTCGCCTACGTCACCCGGCTCACCCGGACCTCGATCGCCGAGAACAAGCGCGCCGACTACGTCCGCACCGCCGTCGCCAAGGGCCTGCCCCGCCGCCGGGTCATCACCCGGCACCTGCTGCGCAACAGCCTCATCCCCGTCGTCACCTTCATCGGCACCGACATCGGCGCGCTCATGGGCGGCGCCATCGTCACCGAGCGGATCTTCAACATCCACGGGGTCGGCTACCAGCTCTACCAGGGCATCCTCCGCCAGAACACCCAGACCGTGGTCGGCTTCGTGACCGTCCTCGTCCTGGTCTTCCTGGTGGCCAACCTGCTCGTCGACCTCCTGTACGCCGTCCTTGACCCGAGGATCCGCTATGCCTGAGATGCCCGAGCACCACGACGAGGGATCGGCCATCGCCTCGACCGGGGCCGGAGGCGCCACCGACCTCGCGATGTCCGAGGCCGAGACCCTGGAGAGGGTCCCCGGCGGCCCCGACGGCACCGGACCCGACAAGAAGGCCCGCTCCCTCTGGTCCGACGCCTGGCACGACCTGCGCCGCAACCCGATCTTCATCGTCTCCGGCCTGGTCATCCTCTTCCTGGTGGTCATCGCCATCTGGCCGCAGCTCATCGCGAGCGGCAACCCGCTGGACTGCGACCTCTCCAAGGCCCAGGAGGGCTCCCAGCCCGGCCACCCCTTCGGCTTCAACGGCCAGGGCTGCGACGTCTACACCCGCACGGTCTACGGAGCCAGGGCCTCCATCCAGGTCGGCGTCCTCGCCACCCTCGGCGTGACCCTCCTCGGCTCGGTCCTCGGCGGCCTCGCCGGCTTCTACGGCGGCGCCTGGGACGGCTTCCTCTCCCGGATCACCGACATCTTCTTCGCCATCCCCGTCGTCCTCGGCGGCCTGGTCCTCCTCTCCGTCGTCAGCAACAACAGCGTCTGGCCCGTCATCGGCTTCATGGTGCTGCTCGGCTGGCCGCAGATCTCCCGCATCGCCCGCGGCTCCGTCATCACCGCCAAGCAGAACGACTACGTCCAGGCCGCCCGCGCGCTCGGCGCCTCCAACTCCCGGATGCTGCTCCGGCACATCACGCCCAACGCCGTGGCCCCGGTGATCGTCGTCGCCACCATCGCCCTCGGCACGTACATCTCCCTGGAGGCCACGCTCTCCTTCCTCGGCGTCGGCCTCAAGCCCCCCACCGTCTCCTGGGGCATCGACATCTCCTCGGCCTCGCAGTACATCCGCAACGCCCCGCACATGCTGCTCTGGCCGGCCGGCGCGCTGGCCGTCACGGTGCTCGCCTTCATCATGCTCGGCGACGCCGTCCGCGACGCCCTCGACCCCAAGCTGAGGTAGGGACCCATGCTGCTCGAAGTGCGCGACCTGCACGTGGAGTTCCACACCCGGGACGGGGTGGCCAAGGCGGTCAACGGCGTCGACTACTCCGTCGACGCGGGGGAGACCCTGGCCGTCCTCGGCGAGTCCGGCTCCGGCAAGTCCGTCACCGCCCAGGCCGTCATGGGCATCCTCGACGTCCCGCCGGGAAGGATCACGCAGGGCGAGATCCTCTTCCGGGGCCAGGACCTCCTGAAGCTCAGGGAGGACGAGCGGCGCAAGATCCGGGGCGCCCGGATGGCGATGGTCTTCCAGGACGCGCTGTCCTCCCTCAACCCCGTCCTCAGCGTCGGCGACCAGCTCGGCGAGATGTTCCAGGTCCACCGGGGGATGTCCCGGAAGGACTCCCGGGCCAAGGCCGTCGAGCTGATGGACCGGGTCCGCATCCCCGCCGCCAAGGAGCGCGTCGGCCAGTACCCGCACCAGTTCTCCGGCGGCATGCGCCAGCGCATCATGATCGCCATGGCGCTCGCCCTGGAACCGGACCTGATCATCGCGGACGAGCCCACCACCGCCCTCGACGTCACCGTCCAGGCCCAGGTCATGGACCTGCTCGCCGAGCTCCGACGCGAGCTGAACATGGGCCTCATCCTCATCACCCACGACCTCGGCGTCGTCGCCGACGTGGCCGACAAGATCGCCGTGATGTACGCGGGCCGGATCGTCGAACAGGCCCCCGTCCACGAGATCTACAAGGCCCCCGCCCACCCCTACACCAAGGGCCTGCTCGAATCGATCCCGCGCCTGGACCAGAAGGGCCAGGAGCTCTACGCGATCAAGGGCCTGCCGCCCAACCTGCTGCACATCCCGCCCGGCTGCGCCTTCAACCCGCGCTGCCCGATGGCCCAGGACGTCTGCCGGACCGACGAGCCCCCGCTGTACGAGGTGACCGAGTCCCCGGTGCCGCGCGCCAGCGCCTGCCACTTCTGGAAGGAGTGCCTCCATGGCTGAGGCGATTCTCGAAGTCCGGGACCTCCACAAGCACTACCCGCTCACCCAGGGCGTCCTCTTCAAGAAGCAGGTCGGCGCCGTCAAGGCCGTCGACGGCGTCGACTTCGACCTCGTCGCCGGCGAGACCCTCGGCATCGTCGGCGAGTCCGGCTGCGGCAAGTCGACCGTCGCGAAGATGCTGGTCAACCTGGAACGGCCCACCTCCGGCACCATCCGCTACAAGGGCGAGGACATCACCACGCTCTCCGCGCGCGCCCTGAAGGCGGTCCGGCGCAACATCCAGATGGTCTTCCAGGACCCGTACACCTCGCTCAACCCGCGCATGACCGTCGGCGACATCATCGGCGAGCCGTACGAGATCCACCCCGAGGTGGCCCCCAAGGGCGACCGGCGCCGCAAGGTCCAGGACCTCCTGGACGTCGTCGGCCTCAACCCCGAGTACATCAACCGCTATCCGCACCAGTTCTCCGGCGGCCAGCGCCAGCGCATCGGCATCGCCCGCGGCCTCGCCCTCCAGCCCGAGGTCATCGTCGCGGACGAACCGGTCTCCGCCCTCGACGTCTCCGTCCAGGCCCAGGTCATCAACCTGATGGAGAAGCTCCAGGACGAGTTCTCCCTGTCGTACGTGTTCATCGCCCACGACCTGTCCATCGTGCGGCACATCTCCGACCGGGTCGGCGTCATGTACCTCGGCCGGATCGTCGAGATCGGCACCGACGCCCAGATCTACGACCACCCCACCCACCCCTACACGCAGGCGCTGCTCTCCGCCGTCCCCGTCCCCGACCCCGAGGCGCGCGCCCACCGCGAGCGGATCATCCTCACCGGGGACGTGCCCTCCCCGGCGAACATCCCCTCCGGCTGCCGCTTCCGCACCCGCTGCTGGAAGGCGCGGGAACGCTGCGCCCAGGAGGTGCCGCTCCTCGCCGTCCCGGCCGTCTTCCGCCTCACCGACAGCCCGGCCCGCCACGACTCGGCCTGCCACTTCGCGGAGGAGAAGCACGTGGTCGCGGAGGAGCACCGGGCGGTCCTGGAGAAGCCGGGGGACAGTGCTCCGGTCCTGGAGAAGCCGGGAGAGGCCGGCGCCGGGACCCCGCCGGAGGGCGGCGCCCCGCCCCCGGGAGGCAGCCACCTCCTCCGCCCGGAGGACGACGCCCCGGGGACGGACCTCCCGGGGACGGACCCCCACAGGACGGATCCCCCGAGGACGGGCCCCCCGCCCCCCGGCACCCCTTAACACCCGGGCAACCCGCCCGACTCGGCTCCGATATACGGACGCGCCAAGCTGCACGGCGTACGGCCGTGCGGGTGCCGTGGGCCGGCCGGAGCGCCTCGCGCGCCCCGGCCGGCCGCCCGCGCTCCCCGGATATCCGGAACCGCTTGTTTCGGCCGGTCACGACCGTGAGTATCGAAGCCGTGACTGTGACACGACCGGCACGACTCACCGGCGCCGCGCTCAGCGGCGCGCTCGTCCTCGTCGCCGCCGTGTGGATCCTCCAGGACCTTGCCGCGCTCGGCTCGCCCGCCGACCTCGCGTGGTACTGGGCCGGGGACCGGTTCTTCCTCGCCCGCGGGCACGCCGCCACCTCCCTGGTCGACCCGGTGCTCCTCGTCGCCTCCGCGGCGACCGCCGTCGCCGCCCTCCGCTCGCCGCACGCCGCCTCCGCGCTCGCCGCCACCGGCACCGCCACCCTCGCCCTGCGCCTGCCCGGCCTCTGGACGCCCGGGAGCGGGGCCCTCGTCACCGCCCTGCTCGAACTGGCCCTCGCCGCCGGTCTCGTCCTCGTCGCTGCCGTCGGCCGCCGCCCGCCGCGGACCCCGTACGAGCCGCTCCCCGGCCGCCCCCGCACCGGTCCCGCCGTCGCCGCCGGGATCCTCCTCGCGGCCGCCGCCCTCACCGCGGCCGGCTGGGAGCTGTACTGGGCCGTCCGGCTGCCCTCCGAGATCACCGTCGACCGGTTCACCGGTGGCCGGTCCGTCGTCGGGGCGGCTCTCGCGCCCCCGCCCGGCTGGCTGGCGGCCGTCCTCGCCGCGCTGTACGCCACGGCCGCCGGCTCCGTCCTCGCGCGGGCCCGCCACGGCCGCGCCTTCGGGCTGCTCGCCGGCGCGTTCCTGACCGCCCGCGGCCTCGCCGGGACCGCCGGGGCCGTGCGGTACGGGATCCTCGAACGGCTCGCCGACCTCCCCGCGCCGCACCGGGCGGACGTCCTCACCTCCGTCCTCGGCCTGCTCGCGGGCGTCGCCGTCCTCGTCCTCCTGGCCGGGCGCGGCGCCCCCGCCGCCGCGCCCGGCCCCCACCCGTCGGCGGCGCTGTCCCCGCCCCCGCCGCACCCCCGGCCGCCCCACTGGTGACCCGGGCTCAGCCCCGGTCGAGACCGAGGGACCGCCGCAGGAAGTCCACCTGGAGCAGGAGCAGGTTCTCCGCCACCTGCTCCTGCGGCGTCATGTGCGTGACCCCCGACAGCGGCAGCACCTCGTGCGGGCGGCCCGCCGCGAGCAGCGCGGAGGAGAGCCGCAGCGCGTGCCCCACCACCACGTTGTCGTCCGCGAGCCCGTGCACGACCATCATCGGCCGGACCGGCACCTCCGGGGACGACAGCCCGTCGTCGGTGACCAGCGACTGCGCCGCGTACACCTCCGGGTCGTCCTGCGGGGTGCCGAGGTACCGCTCCGTGTAGTGCGTGTCGTAGAGCCGCCAGTCCGTCACCGGCGCCCCGACGACGGCCGCGTGGAAGACGTCCGGCCGCCGCAGCACCGCCCGCGCCGCCAGGTAGCCGCCGTACGACCAGCCCCGGACCGCGACCCGGTCCAGGTCGAGGGGGAAGCGCCCGGCGAGCGCGTGCAGCGCCTCCACCTGGTCGTCGAGGGTCGGCGTCAGGTCGCGCAGGATCGCCTTCTCCCAGGCGGGGGAGCGACCCGGCGTGCCGCGCCCGTCCGCCACGACCACCGCGAAGCCCTGGTCGGCGAACCACTGGGACGTCAGGTGCGGGTGGTGCGCGGCCACCACCCGCTGCCCGTGCGGGCCGCCGTACGGGTCCATCAGGACCGGCAGCGGCCCGTCGCCCTCCGCGTACCCCGAGGGCAGCAGCACCGCGCACGGGATCCGCCGGGCCCCGGCCTCCGTGAGCCGGGGCCGGGCGGTGATCACCGGCCGCTGCGCGTACGAGGCGACCGCGGCGACACGTTCGCCGTCCCGCAGCACCCGCGCCGTGCTCCCCGGCTCGTCCGGGCGCGCCGACACCAGGACGGTCACCGCCCCCGCGCGCACCGCGCCGTGGACGCCGACGCCCTCGGAGAGCCGCTCGGCGCCCGCCTCCGTCACCCGGTACACATGGACCTCGCCGGTCTCCGGCGCCTCCGCGCCCGCGCCCGCCGAGGCCGACACGAGGACGTCGCCGGGGCCGACGTCGAGGACCGCCCGGACGTGCAGCCGCCCGTCGGTGAGGACCCGGTCCCCGACGGCCAGGACCCGCGTCCCGCCGTCTCCCGTGTCCACGTCCGCGCCGCCGTCCGCGACGTCCGCGATCCGCACGAGCCGCCCGTCCGCGCTCCACGCCGGCACGCCCGGAAGCAGCTCCAGCCACGCCGGGTCCTCCTCCACGAGCACCGCCGAGACCGCCCCGGTCGCCGGGTCCACCGCCAGGTGCGCCTGCTCGCGCTGCCCCCGCGTCTGGACGAGCAGCAGCGGCGCCCCGGCCGCCGACCAGTGGACCCGCGCCAGGTACGGGTACCGCTCCCGGTCCCACTCCACCTCCGCGCGCGACCCGTCGAGGCCCAGGACGAACAGCCGCACCTCCGCGTTGTCCGTCCCCGCCGCCGGGTAGCCCACCCGCTGCGGCTCCCGCTCCGGGTGCGCCGGGTCCGCGATCCACCAGGACCGCACCGCCCGGTCGTCCACCCGCGCCACGAGCAGCCGGTCCGAGCCCGGGGACCACCAGTGGCCGCGATACCGCCCCATCTCCTCCGAGGCGATGAATTCGGCCAATCCGTAGGAGACGTGCGGGTCCTCCGGAACGGCCAGCGCCCGGTCGTCCGCGCCGTCCGCGCCCACCACCCGCAGCGCGCCCTCCGCCACGTACGCCACGAGCCGCCCGTCCGGCGAGGGACGCGGGTCGATCACCGGCCCCGGCACCGGAAGCTCCCGCGCCGTCCCCGCCCGCAGCTCCGCCGCGAACAGCCGCCCCGACAGGGCGAACGCCGCCAACTCCACGGCCCCGTCCACCGCGTACGCCACGATCCCGGCCGAGCCCTCCCGGCTCCGCTCCCGCCGCGCCCGCTCCTGCGGGGACAACTCCTCCTCCGCGCCCGCGAGCAGCACCTCCGGGTCGGCCGCCACCCGCTCCGCCGGCTCGCCCCCCGGCGGCAGGTCGAGCACCCACAGCCGGTGCGAACGGTCCGTGCCGGAGGCGGATCTGACGAACACCACGCGCTCCCCGTCCGGGGAGACCGAGAAACCGCGCGGGACCCCCAGGGCGAACCGCTGGGTCCGGGCGTACTGGCGGGGGAAGGAGAGCCCGGCCGAGGGTGTGGCCGACTGCTGTCGAGACAAGGTCATGAGGCCGAAACTAGCGCTGTGCGCCCCCCTCGTGCCTCCGTCCGCCGATCGATGCGATGGCACGGATAGTTATGATCCGTAGCGCTGGGTGGGTAGGCATCCGTCTGGCACATGCGTTCTGCTCCTTGCCGGAACCGCTCCGAACGAACCGACCGAAGAAGTCCGACCGAAGAAGTGTGGAGGTGAACCGCCGTGGCACTCTCGATCTCCGTGGTGGTGCTGCTGGCGATCGTCGTCTTCCTTCTGATCCGGAAATCCGGTCTGAAGGCGGGGCACGCGGCGATCTGTGCGCTCCTGGGCTTCTACCTGGCGAGCTCGTCCATCGCTCCGTCCATCAGCACCCTCACGACCAACGTGGCGGGCATGATCGGCGGCCTCAAGTTCTGAGCACCCGGGCCCGGGGTCTCCTCCCGGTCCGGCGACCCGGGGTCTCGTAGGGTGGGGGCATGTCCGATCTCCCCGCCCGTCGGCTGCTCCTGGTGCACGCGCACCCGGACGACGAGTCGATCAACAACGGCGTCACCATGGCCAGGTACGCGGCCGAGGGCGCCCTCGTCACCCTCGTCACCTGCACGCTCGGCGAGGAGGGCGAGGTCATCCCGCCCGGCCTCGCCCACCTGGCGCCGGACCGCGAGGACCGGCTCGGCCCGCACCGCGTCGGCGAACTCGCCGCCGCGATGGCCGAGCTGGGCGTCACCGACCACCGCTTCCTCGGCGGCCCGGGGCGCTTCCGCGACTCGGGGATGATGGGCGCCGAGCAGAACGGGCGGGACGGCGCCTTCTGGAACACGGACGTCGACGCCGCCGCCCCGTACCTCGTCGAGGTGATCCGCGAGACCCGTCCGCAGGTCCTGGTCACCTACGACCCCGACGGCGGCTACGGCCACCCCGACCACATCCAGGCCCACCGGGTCGCCACCCGCGCCGCCGACCTGGCCGCGGACCCGGACTTCCGCCCCGACCTCGGCCCGGCCCACACGATCGCCAAGGTCTACTGGAACCGCGTCCCGCGCCCCGTCGTCGAGGCCGGCTTCGCCCGGCTGCGCGCCGAGGGCTCCGCCTTCCCGGCGGTCGCGGACGCCGACGACGTCCCCGGCGTCGTCGACGAGGACCGGATCACGGCCGAGATCGCCGCGACCCCGGAGCAGGCGGCCCGCAAGAGCGCCGCGATGGCCGCGCACGCCACCCAAGTCGCGGTCGACGGGCCCTTCTTCGCCCTCTCCAACGACCTGGGGCAGCCGATCCTCACCACCGAGTACTACGAGCTGGTCCGGGGCGTCCACGGCGCCCCCGGGGGCGAGCGCGAGACGGACCTCTTCGCGGGGGTGACCGCGTGAGCCCCTCCCCGCCGGATCCGCCCCGACGCGGGCGCGCGTCCTCCGCTTCCGGGGCGTCCGGTTCCTCGCCGTCCGGTTCCTCGCGGTCCGGGCCCGGCGCGTCCGGTTCCCCGTCGTCCGGTTCTTCGTCGTCCGGTTCCGGATCCGACGGCTTCCCCGTCTCCCGCACCGTCTGTTACGTCTGGTACGTCCTCCTGCTCGTCCTCGGCGCCCTCGTCGGGGCCGCCGGCGCCCTCGTCCAGGCCGCCTGGCTCCCCGCCGGCCTGCTCCTCGCACTCCTCGCCACCGGGGGCCTCTTCTACGGCGGCCTGCGCGCCACCGGCACCCAGGCCGGCGTGGTCGCGGCGGGCGTCGGCTGGCTCGTCGCCGTCGTCCTGCTCAGCTTCGGACGCCCCGAGGGCGACGGGGTGTTCGGCGGGGGCGTCGGCGAGCTGCTCTTCCTCTTCGGGGGCATGGGTGTCGCTGTGATGTGCGCCACGCTGTCCCGGCTGCCGCGACCGACCCGTTGAACAGGAGGACTTGAGGTCGGGGACGTCCCGACTTCGGCCGGATTGCCCGTCGTCGGGGGCCCGGGGGTCGGGTGCGCGACGGCGGCGGCCAGTATGGTGGTGCGCGCCGCCGAACCGCCCGGGTCACACGAGCACCAGCAAGAGCGGGCGGTGGAGCCAACCGGGAGATCCTGCTTTGAGTCGTGAAACTGGTCGAGAGACTGACAGTTCGTCCTCCGGCGCCCAGGGGCGCGGTGGAGCCGCATACCCCTCGGGCACCCCGCCGTACGGTTCCCGCCAGTATCCGTCGCTCCACCCCACGCAGGACGCGCCGGAGGAGACCGCCGCCGCGTCCGCACCGCCGGAGGAGCCCAAGACCGAGACGACGCTGACGACCCGGATCCGGATCAACATCCCGGGTTCGCGTCCGATCCCGCCGGTCGTGGTCCGCAAGACGGTCAACGAGGCGCCCGCGCCGGAGGCCGAGCCGGAGCCCGCCCCCGTCGTGGAGCCGGAGCCCGAGCCGGTGGCGGCCCCGGAGCCGCCGAGGGCCGAGGAGGCCGCTCCGAAGGCGAAGGAGACGAGCGACTGGTTCGCGCCGCGCAAGTCCGCGCCCCCCGCGCCCGCTCCCGCGCCGTCCCCGGCCCCCGCGCCGGGACCGAAGCGGACGGCGCCCGGCCCGGACGCCCCGGGCACGGGCTTCGCGGGCTCCGCGACCTCGGGCGTCCCGACGGTCGGCGGCGCCCCGTCGAGCCGCCCGGTGGCCCCGGCCGGCCCCGTCCCGGGCAACCCGCTGTACGAGACCGGCACGCCTGCGGGCGGTACGCCGATGTACGACGGCACTCCTGCGGGCGGCACGCCGACGTACGACGGCACCCCTGCGGGCGGTGTCCCGCAGTACGACGGGACGCCCTCCGGCGGCACGCCGACGTACGACGGCACCCCGGCCGGCGGCACCCCCGTCCACCGCGGTCCGGCGGCGCCGACCGGTCCGACCACCGGCCCGGTCACCGGCACCGCCTCGCTCGGCGGCCCCGGTGGCCCCGTCGGCGCGGGCCAGGGCCCCTTCCCGGGCCAGGGACGGGCACAGGGACAGGCGCAGGGACGGGGGCAGGGCCAGGGGCAGGTCCCGGGCGCCGGCTCCCCGTTCCCCGGCGGAGCCCCCCGCATGTCCGACGACACCGCGATCCTGACGCCCCAGCAGCCCGCCCCGGCGCCCGGCCCCGGCCGCGGTCCCGGCCAGGGCGCCCCGGAGGCCGCGGGCCACGTCTCCGGCGACACGCTCACCAGCGGCATCCCCGTGGTCCCGCCGGCGGCGGCCCGCCCGAACCTCACCCCGCGCATCGAGGAGCGGCTGGCCCCGGTCCCCGCTCCCGCCCCGGCCGCGCGCCAGGCCCCTCCGGCCGGCCGGGCCCCGGCGAAGAAGGGCCGCTCCAAGCTGGTCCTCGTCGGCGCCGGGCTGGTCGGCCTGCTCGGCGTCGCCTACGGCGCGGGACTGCTCCTCAACCACTCCGACGTCCCCAAGGGCACCACCGTGCTCGGCGTGGACATCGGCGGCGGTACGAAGGAGGAGGGCGTCAACAAGCTGGAGGCGGCGCTCGGCAAGCGCGCCCACGCCCCGCTCCAGCTCTCCGTCGGCGGCAAGAAGGTCCAGCTCTCCCCGGACAAGGCGGGCCTCTCCCTCGACAGCCAGGAGACCGTCCGGGGCGCCGCGGGCAGCGACTACAACCCCGTCTCGGTCATCGGCTCCCTCTTCGGCGGCGACCGGGTCGCCAAGCCGGTCTTCCCGGTCGACGAGGAGAAGCTGGCCGTCGCCCTGACCGACCTGGCGGGCGCCTCCGGCTCCGCGACCGAGGGCACGATCCTCTTCTCGCCGAACAAGGTGACCCCGGTCGAGGGCAAGCCCGGCAAGGGCCTGGACGTCCGGCGCTCGATCTACTCGGTCCGCGACGCCTTCCGCGCCCAGGTCGAGACGGGCCAGGCCAAGGTGGTCGAGCTGCCGGTGACGTCCCGCCAGCCGACGGTCACCAAGGCCGAGCTGGACCGGGCGATGAAGGAGTTCGCGGAGCCCGCGATGTCCGACCGGATCACGATCAGGGCGGGCGGCAAGGAGATCCAGTTCGGTCCGGCGCGGTCGCTGCCGCAGATCCTCTCCATGAAGGCCGTCGACGGCCGGCTGGTCGAGGTCTACGACAAGAAGGCGATCGAGCGGCTCCTGGACGGCGCCTTCGACGGCCTCATGATCACCAAGGGCGACGGCACCAAGCACGAGGTCTCCGCCGACGACGTGGCCTTCGCGATGCGCGACGCGCTCCTGGGCAAGACGCCCGCCGAGCGCACGAAGACGATCGACCTGTCCGGCGAGGGCTGACGGTCCGAGCGCGAACGGCCGCGGGGGCGGGTGGGAGACCACCCGCCCCCGCGGCCGTTCCACGACACCCCCTAGTTCAACCGGGCCCGCGCCGCGAGGGCCCGCCGCCGGATGGTGGTCGCCGCCTCCGGATCCACCGCGTCCATCACCTGCGCGTACGCCTCCATCTCCACCGCGCCCGTCAGGAACTGCCCGCGCCGGACGAGCAGCTCGGCGCGCTCGTAGCGGAGCCTCGCCGGGTGGGAGGGGAGGAGCAGGGCGAGCTCCACCGCCCACAGGGCGACGCCGGAGCGCTCGGGGCGGGAGGACGCCCAGGCGCGGATGTTGTTGAGGACGCGCAGCACGATCGCGCCGGGCTCGGCGGGCCGGAGCATCGAGCGGTCGAGCGCCTCGCCGGTGGCGCTCGCCACCAGGAGCTCGGCGTCCGCGCCGGTCATGGCGCGCCCGCCCGCGAACGGGTCCGCGAGGTCCAGGTCGGCCGGGTCGCCGAAGCCGACGACGAAGTGGCCGGGCAGCCCGAGCCCGTACACGGGCGCGCCGGCCCGGCGGGCGACCTCCATCCAGACGACCGAGAGCAGGATCGGCAGCCCGCGGCGGCGCCGGAGCACCTCGTGGAGCAGCGAGGACTCCAGGCGCTGGTAGTCGGCGGGCACGCCCTCGAACCCCTCGCGGCGGCCGAGGAGCGCGGCGAGCGCCACGGCCCAGTCGCCGGTGAGGCGGGTGGCGTACGGGACGAGCCCGGCGAGCCGGTCGAGCTCGATCTCGGCCGCGTCGAGGTCGTGCCGGGTGACGGAGGGGTCGGCCACGGCCCCGATGAGCAGACAGAGCCGCACGAGGTCGGGCCGCTCGGCCCGCGCCTCCTCCGCGAACTTCCGCCGCCAGTCGGGCGGCCCGGGGGGCTCCTCCTCGGCTCCGCCCGCCGGACCGTACTCCCGATCGCGCTCCCGACCGCCCGCCGGGCCGCGCTCCTGGCCGTGCTCCCGACCGCCCGCCGGGCCGTGCCCCGGGGCGCGCTCCTGGTCACGCCCCGGCCCGTCCTCGGCCCCGTCCACCGGATCGTCCTCGGCCCCGTCCGCCGGATCGCCCTGGGGCCCCTCCTCCGTCACGCCTCCGCCCATCGGTAGTGGTGGTAGTGGTGGTGGGACGCGAAGCCCATCCCGTCGTACAGCGCCCGCGCGCCGTCGTTGTCCGCCTCCACCTGGAGCCAGGCCGCCGACGCGCCCTCGTCGAGGGCCCGGCGGGCGAGCGCGGTCATCACGGACGTGGCCAGGCCCCGGCGCCGGAGGGCCGGGTCGACCTCGACGGCCATGAAGCCGGCCCAGCGCCCGTCGACGACGCAGCGGCCGATGGCCGCCGGTGTCCCGTCCGCGCCCGCCACGGACGCGAACCACGCGCTCGGACCGGAGGCGAGGACCTCCCGCACCGCCGGACCCGGCTCCTCGAAGCGCTGGTAGCGGCGCAGCCACGCCTCGTCGGCGGTGCGGGAGAGGCGGACGGCGGAGACGTCGGCGTCCAGGTCCCCGATCGGGGCGAGCGCCGCGATCCGCACCTCGGCGGACACCTCGCGCCGCCAGCCGAGCCGGTCGAGTTCGGCGCAGAGCAGCTCCTGCGTGCCCTCGGCGCCGGTCGCGGTCTGGACGTACGCGGGCAGCTTCCGGGCGGCGTACCACTCCCGTACGTACGCCAGCGCCCCGGCGACCGGGAGCCCCGGATCACCCAGGGGGAGCACGGAGTTGGCCCGCCGGGTGAATCCGTCGGAGGCCCGCAGCGTCCACTCCCCGAGCATCTCGCCCTCGACCGGCCGCCACGCGCGCGCGGTGGCCCGCGCCAGCTCCGGGAAGGTGGCCGACGGGCCCCGCCGGCGGGCCGGCGCGGCGGGCACGACCTTGCCCGCCACCAGGGAGGATTCCGCGATCCGGACGCCCTCGCCGCTCCTTCGTGTGATCAGCAGCACCCCGTTGTCCCAGGATGTGAGAACCCCGACCGCGTCGGTGAACATGCCGCCCGCCTCGCCCGAGTCGGTCACGTACCGAACGGAGACACGTTTTCCCACGTCAGCGCTGGTGACACGGATCTCAAGGCGTCCACCGCCGGTGAATTCCACTGCTTCTCCACCCCTCCTGTTCGGATCGCCCCCGAGAACGGAGATACTAGGTGCGGGCATCGACGACGCCGCGCTCCCGCGCAGACCAGCCCTATCGAGGAGGAACGACAGCGTGACCTACGTCATCGCGCAGCCTTGTGTCGACGTCAAGGACAAGGCGTGCATCGAGGAGTGCCCCGTCGACTGCATCTACGAGGGCAAGCGGTCCTTGTACATCCACCCGGACGAATGCGTCGACTGCGGGGCCTGTGAGCCGGTCTGCCCGGTCGAGGCGATCTTCTACGAGGACGACACCCCGGAGGAGTGGAAGGACTACTACAAGGCGAACGTCGAGTTCTTCGACGAGCTCGGTTCGCCCGGTGGTGCCTCCAAGCTCGGCGAGATCGAGCGGGACCACCCGTTCGTCGCCGCCCTGCCGCCGCAGAACGGCTGATCGACCGCATCCGGTCCCGCACGGCGCCCACCGCCGTGCGGGGCCGACGCGTTTCCCGAGACGGCCGGTCCGAGCCCGTCAGTCCGTACGCACTGGTACGAGGAAGTGAGCCAACCCGTGAGCGCAGTCTCTTCGCGCCTCCCCGTCTTCCCCTGGGACAAGCTGGAGCCGTACAAGAAGACGGCCCTGGCGCACCCGGACGGGATCGTGGACCTGTCCGTCGGCACGCCCGTCGACCCGGTCCCCGCCGTGATCCAGGAGGCCCTGGTGGCGGCGGTGGACTCGCCGGGCTATCCCACCGTCTGGGGGACGCCGGAGCTGCGGGACGCGCTCACCGGCTGGTGCGAGCGGCGCCTCGGCGCGGTGGGCCTCGTCCACGAGAACGTCCTCCCGGTCGTCGGCTCCAAGGAGCTGGTGGCCTGGCTGCCGACGCAGTGGGGGCTCGGCGCGGGGGACCGGGTCGCCTACCCGCGGCTCGCCTACCCGACGTACGAGGTCGGCGCGCGGCTCTGCGGCGCGGAGCCCGTGGTGTACGACGACCCCACCGAGCTGGACCCGGCCGGCCTGAAGCTGCTCTGGCTCAACTCCCCGTCCAACCCGACCGGGAAGGTCCTCGGCAAGGACGAGCTGACCCGGATCGTGGCCTGGGCGCGCGAGCACGGCGTCCTGCTCTTCTCCGACGAGTGCTACCTGGAGCTGGGCTGGGAGGCCGACCCGGTCTCCGTCCTGCACCCGGACGTCAACGGCGGTTCGTACGAGGGGATCGTCGCCGTCCACTCGCTCTCCAAGCGCTCCAACCTGGCCGGTTACCGGGCCGCGTTCATCGCGGGCGACCCGGCCGTGCTCGGCGAGCTGCTCCGGATCCGCAAGCACGGCGGCATGATGACCGCGGCCCCGGTGCAGGCCGCGACCGTCGCGGCGCTCGGCGACGACGCGCACGTGGCCGAGCAGCGCGCGCGGTACGCGGCCCGGCGGGCGGCGCTGCGGACGGCCCTGGAGGCCCACGGCTTCCGGATCGAGCACAGCGAGGCCAGCCTGTACCTGTGGGCGACCCGCGACGAGCCCTGCTGGGAGACGGTGGCGTACCTGGCGGAGAAGGGCGTCCTGGTGGCGCCCGGCGACTTCTACGGCGAGGCCGGGGAGCGGTTCGTGCGGGTGGCGTTCACGGCGACGGACGAGCGGGTCGAGGCGGCCGTCAAGCGCCTGGGCTGAGCCGGACGCACGGGGAAGGGCCCCGGGAGCGCGGTGTGCGCTCCCGGGGCCCTTCCGGCGTTCCGTGCGGAGGGTCAGCCGCCGAGGGGCAGGCCGCCCAGCATCTGGCCGGTCGGCAGGCCGCCGCCCAGGGCGCCGCCGGTCGGGCCCTCGGCGCTCTCGGCGGCCGCGCCGGCGGTCTTGCCGACGACCTTGCCCGCCGTGCTGCCGGCGGTGTCGCCGGCGACCTTCTCGGCGACCGGGGCGGCGGCCTCGCCGGCCTGGCCGACGACGCCGGAGGTGGACCGCGAGGCGCCGTCGAGGGTGCTGCCCGCTTCGGCGACGTCCACGGCGGTCAGGCTGCCGAGGGCGCCGGCCGGCGCGAGGCCGTGGTCGAGGGCGCTCGCGGAGCCGGCCGCACCGACCACGGGGGCTGCTCCGGCCGCGACGATGAGGGCGGCGCGGGCGATCCGACGGGTCAGGGGGAGGGACATGGTGCTCCTTCGACGAGGTGCGACGTGTGCGTTCGGACGCAGTGACAACCGGCCCTGGGGAGGGAGAGGTTGCGGCGGCCCGAGGTAAAGAATTGGCAATGCGGCGCAGGGCCGGGCGGGGAGGAAAATGGACGAACGCGTCATTGCGTGGCCGCCTGGCGAACCGTCACTTCCCTTGCGGGGAAAGAGAATTGAGGGTCTGTGCCAGCCTCCGGGAAAACCGCCCGGAACCCCCGCCGAATTCGCCGCGCCCCGCCTCGGCCCCGTACCCCGGCCGAGTGAGGCGGGGAACGCCCGTACGCCCCGGTCCGATCACCGCGCGAGTCGCGTTCTCGCGCTCGACCGCCCCGCGAGTGTGCCCCGCACCTCGTGTCCCGCGTCCGACCGTCCCGCGAGTGCTCCCGGCACGCCGCGCACGCCGCCGCGCAGACGCGTCAGTACCGCGCCCCGCGGTCCGTTCGCGGTGCGCGGGGCGTCCCCTGCATCTCCCGCTACTCCGCCAGCCGCACGCGGACGGAATCGCCGCCCGCCGGGGTGCCCGAGGTCTTCGACCAGCCGCCGAGGGCCTCGCCCGCGCGCCAGACCCGGTCCCGGTAGGAGACCTCCGCGATGCGCAGGACCTCCGCCCGGGCCACCGCCCACTGCGCCAGCTCCCAGCCGCGCCGCTCGTCCGCGCCGGGCCCCGCGCCCGCCACCGGCCGCACCGGCACCACGAGGACCGTCGGACCCGTCGCCGACCGGCCCGCGCTCGGGCCGCCGCTCACCACCGTCGGGGCCGCCCGCTCGCCGAAGGCCCGTACCAGCTCCGCGCGCACCCGGCGGGGATCGCCCGGCCGGCCCTTCGCCGGGTCCGCCGTGCAGGAGAGGCCGGCCGGCGTCCGGCCCGTCAGGGCCGCGGCGAGCAGCGCGGCGTCCGGCTCGTGCTTCGCGTACGCCTGCGGGAAGCCGCTCTTCTGCACCTTCTGCGCCGCCACCGTCAGCGGCAGCCGCGAGTATCCCGGGACCTTCTCCAGGCCCTCGTAGAACCTCCCCGCCGAGTACACCGGGTCCATGATCTGCGCCGGCGTCCCCCAGCCCATCGAGGGACGCTGCTGGAAGAGGCCGAGCGAGTCCCGGTCGCCGTGCCCGATGTTCCGCAGCGCCGACTCCTGGAGCGCCGTCGCGAGCGCGATCGTCACCGCCCGCTCCGGCAGCCCCCGGGTGGTGCCCACGGCCGAGATCGTCGCCGCGTTGGACGCCTGCTCCGGAGTGAACTCGTACCGGTGGTCGCCGCCGCCCACGGCGCACCGCGGAGTGCCCCTGCTCCCCGTCGTCTGGTGGAGGCCGACGTACGAGGCGAGGCCGATGAGCACGGCGAAGGCGACCCCGGAACGGGCGAGGCGGCCACGGCGGGCGGGGCGGATGGGCTCGGACACGGGGCCCACCGTACTGGAGGCCGGGTTAGGGTCGGCATATGGCTGACATCACCCCGCTCGACGCCCCCCTCGACCTGTCCCTGGACGGGGCCGCGCTCACCGCAGCCCTCGTCGACCTCCCGTCCGTCAGCGGGACCGAGAAGCCGCTCGCCGACGCGATCGAGCGGGCCCTGCGCGCCCTGCCGCACCTCACCGTCGACCGGTACGGCAACAACGTCGTCGCCCGCACGACGCTCGGCCGCGCGGAGCGGGTCGTGCTCGCCGGGCACGTCGACACCGTCCCGATCGCGGACAACGTGCCCTCGCGCCTCGACGAGGACGGCGTCCTGTGGGGCTGCGGCACCTCCGACATGAAGTCCGGCGTCGCCGTCCAGCTCCGGATCGCCGCCACCGTCCCCGAGCCCAACCGGGACCTCACCTTCGTCTTCTACGACAACGAGGAGGTCGCCGCCGACCTCAACGGCCTCGGGAAGATCGCCGCCGCGCACCCCGAGTGGCTGGAGGGCGACTTCGCGGTCCTCCTCGAACCCTCCGACGGCCAGGTCGAGGGCGGCTGCCAGGGCACCCTCCGCGTCATCCTGCACACGGCCGGCGAGCGCGCCCACTCCGCCCGCTCCTGGATGGGCTCCAACGCCGTCCACGCCGCCGCCCCCATCCTCGCCCGCCTCGCCGCGTACGAGCCGCGCAAGCCGGTCATCGACGGCCTGGAGTACCACGAGGGCCTCAACGCCGTGGCGATCGAGGGCGGCGTCGCCACCAACGTCATCCCCGACGCCTGCGCCGTCACCGTCAACTACCGGTACGCGCCCGACCGCTCCCCGGCCGAGGCCCTGGCCCACGTCCGCGAGGTCTTCGCCGACTGCGACGTCGCCGAACTCGTCGTCGACGACGAGAGCCCCGGCGCCCTGCCCGGCCTCTCCCACCCCGCCGCGGAGGCCTTCATGAAGGCCGTCGGCGGCAGCGCGCACCCCAAGTTCGGCTGGACCGACGTCTCCCGCTTCAGCGCCCTCGGCGTCCCCGCCGTCAACTACGGGCCCGGCGATCCCACGTACGCGCACAAGCGGGACGAGCACGTCGTCGTCGAGCGGATCCACCACTGCGAGGCCCGGCTCCGCGACTGGCTGACTGCCCGACTTCCGTAATTTCGCGTTTCGTCACCTGTGTCGTCCTACCCTGACCGGACCAGAAGATCAGTCGGCGGTCCACGACGGGCCGCCGGTCGGCGGAGGGAGCAGGCCATGGGCATTCCCGAGGGAGTGGCGAAGCCCGAGGAGCAGCGTCAGGGCCCGGTGCTCAGGCGCAGGGACCAGGTCCAGCCGGGCACGGCGGACCAGCGGCTGCTCGACACCGAGGGCGACTCGGAATGGGTGCACACCGACCCCTGGCGGGTCATGCGCATCCAGTCCGAGTTCGTCGAGGGGTTCGGCGCCCTCGCCGAACTGCCGAGCGCGATCAGCGTCTTCGGCTCGGCCCGCACCAAGCCGGACTCGCCCGAGTACGAGGCGGGCGTGCGGCTCGGCCGGGCTCTCGTCGAGGCGGGCTTCGCGGTCATCACGGGCGGCGGCCCCGGCGCCATGGAGGCGGCCAACAAGGGCGCCAGCGAGGCCAAGGGCGTCTCGGTCGGCCTCGGCATCGAGCTGCCCTTCGAACAGGGCCTCAACCCGTACGTCGACATCGGCATGAACTTCCGGTACTTCTTCGTCAGGAAGACGATGTTCGTGAAGTACGCCCAGGGGTTCGTGGTGCTGCCCGGCGGCCTCGGCACCCTCGACGAGCTCTTCGAGGCGCTCACCCTGGTGCAGACCCGCAAGGTCACCCGCTTCCCGATCGTCCTGTTCGGGACGGAGTACTGGAAGGGTCTCGTCGACTGGCTGCGCGACGCGGTCGTCGCGGGCGGCAAGGCCGCGGAGCAGGACCTGCTGCTCTTCCACGTCACGGACGACGTGGAGGAGGCGGTCGCGCTGGTGAGCAAGGAGACCGGCAAGTAGGACCGGTCCGCTTCCGGGGGCGCCGTACCGCGGCGCCCCCTCTCGCCGCCCTACGCCAGTCCGCGCCGCGCCACGGCCGGCGGACGGTGACCGGCGATGGACGCCACCATGTCCAGCACCTGCCTGGTCTCCGCGACCTCGTGCACCCGGTACACCCGGGCCCCCAGCCACGCGGAGACGGCCGTCGTCGCCAGGGTGCCGAGCAGCCGCTCCTGCACCGGGCGGTCCAGGGTCTCGCCCACGAAGTCCTTGTTGGACAGGGACACCAGCACCGGCCAGCCGGTCTCCGCCATCTCGCCGAGCCGCCGGGTCGCCTCCAGGCTGTGCCGGGTGTTCTTCCCGAAGTCGTGTCCCGGGTCGATCATGATCCCGTCGCGGCGCACCCCCAGCGCGGCCGCCCGCTCCGCGAGGCCCACGGTCACCCGCAGGACGTCGGCCATCACGTCCTCGTACTCCACCCGGTGCGGCCGGGTCCGCGGCTCCGCGCCCCCCGCGTGGGTGCAGACGAGCCCCGCCCCGTACGTCGCCGCCACCTCCGCGAGCCGCGGGTCGACCCCGCCCCACGCGTCGTTCAGGACGTCCGCCCCGGCCTCGCAGACCGCCTCGCCGACGTCCGCCCGCCAGGTGTCCACGCTGATCACCACGTCCGGGTGGCGCCTGCGGACCTCGGCGACGAAGCCGACCGTGCGCCGCGCCTCCTCCTCGGCCGTCACCTCCTCGCCGGGGCCCGCCTTCACCCCGCCGATGTCGACGATCGCCGCCCCCTCGGCCACGGCCTGCTCGACCCGGGCGAGCGCGGGCTCGTCCAGGAAGGTCGCGCCCCGGTCGTAGAAGGAGTCCGGGGTCCGGTTCACGATCGCCATGACCACCGGCTCGTGCGGCCCGAACTCACGCCGTCCCAAGCGCAGCATCCCTCTTGTCCTCCCTCGCGTCCGTTCGCCTGCGACCCTAACCGTCGGTGACGCATGGCACGATCGGCACCGGACGGTTTCCACTCCGGGAAGAGGCACGCAGGTGTTCTGGTTTCTGCTCATCACGATGGTCGTGGTCGTCGCCGCGGTGACCCTGGCCGTGGTCGGCGGCGGTGAGAGCGAGGTGCTGTCCGAGGCGGCGCCCGAGCAGCTCGTCGACCCCCTGCCGGTCGCCCGGCCGGTCGACCGCGCCGACGTCGAGGCGCTCCGCCTCCCGGTCGCCGCCCGGGGTTACCGGATGGCGGACGTGGACGACGTCCTGGTCCGCCTCGGCGCGGAGCTGGCCGAGCGGGACGCCCGGATCGCGGAACTTGAGGAGGCGCTCACGGGCGGGGGAGGGGGCACGGGTCCGGGCCTCGGTCCCGCCTCCGGCTCGGGTCCCGGCTCCGGCTCGGACTCCGGTCCCGCCTCCGGCTCCGATCCCCTCCCCGGCTCCGGCTCCCGTCCCCTCCCCGGCTCCGGCGACGCCGAAGGCGGCCGCCCGTGACCGGCACGGGGACGCTCATCGGCCCGGACGGCCTCGCGCGCTGCCCCTGGGGCCTGTCGACCGAGGACTACGTGGCGTACCACGACGAGGAGTGGGGCCGCCCGGTCCACGGCGACGACGCGCTCTTCGAGCGCCTCTGCCTGGAGGCCTTCCAGTCGGGCCTGTCCTGGATCACCATCCTGCGCCGCCGCGAGGGCTTCCGGCGCGCCTTCGCGGACTTCGGCATCGCCGCCGTCGCGGCCTTCGGCGACGCGGACCGCGAGCGGCTCCTCCTGGACGCGGGCATCATCCGCAACCGGGCCAAGATCGACGCCACCCTCGCCAACGCGAAGCTGCTCGCCACCTGGGAGCCGGGCGAACTCGACGCCCTGATCTGGTCGTACGCCCCCGATCCGGCGACCCGCCCGGCCCCGCGCACGTTCGCCGACGTCCCGGCGGTCACCGACGAGTCCACGGCCCTGTCCAAGGCCCTCAAGAAGCGCGGCGTCCGCTTCGTCGGCCCCACCACGGCCTACGCCCTGATGCAGGCCTGCGGCCTGGTCGACGACCACCTCGCGGACTGCGCGGCCCGGGGCGGCGGCCTCGCCGCCACCCCGGGGAAGGCCCCGGCGGAGACCGTCTAGCGGCCCAGGTAGACCGGCTTCTCCTTGGCGACGAAGGCGCGGACCGCGATGGTGTGGTCCTCCGACGCGCCCGCCAGGGTCTGGAGCTCCTCCTCCTTGTCCAGGGCCTCGGAGAGCGAGTGGTCGGCGCCGTACGCGAGGGACTCCTTCAGGGCCGCGTACGCCACCGTCGGGCCGTCCGCGAGGGCGCGGGCCGTCTTCGCGGCCTCGGCGGCGAGGTCGGCGGCCGGGACCAGGCGGTTCGCGATGCCCAGCTCGTACGCTTCCCGGGCACTGATCGAGCGCGGGAAGAGCAGCAGGTCGGAGGCGCGGCTCGCGCCGATCAGGCGCGGCAGCGTCCAGGACACGCCCGAGTCGGCGGTGAGCGCGACGCCCGCGAAGGAGGTGTTGAAGGAGGCCGTCTCCGCGACCACCCGGTAGTCCGCCGCGAGCGCGAAGCCGAAGCCGGCCCCCGCCGCGACGCCGTTCACGCCCGCGACCACCGGCTTCCGCATGCCGGCGAACGCCCGGACGATCGGGTTGTAGTGGTCGCGGACCGTGTTCATGGTGTCGCGCGTGCCGGACTCCTGGTCCGCCAGGAGCAGCCCCACGTGCTCCTTCAGGTCCTGCCCGACGCAGAACGCCCGGTCCCCGGCCGCCGTGAGCAGCACCGCCCGTACGGCGGGGTCCGACGCGGCCGTCTCCGCCGCGTCCCTGAGGGCGACCTTGGTCGCCACGTTCAGGGCGTTCATGGCCTCGGGCCGGTTGAGCGTGATGGTGGCGAGCCCGTCGCTCACCTCGTACAGCACCGTGTCGGCCATGGGTTTCCTCCGCCTCGTCGCGTGGTTGACCAGCACAGCATGGCGGAGATCACCCCCGCCGCACATGTGAGCTGCGTCAAAGAAAGGGGGTGGCCGACCGGACGCCGGGCGGCGAAGTATCGCAGGCCGATCGCCGAAATGTGGGGTTATGAGAGAGCGCGTTGCGCAAGCGATGCCATTCGATGTTGGTCATCGGGTCCTGCCATGCGGGATAATGACCTGGAAGCAATGTGTTCGAAGCCGGTGACGCGTGCTCCACACCAAGGAGCTGCCCGGTTGCCGATGGGCTGGTTTCAGGAAGGGGAACAAGCATGGCGGCCATGAAGCCGCGGACGGGTGACGGCCCGCTCGAGGTGACCAAGGAGGGGCGGGGCATCGTCATGCGCGTTCCGCTCGAAGGCGGCGGTCGGCTTGTCGTCGAGCTGACTCCCGACGAGGCCGAGGCACTCGGCGACGCCCTCAAGAAGGTCGTCGGCTGACCCTCTCTCCAGGATTTCCACCGCCGCCCCGGCACGGTCCGCCGTGCCGGGGCGGCGGTGTCTCCGGGATCCGTACGGCCTCAGGGGGCGGTCCCTTCGGAAAGGGGTACGGCTCCGGGACCGGTGGAACCGGTCAGCCGCGGCGCACCGCGCACAGCAGGCCGTCGCCCACCGGCAGCAGCGAGGCCACCAGGTCCTGGCTCTCCCGCACCGCCCGCAGCAGCTCGCGGACCCGCTGGACCTCCGCCGGCTGCGCCGACGAGTCGATCGTCCGGCCGTCCGCGAAGACGCCCTCGAAGCAGACCAGGCCCCCGGGTCGCAGCAGGCGCAACGATTCAGCGAGGTAGTCCAGGTACTCGAGCCGGTCGCCGTCGCAGAACACGAGGTCGTACCCGCCGTCCGCGAGCCGGGGCAGCACGTCCAGGGCGCGGCCGGGGATGAACCGGGCCCGGTTGCCCGCGAAGCCCGCCGCGCGGAAGGCCGTCTTGGCCACCTGCTGCCGCTCCGGCTGGAGGTCCACGGTCGTCAGGACCCCGTCCGGCCGCATCCCGAGCAGCAGGTAGATGCCCGACACGCCCGTACCGGTGCCGATCTCCGCCACCGCCTTGGCGTCCGCCGTCGCGGCGAGCAGGCGCAGCGCCCCGCCGGTGCCCGGCGACACCGAGGGGAGCCCTGCCTCGTGGGCCCGCTCACGGGCCCAGCGCAGTGCTTCGTCCTCGGCGACAAAGGCGTCGGCGAACGCCCAGCTCGTCTGCCGGTTGGCGGTAATGGCCCTCTCCTGTCCCCGTAGTTGACGCAACGGTGACTGTATCCGCTGCCGGCGGGAACCCGCAGATGGGACCGGGCGTTCACCAGGGGAGGGACGCGACGGAGGCAGCCGGGCGAGCCGGTTCCAAATTCGCGTAAAGATTCTTATCCGGAACTAACGGGCGAGGTGGCTATGGTAGGGGCTCCACTGGACACCACCAGAGCCGACAGGGGAGGTGCGGCTGCGCCTGGGGATCGGGGAGGAGTGCTTCGGCGCCTTCTCAGGTCGGCGGGTGAGCCGAAATCCGTGACCGACACCGCTGACCGTTCCCGCACCGCGGACTCCGCACCCACCACGGCGACCTTCGCATCGGATGCGGAATCGCAGGCGTGGACCCCTCCCACCTGGGAGGAGATCGTCAGCACGCACAGTGGCCGGGTCTACCGCCTCGCCTACCGCCTCACGGGCAACCAGCACGACGCCGAGGACCTCACCCAGGAGGTCTTCGTCCGCGTCTTCCGCTCGCTGTCGACGTACACGCCGGGCACCTTCGAGGGCTGGCTCCACCGCATCACCACCAACCTCTTCCTCGACATGGTCCGCCGCAAGCAGCGCATCCGCTTCGACGCGCTCGCCGACGACGCCGCCGAGCGGCTGCCCAGCCGCGAGCCCTCGCCGCAGCAGGCCTTCAACGACACGCACTTCGACGCCGACGTGCAGCAGGCCCTCGACACCCTCGCGCCCGAGTTCCGCGCGGCCGTCGTCCTCTGCGACATCGAAGGACTGTCGTACGAGGAGATCGCCGCGACCCTCGGCGTGAAGCTCGGCACCGTCCGCAGCCGGATCCACCGCGGGCGCTCCCACCTCCGCAAGGCGCTCAAGCACCGCTCGCCCGAGGCCCGGGCGGAGCGTGCGCTCGCCTCCGTCGGATGGGAGGCGGGCACAGCGTGAGCGGCACACTCCCCACGTCACCGACCCCCGCGGAGCACCACCTCGGGGACCGGCTCGCCGCGCTCGTCGACGGCGAGCTGGGGCACGACGCCCGCGAGCGGGTCCTCGCCCACCTGGCGACCTGCGCCCGCTGCAAGGCCGAGGCCGACGCGCAGCGCACCCTCAAGAGCGTCTTCGCCTCCGCGGCGCCCCCACCGCCCTCCGAGGGCTTCCTCGCCCGCCTCCAGGGACTTCCGGGAGGACCCGGCGAACCGTCGGGGGATCCCGGGGGCTTCGGCGGCCCGGGCGGCCCGGGCGGCCTCAGGGGTTCCGGGGGTCCCAAAAGCCCCTTCGAGGAACTCCTCGGCACCCGGGGGGTGAAGTCGGACGGCTTCGCCACGGCGGCGGCCGTCACCCCGCACCCCGGGGGACCCGCCACGGGCTTCCGCATACACGAGGTCGGTGACCGCTCCCCGGGATCCGGCGGACGCGGTCGGCGGTTCGCCTTCGCGGCGGCCAGCGCCGTCTCGTTCGCGGCCATCGCCCTCGGCGGCACGCTGCCGCTGGACGCGTCGGTGAGCGCGGCCGGGCGCGGCGCCCAGGGCACGGGCAGCGCGGTCACCCCGCTGCGCACCACCACCGCGGGCGGCGGCACGGGCACGCCCCTCGCCCGCGGCACGCGCTCCGGCGAGCGCACGGGCGCCCAGGCGCTCGTCGCCGCCGAGCCGCTCGCCGCGCTCGCCCCGGCGGCGGTTCCGCGGGGTCCCGTGGCGGCCGTGGTCCCGTTGACGGCCGGGCACTCCTTCGTCTCGCCCCGGGTGGCCGTGGGCCTCGCATACCCGCCTTCCCGTCCCCCACTCCCCCTCTCTCCGTTCGTGCGGGCGGCGGGTCCGGTGGTCCTTCCGCCGGCCCTCGCTCCCGGACCCGGTCCGGCGCCGGGCCCGACGACCGGGCCGCTCGGCTCCCCCCGTTGACCCGCGACCTGGTTGAATCCAGGGGGAGTGGCGCCCGACCCAGGGGCGCGGACGGGTCAGCGGTTGCGGGGAGAGCATGAACAACGGGAAGCCGAACTGGTGGAGCCGTCCTTCGAGCACACCGGAGGCGGCGCGGATACCCGCGCCGTCTCCGTCCGGTGAGGGCGACGGCGACTTTCCCCTGCCCGCACCACAGCCGCCGACGGCCCCGGAGCCGCCGACGGCGACCGCCCCGGCCGGCCCCGAGGCCATCGCGCCCGCCGGAGCCGCCGGGACCGACCCCGAGGCCGTCGCCCCCTCCGTCGTCCTGACCAAGGGTGAGCCGCAGGACCGGGAACCGGCACAGGAGCAGGACCGGGCCCCGGCGACCGAGGCCGCCCCCGCGCCGCAGGAGCAGCCGCAGGCCGCCGCCCGGCCCCTGCACGCCCCCGACGAGTACCGGACGCCGCCCTACGGCGAGCCCGGGCCGTGGGCGCCCGCGCCGCCCGTGCAGCGGCCCCCGTCCCCCGTACCGCCCCAGCAGGGCCCCGTACCGCCCCAGGCGCACCCCCAGCACCAGCCGCACCCGCAGGGGCCCGCGCCCTGGGGGCAGTACGACCCCTGGGGCGTCGGCGGGCCCGCCTTCCCACCCCCGCCCGCGAAGCGGTCCCGCAAGGGGCTCGCCGTCGCCGGGGCGCTCGTCTTCGCTCTGATCACCGGCGTCATCGGCGGCGGCATCGGTGCGTACGTCGAGCGCAACGGCGGGCTCACCGCCGTCGAACTGCCCCAGGCCGCCGCCGAGGACACCGGCCGCGCCCCCGACAGCGTGGCCGGGATCGCCGCCAGCGCCCTGCCCGGCGTGGTCACCCTGCACGTCAAGGGCAGCGGTTCGTCCGGCACCGGCACCGGCTTCGTCCTGGACACCCGGGGCCACATCCTCACCAACAACCACGTCGTGGACGGCGCCCGGTCCTCCGCGGACATCTCGGTGACCTTCTCCAGCGGCGAGACCGCCCGCGCCAAGCTCGTCGGCAAGGACACCGGCTACGACCTGGCCGTCGTCCAGGTCACCGGCGTCTCCGGCCTCAAGGCCCTGCCCCTCGGCAACTCCGACAACGTGCGCGTCGGCGACCCCGTCGTCGCCATCGGCGCCCCCTTCGACCTCTCCAACACCGTGACCTCCGGCATCATCAGCGCCAAGGAGCGCCCGATCACCGCCGGCGGCGAGAAGGGCGACGGCAGCGACATCAGCTACGTCGACGCGCTCCAGACCGACGCCCCCATCAACCCCGGCAACTCCGGCGGGCCCCTCCTCGATTCCAAGGCCCGGGTCATCGGCATCAACAGCGCGATCCGCGCGGCCGGCGGCTCCGGCGACGGCGAGGGCGAGGGCGCGAGCCAGCCCGGCTCCATCGGCCTCGGCTTCGCCATACCGATCAACCAGGGCAAGCGGGTCGCCGAGGAGCTCATCAGCACCGGCAAGGCGACCCACCCGGTCATCGGCGTGAGCCTCGACATGCAGTACAACGGCGACGGCGCCCGCGTCGGCGAGAAGGGCAAGGACGGCACCGCCTCCGTCACGCCCGGCGGCCCGGCCGCCCGGGCGGGGCTCCGGTCCGGCGACGTCATCACCGAGGTCGACGGCCAGCGGGTGCACAACGGCGAGGAGCTCATCGTGAAGATCCGCGCCCACCGTCCCGGCGACCGTCTGGAGCTCACCCTGCGCCGCGACGGCAAAGAGCTGACAAAGACGTTGACGCTCGGCTCCTCGCAGGGCACCTGAGCGCCATGCGGCGGACACCGCGAGGTACCCGCCCGGCAGTTTCGGCGGGTACCGTGGACCGGGCCCCGGACCGGCGTGAAGGAGCTACTAGGTGTTCAGCGACATAGGCGCACTCGAGCTGGTGACGCTCGTGGTCCTCGCCGTGCTCGTCTTCGGGCCGGACAAGCTCCCGAAGGTGATCCAGGACGTCTCGCGCTTCATCCGGAAGGTCCGCGAGTTCTCCGACAGCGCGAAGAACGACATCCGCAGCGAGCTGGGACCGGAGTTCAAGGACTTCGAGTTCGAGGACCTCAACCCCAAGACGTTCCTCCGCAAGCAGTTGGAGAACAACGAGGACCTCAGGGAGCTCAAGGACCTGCGCGGCACCTTCGACCTCAAGAAGGAGATGAACGAGGTCGCCGACGCGGTCCACGGCCGCGAGACCCTGCCCGCCGTCAACGGCTCGGCGACCGGCGGGGCGGCGGCCGGCGGGACGCCGGCGGGCACCCCGGACCTCCTCAAGAAGCGGGACGAACCGGGCGCCGCCGAGCGCCCCCCGTACGACTCCGACGCGACCTGACGACGGGCTGTCACCGCCCCGGCGCGTACCGGTGGCTATCCTCGCTCTGTTGACGGAACGAGGAGGCGGCCGAGATGGAGACCACGACCCGGGTGGAGGGCATGCCCGTGGCCCGGCGGATCGACGAGGGCTTCCTGCGGGCGCCCTTCGCCTGGTACGGCCTCGACGAGGCCTTCACCGGGCCACGGCGACTGATGCAGGTCGGCACGGCGGCGGACGGCAGCGTGCAGCACGGATCGATCGGGCACGGTGACACGCCGTCGATAAGGTCGGACGCGAGCGGTGCGGAGAAGGAGCGTTTCGCCGTCGTCGTGACGGTCGCGGCGAGCCCCGTCCGGCGGACCGGGGACGGGACGGGCGTCCTCGACGCCACCACGGTCTCCTCCGCGGCCTGGCTGGCCGGTTCCGGACTGCTCGTGCACACCTGGCCGGCCTCGCTGGACCACGTGACCCGCGACCACTGGCTGGACCAGCAGACCGAGACGGCCTTCGAGCTCGCCGACGACCTCGACGGGCCCGCCTGGACGACGCTCTCGCTGCCCGTGGACGGGGTGCCGGTGCCGTTCCACTACCGCGAGTCCGAGTTCGGCTGGGTCCTGGCCGGGTCGGCGGCGGGCGTGCACCTGGGGGCGTACGGGCGGGGGATGAGCGCGTACGGGCTCGGGTTCGCGCAGATCAAGGACCTCGACGCGTACGCCTGAGAACGGCGGAAGGGCGCCCCGGCGAACCGGGGCGCCCTTCTTCGTGACCCGCTCAGAACTTGTTGCGCGGCGTGATGCCCAGGCTCATGCCCGACAGGCCGCGCTGGCGGCCGCCCAGCTTGCCGGCGATGGCGCGGAGCGCCGCGCCCGCGGGGGAGTCCGGGTCGGACAGGACGACCGGCCTGCCGTCGTCGCCGCCCTCGCGCAGCCGCACGTCGATCGGGATCGAGCCGAGGACCGGGACGGTCGCGCCCGTGGTCTGCGTCAGGCCGTCCGCGACCTTCTGGCCGCCTCCGGTGCCGAACACGTCCACCATCTCGTCGCAGTGCGGACACGGCAGGCCCGCCATGTTCTCCACGACGCCGACGATCTTCTGGTGCGTCTGGACGGCGATCGAGCCGGCCCGCTCGGCGACCTCGGCCGCCGCCTGCTGCGGGGTCGTGACGACCAGGATCTCCGCGTTCGGCACGAGCTGCGCGACCGAGATCGCGATGTCGCCGGTGCCCGGCGGCAGGTCGAGGAGGAGGACGTCCAGGTCGCCCCAGTACACGTCCGCGAGGAACTGCTGGAGCGCGCGGTGCAGCATCGGGCCGCGCCACACCACCGGCGCGTTGCCCGGGGTGAACATGCCGATCGAGATGACCTTCACGCCGTTCGCCGACGGCGGCATGATCATGTTCTCGACCTGGGTCGGAAGGCCGTCCGCGCCCAGCATCCGGGGCACGCTGTGGCCGTAGATGTCGGCGTCGACGACGCCGACCTTCAGGCCGTCGGCGGCCATCGCCGCGGCCAGGTTCACGGTGACGGAGGACTTGCCGACACCGCCCTTGCCGGACGCCACCGCGTAGACCCGGGTCAGCGAGCCGGGCTTGGCGAACGGCACCTCGCGCTCGGCGGTCGTGCCGCGCAGCGCGGCCGCCAGCTCCTTGCGCTGCTCGTCGCTCATCACGTCCAGCGAGACGTCGACGCCGGTGACGCCCTCGACCCGGGAGACGGCCTCGGTCACGCGCTGCGTGATGGTGTCGCGCATCGGGCACCCGGAGACCGTCAGGTAGACCGTGACGGCGACCCTGCCGTCCGGTTCGATCTCCACCGACTTGACCATGCCGAGCTCAGTGATCGGCTTGTTGATCTCGGGGTCGTTCACCGTCGCCAGTGCTTCGAGCACCGCGTCTTCCGTAGCCATACCGACGATGGTACGGCGCGGAGCGCCGGCCCACGTAAGGCCGTCAACGGTCGGGTACGTCACTTCCGCGCGCGTCGCCGGACGGGAATAGATCCCGGCGCTCCTCCATCTCCTTGAGGAGGTCCTGGAGCTCGGAGCGGATCCAGTCGCGCGTGGCGACCTCGCCGAGGCCCATGCGCAGCGCGGCGATCTCCCGCGTCAGGTACTCGGTGTCCGCGATCGACCGCTCGTTCTGCTTCCGGTCCTGCTCCAGGTTGACCCGGTCCCGGTCGTCCTGCCGGTTCTGGGCGAGCAGGATCAGCGGGGCCGCGTACGAGGCCTGGAGGGACAGCGCGAGCGTCAGGAAGATGAACGGGTACTCGTCGAACTTCAGCGGCCCCGGCGCGAAGATGTTCCACAGCACCCAGACGACGATCGTCAGCGTCATCCAGACGAGGAACCTGCCTGTCCCCAGGAAGCGGGCGATCCGCTCCGACAGGCGCCCGAAGGCCTCCGGGTCGTACTCCGGCAGCAGCCGGGCCCGACGCTCCCTCGGCAGGTCGAGCCGGATCCGGGGCACGGCCCGCTCGCGCTCGCGCTCCCGGTCCTGCGTGCGTTCAGCGGCCATGCCCCGCCCCCTCCTCCTCGTGGAACTCGGTCTCGCGCCAGTCGTCCGGCAGCAGGTGGTCCAGCACGTCGTCGACGGTCACCGCGCCGAGCAGGGAGCCGCTCTCGTCCACGACGGGCGCGGCGACCATGTTGTACGCGGCGAGGTAGCTGGTGACGGCCGGCAGCGGGGTGTCCGGGCCGAGCGGCGGCAGGTCGCTGTCCACGATCGAGCTGACCAGGGTGAACGGCGGGTCCCGCAGGAGCCGCTGGAAGTGCACCGTGCCCAGGTACTTCCCCGTCGGCGTCTCGTCCGGCGGCCGGCACACGTACACCTGCGCGGCAAGGGCCGGGGACAGGTCCTGCTGGCGGACCCGGGCCAGCGCGTCCGCGACGGTCGCGTCCGGCCGCAGCACGATCGGCTCCGTCGTCATCAGACCGCCCGCCGTGCGCTCCTCGTACGCCAGGAGGCGGCGCACGTCCGCCGCGTCGTCCGGCTGCATCAGGGTCAGCAGCCGCTCCTGGTCCTCCTCGGGCAGCTCGGACAGCAGGTCGGCCGCGTCGTCCGGGTCCATCGCCTCCAGGACGTCGGCCGCCCGCTCCTCCTTCAGCTTGCCGAGGATCTCGATCTGGTCGTCCTCCGGCAGCTCCTCCAGGACGTCCGCGAGCCGGTCGTCGTCGAGGGCCGCGGCCACCTCGGCGCGCCGCTTGGGGGAGAGGTGGTGCAGGGCGTTGGCCAGGTCGGCCGGGCGCAGCTTCTCGAAGGTGGCGAGCAGGTTCTCGGCGCCCTGGCCGTGCTCCTCCAGGGAGAAGCCGGTGACGGCCGACCACTCGACGGTCAGGGTCTCGCCCCGGCGGCTCAGCACCCCGCCCTTGCCCTTGCGGACGAAGACCTTGTCGATCTCCCAGTCGCGGCGGGCGGGCAACTGCTGGATGGCGACGTCGAGGACGGTGACCTCCTCGCCCTCCCGCCCGTCGCTCCCCACGAGCCGCACCCGCCGGTCCAGGAGCTCGCCGAGGACGAGCCGCTCGGTGGGGCGCTGCTCGAAGCGGCGCATGTTCACCACGCCGGTGGTGATGACCTGCCCGGACTCGACGCCGGTGATCCGGGTCATGGGCACGAAGACCCGGCGGCGGCTGAGCACCTCCACGACCATGCCGAGCAGGCGCGGCGGGCGGCGGCCGACCCGGAGCATGGCCACCAGGTCGCTGACCCGGCCGACCTGGTCGCCGACGGGGTCGAAGACGGGGACCCCCGCCAGGTGGGAGACGAAGATCCGGGGGGCGCCTGCCGCCATGCCACGCGCCTCCTCGGTGTCGCACGATTCGAGTCCTCGCAGCGCCCGGCCGGTGATCGCGGAGCGCTACCGGTTCAGGCTAGCCCGTGCCGTTCCGGCCCGCTCCGGCAGTGCCTCCGTACGGCTGCCTGCCGGGGCCGCCGGCCGGCCCGGGTACGCTGCGGTCTGCTGTTACCCCGGTACCGGAGCCGGAACCCCCGGTACCGGTAGGGGTACCGGACCCTGCCCCTCCGCCCGGCCGGGTCCCGGCGCCCGTACGCCCGCACGATCACGAGAGGCAGCGCAGATGACCGTCCGCACCCCGGCATCGCGTATCCGCGGGGCCGTCGTGCCCCTGGCGCTCTGCGCCGGACTGACGGCGGGGCTCACGGCCTGCGCCGCCGACCCGGACGAGGGGACCAACGGGGTCGGGCGGCTCGCCGCCCCCGACATCGAGCGCAAGGCGCGGACGGTGGCGGACGGGGCGAAGGCGGTGCGCCTGGCCGGCACCCTGGTCAGCAAGGGCGGCACCTTCAAGCTCAACATGCGCCTCAAGCGGGACGGCGCCAGCGGTTCGGTGACGACGCGGAACGGCACCTTCGAGCTGACGCGGGTCGGCGACACGCTCTACCTGAAGGCCGACGCCGGCTTCTGGTCCCACGGCAAGGGCGACGACAAGCCGACGGAGACGGACGTCGAGGCCGCCGAGAAGCTCGACGGCAAGTACGTGAAGGTGCCGCAGGACGACCCCTCGTACCGGCAACTGCGCGGCTTCACCGACATGAAGCCGCTGCTCGACGGCCTCATCGGGCTGCACGGCGAGAAGGTCAAGGGCGACCGCACGCGGGTCGGCGGGGTCCGCACGATCAAGGTCAAGGGCGGCGCGGACGGCGGGGGCGGCGTCCTCGACGTGTCCCTGGACGGCTCCCCGTACCCCGTGCAGTTCGCCCGGGGCGGCGGCGGGGGCGTGGTGACGCTCTCCGACTGGAACAAGGACTTCCCGCTGGCCGCGCCGACGAAGGACGAGACCGTGGACTACGGCAAGCAGCTTCCCCGCACCTGAGGAGCGCGCCCCTCAGCGGCGCTTGCGGCGCTTCAGGAGCAGCCGCGGGAGCGCGGCCGGCACGGGACGGCGGGTGGTGGCCGCCGTGGGCAGCGGTACGGCCGCCAGGGAGCCGTCCGGCAGCTCCGCGGCGACCTCGCGCGGTTCCAGCCGCACCACCCGGCACTCGCGCGCCCAGCGCTCCGGCATCGCCTCGCCGTCGGGCGCGTTGAGCCGCTTGCCCTTCAGCTCCGCGACGGCCGCGTCCCACTCCTCCGTACCGGCGGCCAGCTCGCGCACGGCGGCCGTCCAGGCGATGATCCGGCCGCCCTTGTCCTTGCTGCGGACGGTCACCTCGGCCGTGCCGCCGTCCACCAGGCCCGGCAGCGGCTGCTCGCCGGGCCCGTCGCCGACGAGGAGCGCGGCGCCGTCGTGCCAGACGTGCCAGAGCGCGCGGGCGGGCCCGGTGCCGCGCACCCACACCAGGCCGGACTTCTTGGTGGCCTCCTCGACGAGGGCGGGCCCGAGCGACTGATCGGTCATGCCCGCAGCCTATCCGCGACCGCCCTACAGCCAGCCGTTGCGCTTGAGGGTGCGGTGGATGGTGAGGCAGACCACGACGATGCCGGTGAGCACCATCGGGTAGCCGTACTTCCAGTGCAGCTCCGGCATGTGGTCGAAGTTCATGCCGTACACCCCGCAGACCGCCGTGGGGACGGCGACGATCGCCGCCCACGAGGTGATCTTGCGCATGTCCTCGTTCTGCGCGACGGTCGCCTGCGCCAGGTTGGCCTGGAGGATCGAGTTGAGCAGCTCGTCGAAGCCGACGACCTGCTCCTGGACGCGGGCGAGGTGGTCCGCGACGTCCCGGAAGTACTTCTGGATGTCCGGGTCCACGAGCCGCATCGGCCGCTCGCTGAGCAACTGCATCGGCCGCAGCAGCGGGGTGACGGCCCGCTTGAACTCCAGGACCTCGCGCTTGAGCTGATAGATCCGGCCGGTGTCCGTACCGCGCGTGGAGCCCTTCACGGCCGGCGAGAAGACGTCGATCTCCAACTGGTCGATGTCCAGCTCGACGGAGTCGGCGACCGCGATGTAGCCGTCGACGACGTGGTCCGCGATGGCGTGCAGGACGGCCGAGGGGCCCTTGGAGAGCAGCTCGGGCTCGCCCTGGAGCCGGTGGCGGAGGTTGCGCAGGGAGCCCTGCCCGCCGTGCCGGACGGTGATGACGAAGTCGGGGCCGGTGAAGCACATGACCTCGCCGGTCTCGACGACCTCGCTGGTCGCGGTGAGCTCGGCGTGCTCGACGTAGTGGATCGTCTTGAAGACGGTGAAGAGGGTGTCGTCGTACCGCTCCAGCTTGGGCCGCTGGTGGGCGTGGACGGCGTCCTCGACGGCGAGCGGGTGCAGCCCGAACTCGGCGGCGATGACGGCGAATTCGGCCTCGGTCGGCTCGTGCAGGCCGATCCAGGCGAAGCCGCCCTTCTCCCGTACGCGCCGCATCGCGCCGCGCGGGGTGAGGCACGCGTCGTCCTCGACCCGGCGCCCGTCGCGGTAGACGGCGCAGTCGACGACGGCGGTGGACGCCGAGTGGTCGCGGGTGGGGTCGTACGCGGTGTACGTGGTGGGGGTCTTGCGCAGGGGGTGCCGCAGGCTCGGACGGACGGCGGCACGCAGGTCACGGATCATCGACATGGGCATGCTCCTTCACGGAGAGGCCGTCGGCGAGCGTGGCACAGCCCGGAATGGGGACGTGGAGCTACGTCGTCCACAAAGCGGGCGGCACCGGGGGATCGCGGTGACGGCGTTCGCTACAGACATTCGCTACGGACAGGCGAGGTCGAAATGCTCTTCCGTCGTGCGAGATGCCGGAGAAGGGGGTCGCGCGGTCCGTGCGGATCGGGGGATCGCGCGGTCCTGGAGTCGCGTACCCGGAATCACCGGGAGGAAAAGCGCACCGGGCTCGGGTGCGGGGCGGAAGAGCCGCTGGTACTGCCCGACCGACTTCGGTCCATCGCAGCCCCACCTCCTCCGGCCGGTCCCCCGTGAGGGATGACGTGTGACGAGTGGTCGGGGATCCAACGCTCCCGGCCAGCGGCCAAGACTATCAGCCGACAGAGGGTCAATCCCTTCCTTTGCCCGTTCCATACGCGCTTTATGCTCAACCCATGGGAGAAGTTCTTGCTCTGGTCGAGGCCCGGTTGCGCACGGCCCTCGGGGAACCGGACGCGCGCGCCGCGGTGACGTTTCTCGGCACGGACCGGATCGAGGTGCTCCGCTTCGTCGACGGCGATCTCGTGCGGTACGCGACCCTCGGGATGTCCGCGCGGCCGATGGCCGATCCGACCGCCGTGCTCGCCGATCCGGTGAAGGGTCCGCGCGCGGAACTCGTCCTCACCGTGCGGGCGGGCCCGGCCGACACCGACAAGGTGCTGCGCCCGCTCGCGGTGCTCGCCTCCACCCCGCAGGTGGAGGGCGTGATCGTGGCCCCGGGCGCCTCGCTCGACGTGGGCGAACCGCTCTGGCCGGGCGCCCCCTTCGGTTCGGTGCTCGTCGCCGAGTCGGGCGGCCTGGTGGAGGACCTGGAGCTGGACGAGCCGATGGACCCGGTGCGGTTCCTGCCGCTGCTGCCGATGACCTCGAACGAGGCGGCGTGGAAGCGGGTGCACGGGGCGCAGGCCCTGGAGGAGCGCTGGCTGGCGCACGGGACGGACCTGCGCGATCCCCTGCGCAGGTCCGTGCCTCTCGACTGACGGGCCCGTAAGCCCTTCGCGCCGACGGTCAGTTGGCGAAGACGCCGACGCCGTCCTCGGTGGCGTGCTTCGGGGCCAGCTCCTCGGCCTCGTGGGTGAGGGAGGCGCGGCGGACCGTGACGACGACGGCGCCGAGCAGCGCCGCCGCGCCGGCCACCGCGAACGGCACGTGGACGTCGGTCCACTCCTCGATCTTCGGGGCGAAGTACGGGGCGGCCGCCGCGGCGAACCAGCGGACGAAGTTGTAGCCCGCGCTCGCGACCGGGCGCGGGGCGTCCGAGACGCCGAGGGCCAGTTCGGTGAAGACGGTGTTGTTGACGCCGATGAACGCGCCCGACAGGACCGTGCAGACGATCGCGGTGGTGTGGCCGCCGTAGCCGAGCACCACGACGTCCGCCGCGAGCAGCACCAGTGAGCCGGTGAGCACCGTGAGCGAGCCGAACCGGCGCTGGAGCCGGGGTGCGACGAGCACCGAGAAGACGGCGAGCAGCACGCCCCAGGCGAAGAACACCGCGCCGGACTTGTACGGCGTCATGTTCAGCACGAACGGGGTGAAGGCGAGGACCGTGAAGAACGCGTAGTTGTAGAAGAACGCGGCCGCCGCGGCCGAGGCGAGGCCGCCGTGGCCCAGGGCCCGGACCGGGTCGAGCAGCGAGGTCTTCCGGGCCGGCTTCGGCTGCTCCCCGAGGAAGGCCGCGATGCAGAGGAAGCCGACCGCCATCAGGGCGGCGGTGCCGAAGAAGGGGTAGCGCCAGCTCGCGTCGCCGAGGACCGCGCCGAGCAGCGGCCCGCAGGCCATGCCGAGGCCGAGCGCCGACTCGTAGAGCAGGATCGCCGCCGCGCTGCCGCCGGCCGCCGCGCCGACGATGACGGCGAGCGAGGTCGAGACGAAGAGCGCGTTGCCGAGGCCCCAGCCGGCCCGGAAGCCGACGAGCTGTCCGACGGTGTCGGAGGTGCCGGCGAGGGCGGCGAAGACGACGACGAGCGCGAGCCCGGCGAGCAGGGTCCTGCGGCCGCCGATGCGGCTGGAGACGAAGCCGGTGACCAGCATCGCGACGGCGGTGATCAGGAAGTACGAGGTGAAGAGCAGCGACACCTGGCTCGGGGTCGCGTGCAGGCCCTGCGCGATCGACGGCAGGATCGGGTCGACGAGGCCGATGCCCATGAAGGCGACGACCGAGGCGCCGGCCGTGGCCCAGACGGCGGGGGGCTGGCGCAGGATGCTCCCGCCCGCGGGTGCGTCCCCGGTGGGTGCCGCTTCTCTCTCCATGGGTGCTGTCCCTCCGTGGTGACCGGATGAGTGCGATATACACAGAATAAGTTAGACGGCCTAATGAGTGCAAGCTACATCTATATGGGGAGGCGGTGTGCGGGTATAGCGGAAGGGACGTGCGAGTGGGCGGCCCGTGCCGGACGGGTGATCGTTCGGGGTCGTCCTTGACGCGGGACGGAAGGGGTAGGACCGTTGAGCCCTATGAGGGGCGAACCCAGTTGCCCGAAGTGCGGTGGCCGGGTCAGAGCGCCCGGCCTCTTCGCCGACTCCTGGCAGTGTGACGTGCACGGCTCGGTGCACCCGCTCCAGCCCGTCGTCCCGCCCAGCGTCGAAGCCCTCGGCGTCGTGGTGCACCGCTCCCGGGTGCCCGTGTGGATGCCGTGGCCCCTGCCCGTCGGCTGGCTCTTCACCGGTGTCGCGTACGCGGGCGACGACCGCAGCGGCGGGCGCGCGACCGCCGTCGCCTGCTCGGGCCCCGGCCCGCTCGGCGGGATCGGGGAGCTGCTCCTGGTCGCCGAGGAGCTCGGCGTCGGCCTCGGCGCGCGGTACGCCGGCATCGACGGACTCGACCCCGGCTCCGGCATGGCCATCGACAAGCCGCCCCAGACGAAGGTGCTCGCCGCCGGGCGCCCCACCCCGCTCTGGCACGTCACCGGCGCCCCGCACGACCGCGCGGTCTTCGCGGGCGAGGCGCGCGGCCTGTGGCTGTGGGCGATCGTCTGGCCCGAGCAGTCCGGCCTCCTGATGTACGACGAACTGGTCCTGACGGACCTGCGGGACGCCGGCGCCGAGGTCGAACTGCTGCCGTGCGGGGCGCTCACGCCGCGCCTGCTGGGCTGAGTCCGGCGCCGGACCGGGCCTTCGCCGCGCCGGGGTCCCGCCCGGGGCCACCGCGTTCCTTCCGTGCGGGCGTGTTCGATTCGCCCGTTATGCTGGAGCGTCCCCGTCCGTCCCGAGCCCCCGGAGTACCGCGTCGTGCGCATCGACCTGCACACCCACTCCACGGCCTCCGACGGCACGGACTCCCCGGCCGAGCTCGTCCGGAACGCGGCCGCCGCCGGTCTCGACGTCGTCGCCCTCACGGACCACGACACCACCCGCGGCCACGCCGAGGCGATCGCCGCGCTGCCCGAGGGGCTGACCCTCGTCACCGGGGCCGAGCTGTCCTGCCGGGTCGACGGGATCGGCCTGCACCTGCTCGCGTACCTCTTCGACCCGGAGGAGCCCGCGCTCCTCGCCGAGCGCGAACTCGTCCGCGACGACCGCGTGCCCCGTGCCCGGGCGATGGTCGGCAAGCTCCGGGAGCTCGGCGTCCCCGTCACCTGGGAGCAGGTGGCCCGGATCGCCGGCGACGGCTCCGTGGGCCGCCCGCACGTCGCCGAGGCGCTCGTCGAACTCGGGGTCGTCCCCGACGTGTCCGGCGCCTTCACGCCCGAGTGGCTCGCCGACGGCGGCCGGGCCCACGTCGGCAAGCACGAGCTGGACCCGGTCGAGGCGATCCGCCTCGTCAAGGCGGCCGGCGGCGTCACCGTCTTCGCGCACCCCCTCGCCGTCAAGCGCGGACAGGTGCTCCCGGAGGCCGCGATCGCCCGGCTCGCCGAGGCCGGTCTCGACGGCGTCGAGGTCGACCACATGGACCACGACGAGGCGACGCGGGCGCGGCTGCGCGGGCTCGCCAAGGAGCTGGGCCTGCTGACCACCGGCTCCAGCGACTACCACGGCAGCCGCAAGACCTGCCGCCTCGGCGAGTACACCACCGACCCCGAGATCTACGGCGAGATCACCCGCCGCGCGGCGGGGGCCTTTCCGGTCCCCGGCGCCGGGGGACCCGTCACCGCCTAGGCCGTACCTCCCCCGACGGAACCCGCCCCGCCGACGCGCGTCCGCGCGGGCCGTTCCGCGGAGCCGTCCGCAGGCCCCCTCACCGCTCCCGGTCCACCCTTCGTACCGCCCTGTGCCGTGCGCGGGGCGGCACGCCCCCTGCCCCGGTGACGGAATCCCACGTTCCGGATCCCGCGGGCGACACCCCACCGTTCCACCTCTCCCGCAAGGCACCCCACCGTGTTCGACGTCGCCGTCTTCGGCTCGCTGTTCCTGACCCTCTTCGTGATCATGGATCCCCCCGGGATCACCCCGATCTTCCTCGCCCTCACCTCCGGCCGTCCGGCCAAGGTGCAGCGCCGGATGGCCTGGCAGGCCGTCGCCGTCGCCTTCGGCGTCATCACCGTCTTCGGCATCCTGGGCCAGCAGATCCTGGCGTACCTGCACGTCTCCGTCCCCGCGCTGATGATCGCGGGCGGACTGCTCCTGCTGCTCATCGCGCTCGACCTGCTCACCGGCAAGACCGACGAGCCCAAGCAGACCAAGGACGTCAACGTCGCCCTCGTCCCGCTCGGCATGCCGCTGCTCGCCGGGCCCGGCGCGATCGTCTCGGTCATCCTCGCCGTGCAGCACGCCGACGGCGTGGCCTCGCAGATCTCCGTGTGGACCGCCATCGCCGCCATGCACGTCGTCCTCTGGCTGACCATGCGGTACTCGCTCGTGATCATCCGGATCATCAAGGACGGCGGAGTGGTCCTGGTGACCCGGCTGGCCGGCATGATGCTCTCCGCGATCGCCGTGCAGCAGATCATCAACGGCGTCACCCAGGTGATCCGGGGCGCCTGAGCCCGAAGGGGCCCGGGAGGGCCCGGAAAGACCCCGGGCGGGCCCGGACGCCACTGCGCCCCCGTACGGATTCCGCTGTCGCGGAGTCCGTGCGGGGGCGCGGTGCGTGGTGTGGACCGGGCCTGTTACGAGGCCGAGGTCTCGGCGGGGCGGATCCAGATGCGCTGGCCGATCGAGGCGGCCTGCTGCACGATCCGGTTGACGGAGGCGGCGTCCACGACCGTCCGGTCGACGGGCGTGCCGTCGACGTCGTCGAGTCGCAGGATTTCGAAGCGCACGGGCTTCTCCCTTCGTCTGAGTTGATCCTCCTGGTGGAGAACTGCGTGACGTACCTCTACAACGACATGCATCCTGCAAACATTCCTTACGCTAAGGAAAATTTTCGGATGACTAAATACTGGCGGGTAAGGGGCCGTGGCGGCCGGACCGACGGCGGCGGACAACGAGCCGCCCATGGCGGACAATGAGCCGCGTATGAACGACGCAGACACCACTCAGGTGACCGAGACCGACGCCCGCCTGCGCGCACTCGACGCACGCCTGGAGCGCACCAACGAGCTCCTCCGGCGGATGCTGGCCGAGGTCGCCAAGACCCCTTCCACACACGCCATCTTCGTCGACGCGGGTTACGTCCATGCTGCGGCCGGGTTGCTTGTCGTCGGCACCGAGGACCGGCGCTCCTTCGACCTCGACGCGGAAGGGCTCATCGAGGCCTTCATCGACAAGGCCCGCACGATCTTCGCGGACAGCCGGCTCCTGCGCGTCTACTGGTACGACGGCGCCCGCCGCCGCATCCACACCCCCGAGCAGCAGGCCATCGCCGAGCTGCCCGACGTCAAGGTCCGCCTGGGCAACCTCAACGCCAACAACCAGCAGAAGGGCGTCGACTCCCTCATCCGCACGGACCTGGAGTCCCTCGCCCGCCACCGCGCCATCAGCGACGCCGCCCTGGTCGGCGGAGACGAGGACCTCGTCTCCGCCGTCGAGGCCGCCCAGGGCTACGGCGCCCGCGTCCACCTCTGGGGAATCGAGGCCGCCGAGGGCCGCAACCAGGCCGAGGCCCTCCTCTGGGAGGTCGACAGCCAGCGCACCTTCGACCTGGACTTCTGCCGCCCGTACGTCACCCGCCGCCCCGTCACCACGTACGAGAACGAGGGCGAGCCGCCGCCCTCCCGCGAGGAGGCGCGCTTCGTCGGCGCGCAGATCGCGGCGGCCTGGCTCGCCGAGCGCGGCCGGGACCGGCTCGCCGAGCTCCTGCCCGGCGCGCCCTATCTGCCCGGATCGTTCGACCAGGACCTGCTGGTCGAGGCGGAGCGCCTGCTCAGCCGCTCCCTGCGCGGCCACGCCGCGCTCCGGCGCTCCCTGCGGGACGGCTTCTGGCAGCACCTCAAGGCGCAGTACTGACCTCCCGGGGCGCGACCGCGCGCTCCCAGAAGCCGAGGAGGCGGGCCGTCAGCTCCTCGGGGTGCGACACGTTGGGGGAGTGGCCCGCGCCCGCCACCACCGTGTGGTGCGCGCCGGTGCGGGCCGCCGCCGCGGCGAGGTCCGCCGTCGACCAGACCATCTCGTCCGTCCCGTACGCGAAGTGCAGCGGCGTCCGCAGCGCGAGCAGCTCCTCCGTACCGTCCCGGCGGTCGAGCAGCAGCCGCCCGGCGCCCCTGAGCTGGGCGATCCGGGTGCGCGACCAGCGGCGAAGCAGGAAGTCCGCGAGCCCCGGCACGTCGGAGGTGTCCGGCTCCTCGCCCCGGCTGTCCAGCCAGCACATCGCCTGCCAGACCCGCTCCTTCGACAGCAGCGCGAGCCCGGCCCGCAGCGCCCGCACCCGGATCCGCTGCGGCCGGGAGACCCGCCCGACGCCCGAGGAGAGCAGGGTGAGCGAGCGGAAGGCGTCCGGCGCGACCGCCACCGCCGCCCGGGCCACCAGACCGCCGAACGAGTGGCCCACCAGATGGACGGGACCGTCCCCGAGCGCCAGGGCCTGCGCCACCGCGTCGAGCGCGAGCGCCCGGCGGCGGTAGGCGGCCCGGCCCCGGGGGCCCGGGGTGTCGTACTGCCCGCGCCCGTCCACGGCCACGGCCCGGTACCCGGCACCGGTCAGCGGCTCCAGGAGGGCCAGGAAGTCCTCCTTGCTGCCGGTGTACCCGGGCAGCAGCAGCACCGTCCCCCGCCGCTCCCCCCCGGGCTCCGCGTCGAGCACGGCGAACGGTCCGCGCACGGTGTCGAGACGGCGGGCACGGGTGCGCGGCGGCAGGGCCAGGGACCTGGGCTTACTCATAACCCGGACTGTAGTCCGGGGGCGGCGGGACGGCGCGGCCCGGGGACACCGCCGCGGCCCGCCCCCGGGAAGGGGACGGGCCGCGGCGGTGGCACGGGACGGGCTCAGCCCTCGGCCGGGGCCGCCGTCTTCTTGGTGGCGCGGCGGCGCGGGGCCTTCTTCGGCTCCTCGTCCCCGGCCGCGGCCTCGGCGGCCGGCTCGGCGACGGCCTTCTTCACCGTACGGCGACGGGCCGGAGCCTTCGGCGCCTGCGGCTCGGAGGCGTCGGGCGCCTCGGCGGCGACCGTCTTCCTGGCCGCGCGGCGACGGGGAGCCTTCGGGGCCTCCTCGGCAGCGGGGGCTTCGGCCGCCGGAGCGGCCTCGGCCACGGCCTTCTTCGCCGTGCGGCGGCGCGGGGCGGCCTTCTTGGGGGCCTCCTCGACGACCGGCTCGACGACCGGGGCGGCAGCCTCTTCGACGACCGGCCCGGCGGCGGGGGCCTCGGCCACCGGCGCCTCGGCGGTCACCGGCGAGGCGGTGGCCTTGCGGACGGCACGGCGGCGGCGCGGGGTGGGCTCGGGAGCCTCCTCGGCCACCGGCGCGGGCGTCACGGCCGGTACGACGATGATCGCGGCCTCGGCGGACGCCGGGGAACCGGCGGCCCGGGTGGCGGCGCGACGGCGGCGCGGGGCGGGCGCCTCCTCGACGACCGGAGCCGCGACCGGCTCGGCCACCGGCTCGGCGGCCGGGGCCTCGGCGGTCACCGGCGAACCGGCGGGCCTGCGGGCGGTACGGCGGCGGCGCGGGGCCGGAACCTCGGCCGGGGCCTCGGTGACGACGGCGACGGGCTCGGCCACCGGGGCGGCGACGGGCTCGACGGTCGTGACGGCCGACTCGACGGCCTCGGGGGCCCGAGCGGCTTCGACGGCCTTGCCGGCCGCCGCACGGCGGCGCGGGGCCCGCTTCGGCTCCTCGGCCTTCGGCGCCTCGACGGCGGCCGGGGCCTCCGCCTTGGGCGCCTCGACGGCCGACTGCGCGCGCAGGGCGGCCGCGGCGGTCTCGGGCGTCTGGAAGAAGACGGTCTCCTCGGCCGGGCGCACCCGGGCACGGCGGCGGCGCACGACCGGAGCGGGCTCCGGGGCGGCGGGAGCCGCGGGGGTACGGACCGCCGGGGCGGCCTGGACGGCCTCCGGACGGGCGGCGCGGGTGCGGCGACGGGGGGCCTTGGGCTCCTCGGCCTTCGGGGCTTCCGCCTTGGGCGCGTCGGCCTTCGGGGCCTCCGCCTTCGGCGTCTCCGCCTTCGGCGTCTCCGTGACGACCGGAGCCGGGGCCGGGGCCTCGGTCTTCGGCGTCTCGACCGCCTTCGGGGTCTCGGCGACGGCGACCGGGGCGGCCTGCGCGACCGGCACGGAGCCCTGGGCGCCGACCCGGGTGCGACGGCGGCGGCGCGGGGTGCGCGGACCGGACTCGGTCCGGGCCTCGTCACCCGCCGGCACGGCGGCCGGAGCCGCCTGGGCGGCGTCGGTGCGCTCCGAGGGCGCCGGGGCGTCGACGGCGTCGCCGCCGCCCCGGGTGCGCCGGCGCTGGCGCGGGGTCCGGGTGCGCTCCGGGCGCTCCTCGGTCCGCTCCGCCGCCTTCGGGCCGCGGCCACGGCGTCCGCCGGGCTCGCCCAGGTCCTCCAGCTCCTCCGCGCCCAGACCCGCGCGGGTCCGCTCGCCGCGGGGCAGGATGCCCTTGGTGCCCGCCGGGATGTCCAGCTCCTCGTACAGGTGCGGGGAGCTGGAGTACGTCTCGACCGGCTCGTGGAAGTCCAGGCCGAGCGCCTTGTTGATGAGCTGCCAGCGCGGGATGTCGTCCCAGTCGACCAGGGTCACCGCCGTGCCCTTCGCGCCCGCGCGGCCGGTGCGGCCCACGCGGTGGAGGAACGTCTTCTCGTCCTCCGGCGACTGGTAGTTGATGACGTGGGTGACGCCCTCGACGTCGATGCCGCGCGCGGCGACGTCGGTGCAGACGAGCACGTCGACCTTGCCGTTGCGGAAGGCGCGCAGCGCCTGCTCGCGGGCGCCCTGGCCCAGGTCGCCGTGGACGGCGCCGGAGGCGAAGCCGCGGCGCTCCAACTGCTCGGCGATGTCGGCCGCCGTGCGCTTGGTGCGGCAGAAGATCATCGCGAGCCCGCGGCCGTTGGCCTGAAGGATGCGGGAGACCAGCTCCGGCTTGTCCATCGAGTGCGCGCGGTAGACGTGCTGCTTGATGTTGGCGACGGTGACGCCCTCGCCGTCGGGCGAGGTGGCGCGGATGTGCGTCGGCTGCGACATGTAGCGGCGGGCCAGGCCGATGACCGCGCCCGGCATGGTGGCCGAGAACAGCATGGTCTGGCGCTTCGCCGGAAGCATGTTCATGATCTTCTCGACGTCGGGCAGGAAGCCCAGGTCGAGCATCTCGTCGGCCTCGTCCAGGACGAGGACCTTGACGTGGGAGAGGTCGAGCTTGCGCTGGCCGGCCAGGTCGAGCAGGCGGCCGGGGGTGCCGACGACCACGTCGACGCCCTTCTGGAGCGCCTCGACCTGCGGCTCGTACGCCCGGCCGCCGTAGATGGCGAGCACGCGCACGTTGCGCACCTTGCCGGCGGTCAGCAGGTCGTTGGTGACCTGGGTGCACAGCTCGCGGGTGGGCACGACGACGAGCGCCTGCGGGGCGTCGGTGAGCCGCTCGGGCTTCGCCCGGCCGGCCTCGACGTCCGAGGGGACGGTCACGCGCTCCAGGATCGGCAGGCCGAAGCCGAGGGTCTTGCCCGTGCCGGTCTTGGCCTGGCCGATGACGTCGGTGCCGGTGAGGGCGACCGGGAGGGTCATCTCCTGGATGGGGAAGGGGTTCACGATGCCGACGGCCTCCAGGGCCTCGGCCGTCTCGGAAAGGATTCCGAGCTCTCGGAAAGTCGTAGTCAGGGTGCTGCCTCTTCTGTGAGACGCGGCGCGAGGCGAACGAAGGGGGTCGTACCGTGCCGGATCACTGTCGGCGCGATCGGGAAGACCGCCGCCGGGTGGCACGGGACCACTGCCGTCGCTCGAGCGTCGTACCGCTGAGGGTGACCCTTCCGCGGGTCCGCCGGAAGGGCTGTCGGGCCGGAGCCGATCGGGCCACCGACCGGGCATCCTCATTCATGAGTCGGCCCACCGGATACATCCGAACGTGCGAAAGCATGTCCGCATACTCAGCAGGCGCCTTACCACTGTACCCCGGAATCGCGCATGTGTGTTGGGGGAAAACGTGATGAGGGCACGGTCACACTGATTGACCAGGGCCTTACCGGGCCGTGCGGGCGGGCTATTGTGCGCTCCATGGAGACGCCTGACAACGCCACACCCACCGGGATCGCCGCCAAGGACTGGGCGACGGCTTCCGCCGAGCCGCAGTACCGCGCCGCCGTGATCGACCTCCTCGGCGCCCTCGCCTACGGGGAGCTGGCGGCCTTCGAGCGGCTCGCCGAGGACGCCAAGCTGGCGCCGACCCTCGCGGACAAGGCGGAGCTGGCGAAGATGGCCTCGGCCGAGTTCCACCACTTCGAGCAGCTCCGGGGCCGTCTCGCGGCCGTCGACGCGGAGCCGACGGAGGCCATGGAGCCCTTCGCGAAGGCGCTCGACGACTTCCACCGCCAGACCGCGCCGTCGGACTGGCTGGAGGGCCTGGTCAAGGCGTACGTGGGCGACTCGATCGCCAGCGACTTCTACCGGGAGGTCGCGGCCCGGCTCGACTCCGACACCCGTGCCCTCGTGCTCTCCGTGCTCGACGACACCGGCCACGGCAACTTCGCCGTGGAGAAGGTCCGCGCCGCGATCGACGCCGACCCGCGCGTCGGCGGCCGGCTCGCGCTCTGGGCGCGCCGCCTGATGGGCGAGGCGCTCTCCCAGGCCCAGCGCGTGGTGGCCGAGCGGGACGCGCTCTCCACGATGCTGGTCGGCGGCGTCGCGGACGGCTTCGACCTCGCGGAGGTCGGCCGGATGTTCTCCCGGATCACCGAGGCGCACACCAAGCGCATGGCCGCCCTGGGCCTCGCCGCCTAGGGATCCGTCACGCGGATCGTACGGACGGGGCGGCGGCGCTTCAGACCGTCGCCGACCGGCCCGTCGCCGACCGGCGCAGCCGGCGCGCGGCCCGGGGGCGGACCAGCAGCGACAGCACCACCGCCGCCACCGCCACGGCACCCACCAGGGTGGCGAAGGGGTGACCGGGGCCGAGCGCCCCGTGGGTGACGAACGCGCCGAACACCCCGCCGAGCGCGCCGGTGGCGAGGACGGGCCCCCGGCCGGGGAGACGGTCGGGCAGCCGGTGCAGGGCGGCCCAGGCCAGGACGAGACCGAACAGGGCGGAGCCGAGGGCTTCCAGGTACATCGGGGGATCACCTCGCGAGGGGTGCGGGGCGGGTGGTGCGGTCGAGTTCCTCCCTACCCGTGGCGTCCGGCGCGCAATCCTCCCGTACCGCCCGACGTGGACATACGGGCATACGGACACACGAAAGGGCCCGGCGGACCGAGGACGGTCCGCCGGGCCCTTCCGATGGCTCCCGGGCTCAGATCGCGCCGAACCCCACGCGGCGGACGGCGGGCTCGCCGAGCTCCACGTACGCGATCCTGTCGGCAGGAACGAGGATCTTGCGGCCCTTCTCGTCCGCGAGGCTGAGGAGCTGCGACTTGCCGGCCAGCGCGTCGGCAACGGCGCGCTCGACCTCCTCGGCGGACTGCCCGCTCTCCAGAACGATCTCCCGGGGTGCGTGCTGCACGCCGATCTTGACCTCCACGGCTATGTCCCTCCGAACGGTCAGCGTTGCGCGATTCATCCGCGCCGTACGCTGCACACATTAGCCCGGTGAGGGGACACGCACGGTGTGCTCGCCGCACGCCAGGAGCGAACACGCGCCAGGAGTGGACGCGCGCCAGGAGCGGACGCGCGCCAGGAGCGGACGCGCGCCGGGGAGGCGCGGGTCAGTGGCCCTCGGCGCTCAACTGGCCGTCGACCGGGTGGAGCGGGAAACCCGCGATGCCGCGCCAGGCGAGCGAGGTGAGCAGCTCCACCGCCTTGTCGCGCGGGATGGGGGACTCGCTCGACAGCCAGTAGCGGGCCACGACCTGGGAGACGCCGCCGAGGCCCACGGCGAGCAGCATCGACTCGTCCTTGGACAGGCCGGTGTCCTCGGCGATCACCTGGGAGATCGCCTCGGCGCACTGGAGGCTGACCCGGTCCACGCGCTCGCGCACGGCCGGCTCGTTGGTCAGGTCGGACTCGAAGACCAGCCGGAACGCGCCGCCCTCGTCCTCGACGTAGGCGAAGTACGCGTCCATGGTCGCCGCGACCCGGAGCTTGTTGTCCGTGGTGGAGGCGAGCGCGGTGCGCACCGCCAGGAGGAGCGCCTCGCAGTGCTGGTCGAGGAGGGCCAGGTAGAGGTCCAGCTTCCCCGGGAAGTGCTGGTAGAGCACCGGCTTGCTGACGCCCGCCCGCTCGGCGATGTCGTCCATGGCCGCGGAGTGGTACCCCTGGGCGACGAAGACCTCCTGGGCCGCGCCGAGGAGCTGGTTCCGCCGGGCACGTCGCGGCAGGCGCGTGCCCCGGGGGCGTGCTGCCTCTGTCTGCTCGATGGCGCTCACGCGGCCTCCCAAGAATCGATCCATGCGCGCTGTAGCGACGCGCCGCCATCGTACTTTTGGGTAACCCGGCTGTGCGCGGTGCGGACGCAGAATTTCACGGACCGGACACCGGGGTCGACAGTCGGTCCGGTATCGGACCGGACGAATCGGCGCCGCGTACGGCCCGGCGGCGGCCGCTCCCGGCGTCCGTCCGCGCGTGCGCCCCCGTGTCCGGCCGGACGTTCAGCGGTAGTCGTCCTCGTCCAGGGCGACGACGCGGGCCTGCTCGGACGCGTCGGCCTCGTTCGCCGAATCGCGCTCGACGTGGGTCGGCGGCTCGTCCTCGCTCGGCCTGAGTTCGGCGTGCTGCTCGGCGGCGTCGGCCTCCGGCGTCTCCTCGTGCAACTCGACGACCTCCTCTTCGGCGAACGTGTCCGGCTCGGTCGGATCGACAGTCATGCGGCTCCCTCCGGTGGACGGGCCGAGGCCCTGCCCGACGGCTTCCCTCCGAGCCTAGGAGTACACGCGCCCCGCCGCACACGGACTTGTGACCGCACCCACACACGGGGGCGCGTGATCGTCTCGTAATATTGCGGCCATGTCCTCGACCGAGCTGCCGGAAACCCGGACCGCCGCCGCACCACCCGCGTCACGGTCCCGCGCCGTGCGGGTCGCCGACGGCGAGGAGCTCCGCTCCGTCACCCTGCCCGGCCTCAGCCTGACCGTCCGCGCCCGGCCGGGCGACCGGCCGGGACTGCCGCCCGCGCTGTACGTCCACGGCCTCGGCGGCTCCTCGCAGAACTGGTCCGCCCTGATGCCGCTGCTCGCGGACCTCGTCGACGGCGAGGCCGTCGACCTGCCCGGCTTCGGCGTCTCCCCGCCGCCCGCGGACGGCAACTACTCGGTCACCGGGCACGCCCGCGCCGTCATCCGGCTCCTCGACTCCGGGCGGCGCGGACCGGTCCACCTCTTCGGCAACTCGCTGGGCGGCGCCGTCGCCACCCGCGTCGCCGCCGCCCGGCCCGACCTGGTCCGCACCCTCACGCTGATCTCGCCGGCCCTGCCCGAGCTGCGCGCCCAGCGCAGCGCCTGGCCCACCGCGCTGCTCGCGCTGCCCGGCGTCTCCTCCTTCTTCGCCCGGCTGACCAGGGACTGGACGGCCGAGCAGCGGGTCCGCGGGGTCATGGCGCTCTGTTACGGCGACCCCGGCCGGGTGACCGACGAGGGCTTCCTGCACGCGGTCGAGGAGATGGAGCGGCGCCTGGAGCTCCCGTACTTCTGGGACGCGATGGCCCGCTCCTCGCGCGGCATCGTCGACGCGTACACCCTCGGCGGGCAGCACGGGCTGTGGCGGCAGGCCGAGCGGGTCCTCGCCCCGACGCTGCTGGTCTACGGCGGGCGCGACCGGCTCGTCTCGTTCCGGATGGCCCGGAGGGCGGCCACCGCCTTCCGCGGCGCGCGCCTGCTGACCCTGCCCGACGCGGGGCACGTGGCGATGATGGAGTACCCCGAGACGGTCGCCCAGGCCGCCCGGGAACTGATCGCCGATCACGGCGGGAGCTGATACGGGGCGTGGGACGACACAGCCGCAAGGGCGCCGCGCCCGCGCCGGTCGACACCGGCCGGACGCGGGACGCGGGACAGCGACGGACCGGGGCGGAACCGGGCGCGACCGGACCGGCCCCCGGCACGGGCCGCCGCCGCAGGACCGCGACCGCGACCGACGACGGCCGGGACCCGACGGGCACACCGCCCGCCGGGACGCCGGCGTACGGGACGCACGGTTCGCCGTCCTACGGGGCTCCCGCACAGGGACCCCGGGCGTACGGGACGCCGGCGCACGGCACCCCGGCGCACGGGACGCCGGCTCATGGAACCCCCGCGCACGGCACGCCCGCGCGCGACGCCTCCGGCACCCCCGCCCGCGGCGTCCCCGTCCACCGGGCGAGCGCCGTGCGGGGCGGGCACCCGCAGCACGACGAGGGCGGGGCGCGCCCCGCCCCGTACGGCGGCCGGCGCGGCCGGACCCTGACCGCCGAGCCCGAACGGGCCGGCGAGCAGGGGCCGTTCGTCCCCGGGCCCCGTCACGAGGACGAGGAGGGGGCGGAGGTCCCGGCCGGCCGGGGCGGGCTCGGCCGCACCCTCGCCGGGGTCGCGGCCGCCGCCGTCGCCACCGTCCTCGCCGTCGTCGTCGCCGGACAGGTCACCGACCAGGAGGCGTCCTCGCCCGCCCCGCGCGCCGCCGGGGAACCGGCCGAGCGGGCCGTGGACGACTCCTCCGCCTCCCGCTCCGACGGCCGGACCGCCCCGTCGCTCCCGGCGCTGCCCTCGAAGCCCCCGGCGCCCACGTACGAGCAGCTCATGACCCGTCAGTTCCCCATCGACCCCGCGTTGAAGGGGTCCGGCGCCTTCGAGGCCGTCCAGGGGTTCCAGAAGGCGCCCGGCAAGGGGCGGCTCATCCGCTACCGGGTCGACGTGGAGAAGGGGATCGGGCTCGACCCGAAGCTCTTCGCCGACGCCGTGCAGAAGACCCTGAACGACCCCCGCAGTTGGGCCGGCGACGGCGCGATGGCGTTCGAGCGGGTCTCCAGCGGGGAGCCGGAGTTCGTCATCACGCTCGCCAGCCCCGGCACCACCGCCGCCTGGTGCCGGAAGTCCGGGCTCGACACGACGGTCGACAACGTGTCCTGCGACTCCGCCTCCACGGAGCGCGTGATGATCAACGCGTTCCGCTGGGCCCAGGGCTCCGGCACCTTCGGACCCAAGGCCATGTACGCCTACCGCCAGATGCTCATCAACCACGAGGTGGGCCACCGGCTCGGGCACAACCACGTGTCCTGCCGCACTCCCGGCGCGCTCGCTCCCGTGATGCAGCAGCAGACCAAGTCCCTGAACATCGACGGCATCCCGTGCCGTCCCAACCCCTGGGTACACCCCGGAAGTTGAGAGCGATCCCGGCCGAGGGCCGGCCCGTGGCCGATCGCATGTCGAGACGCTTGTCTCAAAAGCAATGCGCATCGCGTTGACATCGCTCGCGTGTTCGTCCATATTTCTCGGCATGTCGACCCGTCACGCCGTTTCCGAGCGCGCCGCCCTTGAGCTGGCGCTCATCGGCGTGTCCCGGCATGCCGTGTCCGACGTTCTCTGTCGCTGACCACCGCCCGAGCGCAGGTCGGCCCCTTCGCGTTTCCCGCCATCGCCGACGCCTTTCCGCGCCCGGGTTCCGTCCCCGTGGGCGCGGCCTCCGTGAGTCAGGAACGCCCGGCGATTCCCTGAGAACAACGGAAACGCCGGAAACACCGGAAATGCCGGAAACACCGTCTCTCGCCGCTGCCCGCGAGGAATTCCCCTTCCTTCCGCCGCAGTTCTCCGAGAGGTCTTCCCCGATGCGTCAACCGTCCGTCATTTCCCGCCGCGTGGCAGCGGCCGCCGTCAGTGTCGTCCTGGCCTCGGGCGCCGCCGCCTGCGCGGGACCCGAGGACGCCGGCGCCAAGGACGGCACCTCCGGCAAGGGCTCGTCCGCCCCGCGGAAGGGCGGCACGCTCACCGTCCTCAACGCCGAGGCCCAGACCGACTTCGACCCCGCCCGCCTCTACACCTCCGGCGGCGGCAACGTCCCCTCCCTCGTCTTCCGCACGCTCACCACCCGCAACCGCGAGGCGGGCGCCGCCGGCACCCAGGTCGTCCCCGACCTGGCCACCGACACCGGCCGCCCCAACAAGGACGCCACCGAGTGGACGTACACCCTCAAGGACGGGCTGAAGTTCGAGGACGGCACGCCCATCACCAGCGCCGACGTCAAGTACGGCATCGAGCGCTCCTTCGCCGCCGAGCTCTCCGGCGGCGCCCCCTACCTGCGCGACTGGCTGATCGGCGGCGACACCTACCAGGGCCCCTACAAGGACCCCAAGGGCCTCGCCTCGATCGTCACCCCCGACCCGAAGACCATCGTCTTCAAGCTGAAGAAGCCCGAGGGCGAGTTCCCCTTCGTCGCCACCCAGACGCAGTTCGCCCCCGTCCCCAAGGCCAAGGACAAGGGCGCCAAGTACGAGGAGCACCCCGTCTCCTCCGGCCCGTACAAGGTCGTGAGCAACGAGAACGACGGCGAGCGCCTCGTCCTGGAGCGCAACGAGCACTGGGATCCCGAGACCGACGAGGAGCGCAAGGCCTACCCCGACAAGATCGACGTCCGGTCCGGGCTCGACGAGGCCGTCATCAACCAGCGCCTCGCCACCTCCTCCGGCGCCGACGCCGCCGCCGTCACCACCGACACCAACCTGGGCCCCGCCGAACTCGCCCAGATCGGCTCGGACAAGGCGCTCGCCGCCCGCGTCGGCACCGGCCACTTCGGCTTCACCAACTACATCGCCTTCAACCCGAAGGTGAAGCCCTTCGACAACCCCAAGGTCCGCCAGGCCGTCTCGTACGCGGTCAACCGCACCAGCGTCGTCAACGCCGCCGGCGGCTCCGCGCTCGCCGAGCCCGCCACCACCTTCCTGCCCGAGCAGAAGGCCTTCGGCTTCACGCCGTACGACCACTTCCCGGCCGGTAAGACGGGCAACCCGGAGAAGGCCAGGCAGCTCCTGAAGGAGGCCGGCTTCCCGAACGGCCTCACCGTCACCCTGCTGCACTCCACCGCCCAGAACCGCACCACCAGCCCCGAGATCGCCACCGCCGTCCAGGAGGCCCTCGGCAAGGCCGGCATCACCGTCAAGCTCGACGGCCAGGAGCCCAACTCCTTCAACGAGAAGCGCTGGAGCGTCAAGGACGCCCCCGGCTTCTTCCTCTCCCGCTGGGGCGCCGACTGGCCGGCCGGCGGCCCGTTCCTCGCGCCGATCTTCGACGGACGCCAGATCGTCACCAACGGCTCCAACTACAACCACGCGCAGCTCGACGACCCGGCGGTCAACAAGGAGATCGACGAGATCAACAAGCTGACCGACCTCAAGGCCGCCGCCGCGCGCTGGGGCGCCCTCGACAAGAAGATCGGCGCGCAGGCCCTCGACGTGCCCCTCTTCCACCCGGTCTACAAGCGGCTCGTCGGCAAGGACGTCAAGAACGTCGTCATCAGCGACTGGACCGGAGTCCTCGACGTCTCGCAGGTCGCGGTCAAGTGACCACCCCGACCGACACGCCGGCGCCCGTGGCGGGGATCCCCGCCACGGGCGCCGCCCGGCAGGTGTGGCGACGGCTGCGCACCCGCCCGGCCGCCCTCGCCTCCTCCGCCGTCCTGCTCCTGCTCGTCCTCCTCGCCCTCGCCGCGCCGCTGCTCGCCTCCCTGGAGGGCCAGGACGCGTACGCGTACCACGACGACCTCGTCGACTCGGCGCGCGGCGGCGTCCCGTACGGCTCCTTCGGCGGCGCGAGCGCCGACCACTGGCTCGGCGTCGAACCGGGCACCGGCCGCGACCTGTTCGTCCGGCTCCTGTACGGCGCCCGGATCTCGCTGCTCGTCGGCATCGGCGCCACCGCCGTCCAGATCCTCCTCGGCGTCCTCGTCGGCCTCGCCGCCGGACTCGGCAACCGCTGGGTCGACGCCGTCCTCGGCCGCGCCACCGACGTCCTCGTCGCCCTGCCGATGCTGGTCCTCGCCATCGCGCTGACCGCCGTCGTCCCCCGCGACTTCCCCCGGCCGCTGCTCCTGATCCTCGTCATCGGGTTCCTCGGCTGGGCCGGCACCTCCCGGATCGTGCGCGCCCAGACGCTCACCCTCAAGAGCCTCGACTTCGTCGCCGCCTCCCGCCTCGCCGGCTCCGGACGGTGGCGGACCGCCCGCCGGGAGCTGCTGCCCGCGCTCGCCGCCCCCGTCATCACCTACGCGGCGATCCTCGTCCCCACCAACATCGTCGTCGAGGCGTCCCTCTCCTTCCTCGGCGTCGGCGTCACCCCGCCCACCCCGTCCTGGGGGCAGATGCTGTCGACCGCGCAGACCTGGTTCCGCGCCGACCCGGCGTACGTCCTGCTGCCCGCCGGACTGCTCTTCGCCACCGTGCTCGCCTTCACCGTCCTCGGCGACGCGGTCCGCACGGCCCTCGACCCGCGCGAGGCGAGCCGGCTGCGCGTGGGCACCCGTAAGGAGTCCTCCCGATGACCCGCTTCGTCCTCAAGCGGCTCGCGGGTGCCGCGCTCGTCCTCCTGGCGCTCTCGGTCCTCGTGTACGGCCTCTTCTACCTGGCTCCCGGCGACCCCGCCCGGCTGGCCTGCGGCGAGCGCTGCAACCCCCAGCAGATCGCCCAGGTGCGCGAGCAACTCGGCCTGGACCAGAGCGTGTTCGCGCAGTACCTGCACTTCCTCCAGGGCGTGTTCACCGGCCGCGACTACTCCACCGGGACCTCCGTCGTGCACTGCGACGCGCCCTGCCTCGGCCTCTCCTACCAGAGCGACCAACAGGTCACCCGGCTCGTCCTGGAGCGCCTGCCCGCCACCGCCTCCCTCGCCCTCGGCGCCATGGTCGTCTGGCTCGTCGTCGGCGTCGGCACCGGACTGCTCTCGGCCCTGCGCCGGGGCGGGATCACCGAGCGCGTCCTCACCGTCCTCACCCTCGCCGGCACCGGCACGCCCGTCTTCATCCTGGGCCTGCTCCTCCTCATGGCCGTCTGCGCCTACCTCCAGTGGCTGCCCTTCCCCAGCTACGTGCCGCTGGGCGAGGACCCCGAGCAGTGGGCCTGGAACATGCTGCTGCCCTGGATCACCCTCGGCTTCTTCGAATCCGCCAAGTACGCCCGCCTCACCCGCAGTTCCACCCTGGAGACGCTCGCCGAGGACCACATCCGGACCTTCCGCGCCTACGGGGTGGGGGAGCGGTCCGTCGTCACCCGGCACGCCCTGCGCGGCGCCGTCCCGCCGGTGATCGCGATCAGCGCCGTCGACCTCGGCTCGATGTTCGGCGGGGCCGTGCTCACCGAGTCCCTCTTCGGCATCCCCGGCCTCGGCAAGACCCTCATCGACGGGGTCCGCCAGATCGACCTGCCCGTGGTGGTCGGCGTGGTCATGGTGATGGGCACGGCCGTCGTCCTCGCCAACGTCCTCGCGGACCTGCTGTACGCGGCCGCCGACCGAAGGGTGGTCCTGACGTGACGACCGAGAAGGGTGGTCCCGACGTGACGACCGGGACCGCTTCCGGACCGGCCCCGTCCGGGACCGCTTCCGGACCGGCCCCGTCCGAGGCCCCGGGCCCCCTGGTCGAGGTGCGGGACCTGACGGTCTCCTTCGACCGCGCGGACGGCTCCGTACGGGCCGTCGACGGGCTCTCCCTCACCCTCGCCGAGGGCCGCGCGCTCGCCCTCGTCGGGGAGTCCGGCAGCGGCAAGTCCACCGTCGCCGGCGCCCTCCTCGGCCTCCACCGGGGAACCGGCGCCCGGGTCACCGGCACCGTGCGCGTCGGCGGCGTCGACGTCGCCACCGCGGGCCCCGCCGACCTGCGGCGGCTGCGCGGCGGAGTCGCCGCCATGGTCTTCCAGGACCCGCTGTCCTCCCTCGACCCCTACTACGCCGTCGGCGACCAGATCGCCGAGGTGTACCGGATCCACGCCGGGGGCTCGCGGAAGGCCGCCCGCGCCCGCGCCGTGGACGTCCTCGACCGGGTCGGCATCCCCGACGCGGCCCGCCGCTCCCGCTCCCGTCCGCACGAGTTCAGCGGCGGCATGCGCCAGCGCGCCCTCATCGCGATGGCCCTCGCCTGCGAGCCCCGGCTCCTCGTCGCCGACGAGCCGACCACCGCCCTCGACGTCACCGTGCAGGCCCAGATCCTCGACCTGCTGCACGAGCTGCGCCGCGAGACCGGCACCGCGCTGCTCCTGGTCACCCACGACGTGGGCGTGGCCGCCGAGAGCGTCGACGAGGTGCTCGTCATGCGCGACGGGCGCGAGGTCGAACGCGGCCCCGTCGCCGGCCTCCTGGGCGCCCCCTCGGAGCCGTACACGCGCACGCTCCTCTCCGCCGTGCCCCGGCTCGACGGGCCGGTCAGGACCCCGGCAGGCCAGGTCGGCCAGGGGGAACCGCTGCTCGAAGCGGTCGGCCTGCGACGGGAGTTCGGGCGCGGCAAGCGGGCCGTGACCGCCGTCGACGACGTCTCCCTCACCGTCCGCGCGGGCGAGACGCTCGGCGTCGTCGGGGAGTCCGGCAGCGGCAAGACCACCCTCGGCCGGATGCTGGTGCGCCTCCTCGACCCGACCGGCGGCCGGCTCCGCTACGGGGGGACGGAGATCGGGGCCCTGCCGGAGCGGGAACTGCGCCCGTACCGCCGCGAACTCCAGATGGTCTTCCAGGACCCCGTCGCCTCCCTCAACCCGCGCCGCTCCGTCGGCGAGTCGATCGCCGACCCGCTCCGGGCGGCGGGGGAGCGCGACGAGAAGCGGATCCGCGACCGGGTGCGGGAGCTGCTCGACCGGGTGGGGCTCGAACCCGACCGGTACGACGCCTACCCGCACGAGTTCAGCGGCGGCCAGCGCCAGCGCGTCGGCATCGCCCGCGCGCTCGCCGCCGAACCCCGGATCGTCGTCTGCGACGAACCCGTCTCCGCGCTCGACGTCACCACCCAGGCCCAGGTGACCGCGCTGCTCGCCGAGCTCCAGGCCGAACTCGGCCTCGGGCTCGTCTTCATCGCCCACGACCTCGCGGTCGTCCGCCGGGTCAGCGACCGGGTCGCCGTCATGCGCGGCGGCCGGATCGTCGAACAGGGCACGGTCGAGGAGGTGTACGGGACGCCCCGGGACCCCTACACCCGGGAGCTGCTCGCCGCCGTCCCCTCGCTCGACCCGGTCCTCGCGGCGGCGCGCCGGGAACGGCGCCGGGAACGGCTCGGCGAGCAGGGCCGGGAGCCGGCCGTCGTCTGACCCTCCGTCACCGTTCCGCCGCTTACCGCGACAGAACGCGACCGGGGTGGGAAAGTTACGAGCATTCACCCCTTCCGGTGGTGGGGGGGGCCCCCCGCCGCGCCCCCCCCCCCCCGGGGGGGGCCCGGCCGGGGGGGGGCGGGGGCCGCGCCCCCCCGGGCGGCGCGGCCCGCCCGGACGGGGGGGGGCGCGGGGGGGGGGGCAGGGCCAAGA
>NZ_JBIAEA010000004.1:871503-878287 GCF_042868165.1 Streptomyces sp. NPDC007872
GCGGGGCGGGCCGGGGGCGGGGTGCCCCCCCCCCGCCCCGGGCCCGCCCCTCCCCGCCACCCCCGGGGGGGGGGGCCCCCCCCCCCCCCCCCCCCCCCCCCGGGGGGGGGGCCCCCCCCCCCCGCCCGCCCCACCACCGACTTCTTTGTTTACGTTCTTCCCGCTGCGAGTCACCGGACCAACGGTGGCCGCCGTCAAGGGAGATCGGGGGTGCACGCGTGCGGATCGGACTGCTCACGGAGGGTTGCTACCCGTACGCCGTCGGTGAGTCCGGGGTCTGGTGCGAGCGGCTCGTGCGCGGACTCGGACAGCACCGGTTCGACCTGTACGCCGTCGGCCGCCCGTCCTCCACCGGCGCCACCTTGTCGCTGCCCCCCCACGCCCGGCTCGTCCGCGCCGCCGACCCCGGGGACGCCTCCGGCAGCCTCCTCGAACGGACCGCGCCCGGCACGGCCCGCGCCGCCCGCCGCGCCTACGGCCGCCGCGACCGCCACCGCTTCACCGCGGCGTACGAGCGGCTCGCCACGGGCCTCTGCGCGGAGGAGGCGGCGGGCGGTTCCGAGGGCGCGGACGCCTTCGCCGAAGGGCTCTACGCGCTCGCCGAACTGGCCCGCGAGCGCGGCGGACTGCCCGGCGCGCTCCGCTCCGACGACGCCGTCCGCGCCCTCGAAACCGCCTGCCGCGCGCCCGGCGCACGCCGGGGCGCGGCCGCCGCCGGACTCCCCGACCACCTCGCCTTCGCCGAGCACCTGGAGCGGGTCCTGCGCCCCCTCTCCCTCGACTGGTACGAGGAGGACGCCCTCGGCGCGGCCGACCTCTGCCACGCCGCCGCCGGAGGCACCACCGCCCTCCCCGGACTCCTGGCCACCCGCTTCTTCGGGACCCCGCTCCTGGTCACCGAGTACGGCGTCCAGCTCCGCGCCCACTACCTCTCGGCCGCCGGCACCGACCGCTCCGCGCCCCTGCGCACCCTGCTCGCCTCCCTCCACGGGCGGCTCGCCGCCGAGGTCTACCGGCAGGCCGCCCTGCTCACCCCCGGCAACGCCCACACCCGCCGCTGGCAGGAGAAGTGCGGCGCCGACCGGGCCCGCGTCCGCACCGTCCACCCCGGCATGGCGGCCGACCGCTTCGAGGAGGTCGGCGAGGACGAGGAGAGCGGCGACCCCACCACCCTGGTCTGGGTCGGCCGCGCCGAACCCGCCAAGGACCTCGTCGCCCTGCTGCACGCCTTCGCCGACGTCCGGGCCCGGCAGCCCGACGCCCGGCTGCGGATCGTCACCGTCCCCGTGCGGGATCCGGGCGCCGACGCGTACCTCGCCCACTGCAAGGGGTTCGCCGCGCAGCTCTTCCCCGACGAGGCCGCCGGGGCGCACGCCGTCGGCGAGAACCCCGTCTCCTTCGAGGAGCTCGGCGGCCCGGAGGCGCCCACCCTGGAGGACACCTACGCCTCCGCCGCGGTCGTCGTGCTCTCCAGCACCGTCGAGGGCTTCCCGGCCGGTCTCGTCGAGGCGATGTTCTGCGCGCGGGCCACCGTCTCGACCGACGTCGGCGCGGTCGTCGAGATCATCGGCGGCACCGGGCTCGTCGTGCCCCCGCGCAACCCCCGGGCGCTCGCCGACGCGTGCCTCGCGCTGCTGCGCGACCCCGGGCGGCGGCACCGGCTCGGCGCCGCCGCCCGCGCCCGCGCGCTCGAACTCTTCACCGTCGAACAGAACCTGGCCGCCTTCCGCGGCATCTACCTCGAACTCCTCTCCCGCGCGCCGGTGCGCCACCGCCCCGGCGACGGAGCCCTCTTCGCCCACCCCGCCGAGGCGCACGTGCCGGGCAGTTGGAACCCCGGAGCCGTGACCGCGGGCACGGGAGCCCCCGATGCCTGAAGGAGACGACCCCATGCGCGGCTCCGCCGCCCCGACCAGCCCCGGAGCCTGGGACGCCCGCTCCGAGGCCCTCCTCGGCGCCCCCGCCCTCCGGGCCGGCACCGCCGAGGAGGCCCCGCCCGGGATAGTCCAGGCCCCGGGGGCGGCCACGGCGACACCCCTGCGGCCCCACCCGACCGCCCCCGCCCTCCGGAAGGACCAGGAGGACCGGGAGGACCGGCCCGCCGAACCGCCGCGGCCACCGCTCGCGCCCGTGCCCGCCCACGGGAGCGGGGACGAGGAAGCCCACGGGGACGAGGGCGAGAACGCTCGCGGGAGTGAAGGCGAGAACGCTCGCGAGGGCGAAGACCAGGACGCTCGCGGGAGCGAAGACGAGGGTGCCCACGGGAGCGGAGACCGGAACGCTCGCGGAAGCGGAAGCGGAGGCGAGGACCGGGACGAGCCGTCGGCGGACCGGGACGCCCCGGCCCCCGCTCCGGACACGGCCCCCGCTCCGGACACGGCCCCCGCTCCGGACACGGCCCCCGCTCCGGACACGGCCCCCGCTCCGGACACGGCCCCCTCCCCGGACACGGCCCCCGCGCCCCCGCCGCCCCCGGCCGCCCCCGCCGCCCCCCGCCCCCGCCACCACGGCGCCGCCGACCCCGTCCGCGTGCTCATGCACCGGCACCGGGACCTGTGCGAGCGGGCCGTCGACCCCCTCGACGTGGCCACCGGGCTCGAAGCGCGGGGGTTCACCGACCGGACCGCCGCCCGCTACCGGCACCGGGACGTGTTCTCGCTCGCCGAGGAGCTGTACGCGCGCGTGCCGCGCCGCCGGGAGGAGACGCGCACCGCCGAGGACCGGCGGGAGCCCGTCGTCCCCTGGGCGCTCGCCGTGCTCGCGCCCGGCGCCGTCGCCGCCCTCGCCGGGCTCGGACTCGCCCTCACCCACGGGTCCGTGCGCGCCGCCGTCGGCGCCGCCGGGGCCCTCGGGCTCGGCGGGGCGCTGTTCCTCGCCGTCCGGCGCGGCCCCCTCCGCGCGCCCGGCGGGCGGACCGTGCCCGCCGCCCGCCTCTGGACCCTCTGGCTCCTGGCGTACGCGGTCGGCGGCGACGGGCTCCTCGGGGAGGTGCTCACCGGCGGCCCCGACGACCTCTGGGAGCTCACCCCCGGCCCCCTCCTGGGCCTCGCGCTCGCCGTCGCCCCCGCCGCCTGGTGCGCCCACCTCTTCGCCCGCCGGGCCCGCCGCCGGATCGCCGACAGCCGGGGCCTCGCCGACTTCGCCGCCGCCGTCCGGCCGCTGCTCCTCGGCACCGTGACCCTCCAACTCCTCGCCCTCGCCGCCCTCCTCCTCCCCACCGGAGCCGGCCCGGGGGCCCTCGCCCTCGGCGCGCTCCTCCTGCTCGCCCGCCTCCTCACCGTCCACGGCCACCCCGAGACGGCCTCGGCCGCCCTCGCCGCGGCCTGCGCCGCCGAGGCGCTCGCCCTCGCGAGCGTCCTCTCCGCCCGCCTCCCCGTCCCCGGCTTCGACGCGCTCGCCGTCCCGGTGCGCACCCTCGTCGACGCCTGGGGCCCCGGGGCCGTCCCCACCCTCGTCTGCGGCGCCGCCGCGCTCGGCCTCCTGGCCCACGCGACCGGCTCCCTCGTCCGGGCCTCGGCCCACGCCGCCCCGTGAACCCCCGCACACCCGCGGAGCCGACGCCGCGGGCGTGCCCCGCCCCCCACCTCCCGTCCCTCACCACCCCGCAAGGAGAACGAAGACCATGACCCCGCAATCCCGAGGAACGGCCGGTCGGCACGAAGGGGCCGCACGATGAGGGTCCTCCTGCTCGGAGCCAACGGCTTCATCGGCCGCTTCGTCGCCGACCGGCTGCTCGCCGACCCGGCCGTCCACCTCACCGCCCTGGGCCGGGGCGACGACGCCGACGTGCGGTTCGACCTCGCGTCCGGCAGCCCCGGCGCGCTCACCCGCTTCTTCGACGCCGTCCACCCCGGAGTCGTCGTCAACTGCGCCGGCGCCACCCGCGGCGGCGCCCGCGACCTGACCCGGCACAACACGGTCGCCGTCGCCACCGTCTGCGAGGCCCTGCGCCGCAGCGGCTGCGGCGCCCGCCTCGTCCAGGTCGGCTGCGCCTCGGAGTACGGGCCGAGCCAGCCCGGTTCCTCCACCGCCGAGGACGCCGTGCCCCGCCCCGGCGGCCCGTACGGCGTGTCCAAGCTGGCCGCGACCGAACTCGTCCTCGGCTCGGGCCTCGACGCCGTCGTCCTGCGGGTCTTCTCGCCCGTGGGCCCCGGCACCCCCGCCGGCTCCCCGCTCGGCCGCCTCGCCGAGGCGATGCGCCGGGCGATGCAGGCCGGGGACGGCGAGCTCAAGCTCAGCGGACTCGGCGTGCAGCGGGACTTCGTCGACGTGCGGGACGTGGCCCGGGCCGTCCACGCGGCCTCGCTCTCCGCCGCCCAGGGCGTCGTCAACATCGGCACCGGCCGCGCGGTCCGGCTCCGCGACGCCGCCGCCGTCCTGGCCCGGGTCGCCGGCTACTCCGGGAACCTCAACGAGCTGGACGCCCCGCACGGCATCCCGCAGCGCCCGATGATCGGCGCCCCCCGCACCGAGGGGACCATCGCCGACCAACTGGCCTCCGCCCCCTACCCGTACCCCGACGGCTGCGGGCCCTGGCAGCAGGCCGACGTGCGCACCGCCCGCGACCGGCTCGGCTGGCGGCCCCGGATCAACCTGGAGGAGTCGCTCGCCGACATCTGGATGGAGGCGGCGTGTCGCATCTGACGGGCACCACGGCCACCGGAGCGGTCCAGGCCCTGGGGGTGGGCGTCCCCGGCTACGCCCACCCGCTGCTCGCCCCCGTCGAGTGGGCCGAGCTGACCCGCCCCGGCACCCCCCTGCACTGGGCCGTGCTCAACGTCGCGGACGGGCCGGGCAGCCGCCCCGACCCGCACTGCCTGGAGGCGGCCGGGAAGCTCCGCAACGCCGGGGTCAGGGTCCTCGGGCACCTGGACGCCGCCCACGGCTCCCGGCCCTTCGGGGAGCTCGTCACGGACGCCCACCGCTTCCTCGACTGGTACAGGGTGGACGGCTACTACCTGGACCGCTGCCCCGCCGACCGGGCCGACCTGGCCGGGGTGCGGCGGGTCTGCGCGACCCTGGAGACCGTCCTCGGCGGCGAGGCCCACCTCGTCCTCGGCCACGGCACCCACCCCCATCCCGGGTACGCCGAGGCCGCCGACCAGCTCGTGACCTTCTCCGGGGCCTGGACGGACTACCGCTGGTCGCAGGTGGCCGAGTGGACCGCCGAGTACACGGAGGCGAAGTTCGTCCACCTCGTGCACGGCGTCCCGCGGACCCACCTCGACGAGGCCCTGCGGATCGCCCGCTGGCAGGGCGCGGGGACGATCTTCTTCACCGACCGTCCGGGCCGCTCCGGACAAACCGACCCATTCCACTCGCTGCCCGGCTACTGGGACGAAATCGTCTCGCGGATCGGACCGGGTGTCTCGGAATGAGAAGGGGCGTGGCAGTGTTACGGGGAGAACAACCGTACTGACATACCGACCACCGGAGTCCCCGTGTCGCTGCCACCCCTGGTCGAGCCGGCCGCCGAGCTCACCGTAGACGAGGTCCGCAGGTACTCCCGCCACCTGATCATCCCGGACGTCGGGATGGACGGGCAGAAGCGGCTGAAGAACGCCAAGGTGCTGTGCGTCGGCGCCGGCGGCCTCGGCTCGCCGGCGCTGATGTACCTGGCCGCCGCCGGCGTGGGCACGCTCGGCATCGTGGAGTTCGACGAGGTCGACGAGTCGAACCTCCAGCGCCAGATCATCCACAGCCAGGCCGACATCGGCCGCTCCAAGGCCGCGTCGGCGCGGGACAGCGTGCTCGGCATCAACCCGTACGTGAACGTGGTCCTGCACGAGGAGCGGCTCGAAGCCGAGAACGTCCTGGAGATCTTCGGCCAGTACGACCTCATCGTCGACGGCACGGACAACTTCGCCACCCGCTACCTGGTGAACGACGCCTGCGTGCTGCTGAACAAGCCGTACGTGTGGGGCTCGATCTACCGCTTCGACGGCCAGGCCTCGGTCTTCTGGTCCGAGTACGGCCCCTGCTACCGCTGCCTCTACCCGGAGCCCCCGCCGCCGGGCATGGTCCCGTCCTGCGCCGAGGGCGGCGTCCTGGGCGTGCTCTGCGCGTCCATCGGCTCCATCCAGGTCACCGAGGCCATCAAGGTCCTCGCCGGCGTGGGCGACCCGCTGGTCGGCCGCCTGATGATCTACGACGCCCTGGAGATGCAGTACCGCCAGGTCAAGGTCCGCAAGGACCCGAACTGCGCGGTCTGCGGCGAGAACCCGACCGTCACCGAGCTCATCGACTACGAGGCCTTCTGCGGCGTCGTGTCCGAGGAGGCCCAGGAGGCGGCGGCCGGCGCGACGATCACTCCCAAGCAGCTCAAGGAGTGGATCGACGACGGCGAGAACATCGACATCATCGACGTCCGCGAGCCGAACGAGTACGAGATCGTCTCGATCCCCGGCGCCCGGCTGATCCCCAAGAACGAGTTCCTGATGGGCACCGCCCTCCAGGACCTCCCGCAGGACAAGCGGATCGTCCTGCACTGCAAGACGGGTGTCCGCAGTGCGGAGGTCCTCGCCGTCCTCAAGTCCGCGGGCTTCGCAGACGCGGTGCACGTCGGCGGCGGCGTGATCGGCTGGGTCCACCAGATCGAGCCCGAGAAGCCGGTCTACTAGGCGGATCCGCGGCCGGACACGGCAGCGGCCTGGGGCCGTGGGGGCCCGGGGGGGCCCCGGGGGCCCGCCCCCCCCCCCCCGGGGGCCGGGGGGGGGGGGGTAATGACGGGGGTTTGGGGGGGAAAACCGGGGGGGAAGTGGGGAGGGGCGGGCGGGGCACCCGG
>NZ_JBIAEA010000005.1:0-703138 GCF_042868165.1 Streptomyces sp. NPDC007872
GGGCCCTTCCGGCGGTTCCGACTCTATCAGATCCTTTCGGCGTCTGATTCCCGGTCAGCGGGAGTTGTCTTTCCGGCTGTTGGGCCGTTCCGACGTCTCAAACTCTAGCGGATTTCCCCGGCGGCTCATAATCGAGTCTTTCGAAATGAATTTCGGCATGCCGAAATTCTTCCCGGGAGGGAGATCGTGCTGAGTAGAGGTGCCGCATCAGCGGCGGGAGTGGCTGTCGCAGAACCGTTCCGGCTCCGTGACAACTCGGAGAACACTACGCATCCGGGAAGGGTGTGTCAACCCCCTCCCGTACCCCCGGCCCCACGGCCTCAATCGAGGTCCGTCAGCCGGCCGCCGGCGTCGGGCTGGGTGTGCTCCACGCGGCGGAGGAGGCGGATGAGCACGTCGCCGAGGACGCCCTTCTCCTCCGTGCTGAGGTCCTGGAGGAGGTCCTCCTCGAAGGCCGTGGCCATGCGCATGGCCTCCAGCCACTTCGTGCGGCCCTCGTCGGTGAGCTCGACGATCACGCGGACCCGGTTGTTCTCGTCGCGGTCGCGGGTGACCAGGCCCTCTCCCGCCATGCGGTCGATGCGGTGGGTCATCGCGGCCGGGGTGAGGCCCAGGCGCTTGGCCAGCTCGCCGGGGCCGAGCCGGTAGGGCTCCCCGGAGAGGACCAGCGTCTTGAGGACCTCCCACTCGGCGTTGCTGATGCCGAGGTCGGCGAGCTGGCGTCCGTACGCCACGTTCATCCGGCGGTTCAGCCGGCCGAGGGCGGAGACGACCTTCTCGACCTGGGGGTCGAGGTCACGGAACTCGCGCTGGTAGGCGGCGATCTGCTCGTCGAGGCTCGGCTCCTGGAGGGCCTGCGGGCCGGATCGCTCGGGTTTCTCGGACATGCGGCGAGTATCCCACGGGCTCCGTTGGCGTTGAAGTCCTTCCATGTGTACTGTTGAGACGTTAACTTTAGCTTTTAAGTCTTCAGGGTTCAGGGCTACAGGCCTGAACCCGCGACCGAAGTGGGTGAGTGTGACCAAGGCGAGGGGCGCGGAGATGCGCCGGATTCAGGCAGGCAGCGCGCTGAGCGCGTTCGGACTCGGCTTCACCGTGCCGTACCTCTATGTGTACGTGGCGCAGGTGCGGGATCTGGGCGCGGCGACGGCGGGCATCGTCCTCGCCGTCTTCGCCATGGCCGCGCTCGTGGTGCTGCCCTTCAGCGGGCGGGCCATCGACCGGCGCGGGCCCGTGCCCGTGCTGCTCGTGGCCTCGGTCGTCGCCGCCGTGGGCGCGGTGGGGATGGGCTTCGCCTCCAGCGTGCCGGCGGCCGTGGGGGCCGCGGCGCTGCTCGGCGCCGGTACGGCCGTCCTCCAGCCGGCCCTCGCCACGATGATCGTCTGGTGCTCGACGCCCGTCGGGCGCACCCGGGCGTTCGCCATGCAGTTCTTCCTGCAGAACCTGGGCCTCGGCGTCGGCGGTCTGATCGGCGGCCAGCTCGTCGACACCAGCCGGCCGGGCAGCTTCATCCTGCTGTTCTCGATCGAGGCCGCGATGTTCCTGGTGCTCGCCGGGATCGTCGGGACCGTCCGGATGCCGGGCTCCCCCGCGCTCCAGGACGCCCGCCCGTCCGGCGCCGGCAAGGGCGGCGGCGTGCGCGCGCTGCTCGGGCACAAGGCGATGGTGCAGCTCTGCGTCCTCGGCTTCGTCCTCTTCTTCGCCTGCTACGGACAGTTCGAGTCGGGCCTCGCCGCGTACGGCACCGAGGCCGCCGGCATCCAGCCGTCCGCGCTCGGCCTCGCGCTCGCCGCCAACACGGCGGTGATCGTGCTGGCCCAGTTCCTGGTCCTCAAGTTCGTCGAGCGCCGCCGGCGGACCCGGGTCATCGCGGCCGTGGGCCTGATCTGGACCCTGGCGTGGATCATCGCCGGGTACGCGGGCCTCGGGCACGGCAGCCAGACCATGGCGACGGCGGCCTTCGTCTCCACGTACGCCCTCTTCGGGCTCGGCGAGGCGATGCTGTCGCCGACCGTGGCCCCGCTGGTGGCCGACCTGGCGCCGGAGTCGATGGTCGGCTCGTACAACTCGGCCTTCGCCCTGGTGAAGCAGCTCGCGCTGGCCGTCGGTCCGGCCGTGGGCGGGCCCATGGGGGCCGCGCTGCACGGGCCGTACATCGTGACCTTCGTCCTCTTCTCGCTCGGGATCACCTTCCTCGCCGTCCGGCTCGGCAGGCAGCTCACACCCGAGCAGAACCAGCCCTCCCTGGCCCTCCGGCCGTCGAAGGTCGTCGTCCGGCACGAGCCGGCCGAACCGGTCGAGCAGGACGTGCCGGTCAGGGCGTCCTAGTCCCTCAGGGCGAACTCGCACCAGACCGCTTTGCCGCCGCCCGGTGTGCGGCGGCTCCCCCAGGACGAGGCGATCGTCGCGATGATCGAGATCCCGCGACCCGCCTCGTCCTCCGTCTCCGCCCTGCGGCGGCGCGGCAGGTGGTCGTCCCCGTCGGTCACCTCGATGATCAGGCGCCGGTCGGTGCGGCGCAGCCGCAGGCGCATGGGCGGGGTGCCGTGCTGGAGGGAGTTCCCCACCAGTTCGCTGGTGGCCAGGACCCCCAGGTCGCGCAGTTCGACCGGGAAGCGCCAACTGGAGAGGACGCCGGAGGCGAAGGCACGCGCGCGGGGGGCCGCCTCGACCCCGCCGAGCAGTTCCAGGGCGGCGTTGTGGAACAGCTCCGCGTCCGTCCCCTCCCGGGAGGGGTGCTGGACGACCAGGACTGCGACGTCGTCGTCGTGGTCGGCGGTCACCCCCAGGGAGCGCAGGAGCCGGTCGCAGACCACCTGCGGGGTGCCGCTGGCGCCGGAGAGGGCGCGGGCCAGCGCGGCGACGCCCTCGTCGATGTCCTCGCGGCGCCGCTCCACCAGGCCGTCGGTGTAGAGGACGGCGGTGGAACCGGGCGGCAGGGCGATGGTTCCCGAGGTGTGGAGCCAGCCGCCGGTGCCGAGCGGCGGGCCCGTGGGGTCGTCGGCCTGGCGGACGGTGCCGTCCTCGTCCCGTACGAGGATCGGGAGGTGGCCGGCGGAGGCGTAGACCAGCTTGCCCTCGTTGGGGTCGTGGATCGCGTACACGCAGGTGGCGATCTGGCTGGCGTCGATCTCGGCGGCGAGGCCGTCGAGGAGCTGGAGGACCTCGTGCGGGGGCAGGTCCAGGCGCGCGTACGCCCGGACGGCGGTGCGGAGCTGGCCCATGACGGCGGCGGCGCGGACGCCGCGGCCCATCACGTCGCCGATGACGAGCGCGGTGCGGCCGGCGCCGAGGGTGATCACGTCGTACCAGTCTCCGCCGACGGCCGCGTCGGTGCCGCCGGGCTGGTAGGTGGCGGCGATCCGCAGGTCGTCGGGCTGCTCCAGCTCCTGCGGGAGCAGGGAGCGCTGGAGGGTGACGGCGGTCTGGCGGTGCTTGCGCTCGCTGGCGCGGAGCCGCTCGGCGGCCTCGGCGTGGTCGGTGACGTCCGCGGCGTGGACGAGGACGGCGCCGCCGTCGAGGCGGGGGCTGCCGACGGGCAGGCAGGTGACCGTGTACGAGCCGCCGCCCCGGGTGCGGCGGGACTTGACCGTACGTGGCTTGCCGCTGCGCAGGACCTGGTCCATGAGGGGCAGCAGGCCCAGCTCCTCGGCCTCCGGGCAGGTGTCGGCGACGGTGGCGCCGGGGGTGCGGGGACCGAAGGCGGCGGCGTACGCCTCGTTCACGTACGCGATGCGGTGCTCCGGGCCGTACACGAGCGCGGCCAGGCCGGGGAGGCGGCCGAGGAGCTCCCGTACGGAGAAGTCCTCCAGGGAGGGGACGTCCTCGGCGACGTCGGCCGGCCGCTCCGGCTGCTGCCCGTGCTCACCGCGGGCGGCGGGCACGGAGCCTTCGGTGCCCCGCGCCGTGCGGCGCTGTGTGCCGGGGAGCCGGGCGCTCCAACGGGTGAAGTTCACGGATCTGTATGCCTCGTGGTGTCGGTGCCGTGCAGAGTCACGCTGTGCAGGTGTGAGTCCACCTATGGTCACACGTCCGGTGCGGACGTGTGCACTGACAGTGATGTCAGGACGACGGCTTGTCGTCGTCGCCGGGTGGCGGGGAGGCGGCGAGTTCGAATTCGGCGCGGGGGTGCTCCAGGGAGCCGAGGGAGACGATCTCCCGTTTGAACAGGCCGGACAAGGTCCATTCGGCCAGGACGCGGGCCTTCCGGTTGAAGGTGGGGACCCGGCTCAGATGGTAGGCCCGGTGCATGAACCACGCCGGGTATCCCTTGAGTTTGCGTCCGTAGACGTGGGCGACGCCCTTGTGGAGGCCGAGGGAGGCGACGGATCCCGCGTACGCGTGCGCGTACTCCTTGAGCGGCTGCCCGCGCAGGGAGGCGGTGATGTTCTCTGCGAGGACCCGGGCCTGGCGGACGGCGTGCTGGGCGTTGGGCGCGCACTCCCCGCCGGGTTCGCCGGAGGTGACGTCGGGGACGGCGGCGGCGTCGCCGGCGGCCCAGGCGTGTGCGACCCCCTCGACGGAGAGCCGGGCGGTGCAGCGGATCCGGCCGCGCGCGTCCAGCGGCAGGTCGGTGGCGGCGAGGAGGGGGGCGGGCCGCACCCCGGCGGTCCAGACGACGGTGCGGGTGGGGAGCCGGGTGCCGTCGCTGAGCACGGCGACCCGGTCCTCGCAGGAGTCGAGGCGGGTCCCCAGGCGCACGTCGACGTTCCGGGCGCGCAGCTCGCGGACGGCGTACCGGCCCATCGTCCCGCCGACCTCGGGGAGGATCCGGTCGGCGGCCTCGACGAGGACCCAGCGCAGGTCGGCGGGTTTGATGTTGTGGTAGTACCGCGCGGTGTAGCGGGCCATGTCCTCCAGCTCGGCGAGGGCCTCCACGCCCGCGTAGCCGCCGCCGACGAAGACGAAGGTGAGGGCGGCGTCGCGGATCGCGGGGTCGCGGGTGGAGGAGGCGATGTCCATCTGCTCGATGACGTGGTTGCGCAGGCCGATGGCCTCCTCGACGGTCTTGAAGCCGATGCCGTGCTCGGCCAGGCCGGGGACCGGGAGGGTGCGGGAGACGGAGCCGGGCGCGATGACCAGCTCGTCGTAGGCGAGCTCGACGGGGCCCGTGCCCTCCTCGTCGGTGGCGAGGGTGGAGAGGGTCGCGGTCCGCCGGGCGTGGTCGACGGACCGGACCTCGCCGATGAGGATCCGGCAGCGGTCGAGGACGCGGCGCAGCGGTACGACGACGTGGCGCGGGGAGATGGAGCCGGCCGCGGCCTCGGGCAGGAACGGCTGGTACGTCATGTACGGCTCGGGGGTGACCACGACGATCTCGGCGGCGCCGGATCGGAGTTCCGCCCTGAGCTGCCGCTGGAGGCGCAGCGCGGTGTACATGCCGACGTATCCACCGCCGACCACGAGAATGCGCGCAGGTTCGGTCACTGTCCCATGACGCACTCCCGCCCGTTGTTTGTCCACAGGCTCGACGAATTGTGTGACCGGAGGGGTGTGGAGGCGCGGGGTGACGCGCGCGGGCGGCGGGCCGTGATCCGCCCAGGTCACGGAGGCCGGGCCGGGTGCGGCGGGGGGTGGGAAAGGGGAGTGAACCGGGCCTTGCTCCGATCGGGGGGCGCACCGTGCGGAACACCCCCTTCTGAATTGACTCCGACTCAACTATGTTCGTACTTCGTCGGGGTGTCGGGTGGGAGCGCGTGGACCGAAGCGCTCGTCGGCCGGAACCCCCGTGTCAGGGCGGGGAGTCTCCGGGGGGAGACATCATGAGCGGGGGAACGCTTATGCAGATGCAGGATTCACACTGGCAGCCGGGCGCCGGGGCGCTGGCCGTCGACGACGCGCGGGCCGCGGGAGCCGTGGGCTCCGAGCGCGGCGGCGCGCTGTCGGCGGGCGGCAGGTCCGCGCCGCTGCGGGTGGACGCGCAGCGCAATCTGGAGCACGTCCTGCGGGCCGCGCGCGAGGTGTTCGGCGAGCTCGGCTACGGGGCTCCGATGGAGGACGTCGCGCGCCGCGCGCGCGTGGGGGTCGGCACCGTCTACCGGCGCTTCCCCAGCAAGGACGTGCTGGTGCGCCGGATAGCCGAGGAGGAGACCGCCCGGCTGACCGAGCAGGCGCGGACCGCGCTCGGCCAGGAGGACGAGCCGTGGTCGGCGCTCTCCCGGTTCCTGCGGACCTCGGTGGCCTCGGGCGCGGGGCGGCTCCTGCCGCCGCAGGTGCTGCGGGTGGGCGTGGACGACTCCGTGCTGCCGGCCGTCGCCGGGGACGCGGACGACGCGGCCCGGGTGCCGTACCAGCGGGGCGTCGACGGGCAGGCGGACGCGCGGGTGGTCGCGCCGCGCGGCGTGCCGGCGGACGAGCGGGACGACGCGGGGGCCGCCGAGCTCCTGGAGGTCGTCGGGCGTCTGGTCGACCGGGCGCGGGAGGCGGGCGAGCTGCGGACGGACGTGACCGTGGCGGACGTCCTCCTCGTCATCGCCACCGCCGCGCCGGCCCTGCCGGACGCGGTGCAGCAGGCGGCGGCTTCGGCGCGGCTCCTGGACATCCTCCTGGAGGGCCTGCGGTCCCGGTAGGGACGGCCGCTCCTTCTCCTTCGCCGACGCGTGCCCGGTGGTCCGGGCGGACCGTCGAGCATGCCACGAACGCGTGAGCGGTTGCGCCCGGATACGGGAAGTCGCCCCGGACGAGTGGTAAGTGGACGGGCCGCTTCGGCGTGCCCGCGCTCTGTGGCAGGCTTGGCCGGTGTTCGGTTCTGAGCATGCGTACGGGGGCTTCCGCGATGAGCGGTGAGGGTCGGGACGAGCCACTGGGAAACGGCGGCACCGCGGAGGCCGGGGGTCTGCCCGCCCGGCAGGTGCCGAGCCAGGGCGGACCGGTGGGTTCCTCCGGTGCGGGCGGTGTCTCTTCGGCCGGGCCACCGGGGGCGCCGGGTTCTTCCGGGTACGGCGAGTCGCCCGGACACGGCGGTCCGCCCAGGTACGGCGATTCACCCGGGTACGGCGAGTCGCTCGACGCGGGCGTTCCGCAGCAGCGTGAAGGGAAGTCCGCCGGGGCGGGGGCCGGGGAAGGCGTCGGGACCGTCGCGGGGGCGGGCACCGGGGCCGGAGCGGCCGGGACCGGGCAAGGCGGAGCCGGCTTCGCGGAGGGCGACGGCTTCACGGAGGGCGGGTCCCCGGAGAACGGGTCCGCGGAGGACGGGTTCGCGGGAGCCGATGGGGACGCCGGAACCGATGGGGACGCCGGGGACGACGGAGTCCTTCCGCCGCCACTCGACCTGCCGCCCTCCGACGCCGATCTCGTCCAGCTCATGCGGGACGGCGACGACTCGGCGTACGAGGAGCTGTTCCGCCGCCACTCCGGGGCCGTGCGCCGGTACGCCAGGACCTGCTGCCGCGACGCGCACACCGCCGACGACCTCACCGCCGAGGTGTTCGCCCGCACCCTCCAGGCCGTACGGGGCGGGGCCGGGCCCGAACAGGCGGTGCGCGCCTACCTCATGACCACCGTCCGGCGGGTCGCGGCGAACTGGGCCAGGACGCAGAAGCGGGAGCACCTCGTCGAGGACTTCGCGGTGTTCGCGGCGGAGGCCGCCCGCTCCTCCGAGGTCTCCGACCAGGACACGACGGACCTCGGCGCGGACGTCCTGGCCATGCACGAGGCCGAGCAGTCGCTCGCCCTGCAGGCCTTCCGCTCGCTGCCCGAGCGGTGGCAGGCCGTGCTGTGGCACACCACCGTCGAGGAGGAGTCGCCGAGCGAGGTCGCCCCGCTCTTCGGACTCACCGCCAACGCCACGGCCGTGCTCGCCAGCCGGGCGCGCGAGGGGCTCAAGCAGGCCTACCTCCAGGCCCACGTCAGCCAGTCCCTGACGGCGGGCGGCGACTGCGCCCGGTACGCGGACCGGCTCGGCGCCTACGCGCGCGGCGGGCTGCGGATGCGGGCCGAACGCGGCCTGCGCAAGCACCTGGAGGAGTGCGCCAAGTGCCGGCTCGCCGCCGGTGAGCTGGCGCACGTGAACGCCGGGATCCCCGCGCTGCTGCCGGTCGCCGTCATCGGCTGGTTCGCCGCCGGGTACTCGTTCAAGGCGGCCGGGGCCGTCGCGGGCGGCACCGCCGCCGCGGCCGGGGCGGGCGCGGCGGCCGCCGCCTCCGGGTCCTCGGGGGGCGCCGCACCGGGCGGTGCCGCCGCCGAGGGGCTCGGCACCCCGGCCAAGGCCGGGATCGCGGCGGCCGTGGCCGTCGCCGCGGCCGCCGGGCTCGTCTGGGCCATGGCCGGGGACCCGGAGCCCGTGGCCGCGCCCAAGCCCTCGCAGCCGGTCGTCACCCCGGTGGTGCCGCAGGAGCCCCCGCCACCGCCGAAGCCCGTACCGCCGTCCCCGCCCGTGAAGGCCGAGGCCCCGGCGCCCGCGCCGACGACCGCGCCCGCCCCGGAGAAGCCCGCCTCGGAGAAGCCCGCCCCGGAGCCGGGGCCGGTTCCGGCGTCGGCGCCCTCTCCGGAGCCGGAACCGACGCCTCCCCCGTCGCCGTCCCCGGAGCCGACGCCGAGGCCCGCGCCGCCGGCCAGTCCGAAGCAGACGCCGAAGCCCGCCCCGAAACCGACCCAGAAGCCGGCGCCGACGCCCGAGCCGCCGCCGAGCCCCGCGCCCGCGCCGCCGACCGTCTACCAGGTCGACGAGCTGGACTACGGGATCTTCGGCGACGGCACCAAGCCCGAGGTGTCCCTGGCGGAGAGCGGCTTCCTGTGGCAGCGCAAGGGCCTCTCCGCCGGCGGCACCCGGTACGCGTACGGGGTGAGCGTCCACGCGCCGTCCTCCGTGGTCATCGACCTCAACCGGCGGTGCACGAGCTACGACGCGATGGTCGGCGTCGACGACCTGAGCGCCCTGTTCGGCGTCGGCGGCGTCCGCTTCTCCGTCTACGGGGACGGGGAGCGGCTCTGGCGGTCCGGCGTGGTCGAGGCGGGCGACCCGCCGGTCCCGGTGCACGTCGACATCACCGGCCGCTCCAGGCTCCGGCTCGTGGTCGAGGAGACCGGCCCGCTGGGACGGGCCGCGATCGCGGACTGGGCGCAGTCCCGGATCAGTTGCTCCTGATCCCGTCGGGGGAGTCCTTTGGGGGGTCCTCGGGAATGTCCCGGGAAAGCCCCTCGGGAAGATCCTCGGAAAGGCTCTCGGGAAGATCCCCGAGGAGCTCCCCGGGAAGGTCCCGCACGAGGGACAGGACCCCGTCGAGGTCCAGGCCCTCGCCCGCCGTCCGGGCGGCGGCGAGACCCGGTGCGCCGAGGGCGGCGAGCGAGCGGGCCGTCACCGCCTCGGCCTCCTCCAGCTCCGGCACCGCGCGGGGCAGTTCGCGGCGCCAGGAGTCGACGGCGGCCAGGACCGTGGCGGCGGGGGCGGGTTCGTCCGCCAGGGACAGGGCGACGGCGAGCCCCTGACCGAGCGTCGCGGCGATGAGGTCGGCGCACCGGGCGTCCCGCGCGGCGCGCAGCGCGGACGCGGCGGAGGCGACGGCCGCGGCGCCCACGCCCCCGTACGCCTCGACGCGGGCGGCGAGTCCGATGACCGCGGCGGTGAAGTGCGGCGGCGGGTTGCCGGCCTCGACCAGGTGGCTCGCCTCCTCCGCGTGGGCGCAGGCCGTGTCGATCTCGCCCCGGTGCAGGGCGATGGCGGAACTCAGGAAGGCGATGAAGGGCCGGGCGTCCTTGACGCGGTGGCGGTCGGCCTCCGCCGAGGCCTCGGCGAGGCCCTTGCCGGCGGCGTCCATGTCGCCGGAGCGGTAGGCGATCTCGGCGAGCCGGGCGAGGAGGAAGGGGCTCTCGGCGTGGGCGCCCACCTCGCGGGCGAGGCGGAGCGCCTCCTCGTAGTCCGCCCCGGCCTCCTCGTACCGGCCGCGCATCATGTACGCCTCGGCCGCCGCGCTCGCGATCTGCGCCCCCATCCAGCGGTCGCCGACCCGGCGGGCGAGGGTGCGGAGTTCGGCCAGGTCCTCGTCCACGTCGGCGAGGGTGCCGGGCATGTCGACGACCATGTGGGTGCGGAACATGAGGGTGACGCCGACCTCCCAGTCGCCGCCGTGGCGGCGGCAGTTGGCGAGGGCGGTGTCGAGGAGGGCGCGGAGTCGGTCCGGTTCCTCGGTGGGGATCTCGCCGAGGGCCTCGGTGAACGGCCAGAGCAGGCCGGGGAAGCGGGCGGCCTCGGGGCCGGGCTCGTCCCCGAACGCGGCCCGCACCCGCCGGACCAGGGCGAGGGTCCCGGGGTCGTCGCGGAGCTCCGCGACGGTGTGGTTCTCGATCGCGAGGAAGAAGTACAGCATCCGCAGGCGCATCCGCGGCCAGTACCGCGGGTCGGCCGGGTCCTCCGGGTCGTCGCCGAGGGCGACCGCGCGCTCGGCCCAGGCCAGGCCCTCGGGGCGGTGGTTGCGCAGCCACCAGAACCAGCCCATGGCGAAGACGAGCCGGAGGGCGGCGGTCTCGTCGGGGGCGGTGACGAGGGTGCGGTGGAGGGCGGCGCGGATGTTGTCCAGGTCGCGTTCGAGCCGGTCGATCCAGGGGAGCTGCTCGCCGGAGCGCAGCTTGGGTTCGGCGGTCTCCGCGAGGGCGGTGAAGTGGGCGGTGTGGGCGGCCTCGGCGGCGGCGAGCGGGTCGGGGGTCTCGGCGGCGCGCTCGGTCGCGTACTCGTGGATGGTCTCCAGGAGGCGGTAGCGCATCTCGCCGTCCTCGGTGGGGGCGGCGACGACGAGGGACTTGTCGACCAGGGCGCCCAGGGTGTCGGCGGCGTGCGGGGAGAGGGCCTCGGCGGCGGCGAGGTCCCAGCCGCCGGCGAAGACCGAGACCTGCCGGAGGAGGGTGCGCTCGTCCGGTTCGAGCAGGTCCCAGGACCAGTCGACGACCGCGCGGAGGGTCTGCTGGCGGGGCAGGACGGTGCGGGAGCCGGAGGTGAGGAGGCGGAAGCGGTCGTCGAGGCGGTCCGCGATCTGGCGGGGGGTGAGGAGGCGGAGGCGGGCCGCGGCCAGCTCGATGGCGAGCGGCAGGCCGTCGAGGCGGCGGCAGATCTCGGCGACGGCCGCGTCGGCGTCCCCGGCGGGCCCCTCTCCCGGAGGCACGTTCTCCGTGGGCACGTCTCCCGTGGGCACGTCTCCCGTGAGGTCGAAGGAGGGGCGTACGGCGCGGGCGCGTTCGACGAAGAGGCGGTGGGCGGGGTGGGGCGGGAGGGGTTCGACGGGGCGGACCGTCTCGCCGGGGACGCCGAGGGGTTCGCGGCTGGTGGCGAGGATCCGGAGCCGGGGGCAGTGGGTGAGGAGGGTCTCGGCGAGGGCGGCGGCCGCGTCGATCACGTGCTCGCAGTTGTCGAGGACGAGGAGGAGGGGCCGGTCGGCGAGCTGCTCCACGAGGTGGGCGGTGGGGTCGCTCTGGAGGGGGGCGCCGTCGCGGGCGATCAGGCTGGTCTCTCGGAGGCGGAGGGCGGAGAGGACGGCGCCGGGGACGGCCCCGGGGTCGTCGAGCGGGGCCAGCTCGGCGATCCAGGGGGCGGGGCCCCCGGCCCGCAGCGCGGCCTCCTCGGCGAGCCGCGTCTTGCCGCTTCCGCCGGGTCCGGTGAGCGTGACGAGCCGGGAGGCGGCGAGGTCGGCCCGGAGCGCGCCGAGCTCGGGCTCCCGCCCGACGAAGGAGGTGAGGCGGGGGCGGATGTTGCCGGCGGGCCCTTCGGCCGGGACGGGTCCCCCGGCCGGGGCGGGGGGCGCGGCCGGTGAGGTCGATGCGGTCGGTGTGGTCGCTGCGGTCGGGCCCGCGAGGAGTTCGCGGTGGAGGGCGGTGAGTTCGGGTCCGGGGTCGGTGCCGAGGGCGTCCGCGAGGGTGCGGCGGGCCGTCTCGTACGCGGCGAGGGCGTCGGCGTGGCGACCCTCGGCCCGCAGGGCGCGGACGAGGTGGGCGTGGAAGGCCTCGTCGTACGGGTACGCGGTGGTGAGTTCGGTCAGTTCCGGTACGAGTCCGTCGGTGGCGCCCCGGCGCAGGTCCGCCTCGACGCGGCGGCGCAGGGCGGCGAGCCGCTGGGCCTCGGGCCGGACGCCCGCCGGGTCGGGCAGGTCGGCGAGGGCGGGGCCGCGGAAGAGGCCGAGGGCCTCCCGGAGGAGGGCGGCGGCGGTGTCGGGGTCGCCGGCGTCGAGGCGGGCGCCCGCTTCGGCGGTCCGGCGCTCGAAGACGTACAGGTCGATGTCGTCGGGTCCGGCGGCGAGCCGGTAGCCGGGACCGGGGGTGGAGGCGACGGCCTCCCTGCCGAGGACCCGGCGGAGGCGGCCGACCAGGGCCTGGAGGGCGGCGGGCGCGTCCTGCGGCGGGTCGTCCCCGTACACGTCGTCGGCGAGCTCGCCGACGGAGACGGGCCGCCCGCCGCGCAGCGCGAGCGCGGCGAGGAGCGCGCGCAGCCGGGCACCGCCGAGGGGCAGGGGGGTGCCGTCGGGCCGAAGGGCCTCGGTGGTGCCGAGGATGAGATACCGCACCGGTTCATTGTGACCGCGGGCCCGCGCGGACGCCTCGGGGTTTACCCGGGCTCGCCCCGGAGACGGACGGACGTCAGAACGCGGCCGTGTCCAGGGTGAAGCCCAGGGGCGCCGGGATCGGGACGGGCGTCCCTGTTCGTGGACGGACTCGTGGTCGTGCCGGAGGTCTCCTGCGAGCCCTCACGCCGGAAGCGACCGCGACGCCGGGATCAAAGGACCCTGGACCGCGCGGTGGGCGCGCGGTTCCGTGGTGCTGGTCCAGCAGGAGCCGCGGCGGGCGAGGAGGCGGTGGAGCCAGAGTTCAGTGGAGACGAGGTCGGCGAGGCCGTCGAGGGGGACGGGGGCGCCGTCGGCGGCGGCGCGCAGGGCCTCGCGGACCGTGCGGGCCTCGATCAGGCCCGCGTCCGCGAGGAGCGGCGCGTCGAAGAGGGCCAGGAGCTGGGGGAGGGCGGCGCGCAGGCCCGCGCGGGCGGCGGCCGCCGGGACGGCCGGATGGGGGGCGCCCCAGCCCGGCGGCAGGTCGTGGACGCCGGCGCCGGTCAGGACCGTGCGCAGGATGCCGGCGCGGGCGTCCGGCTGGACCCGGAGGGATTCGGGGAGGGAACGGCAGGCCCGTACGACCTGGTTGTCGAGGAAGGGGGCGTGCAGCCGCTGGCCGCGGATCTCGGCGGCCTGCTCCAGGACGCGGTGGTCGGCGGCGGCGCGGACGAGGGCCGCACGCGCGCGTGCCTCGCCGGGACGCTGGACGGAGGACGGGAGGGTCGCCGCCCGGTTCAGGCGAACCGATACCTCCGCCAGCGCCTCCCCCGTCAGCCAGCGCGCCGCCGGGCCCGGGCGCGACCAGGCGAGGGCGGAGAGGGAGGCCTCCAGGGGGCCGAAGCCGTCGGGGGCGGTGCGGTTGGCCTCCAGGACCCGCCGGGCCGCCGTCTCCAGCCCCGTGCGGTACGGGGTGCGGGCCAGCTTGCGGGCCGCCCGGTACACGGTCAGCGGCACCAGGAGAGCGCCCGCCGAAGGACCCGAGGCCTTGGCGAGCGCGGTGACGGGACGCACCAGGGAGCGGCGTCTGCGGTCCATCAGGAGGTCGGCGAGGCGGGCCGGGTGCGCGTCCAGGACCTGCTTGGCGCCCATGCCGGTGAAGTGGTCGGCGCTGCCGCCCGCGAGCCGCCGCCGGTGCCGTTCGGCCGTGACGAGCGCGGGCCCCGGCTCGTCGGTGAGCGGCCCGTCCAGGGCGGCGTACGGCAGGGCCTCCTCGCCGGCCGCGACGACCACGTGGTGCAGGCGCGGGTCGGCGGCCAGCTCCCGGGCCCGCTTCAGCTCGTCCGCGCGGCCGGAACCCGCGCGCGTGGCCAGGTCGTTGAAGGTGACGGCGAGCAGCCGTTCCCCCGCGCCCGTGCCGTGGCCGGTGATCGTGCCCGGCACCCCCGGGAGCCCGGCCGCCAGGAGGGCGAGGGTGCCGGAGGCGCTGCCGCCGGACAGATCGGCGCCGATGCCGGGGGCCGGGCCCGCGCCCCGGGCGGCGCGCCGGTCGGCGGGCCCCATGCCGGGGACCGGGCCGGGGTCGGGGAGCGGGGCCTCGGGCGCGTGCCGGGGGGCGGTGAGCCGGGCGCGCACGGCCTCGACCAGGGCGTCCCTGACCCCTTCGACGGCCTGCCGGGGGTCGGACTCGGGGGCCGCGACCGCGAGCGAGGCGACCTGTTCGTACCCGGTGATCTCGCGCGAGCCCTCCCGCAGGATCAGCGCGTGGCCGGGCGGCACCCGGCGGACGCCCTCGTAGGGGGTGGAGTCGCGCAGCGCCTCCGGGGTCTCGGGACAGGCGAGCAGGGCGCCCAGGTGACCGATGTCGAGCTGGGCCTCGACGAGGTCGGCGAGCGGCAGGGCGGCGGTGGCGTACGCGGTGCCGCCCTGCCACGGGGTGTGGAAGACCGGCCGGGCCCCCGCGAGGTCACCCGTGACGGTGACGCGGCGACCGGCCTTGACGACGGCGGTGTAGCTTCCCGGCCAGGCCGTGAGGTGCCGCAGGGCGCCCCCGCGCGCGGTGAGCAGTGCCCTGCGCAGTTCGTCGTCGCCGGCGGCGCAGCAGCCGAGGACGGCGATGTGGGTGCGGTCGTCGACGGCCACCACCCGGACCTCGTCGGGACGCCAGTCGCCGACCGCCCAGAGCGGGTCGGGGCCGCCCCACAGGAGCTGTGCGCCCACCGGTTGCACCGTGCGCCCCTCGGCCGCCGTCATCCGGTCCGTACCGTAGGGGTCGTACGCGTCGTGGACCGCCGGGCCCGTGCCGTACGGGCCGTTCGCCGCTCCCGCCCGTGCTCCCCCGGTCGTTGCGAAGCTCGCGGCGACACTGCTCCAGCCCACCAGCCATCGCATCGGCGCCTCCACGTCCGTTTCGGTGGGAGACATGCTGCCACGACAACGGCGCACGGGGCGGTGTCCGGGTGCACGCGCGCGAAAGCCGAATGCGCCCCTGGCATGGGCCAGTTGGACACCGGCGACATTCGGCCGAATATCGACCGCGCACGAAGGTTTATGAGGCGCGCGGGAACGAACAGGAGCGGCCCGTTCTGCACGGACCGCCGGCCGACCGGGAGGCGTTTCCGCCTCCCGGCGCCGTCCGCCGCCCGCGGGGAATGGGGCGGCGGTGTCCCCCAGCCCACTGGTCCGGGACTCCGACCCCGGCCGAATGGGCCGACCCACGCGCTATCGATGGAAGCGCTCCCCCGCCGGCCGGACGAGAGCGCACGGCCGGGCGCACGGCCACACGGCCGGAGCACGCGTCGCCCCGACGGCCCCCCGCGCCGATTGGTCACACAACAATCTCGCCATACGGAACAGCGCCCCTTAACGGTAGGGATGCGGCGAACTACGCTGTGCTCACGAATGCCGCACGCCTATGCCCGGCGTCGTGGCGGCCGTCTGTGCTGTCGAGGGGTGGCGTCATGTCCAGGGAGCAACGCGGGCCGAACGAAAAGCTCGGCACGGTTCTCGCCCTCGCGGGAATCAGCAACGCCGGGCTCGCCCGGCGCGTCAACGACCTCGGTGCGCAGCGGGGGCTGACGCTCCGCTACGACAAGACCTCGGTCGCCCGGTGGGTGTCCAAGGGCATGGTGCCGCAGGGCGCCGCCCCGCACCTGATCGCCGCCGCGATCGGGCAGAAGCTCGGCCGGCCCGTGCCGCTGCACGAGATAGGGCTCGCCGACGCCGATCCGGCGCCCGAGGTGGGCCTCGCCTTCCCGCGCGACGTGGGCGAGGCGGTCCGCTCGGCCACCGACCTGTACCGGCTCGACCTCGCCGGGCGGCGGGCCGGCGGAGGCGGCATCTGGCAGTCGCTCGCCGGGTCGTTCGCGGTGAGCGCCTACGCCACGCCCGCGTCCCGCTGGCTGATAACCCCGGCCGACCCGTCGGTGGAGCGGCAACTCCCGCGCCCGGGGGCCGGCGTCCCGGTGGCGCCCGCGCCGGAGCACGTGCGCGTGGGCCACAGCGACGTCGCCAAACTCCGCGAGGCCGCCGAGGACGCGCGCCGCTGGGACTCCAAGTACGGCGGCGGGGACTGGCGTTCGTCCATGGTCCCCGAGTGCTTACGGGTGGACGCGGCCCCGCTGCTGCTCGGCTCGTACTCGGACGAGGTCGGCCGGGCCCTGTTCGGCGCGATCGCCGAACTCACCCGGCTCGCCGGCTGGATGGCCTTCGACACCGGGCAGCAGGAGGCCGCCCAGCGCTACTACATCCAGGCCCTGCGGCTCGCCCGGGCCGCCGCCGACGTGCCCCTCGGCGGCTACGTGCTCGCGTCCATGTCCCTCCAGGCCACCTACCGGGGCTTCGCCGACGAGGGCGTGGACCTCGCCCAGGCGGCCCTGGAGCGCAACCGGGGGCTCGCCACCGCCCGCACCATGTCCTTCTTCCGGCTCGTCGAGGCACGCGCGCACGCGAAGGCCGGGGACGGTACGGCCGCCGCGGCCGCGCTCAAGTCCGCCGAGGGGTGGCTGGAGCGGTCGCGGGCGGGCGACTCCGACCCGACCTGGCTGGGCTTCTACTCGTACGACCGGTTCTGCGCCGACGCCGCCGAGTGCTACCGGGACCTGCGGATGCCGCGCGAGGTGCGCCGCTTCACCGAACAGGCGCTGTCCCGGCCGACGGAGGAGTTCGTCCGCTCGCACGGCCTGCGGCTCGTCGTGTCCGCCGTCGCCGAACTGGAGTCCGGCAACCTGGACGCGGCCTGCGCGGCCGGCACGCGCGCGGTGGAGGTGGCGGGGCGGATCTCGTCGGCGCGGACGACCGAGTACGTACGGGACCTGCTGCACCGGCTCGAACCGTACGGGAACGAGCCGCGCGTCATGGAGCTGCGGGAGCGCGCCCGGCCGCTGCTCGTCACTCCGGCGTGAGACCGGCGAGGGCCCGGACGGGCACCCACCCCCGGTCGGACACGCGCCCCAGGCCGGGCATCCACCCCCGGTTGAACACCCGCCTCCGGGTGAACCGCGTCTCATGAGGCCGCGCGAGGTTTCACGGCGTTGTCAGTGGGCCAGTGCAGTATCGGGGGTGGGAGGTGGGGCCGGTGTTCGACTGTGACGTGCTGGTGATCGGCGGCGGGATCGTCGGTCTGTCGACGGCGTACGCGCTGACGCGTGCCGCCCCCGGCACCCGGGTCACGGTCCTGGAGAAGGAGCACGCCCTCGCGCGCCACCAGACCGGGCGCAACAGCGGGGTGATCCACAGCGGGATCTACTACCGGCCGGGGTCCCTCAAGGCGCGCTTCGCGGTCGAGGGCGCGGCCGAGATGGTCAAGTTCTGCGCGGAATGGGGCATTCCGTACGAGGTGACGGGGAAGCTCGTCGTCGCCACCGCGCGCGAGGAGCTGCCCCGGCTGCACGCGCTCGTGCAGCGCGGCCGGGAGAACGGCATCCCGGTGCGGGAACTGGGTCCGGCGCAGATCAGCGAGTACGAGCCACGGGTGCGGGGGCTCGCCGCGATCCACGTCGGCACGACCGGGATCTGCGACTACGGGGCGGTGGCGGAGCGGCTCGCCGAGGCCTCCGGGGCGCGGATCCTGTACGGCGCGGAGGCCGCCGTGATCGACCGGCGGCCCTGGGGGGTCGCCGTGCGGACGGCGGACGGGCGGGTGGTCCGGGCGCGGGTCCTGGTGAACTGCGCGGGGCTGTACTGCGACCGGGTCGCGCGGCTCGCGGGCGACGACCCGGGGATGCGGATCGTCCCCTTCCGGGGGGAGTACTACGAGCTGGCGGATCCGTCGCTGGTGCGGGGCCTGGTCTATCCGGTGCCGGACCCGGCGTTCCCGTTCCTCGGGGTGCACCTGACGCGGGGCATCGACGGCAGGGTCCACATCGGGCCGAACGCGGTCCCGGCGCTCGCCCGCGAGGGGTACGGCTGGTCCGTCGTCCGCCCGCGCGAGCTGGGCGCCACCCTGGCCTGGCCCGGCGCGTGGGCCATCGCCCGGGAGCACTGGCGGTACGGGGCGGGCGAACTGCACCGCTCGCTCTCGAAGCGGGCCTTCACGGAGGCGGTGCGGCGGCTCCTGCCGGTGGTGGAGGAGTCCGACCTGCGCCGGGCCGCGCCGGGCGTGCGGGCGCAGGCGGTGTTGCGGGACGGGACGCTCGTCGACGACTTCCTGATCCGGGAGGCGGCGCGCACGGTCCACGTCCTGAACGCGCCCTCGCCGGCGGCGACGGCCTCGCTGCCGATCGGGCGGGAGGTGGCGGGGCGGGCGCTGGCGTTCCTGTAGCCACCGGACGGGGCCTGGCCACCGGACGCGGCCTGGCCATCGGACGGGGCCTGGCCACCGGACAGGGCCTGGCCACCGCACAGGGCCTGGCCACCGCACAGGGCCTGGCCACCGGTCGCGCGCTCCTCCGGGGGCCGGGGCCCGGCGGGCCGTCGTCGTGCCCGCCCGCGCCCGTCCGCCCCCACCCGTAGAATCGGCCGCATTGTGTCTGAGCAGCCTGAGAACAGCCCGCGTCCCGTCGCCGACCCCGCCTCCCAGCCCGTCGCGCGGCGGGGCAGTCAAAGGTTCGCCCCCGGAGAGGGACCCCTGCCCGATCCCGCCGGTTCGCACCACGAGCGGCGGATCCGGAGCTTCCAGCCGCGGCGCAGCCGGGTGACCGCCGGGCAGGCCGAGGCGATGCTGAAGCGGTGGCCCGATTGGGGCCTCGACATCGACGGCAAGCGGGTCCTGGACCTGGACGAGATGTTCGGCGGGCTCCCGGTCGTCCTGGAGATCGGCTTCGGGATGGGCGAGGCGACGGCGCAGATGGCGGCCGCCGACCCCGGCACCGGGATCCTCGCCGTGGACGTGCACACCCCCGGCCAGGGCAATCTGCTCGGCCTCGCCGACCGCAACGGCCTCACCAACGTCCGGGTGGCCAACGGCGACGCGATCATCCTGCTCCGCGAGATGCTCGCCGGCGACTCCCTCGACGGCTGTCGGGTGTACTTCCCGGACCCGTGGCCCAAGGCCCGCCACCACAAGCGGCGGCTGATCCAGCCCGAGTTCCTCGGCCTCCTCGCGACCCGGCTCAGGCCCGGTGCCGTCCTGCACTGCGCCACCGACTGGGAGGAGTACGCCGAGCAGATGCTGGAGGTGCTCACCGCGCACCCGGACTTCGAGAACACGCAGGCCGACGGCGGTTACGCGCCCCGTCCCGGCTTCCGTCCCCTCACCCGCTTCGAGGGCCAGGGGCTCGACAAGGGGCACGTCGTCCACGACCTCCTCTTCCGGAGGAAGTAGCACCGCGGGGCAGGTCGGCCCGTAAGTGCGTCGCCCTCCGTCCGTGCCGGTCGTTAGGGTCGCTCACGTGTCGAACCCCGCCCCCGCCGAAGCCGGTCCCGATCACGGACGCGGTCCCGATCACGGACCCGTACCCGATCACGGACGCGGCCCCGCGCCCGATCACGGCCCCGGTCCCGTACCCGATCACGGCCCCGGGGCCGAAGCCGCTCCCGTCCCCCACCGGGACACGGAGGAGCCGGCCTTCCCCGCCGCCGCCGACCGCTCCCAGTGGCGCTACCGGCCGCGCCGGGCCTTCTGGCGCAGCCGGCTGGTCCGGGCGATATGCCTGGTCACCGTGCTCGCGATCTGCGCCCTGGTCATCCTGGCGATGGTCCGCGAGCAGACGGGCACGCAGGGCTTCCTCGTCGGCCTGGCCCTCGCCGTGCTCCCCGTACCGCTGCTGATGGCGGCCTTCCGCTGGCTCGACCGGGTCGAACCCGGACCGTGGAAGAACCTCCTCTTCGCCTTCGCGTGGGGCGCCTTCGCCGCCGCGCTCGTCGCGATCCTGGCGAACTCCTTCGCGGTCCGCTGGATCGCCACGGCCACCGCCGACCCGGACTCCGCCGACCACCTCGGCGCCACCGTCATCGCGCCGGTGGTGGAGGAGAGCGCCAAGGCCGCCGCGATCCTGCTGCTCTTCCTCTTCCGCCGCCGGAACTTCGGCGGTCTCGTCGACGGGGTGGTGATCGCCGGTTTCACCGCGACCGGCTTCGCCTTCACCGAGAACATCCTCTACCTCGGCAACGCCTTCGGCGAGGACCAGGAGGTCGGCGCCACCGGCATCGGCATGATGACCGCCGGGACCTTCTTCGTCCGGGTCGTGATGTCGCCCTTCGCGCACCCGCTGTTCACCGTGCTCACCGGCATCGGCTTCGGCCTCGCCGCACTGGCCCCGCGCGGGAAGCGACTGCGGAAGGTGCTGCTTCCGCTCGCCGGGCTGCTGCTCGCCATGGGCATGCACGCCGCCTGGAACGGCTCGGCCACCTTCGGCGGCCCCTGGGCCTTCTACGCGGTGTACGGGGCGCTCATGATGCCGGCCTTCGGCCTGCTGACCTGGCTGGCGGTGTGGAGCCGGCAGCGGGAGCTGCGCACGCTCTCCGGGGAGCTCCCGGCGTACGCGGCGGCCGGCTGGCTCTCCCCCGACGAGCCGCTCGCGCTCTCCTCGATGCGGGCCCGGCAGCTCGCCCGCTCCTACGCCGCCCGGACGTACGGCAAGCGGGGCGCGCGGGCCGTCGGCGAGTACGAGTCCTTCGCGACGACCCTCGCGTTCCTGCGGGACCGGGCCCGGCGCGGCACCGCCGGGCCCGACTTCACGGCCCGCGAGCAGGAGCTGCTCCACCACCTGTGGCAGCGCCGGGCGGTCGCCTCGCCCGCGCTGACGTACGCGGCCCGGGCGACGGGCCGGGCGTGGACGCCGCCGCAGTACCTGGACTACGGCGGCTACAACCCCTACCGCGGTTAGGGCCTGTCCGGCGGATCAGGGTCGGGTAGGCCGCGGCGTCTGGTGCGGTGCCTCACAAGGCGCCGGAGCGGCTCGATAGCGGAGCTATCGGGACGTTTCGGCAACGCGGCGAGGTGCCGTGCCAGGCGTCGCGGCCCCGGCCATGATCCGCCGGACGGGCCCTAGGGCCCGTCCGGCGTCAGTCCCGGATCGCCGACGCCTCGGTCAGGAGGGTCAGCTCCTCCTCCGTGAGTTCCAGGTCGGCGGAGGCGACCAGGGCCGGGAGCTGTTCGACCGTACGGGCCGAGGCGATCGGCGCGACGACGGTGGGCCGGGAGGCGAGCCAGGCGAGGGCGACGGTGGCGGGCTCGGCGCCGTGCGCCCCGGCGACCGCGTCGAGCGCGGAGAGCACGGCCCGGCCCCGCCCGGTGTCCAGGTGCTTGCCGGCCCCGGCGGCGCGGGCGCTGTCGACGCTGGTGCCGGGGCGGTACTTGCCGGTGAGGAAGCCGGAGGCGAGGCCGTAGTACGGGACGGCGGCGAGCCCCGCCTGCTCGGCGGTCTCCAGGAGCGGGCCCTCGTAGGTCTCGCGGGAGACCAGGTTGTAGTGCGGCTGGAGGGCCACGTAGCGGGCGAGGCCCTCGGCCTCGGCGAAGTCCAGGGAGGCGCGGAGCCGCTCGGGGGAGATGTTGGAGGCGGCGACGGCCCGGACCTTGCCGTCCCTCACCAACTGGTCGAGGGCGGTGACGATCTCCTCGACGGGGACGGACTCGTCGTCGAAGTGCGTGTAGTACAGGTCGATGCGGTCGGTGCCGAGGCGGCGCAGGGACTCCTCGGCGGCGGCCTTGATCGTGGGGGCGGAGAGCCCCTTGAACCGGGGGTGGGCGCCGGCCTTGGTGGCGACGACGACGTCGTCGCGGTTGCCGCGGGAGGCGAGCCAGCGGCCGATGACGGTCTCGGACTCGCCGCCCTCGTTGCCCTCGGCCCAGGCCGAGTAGACGTCGGCGGAGTCGACGAAGTTGCCGCCCGCGGCGGCGTAGGCGTCGAGGACGGCGAAGGACTGCGCCTCGTCGGCGGTCCAGCCGAAGACGTTGCCGCCGAGGGCGAGCGGGAAGACGTGGAGGTCGGACGTGCCCAGCGTACGGAGAGAGGTCATGGGGTGATCAACGGTCTCCGCCGCCGGGCCTATTCCGCACGACTCCCGGGCGGTTCTCGTGCGGTTCCCGGGCGGCTCCCGGGAGGGTCAGACCGTCAGGCCCTTGGAGCGCAGCCAGGCCGCCGGGTCGACGCCGTCGCCGCCGCCGGGGTGGACCTCCAGGTGGAGGTGGGCGCCGGAGACGTTCCCGGTGGCGCCGACGCGGCCGATCGTCTCGCCGGTGCCCACGGTCTGGCCCGCGGAGACCGTCATGGAGGAGAGGTGGCAGTACCAGACCTCGGTGCCGTCCTCCAGCTCCAGGACGATCCGGTAGCCGTAGGAGCCGGACCAGCCCGCCGACTTCACCGTGGCGCCGTGGACCGCCTTGAGCGGGGTGCCGGTGGGGGCCGCGAAGTCGAGGCCGGTGTGGTAGCCGGAGGACCACATCGAGCCGGACTGCATGTAGGTGGCGGTGAGCGTGTACGAGGAGAGGGGCATCGAGTAGCTGGCCGCGAGCGCGGCGAGGCGCTCGGCCTCGGCCTTCGCGCGGGCTTCCGCCTCCGCCTTGGCCTTGGCCTCCGCCTCGGCCTTCGCCTTGGCCTGTGCCTTGGCCTCGGCAGCGGCCTTCTCCGCGGCGTCGGCCTTGGCCTTCGCCTCGGCGGCGGCCTTCTCGGCGGCCGCCTTCTCCGCCGCGGCCTTCTCGGCGGCGTCGGCGGAGGCCTGCTGCTGCTCGGCCTGCTGGAGGATGCGGGCGCGCAGGGCCTCGCCGGCGTCGGCGGTGCCCGGGGCGTCCGCGGTCGTCAGGCTCGCCCGCGTGACCTGCCCGGTCCGCGCGGCCCGGTCGTCGGTCTCGGTGGTGTACGTGGCGGAGGTCAGCGGGTTCGGGTTGGCGCGGTCCGCGGGGACCGTCTCCCGCTCCTCCCGGTCGGGCAGGAGCGCGCCGACGCCGGGGAGGTCGTGGGCGTCGGGCAGGTTCAGGTCCGGAAGGTCCGGGAGCGATATGGCCACCGGCGGCTTGTCCTGCGCGGTGGCGAGGCCGCCCGCACCGACGGCCGCGATGACGCCGACGCCGAGGACGGTGGAGGAACGGGCGAAGTTGGAGCGCTGCTTGACGACCCGGTGCCGGCCGCCGGAGCGGTTCTGGGAGCGGAGGGAGTCCTCGGTGGGGTTCCACTCGGTGTCCGGGACGGAGGGAGCCGCACCGCCGCCGAAGGCATCGAAGGGGGCTTCGGGGGCAGGGGTGTTGGACGCCACGGAGGCGCGCTCCTTTCCTTCCTTCTCGCCTACCGGGTTAGCTGACGGGTTCGGAGCAGGAAGGTCTCCTACGGGCCCGGTCGCACGGGTGGGTGCGAAGGGCTCGATTCACCCCAAATGGTGGTTCCCCGGTTCCCTTTCGGGATTCGGCGCATGCGCACGGTGCCGTCTCTTGCGACGGCTGGGACGACCGCGCTGCGTTATCGAACGTTAATAGACAGGGGGTCCCGTTTCCAAGCCGTTCCCCTTGATCATTCAGTGAATTGACAGGGAATGGTCCGACTTGACCCCCCTTCAGCGGGACGGGCTCCGAGGATGGCAAAACCCCCGCAACCTGACGGTACGTCAATTGTTATCGCAGGGAGACCTTCCGACTACCCGTGGTGACGGGGGGTACGGGGCGGTCGTGACGGGGCCCGCGTGCGGTCAGTGGCGGGGCCCGCGGGCGGTCGTGGCGGGGGTGCGGGGCGGTCAGTGGTGGGGCCTCCCGGGCGGGACCACCGGCATCGTCCGGCGCCGCTCCGGCTGCCCCGCCGCCGGGCGGCTCAGCGCGAGCAGCGCCATGTCGTCCGTCGCCCCGCCGCCCGTGTGGAGCCGTACGTCGTCCACGAGCGCGTCGAGCACCTCCTCGGGTCCGGGGAAGATCCGCCCGGCCAGCCGCTCCGCCGGGTCGTAGAAGACGCCCTGCGCGTTCCGCGCCTCCGAGAGGCCGTCGGTGTAGAAGAGCAGCGTCGTGCCCGGCGGGTACGGCCGGGCCTCGGCGCGGTCCGGCCACGACGCGAGGTCCCCCATGCCCAGGGGCAGCGCCGGCCGGCTCGGATCGACCGGCTCGACCCGGCCGTCCCCGTGCAGCACCAGCGGGGGCGGGTGCCCCCGGTTGACGACCCGTACGAAGCCGTCGAAGGTGCCGCTGCCGTCGGAGCGCGGGATCTCGGCCAGGACGGCGGTGGTGAACCCCTCGACGGCGTCGAGGCTGTCCCGGCGGGTGCCCTCCCGGTCCAGCGCCCGTTCGAGCCGCTCCGCCACGCCCTCCAGGGTCCGCTCCTGCTCGGCCGCCTCCCGGAAGGCCCCGATGACGACGGCGACCGCCTCGACCGCTTCGAGGCCCTTGCCCCGTACGTCCCCGACCACGAGCCGCACCCCGTGCGGGGTGTCCTGCACGGCGAAGAGGTCGCCGCCGATGAACGCGTCCGCCTGCGCCGCCTCGTAACGGGCCGCGCACCGCAGCCCGCCGATCCGCTCGGCGGGCGTCGGCAGCACCGCCTTCTGCGCGGTCTCCGCGATGACCCGCGCCGAGGCGAGCCGCTCGCCGCTGCGGCGCACCACCCGGTTGATGAGGAGGGCGAGCCCGGAGACGGTGAACACGGTCAGGGTCTCGGCGACCGCCGGGGCGCGGGTGACGTCGTCGCTGAAGAGGTAGAGGCCGACCGAGGCGAGGACGGCGGCGATCCCGGTGAGGAGGGTCGTGAGCAGGGAGAAGAAGGGCGCGGCGACCAGCGGGGCGGCGGCGAGCATCGGGGAGGCGGTGTACGGGGCGGGGGTCGTCACGTCGAAGAGGACGCCGCCCACGATGATCAGCGGCGGCAGCGCGCGGATGAACCGCCGGGCGCCCCGGTACCCGGGACGGCCCTCACCGCCCCGCCTCCCGCGACCCACCGCTCCTAGGGGGTGCCCCACCTGTTCTCTCCCGCCGGTCCGCCCGCCCGCGGCCCGTACCGCGCCCTTCCAGAGTGGCCGCCACCCCGGCGGACGGCGACTCCGCACGGCCGACCGGTGTACGGGGGGCCGGCGTAGAGGGGTGGGGCCGGGGGCCCGGGGAACGGCACCTACATGTTCCGCTCGGCGTAGACCGCCAGCGCGTCCCGGACGAGGACCGCGGTCCCCTCGCCGTACCGGTCGTAGTTCTTGGTGAAGCGGGGGTCGTCGACGTACATCCGGCCGAGACCGATCACGTACTCCTTGGTCGGCGCCGTGGTGGTCGACAGCCAGGCGACCTGCCGCCGCGCGAGGGCCTGCACCTCGTCGCTGTCGGCGGCCAGGCCGTCCCGCGCCGCCTTCCCGAAGTCACGGGTGATGCCCGCCTGCTCCTCGACGAACGCCCGCTTCTGCTCCCCGTCCAGCGAGCGCCACCACCGGTCGCCCTGCTCGTACGCCTCGCGGCCCCAGCGGTGGGTGACCTCCTCCTCGTACTTCGTGTGGTCGAAACCGTCGAACATCTCGTCTGCCATGAGTTCCTCTCCGTCCTCGGTCTTCTGGAGAGTGGTCCGCACCGACATGATCTGACGTCCGATGCGCTCGCGCTCCTGCTCCAGGAGGGCGAGATGGGTGCGCAGGGCGGCGGTGGTGTCCCGCTGACCCGCGAGGACCTCGGCGATGGCGGGCAGCGAGAGCCCCAGCTCGCGCAGCAGCAGGATCCGCTGCAGCCGCACGAGCGCCGCCTGGTCGTAGTACCGGTAACCGTTCGCGCCGATCCGGCTCGGCTCCAGCAGTCCGCGCTCCCCGTAGTGCCGGAGGGTGCGGCTGGTGGTGCCGGCCTTCTTGGCGATCTCCTGGATCGACCACTCCATGACGAGAACGCTAGATCTTGACGTTGCGTCAAGGTCAACCGGAAACGTCCTGGGAAACGACGAAGGCCCGGATCCGAGTGCATCGGATCCGGGCCTTCGTTCGCTACTGAGTAGCGGGGACAGGATTTGAACCTGCGACCTCTGGGTTATGAGCCCAGCGAGCTACCGAGCTGCTCCACCCCGCGTCGGTAAACACGACTGTACGGCATGACCGGGGCGATCCTGAAATCGGTTTCCGCAGGCCCTGCTCCGGCCCCTGTCTCAGCAGCCGCAGTCGTCGGCGTCGACCGGGGCCGTCAGGGGGTCGGCGGCCTTCTCCGCGGGCCCTTCCCACGTCTCGTACGCGAAGCCCTCCCGCACCCAGTACTCGAAGCCACCGAGCATCTCCTTGACCGGGAAGCCCCGCTCCGCGAGGGCGAGCGCGGCGCGGGTGGCGCCGTTGCAGCCGGGACCCCAGCAGTACGTGACGACCGGCACGGACCGGTCGAGCAGCGCCTCGGCCTGCTCCGGAATGAGCACGGTCGGCAGGTGAACGGCTCCGGGGACGTGCCCCTGGTCCCAGGAGGCGGTGGACCGCGTGTCGACCAGGACGAAGCCGGGGTCGGTGCCCTCGGCCGCGGCGGTGGCGAGAACCGAGGCCACGTCGGAGACGTCGGCGTGGAAGGCGAGGCTCGCGGAGAAGTACGCGGCAGCGGCGGCGGGCGAGGCCGGCGGGGTGCGAAGTACGGGATTGACCTGCGGTGTCGTCGTCATGCTGATCAAATTAGGGCCGAAGAGCACCGCGCTGAAGTGGCGAATCACGGCGATCGACGGCTTCGGCCGGTGATTCCCGGGTGTTCGGGGAGGGAGGGCGGGGATCTCACGCGATGACCCTCAGGCCTGCCCCTCCTTGTCACATCGGCGCGATCCGATCCGTCATGCAGGCATGACGGCACGCGAGGGGGAGACCGGGCAGTGGGCGTGAACGGGGACGTGGGCCTGAACGGGGACGTGGAGGAGGGCGCGGGCATGGACGTGGGCATGGACGTGGGTGTGGGCGTGGGCGCCGACGCGTGGGGCGACGAAGAGCTCCTGGCCCGGCGCTTCGACGCCGACCGGGGCCATCTGCGGGCGGTGGCGTACCGGATGCTGGGCTCGCTGAGCGAGGCCGAGGACGCCGTCCAGGAGACCTGGCTCAAGCTCAGCCGCGCCGACGTCTCCGGGGTGCGGAACCTCAGCGGCTGGCTGACCACCGTCACCGGCCGCGTCTGCCTGGACATGCTGCGCTCGCGCGGCTCCCGCCGCGAGTCCCCGCTGGAGTACTACGTCCCCGACCCGGTGGTCCGGGCCGGGGACACCGCCGACTCCGCCGGTGCCGGCGATCCGGAGCGCGCGGCCGAACTCGGCGAGTCCGTCGGCCTCGCGCTCCTCGTCGTCCTGGAGGCGCTGTCGCCGGCCGAACGGCTCGCGTTCGTGCTGCACGACATGTTCGCCGTCTCCTTCGACGAGATCGCGGAGGTGGTGGACCGCAGCCCGGCCGCGACCCGCCAGCTCGCCAGCCGTGCCCGCCGCCGGGTGCGGGACGCCTCCCCGGGCCCCGCCCCGGACCCGCGCCGCCGCCGGGAGATCGCGGACGCCTTCCTCACCGCGGCGAACGGCGGCGACTTCGACGGCCTGCTCGCGGTCCTCGACCCGGACGTGGTGCTGCGCGCGGACGGCGGCCGCCTCATGGCCGGCGCATCCAAGCTGGTGCGGGGCGCCGAGACCGTCGTCGCACAGGCCCTCGCGTACTCCAGGTTCCGCAAGGCGGTGCTGCGGGTCGTGGCCAACGGCGAGCCCGCCGTCCTGTCGGTCGTCGACGGGCGCCCGACCGCACTCATGGTGTTCACGGTCGCCGGAGACCGGATCGTCCAGCTCCACATCCTTGCGGACCCGGAGCGGCTCGCGACGCTCGACCTCACGGAGGAGGAACTGTCACGGGCGGCGTACTGACCCCCCGGCCCTCCCGGCCCTCCCGGCCCTCGGTCGCTACCGTCCTCGGCGGCGGGCCAGGGAGGCGCCGGCCGTCAGGGAGACGGCGGCGCTGGCGACGCCGAGGACGGCGCCCGCGGCGACGTCGCCCGGATAGTGCACACCGGTGTGGACGCGGGAGTACCCCACCGTTGACGCCAGGAGACCGAGGGGCACGGCGGCGGCGGGCAGCACCACCCCCACGGCCGTGGCGAAGGCGACCGCCGACGCGGTGTGCCCCGAGGGGAACGAGGCCGAGTCGGGCATGGGGACGTGCCGGCCCGCCACCACCCGGGCCGCCTCCCGGTCCGGCCGCGGTCTGCGGACGAGCCGCTTGCCCAGCAGGTTCGCCGTGGCCGAGGCCACCGCGATCGCCCCGACCCCGGCGAGCGCGGCCCGGCGCGGCCGCCCGGGGAAGAGGGCGAGCACGGCCGCCACGGAGAGGGAGATCTTGGAGTGGTCGGCCGTCCTGGAGAGCCGGCGGAGGGCCGTGTCCAGGGTGGGCGTGGGGGTGGCGGCCACGGCGGCGTACACGGCACCGTCGACGGACCGGAGATCGTGCAGGACCGCCTGAGCGGTCTCGGTGGGCGTGTCGTGGGTCATGCGCCGCTCCTGGAAGGTCGTTGGGGATGGTGGGTGTGGAAGGCGAGTTCGGTGATGCGCCGCCAGTCGAGGGGCGGCGGCGGGGGCGTGATGCCCGGCCGGTCGCGGGGCACGAGCACCCGCAGGGCGCGGTGGCGCAGGGTGCAGACGACCGGGGTGGGCAGGGTCAGGGCCTCGCCGTCGACGGCGACGGAGATGGGGCCGTCGCCGCTGTCGCAGGTGACCTCGACCCTACGGGCCGTCAGGACGTTCAGGGCGGCCGCCTGGGTCCCCCGCACCGCCAGCTCGGCGGCCTGCATCGCCCCCTCCACCCGGACGCCGATCACACCGAGTTCGCCCCCGTCGAGACGGGGTCTTCGGGCCGGGTCGGCACTGAGCGGATCGGGCGTGGCGTACGGGTTGTTGCTGACCAGGAGCGCCTGCTGCGCGTCGAGCAGGGCGCCGTCGACGGTCGCGTCGACGCGGTCGCCGTCACCGCCCTGGAGCAGGTCGGGCAGGGCGTCGAGGGCGGTGCCGGCCTTCGCGTCGCGGTACTCGGGGTGGTGGACCACGTCCGCGTACACCCCGAAGGAGACGGTGTTGACGAAGGCCCGGCCGGCGACCGAGCCGAGGTCGACCCGGAGCTCCTCGCCGTCGGTCAGGGCGTTCAGGCAGGTCGACGGGTCGGTGCGGTCGAGCCCGAGGTCCAGGGCGAAGTGGTTGCGGGTGCCGGCCGAGATGACGAGGAACGGCAGGTCGTGCTCGGCGGCCACGGCGGCGACCAGCGCCTGCGTGCCGTCGCCGCCGGCCACGCCGAGCAGGTCGGCGCCCTCGGCCACGGCCCGCTCGGCGAGTGCGGTGACGTCGTTGTCGGCGGACGGGTCGAGGAGGATCACCCGGGCGCCCAGCTCCTCGGCGCGCTCGACGAGCCCGAAGCGCTCGACCTTTCCGCCCCCGGACTTCGGGTTCATGATCAGGACGGGCTTCTCGGGCCGGGCCGCGGGCTCGCCCCGCATCGTCCCGGCCCCGTCCTCCTCGGGACGGCGCAGGGCGGACCGGGCGCAGAGCAGGGCCACGCCCCAGAGCGCGAGGGCCACCAGGGCGTTCACCCAGACTCCCCCGACGACGTACAGGGTGAGGACCGTGGCGGGCGCGGCCACCGCGAGCAGCGCGCCGAGCGCCCGCAGCGGTCCCCGGTGTGCGAGGAACCACCAGATGCCCACGGCCGACAGGGCGAGCCCCGCGAGCCCGCCCACCAGGATCAGGACCCCGCCGCCGCCCAGCGCTATCAGCAGCACCACGACCGCGCTCACCGCCGCGAGCAGCGCACAGCGCGCCAGCCGTCGGGCCGTCCTCGCCGGACCAGCGGTTCCGCTCGCCGCCACCGTCCCCACCTCCACGTTCCGCCTCCACCTTTCCCCACCCCTCCGTGCCCCGCGCCCCGGACGAAGCCGTTCGGCGGAAGGGGTCCGCGGAGGAAAGATCTTCCGGAAGCGATGACTTCCCGGCCTCCGGTCCGTCTTCCCTCTCGTACCCCGCGGCTTTCCTACCCCGAGGCGGGGAAGGCACCCGGAAAGCCCGGCGAATCAGGGAAGACCCAGGGGGACCCGGAGGGTCCGGGCACCTCGGCTCCCCGGGAAAACCCGGAACTCCCGACGGTCGGGAACCAGGAACCGGCAACCGGCAACCGACCGCAGGAACAGCACGAAACACCAGCACCACCGAATCCCAGGAAGAGGATCGACTCCATGCGCATCGTCATCAGCGAGTTCATCAGCCTCGACGGCGTCGTCCAGGCGCCGGGCGGCCCGGAGGAGGACACCGACGGCGGTTTCGCCCACGGCGGCTGGTCGCACCCCTTCTTCGACCCGGAGGTGGTGGGCGGCGCGTTCGCCGGGGCCACGGAGCGGGCGGACGCCCTGCTCTTCGGCCGCCGCACCTGGCGGACGATGGCGAACGCCTGGCCGGAGCGGGCCGGCGATCCCTTCGCCGACCGGATGAACGCGCTCCCGAAGTACGTCGTCTCGAACACTCTCGGCGAGGCCGACCTCGGCTGGCACAACACCCGGCTCATCCACGGCGACAAGGCCCTGGACCGCCTCCGCGAACTCCACGAGGCCCCCGGCGGCGACCTCCTCGTCCTGGGCAGCCCCACCCTCGTCCGCACGCTCCTGGCCGAGGACCTGGTCGACGAACTCCGCCTGATCGTCATGCCGGTGCTCCTCGGCGGCGGAAAGTCGATCTTCCCCGGGGACGGCGTCCTGCGCACCCTCGCACCGGTCTCCACCACGACCAGCCCCCACGGCGCGAACGTCTGCGTCTACCGCCGCCCGGAAACCCACTGACCGGGCAGCCACCACCCGGAACCCGGCGTCCGGAAACCCCCGGTCCGGAACCCTCGGCCCGGAAACGCCGAAGCGCCCCGCCGGTCGGAACCGGTCGGGGCGCTTCTCGGCGAGTCGGAGAGACCCCTCCTCGCCTTCGGTAGGCCGTGTGGGACTCGAACCCACAACCAACGGATTAAAAGTCCGCTGCTCTGACCAATTGAGCTAACGGCCCGTGGACAAGCACACCCGTGCAGCATAGCCCGAGAGATCCCCGGAGCCGATCGGGTATCCGACACCGGGCGCGCTGCGGGTCGGCCGGAGGGGGTGGGGTGGCGTCCGTCGGGTGAGGGGCCGGCCGTACGGGACGGGGGCCGCCCGTACGGAACAGGGGCCTGTACGGGCACCGAAGTGCTCGTACAGGCCCCTGTCAGGGTGCTACGCGAGATCAGCCGTTGCGCTTCCAGCGCGGCTTGTCGTCGCGGCGGCCGAAGGAGCCGCCGGCCGGGCCGGAGCCGCGGTGGTCGTCGCGGCGGCCGTACGGGCGGTCGCCGCCCGAGCGGAAGCCGCCGGCCGGGCGGTCGTCACGACGGTCGCGGTTGAACGGACGGTCGCTGCCGCGGTGGCCGCCGGAGGGGCGGTCGTCACGGCGGTCGAAGGAACGGCCACCGCGGTCGTCGCGGTTGAAGCCGCCCGACGGACGGTCGTCACGACGGAAGCCGCCGGACGGACGGTCGTTGTCACGACGCTCGAAGGAACGGCCACCACGGTCGTCGCGGTTGAAGCCGCCCGACGGACGGTCGTCACGACGGAAACCGCCGGACGGACGGTCGTTGTCACGACGCTCGAAGGAACGGCCACCACGGTCGTCACGGTTGAAGCCGCCCGACGGACGGTCGTCACGACGGAAACCACCCGACGGACGGTCGTTGTCACGACGCTCGAAGGAACGGCCACCACGGTCGTCACGGTTGAAGCCGCCCGACGGACGGTCGTCACGACGGAAACCACCCGACGGACGGTCGTTGTCACGACGGAAGCCGCCGCGGTCGCCACCGCGGTCGTCACGACGGAAACCGCCGCGGTCGCCACCGCGGTCGCGGCGCTCGAAGTTGCCCCGCTCGTCGCGGAAGGACGGGCGCTCCTCGCGGCGCTGCTGCTCCTCGGCCTTCGCGGCGCGCTCGGCCTCGACGGCCGCCGCCGCGACCTCGGCCTCGGCGGCCTCGGTCACCTCGGCCACGGCCGCCTCCGGGTCCTCGCCGCGCTCGCGGGCGGCGCGGGCCACCAGGCGGTCGGCCTCCTCGCGGAGTTCGACGGCACGGCGCTGGAGGCGCTCGAGCTGCTTGGTGAGGTCGACGACCTCGCGCTCGGCCTGCTTGGCGGAGTTGTTCGCGGAGTCGGCCTGGACCTCGGTCAGCGAACGGGCGCCGGTGATCTCGGCGACCTCCGGGTCGAAGGCGCCGGCCCCGCCGACGATGTGGCGCGAGGCGTCGACGCCCGCGTCCTCCATCAGGCGGAAGATCTGGCGGCGCTGGTGCGGCAGGGCCAGGGAGACCACGACGCCGGAGCGGCCGGCACGGGCGGTGCGGCCCGAGCGGTGCAGGTAGTCCTTGTGGTCGCCGGCCGGGTCCACGTTCAGGACCAGGTCGATGCCGTCGACGTGGATGCCGCGGGCGGCGACGTCGGTCGCGACGAGCGCGTTGACGTAACCGTCCTTGAAGTCGGCCAGGGTCCGCGTACGGGCGCCCTGGGTCATGCCGCCGTGCAGCGCGTCGGCCTTCACGCCCGACTCGCGGAGCTGCTCGGCGATGCGGTCGGCACCGAGCTGGGTGCGGACGAAGATGATCGTGCGGCCCTTGCGGGCGGCGATCGCCGCGGTGACCGGGGCCTTGTCCTTCGGCTTCACGACGAGGACGTGGTGGGTCATGGTCGTGACGGCGCCGGCGGACGGGTCGACCTCGTGCGTGACGGGGTTCACCAGGTACCGCTTGACCAGGCTGTCGATCTCGTTCTCCAGGGTGGCGGAGAAGAGGAGGCGCTGGCCGCCCTCGGGGATCTGGTCGAGCAGCTCGGTGACCTCGGGCATGAAGCCCAGGTCGGCCATCTGGTCGGCCTCGTCGAGGACCGCGATCTTCACGGCCTCCAGGGAGCAGGCGCCGCGGTTGATGACGTCGCGGAGACGGCCCGGGGTGGCGACGAGGATGTCGACGCCGCGCTCCAGGGCGTAGATCTGGTTGCCCATGGACGTACCGCCGCAGACGACCTTCATCTTGAGGCCGAGCACGTCGCCGTAGGGCTGGAGGGCGTCCGCGACCTGCATCGCGAGCTCACGGGTCGGGGTGAGGATGACGCCGCGGGGCTTCTTCTTGTCGGTGTGGCCGCCCGCCAGGGTGGCGAGGAGCGGCAGACCGAAGGAGAGGGTCTTGCCGGAGCCGGTGCGGCCGCGGCCGAGAATGTCCTTGCCGGCCAGGGCGTCCGGGATGGTCGCCGCCTGGATCGGGAAGGGGGTGGTCACGCCGTTCTGCGCGAGCTTGCGCACGACGCCCTCCGGCAGACCGAGGTCCGCGAAGGTGGTCGTGGGCTCGGCGGGCTCCTCGGACTCCTCGTCGAAGTCGTCGCCCTCGATCTCGTCGGCCAGGATCTCGGCCTCGGCCTCGGCGAGGGTGTCGGCCTCGACGAGCGCCTGGGCCTCGGCCTCGACGGTCTCGGTGGCCCCTACGGCCTCGACGATCTCGTCGTTCTCGGGCATGACGGCGTGGTCAGAACTGAAAATGGACATGCGAAATGCGAAACCTTCCGGAGTCTCGGCACGCGCCCGTCAACTCCGTGTTTTCGCAAATCGACCGCCTCAATGCGGTCCAGCCACGGCTAGGGAGAGTACGCGCCACACGGCGCTCTTCTGTGTCGGCGCCGGGCAATGGGATCAAACGATCTACCACCATACGCACCCTCCCCCACCTATGGCAAATCGGACTCCCTCATACCGGTCCCACCTGCGGAGACGCCACCGGTTCCGAGGACGCGTCCGCGCCCTCCCCCTCCGCCCCCGCGGCCCGCACGGCGCCCATCTGGACGTCGGGGCCGGGCGCCGGCGGATCGGTGGGGTCCGAGGTCGGCTCGGGCGTCGGCTCCGGGGTCGGGACGGGCGGCTCCGGCGTGGGCTCGACGGGCGGCTGCGTCGGCTCCGGCGTGGGCGTGCCCCCGTCGCCGCCCGGTCCTCCGGTCCCGCCACCGCCGCTGCCGCCGTCGTTTCCGCCGCCGCCCGTGCTCCCGCCCCCGCTTCCGCCGTTCCCGCCGCCGGTGCCGCCCGTGCCGCCGCTCGGCTCCTGGTGGCCGCCGCCGGTCGGCTGCGGCTTCGCCGTGCCCGCGGAAGGACCGACGCCCGGCACGAGCGGGCCCTCCGTGGGCCGCGCGCTGCCGGACGGCGAGCCGCTCGGCACGGGGGTCTCCTTGCCCGACCCGGTCACGTCCGGCCCGTCCCCGTCCGGCCGGCCGTTCCAGGAGCCGCCGCCCCCGTCCGGGAGCCCCGTGCCGCCTTCGGACTCGGCCGCCACGCCCCGCTTCCCCCCGGACGCGCCGGGCCCCGGCTTCGCCCCGTCGTCGCTCACACTCATACAGCCGCTCAGGCCGGCGCAGGCCGCGACGGTCAGCGCGGTGGCGACCCATCTCACCGGGGTGGGCAAATGGCGCACGGGGGGCACCTCCAGGACACAACGGGCAGGAACGGAACGCGTCGCACTGCCCAACTCCCCCGGCCCCACAAGGGACACGGGCCCCCGCACGAGGGAAACGGAACCCACGCCCCCGCCCGGCCCGCAGCACTTTCCGGCCACGACCGCCAGCCGCACCCTCACCCGCCGACCCGGCGCTCCGGTGACCCGCCGACCCCGCGACCCCGCGACCCCGCGACCCCGCGACCGTCAGCCGTACCCCAGCGCGTGCAGCCGTTCGTCGTCGATGCCGAAGTGGTGGGCGATCTCGTGCACCACCGTGATCTCGGTCTCCGCGACCACGTCCTCGCGCGACTCGCACATCCGCAGCGTCGGCCCCCGGTAGATCGTGATCCGGTCCGGGAGGACCCCGGCGTACCACTCGCCCCGCTCGGTCAGCGGCGTCCCCTCGTAGAGCCCGAGCAGCTCGGGATCGTCGGAGGGCGGCTCGTCCTCCACGAACACGGCGACGTTGTCCATCAGCCGCGTCAGCTCCGGCGGGATCCGGTCCAGGGCTTCGGCGACGAGTTCCTCGAACTCCTCGCGCGTCATCTCCAGCACGCACCCATTCTCCCCCGGGCGGAAACCGTTTTGGCGATAGCGGCCGGCATCCCATATGCTTCTCACGTCCCCGACGCGCTGACGAAGCGCCCAGGTGAGCCCCTAGCCCTCATCGTCTAGTGGCCCAGGACGCCGCCCTTTCAAGGCGGTAGCACGGGTTCGAATCCCGTTGGGGGCACGTTTCAAACGTGTGCGAGACTTGTCTCGCCACCACACGAGGTCCTGTGGAGCAGTTGGTTAGCTCGCCACCCTGTCAAGGTGGAGGTCGCGGGTTCAAGTCCCGTCAGGATCGCCGAGACCGGAAACGGTCTCGTGGCTGGGTAGCTCAGTTGGTACGAGCGATCGCCTGAAAAGCGATAGGTCGCCGGTTCGACCCCGGCCCCAGCCACAGACAGAAGGCCCCGTTCGAAAGAACGGGGCCTTCGTCGTGTCCGAGGGGACACCCGGGGAGCCCCCGGAGCGCCCGGGGAAGCCCGAAGAGGCGGCGGTACGGGGAAGGGGCCCGCGCCCCTCCCCGTCCCCGTCACACCTCCTCGCGCTCCTCCGTACGGCTCCCCCGCCGGCCCCGCACCGCGAGCGCCGCCGCCACCACGGCCACGACCGCGACGAGCAGCGCCCAGTCCGGCACCGCCCGGCCCAGGGAGGCCACCCGCTCCTCCACGGCGAACGAGTCGTCCACCGACAGCAGGCCCGGCAGCGCGGTCGTCCCGTCGAAGACTAGGAACAGCGTGCCCAGGGCGACGAAGAAGAGGCCCGAGAGCACCGAGGTCGAGTGGAGCGTGAGCCGGCCGACCCGCAGGGGCCGTCCGCGCAGCCAGCGCCGCCGCCCCAGGTCGTACCGCTCCCAGAGCAGCGCCAGGACGAACAGCGGCACCGCCATCCCGAGCGCGTACACCGCGAGGAGCAGCCCCCCGTACGCCGGGCTGCCGCTCAGCGCCGCCACCGTCAGGACGCTGCCGAGGATCGGGCCCGCGCAGAAGCCCGCGAGGCCGTAGACCAGGCCCAGAGCGTAGACGGAGAGCGCCGAGGTGGGCCGGATGCGGCCGCTCGCCTCCGCGATCCGTCGGGAGGCGAAGCCCAGGCCGAGGATCTGGAGGACGCCGAGCCCGACGATCAGCCAGCCGCCGGCCGTGACGAGCAGGTCCCGGTGGCCGTAGAAGAACCGGCCCGCGAAGGAGCCGGCCGCGCCGAGCGGGACGAGGGTGGTCGCCAGGCCCGCGTAGAGGACGCCGGTCCTGGCGACCAACTTCGCGCGCGTGTCGATGGAATACGCGAAGAAGGCCGGCAGGAGCAGGGCGCTGCACGGGCTGAGCAGGGCGAGCAGCCCGCCGAGGAAGGCGGCGAAGTAACCGATGCCGGAGGTCACCGCCCGGCCTCGGAACCGGTCTCGGACCCGGCCCTGGACCCGGGCTCGACCCCGGCCCCGGCCTCGGCCCCGGAACCAGCGTCGGACCCGGCCCCGGAACCCGACCCGGACCCGGACCCGGTCCCGGAAGGCTTCACCGGCTTCTTCGTGTCCTTCGCCGTCCTCGCCGCCGCCTCGATCGCCTCCGTGAAGGTCTCCAGGGGCTGCGCGCCCGCGATCGGGCGTCCGTTGACGAGGAAGGACGGGGTCGAGGTGGCGCCGAGCGCGTACCCCTGCTCCTGGTCCTCGGCGACGGCCGCGCGGGCCGCCGCGCCCTCCGTGTCCTTCGCGAACCGGGCCGCGTCGGGGACGCCCGCCTCCTTCGCGAGGGCGGCGAGCCGGTCCTTCCCGAAGCCCTTCTCCTTGGCGCCCTCCGCGTAGGCGGCCCCGTGGAACTCCCAGAACCGGCCCTGCTGCCCGGCCGCCCAGGAGGCGCGGGCGACGGCCTCGGACTCCTCGCCGAAGATCGGGAAGTTCCGCCACTCGATGCGCAGGGTCCCGTTCTTCACGTACTTCTCCACCAGGACCGGCTCGGTGTCCCGGGCGAACTTCCCGCAGTAACCGCACTTGAAGTCGGCGTACTCGATGAGCACCACGGGCGCGTCGGCCCGGCCCAGGGCGAGCCCGTCGGAGGCCTCGCGGCGGGCGTACGCCTCCAGCTCGGGGTAGACGCCGGCGGCCGGGCCGGCGGAGACCTCCGCGACGGCGGACGAACCGGAGGCGCCGGGGGACGCGGGCTTGGTGGCGGTGTACGAGACGACGCCGAGCAGCGCGGCGGCGACCGCCACCCCGGCGACGATCACGACCGGCTTGACCTTGGAAGAGGCCCTGGAAGAGGCCTTGGAGGAGGCCTGGGAAGAAGCCTTGGGGGAGGTGGATGCGGACATGCGGAAGCACTCCTGGAACAGGCTGGAACAGAAGGAAGGAGAACGGCAGAAGGCGGCCGTCCGCCTACACCCTCAGGACCGACAGCTCCACCGGCGACGGCGGTACGAGGTCGGGCGGCTCCCGCCCCGGCGCCGTCGGCCGGGCGCCGGCCGCGACCACGGTCCGCGCCCCGCCCGGCACCCGGTCGGCGGCGAGCGCGGGCAGCAGCTCCGCGAAGCCGTGCGCGCGCGGCGGTACGGCGGGACCGTCGGCCCCCGCCTCGGCGGGACGGCCCGGATCGCAACCGGGCACGGCGGCCCCGGGAGCGGACACCACGGACGTCACGGACACCGCAGGGCCGGCAGAAGCGGCGGAGACGGCCCGCTCCCCCTGGACCCCCCACACCAGCAGCCCCAGCACCACTCCCAGGAGCGCGGCGAACGCCGCCGGCGCGCGGGCGGTGCAGAACATGCGAAACCTCTCCGGTCCGGTCGACGTGCCCGAAATAGTACGCACCCCGCTCCCGCACGCGGCCGTACCCCGCCCCGCACGCGGCCGCATCCCGCCCCCCTCCACGAGGCCGCACCCCGCCCCTCCGTAAATCGGTTCGCCGCTTCTCGTCCACAGGTGCGATCCTGGATTCCGTATGTCTACTTCCTTCGCCGCCCTCCAGTCCGTCCTGGCCGGGGTCTCGCTGCGGGACTCCCACCGGCTCGGCCGCCGTCTCGAAGGCGCCCGCCGCATCCGCAAGCCCGAGGCCCGCGCGGCCGTCCTGGACGAGATCGCCGCAGAGGCGGCCAAGGCCAAGGAACGCGTCGACGCGCGCGCCGCGCGCGTGCCCGCCGTCACGTACCCCGAACAGCTCCCCGTCTCGCAGAAGAAGGACGAGATCCTGGAGGCGATACGCGACCACCAGGTCGTGATCGTCGCCGGTGAGACGGGCTCCGGGAAGACCACCCAGATCCCGAAGATCTGTCTGGAGCTGGGCCGGGGCGTCCGGGGCATGATCGGGCACACCCAGCCCCGCCGGATCGCCGCCCGCACGGTCGCCGAGCGGGTCGCCGAGGAGCTGAGGACCCCGCTGGGCGAGGCCGTCGGCTGGAAGGTCCGGTTCACCGACCAGGTGAACCCCGAGGCGACCTTCGTGAAGCTGATGACGGACGGCATCCTGCTCGCCGAGATCCAGACGGACCGCGAGCTGCGCGCGTACGACACGATCATCATCGACGAGGCCCACGAGCGGTCCCTCAACATCGACTTCCTGCTCGGCTACCTGGCCCAGCTCCTGCCCAAGCGCCCCGACCTCAAGGTCGTGATCACCTCCGCGACCATCGACCCGGAGCGCTTCTCCCGTCACTTCGGGGACGCCCCGATCGTCGAGGTCAGCGGGCGCACGTATCCCGTCGAGGTCCGCTACCGCCCCCTCCTCGAAGAGGACTCCGAGGAGTCCGACCGCGACCAGATCACCGCGATCTGCGACGCCGTCGACGAACTCCAGGGCGAGGGGCCGGGCGACGTCCTGGTCTTCCTCTCCGGCGAGCGGGAGATCCGCGACACGGCGGACGCCCTCCTCAAGCGGAAGCTGCGCAACACCGAGGTCCTCCCCCTCTACGCGCGCCTGTCGCACGCCGAGCAGCACCGTGTCTTCCAGGCCCACTCCGGCCGCCGGATCGTCCTCGCCACCAACGTCGCCGAGACGTCCCTGACCGTCCCCGGCATCAAGTACGTGATCGACCCGGGCACCGCCCGCATCTCGCGCTACTCGCACCGGACCAAGGTGCAGCGGCTGCCGATCGAGCCCGTCAGCCAGGCCAGCGCCAACCAGCGCAAGGGCCGCTGCGGCCGTACGTCCGACGGCATCTGCGTCCGGCTGTACTCGGAGGACGACTTCCTGTCCCGTCCCGAGTTCACGGACGCCGAGATCCTCCGTACGAACCTGGCCTCCGTCATCCTCCAGATGACCGCCGCCGGGCTCGGCGACATCGAGAAGTTCCCCTTCATCGACCCGCCGGACCACCGCAACATCCGGGACGGCGTGCAGCTCCTCCAGGAGCTGGGCGCGATCGACCCGGCCGAGAAGGACCCGAAGAAGCGGCTCACCCAGCAGGGCCGGAAGCTGTCCCAGTTGCCCGTGGACCCCCGGCTCGCCCGGATGGTCCTGGAGGCGGACCGGAACGGCTGCGTCCGTGAGGTCATGGTGATCGCGGCGGCGCTCTCCATCCAGGACCCGCGCGAGCGGCCGGCGGAAAAGCAGGCGCAGGCCGACCAGCAGCACGCCCGGTTCAAGGACGAGACGAGCGACTTCCTCGCGTACCTGAACCTGTGGCGGTACGTCCGCGAGCAGCAGAAGGAGCGGGGCTCCAGCTCCTTCCGCCGCATGTGCAAGCAGGAGTACCTGAACTTCCTGCGGATCCGCGAGTGGCAGGACATCTACGCCCAGTTGCGGACGGTCGCGAAGCAGATGGGGATCCAGCCCAACGAGGAGGACGCGCCGGAGCAGTCCGTGCACGTGTCCCTCCTGGCGGGCCTGCTGTCCCACATCGGCCTGAAGGACGTGAAGGACGGGGCCAGGAACGACTACCTCGGCGCCCGCAGCGCCAAGTTCGCGATCTTCCCCGGCTCCGCGCTCTTCAAGAAGCCCCCGCGCTTCGTCATGTCCGCCGAGCTGGTGGAGACCTCGCGCCTCTGGGCCCGGGTGAACGCCCGGATCGAGCCCGAGTGGATCGAGCCGCTCGCCCAGCACCTGGTGAAGAAGACGTACAGCGAACCGCACTGGGAGAAGGACCAGGCGGCCGTGATGGCGTTCGAGAAGGTGACGCTGTACGGCGTCCCGATCGTCGCCGACCGGAAGGTGAACTACGGGCGGATCGACCCGGAGGTCTCCCGGGACCTGTTCATCCGGAACGCGCTCGTCGAGGGCGACTGGCGCACCCACCACAAGTTCTTCGCCGACAACCGCAAGCTGCTCACCGAGGTCGAGGAGCTGGAGCACCGGGCCCGGCGTCGGGACATCCTCGTCGACGACGAGACGCTCTTCGACTTCTACGACAAGCGCGTCCCCGAGCACGTCGTCTCCGGCGCCCACTTCGACTCCTGGTGGAAGCACAAGCGCCACGAGGAACCCGAGTTCCTCGACTTCGAGCGCGAGATGCTCATCAACGAGAAGGCGGAGGCGGTCACCAAGGACGACTACCCGGACTCGTGGCGGCAGGGCCCGCTCAAGTTCCGGGTGACGTACCAGTTCGAGCCGGGCGCGGACGCGGACGGCGTGACCGTCCACATACCCCTCCAGGTGCTCAACCAGGTGACGGACGAGGGCTTCGAGTGGCAGATCCCGGGTCTGCGGGCGGAGGTCGTCACGGAGCTGATCCGCTCCCTGCCGAAGCCGATCCGCCGCCACTACGTCCCGGCGCCCAACTTCGCCTCCCGCTTCCTCGACTCGGTCGTGCCCGTGCAGGAGCCGCTGGCGACGGCGCTGGCGCGCGAGCTCCAGCGGATGGTCGGCGTCCCGCTGACGGCCGAGGACTTCGACTGGGCGAAGGTGCCCGAGCACCTCAAGGTGACGTTCCGGATCGTCGACGAGCGGCGCCGGAAGCTGGCCGAGGCCAAGGACCTGGAGACGCTGCGGCTCACGCTGCGCCCCAAGGCCCGCCAGGCGCTCTCCAAGGCCGCCGCGGCGGCCACGGCCGGCCCGGACGGCTCCGGGCCCTCCCTGGAGCGCTCGGGGCTCAAGGACTGGACGATCGGCACGCTGACGAAGGTCTTCGAGACCCGTCGGGCCGGCCAGCCGGTCAAGGCGTACCCGGCGCTCGTCGACGAGGGCGACGGCGTGGCCGTGCGGCTCTTCGACACGGAGGCCGAGCAGGCGCTCGCGATGTGGCGGGGCACCCGGAAGCTGATCATGCTGAACATCCCGGTGAATCCGGCGAAGTTCGCCTCGGACAAGCTGACCAACCAGCAGAAGCTGGCCCTGTCCTCGAACCCGCACGGCTCGATCCAGGCCCTCTTCGACGACTGCGCGACCGCCGCCGCCGACAAGCTGATCGCGGACCACGGCGGCCCGGCCTGGGACGAGGAGTCCTTCCGCAAGCTGTACGACAAGGTCCGCGCGGACCTGGTGGACACGACGGTGCGGACGGTGGGCCAGGTCCAGCAGATCCTGGCGGCCTGGCAGGCCTGCGAGCGGCGTCTGAAGGCCACGAGCAGCCCGGCGCTCCTCCCGAACCTCCAGGACGTGCGGGCGCAGCTCGACCGGCTCGTACCGGCCGGCTTCGTCACCCGTACGGGGCTGAAGCGGCTCCCGGACCTGATGCGCTATCTGGTGGCGGTGGACCGGCGGCTCCAGCAGATGCCCACCGGGGTCCAGCGGGACACCACCCGGATGGAGAAGGTCCGGGAGATGCAGGACGAGTACGCCTGGCTGCTCGAACAGCTCCCCCAGGGGCGGCCGGTGCCGTCCGAGGTCACCGACATCCGCTGGATGATCGAGGAACTGCGGGTGAGCTACTTCGCGCACGCCCTGGGGACGGCGTACCCGGTCTCGGACAAGCGGATCGTGAAGGCGATCGACGCGATGGTCCCGTGACGGGGCCCTCGTGCCGCCGGGTCCGGAGACCGGGCCCGGCGGCCGTGTCCCGTAGCGGGTGCCTCGCGTTCGGTGAGTTCGACCGGACCCGCTGACCTGCTGTACAGTCTCTCTCGCAGCCGCTTGAAGAAGCGCTGCGAGCAAGGTCCTGTGGAGCAGTTGGTTAGCTCGCCACCCTGTCAAGGTGGAGGTCGCGGGTTCAAGTCCCGTCAGGATCGCCTCGAGAACGAAGGCCCGCATCGTGAGATGCGGGCCTTCGTTGCGTTCCCGTGTCTTGACGGGGCCCCGCGCCCGCCGGTACTCCGGTCTTCAGGGAATCGGGGGCCCCGACTGGAGGTGGTCGCGCATGGCCGCGGCGTCCGCAGCACGGCACGACACACGAGCACTGCTGCGCGCCCATCTGGCGGCCGCGTCGCGGTACGGGCACCTCACGCGCCACTGCGTGGTCTGCCACCGCCTGTTGAGGCTCGCCATGGAGGTAACGGAAGCGGCGGAGATCCCGGATGCCCTGGAGACCCCGGATGCCCTGGAGATCCCGGAGGGCCCGGAAGCCTCCGCGGTGGAGGACGAAGGTCCCGTCGACCCGTGACCAACGGCGGGCCGGGCGCCCTCCCGGGAGTGGCAGCCTTGACCTTGGCAAGGGATCGCGCGTGTGACGGGTGTCACTGAAAGAGTTTCAGAAACCCCTTCACTTACACCCTCCCTACACCAGTCCGATTTAATCGGTGCAATTGCACGATCACCGGCCGGGCGGCGCCGGGCACAAAAAGATCGCGCTGGACCCGGCGGAGTCCAGCGCGATCGTTTGACGAAGACCTGTTGGGGCAGGCGTCCGCCGGCAGAGCTAGGGGTGGGCCGCCGGATTGGGGGATCCGGAAGGGCCCGGTGTTACGGGGTACTGCGGGGTGTCACGCGACCTCAGGCCTCGCTGCGCTGCTGCGGAATGCCCGCCAGCAGCGCGCGGACCTCGGCCTCGCGGTACCGGCGGTGCCCACCCAGGGTGCGGATGGACGTGAGCTTGCCCGCCTTGGCCCAACGGGTCACCGTCTTCGGGTCCACACGGAACATCGTGGCGACCTCGGCAGGGGTCAGCAGCGGCTCGGCATCAGGGGTGCGAGCGGTCATGAGCGGCCTCCTCGGGAGAACCGAACCAATCTCGGTTCTTTCCTCTAAATTCTGCACCTTGACCCGCGTTGCCCGAAATGGCAGAAGCGGGCCGAGTCGGTTATAGGACGAACGGCTTGTCCTCGGCACTACAACTACACCATCCGTCCAGCCACGTCGGCCAAACCGATGGAATTGCCCTCGCAGGTGTTCATCAGCGGCGGAAGTCGATGGACCATGCCATAACGGACAGTCACGCGTCTGTGACGATCAGTCACAGGGCGATCAGGAGTCCTCAGACCCCCCATAGAGTGCAATGCTGAGCGTTCCGCCCAAAGTTGGGCGGAAGGAACCCTCCCCGGACTCCTTGTCCTATTTTGGCACGAGGATGGGTGATCGGCGCAAGGGTGCGTTAAGTGCTGTCCGTCACGCTTGAGCCAAAGGCCCGGATCGGGACCAACGTCCCCACCGGGCGGGAGCCGAAGGACCCGTGGACCGGAGGAGGGGGCGCGGAGGAGCTCCGGAGCCGTCGGCTCCTGAGGCCTCGAAGATCATTTACACCGGTCGGACATGTCTTGTCGATACCGACCTGACGAAGATGCCCGACTGATGTCAGTTCGCACACGGAGGCTTCCGGCCACGGTTGCCGATTCCCGACGCCCGTACCCCTTCGAAGGGGCCGCATCCCTTCGGCCGTACGCCTCCCGGGAGAGCCGGATCCGCCGAAGGGGCGTCAGTTCGCGAACCGCAGGTCCCTGATCGCCCGCCAGCGCTCGGCCAGGCGTCCGTAAGCGTCGCTCGCCGCCTCCCCGTCCCCCGCCCGCAACGCGGCGAGTCCCGCCGCCAGCTCGGCCGCCGACCGCTCCTCCGCCAGCCACTCCTCCGACACCACGTGCACCAGGCCGCCGAAGTCCAGCTCCACCAGGGCGCGCGGATGGAACTCCTCCAGCCAGCGCCCCACCTCGATCAGACCCTCCGTCATGGGACCGTCGTCGATCGACTCCCGCAGCGCCCGCAGGGCCCGCGCGAGCCGGCGCCGCGCCTGGGCCATCGTCGTCCGGTACCGCAGCACCGGCGCCCGCCCCGCCCCGGCGCCCTCCGTTCCGTCTCCCTCCGTTCCGGTCCCCTCCTTCGGGGCTCCCGGCTCGTACTGCCGGTCCTCGTCGCCGAAGAGGGCGAACCAGCGCACCGGCACCTGCCAGACCGCCGTGCGGATCCACGGCCGCGCGTCCGGGTTCCGCGCCAGCCAGCGCTCGTGGTCCGCCGCCACCTGGGCGCGCACCACCGGCGGCAGCATCGCGTCGAGCACCGGCCCCGGGTACCCCTCCGCCACCAGCTCCTCCAGGGCCAGCCAGCCGCGCAGCCGGGTCCGCCACGGGCAGATCACCACCGCCCCGTCCAGGTGCGCGACGAAGGCCTCGCCGCTCTCGTGGACCGGCACCGGGACCGGGGGCGTCGGCAGCAGGTCCGCGAGCGACCGGCGCAGTTCCTCCTGCGCCCCCGGGGTGCGGGGCCGCCGCGCGTACCGGGCCCAGTGGGACCGCTCCGGCTCGGGGAACGCGGCCAGCGGCTCGTACACCCGCAGATAGGACGCGTAGGGGACGAGGACCGAGGAGGCGACCGACATGCCGCGATCCTTCCACGGCGGTACTCCCCGAGGGGGTGATCCTGCGCACGGCGGCTGATCTACGCCCTGGTAGCGCTTACCCTCTTGCCGAACCGGTCCCTCCCCCACCCGCAGGGAGGGCCGAACCCGCCGCTTCGTACTTGGGAGTCACCACCGTGACCGATGTGACCGGCGTTCCTGTCGATCCCGCAGACGTGCTGCACACCCTCTTCCGCTCGGAACAGGGTGGCCACGAGCAAGTCGTGCTCTGCCAGGACCGCGCCACCGGCCTCAAGGCCGTCATCGCCCTCCACAACACCGCTCTGGGCCCGGCCCTCGGCGGCACCCGCTTCTACCCGTACGCCACCGAGGCCGAGGCGATCGCCGACGCGCTCAACCTGGCGCGCGGCATGTCGTACAAGAACGCCCTGGCCGGCCTCGACCACGGCGGCGGCAAGGCCGTCATCATCGGCGACCCGGAGCAGATCAAGACGGAGGAGCTCCTCCTCGCCTACGGGCGCTTCGTCGCCTCCCTCGGCGGCCGGTACGTCACGGCCTGCGACGTCGGCACCTACGTCGCCGACATGGACGTCGTCGCCCGCGAGAACCGGTGGACCACCGGCCGCTCCCCCGAGAACGGCGGCGCCGGCGACTCCTCCGTCCTCACCGCCTTCGGCGTCTTCCAGGGCATGCGCGCCTCCGCGCAGACCCTGTGGGGCGACCCCACGCTGCGCGGCCGCAAGGTCGGCGTCGCCGGGGTCGGCAAGGTCGGCCACTACCTCGTCGAGCACCTCCTGGAGGACGGCGCCGAGGTGTACGTGACCGACGTGCGCGAGGAGTCGGTGCGCCGGATCACCGACAAGCACCCGCAGGTGAAGGTGGTCGCCGACACCGACGCGCTGATCCGCGTCGAGGGCCTGGACGTCTACGCGCCCTGCGCGCTCGGCGGCGCCCTGAACGACGACACCGTGCCGGTCCTCACCGCGAAGATCGTCTGCGGCGCGGCGAACAACCAGCTCGCCCACCTCGGCGTCGAGAAGGACCTGGAGGAGCGCGGGATCCTCTACGCGCCCGACTACGTGGTCAACGCCGGTGGCGTGATCCAGGTCGCGGACGAGCTGCACGGCTTCGACTTCGACCGGTGCAGGGCGAAGGCGACGAGGATCTTCGACACCACCCTCGCGATCTTCGCACGTGCGAAGGAGGACGGGATTCCGCCGGCCGCGGCGGCCGACCGGATCGCCGAGCAGCGGATGGCGGAGGCCCGGCGCGGCTGAGCCGGGCCGGAAACGGCCCGCCGCGACAGGGACGCGGGGAGACTTCCCTCACCCTTCCCGGCGGGTCGTACCCCCAGAAGAGGTTAAAATCGCGACTGACCAGCGAGGAAAGGGCACCTCGAAGGTTCTGTACCGGGGTATGTGATGCGCACGGCGTACCGTAGACCCACGGAAACAGGTACCGTTGAAGCCCTACGGACCGGTCTCTCTGTCGAGAGTCCGTTCCGCATCATGAACGCGTGTCAAGACTCTGGGGCCATCGAGCCCCGTCACCGAGGGGGTCGAGCCATGGGGCGCGGCCGGGCAAAGGCCAAGCAGACCAAGGTCGCCCGCCAGCTGAAGTACAGCAGCGGCGGGACGGACCTGACGCGTCTGGCCAATGAGCTGGGCGCTTCGACTTCGAGCCAGCCGCCGAATGGCGAGCCGTTCGAGGACGACGACGAGGAAGACGACCCGTACGCCCAGTACGCGGATCTCTACAACACGGACGACGAGGACGAGGACGACCAGTCCGGCCCCTCCTCGTCCCCGCGTCGCGCTTGACCTTCTGAACCACCGAAACCCGGTCCGGTACACCCGGCCGGGTTTCTGTGCTGTCCGCGTACGCATGGCCGTACGCGTATGGAACCGGTGGCGGAGACGGCGATCGGGGGCGCCCCTGAGGACGCCCCCGACCCATGACTCCCGCGGTCAGTTCGCGTAGTCCCCGACCAGCTCGGCGCCGGTGGCGCGGTCGCCGCGCTCGGTGATCTCGCCCGCGACCCAGGACTCGACCCCGCGGTCCGCCAGGGTGGCCAGAGCCGCGTCCACGGACTCGGCCGGCACGACGGCCATCATGCCGACGCCCATGTTCAGGGTCTTCTCCAGCTCCAGGCGCTCCACCTGTCCGGCCTTGCCGACCAGGTCGAAGATCGCGCCCGGCGCCCAGGTCGACCGGTCGACGGTGGCGTGCAGGCCGTCCGGGATCACTCGGGCCAGGTTGGCCGCAAGACCGCCGCCCGTGATGTGGCTGAAGGCGTGCACGTCCGTGGTCCGGGTGAGGGCCAGGCAGTCGAGCGAGTAGATCTTCGTGGGCTCCAGGAGCTCCTCGCCCAGGGTCCGGCCGAGCTCCTCGACCCGCTGGTCGAGGGTCATGCCGGCGCGGTCGAAGACCACGTGCCGCACGAGCGAGTACCCGTTGGAGTGAAGGCCGGAGGAGGCCATGGCGATGACCGCGTCACCCGTGCGGATGCGGTCCGCGCCGAGCAGCCGGTCGTACTCCACGACGCCCGTGCCCGCGCCGGCGACGTCGAAGTCGTCCGGGCCGAGGAGGCCCGGGTGCTCCGCGGTCTCGCCGCCGACCAGGGCGCAGCCGGCCAGGACGCAGCCCTCGGCGATGCCCTTGACGATCGCCGCGACCCGCTCCGGGTGGACCTTGCCCACGCAGATGTAGTCGGTCATGAAGAGCGGCTCGGCGCCGCAGACGACGATGTCGTCCATGACCATCGCGACCAGGTCGTGGCCGATGGTGTCGTACACGCCCATCTGGCGGGCGATGTCGACCTTCGTGCCGACGCCGTCGGTCGCGGAGGCGAGCAACGGGCGCTCGTAGCGCTTGAGGGCGGAGGCGTCGAAGAGGCCGGCGAACCCGCCGAGGCCGCCGAGGACCTCGGGGCGCCGGGTCTTCTTCACCCACTCCTTCATCAACTCGACCGCGCGGTCGCCCGCCTCGATGTCGACGCCCGCGGACGCGTAGCTGGCGCCGCCTTCGGCACTGAGGGACTCAGACATGCTGGGAACTTTCGTGTCGTACCGCGGTTGCAGCGGTTGCGGCGGTTTGCGGCGGGGTCTTACGGGCGACGGAGCGCGTCGGAGGCCGCGGTGGCGGCCGGGCCGGCGGCCAGCTCGGTCTCCAGGAGCTGCTTGCCGAGCAGCTCGGGGTCCGGCAGCTCCATCGGGTACTCGCCGTCGAAGCAGGCGCGGCAGAGGTTCGGCTTCTGGATCGTGGTCGCCTCGACCATCCCCTCCAGGGAGATGTACGAGAGCGAGTCCGCGCCCAGCGACTTGCCGATCTCGTCGACCGACATGCCGTTGGCGATCAGCTCCGCGCGGGTCGCGAAGTCGATGCCGAAGAAGCAGGGCCACTTGACCGGCGGGGAGGAGATCCGGATGTGGACCTCGGCGGCGCCGGCCTCGCGGAGCATCCGGACCAGGGCCCGCTGGGTGTTGCCGCGGACGATCGAGTCGTCGACGACCACGAGCTTCTTCCCCTTGATGACTTCCTTGAGGGGGTTCAGCTTCAGCCGGATGCCCAACTGGCGGATGGTCTGGGAGGGCTGGATGAAGGTGCGCCCGACGTAGGCGTTCTTCACCAGGCCGGCGCCGAAGGGGATGCCCGAGGCCTCGGCGTAGCCGATGGCGGCCGGGGTGCCCGACTCCGGGGTCGCTATCACCAGGTCGGCCTCGACGGGCGCCTCCTTCGCGAGGCGGCGGCCCATCTCCACGCGGGAGAGGTACACGTTCCGGCCGGCGATGTCGGTGTCCGGGCGGGCCAGGTACACGTACTCGAAGACACAGCCCTTGGGCTTCGCTTCCGCGAATCGAGAGGTACGGATGCCGTTCTCGTCGATCGCGATCAGCTCGCCCGGCTCGACCTCGCGGACGTAGCTGGCGCCGCAGATGTCGAGGGCGGCGGACTCGGAGGCAACCACCCAGCCGCGCTCCAGACGGCCGAGGACCAGCGGGCGGATGCCCTGCGGGTCGCGGGCCGCGTAGAGCGTGTGCTCGTCCATGAAGACGAGGGAGAAGGCGCCCCGGACCTCGGGGAGGACCTTCGCGGCGGCCTGCTCGATGGTGAGCGGCGCGCCGTCCTCGTCGACCTGGCCCGCGAGGAGCGCGGTGACCAGGTCGGTGTCGTTGGTGGCGGCGACCTGGGTCGCGCGCCCTTCCTTCTTGGGCAGGTCGGCGACCATTTCGGCGAGCTGCGCCGTGTTCACCAGGTTGCCGTTGTGGCCGAGCGCGATCGAGCCGCGGGCGGTTGCCCGGAACGTCGGCTGCGCGTTCTCCCACACGGAGGCCCCGGTGGTCGAGTAGCGGGCGTGACCGACCGCGATGTGACCTTGGAGGGAACCGAGAGAGGTCTCGTCGAAGACCTGGGACACGAGGCCCATGTCCTTGAAGACGAGGATCTGGGAGCCGTTGCTGACCGCGATTCCCGCGGATTCCTGGCCCCGATGCTGGAGGGCGTAGAGCCCGAAGTACGTGAGCTTTGCGACCTCTTCACCCGGAGCCCAGACCCCGAAGACGCCGCAAGCGTCCTGAGGGCCCTTCTCGCCGGGAAGCAGGTCGTGATTGAGTCGACCGTCACCACGTGGCACGTTTCCGAGTGTAGACGGGCTCGACCACTGGTCCGAATTGAGGAAATCCGGGGTCGGCTCCGCTCGTGCGATCACACGAAATGATCATCTCGTGCTTGGAGGGGGCTACAAACCAGGCGGGGGAAGGGATTCCGGCTCCGGAGCCGTGGAGAGCGGACGCTCGTACCAGGCCCGGAGCCGTCCCGCGATGTGACGGAGTTCGCAGCCGGAGCGGGTCCGGCCGCCGGACGCTACGCGCGTCCGGCCGGTTCGGCGGTGGCGGTGAGGCCCTCGCCCGAGGCGTCGGTGAGCGTCAGGGTCCGGTGGTCGATCCGGTAGGTGAGCGGCCCGTCGAGGAGCTCGTACAGCCTGGTCTCCAGCTTCATCTGCGGGCCCGTGCACATCATCCGGGTGGTGGCCGCCGGACCCTCGACGGTGAGGGTCGTGGCGTCGGCCTTCGCGGTCGCGGAGAAGTTGTTGCAGCCCAGGTTGCCGGTGACCTTGCCGTCCTCGCCCAGGACGATCCGCGCCTTGCCCTCGCTGCCGGCGGGCAGCGAGGAGGCCGTCTTCCCCGAGAGCAGGCCGTCGACCTTCCACGCGGTGCCGCGCAGCGGGGCGGGCCGCTCGGCGGTGAGCGCGAGGACGTTCCGCCCGTCGGGCGAGGTCAGGGTCAGCCTGTCGTTCCTCAGCGTGCCCTTCAGCTCCCCGGAGAAGGCCTTGACCAGCTCCTTCTCGAAGCGCATCCGGTCCTCGGAACAGGCGATCTCGGTCATCGGGCCCGGGGTGGCGGTGAGAGTGTCGCCCTTCACGGCGACGGTGGCGTTGAAGGTGTTGCAGCCGCCTCGGCCGACGACCCGACCGTCCTTCTCGAACGCGACGCCCGCGTCGTCCGGGGCGTCGGACGCGCTCCCGCCGACGGTGACCTTGTCGACGGTCCAGTGCGTGCCGGTGAGCGGGAGGTCCGGGGAGACCGTGCCCGCACCGGACCCGGGTCCCCGACCTCCCTCCGTACCGCAGGCGGTGAGCAGGAGGGCCGGGAGGAGGGGGACCAGGGCGACGAGTGCTCGTGGCTTCGACATGGAGATGGGACGGACGACCGGACGAGTCGGTTCCACGGGCCCCCGCCGTCCCGTGCGGACGACCGGGCAAGCCGGGCCCACGGATCCCGCCGCCCCGTACGGGCACGCGGCGGTCGGCCGTCAGCCCATCAGGGGCAGCAGGTCCGCCAGGTCGGCGCGCTCGCCGCTCGCGCTCACCAGGGCCGCGTCCAGCTCCGCCGCCCACTCCACGCGCCCGGCCGCGAGCCGGATCCAGGTGAGGGGATCCGTCTCGACCACGTTGGGCGGGGTGCCCCGGGTGTGCCGGGGGCCCTCGACGCACTGGACGACGGCGTACGGCGGGACCCGGACCTCGACCGCCCCGCCCGGCGCCTTCGCCGCGAGCGCGTCCGCGAGCAGACGGGTGCAGGCGGCGAGGGCCTGCCGGTCGTACGGGATGCCGGCGCCGGTCGCCTCGTTCAGGTCGTCGGTGTGGACGACGAGTTCGACGGTCCGGGTGACGAGGAAGTCCCCGAGCGTCATGGCCCCGAAGCTCAGCGGCAGGAGCCGCTCGTCGGCCGCGCCCGCCACCGCCTCCTCGTACTCGTCCTGTACGCGTGCGTAGAGCCCGTGCAGGTCGGAGGCGTCGATCCCGCGCGTGTGCGCGTCGATCCGTCCGGCTGCCGACGCGGTCCTGGACGGCCAGTCGAGCAGGGTCAGTTCCCGCGCGGCCGGCGCGGGCGCGGCGAGCAACTGCGGCACGGAGTCGAGCATCCACGCGACGTGCGCCGCCAGGTCCCGTACGGTCCACTCCCCGAGCCGGGTCGGCCCGTCGAGCTGCACGGGCGTGAACGCCTCGACGGCGTCCCGCACGTGCCGGAACTGGGTGAGGACGGCGGCCCGGGTCTTGACCGGGTCGTAGCTGCGGGTGCGCTTCTTGGCCGGTGGCATGGGGCGAGGGTAGTCGGCGGCGGGCGCGTCACGGGCGATGGTCAGGCCGCCGGGCGGGCCGAGCCCGGTATCGCCTCGAACGTCTCCTTGTTCTTCGGGACGCCGACGCCGCGCCAGGTGAAGGGCACGCCCCTGGCCGTGTCCAGGTCGGGGCCGTTCATGAGGTGGAAGTGCACGTGCGGTTCGGTGGAGTTGCCCGAGTTTCCGCACCGGGCGAGCCGCTGGCCGGCCGTCACCCGGTCGCCCGCCCGGACGGTGAGCGAACCCCGCCGGAGGCGGGCGTACACCGCGTAGGTGCCGTTCCCGAGGTCGAGTATCAGGTGGTTCCCGACGATCCGCCGGGCTCCCGCGAGGACGCGGGCGATGCCCTCGAAGACCAGCAGATAGAGGAAGGCGGGCAGCGAGTTGCGGCTGAGGTGGTCGCGCTGGCCGTCCTCGGCGTGCACGACGGTCGCGTCGGCCACCGCGAACAGCGGGGCGCCGAAGGCCGGGAAGTCCTCGCTCCGGCGGACCACCGGCCACAGCCACGCGAAGGAGGGGCGGGGCCGCTCTCCGTCTTCCGCCTCCGCCAGGATGTCGATGGCGTACGTCTGGCCGTACTGGTGGGTGCCGTGGCTGGGCGTCCGGTCCGCCGGGCTGTTGAGCGCCGTCCAGCGCCCCGCGACCGGCGGGTCCACCTCGACCGGGGGCCGCACCGCCGCCCCGACCTGCTTTCCGGTGTGCCGGGCGAGCGCGATCCCGACCGCCACGGCGGCGATCAGCGGCAGCCAGCTCACGGCGTACGAGTAGGGCAGTCCGACGGTGAACGAGACGATCGCCTGGACGAAGAACAGCAGCCAGAGCGTGCGGTGGAGCAGCACAGCGGACGTGCGCGTGAACATGAGCGTTCCCCCTGGACGATCGTGGTCGACGGCTGTGGTCGGAGGACCGACGGCTGCGGTGAAGGGCTACGGTTGGGCCGCCGTGAAGGCCACCAGGAGCGGGACGACCCGGGCCGCCGGAACCTCGTGGCGGCCGCGTCCGGTCGTGTGGAGCCAGCCCGCGGCGGTGAGTTGGCGCAGGTGGTGGTAGATCTGGCCGGTCGTGCCCGTCTCCGGGAGTTCGGCCAGCTCGGCGGCGGTGCGGCGGCCGCCGAGTATCTCCCGCAGCAGCCGGAGCCGTACGGGATGGCCGAGCGCGGCGAAGGAGTCCGCGGTCTCGGCCCAGTCGTCGTCGAGCAGCCGCTCGGTGAACGCGCCGAACTGCCACTCGTACCGCTCCTCGGTGGGCAGCCGGACCGAGCCCGTGAACAGCACTCCGCCGTCGGCGCCCCGCGGGCCCGCCTCGGCCAGTTCGGCCTTGAGCCCCTCCAGGGCCCAGAAGTCCCCTCCGGCGGTCTCGGGGCGCTCGGGGGGCTCCATGCCCTCCAGCGCCGCGATGCGCCGCTCCAGCTCGGTGAACCGCTCTTCCAGCTCCATGCGTACAGATTACGTAACTACGTAACTCCGTGCAAGAGTGAATCGGAGGAGAACGACGAAGCCCCCGCCCGGACCCGAAGGTCCGGACGGGGGCTCCCGTACGTACTGCTCCTGCTCTGGGGAAGCGATCAGGCTCTGAGGAGGCGATCAGGCCAGCAGGCCCGGAATCGTCGCCTCGTGGGCCGTCCGCAGTTCCTCCAGGGAGAGCGCGAACTCGCCCTGCACGTCGACCGCGTCGCCGTCGACGACACCGATCCGGGTCGCCGGCAGACCCCGCGCACCGCACATGTCGGTGAAGCGGAGCTCCTCGCTGCGCGGGACGGCGACGACCGCGCGGCCCGCCGACTCGCTGAAGAGGAAGGTGAAGGCGTCCAGGCCCTCGGGGACGACCAGGCGAGCACCCTTGCCGCCGCGCAGGCAGGACTCGACGACCGCCTGCACCAGACCGCCGTCGGAGAGGTCGTGCGCCGCGTCGACCATGCCGTCGCGGGAGGCCGAGATCAGGATCTCGCCGAGCAGCTTCTCCCGGTCGAGGTCCACGGTCGGCGGCAGGCCGCCGAGGTGCTGGTGGATCACCTCGGACCAGGCCGAACCGCCGAACTCCTCCTTGGTGTCGCCAAGGAGGTAGAGGAGCTGGCCCTCTTCCGCGAAGGCGATCGGGGTGCGGCGGTTGACGTCGTCGATCACGCCGAGGACGGCGACGACGGGCGTCGGATGGATCGCCACGTCACCGGTCTGGTTGTAGAGCGAGACGTTGCCGCCGGTCACCGGGGTGCCGAGCTGGAGGCAGCCGTCCGCGAGACCGCGGGTGGCCTCGGCGAACTGCCACATCACGGCCGGGTCCTCGGGCGAACCGAAGTTCAGGCAGTCCGAGATGGCGAGCGGCTTGGCGCCGGAGGCGGCGACGTTGCGGTACGCCTCCGCGAGCGCGAGCTGCGCGCCCGTGTACGGGTCGAGCTTGGCGTACCGGCCGTTGCCGTCGGTCGCCATGGCCACGCCGAGGTTGGTCTCCTCGTCGATGCGGACCATGCCCGCGTCCTCGGGCTGCGCGAGGACCGTGTTGCCCTGCACGAACCGGTCGTACTGGTCCGTGATCCAGGACTTCGAGGCCTGGTTCGGGGAGGAGACGAGCCTGAGGACCTGGTCCTTCAGCTCCTCGCCGTTCCGCGGCCGGGGCAGCTTGCCGGCGTCGTCGGCCTGGAGGGCGTCCTGCCAGTCCGGGCGCGCGAACGGCCGGTGGTAGGTCGGGCCCTCGTGGGCGACGGAACGCGGCGGCACGTCGACGATCTGCTCGCCGTGCCAGAAGATCTCCAGGCGCTCGCCCTCGGTCACCTCACCGATGACGGTGGCGATGACGTCCCACTTCTCGCAGATCTCCAGGAAGCGCTCGACGTGCTCGGGCTCGACGATCGCGCACATGCGCTCCTGCGACTCGCTCATGAGGATCTCCTCGGGCGAGAGCGTCGCGTCGCGCAGGTGCACCAGGTCGAGGTCGACCCGCATGCCGCCGGAACCGGCGGAGGCCAGCTCGGAGGTGGCGCAGGAGAGTCCGGCGCCGCCGAGGTCCTGGATGCCCGCGACCAGCTTCTCCTTGAAGATCTCCAGGGTGCACTCGATGAGGAGCTTCTCCTGGAAGGGGTCGCCGACCTGGACGGCGGGGCGCTTGGTGGGCTTCGTGTCGTCGAAGGTCTCGGACGCGAGGACCGAGACGCCGCCGATGCCGTCGCCGCCCGTGCGGGCGCCGTACAGGATCACCTTGTTGCCGGGGCCGGAGGCCTTGGCGAGGTGGATGTCCTCGTGCTTCATCACGCCGATGCAGCCGGCGTTGACCAGCGGGTTGCCCTGGTAGCAGGAGTCGAAGACGACCTCGCCGCCGATGTTGGGCAGGCCGAGGCAGTTGCCGTAGCCGCCGATGCCGGCGACGACACCGGGCAGCACGCGCTTGGTGTCGGGGTGGTCGGCCGCGCCGAAGCGCAGCGGGTCGACGACCGCGACCGGGCGGGCGCCCATGGCGAGGATGTCGCGGACGATGCCGCCCACGCCGGTGGCCGCGCCCTGGTAGGGCTCGATGTACGAGGGGTGGTTGTGCGACTCGACCTTGAAGGTGACCGCGTACCCCTGGCCGACGTCGACGACGCCCGCGTTCTCGCCGATGCCGACGAGCATGGCGTCGTTGGCGGGGGCCTTCTCGCCGAACTGCTTCAGGTGGACCTTGCTGCTCTTGTACGAACAGTGCTCCGACCACATGACGGAGTACATGGCGAGCTCGGCGCCGGTGGGACGGCGGCCGAGGATCTCGCGGATGCGCGCGTACTCGTCCTCCTTGAGGCCGAGCTCCTTCCAGGGCTGCTCGCTGTCCGGCGTCTCGCTCGCGTGCTTGACGGTGTCGAAGGCGCGGGGATACGGGGGTCGTCCCCCGGAAGAAGACAGCATCAGGCGTTGACCAGCTTCTTGAGGATCGAGGTGAAGAAACCGAGGCCGTCCGTCTTGCCGGTGCCGACCAGCGGCTCGACGGCGTGCTCGGGGTGCGGCATGAGGCCGACCACGTTGCCGGCGGCGTTGGTGACGCCCGCGATGTCGCGCAGCGAGCCGTTGGGGTTGACGTCCAGGTAGCGGAAGGCCACCCGCCCCTCGGCCTCCAGCTCGTCGAGCACGCGCTCGTCGGCGACGTAACGGCCGTCCATGTTCTTGAGCGGGACCTCGATCTCCTGGCCCGCGGTGTAGTCCGAGGTCCAGGCGGTCTCCGCGTTCTCCACCCGCAGCTTCTGGTCGCGGCAGATGAAGTGGAGGTGGTTGTTGCGCAGCATCGCACCCGGCAGCAGGTGGGCCTCGGTGAGGATCTGGAAGCCGTTGCAGATGCCGAGGACGGGCATGCCCGCCTTCGCCTGCTCGATGATCGTCTCCATCACCGGCGAGAAGCGGGAGATGGCTCCGGCCCGCAGGTAGTCGCCGTAGGAGAAGCCGCCGGCCAGGACCACGGCGTCGACCTGCTTGAGGTCCTTGTCGCGGTGCCAGAGCGAGACGGGCTCGGCGCCCGCCAGGCGGGCGGCGCGCAGCGCGTCCTGGTCGTCGAGCGTTCCGGGGAACGTGACGACGCCGATGCGTGCGGTCACGACTCCACCTTCACGACGAAGTCTTCGATCACGGTGTTGGCGAGGAAGGTTTCGGCCATCTCATGGATGCGGGCGAGGGCGGCGTCGTCGACCGGTCCCTCCACCTCCAGCTCGAAGCGCTTCCCCTGACGGACGTCGGCGATTCCGGCGAATCCCAGGCGGGGCAGTGCACGCTGCACCGCCTGCCCCTGGGGGTCGAGGATCTCCGGCTTGAGCATGACGTCGACTACGACGCGTGCCACTGGCACTCCCGGTGGTGTGTTGCGTGGGCGGTTCCTTCAGCGTACCTGCCTCCAAATTCTACGCGGGTAGAGATCTGAAGGATCCTACAAAAGGCGGGCTCCCCGAGCTCTCCGCGTCCGCGCCCGGGCCGACCCCTCCACGGCAAAATTCACGTGAAATATTGCGGACCGCATTGCACCGGGACACGCTGAAACAATTGGCGGGGCTTCACAATGCGACACCTGCCGCTGTAGAAAGGTTTCCAGAAGAAAACAGCATTGTTCCGGCACAGCCGAACGGTCGGCATCGTCGCACGTCAGGGGCGCCACAAGCACCCCCGGGCGACCTCGGCGGCCGCAGGAAAGGACCGATATCCGTGGCTCAGCGTGTGGTGGTCACCCTCTCCGATGACATCGAGGGCGGAGAAGCAGCGGAAACGGTCGCGTTCGGCCTCGACGGGAAGATGTACGAGATCGACCTGAATGCTGCCAATGCAAAGAAACTCCGCAAGGCCCTCGCGCCCTACCTCGCGGCCGGTCGCAAGATCCCCGCGCGGATCGGCGCGGGCGCCGGCGCCGGTCCGGGTGCCGTCGGCGGCCGGGGCGGGACCGCGGCCGCGGCGTACACGCACACCGACCTCGCCCCCGCCCCGGCGGCGGTCCGCGCCTGGGCCCAGTCCAACAAGATGGACGTGCCCGCCCGGGGCCGGATCCCCAAGCGGGTCTACGAGGCGTTCCGCGAGGCGAGCTGAACCGGGACGCGCTTCGGGGCGGGGCGGGGCGCTCCGAGTCGGGGCGTCCGTCGCCGTGAGGGCGGGGGCCACTGCCGCGGGTACGGGGCGTCCGCCGCCGTGAGGACGGGGTGCTCGTCGTCGCGGAGGCAGGGTGTCCGTCGCCGTGAGGACGGGGTGTCCGCCGTCGCGGAGGCAGGGTGCCCGTCGCCTCGGGCCGAGCCGATTTGCATTGCACCCCGGGTGATCGGCTAGAGTCTGGATCACGCCGAGGGGCGAGGCCGAAAGGCACCGACCCGAGCAGCGTGCGGGTGTAGTTCAGTAGCAGAACAGCCCCCTTCCAGGGGGAAGGCGCAGTGTGCAATTCCTGTCACCCGCTCTGCATCGCATGACTGGTCACTCTTGTGGATCAGGTACAGTGGTGCTCGCACCGCCCGGTGAAAGCCGGTCGGGAGCAATGCGGACGTGGCTCAGTTGGTAGAGCATCACCTTGCCAAGGTGAGGGTCGCGAGTTCGAATCTCGTCGTCCGCTCAGGAATGGAAGGCCCCGGTTCTCAGGAACCGGGGCCTTCGTCGTGCTTCCCTTCCACCGCTCCGCTTCCTCATGACATTTGTCAGCAGGGGTCGTGACAGCGCGCACTGCCGACGGGCGGGGACCGCCGGGAGTCTGGACGCATGACACCAGCGATCGAGGCGACCGACCTGCGCCGTACGTACGCCGAGGGATCCGGCCGGGGAGCCGGCGGCGGCTTCGAGGCCGTGCGCGGAATCTCCTTCGCCGTCCCCCGGGGCGAGATCTTCGCCCTCCTCGGGACCAACGGCGCCGGCAAGACCTCCACCGTCGAACTCCTGGAGGGCCTCGCCGCGCCCAGCGCCGGCACCGCCCGCGTCCTCGGCCACGACCCTTTCCGGGAGCGGGCCGCCGTCCGCCCCCGGATCGGCATCATGCTCCAGGAGGGCGGCTTCCCCTCCGACCTCAGCGTGGCCGAGACCGTACGGATGTGGGCGGGCTGCACCAGCGGCGCCCGCCCCGTCGGAGAGGCACTCGCCGCCACCGGCCTCGCCGGGCGCGAGCGCGTCCGGATCAAGCAGCTCTCCGGCGGTGAGCGGCGCAGGCTCGACCTGGCGCTCGCGCTGCTCGGCCGCCCCGAGGTGCTCTTCCTCGACGAGCCCACCACCGGCCTCGACGCCGAGGGCCGCCGCGACACCTGGGAGCTCGTCCGGCGGCTGCGGGACGGCGGCACCACCGTGCTCCTCACCACGCACTACCTGGAGGAGGTCGAAGCCCTCGCCGACCGCCTCGCGATCATGCACCGGGGCGAGATCGTCCTCTCCGGCACACCGGCCGAGGTCACCGCCGCCCGCCCCGCCCGGATCCGCTTCACCCTCCCCGAAGGCGTCCTGGCCGCACACCTCCCGCTGCGCCTGCGGGCCGCGGAGACCGGCGGCCGCGTGGAGATCCGCACCCGTGACCTCCAGGAGGACCTCGCCGTCCTCCTCGCCTGGGCCGGGGACGGCGGCATACGGCTCGACGGACTCGACGCCCGGTCCGCCTCCCTCGAAGAGGCGTTCCTCGACATCGCCTCGCAAGGCGTCCCGCCCCACGGCACCGCAGACCGTACCGACCGGCAGGAGGCCGACGCCCGATGAGCAGCACCACCACGATCACGCCCGGGGACACCGGGCCCGCCTCCACCGTCCGGAGCCGGCTCACCGCTCTCGGCCGGGCCGAACTGACCCTCCTCCTGCGCAACCGGAACAACCTCTTCATCGCGCTGCTCATGCCGCTGCTGATGGTCTTCCTGCTGCGCTCCTCGCTCACCCAGCTCGACGAGGACGCCCTGCCGATGGGCGCCGGGGCGGCCACCCTCATCGGCGGCACCGGCATGGTCCTGCTCCTCGTCGCCTACATGAGCCTCGTCTCCGCGCTCGTCGCCCGCCGCGAGGAGCTCGTCCTCAAGCGGCTGCGGACCGGCGAGGCGAGCGACGCGGAGATACTCACCGGCTGCGCCCTGCCCGCCACCGCCATCACGCTCGTGCAGTGCGCCGTCCTCACGGCCGGCGGGATCGCCGTCCTCGGCGTGCCCGCCCCCGCCCGTCCCGACCTGCTGCTGCTCGGCGTCGTCGCCGCGATCGCCCTGCTCGCCGCGATCGCCGCGCTCACCACCGTGATCACCCGGTCCGTCGAGAGCGCCGGACTGACGACCCTGCCGCTCTTCCTGATCTCCTGCTTCGGCTCGGGCCTCTTCGTACCCCGCGACGCCCTGCCCCCGCTCGCCGCCGACCTCTGTGGACTGCTGCCGCTCAGCGGCGTGATGGAGTTCGTACGGGCGGGCTGGCTCGGGACCGCGCAAGCGGAGAGCCTGCTGGGTGCCGGGCTCAATACAGTGGCCTGGGGCGTCCTGACGGGGTGGGCGGTCCGCCGGTGGTTCCGCTGGGAACCGCGGCGCTAGGGCTCGGAAGGGGGAGGGCTGATGTCCAGGCTGACGGGATGGTGGTCCCGGCGCAGCAGTGCCGGCAAGGTCGAGCTGTACACACGGTGGACCTTCCACCTCTTCGTGCCGATCGAGCTGTTCCTGCTCGGCGGCAGTCCGTTCAGCCACGGCGAACACGGCGACCTGTCCACGGAGGCCGCGGTCGGGCTGGTCCTGTGGGTCGGGGTCCACTCCGTGCTCTGTGCCTTCCTCGCCTCCCGCGCCCTGGACCACGCGACCGGGAAGCGGGAGCGGCCGGTCCGGCTCGCGGCCGCGGTGGTCGGCACCACCTTCTGCGCCGACCTCTTCCTGAACCTCCTCTGGGTGGGCGGAGTGCTGCCCGACCCGGGAGTGAACGTGAGCGTCATCGCGGGGACCTCGATCTTCACGCTCTGCGCGGTCGTCCTCTGCCTCGGCCCGGTCCGGCACATGGCGTACGCGGTGCTCGGCGCCGCCTTCGCCACCGGCGTCCCGATGGCGGTGGCCGGAAACGGGCTGGACGTGGCGGCCGGTTCCGCGGTCGGCATCCTCGTCGGCGGCGTCTTCATCTCCGCAACCAGCGGCTTCTCCTCCTGGCTGCTCCGGATCGTGCAGGAGCTGGAGCGTTCCCGGGACCTCAAGGCCCGGCTGGCCGTCGCCGAGGAGCGGCTCCGCTTCGGACGGGACCTGCACGACGTCATGGGACGGAACCTGTCGGTGATCGCGCTCAAGAGCGAGCTCGCGGTGCAGCTCTCCCGGCGCGGGCGCCCGGAGGCCGTGGACCAGATGGTCGAGGTGCAGCGGATCGCCCAGGAGTCGCAGCGGGAGGTGCGCGAGGTCGTACGCGGCTACCGCGAGGCCGACCTGCGGGTCGAGCTGGAGGGCGCGCGCGGGGTCCTCGGGGCCGCCGGGATCGCGTGTGCCGTGGACGCCCCGGTGCTCGACCTGCCGCCCGAGGTCCAGTCGGCCCTGGGCTGGGTCGTCCGGGAGACCACGACGAACGTCCTGCGCCACGGGGACGCGCGCCGGTGCGCGATCGTGCTCCGGGCCGAGCCGGGGGCGGTGCTGCTCACCGTCGAGAACGACGGGGCGGAGGAGAGGGGCGCCACGGCCGGGGCGACCGACGCCTCGAGCCGGGCCGGGCGTGGGCCCGGGTCCGGTCTCGCCGGGCTGCGGGAACGGCTCGGCGCGGTGGACGGCACCCTGGACGCGGGTCCGTCGGCCCCGCACTCGTTCCGCGTGACCGCCCGCGTCCCGCTGCCCCGCACGGGGCGGACCGGGACCGCGCGGACGCCGGCGGCCCCGGCGCGCGCCTTGCCCGAGAAGCGCGAGCCGGGCGAGACGCGTGAGACGCGTGAAAGCGGCGAGATCTACGAAGGCCATGAGAGCCGCAAGAGCCACGAGAAGGAGGGGACGGTCGCGTGACCGTACGCGTACTGCTCGCCGACGACGAGCACCTGATCCGGGGTGCGCTCGCCGCCCTGCTCGCCCTGGAGGACGACCTCGTGGTCGTCGCCGAGGCCGCGACCGGGCCCGAGGCGCTCGCCATGGCCCGCGCCCACCGTCCCGACGTCGCCGTGCTCGATCTCCAGATGCCGGGCATGGACGGTGTGATGGTCGCCACTGCCCTGCGGGACGAACTCCCCGACTGCCGCGCCATGATCGTGACCAGCCACGGGCGCCCCGGGCATCTGAAGCGGGCCCTCGCGGCGGGCGTCCGCGGCTTCGCGCCGAAGACCGTCAGCGCCCAGCGGCTCGCCGAGCTCATCCGTACCGTGCACGCCGGAAACCGTTACGTGGACCCGGAGTTGGCCGCCGACGCCATAGCGTCCGGGGACTCGCCGCTGACCGTGCGGGAGGCCGAGGTGCTCGAACTCGCCGCCGACGGAGCCCCCGTCGCGGAGATCGCCCGGCGCGCCTCGCTCTCCCCCGGGACCGTCCGGAACTACCTCTCCTCGGCCGCCGCGAAGGTCGGTGCCGAGAACCGTCACGCGGCGGTGCGCCTCGCGCGGGAGAAAGGTTGGGTATAGTGGGCTGCGCGCTACGGCGCATGCGGACGTGGCTCAGTTGGTAGAGCATCACCTTGCCAAGGTGAGGGTCGCGAGTTCGAATCTCGTCGTCCGCTCCACGAAGAAGCCCCCGGTCGAATCGACCGGGGGCTTTCTCGTTCTCCCGCTAGCTCCAGGTGGTGCCGGTGAGGAGCTCGTACGCCTCGATGTACTTGGCGCGGGTCGCGTCCACGACCTCCTGCGGGAGCGCCGGCGGCGGCTGCTCGCTCTTGCGGTCCCAGTGGGAGGCCGGGGAGGTCAGCCAGTCCCGCACGAACTGCTTGTCGTACGAGGGCTGGGCGCGGCCCGGCTGCCACTGGTCGGCCGGCCAGAAGCGCGAGGAGTCCGGCGTGAGGACTTCGTCGGCGAGGACGAGCCGGTCGCCGTCCGGGGTGCTCTCGAAGCCGAACTCGAACTTGGTGTCGGCCAGGATGATCCCGCGCTCGCGGGCGATGTCCCGGGCCCGGGAGTACACGGCGAGGGTCGTCTGGCGCAGCAGCGCGGCCGTCTCGGCGCCGACCTGGCGGGCGACCTCCTCGTACGACACGTTCTCGTCGTGGTCGCCCACGGCGGCCTTGGTGGCCGGGGTGAAGATCGGGGCGGGCAGCTCCGAGCCGTCGCTCAGGCCCTCGGGGAGGGCGAGGCCGCAGACCGTGCGGGACTCGTCGTACTCGACGAGGCCGGAGCCGGTGAGGTAGCCGCGGGCGACGCACTCGACCGGGACCATGTTCAGCGACTTGCAGACCAGGGTGCGGCCCGCCCAGTCGGCGGGGGCGCCGGCCGGCAGCTCGGTGGAGAGGACGTGGTGCGGGACCAGGTCGGAGAGCCGGTCGAACCACCACAGGGAGAGCCGGGTGAGGACCCGGCCCTTGTCGGGGATCTCGGTGGGCAGGACCCAGTCGTACGCGGACATGCGGTCGCTCGCCACCATCACGAGGTCACCGGCCTCGTTCCGGTACAGGTCGCGCACCTTGCCCGTGTGGAGATGGGTGAGGCCCGGGACCTGGACGGGCTCGGGCTTTTCTACGAATCCGGACACGGTTCCTCCGCGTAGGTTGATCCAGGAGCCCTTCGATTCTCTCGCACGGGCGTGGACCACCGGCGGGCGGCCTCTCCGGACGGGGCCCCTTCCTTCCGTACGAGGCCCCCGTACGCGGTCAGTCCCTCTTGCAGATGCGGTCGAGGAGGTTGGCGGTGGCGCGCTGGATGCGGGAGTCCACGTGGCCCGGCCGGTCGAGGGCGGGCGACCAGGCGAAGGTGCCGGAGGCGAAGACCCAGGCGCCGGACGGGGACCGGTAGAGCGAGGTCTCCTGGTGGCGCAGCACCCCGTCGCCGTCCCGGTAGGGCGAGTGGGCGAGCAGGATGCGGCTCTCGTGCTCGGGGAGTACGGTGCGCGGGAAGTACCGGTCGGCCTCGCCCGCGACCAGGCCCGGGATCTCGTCGCCGTCCCCGGCGCCGGTGGCCTCCCAGAGCCAGTGCTCGGCGTTCCGCACGACCAGCGGGTGCGGTTCGGGCACCCGGCCCGCGTACTGGATGCCGAGGAGCTGCTGCTCGGGGCGGTCGACCTCGCGCCAGAGTGCGGGCCGGCCGGGTCCCCGGCGCTTGCGGCAGGTGAGGAGGCGGTCGGGCACGCCGGAGGCCGAGGGGCCCAGCTCCACCTGCCAGTACATGGTGTTGGCGGAGAGGAAGACGAGCGAGGTGCCCAGGTCGCGGGCGCGTTCGGCGGCCCGGCGCATCGGCGCCGACCAGTACTCGTCGTGGCCGGGGAAGATCAGACCCCGGTAGCGGCTCGGATCGACGCGGCCCGCGTGCAGGTCACGGGTCTCGGCGTACGCCAGGTCGTAGCCGTAGCGCTCGGCCCAGCGGATGAAGTCGTAGGCGTGCCCGACGTGCAGCGGCAGCCCCGCGCCCGCGTAGGGGCGGTCGAAGGAGACCGTGACGGCCGCCTCCTCCTCGCCGAGGAGCCGGCCGTTCTCGTCCCAGGCGTGGTAGAGGCTGGCGCCGGTGCGTCCGTCCTCCGGATAGAGGTTGTACGCCTGCCAGGTCACGTCCGGCAGGACGAGGAGCAGGTCCGCCGGGTGGTCGTCGCGGACCGTGAAGGGGATGTGGGAGCGGTGCCCGTCGGTGGTGGTGAGGACGGCGACGTACGCGCCGATCGCCCAGTAGCTGGGGACCTGGAGCCGCCACGACTGCCACCAGTGGTGGCAGGAGACCGTGCGGTCGACGGTGAGCGGGGCGGGCTGGACGATCCCGGAGAGGCGCGGGCTGGTGGTGATCTTCGCGGCGCCGTGACCGCCGTAGTGACCGATCCGGTAGATGTCGACCGAGAACTGCTGCGGCGGGTCCACGGTGATGTGGAAGTCGATCGATCCGCCCGGCGTGACGGCGCCGTCGGACGCGAAGCCCTTGATCTGGCGCCGGACGTCGTCGGCCGTACGGGGGCCGCCGCTGCCGCCCCGGGCCAGGACCTCGTCCGCGTACCAGGGCACCATCTGGCCGGTGTCGTCGAAGTAGTTCTCCGAGCCGCGCAGCCAGGGCAGCGGGCCCTGGCCGAAGGGGTCGGAGACGGCGTGCGCGAGCGCACCCGACTCCCACCGCCTGATCTGATCCGCCCCCATACTGCGCCCCTCCCTCGACTCCCCCGGTCGGCCGGTCAGTGCCTGTGGATTCGTGCCGTGGTTCTTGCTGTGGTTCGTGCCGTTGTTCGTGCTGCGGATTCGCGCTTCTGTCAGTGATGGCCTCCAGCACATCACATAACGCACGCACTCCGTCACCGTTCGTCGCGAATTGACGAGAGTGGAAGTCGCGCCTCCGCATGTGTCGCCGGTCTATGCCGGAGGCGTGCGCCCGGGGGCGCTCCGGCGGTGGGTCAGACGAGCCGTACGGGCTTCTCGGGGCGTACGCCGGTGCGTGCGAGCCAGTCCCGCAGGGGCTCGGGATCGCCGTCCTCGACGAGGGAGAGGACGCGGGGGCCGAGGTCCGTCGCCCGCTCGCCGCCGAGGAGCAGGGCGGGGCCGTCGAGCCAGTCGAGCCCGGGGGCCGCCTCGGCGGTGTCCACGGCCGCGCAGCAGACCATCGCGGTGACGTGGTCGGCGAGCAGGTCGCGGCCGCTGCGGGGCGGCTGGAGCGGGAAGAGCGGCAGGGGGCCGTCGGGGCCGCTGACGCCTCCGTACGCGGCGGCCGGGTCCGCCGCGGAGTCGGCCGGCGTCCGCTCCCGGGCGCTCTCCGCGGCGACCCTGGCCTCCCGCGCGGCCTCCTCACGGGCGAGCAGGGCGCTGAGCGCCCCGGCGAGGGCGTCGGCTGCGGGGTTGGCCGGGGAGTCGTCGCCGAGGTCGTCGAGGCGGTCGAGATGGTCGTGGTCGTCGAGGCGGGCCGGGCCGGGGAGGGCGCCGGGGGTGCCGGAGGCCCTGGAGTCGGGGCTGTCGGGGCCAGTGCCGTCGGTCGTACGGAGGCCCGCGCCGTCACCGATGTCCGTACCGGTATCGGAATCGGCATCGGTACGGGCGTTCGCTTCGGCGCCCGGACCAGGAGTCTGCGCCGTCGTCAGGCGGTCGATCACGCGGGTCAGGGTCGGGCCGTCGGCCGGGGGCGGGGCGCCGGGGGTGGCGGCGGCCGCGTCGATGCCGTCGAGGACCTGGTGGAGACGGGCCGCGTCCGTGCGCCACTTCCGGTCCACGACCTCTTCCGGGTACTGGCTCCACTCCACCGGCGACCAGTCGGGGCCGGGCTCGGCCGGGCCGCCGTGGAAGAGGCGGGCGGCGAGCAGCGAGGCGGCCTCGTCGACCGTGCCCGGCTCCTCCAGGAGGTCGCAGGCGGGCCGCTCGCCGAGGCGGGAGGAGAAGCCGTCCGCGAGCCGGTCGCGGCGGGACAGCTCGGTCAGGGCGGAGACCACGCCCGCGTCGAGCTTGGCGGGCCAGCGGCCCATGCGCCAGGCGGGCAGCGCGACCCGGGTCAGGAGGCGTTCCCAGCCCGCGTACGCCAGGCCGACCTGCTCCTGCGCCACGATCCGTACGCCGTAGTCGACCTCCTGGGCCCGCTCCGAGCCCGCGGCGGCGACCCCGCGCTCCATCTCGGCGGCGTGCCCGCGACAGGCGCGCAGCAGGACGCGGGCGACCTGCCCGACGCCGTGGGCACCGAGGCGGCGGACCGGGCCGAGGCCGGGGTCCCGGGGCACGGCGATCGCGGCGTCCAGGCCGCGGACGAAGCGGCGGGCGGCGGCTATGTCGGGATGGGCGGCCGGCCCGGTGCCGGCCACCACGGGGGCGAGGACCGCCCGCAGTTCGCCGACCCGCATCCACCAGAGGAAGGGCGAGCCTATGACCAGGACGGGAGCGCCGTCGCCACCGGTCCCGGAAGAACGATGGGTGCGGTGGGTCCGGTCCTCCAGCCAACTGTCGCAGTCCGGGGTCAGGGCTATCGCGGCGGGCGCCGGGACGCCGAGCCGGTCGGCCAGGTCCCGCACGAGCCGGTACAGACCGGGGGCGGCGGTCTCGGCCAGTTCCACCGTCGGCGTGGCGGCCGGGCGGGCCCGGGCGACGACGAGGGCGACGGCCGTGGCGGCGAGGAGGACGACGACCGCGAGGGCGGTCACGATCCAGCGGGCCGTGCCCCATCCCGTACCCGAGAAGTGGCCGGTGACCTCGCCCGCGTACAGCACGACGGCCACCGCGGCGGGGAGCACCGCGAGGCCCAGTGCCCTGCCGCGGACACGGAGGACGGCGAGGGCCCGGGAGCGCGCGGCGCGCGCACCCCACTCCTCGCCGACGGCGGAACCGGTGCCGGACACGCCGCTCATCATCCCCTCCTGCCCTGGTCGGGACTGCCTGTGGCGGTGTTGGTCACTCCCCCACTGTGGCACCCGTCACTGACATCGCAATGCCGGTGGGCCAAGTGCCGGAACGCCTGCGCCGCACCCTAGTTGGGGTGGTGGCGGGCGTCATCCGGATGGCTCATCCGTCACTCGATGGAATGGCTTTGGGCAAAGGTGATGGCGCTCGCGCGGCCGTACGGTCCGCCGTACGGCCGCGCGAATCGGTCACGGGGAGATCAGGCCTCGGCGGCCTTGCGCGCGATGTCCGTGCGGTGCTGGGAACCGTCAAGCCGGATGCGGCCGACCGCCGCGTAGGCGCGTTCGCGGGCCTGCGCCAGGTCCGTTCCGGTGGCGGTGACCGAGAGGACGCGGCCGCCCGCGCTCACCACGGCGCCGCCGTCCCGCTTCGTACCGGCGTGCAGTACGTACGCGTGCGGGGCGTCCTGCTCCGCGATCTCCTCCAGGCCCGTGATCGGGTCGCCGGTGCGCGGGGTGTCCGGGTAGTTGTGGGAGGCGACGACCACGGTGACGGCGGCGTCGTCCCGCCAGCGGAGCGGGGCCTGGTCGGCGAGGGTGCCGTTGGCGGCGTTCAGCAGGACGCCGGCGAGCGGGGTCGCGAGCCGGGCCAGGACGACCTGGGTCTCGGGGTCGCCGAAGCGGGCGTTGAACTCGATGACCCGGACGCCGCGGCTCGTGATCGCCAGACCGGCGTACAGCAGGCCGGAGAAGGGGGTGCCGCGGCGGCGCAGCTCGTCGACGGTCGGCTGGAGGACGGTCTCCAGGACCTCGTCGACCAGCTTCGGATCGGCCCAGGGCAGCGGGGAGTAGGCGCCCATGCCGCCGGTGTTGGGGCCCTCGTCGCCGTCGAGCGCGCGCTTGAAGTCCTGCGCGGGCTGGAGCGGCAGGACGGTGGTGCCGTCGGTGATCGCGAAGAGGGAGACCTCGGGGCCGTCCAGGTACTCCTCGATGACCACGCGGTCGCACGCGAGCGCGTGCGTCCGGGCCCGGTCGAGGTCGTCGGTGACGACGACGCCCTTGCCGGCGGCGAGACCGTCGTCCTTCACCACGTACGGGGCGCCGAAGGCGTCGAGGGCCTCGTCGATCTCCTCGGGGGTGGTGCAGACGTAGCTGCGGGCGGTGGGCACGCCGGCGCCGGCCATGACGTCCTTGGCGAAGGCCTTGGAGCCCTCCAGCTCGGCCGCCTCCCGCGAGGGGCCGAAGACGGGGACGCCGGCCGCGCGCACGGCGTCGGCGACGCCGGCGACGAGCGGGGCCTCCGGGCCGACGACGACGAGGTCGGCGCCGAGCTCCGTGGCGAGGCGCGCGACGGCGCCGCCGTCGAGCTGGTCGACGGCGTGCAGCTCGGCGACCTCCGCGATTCCGGCGTTGCCGGGCGCGCAGTGCAGAGCGGTGACGTCGGGATCGAGGGAGAGAGAGCGGCACAGGGCGTGTTCGCGGGCGCCGCCGCCGATGACGAGGACCTTCACGCCAGCCAGGGTAGCCCGCGGGACGGGATGCCCTTCGTACGGGCCACCGAGCGAGACGCCCCTACTCGTTCGTGTATTCCTCCACGACCGTGGCGCCGAGCTCGCGCACGATCAGGTCGTGCCCGGAGAGGGCCGAGTCGACGAGGTCGGGGTCGTCCTCCTCCGGAACGTCGTCCTCCGGCGCCACGGGCTGCGGCGCGGGCGGGGAGTACGCGGGCGCGGACGGGGCCTTCGCGGGCGCGGACGACTGCGCCTGTGCGGGGGTGGGGGCCGACTGCGCGGGCTGTGGCGTGTGCTGTGCGCGCTGCGCCTGCTGCACGGGTGACGGGGACGGGGGCGGAGATGCCTGCTGGAAGGAGGGCGCCGAAGCGGGGGCCACCGGACGGCCGCCGAAGTTGGCGGCGGCGGGCGGCGGGGCGGCACCGCCCGAGGGATCGATGATCGCCTCGATCTTCCACTGGACGTTGAACTGCTCGGCGAGGGCCTGCTTCAGGACGTCCTCGCTGCCGCTGCTGGCGAAGTTGTCCCGGGCGCCGGCGTTGAGGAAGCCGAGCTGGAGGGTGGTGCCGTCGAACCCGGCCACCTGCGCGTTCTGACTGAGCAGGATCCAGGTGAAGCGGCGCCGGTTCTTGACGGCGTCGAGGATCTGCGGCCAGAGGTTCCGCACCTGGGAGGTGTCGCCGCCGGAGGGAGTGGAAGCGGGGGCGGGCGCCTGCGGGGCCGGTGGGGTGTGCGGGGCCTGTGGGGCGGGGGCGGACGTGGCGGCGCCGGGCCAGGCGCCGGGGGCGCTGCCGCCGCCGGGCGCGGCCGCTCCGGGCCAGGCACCGGGCCGGGGCCCGGCGGGCGCCGGGGACTGCGGCTCCACGGGCTGTACGGGGGCGGGCTGGGCCTGCGGGGACTGCTGGGCCTGTGGGGGCTGCTGTACGGGCGGGGGCGGGGCCATGGGGGTGTGGGCGTCGGGACCGGGGACGTACCCCAGGGCGGGCGCGGGGGGCCCGGGAGGCCCGGGGGTGAAGACGGGCGCGGGCGCGGCGGCGGTCGTGACGCCGCGCTCCAGCCGGTCCAGGCGCGCCTGGAGGGAACGCTCGTCGTCGAAGGCGGCGGGCAGCAGGACGCGCGCGCAGATCAGCTCCAACTGGAGCCGGGGCGAGGTGGCGCCCCGCATCTCGGTGAGCCCGGCGTTCACGAGGTCGGCGGCCCGGCTGAGTTCGGCGGCCCCGAAGACGGACGCCTGCGCCTGCATGCGCTCGACCACGTCGACCGGGGCGTCGATGAGGCCCTTCTCGGCGGCGTCCGGCACGGCGGCCAGGATCACCAGGTCGCGCAGCCGCTCCAGGAGGTCGGCGACGAAACGGCGGGGGTCGTTGCCGCCCTCGATGACGCGGTCGACGACCTCGAAGGCGGCGGCGCCGTCACCGGCGGCGAAGGCGTCGACGACGGAGTCGAGCAGCGAGCCGTCGGTGTAGCCGAGGAGGGAGGTGGCCATGGCGTAGGTCACGCCGTCGTCGGCGGCGCCGGCCAGGAGCTGGTCCATGACGGACATGGAGTCACGCACGGACCCGGCGCCGGCGCGCACGACGAGCGGCAGCACGCCGTCCTCGACGGGGATGCCCTCGCGTCCGCAGACCTCGCCGAGGTAGTCCCGGAGGGTGCCGGGGGGGACGAGGCGGAAGGGGTAGTGGTGGGTCCGCGACCGGATGGTCCCGATGACCTTCTCGGGCTCGGTGGTGGCGAAGATGAACTTCAGGTGCTCCGGGGGCTCCTCGACCACCTTCAGGAGGGCGTTGAAGCCCGCCGAGGTGACCATGTGGGCCTCGTCGATGATGTAGATCTTGTACCGGCTGGAGGCGGGCCCGAAGAAGGCCTTCTCCCGCAGGTCACGGGCGTCGTCCACGCCGCCGTGGGAGGCGGCGTCGATCTCGATGACGTCGATCGACCCGGGCCCGTTCCGCGCGAGGTCCCGACAGGACTGGCACTCGCCGCAGGGGGTGGGGGTCGGGCCCTGCTCGCAGTTCAGGCAGCGGGCGAGGATGCGGGCGCTGGTCGTCTTGCCGCAGCCGCGGGGTCCGCTGAACAGGTACGCGTGATTGACCCGGTTGTTCCGCAGGGCCTGCTGCAACGGGTCGGTGACATGCTCCTGCCCGATGACCTCGGCGAAGGACTCGGGGCGATAGCGGCGGTAGAGCGCGAGAGACGACACGTGTACGAGGTTATAGGCGTGCACCGACAACCCGGGAAAAACGGCCGGGGGCGGGACCTCGTGGGCCCTGGGCTCCTGGGCTCCCGGTCGGGGACCGCGCACCGGCTGCGGCCGGCCCGGCCACTGTTCCCGGGAACGCAAGCGCCCCCCACGCACCCGCCAGAGCCGACCTACCCTTGCTGCCTTCCGGCCCTGGGGGAGTTCAGTCAGATAGCGCCGCGTGAGGGGCTCCGCCCAGACTACCCGATGCCGGGGGCGCCGGGGCCCCACGCCCCCCGCTCGGAACCCCCCGCCGACCCCACCCGGGATCGGGTTCGCGAGCACCCCCCTCGGTCATGTAATGTTCCCGGCGGAGGATTCGCCTAGAGGCCTAGGGCGCACGCTTGGAAAGCGTGTTGGGGGCAACCCCTCACGAGTTCGAATCTCGTATCCTCCGCCACGGCTGACCAGCCGAAACGAAGGTCCCGACCGCACAGCGGCCGGGACCTTCGTCGTTGTGCGGTTGCAGTTTTGGTTGCAGTTCCCGTCTACCGCCCGTTGAGGACAGACCGGCACACGTTGCAGTACATGGCGGCGTTCCGCCCGTAGCGCCGCATCAGCTGGCCGCAGCCGGCGCACAGCCCGAGCTCCCATGGCGGGCACCCCAGCGCGGCGGAAGCGGCGGCACGTTCCACGGTGGTGATCCTCATCGGGCCGTGAGAGCGCTGGACCGGCATACGGGGAAGCGTGAAGCCCCCGGTCGGCTGATCGAGATCCCGGACGGGTCGGCCGTCGCTGACGAACCAACCTTCCTCACCCGCTCGGCAGCTACGGTCGAGCTCCTGCTCGGCGAAGGTGATCGGGTCGTCATCCTCTTCGACCGGGGCCGCAGGGAGGGACGCCTTCTCGCCGATGAGCTCCTGCCACAGCGCGCGGTCCTCGGACGACACCCACATATGCCGGCCGGCGCGGCCGCTTCCTCGGCTGGGCACGTAGACCGGGACGCTCTCGCCCGTCGCGCTCTGCAGGACCAGGTCCTCGATGAAGACTGGCTTCTTCTGCGGGAGGCACAGTGCGGGCACGAACCAGTCCGCGTGAATCGCGCCACAGTGTCCGGCGCCCTCGCTGACAAGGCAGTGGCGTTCGCTGCTCGGTACGCACTTCCAGACTTCGAGGTGCCGGTAGCCGCCGCGGATCACCATCTCCTTGCCGTCGGCGATGTCCTTCCACGGCATGTCGTCGACCCGCGCCCACGGCGCGCGGTCGATCAGGGAGGCCGTCCGGTCCTTCGCCACCCAGAGAGGAGTGATGCCGTGCTCCACAGCGTTGACCGAGCGCCGGTGGACGCTGCTGGGACTGAGGTGGTGGTACTGGATCTCCCAGCCGATCCGCAGGCCGCCGGGTCCGACGACGATGGCGTCCGAGATGCTGCGCCGGTTGCCGATGGGAACCTCGGCCTCGGCGTCCAGGCCGTACCGCCCGGCGGTCTCGACGATCCGCTCCTTGGTGGCCTTGTGCTGGGCGCTCTCCGCCGGCGTCGCCTTGTGCGTGATCGGCAGGTGGGAGGCGACGAGCGGTCGCCGGCCGCCGGCGCGCCCCCGGCGGATGAACATCCAGGGCGACTTCCCGCCCGACTCCGACAGGCACTCGCGCTTCTCGTGGTGCGCCAGGCATTCGAGCATTTGCGGATCACGCTCGGAGACGCTGGCGGTGATCTCCTGGAGCAGATCCGGACGGTCCGGGTGACCGAGGTCGGGCAGGGACAGATTGATCTCTATGCCATATCCGGTGTGCCACACCCCATTTGCCATCTCTCCACGATAGAAACGACCACTGACACTCAACAGGGTGCGTGCAGGATCGAACTCCGATAGCAGGCCCCGGAGTTCATCGGGACCGGCTACCAGAAAGAGACTGGATCACCAGTCGCGGAAGGCGGTCAGCGCCGCCACCTTTCCCAGAGCCACCCCATCGCCGTGACTGTCACGAGGCCCAGCACCTGCTGGGCCTCGTTGCCGATACCGGTGGTGTAACCCGCCGCATAACCGACGGCGACGGCCGCGACGAACAGCTCGAACCTGGGCGGTCGCTCGCTTCCGGCCACAGGGACACGCATACTGGACATGGTTCTTCTCCTCGTTCAGATGGGTTGGGCCATCCGCCGGACCCCGGAGATCTGTGGAAGGTGACACGGGATCCGGCGGAAGCTTTTGGGCTAGCTGTCGTCGCCGTGTTCCTCGGCCGCCGGCAGCTCCTCTTCGTACAGCTCAGAGCTCACCAACTCGCCTAGCTTCGCGGCGATCTCATGGCGCTGCTGCTCGGACAGGCTGCGGAAAGCACGCCATGCAAGTTCGGCAGGGGAGCTGGGTCGACGCCCCATGGCAATCCACGCCAGGACGAGTGACTTCTCCGCCTGAGAGAGGTCCTTCAGGCGCTCCCAGACCGCCTCCGGGTCCGGAGCCCGCCGAATTTCAACGTCACGCAGGACGCGCACGTCGCGAACCGGCTCCAGCGATGTCGCGCGGAGAGGGGCCAGCGCATAAGACTCGCGCGAAGCACGGGCGCGGATGCCCGGCTGCCAAATAGGGTCGCCAGCCTGCACGAACCGGGCCTCATGAGCGCTCAGGCCCGGATCGTCACGATTGGTCGCGATAACCCAGCCGTAGCGCCTCAGCTCCCGCACCCGGCGGGCGATGTCCGCGACGTCCGGGAACGCCTCGCTGAGCTGCGCCTGGGTGTAGACGTTCCCTTCACCGACTTCCGTGGCGAGCCACAGGGCTGTCCGCACCTTGGAAGACATCTTCTTGTCGGTCCAGTCCGGCAGCTGAGATCGCGTCACGTGCTCCACCTCCTTCGCCTGCCACATGCCAAGTAAAACATATTCGGCGCACTTCGGCGCCGTTTTGCGGCGCAGTTCGGCGCAAGATCGAGGAAGAACCTAGTAGGGCCCCGACCTGTCCGGTCGGGGCCCTACTAGGTCCATCATGCGCGTCAGCTACCACTCGTCAGTGTCGCCGTACTTTCCTGGGTTCTGAGCACGGTCCACAGCCTGTGCACACGCCTCGGCGAAGGCCGCCTCCACGGCGTCCTGATCCGTGCCTCGCACCTGGGCCTCGACCTCCTGGCCCGTGCCGGGGCGGCGGGCCGTGCGCCAGGCCGAGGCGCGGTCGGTGTAGCGGTCGGTCTCGAACTCCCAAGCCGGCACCGACCACTGCTCCGGGCCCCCGGTCGCTGCGCGTTCGCCGCCAGGAAGGAACAGGGCTCGGGCGTGGAAGACCACGGCCCGCTCCGGCACGCGGTCGCGGATCGCGCTCGCGCCACCAGGGCCCTGCTGTTCCCAGCGCCAGCGGTCCCATTCCTCGACCTCGGCTGCGTGGTCGGGCCAGTCCTCGCTCCACCGTGCGACGACCCCGTCGGCGTGCTCGCGGTGCAGGAAGGGAACTCGCCGCTCGCCGAGGTGTGCGACGTGGATCACCATCTCGGCCGGGACGGGACTCTGGCCTGCCTTCAGCGCAGCACTTCCCGCAGTCTCGTCCGTGCCCCACAGGAGGCCGCCGACCTTGGCGGCGGTGTCCTTGAGGACGCGGCTGGTCAGGTGCTGGTAGCGGCGGCGCATCCGGGCGGACTTGCCAGGCTCCCAGCCCATGATGGCGTCGACGACCGCGTCCGAGATGCCGAGGATGAGCAGGACGGTCGCCGCAGTGTGGCGAGCGTCGTGGAGGCGGGCGTCACGGACGCCGGCGGCCTTCAGGAGCTCCTTCCACTTGTGGTAGTCCGTGTTCGGGTTCAAGGGCTCGCCGGTGGGCGAGGTGAACACGTACCCCTTCTCCGTCCACAGGTCGCGGGCCCGGGCTCGCTCGCGGGCCTGGTCCTCCTTGTGCTGGCGCAGGAGCTGGATGAGCTCGTCGGGGACGCCGATGGGGCGCTGGCCGGCGCGAGACTTGGCGTTCTTCGTCTCGCGGCGGGTGTTGATCTTCTGGGGGCAGAAGCCGGGCTTGCGGCCGCAGCGGTCGCCGCAGCCGTGCTTGTAGCGGGGCCGCAGCCGGCCACGCCGTACGCGGATGACGCCGAGCTCGAAGTCGACGTCGTCCCACTGCATGCCGAGGACCTCGCCCTGACGCAGGCCGAGGGCCAGCGCGATGACCCAGCGGGCGGCGTTCCGGTGCTTGCCCGCTTCGGCGAGGAGGCGCTGGACCTCCTCGACCGTGTACGGCTCGACCTCTTCCTCTTCGACCTTGGGGGCCTTGGCGATGGAGGCCGGGTTCGCGGCAAGGTGCTGGCGGCGCACGGCCTCGTTCAGGGCCGCGCGGACCGTGCGGTGCGCTTGGTGGGCGGTGCCGGCGGCGCTGCCGTTGTCCTGCATCTTCTTGTAGAAGCGCTCCAGGTGCTCGGGATCGAGCTTCTCCAGGCGGTGGGCGCCGAGGCCGGGGATGAGGTGGTGGTAGACGGCGACGCGGTAGCCGTCGATCGTGTTCTCCGAGACGTGTGCGGCGGCGATGTTCTCGACCCAGTGGGTGAGCCACGTCTTTACGGTCCAGGACTGGCCGACCTTACGGACGGCGCCTTTGTCGCGCTGGCGCTCCAGGTCGCGGACGACCTTGGTGACCTCGGGGCGGGTCTTGCGGCTGACGTGGCGCCGGTCCGGGGCGCCGTTGTCCTTGACGCCGACGGTGACGTAGCCGTGCCAACGCCCGTCTTTGCCCTGGAAGATCGAGGAGGCGCCGTTGGGCTGGCGGGACTTGGCGGTACGGGAGTCGGTCACGCGGCAGTCCCGAAGTCCGACGCGCCGAGCTGGCGGGTCAGGAATTCATTCACCGCCTCGGCTGGGATGCGCCGGAGACTGCCGATCTTGACTGAGGCGATCTCGCCGGTGGAGACGTACTCATACAGCTTGGTGCGGCCGATGCCCAGGCGTCGGGCGGCCTCCTCGACCGTGAGCGCGACGAGCGTGGTGTCACCGGCGGGTCGGCGGTTGGCCACGAGGGTGCGCAGGGCGTCCTCGGGGACGTCCAGGAGGCGGGCTATCTGGGCAAGCGGAAGACCATTTTCGGGCAAGGGGAAGTCCTTCTCTGGCCGAGCGTGGGACGGCGAATCCCGTTGCTGGCCACGATCGTTCAGGGATGGGCGGTGTGCGGTGGGACGTACGCGGCGAGGGGCAGCCCCCTGCTGTTCGTAGCAGCGGGGGACGGCGGGCCGGTCAGTCCTTCGGGGTGATGTCCTTGACGTGTTCGCCGAGGTAGCTGATCAGCTTCGACGGCGGGAAGTGGCGATGGAACTCGCCGTTGGAGGCGACTGCGAGCTCGTGCGTCAGGAATCCCTTGACCAGGTCTTCCTGGTTGGGGTTGGCGTCGGTGTACTCCTGCAGCTGCCCCTGGATCCGGCGCATCTCCTTGCGGGCCGCGAGGTGCTGCTTGTAGTGGCCCACGTACTCGGCGATGAGCCTGCGGACGTGAGCGTTGGCGATCTGACCGGGCGGGCTGGTCAGCTCGTCCATGTCTAGGTCGAAGACCTTGCAGAAGCCGATGGCCTCGTCGAGGTTGACACGGCGTCTTGGCTTGCCGCTTTCGATGCGCCAGATGGCGGCCTGGTTGACGGGGTGGCCGGCCTCGGCCATCCGCTCGGACAGCGTGACCGTGCTCCACCCGCGCGCTTCGCGTTCGAGCTTGATCCGCTGGGCGACGTAGTCCTCGGGCAAGGGCCGGTCCGGGCCGGCGCGCGCCGCCCCTTCCTCGCTGCTCATCTCTCCACCTCCTCGGTCAGGCCCAGGGGACACCCGGGGCGATGATCCAAGGAAACACCATTGCGGAGCCGAACGCAACCATTGCGTTGCCGAAAACGTCAGGTAGTGTGGGTCGTCCGCCCCCGCACGGGGGTGAACGCAAAAAGCCCCCGGTGCTACGAACACCGGGGGCCAAGCTCGAACCCTCGTAACCGCCCATCCCTGAACGATCGACCTGCGTGACCTGGGATTCGCCGTCCCATACGGCTCGCAAGTGAGGAGCTCAGTGCCCAGTATGGACGAATCCCGTCCTGCCGCGCCACACCACGACGACCACAGCCGCCCGCGCCCTTTCGACGACTTCACCGCCGTGCCGCCGCACGACGCGGACGCCGAAGCCGCCGTGCTGGGCGCGTGCATGCACGACTCTGCAGTGGTCGACGCCGTACGGAACCTGCTCGACGGGCCGGACTTCTACCGGCCGGCGCACGAGACCGTCTGGCGGACGGTCCTCGCCCTGCGCGGCGAGGACAAACCCACCGACCCGATCATGCTCTGCGACCGACTGCGCGAGCAGGACGACCTGGAGCGAGTCGGCGGCGCCGCCTACGTGCACCGGCTCGCTTCCGCCACGCCCTCGGTCAGCGGCGCCACCCACTACGCGGGGATCGTGCGCCGGATGTCCGACCTGCGGCGCCTGCGCGCCTCGGGCTTGCGCACGGTGCAGCGGGCCATGGAGCCCGGAGCGGACCCCGACGTCATCCGGAGCGAGGTCGAGACCGAGGTCCGGGCTGAACGCGAGCGTGCCCTGGCCTCGGGGCAGGGACGACTCTCGCGGTTCATCACCGACGGGTGGTCGTTCGTCAAAGAGAGCGGCGCGGACACCGAGCCCCTGTGGGGCACCCGCGAGAAGACCGTCTGGGCCTCCGGCGAGAGCCTGATGATCGTCGGCGCTCCGGGCGTCGGCAAGACGACCCTGGCTCATCAGGTGATCTTCGCCCGCATCGGCCTGCAGGAGACCGTCCTGGAGATGCCCGTCGCCCCCAGCAGGCGCGTGCTCTACCTGGCGATGGACCGGCCCAAGCAGATCGCCAAGGCCATGGCCCGCCGCGTCTTCCCCACCGACGAGAAGATCCTGCGCGAGCGGCTCGTGGTCTGGGAAGGTCCGCTGCCCGCCACACTCGACAAGGAGCCCGACCTCCTCGCCGACCTCGCCGCCGCCCACCAGGCCGACACCATCGTGATCGACAGCCTCAAGGACGCGGTCAGCACGATGGTGGACGACAGCCTCGCCGTCGCCTTCCACAACGCCCGCATGCGCGCCATTCGCAACGGCGTGGAGATCATGGAGCTGCACCACCAGCGCAAGGCCACCGCCGACGCGCCGCGCGGCCAGCGCCCCAGCCTCGACCAGGTCTATGGCTCCACCTGGTACACCTCCGGCGCGGGCAGCGTCCTGTTCGTGAGCGGCCGGGCAGGCGACCCCGCGGTCACCCTGCACCACCTCAAGACCTCGACCGGCGAGGTCGGCCCCCTGGACGTCACGCACGACCACGTGCGCGGCACCACCACCGTCGACCCCACCAAGGACCCCGCCGCCCTGCTGCGCAACGCCCCCAACGGGCTGACCGCACGCGACCTGGCGATCATCCTCATCGGCGGCGGTGACCCCGAACGAGCCGACATCGAGAAGGCGCGACGCCACCTCAGCCGCCTCGTCGACAGCGGCCTGGCAACCAAGGCCGACGGTATCGCCGGAGGGGCCGGAGGCGGCCAGCAGGCCCGCTACTACCCCTCCGCCCGCCACCTCACCGCCGTCGGCTGAGCTCCTCACCGACACCCGAAAGCGTTCACGCGGCCGTACACGCAACCCTCGCGCCCGCAGACCGCCGCGAACCGCTCACAGCGCACACGCTCACCGCAAAACCGCAGGTAGAGCGATCACGCGACCGTCCACGCCGTACACGCACCCAAGCGATCACGCGCGGGGCCCCCTTTAGAAGGGGGCCCGCGTGTACGCCCCCTCCGTGAACGCCGTGATCGCCTCCTCACTCTCCCCGGAGTAGCCCCGTACATGCCCCCTGCCATAACCGACATGCTCGCCACCGCTTCGCTCCCGTTCACCGATGATCTGCTGGTGTCCGTGGCTGTTTTGGCCGTCGCCGCCGGCGCACTGCTCGGGGGCCTGAAGGCCGGACGAAGCCAACACCGCACCCGCGATCGAAAGCGGCGTCCCTCGGCCGCCGTTGTCACGGCTACCGTGGCGGCGCTCGTGTGCACCGCCTACAGCGCGGACACCAGCTGGCGGTTCGCCGCCCACTACCTCGACATGCGCAACACGACCGAGCGCACCGCGATGTTCGCCGCCGCCGAGCTCGCCCTGTTCTCGATGGCCCTGATGGCCCGCCAGAACCTGCACGGGCCGAGGCAGGCGGCCGGCCTGCCCGGAGTCCTGGTCTGGGTGATCACCGCCATGCAGACCATCCCCGCCTACGCCGAGGCCGGCCCCGTCGGCGGCACCGTGCGTGCCTTCACCGGCCCGGTGATGGCGGCAGTGCTCTGGCACCTGGCCATGGGCATCGAGTTGCGCCAGCGGACCCCCGACGCCGCATCCCGCGGGCTCGCCGCCGTCCTCACGCGGCAGGCCCGCGAGCGGCTGCTCGCCCGCCTGGGAATCGTCGAGCAGGACCAGGGCGCCGCCCAGATCATCCGCGACCGGGCCACACACCGAGCCGTCGCTCTGGCCGCCCGCCTCGCCGAGATGACACCTGAGCAGCGGGCCGGACGGGTGGGGCGGCGCACCGTTCGCCGCCTGTCCAAGGCCCTCGCCCGCTCAGGCATCGACGCCGACCCGCGCCGCAACGAGCAGCTGCTGCGCCAGCTCGCCACCCGCCGCCAGGCAGCCGCCCTGGCCACCATCGACCTGCCCGGGCGCTGGACTCCGCCCGACGGGCAGCCCGCCAGCCCGCCCGCAGGACAGCCCGACCACTCCCGGGCGGAAGGCGACGGGCGGGCAGATGACCGCGCCCGTCCGCACCCATCAGACCCGGGCGACGAGGGACCCCACCCGGGCGCCCGCCCGAATCCCACCGCCCGCTCCGGCCCGGAATCGACGGCCCGCCCGCAAGAGGCGGCTCCGCCGCCCACGGGCAGCGGCTCGCGAACCCCGCCGGGCAAGCGCGCTACTCCAAGGCCGAAGCGGCCGGGCCGCAAGCCCCGAGCCACGGACGAAATCCTTCGCGACTACGCCCACCGTCTCCACGACGAGCACGGCCGCCTGTCCCGCGACTACCTGGAAGAGGTCGTACGCGGCGACGGATACACCGTCGCCAGCGACGACGCCGGCGTCATCGTCCGCGAGGTCAAGGCCGAACTGAATGCATCCCGCCACGGCTGACGGCCACCTCGCCCAGCCACTCACTTCACAACCCGACACGGAGACCCATGCACGACCCGCACCACGAAATCGCCACGTCCCAGCAGCAGCCGCCCACAACCCCAGACCACAGCGGAGCAAGTTGTCCCGGGAGCAATGCTCCCGGAGTTCCCGCCCCGGGGGTGGCGGGAGAGTCCCGGCGCCAGGGGGCACCGGGCCGGCAGGCAGCGGCCGAGGGCGGACCGCAGCCTGGAGGGGGACGGCAGGCCGAGTCCCTTTCACGGCGGCGTCAGCGTGCCCGTCAGCCGAAGCCTCGCAAGCGCCTGCGTCAGCCCAGCTGCCGCATGAACGACGCCGAGTTCAAGCGCTTCACCGACGCAGCCGCCCAGTGCCAGATGAGCAACGCCGCCTTCCTCGCCTACGCCGTGGACAAAGCGGCCCGCGACCTGACCCGCACCGCCGCCGAGATCGCCACCGAACGCGAAGTCCTCGACGAGATCTTCGCCGCCCGCCGGCATCTGGGCCGCATCCACGGCCTCTTCAACCAGATCGCCAAGGCCCTCAACTCCGGCGCCGACGCACCCCATCTCGACGCCACCGCTCAGGCCGTCCTGGGCGCGGCCCGTCGTATGGAGGACGCCGCCGACGCCCTGCTCGCCCACCGCGAGGGCGGTGCCCCGGCGTGATCCCCCGCATCCACAAGCGGGGCAGCGAGACGATCGGCCTGATCCGCTACCTCTACGGCCCCGGCACCCACGAAGAACACATCGATCCGCACCTGGTAGCCGCCTTCGACCCGCTCACCCCCGACCCCGGCCGCGACCCCAGCGCCACCTACAAGCAGCTGGAGCGCCTGCTCGACCAGCCCGTCAACGCCCTGCCCTCCGGCCGACGCCCCAAGAAGCACGTGTGGCACCTGTCCGTACGCGCCAGCCCGGAGGATCCAGTCCTGTCCGACGACGACTGGGCGGCCATCGCCCGTCGCATGGTCGCCGCCACCGGCATCGCCCCCGACGGCGACGATGCCGCCTGCCGGTGGGCGGCCGTCCGGCACGCCGACGATCACATCCACATCATTGCCACCCTGGTCCGCGACGACGGCCGACGGCCCCGTCTGCACAACGAAGCCCGCCGCGCCCAGGCAGAGGCCCGCCTCATCGAAGCGGACTACGGCCTGCGCCGGATCACGCCTGGGGACGGCACCGCCGCCAAGCGGCCCACCAGCGCCGAGCGCCATAAGGCCGAACGCCGCGGTCGGCAGCGCACCCCGCGCGAGGAGCTGCGGGAGGCGGTCCGCCGCTCGGTGGCCGGCGCGGCGAGCGAGGAGGAGTTCTTCGACCGCCTCGCTGCGGCCGGCCTGCTTATCCGGCGACGTGTCGCGCCGTCGGGCGACATCCTCGGCTACACCGTCGCCCTCCCCGGCGACCGCAACGCCAAGGGCGAGCCCGTCTTCTACTCCGGCTCCAAGCTCGCCCCGGACCTCTCCCTGCCCCGCATCCGCAAACGCTGGACCCAGAACCCGAGCGACCCCACCCAGCAGCCGGTCCTGCCGTCAGTGACCGGGCCCGCGTCCGCACGCCGACGAGCCACCGCCGCCGCCTGGCAGGCCCTGCTCGTCATCGACCACGGCGACGACGGCGTCATCGCCGCGCAGATCGCCGCCACCGGAGAAGTCCTCGACGCCCTCGCCCAGACCTCCGCCGCCCACACCCGCCGCGAACTCCAGGCCGCCGCCACCGCGTTCGAACGCGCCTCCCGCTCCCACGTCCGCGCCGCACGCGGCCACGACCACGCCCTGCGCCAAGCCGCCCATGACCTCGTCCACGGTGGCCCGGCCCTCGGCCGAGGCGAGGACGGCGCCACCGCCGCGATGGCCATCGACATGGTGATCTTCCTGATCACCGCCGCCGCGCACTGGCACGCCAAGAAGCAGCACGCCCAGCAGGCCGAGGCCGCCCACCGAGCCGCCGAACACCTGCGCGCCGCCTACCAGGCCGCCGCCGAGTACCCCATGGCCATGCTCAACCACCGGGGCCGGCGCCTGGCTCCAGCCTGGCAACGCCACCACTCCGCCGCCGTACGCCAAGCCTTGCCCGAGCTGGCCGACCGGATCCTCGCCGAACCCGGTTGGCCGGCCCTCGCAGCCACCCTCGCCGAGGTCCAGGCAGCCGGTCACAGTCCCGCCACCTTGCTCGCCCAGGCTGCCGCACGACGGGAGCTTGGCACGGCGGAACGCGTGAGCGATGTGCTCGTGTGGCGACTACGGCGGATGGCCGACCTCCCCGCTGACCCCGACCACTCCCAGGGCCTGCGCACCCGGGGCAAGTACGCGGTCACCTCGCCGAATCAGGCAGCGCAAACCGGTGCCAGGCTCGCAAATAGTTCGCCGCGGCGACGCTGACCGAAAATCCGAGCCGCGGAACATAGCAGAGAATTCCCGGTTAGGTAAACCGGGAATTCTCCGCAACATAGAAAACGCCGGCACCCAGCCCACCCCCTCAAGGAGAATCCGTATGCCCCAGCCCGAAATCCGCCCCCACGTCATGGCCCTGCTGTTCGACACGAACTTCAACCGACCCCCGGGCACCCGCACCTTCCGCCACCTCGACGGACGCCCTTTCACCGACGAGGAACAGGCCCTCGCAGATGACGCCACCCTCGAAGAGTTCCAGGCCGCCGGCGTCCACGTCCACAACCCCGAGGCTGAAGCCGAGGCCCAAGCAGCCGCACACGAAATGGCCGAGCTTCTGTTCAAGTACGTCATCCCGAACCGTGAAGTCCTCATCCCCTTCATGACGCACGAGGACATGCTCAAGTACGGCCGGCTGGAGACCGTCGTCGCTGCGGGCGCCCGCCGCCTCCGCCCTCGCAAGGACTGAGCACAAGGGCACGGCACCACTGCGAGCACCGGCGGCCGGCGGTCAGGAGGGTTCCCTCCGCCTCTGGCCGCACGCACTGTTTGGTCGACCAGCCACAACGCGGCCCCCTTCCTCGACCAGGTCATGTCGGCGAAGGCCGCTCGCTAGAGGTGAGGCACCGTCCTTTGGCCGTGTGCGACACGCGGCTGATCACTCGCCCCGCCCCTGGGCGGCCAACCCCAATCCACCCGCGAGCCGGCTGCATCAAAACAACCCTGGAATCGATCAGTAACTGTCTGCGCCCCGCCCTCCGATATCAAACCGCTACCGTTCGGAGCATGCGTAGCGTCGAGTACAAGAGCCGTGGCGTGCCGCTTGAGGAATACGAGCTCACCCGTCGGGATCACCGCTGGCAGAAGGACCTGGAAAACATCCACCGAGTCGCCCACGAGCAAGTTGCCGAGCACTTGGCCGAGGTGCACGCGGACCCGGAGCTGACAGCCGCCCACCACGAGCAGCTGCGCAAGGTGTGGAAGCTCATCGAGTCCGCCAAGGCTGCACCCCACGAAATCATGCGCTGGCGAGTTCGGCTCTACTGCGGGCACATTGTCACGACCTCGCGTCATGCGGAGAACGCCGAGCCGACCCTCCATGGGTCTTCTTCGATGACATGTCCCGAGTGTGGCAAAAGCCCTTCCGCGATCGTGGCCTTTGAGCCGATCGGCCTCGCTGGCGAGCCTCCTCGGGCCAGGACCACGACACCGCCAGCGCAGCGGAAGCCCAGCCGAGGGGAGCTGGAACGACGGATCGCCCAATTGGAAGAGGAGAACCGGCGCCTTCGAACTGAACAGCCGACCTAAGACGGTCACGGACTGCGGCCTGTGCGACGATCCCTGCAAGTTGTCCCTGCCCGGAGCGATCAGCACACCGACCAGCCCTGCCCGTTTACGGCTCGACCTACCGGCTTCAGCCGTTTCGACGCTTGGGTCGATAGCGAGCGATGCACACACCTGCTATGCCGCCAAGGTCGAGCAGGCCGCCTTCCCCTCTCCCTCGATGACGCGAGCGATCTCCGGCCACGGAGCGCGCAAGGCACCGAAGAGCGACCAGTAGTCGTAGACGGCTCGAACCACGGCGCTCACGCCGAGGCGGGCGGCTTCGGGATCGATGGCACCTATGACGCGCCGCGTGATTCCGCCAGCACCCCGGGCCGCAGGGGCAATTCCGTGGCCGAGCAGGAGTGTGGCGGTACGGATGGCATCCAGCGTGCGTGGTGTCGCCATCTGCGCGAAGCGCCCAAAGATCAGGGGGTGCCAGCTCGACCTGGTACGCGCCCAGGCCAGGCGTTCCAGCCCAGTGCCGAGGTCAACGGCCATCCGGTCAGGGTGATCCGTGTTCCAGAGTAGGACGACGTCGCCGAGGGTGAGGTCCAGGTGACGGAAGCGCAGCGTGATGCCTTCGACCTGTCGTCGGCGCCACCGCGTGAGCGATCCGTAGATGCTCAGGTGCCGTGCGTGGAAGCCGAGTTGGGAGAGGACGGTCAGCCAGCCGTCGAGGATGGCACCGTACTCGTCCAGGCTCCCTATGGGCTGGACTCGGGAGACGTTGACGAAGGAGGTCAGGAAGCCGTCCATCAACTGACCTTCCGTGTCCCGGTGGCCGGTGAAACGGACGACCGGCTGTGGAATGAATCCGCTCCTATACGTACGGGGTTGGCCGTCCTTGAGGAGGGGATCCAGGGCCTGGATGGCGGAGATCGTCAGTTCGGTCTCCCTCCCCCAGCGGAGCGGGAGGCCAGCATCACGTGGGGCGCCGTCCCGCTCGAATCCGGCTTCCAGGGAGTCGAGGATCTCCCTCCACGTGGGCGACCTGCGTGGCGGCTGGTAGGGGCTTCCCCGATGCGGGTGAAGAATCTCGATGTGGGGGCCTTCGGCGGTGAACTCCCAGTGGGGGCCTAACGCGGCGCTCAGTACGCCCGGTATCCGCTGGGCCAGCTCGTCTCCGACGGAGCCGGTCGCGCGGGTCAGCACGGCCGGGTCGCCATCGCCTGGAAGTGGCGCACCGGGTCGAAGCGCTGCATCCCCACGGCCTGGACGCGGCGGTGGTCGAGGCTCTCTGCCTTCTCGATGGCGACGGCGAGCCTCTGCGCGGCGGTCTCGTCGTCCTCCTCCGGGTCGACGACCGCGACGGCACCTGTCTCGTCGCACAGGGCTGCCTGAGCGCAGGTTCCTTCCCGCCAGGTCAGGGCGGCCATGGGGGTGCCGGCGCGGAGGGATTCTCCGAAGACGGCGGCGCCGGCTTCCACGTAGGGCCGGGCGTACGTGTAGACGAAGACGGACGCCTCGGCGATGGCGGCGGTCTTGGCGGGGCCACCGAGTTCTCCGACCCACTTCACGTGGTCGGCGGTGAGGAGGCGCTCGTGGCGGCGGACGTACGTCTCGTCGAAGACGGGGCCGACGATCTGGATGCGTCGGCCGAGGATCTGCGCGGCGCGGGCGGCGATGTGGGGCGCCTTGTCCTCGTCGATCCGGCCGAGCCAGACGAGATCGGTGCCGGCGACAGCCGGCGGCTCCTCCTCGTCGAGGCCGAGGTGGACGGCGAGCTCGGGGATCGGTTGGTGCTCCGCGTACCGCTCCGTCATCTCGGGCGAGTAGCAGTAGAGCCGCGACCGCCGACCGTCGAAGGCGGTGGGGCTGTGCTGGAAGACCGGCGAGTGCTGGAAGGTGGCCACGTCGCAGTCCAGCTCGCTCCAGGTACGCGTCCAGGCGGGAAGCGACGGGTACTCGTGGCCGACGACCAGGAGGTCGTACCCGCTGTCGCGCAGCTCGCGCTCGGCGAGCGCTCCGGGCGTGAGGTCCTCCAGGCGGACCGGCTTGCGGACCCAGTCGTGTTCCAGGTCCGTGAGCCAGCCCGGTCCGAGGAGGTGTACGTCGGCGCCTGCGGCCCGGGCGCCTACGGCGACCGCCCACAGCCATCGTTCGATCCCGCCGTATCCGGCGGGGGGAAAGGCGTAGCTACCAGGGAAGTCGCAGACGCCGACGAGCACGTTATGCCTCCGGTGTTCCGTCCGCCGAGATACGGCGGAAGCCGAGGTACGGGGAGAGGGATTCGGGCAGGACGATCGAGCCGTCCTGCTGCTGGCACTGCTCGAGGAGCGCGGCCAGGGTGCGGCCGACGGGCAGGCCGGAGCCGTTGAGGGTGGCGGCGAGCTTGGGCTTGCCGTCCTCACCGCGGGTCCGGATGTTCGCCCGGCGGGCCTGGAAGGTGCCGAAGTTGGAGACCGAGGAGATCTCGCGGTATGTGTTCTGGCTCGGGATCCAGACCTCGATGTCGTACGTGAGCTGGGCGGAGAAGCCCGTGTCGCCGGCGGGCAGCTTGATGACCCGGTAGGCGAGGCCGAGCTCCTTGAGGCATGCCTCGGCGTGGCCGACCATCTCCTCCAGCTCGGCGTCCGCCGTCTCCGGGTCGACGATCTTGACCATCTCGACCTTGGCGAACTGGTGCTGGCGGATCAGACCGCGGGTGTCCCGGCCGTACGAGCCGGCCTCCGAGCGGAAGCACGGGGTGTGGGCGGTCATGGCCACCGGCAGCTCGGCCGGCGGGATGATCTCGTCGGCGTAGAGGTTGGTCAGCGGGACCTCGGCCGTCGGGATGAGGAAGAGCTCGCGGTCGGCGACGCCGGTCTTGAACAGGTCCTCCTCGAACTTCGGGAGCTGGCCGGTGCCGGTCATGGTCTTGCGGCTGACCAGGTAGGGAACCGCGTACTCGGTGTACCCGTGGCGGCGGGTGTGAAGGTCGAGGAAGAGCGTGGCCAGCGCCCGCTCCAGGGCGGCGCCGGCGCCACGCGAGACCGCGAAGCGCGGACCGGACAGCTTCGTCGCCCTGCCGAAGTCGAGGATGCCGGTGGCCTCGCCGAGGTCGACGTGGTCCTTCGGCTCGAACGCGAAGGCGGGCGGTGTGCCGACGCGCCGGATCTCGACCGCGAACTCCTCGGAGTCGCCGTCGGGGGCCGAGTCGTCTGGCAGGTTCGGGATGCTCAGGAGCAGGTCACGCAGCTGGGCCTCGATCTCCTCCTGGCCGGCCTCGATCTCGCGGATCTGGTCCTTCAGCTCGCGGGCGCGCTCCTTGAGCTTGCTGATGTCGCCGCCCTGCTTGGCCGTCTGCTGGACCTCGCTCGCCACTCGCTTGGACTCTGCCCGCAGCTCGTCGGCCGAGCGGATGTTCTGGTTGCGCCGAGAGTGGAGGGACTCCAGCTCGGACAGGTCCAGGGTGTAGCCGCGACGAGCGAGCCGACGAACCGCTTCGGCACCCATGTCGATCAGGGCGCGGGCATCATGCATGAGGAAGATCCTTCTGATCTTGCGAGTGGGACGGGGATACGGAATCGACGGTAGCAACCGCCGAGCCGTCCCCGGTCCGGAATATCCCCCAGTCACCGATGGTGCCGGTGCGGTCCTGAACGTCAGTTTCAAGATCGTTCATCAGCGTTCTGATGAATTCCAGCAGCTCCACGTCGGGGATGGCGACGGGCTCGACGTACGGCGCTTCCGGAAAGAACAGGGGCATGGTCTCGCCGACAGCCCTGTCGCGGTGCCAGAGGAGCACGGAGATCAGCAGTCCGTGGGCCACCAGGACACGGGGACCGGGATGCTCCAGGGCCGCGAGCACCCCCGCGAGCATCCTGCGGATGCCCTCGCGCTGCGACTCGCTCCCGCCGGGCGGGCGCTCGTGGGCGCCGTGCCCGTCGAGCCAGACGGCGTATTCCAGGAACGGGCTTCCCTCGAATTCTCCGTAGTCCAGTTCGTTCAGCCGAGGATCGGTGATCAGTTCCGGCCCGGGGACTCCCATCAGGAGACTGGCGGTCTGCTGGGCGCGGGGGAATTCGCTGGCCAACCACGTTTTCACGCTGTGGAGGGGGACGCTGCTCCACCCCTTGTTCAGCGAACGGCGGCCTTCCTCGCTCAGGCGGATGGGCTTGGTCGGATCGCCGTTGACGAGGTAGCGCCGACTGTAGTTCGTCTGCCCGTGGCGGAGGACGTATGTCGTCATGATCGGTTCCTTGAGGTCGGCGCCGACAGCCATGCGAGGACGTCGGCCATCCTCGGGGCGCGAGGATCATCGGTGTCGAGGTAGAAGAGCAGGCCGTCCAGGGCCAGGGCCCTGCACCATGGCCCGAGGACAGGCACGGGGATGCGGGAGATCCGGGCGGCGGCGGCCAGGCGGGCGTCCGTGCCCTGTCCGAGGTCGTAGTACACGGTCCAGAAGGCCCAGTCGAAGGCCGCGTCGCCCACCATCGGGAGGGGATCGATCAGGCGGGGATGGCCCAGCCAGTCAAAGAGGACGTTCTCGCGATAGAGATCCGCGTGCAGGACAGTGGACCGAGCGGAGTCCTCCTCCAGGGACACGAGGGCCGGCAGCGCCGCGTCGACGTGCTCCTCCCACGGGCCGACGTCGACCGACTCCAGGCGGTGCCGCACCCGGGGGCGTACCTCCTGGTGGAGGTACGTGGTCAGGGACGGAAGGTCCTGCGGCCGGCGCCGACGACGGCCGAAGGTGTGGAGGCCCTGGAGGGCGGCTGCCACGGTCGGAAGCTCGCGAGGCGGTCGCTCACCACCACCGGGGCGGCCTCCGATCATCTCCAGGGCCGCCACGGCCAAGTCGTCCGCCGCCTCGACGACGCCCACCGTCGGCCCGCCCGCCCACAGGCGTAAGGCGGTGACCTCGTTGCGGAACCGGGCGGGATCGGCCCACGCCTTGAGAAGCAGCGGACGTTCGTCGAGGGTTCCGGCCGTCACGACCACCGAGGCGTGTCCGGCGTCGTGGTACCTCCCGAGCGAGAGCTTCCAGCGCTCCGCAGCGCGCTCCATCAGCGTGGGCACGGTGTCGAGCCAGCCTGAGACTCCAGGCCCGTAGTGCGTGACCAGCCGCCGTCGGCATTCCTCGGAGACCTCGCCGAGCGTCCGCTTCTCCATCAGCTCAGCACGATCCCGTCCGAAACCAGCTCGTCGGTCAGCGCCGGGAACTCGTCCATGGCCTCCGCCACCAGGGCCTGCACCTTGTCCACCTCGGCGTCCGGGGACGACAGGCGGACGAGGACGCGCCACGGCTGGTCGAGGCGCTGCCCGGTCGTGCTCACCAGGTGGACCTCGGCGTGGCCGTGCGTCGCCTCATGGAGCCGCTCGGCGAGCCGGCGGGCGGCGATGTTGTAGAGCTTGCCCACGTGGTACACGGGGTTCTTGCCGTTGGCGCCCTCCAGGTTCATCGGCCGCAGGGGCGTGATGAGGCCGTTGACGCGGTTGCCGCGACCGACGACGCCCTCGTCGCCGGACTCGATCGAGCTGCCGGTGTACGTGAGGTACAGCTCGTCCTTCTCCGGCACGTCGCGCGCGTTGAGCCGGAAGCGCGCCTGGGCACCAGGCAGCCGGAGGCCGGCCAGCCGGTGGCACTCGGCGAGGACGCTCTCGGTGTTCCGCGTGTACTCCGCGCGGCTGGCGACGAGCCGCGACTTCTGGGGGACGCAGAGGACAACGTCCGCCTGCTCGCCGTCCCAGTAGCCCATGAGCTTCACGTCCGATCCGCACCACGCGTGGGAGAGGGTGAAGTCGCTCTCCCCGGAGAAGTGGTCGACCAGCTCGCGCACGAACGACTCGAAGACGTTCTCCGGTGCCCAGCCCGTTCCCAGGGACGTGTCGTTGGACAGCCGCACCCGCCGCTCGCGCAGGTCCTCGATCGACCGCGGGTTGAACCATCGCGTCCGGTCGGGGACCTCGTCGCCCGTGAGAACGGCGCCGGGGCTGGAGTTGCTGGTGATGTTGTAGGTGATGTCCAGGTGATCCGAGACCTCGGGAAGCCGGTGGGCGAAGAACGCCCTCGCCTCGGCCTCCACGATCTCCTCCACGGGGATCCGCTCGCCGCCGCACATGGGCGCGGCGCGGCCGTTGACCAGCACGCGGACCGGGGCGGTCATCCGGCCGGCGCCGTAGCGGACCTCGCTCGCTCCGCCGAGGAGGGCGAGCTTGTCGAAGTTGTGGTGCAGGACCGCGCCGAAGCGTTCGACGGTGTACCGGCTGTACGCGCGGGACAGCCGCTCAGCGAGGTGGTCGGCGAGGGTGTCAGGGTGGCCGAGGCCCTTGCGCTCGACGATCGTCGTGGCCGGCGGGTGGGCCACTCCGGTGTCGATCACCAGGTGGGTGTTGCCGAGGATCGTGCTCGTTCGGGACATCAGGATCCCTCGTTTCGGGTCGGAAGATAACGGAGCACTGCGAAGGCTTGTCAGCGAGGCACGCCTCGGGCGCGGAGAGACGAGATGGTCTGGGCGAGAAGCGCCCAGGTGGCGGCGGGACGGTTCGGTGCCGCGAGCTGACGGACGAGGTCCGATGGCACCAGCGTGATGTCCTCCGGACGACGTCGGTCGAGCCAGAGGAGGAGGCGCCAGGCCAGGACCGAACCGCTCAGAACGAGTCGGCGAACAACGTCCTCTGGCAGCCGCCGGTGAGGCAGCTCCCCGTAGATCAGGTCGCGGGCCAGGTGGAACGCGACATCGGCGTGATCGGCGACAGCGGGGCCGCGCCCGCTCGCCTCCCAGTCGACGACATGCAGCCGGTCTCCGTCGATCAGGAGGTGCTCGGGCTTGAGATCCCCGTGGATACGGACGACAGGATGGGAATCGATCGGCGCGAGGAGCTCTGCCAGATCCGCCCACCACGGCAGCAGCCGGCACCGGGGAGACATCTGCCGGAGCAGGAACCCCCGGTGTGTGAACGGATCACTGTGGTGAGACACCCAACCCGAACCGAGAGCGAGGCCAGAAGCCGGCCGGTGCAGCTGGTCGGACAGAGCCAGGATCCGGTCGAGATACTCCCGGACCGCCGGGAGGGCCGCGATCGTGCACGGGCGTCCGGGCAGCATCTGGAACACGGTCCAGGCAGAGTCACCCTCGATGCCGGTGCCGAGGACCGCCGGAACCGACAGACCCTGGCGACCCCCACCCCGGATCGCCTCCACCTCGCGACGGCGCCGCCCAGCCGGGTCGATACCGACGTAGACCTTGAGCAGCGACCGGCCGTCCAGTGCCTGGAAGACCCGGGAGTACGGCTTGACCGAAGTCCGGCGGAAGGGGCCGTGCCGAGACTCGATCGCTCGCAGTACCACAGGGGAGTTCAGCACCTCGTCACCTCCAGCCATCGATTCCGTAGGGGAAGCGCTGCCGGAGGAGGTGGCCCACCACCGCGGCGCTGAGGCAAGTAAGCCGGAGACGCGGCCAGCGGTCAGTGGACAGGGTTAACGGATTGCGCCGTTAACTGTTAACTCCCCACGTGCGGCGGGCTCTTGGCCCATCATTGAGCGGGGCACTGCGACGGGCATCGGGGGGACGATGGGGGCGAAGAGCAGACTCCAGCAGGCCAGGCTGGACAGGGGCTGGACGCAGGGCGAGCTGATCGACGCGCTGATGGCAGCGGCCCGGCGCCTGGGAGCGCAGTCACCGGCATCGACGAGCTGGAAGACGCTCATCTCGATGTACGAGAACGGCCGGCGCCCCGTGAGTCCGGACCACCGACCGCTATTCCGGGAGGTGTACGAGGCGACGGACGAGGAGCTCGGCTTCGCATCCACCACCACGAGCGTCGCCACCGCACAGAGCATGCTGCTGCCAACACCGACGCCAGCGGTGAGCCGCATCCCGATGCCGGTGAACCCGGAGATGCTGGGCTACCTCACCTCAGTGCTCCAGCAGCACGCACAGGCCGAGCCCTTCGTCGGCCCGCAGTTCCTCCTGGCCCCGGTGGGCAGCCAGATGCCCCTCATCGAGCAGATGTGTCGCGAGGCGTACGGTCCGCTGCGGCAGGAGGTCCTGCGTGTGGGGGCACGGTACGCGGAGTTCCTCGGCTGGCTTCACCAGGACACCGGCCGCACCGACGACGCCATGCGCTGGACCAGGCTGGCGATGGAGTACGCCCAAGAGCTGGGCGATCCGATGGTGATCGCGTACATGCTCCAGCGCCGCAGCAACATCGCCACGGAGGCGGGCCACGCCGGCCACGGCGCCGGCCTCGCTCTCGCTGCCCTCCGGTACGCCTCCGAGCTCTCGCCTCGCGTCCACGCCGTCGTTCTTCGCCAGCTCGCGAACAGCAAGGCGAGCCTCGGTGAGGCTTCCGAGACCGAGCGGGCCATCGACCAGGCCCTCGTCGCGGCGGATAGAGGCGACGATGACGACCTGGCCTTCTACTGCACGGTCTCGTACATCGAGATGGAGGCGGCTAACTGCCAGGTACGCCTGGAGCGCCCCCAGCAAGCGGTCGTAACCTACGAGAAGAGCCTGCGGAACTGGCCTGCCGTGCAGGAGCGGGACCGAGGGCTGTGTCTTGCCCGGCTCGCCACGGCCAACGCGATCCTGGAGGACGTGGAAGGCGCGCACCGGGCCGCTGAACAAGCCCTCGGCATCGCGCACCGAACGGGCTCCACACGGATCCTCGGCGAGTTGTACCGACTTCAACCGCGTCTTGCGCGCTGGCGCAAACTGGTGGAAGTTTCGGAACTCAACAGGGAGTTAGACCTGACCAAGCAGGTCGCCCCCTAGTCGACCGAGGGAGAGCCGTGAACTTGCTGCCGACCGCCACGAGCACCGATGTCCAGGAGCTGCAGCCCCGCGTCGCCGTGCTCCCAGTCGGCTCCTTCGAGCAGCACGGCACGTACCTCCCATTGATCACCGACACGGCGATCGCGTGCGTCATCGCCCAGGAGATCGCCGCCGCCTATCCCGTCCACCTCCTCCCGCCCATCACCGTCTCGTGCAGCCACGAGCACGCGGCGTTCCCCGGTACCGTCAGCATCAGTGCTAGGACCCTGTACGCCGTGATCGACGACATCCGCGCCTCACTTGCCCGCTCGGGCATCCACAAGCTGGTGATCGTCAACGGCCACGGCGGGAACTACGTTCTGTCGAACGTGGTTCAGGAAGCCAACGTCGACGGCCCCGCAGTCTCCCTCTTCCCTCTCGGCCCCGACTGGGACCGTGCCCGCGAGTACGGCGGCCTCGAATCCGACAGGCACGCGGACATGCACGCCGGCGAGATCGAGACGTCGATCCTGCTCCACGCCGCTCCCGAACTCGTCCGCGAAGGCTACGACGAGTCGGACCACGACAGCCGGCAGCGGCCATTCCTCCTGGTCCAGGGAATGGCCGAGTACACGCAGTCCGGGGTGATCGGCTTCCCCTCGCTCGCCACCGCTGAGAAGGGGAAGGCCGTCCTGGAAAGCCTGCGATCGAGCTTCTCAGCACACTTCGAGGTGCTCTGCCGACTGAGCTGACGCGGGAGGCACGGGCACGGCATGCGGATGGCCGCGTGACCGCCAGCACGGGAGCGTGGGCCAGCCCGTCCGATCCTGGAGACGCTCGGGCAACAGAGTGCGCGAATATCACCATTCTGGTTGTAGGCGCTCGGCGGGACCGGTACGACGGGCACCATGTACCGATGGTCGCCGCTCAACGATCGACAGCTGGCCTTGCTCACTCGCATCGGAGACGGAACGGACCCCGTCACCTCTGCCAACCCTGAACTGGCCGTCACCGCCCGTGCCCTCAAGAGCCGGGGCCTCATCACCATGCCCAAGCAGGGTGGGAAGTGGCAGGCGGAGATGACCGATGACGGTCGCTTCTACCTGAAACACGGCCACCATCCGGACCGGCCTGAACCGACCCCGCGCAAGCAGCGTCAGGTAGCCGCCGAGCCGAAGTCGCAAGCTGCGGCACCGCCCCGTCAGCGGGCGACACCCCCGCCTGAGGCGAAGCCGGCGCCAGCGCGCCCTGCGAAGCCGCCGCGTCAGTCGCCGGCGGAAATCGGCGCGGCCCTGATCGCGGAGGTGCAGAAGGCCGACCGATTCCTTCGGATCCCGGACCCGAGCGACGAGGAGCGGGCCCGCTATCGCCGGGCGTTCGACGCCGCGAGGCAGTGTGCTCCGGATGGCTTCCATTTGAAGTACAGCGGGCGGGCGAAGGGAGACTTCTTCCTCGGCCTGCTGCGGGTGACAGGCGAGGATGACACCGAGTGGAACCGGATCCGCCTGGCCCGCAGCCGAGTGATCACCGACATCGAGGACGTGATCACGGCGGTCACCGCAGACCACAGCGCCTTCGAGATCTCCGACGAAGTACTCCCACGAGTGCTCTCCCTGGTTCGGCTCCTCGCCGAGCAGGCACGGGCACTGCACGGCGACATGGCGGTGTCGAAGAAGCGCAGGCAGCCGAGGCCGCTGCTCAAGCTCCACGGCGGGACATACGAGATCAGCTTCAAGGAACGGCAGAAGCAGGTCCGGTACGTGCCCACGCAGCCGAGCCGGAGAACGTACGACTGGCAGCGGGTCACCCCCGCGCACCGGTTCGAGCCATCCGGCGAGCTGGAACTGCACGTGAGCCAAGGCTCGGGGTATGGCTGGAAGAAGGAGTGGGCCGACAGCGCAAAGAAGCCGCTGGAGGACCAGATCGACACCGTCCTCCGAGCCCTGAAGGCCCACGCGGAGCAAGTGGAGCGGGCCCGGCTGGCGTGGGAGGCGGAACAGCGGCGTCAGCGGGAGGAGCGAGAACGGCAGGAGGAGGAACGCCGCCTCCGAGAGGCCCAGGAAGAAGAGGAACACCGCCGACGGGAGGCTGAGAAGAAGGAGCGCACGCGGCGGGAGTGGGAAGCGGCGGTCAGCGTCGCGACGGTCAAGGCGGTGGACGCCGTACGGGTCGACCGGTTCGGCACCGCTCTGGCGCAATGGCGGGCGGCAGCGGAGATGCGGGCTTTCTGCGCCGCACTCGATGAGGCCGCCTCCGCCTCGGACGACGGCCACGAAGCCGAGCGGCTTCGCGAGTGGTCTACGTGGGGGAAGGCGGAAGCCGACCGGATTGACCCGACCGTGGCCGGCAGGAGCCTGACCGGCCACAGCCTCCACGCGGAACCCACGGGCGACCAGCTAAGGCTCTTCCTCGACGGCTGGCACCCGCAGCGGCCGGAGAAGGAAAAGCCACCGAAGAAGGAACCTAAGGCGGAGGCCGAACCGCCCAAGCCGGAGCCGGAGCGGTGGCGCGGCTTCAGCGACGAACGTCTGGACCAAGGCTGGAGATATGGACCCCAAGGTCGCGCTCAATGGTGGAGGCGATGACACCGTGCCCGCGGTCGCGTAGGGCCTTCACCGATTTCTCCACGAGCTTCCCGAGCCGGACGACCTCCTCGCGCAGGGCGACCAGCTCGTCGTACCGCTCGGCCTTGTCCTGGCCACACCAATCCCGGACGGTCCGCAGGATGGCCGCTTCCGCGTCCAGCTTGCGGTCGTCCCGGCGGCTGTAGGGGTACCAGGAGGACTGCGTGCGCTCCTGATCGATGGCCTGCTGCCTGCGGTCCACCTCCGGAAGGATGTCCTCGGCGAGACGGCCGGCCACACCGCGTGCGATGCGCTCGGTGACCGGCCACCCGGCCAGACAGAGGCCGTCGCGGTTCTCGTAGACCATCGGGTCGCTTCGCAGCTCCGCAGCATCCATACCGACCAGCCGGGCCCCCTCTTCGAGGCGGATCAGTTCCAGGATCCCGGCGTCCGAGACACCTCGGCGCAGTCGCAGCTTGCTCCTCGGACGGACGAATCCGAGGACCATCCGCGCGGCCTCAAAGTCTGCGCTCCCACGCACCTCCCGCGACGCCACGGCCAGCGCGAGCTCACTTGAATCGTCCGCACGAAACGCCTCAACGTCCTCCCAGCGCGCTACAAGACAGTTTGGGTTGACCCACTCCTGCAGCCCCGCGTCATCGCCTTCGAGGAACCGGACGTGAAGCCAACCGGACCTGCCACGCCCACCCACGCGCACGATCTCGACCCTGCGAACCATGCTGCCCAGTTCCTTGGGCCTCGCTCGGAAGCCCCAGTGCTGACCCAACTCCATGTGTCCATTGAGCCAGGTCCGCTGCCCGCACGATGCGGACATCACCGAAAAGGGCTGATGGAACTGCGCTCCTTCCTCCCCTGCCACCCATGCGCGGGTCGCGAGGAAGCCAGTCCGCCTGCCAAGCTGCACGAGCAGGAAGTCTGGCAAGCTAGCAGCTCGGTCCGGCGGGGCATAGCCATGGGGATTCATCGGGGAGCAGGCCCGACCGACCGCTGCACAGCGCCAAGGAGCGGAAAGCCTCGCCAAAACCGGACCCTCAAAATTCATCCCTCGGGAGCGTCAAGAACAGCTTCCTCTACAGTTTTCTGCTCGGGAATGCCAGTTGACTTCCATTCGACATCACTGAGGTCGACCCCGAATCGACTATTTTCTTCCAGGAACACATCCTCACGGAACACCAGAACAGGCTTGGGCCCCTTCCCCGGACCTTTAGCTTCCTTCCAGATGATCTCCGCAGGACGATTCCGGAATTCTTTCAGCTTCGCATCGCGTTGATCACTTGCATCCATCAGCGAGATTTCGATGCCGTCCAGGATGAGCTCCTCCATTTCGACACCGCTGTAACTGCGGTTGCAGAGAAGCCCGGCCGCCCGCTTCCGCCCCGGATGGATCGAGTCCCAGACCGAGCGAGCATTCCTCCGACCCTGACCTGGCGGGTTTCCCCCGAATCCGGTCATCACGGTATTCCAGAGGACCGGACTGTAGGCGCGCAGAAGGGCCCGTTCACCCAAGACGATCCAGATATCATCGAGGGTTAGATACCTGACGTCGAAGTCCGAATCCTGGATATTTGAAGGCTCTTTAATGCTTCTACGGTGATCGCTTATCCGGTCGAACAGTTTACGTTGAGTCAGGCTCGGCGGATCTCCGTAGCTGCTATCACCAGCCGAAGCCTTCCCCACGTAAATGGGGATATCGGTGCCCTTCAGGCCCTTGTAAATCGCAAGGTCGCCCTTGTAGTAGAGCGCATAGAGCCCGGCACCTGGGAACGGCTCTACCTGGTCCAGTGGCACCCGTGGACGACCGTCCATCTCCTCCCGGAGATTACGGCCGAGCAAGTCAAGGCCCAACGGATTGAACTGTGGGGATGCAGGGCTGGGAGCCATGGACGGGATCCTACCCACGGGCGGAGACTCCCCGGCCGCCAGGGATCAACAACCTGTCAGATTCGGGCCCTACGCCGAGCGCCGCCGATCCGGGCAAGCTGTGCACAATAGACGCATATCATCCCGATTCGTGATGACTTATCGGCGAGCCCCGCACGGCACTTATCACCCTCGCGGCTGCCGCGTCAGCGTCCTCGTGCTCCCAGATACGGACGACTGTCCAGCCCGCCTCTCGCAGGAGGCGATCCGTCTCCGCGTCCCTGATTCGGTTGCCCTCGATCTTGCTTCGCCAGAACTCGGCGTTCTTGTGTGACTCCCGAAGGTGGTCCGGGCAGCCGTGCCAAAAGCAGCCGTCGACGAACACCGCGACCTTGGGCCTAGAGAAGATCAGATCGGCGGTGCGGCGCAAGGTGGGCAGCGGACGTGCCGCCACCCGATAGCGAAGCCCCTGCTTGTGCAGCAGGGAACGGAGCCTCAGCTCGGGTCGGGTGTCCTTGCTCCGATTGGCCCGCATCACCGCGCGTACGGACGGCGAGGAAGCCCAAGAGCCTTCCGCCGGCGGTTCCTCGGTGAGAAGGCCCTTCTCCCAGGCCATCTTCCAGCCCTCGGCGAGGTTCGCGGCCCGGGTCTCGTGCTCGACCTGTCCGAGGTAGCGGGCCGGAGACTTGCCGCCATCGGACCAGCGCAGGTACGCGCGGATGCGTCGCGTGTCGGGAAGCACCTTCAACTCCACCGACGCCCGGGCGAACCGCCCCTCGCCAAGATCCACAGAGCGCCTGTGGCGACCACCCGCAGCCCGGTCCTGTTCGGCCGCGATGACAGCCCGGGTCCTACCAGCCCGCCCTTTCCACGCCCGGTCCGGCGGCGAGTCGTGCTTCCAGCCGCTCTGCGCCCTGCTGGTGGGCCCGGTCACTTCTGTCGCTCCTCCGCCTCGTCCAGGACGGTGGCGACCGCCTTCGCGAAGACCTCGCCAAGGGCAACGGGGACGGCATTGCCGAGCTGGCGCATCTTCTCCCCCCGGGGGCCCTTGAGCTCCCACGTGTCGGGGAACGTCATGACGCGCGCGGTTTCGCGGACCGTCATGTACCTGTACTTGTACCGGACGCCGCCCTGAGCGGCCTTGTCGGCCACCAGCTCGTCCAGGAGCATGACTGACTCGCCGCCGGGGACACCGTGAACGCCGGCCTTGACCGTCTTCGCCGGGCGGTCGAGTTCGTTGGGGGTGTGCCCGTCGTAGATCCGGGCACCGGGCCAGCCGATGTGTTCCGTGAACCCGCCGAGGAAGTGCTCGGTACGGTCCAGCCACTCGTCCGGCACATCCGGCAGGGGCTTGTTGTCGCCGATGCCGGCGATCGCGTCACGCAGGGTGTACCAGGGGAGCAGGCCGTCGTCCATCGGCATGGTCTTCGGGAGCCGGGCCATGACCCACTCGCGCACGTGGGTGGGCACATTCGAGTGCCGCTCCCAGTAGCTCCCGTCCTCCATGGACCGAAGGAGAGCAGACTCGGAGTGCGTCGGCTTCACGAGCTCCTTGAACAGCTCAAGGTCGACGTTCAGGTCGCGACGGAAAGCAACGATGATCACGCGGTTGCGGATCTGGGGCACCCCGTAGTCAGCAGCGTTCACCGGCATCATGACGATGTCGTACCGCTTCTTGGGGTCGTCCGGCTCCTTCTCCCGCCGCTCCAGCAGGTACTCGTAGTGCTGCTCCCAGGTACGGTCGCCTCGCTCCTCGAAGGGCAGCTCCAGCTCGCGCTGGATGTAGTCGAAGTAGCGGCGGAACGAGGGCCTGAGCAGGCCGCGCACGTTCTCGCAGATCACGGCCTTCGGCTGGATCTGTTGGACGGCCTTGAACATCTGGGGAAACATGTTCCGCTTGTCCTCGTCGCCCTTGGCGACGCCGCCGAGGCTGAACGGCTGGCAGGGAGGACCTCCGGCGAGCACGTCCACCTGGCCCGCCAGATAGTCCATGTCGAGCTCTTGGACATCGCCCGCGACGAGGGGCACTTTCTCGCCAGGCCCGGGGGCTCGGGTCGGCTTCTGGCCGTCGGGCAGCCGCTGGGCCCCGTTGGCCTCCAGGGTCTCGCATGCCCGCTTGGCGAACTCGTTGAAGAGCAGGGGGCGGAATCCGGCGCGGTGGACAGCCATGGCCAGACCGCCAGCGCCAGCGAAGAGCTCGACGCCCGTGCGGTCCTTCTTTGATCCTTCTTGCAGTTCAGCCATTCCAAAAGCATACCGCGGAGTTGTAGATCTTCAAGCCATTTCGAGGTGAAGGTTCGGCCACGTGTGCAGGCCACCGATAGGGTTTCCGGGATCATGTCGACCAAGGGAGTGGACGAATGGCGCCGGTGGTGGGCTCCGAGGACGGAACGCAGTACCACAAGGACTTCACCCTGAGCATCACCAAGGCGCTCGGCGACCAGTTGGCGTACGCGCTGAAGAAGCTTGGCCGGGCGCCTCTCTCCGAAGAGAGCATCGCGCGACTCAAAGAGAAGCCCGGGGTCTACCAGCTCTACCTGAACGGGAAGTTCGTCTACGTCGGCAAGGCCGACAAGTCGCTGCCGGCCCGCCTCGGCAACCATCTGCGCAAGATCTCTGGGCGTCGCAACATCTCCCTGGATGAGATGGCCTTCTCGTGTCTGTACGTGGCGGAGGACTTCTCCGCCCTCGCCCCCGAGCAGCTGCTCATCACCCACCACAAGGGACAGGGCGACATCCCCTGGAACAACAACGGCTTCGGCAACAAGGATCCGGGCCGTCAGCGAGACAGCACGGTCCTTAAGCGGAATCACTTCGATGTCCTGTTCCCCATTGACCTGGACCGGCCGATCGAGGGTCTGCAGGCTGGGGAGACGACGCTGCATGAACTCCTAGAAGCGATCAAGGCCGGCCTCCCGTACATCTTCAGGTATGGAAAGTCGGCGGAGTTCAAGGCTCGAAGCGTTCACGTGCCATCGGCCGCGATGACCGCCGACGAGGTCTTCCAGCTGATCTCAGCGGAGATACCGGACAAGTGGCAGGTCGCCGCCCTCATGGGTTACGTGATCATGTACGATGACAGTCCCAATACGTACAGGAGCGCGTGGCGGTACTACCGCCACGGCGAGCGCATCAGCGCCGTGCCTGAGGCGGACCCGGCGGGGGTTGTCGAAGCCGAGCCACCGTCGATGGATGACTGACCCAGCTGACACAGACCAGCACCGCAGTCAGCAGCCGAAGCGGTGGGCGTAGATCGCCAAAGTTCCGGTGCCACACTGACGGGATGATCAGGGAACCTGCCGAGACCACCGTCTCCGAAGCCGGCATCGTCGAGATCCCCTTGGGGATACTCGCGGAGGCCGGACTGTCGCCGGGAGCAGCCGTCGTCGTGTACAGCGACGGAGATGGGCGCATCGTGGTCCGTCGGAAGGAAGACGCGATCCGCGACCTGCTGGAGAACGGTTCGCTGTGATCCAACGGTGGCCGCGTGGTTGCAGTTCTGGTTGCATTCACCCTCGTCCGACCCCGTCCGGACGAGGGCGCCTCGAACGCTCCGTCGCAGGTCAGGACACCCACGGCCCCCGCCGGACCCCCGTACGAACATTTGGAAAGCGTGTTGGGGGCAACCCCTCACGAGTTCGAATCTCGTATCCTCCGCCAGTGCCTCACCGGGCACGATGTCGAAGGGCCCCACCGTTCGCGGTGGGGCCCTTCGACGTTCTCAGGGTCTCCAGAGAGTCGGCTGTGCACCTGTGACGTCCACCACGGTCGCCGACGACCTCCCCAGAAACGGTTCCGCATATCGGTCGGTCGCCGATGCGCTTCCCTCTTGTTGACCCAGGCCGTCAACTCTGAATCTTTTCGTCAGCCACCACGCCCCTGCCCCTCCTTGCCCGGACGTACTGAGAACCACTCCTACAGGGTGAGCAGGAGCAGAGAAGTCCTCATTCACTTGATCGAGGGTTTAAGAGCGGAAGACACGTTCCTGCGGCATCAGGCGCGCAATTATGCCGCTACGTTCTGCGAAGGTCAGTCGACACTCGATCAACAGGGGTACTGATGAGGAAGATTACCGCAGCGGTGCTTACCGCCGGATTGTTCTTCGGAGGGGTGGGAGCGGCCGTGGCCGACTCCGCATGGCACAGCACGAAGGACTTCGTGACGGGCGGAGCACGGTTCGAAGAAGCGAAGTACAAGTGGGAAGAGCCGGGACAGATGCACGGCGCATTCCACGTCAAAGGAAGGCTGGTCGACACTGGTTTTAGGGACAACCACAACGTCTATCTGCAAGTGAAGGTTCACGGCTACGGATGGAACCGCTTCAACGGAACGCAGAAGAGGAGCGTCTGGATCGACAAGATCGTCTATGACGGAGCCACTCGATACACGAGGTCCGCCGAGGTCCGTGTGTGCCAGAACCGCGGCTCCCTCCGGCCTGACAACTGCTCCTTCCCGAGGCCTTTCGAACGCCCCTGACAAAACAATTGGTCTCTACGGGAGCCGTCAGCCAGCGGCTCCCGCCCCATAGGAGTACGCATCCCGATGGACGTCATCCTCCGCGCCGAAGGCGTGGATCTCTTCTACGGCACCCAGCAGGCTGTCACCGGTGTCGATTTCACGCTCAAGCGCGGCGAGGTAGCCGCCATCATGGGCAGCAGCGGATCGGGCAAGTCGTCGCTGCTGTACTGCCTCGCCGGGGTCCTGCCGCCCACCAACGGGTCGGTGACCTTCGACGGGGAGCGCCTGTCCTGCCTCCCCGACGGGGAACTCAGCGCGCTGCGGCGCACACGGCTGGGCTTCGTCTTCCAGTACGGGGAGTTACTGCCGGAGCTGACCGTCGAGGAGAACGCCGCGCTTCCTCTTCGCCTCGCCGGGATCAGCAAGGACCACGCCCACGTCATGGCCGGCCAGGTGCTGAAGCGCCTCGGTATGAGCGAGTTGGCTCGGCGCCGGACCTCGAAGCTGTCGGGTGGCCAGAGTCAACGCGTGGCAGTCGCCCGGGCTCTGGTGCATCGGCCGGACGTGGTGTTCGCGGACGAGCCGACCGGGGCGCTCGACAGTGTCAACGCGGCTGCCGTGCTGGATGAATTCCTTCAGCTTGCGCGGAGGCAAAAAACCGCGGTGGTCATCGTCACTCATGACGCTGATGTCGCGGCGAAGGCCGACACGCAGTACACGATGACGGACGGTGTTCTGGCTCAGCGGGTGGCGGTGTGAACCCGTTCCTCCTTGGGATGCGTCTGCTGTGGGGTAGCGGGCGCAGGGGGCGGATCCGCTTTCTGTTGATGTCGCTCGGTTCGGCGTTGGGAGTGGCTTGCCTTGCCGCCACCCTCACCATTCCCACGATCATCGCCGCCAATGACGCGCGTGTGACAAGCCGGGCAGTACATCCGGGCAACAATAAGAATGCCGTGTACCAGGAATTCCTGGACCCCTATGGTTCACAGCGACTGCGTCGGATCTTTATTGGGCGTACGGGAACTGGCCACGTGCCCGCGCCTCCCGGTGTGAAGGAAATTCCTCACGCAGGCGAAGCCGTCATTTCGCCAAAGTTGGCGGAGATCCTGAAGAACAACCCTCGTGCCGCAGGGCTTGTGCCCGGACGCGTGATCGGCACCATCGCGCCGGTGGGGCTGGGTGGGCCTGATGAGCTGTATGCCTACATCGGTGTGCCTCCCACTGAACTCAACGAAGCCAGACCTCTGGGTTACTTCGGGTCCACGTATACGGAACACGAGCTCATCGATCCCTCAACCATCGACATCTTGCGGTTCACTCTCGGGTGCATTGTCCTGCTCCCCCTCGTCATCTTCCTTTCCGTCTGCGCACGACTGTCGGGTGAGTCCCGTGCGCGCCGGCTCGCCGCTCTCCGGCTCGTCGGGCTCAGCACGAAGGACACACTTCGGGTCAATGCCGGAGAGAGCGTGGCGGCTGTGTTCCTGGGGGCCGTGCTGGGGCTTCTGGGATACCTCGGCGTGAACGAAGTCATGGCACGCATCGGACTTCCCGGGCTGCGGTGGTATCCGGAAGACGGACGTCCCGAGGTGATCACATTGATCGCATGCCTGCTGGGCTGTCCGGCCCTCGCCGCCCTCGTGAGTCGGGTCGGCGCTCAGCAGGCCGCCTTGTCGCCCATCAGCGTGCGCCGAACCGGAGAACGCAAGCCGCCCAAGAAGTACGGGACGGTGTTGCTGATTCCAGGTCTCGGGATCACCGGCGGCTACTGCGTGCTCAGCGTCATGGGGAAGGACCCGTCGGGTGGCCCGGCCAGCGCCATGCTGGTCCCTGGCGCCGTCCTGCTGACCGGCGCGGGGCTTGCACTCGGCCTGGCGCCGATCACTGCATGGCTGTCACAACGCCTTGCGAAAAGGTCGGAGTCCCTCGCGTTGACGCTGGCCATGCGCCGGACGGAAGTCGAACCGGGAAGCGCGCTTCGAGTGGCAACCGGCCTCGTGCTGCTTGTATTCGGCGCATCGCTCACTCAGGGCGTACTCATCGAGCTGGACCAGGTCAGCCGACGTACGGCTCCCGTTCAGGAGTACAGCCTCCCTCTTGCCGAGCTGAGTACCCAACAACACTCGCAAGCGATCAACCTGAGTGGTGTAAAGGCTCACGTTCTGTCTGCCGATTCATGGCAAGGGAGCTCAGAAGAGGACCGTCCGCGCGTGAGCGGCGTCGTCGCCACGTGCACCCAGTTGGCGGCTTTCAGCAAGTCCATTCGCGGCTGCGTCGACGGCAAAGTAATGCTTCTTAGAGATCCGGACTACTTTTTTGATGAGGATGCACAGCCCGGAAGCAACTTCCCGTTCCTGTTGAGCGACGGGCGAAAGATGAATGTCGCCGTGCCTCAAGCCACCATCACAGCTCAGTTCTACGATCCCTCAAAGGTCAATGGCCCGAGTCTCCTCATTCCGCCCTCAATGATCCCTCGGGGCACTCATATCGAAAACGCCAGCCTCGTACTGGTCAGCTCTTCCGACCCCACCACCATCCGCTCCGTCCTGGACGGCATCGGTGCCATCGCCCCCACCGTGTCCGTGGAGCCCGTCGGTATCGTGATCGATTCGCTTGCTCAGTTGACCGTGATTCGGAGTCTGCTCGTCGTCGGGATGGTGCTCGGGTTGGTGATCGGGGTGGCCGCGTTCGTCGTGTCCGTGGCCGATCGGGCCATGGAGCGGCGGGGGCAGGTGACCGCGCTCGCGTTGTTGGGGGCTCGGGCCGGGACGTTGCGGGTGGTGCAGGTCGTGCAGGTGGTGTTGCCGTTGGTGGTGGGGCTGGGGGCGGCGATCGTGGCCGGGTGGCTTGCCGAGTCCAGTTATCTGATCACCGGGGGCGGGGCGGTGCACTGGGACTGGGAGGGGCTGCCCCTGCTGTTCCTCTGTGCGCTGGGCGTGGTGCTCGCGGCCGCGCTCGCCTCCGTGCCCATGGTGCGGCGGCACATCGATCCCGAGCACATCCGGCGGGATTGAGGCCGGTCGGAGCGATGAGTTCTCGGCGGGGTGGGGGTCTGCATCGGTGACCGTCCCTTCCAGACCAGGAGATCGTCGTGGCCGAGAACGTCGCCAAGGGTCCCGCCAGTTACTTCCCCTCCATCGAGAAGAAGTACGGGCGGCCGGTCGGTGAGTGGCTGGAGATCGTCCGGTCCTCGCCGCTCACCAAGCACATGGAGCTGGTCTCCTGGCTGAAGGCCGAGCACGGCCTCGGCCACGGGCACGCGAACGCGCTCGTGGCCCATGTCCGGGCGGCCGGCAAGGAGTAGGGCCTCAGGCCGCCAGCGTGTGGACCGTGCGGCGTTCGATCCTGGACCTCAGGGCCAGGGTCGCCGCCGCCGCGGCCGTGCCCGCCGCCAGGGCCGTCCACCACAGCACCGCCGGGCCCAGGGTCGTGTAGACGGTGACGCCCAGGGTCAGGGCCGCGAAGCGGGCCGTGCCCCACGTCCAGCCGAAGGCCCCCTGGTAGCGGCCGCGGGCGTGCGCCGGGGCCAGGTCGGCGACGACGCTCGCCGCGATGCCGGCCACCACCACCTCCCCGAGCGACCAGACCACGACCGACACCGCGTAGCCGACGATCCCGTCCGCGAGGCCGGTGAGCGCCACGCCCGCCGCGATCAGCGCGCTGCCCGCGCTCTGCACCGCCATCTGCGGCAGCTTCGCCAGCCACACCGTCACGAACGGCTGGAGCGCCACCACCAGGACCGCGTTGACCGCCGCCATCGACCCGTACACCGCCGGGGAGAGGCCGCTGTCGCGGATCGCGAGCGGCAGGGCCACCTCGGTGAGCGAGTACACGAAGAGCTGGATCCCGAAGAGGGGGAGGGCGAGGAGGGCCAGGCGGTCTCGGACGACCACTCCGTAGCCGATTCCCTTCTTCTCCCGTGCGGTTTCCGCCGGGCGCTCCGGGGCCTTCAGACGGACCGTCACCACCAGTGCGTACAGGAGCATCGAGCCCGCGTCCACCGCGAAGAGGAGCCAGTAGCCGTGGGCCGCGAGGTAGCCGCCCAGGACTCCCCCGACCGCCGTTCCGATGTTCACGCCCCAGCCGAAGAGGGCGTACGCGCGCCGGCGCCGTTCGCTGTCCACCGCGTCCGCGAGCAGCGCGTACGCGGCCGGTGAGACGGTGCTGCCCGCCGCGCTGATCAGGAACGCGGCCGCCGCCATCGTCCAGACGCCGGGCGCGAGGAACAGTGCCCCCTGCGCCGCCGCCGCGCCGATCAGGCCGATGAGCATGGTGGGGCGGCGGCCGATGCGGTCGGCGAGGACGCCTCCGACGGCGGGGCCGAGGAGGTTGCCCGCGCCCAGGGCGCCGAGGACGTACGAGGTGTCGGAGCCGGTCACTCCCCGCGAGGCGAGGAAGAACACCAGGAACGGGGTGACGAGGTAGCCGAGGCGGTTGACGATCGTTCCGGCGAAGAGCGTCCAGACGGCGGGCGGGAGGTCACGGAAGGTGGTGGGCATGGGGGGAGGTTGCTCCCGCCGCGCCCCTTCCCTCCAATGATTAAGGTGGGAGCGAATCCATTGGGTGCTTGGGTGTTGCTTCGTCGCTTCGCTGCTTCCTCACTTCCTCACTTCGTCACTTCGTCACTTCGTCGCTTCGGGGGCTCTCGCGTGGAATACGAACTCAGCTTCTCCGCCGCCGACCTCGCCCAGACCCGCTTCGCCGTCTCCCCCCTCTGGGAGGTCGTCACCAGCTTCCGCGTCCTCGCCCAGCGGTCCGCCTCCGCCCCGCACCAGCGCTGGGCCGCCCAGGTCCGGCCCCGGATCGTGCGCGCCGGGCTCGACCGCGGGCGGCTCGCCGCGCTCGTGCCCGCCGACGGATACCTCGCGGACTTCCTCAACCCCACCCCCGCCGGGCCCTTCCCCACCCTCGGCGCCGAACTCGACGCCATCCGCCGCACCCCCGCCGGGCAGGTGCGCGAGGACCTGCGGAAGCTGGCCGCGGAGAGGGGCGACGGCGGGCGGCTCCAGTCCCTGCACGACGATCCCGAGGCCGTCCTGCCGAAGGTCACCGACGAGATCGAGACCTACTGGGAGCTCGCCCTCGCCCCCTACTGGGCCCGCATCCAGAAGGTCCTGGAGGCCGACGTCTTCCACCGGGCCCGGCAGGTCGCCGAGCACGGTTCGGCCCGAGTCCTGGGCGAACTCCACGAGACCGTACGGTGGGACGCCGGCACCCTGCGCCTCGTACGGCGCCACTGCGCGCTCACCCGCGGCCAGGCGGGGTCCGGGCTGCTGCTCGTCCCCTCCGTCTTCGCCTGGCCCCGGGTCCTCACCCGTTCCGTCCACCCCGACCCGCCCCAACTCGCCTATCCGGCCCGCGGTTTCGGTGCCGTGTGGGAACCCCGCACCACCGCCGCCACGGACGCCGTCGCCGCCGTCCTCGGCCGTTCCCGGACCCTGCTCCTCGCCGCGCTCGACACCCCGGCCTCCACCACCCAGCTCGCCACGCACTCCGGGCTCTCCGCCGCCGGGGTCTCCCAGCACCTCACCGCCCTGCGGAACGCCGGTCTCGTCACCTCCCACCGCAGCGGACGCTCCGTCCTCTACGCCCGCACCTCCGTCGCCGATCAGCTCCTCAACCCCTGACCGTCCCCGCCGTCGCGACCGGACGTCCCTAGTGCCGGGCGTCCAGGCCCGGCACTCCCAGGTCGGAGAGGCCGTCGAGGACCAGGTCGACGCCGACGGCGGCGAGCAGGAGGCCCAGGAGGCGGCCGAGGAGCTCGATCGTGGCGTGGTGGGTGTGGAGCAGGACCCGGGTGAGGAGCAGGACGCAGATCAGGTCGAGGGCGATGACCGTCACGTACGCCCCGACCACCGTCGAACGCCAACTGAAGGTGTCGCGCGCGGCCGCCTCGATGAGGACCGCCGTCATGGCGAGCGGGCTCACGACGTACGGCATGAGCAGTTCGCGCACCCCGCTGAGCAGGTCGGGGGCGTCCTGGTGGGCGCTGTCGGAGCCGAGGTGGAGGCCGAGGACGAGACCGACGGCGTAGAGGAAGAAGATGAGGCCGCCCGCGAGCTGGAGGGCGGGGGTGCTGATGTGGAAGAGGTCGAGCAGCCAGGGGGCCGTGATGCCGGCGAGGAGGCCGACGAGGACGGCCGCGGCCGAGGAGATGAGGGCGATGGTCCGCAGTTGGCGGGCGGGGTGGACCTGGGCAAGGCCGGCGAAGGAGAGGAGCACCTTCGGCGGACCGACGACGGAGAAGAAGGTGATGAAGGCGGCGGAGAAGGTGAATGCGTTCACGTCTGCATCATGAAGCGGGCGAGTGATTTATCCCGTTCTTCGAGCGCGCTTCCGCGCGGTGTCGGGAACGCCGGCCCGGCTCCGGTTGTGCTGCGGGGAGCGGTGCGCGCCGGACATGCTGCGGGGAGCGGTGCGCGCCGGACGTGCTGCGGGGAGCGGTGCGCGCCGGACGGTACACGTGCGTACGTACGCCTATCGGCGGGACGCGTGCCGGACGAAGCGGGGTCGAGCCTGCGCTGATCTCCGTTTCACGTGAAACCGCGCACCCCGGATCTTCCTCCTCTTGGTCAAAGTTTCACCTTGTCCACTCGATCTCCCGTTGTGGACGTTACGGTTCCCGTGAGGCGCAGATCACATCACGAGGGTCCGGGGGGACGCATGCGCGAGATGCTCAAGGGAGCCAACATCGGGCTGGCCGCCCTCAGTGAGGACACCGGTGCGGTCGTCGTCGGGCTGAGCTGGAGCAGCACGGCGGGCGACGGTGACGCCGACGTCTCGTTGCTGCTCCTCGACGGCGGCGGCAAGGTCCGCGGCGACGCCGACTTCTACTTCTACAACCACCCCGCGGCCGAGGACGGCAGCGTGCAGCTCCTGGGCAAGGTGCCGACGGAGAACGGCAGTGAGGACCGGATCAGTCTGGACCTCACGGCGATCCCCGAGGACGTCGTCCGGATCGTGGTGGCCGCGAGCCAGGACGGCGGCGCCCGCTTCGGCGACCTGGACGACCTGCGCATGACGGTCACGGACCGGTCGGGCGAGCCGCTGCTCGGCTTCTCCATCACGGACGCCACGGTCGAGACGGCCTTCATCTTCGGCGAGCTCTACCGGCGGAACGAGGAGTGGAAGTTCCGTGCCGTCGGCCAGGGGTACGAGACCGGACTCGCCGGGCTCGCCACCGACTTCGGCATCACCGTCGAAGAGGACGACGACGAGCAGGGAGCCCGCCAAGAGCACGGTGAGCACGGTGAGGGCGGCGAGGGCGTCGGCGGCAGGGAGGAGGCCGGCGTCGCCGCGGTGATTCCGGCGCCCCGGGCGCCCGTCACGGACGTGGCCTCCCTCGCCGGTGCCGCTCCCGTCAGCGGTGCCGCTCCCGTGAGCGATGCGGCGCCCGTGAGCGATGCGGCGCCCGTCAGCAGTGCGGCGTCCGGGACCGACGGGGCGGACGAGGTCGTCGGGCGGCGTGGCACGCGTACGGCCAAGAAGAAGGTCACGCTCCCGAAGGCCGCGAGGAAGTCACTGGCGGAGAACGACTCCTGGAGGCCCGCCCGGCTCTTCCCCGTCCCCTCCTACAAGAGCGACCGGGAGCGCGAGGTGCGCGCCACGTCGGTGCTGCTCTCCGTGATGGCGGAGGTCCCGGAGTTCGGGCGGCGGCTCACCGCCGGGTTCGGGGCGCCCGCCGGCCGGATGCAGACCTTCACCGAGGTGTCGCTCCCCCACGGGGACAGTCCGAAGCGCCCGGACGGCGTCATCCGTACGGAACGGGCCGGGAAGCTCTGGACCGCGCTCGTCGAGACCAAGACCAACGGCAACCCGCTGAAGTCCGAGCAGGTCCAGAACTACATGGACATCGCCGCGCGGCGCGGCTACGAGGCCGTCATCACCCTCTCCAACGACGTGGCCCTGGAGGGCAGTCCCCTCGTCGAGGTCAAGACGGACGGACGGCGCAAGCACAAGGTGTCGCTGTGGCACCTCTCGTGGGCCGAGGTCGCCCACCAGGCCCAGATGCTGATCCGGCACGAGGGCGTCGGGAACGCGGCGCACGCCTGGCTCCTCCAGGAGCTGCTCCACTACCTCCAGCACGAGAACTCCGGCTGCCACGGCTTCCAGAACATGGGGCCGGCCTGGGTGCCCGTGCGCAACGGCATCGACACCGAGACCCTGTGCCAGGGCGACCCCCGCGCCGTGGAGGTCGTGGAGAGCTGGGAGCGCCTGATCCGCCAGGTCTGCCTCCGGCTCGGCGGCGAACTCGGGCAGAAGGCGCTGCCCGTGCAGCGGGCCAGGCGCGGCACCGACCCGACGTCCCGCCGCGCGGAGCTGGCCGACCGGCTCTGCGAGGAGGGGAGGCTGTCCGCGGAGGTACGGGTCGACGGCGCCCGGAGCATCCTGTCCGTGACGGCCGACCTCCGCACCGGGAAGATCCGCACGTCCATGGACGTCCCCGCCCCGGACGGCGCCTATCCGCTCTCGGTCGCGAAGCGCCTCCTGCGCGTCCTGGAGGAGGCTCCGGCCGACCTGCACGTGGAGACCCTGCTCGACGGGCGGAACGGGCCGCGCGGGACGCTGGAGAGGCTGCGGCCGGAGCCGGGCGACCTGCTGCCGAGGGACGGTGCCGCCATCACCGGCTTCCGGCTCTCGCTCTTCAAGGGGATGGGCAGCGGCCGGGGCGGCGCGGAGACGGGGTTCATCCGCAGCGTCGACGACGCCGTCGACCGTTTCTACGGATCGGTCGTCACCCACCTGGGACAGTTCGAGCAGCGCCGGCCCGCCCGGGCGCGGCAGACGGCCGAGCCCTCCGTCGTCGGCTGAGCCCGGGAGGCCTTGAGGGTCGGGCGGGCCGGGAACCCGGAAGGCCGGGAGCCGGGGCCCGGAGCCCGAGACGCCTCCGGCCGCCTGTCGTCCGCCGTCGGTGTGGTGTTCCAGGTGTCATCCTTGGACCACGACGGAGCCCCGGGCCGGGGAGTAAATTACCCCCTGGGGTATCTGTGGAGGAGACGTTGTGGAACTCGATCTCGCGGGCGCGGAGCTCAAGGCCGTACTGAACCGGCTGCGCCGGGCTCAGGGGCAGATCTCCGGGGTGATCCGGATGATCGAGGAGGGCCGGGACTGCGAGGAGGTCGTGACCCAGCTCGCCGCCGCCTCCCGGGCCCTCGACCGGGCCGGCTTCGCGATCATCGCGACCGGCCTCCAGCAGTGCCTGACCGAGGCCGAGGACGGCCGGAAGGACGGCGAGGACCGCGACGCCATGCGGGCCCGCCTGGAGAAGCTCTTCCTCTCCCTGGCCTGACCCGTCCGGGGGCGCCGCGAGGTCTCAGGCGTCCGCGAGGCCCTTCGGGCGCTTCGCGATCCGAGTGGGGCGCTCGCCCCGGCAACGGCGAGGACGTTCTCGTCGGGTTCGCCGTGCGCGTCGGGGTGGGCGGTCCCTTAGGGGTTCGCCGCCCGCCGCGTGCACCGGCGGGTCGGCGAAGCCGGGCGAGACGTCGAGCGTGGCGACCTCCACGTCGCCGGTGGCGTCCACGGGGGCCGCCAGGCCGGGTTCGCTTCGATCGCGGCGTCCGGGGGAGGCAGGGCGGCCCGGGCGAGGCGGTGGGCGGTAACGGTGGCCGAGCAGTGGATGACGGCGGCCTTGACGGACATGACGGACTCTCCTCGATCTCTTCCGCGGTGTCATCCACGGCGTTTCCGTGGCGCCTTCCCGTACGGGGACGACTCGACCCGAAGAAATGGATCGGCATCCGCTTCTCCGGCCGAGCCTAAACGGATCGCTATCCGCTTCACGAAGGGGGCAGGTATGCTCGATCCCAGGGGCAGGGCCGCAGGGCAGAAGGGCAGGAGTCCGCAGAGATGAGCACCGAGAACCCGCGGGCCGGGGAGCGCGCGACCGCTCCCCCGCTCGGTCTGCTCCCCACCCTCGACGCCCCCGCCCCCGAGCGCGCCGACGCGGCCCGCAACCGGCGCAGGATCCTCGACGCGGCCGCCCGGATCGTCGCCGAGCAGGGCCCCGACGCCGTCACCATGAACCAGGTCGCCCACGCCAGCGGCATCGGCGTCGGCACCGTCTACCGGCGCTTCGGCGACGTCTCCCAGCTCCTGTGGGCGCTCCTCGACGACCGCGAGCGCCAGTTCCAGGAGGCGTACATGAGCGGCCCGCCGCCACTCGGGCCCGGCGCCCCGACCGCCGAACGGCTCGACGCCTTCCTCGACGCGCTCGTCGACCGGGTCGCCGAGCAGCGCGCGATCCTGCTCGCCGCGCACTCCGCCGCACCCCGCGCCCGGTACCACAGCGGCGCGTACCGGGTGATGCACACGCACGTCGCCCTGCTCATCGGGCGGCTCAGGCCGGGGTCGGACGGCGCGCTCCTCGCGCACCTGCTGCTCGCGCCCTTCTCCCCCGACGTCATGCACCACCTGACCGTCGAACAGGAGCTCTCGGGCGAGCGCCTCAAGGCGGGCGTACGGGAACTCCTCACCCTGCGCGAGAACCCCTGATCAGAGGGGTCAGAGCGGTCGCGACGGAGTCGAGACCGGTACGTACGCCAGACCGTCGTACTCCTCCCCCGGCACCACCGGCATCACGTTCCGGCGGTAGACGAACCGCGTCACGTACGCCCCGTGCGTGCGCGTCGGGTACGTCCGCCGCGTCCACTCCTCGTGCGCGCGGGAGCGCAGGTCCACCAGCCGCGCGTCCGCGGACCCCGGGGAGGCCGCGAGCAGCGCCTCCAGGGTGTCCGGGCCCGCCGGGCCGATCCGGTTCACCGCCACCCGCGACGGCCGTTTCGTACGAGGCCCCCACGGGCCCGGCCACGTCCGCCGGGCCCGGAAGGCGCCCTCGCCGAAGAAGAGACCGAGCGCGTAGTACGCGAGGCCGTACCGTTCCCGCAGCCGGGCGCCGAGCGCCGCGCCCCGGACGCCCACGTGCCCGTTGTGCGCCCACACGGCGACCCCGGCGCCGCCCGCCGCGGCCACCGCCTCGTCGACCGCGTCCGCCATGTGCCCGTCCCTGACCCGCCACAGCCGCTCGCCGGGCTCGGCCGTGGCCACGTCCGCCGCCCGCGCCAGGACGCGGGCGTGCCACCGGTCCGCGTCGCCCGAGGCACCCGAGGCACCCGAGGCACCCGAGACACCCGCCTCCAGCGCCTCCGCCGCCGCGAGGAGTTCCGCCCTGCGCTCCGGAAGCCGGCCCGGCTGGGCGTCCGCCAGTACGGAGAGGGCCCCCGCGCGCTCCGGACCGAAGTGCGCCACCGACGCCCCGCTCCGCTGCGGGTCGATCCCCGCGAAGCCGACCCGGTCCGCACGGGGCCGCCCCCGGTTGTAGGAGCGCGTCCACTCCAGGAGGCCCAGGACCTCCCGCGTCCGCCAGGTCCAGAACCCGAGGCCGGTCAGGGCGGTCTCCGCGTCGCCGGCCCCGTCCCTGACGTACGCGTCGACCGCGGGCCCCGCCGAGGCGCTCGCCTCCATCACGAGCGTACGGAAGCCGTGCTCGGTCACCAGGTGTTCGAACAGGCGGTGCTTGAGGCGGAAGAACTCCGCCGTCCCGTGCGTGGACTCGCCCAGACCGACGACCCGCACCCCGCCCAGCGCCGCCCCGAACTCCTCCAGACCGTCCACACCCCGGAACCTATCTGGACCTCCGGGCGTCCCGGAACGCACGATCACGCCATGACGACCGAGAACGACACCGCCGCCAAGACCTTCCTGATCCTGCACGGCTTCCAGAACCACCGGCCGCCCGGCCACTGGCAGCACTGGCTCGCCGAGCGACTGCGGGAGCGCGGGCACGAGGTCCGCTACCCGCAACTTCCCTCGCCGGACGCGCCCGTGCTCGCGGAGTGGCTCGACGCCCTGGAGGAGTACGGGAAGCGGCCCGCCCGGGGCGAGTTCGTGGTCCTCGCGCACAGCCTGTCCGTACTGCTGTGGCTGCGCGCCGGCGCGCGCCGGCCGGACGCCGACCGGGTGCTGCTCGTCGCCCCGCCCTCGCCGTCGGTGACCGCCTCGATCCCCGAGATCACCGCCTTCGCCGACGGGCTCGACCTCGCGGAGACCGGCCTCGGGGCGCGGCTCGTGTACGGGGGCGGCGACCCGTACTGCCCCGAGGGCGCCGACCTGCACTACGGCCGTCCGCTCGGCCTCGACCTCGACCTCGTACCGGACGGCGGACACCTCAGCCCCGCCCACGGGTACGGGGACTGGCCCTCGGTCCTGGAGTGGTGCGAGGACCCGTCGGTGCGGGTGAAGGGCCGGTAGGCATCCCTCAGGGGCCACCGGGAACCCCGAGGCAGTGGCCGCCCGGAACCCCGACAGGGGCCCTCGGAAACCCCGACAGGGGCCGTCGGCGCCCCGGTAGGGTCGGCCGGATGCACCCGGAGACCGCGCCGTACGACCAGGGCCTGCTCGACGTGGGCGACGGCAACCTCGTCCACTGGGAGGTCTCCGGCAACCCGGAGGGCAAGCCCGCGCTCGTCGTCCACGGCGGGCCGGGCTCCGGCTCCTCCCCGCGCTCCCGGCGCTTCTTCGACCCGGCGGCGTACCGGGTCGTCCTCTTGGACCAGCGGGGCTGCGGCCGCTCCGTCCCGCACGCGAGCGACCCGGCCGCCGACCTGTCCGTCAACACCACCGCGCACCTGGTCGCGGACATGGAACGGCTGCGCGAGCACCTCGGGATCGAGAAGTGGCCGCTCCACGGAGGCTCCTGGGGCTCCACGCTGATCCTGGCGTACGCGGAGGCCCACCCCGAGCGCGTCACGGAGATCGTGATCGCCGCCGTCACCACCACCCGCCGCTCCGAGACCGCCTGGCTCTACGAGGGCGTCGGCCGCTTCTTCCCCGAGGCCCACGAGCGCTTCCGGGCGGGGGCCGGGACCGCCGACGGGGCCGGGGCGGAAGAGCTCGTCGGGGCGTACGCCGCCCTGATCCGCGACGCGCACCGGCTCGCCGGCGTCCCCGGCGTCCTGGTCCACGGCCGGCTCGACATGGGCGGACCGCTCACCACCGCTCGGGAGCTGGTCCGCGCCTGGCCGGACGCCGAGCTGCACGTGGTCGAGCGGGCCGGGCACCTGGGCGGCGAGGAGACCGGCCGCCCGGTCCTCGCGGCCCTCGACCGCTTCGCGAGGAACTGAACCCGGCAAAGACGGCGAAAGCCGTCCAGTCGTAAGGGAATTGAGAATTCCAGATTTCACTCCTGCTAGACCCGGCAGGAATTGTGGCGAATCTGTTCACAGAACACCCCCGAGATCGCTAACTTCCCCTCAACCTCGTCCGTACCGGGAAGGACTTCTGTGAACGCATCCCAGCGCAGAGCCGCGGCCATCCTCGCCGCCGCCGCCCTCGCCGCCCCGCTGGTCCTCGCCTCCCCCGCCACCGCGGGACAGGACCCCACGGCCGCACCCGCCCGCGATGCCGCCAAGCTGGCGAAGAAGCTGGTCCGCGACACCACCGCCAAGGACGCCTACAAGCACCTGCAGAAGTTCCAGGCGATAGCCGACTCGGCCGGCGGCCACCGCGCGGCCGGTTCGCTCGGGCACGACGCCTCGGCCGCGTACGTGTACACGCAGCTCAAGAAGGCCGGCTACGACGTCCGGTACCAGAAGTTCGACTTCGCGTACACGGAGACGCTCGCCGAGAAGGCCTCCGTCGTCTCCCCCGCGCCCCGCGCGTTCGACATCAAGGCCATGACGTACACCAAGTCCACCCCGGTCGGCGGCGTCAGGGCCGAACTGGTGGCCGCGCCCGTCGACGCCGACGCCACCAGCGGCTGCGAGCCGGGCGACTTCGCCGCCGGCGCCTTCACCGGCAAGATCGCGCTCATCCAGCGCGGCGGCTGCGCCTTCGCGGTGAAGCAGCAGAACGCCGCCGCGGCCGGTGCCGTCGCCGCCGTCATCTACAACAACGCCGAGGGCGTCCTCTCCGGCACCCTCGGGGACGCCGCCTCCGGGAAGATCCCCACCGGCGGCATCACCCTGGCCGAGGGCAAGGCGCTCGCCGCCGAGCTCGCCAAGGGCCCGGTCACCCTCTCCCTGGAGATCCGCCAGCTCCAGCAGACGCGTTCCACCAACAACGTCATCGCGGAGACCAAGGCAGGCAACGCCGCCAACACCGTGGTGCTCGGCTCGCACCTCGACTCCGTCACCGCGGGCCCCGGCATCAACGACAACGGCTCGGGCTCCGCCGGTCTCCTCCAGACCGCCCTGAAGCTCGCCGAGTCGAAGGACAAGGTCCGCAACAAGGTCCGCTTCGCCTGGTGGTCGGCGGAGGAGAACGGCCTCCTGGGCTCCGAGCACTACGTGCAGAACCTCACGGAGCTCGACAAGAAGGAGATCAAGCTCTACCTCAACTTCGACATGATCGCCTCGCCGAACTACGGCCTGTTCGTGTACGACGGCGACGACTCGGACGGCGTCGGCGCCGGCGCGGGCCCCGCGGGCTCGGCCCAACTGGAGCGCGACATCAACGAGTTCCTCGACAAGAACGGGCACCCGCACGAGGGCACCGACTTCACCGGCCGCTCCGACTACGGCCCGTTCATCGAGGTCGGCATCCCCTCCGGCGGTACCTTCACCGGCGCCGAGGGCATCAAGACCGCCGCCCAGGCGGCCAAGTTCGGCGGCCAGGCGGGCGTCGCGTACGACGTGAACTACCACGCCAAGGGCGACGACCTCAGCAACATCAACCTGAAGGCCTTCGACGTCAACATCGACGTCATCGCCAACGCCGTGGGCACCTACGCCCACGACATCTCCTCGCTCCGCAAGCCGGTCGTCTCCGTCCCGACCACCGGCGACGCGGGCAGCGGCGGCGGCCTGCACGACGACCACCACGAGGTCACCGAGTAACGGCCGAGGGGCGGTGGGCGCGGTCGGCGCGGTACGGGCGGTCAGCGCCTCCGGCGGGCGGTGCCACCACCCGTTCGGACGGCGAGGGCTCCTCTTTCCGGCGGGGAGCCCCCGCCCCGTACGGTGACCACCACCTCGCCCGCGCCGAGTCCCGGGAGCACCTCCACGAGGTCGTACGACGGCCCCGGCCGTGATCCGCCGGACAGACCCCGGAGGGCCTTCCCGCCGTCCGGGGTGACGGACGGCGGGACGCGGATCCGCACGTCCGGGTGACAGGTGCCGTCCCGGAGCAGGGTCCCCGGATCGAGTGCGGGCCCGTCGAAGGCGTACCCCGTGGAAAGGGCGGAGACGGGGCCGGGAAGGGGCCCCAGGCGGGGGCGGCGGGCCCGGGCTCCGGGCGGCGGCTGCCCGCTCGCGCCCGTGACGGCGCTCCGATTCCGGTTCGTCGCGGTTCGCACCGGCATCCCACCGGGTGCGTGGCTGCGCCGGGAGCCGCTCGCCCGGTAGGCTTTCCGTGTGATCTTCAAGCGCATCGGAAACGGAAAGCCGTATCCCGACCACGGCCGGGAAAGCACCCGGCAGTGGGCGGACGTCGCCCCGCGCCCGGTCCGCCTCGACCAGTTGGTCACCACCAAGGGCCAACTGGACCTGGAGACCCTGCTCGCGGAGGACTCCACCTTCTACGGCGACCTCTTCGCGCACGTCGTGAAGTGGCAGGGCGACCTCTACCTCGAGGACGGACTGCACCGCGCCGTCCGCGCGGCGCTCCAGCAGCGCCAGGTGCTGCACGCGCGCGTCCTCGAACTGGACTGAGAACCGTCCGGAAGGCAGAGGTCACTGACCCTTTCGGGGGCAGTTCCACCCCATCCGGACGCGATCACATGATCATCAAGTAGGCATCACCGACGGGCGGCATTACGCTGCGCTCATGAGCATGCTCACTCCCCCCGGCATGGGCGGAAAGTACCGCATCACGGGGGATGTCTACCCGCGCATGCGCCGCCCCCACCGTCGGCGCAGGATCGTCCTCGCGGCCACCGCCGCCGCGGTCGTGCTGGGCGCGGCCGGCTGGGGGACGCTCCAGCTCGTCGACGTGTTCTCCGGCGACGCGGGCACGAAGGCGGCGGCCGGGAAGCAGGCCGACTGCAAACCCGCCCCCACCCCGACCGCGCAGGCCGCCGCGGCCCTGCCCAAGCCCGCGCAGATCACGGTCAACGTCTACAACGCGACCCCGCGCAGCGGACTCGCCAAGACGACGGCCGACGAGCTCAAGAAGCGCGGCTTCAAGGTCGGCAAGGTCGGGAACGCGCCCGCCGCCTACGACAAGAAGGTCCCTGGCGCCGGACTGCTCCTCGGCGCGCCCGCCGCCACCAAGGGCGCCTTCCCGGTCCTCGGCACCCAGCTCGCGGGCGCCACGACCAGGACGGACGCCCGGACCACGGCGGACGTGGACCTGATCATCGGGACCGCCTTCAAGAACCTGTCCCCGAAGACGACGGCGGACGCGGCCCTGGTCGCCCTGACCAAGCCCGCGCCCGCTCCGGCCGGGAAGTGCTGAGGGCCTACTCGGCCGAGCCGTACATGCGGTCGCCCGCGTCGCCGAGGCCCGGGACGATGTAGCCGTTCTCGTTGAGACGCTCGTCGACCGAGGCCGTCACGACGGTGACGGGGGTGCCCGCGAGCTCGCGCTCCATGACCTCGACGCCCTCCGGGGCGGCGAGGAGCACGACCGCGGTCACGTCGTCCGCGCCGCGCTTGATCAGCTCCTGGATCGCCGCGACCAGCGTGCCGCCGGTCGCCAGCATCGGGTCCAGGACGTACACCTGGCGGCCCGAGAGGTCCTCCGGCATCCGCGTGGCGTAGGTCGACGCCTCCAGCGTCTCCTCGTTGCGGATCATGCCCAGGAAGCCGACCTCGGCGGTCGGGAGCAGCCGGACCATGCCGTCGAGCATGCCGAGGCCGGCGCGCAGGATCGGGACCACCAGCGGGCGCGGGTGCGACAGCTTCACACCGGTCGTCGTCGTGACCGGGGTCTCGATGTCGACCTGCTCGGTCCGCACGTCCCGGGTGGCCTCGTAGGCGAGCAGGGTGACCAGCTCGTCGGCGAGACGGCGGAAGGTCGCGGAGTCCGTGCGCTTGTCGCGCAGGGTGGTGAGCTTGTGGGCGACCAGGGGGTGGTCGACGACGTGGAGACGCATGACTCAACAGTAGCCCGCCCCGCACTGGCGTCGATCCGCGCCACTGGGGGAAGGTGGGGGCACACGGACCCGGTGATGGGGTGGTGTGGCAGATGTCCGACCTGGAAGGACCGGTCGAGCGGGCCGCCGAGAGGGTGGCCCGGGGGCCGGCGGCGGAGACCGACACGGAGCGACGCAGGCGCCGTGCGCAGTTCCTGCGCGAGCTGCACGAGGCGAAGGCCCTGCGCGAGCGCGTGCAGCCCCGGCGCGCCCGGGCGGCCCGGATGCGGCAGGCGATGCGGATGCGGACTTTCCGCTGGTGAGGCCGGTGGGCCTTTCGCCGCTGAGGGGCTGCTCGTCGAGGGGGGCTTTCCGCCGGTGAGGGGCCGCCCGCCGGGGGAGGCTTTCCGCCGGTGAGAGCCTCCCCCGGCGGGGACCTTCCGCCGTTGAGGCGGTGCGCGGCGCGGCCGGTCGGCGGGGCGCGGTGGATTCCGTACACCGTGCCGGACGCGGTGTGACCGGCGGAAACCGGTCCCGACCAGCGGCGACCGGCCCGGTCCGGCCGTGCGCCCCCCGAGTGCGCCGGGGTCGCGCGCCCGCCCGATAGCGGGGACGTTCAGACTGATGCACGACGCAAGAGCCGAAGACCTCTCCTGCGGGCGTCGTTTCTGTCACGATGCCGAGGGGGCGGGGCTCAGGACCGCGCCACCGGAACGTCACACCTCTGATCAGTGGGAGAGAGTCAGGTGTACTTCGCCGCACTGCTCGCGCGCACCGAAGACGGGTGGGAAGCGAGCGACACGGAGCTCGACGACGTGGAGACCCTGTCGGATCTGGTCGAACTGGCCCGCGACGCCTCGGACGACGACACGGTGATCGTCTTCGTCGAGCAGGAGGACGCGTGGTTCGGGATCGTACGGATCGAGGGGGAGGAGGACCCCCGCATCTACGTCTCCGACGGGGCGGCCGCAGCCCGTTCCTCGTACGGGGAGATGCTCACCCGGGAGATCCTCGGTGACGACCTGGACGACCTGGCCGACGAGCTGGAGTCGCTGGACCTGGACGGCACGGAGGACGGCGAGCCGCTCGACGCCGACGGGGACGAGGACGACGAGGCGGGCTCCGTGGCCGCCGAGGCCGTCCCGGCCGCCCCGGTGGGCGACCGGCTGATCCTGGCGGACCTCGGTCTGCCGCCGGCCGAACTGCTCGCCCTGGAGACCGACGCGCTCGCGGAGATCGCGGACGCGCTGGGCGCGGCCGAGGTCCTGGAGGCCGTCCGCTAGTGGCCCCCGCGGTACCCGCTCCCGACCCCGTACGGGGCCCCTCGCCCGACCCCGTACGGGAACCCGTACCGGATCCCCTGCGGGATCCCTGGCGGGGCGCCATGCTGCTCGCCCTCGACGAGGCGGAGGCGGCCGGGCCGGCCGGTGACGTGCCGGTCGGCGCGGTCGTGCTCGGTCCGGACGGGGCGGTGCTCGCGCGGGCGCACAACGAGCGGGAGGCGGCCGGCGACCCCACCGCGCACGCCGAGGTGCTCGCCCTGCGCCGGGCGGCCGCGGCGACCGGGGAGTGGCGCCTGACGGGCTGCACGCTCGTCGTGACCCTGGAGCCGTGCGTGATGTGCGCGGGCGCCCTGGTCCAGTCCCGCGTGGAGCGGGTGGTGTTCGGGGCCGTGGACGAGAAGGCGGGCGCGGCGGGCTCGCTCTGGGACCTCGTGCGGGACCGGCGGCTCAACCACCGTCCCGAGGTGATCCACGGCGTGCTGGGCGAGGAGTGCGCCCGGCGGCTCACGGCCTTCTTCCGTACCCGCTGACGCGCCCGCCGGCCCCGCTCCGAACCCGCCCGGACCCCGCTCCGACCTGCGGCGGGATACGGATTTCATCGCAGCGGCAGTTTCGGCTAAGCTCTCTCTCGGTAGCGTGTCCGAGCGGCCGAAGGAGCTCGCCTCGAAAGCGAGTGTGGGGAAACTCACCGAGGGTTCAAATCCCTCCGCTACCGCTTCGATCGAAGGGCCCGGTTCATCCGAACCGGGCCCTTCGGCGTGTGCGGAGCACGTACGGGGCCCCACGGGGCGCGTACGGGAAAGACCCCGGGCCGCGCGTTCGGGCGCGGCCCGGGGCCTTCCGGCAGGACGGGTATAGGTCGGGGGGAGCGGCATCGGGGGGACAAGCCGCTCCCCCCGGTGAGAACCGGTCCTCCAAGTCCGCGTCGCCGTCGGGGGAAGCCTCGCGGCGCGGACCCCGCAGTGCGGCCCGGTTCCGGAGCCCCTCGGATTCCTGCCAGATCCTCCGGGCTCGCCATCCATACTGCGCGCCCCGCCCCCTTGCGGGGGACGGCAAAAGTCCTCCTTCTCCGGGCCCTTGGTCCGTAAAGGCTCGGTTAGAGTGGCGCGGTCGTACGGCGGGGGAACAGGGGAGGGCTGGAAATGGCGCAGGCGAAGAAGGTCGCGCTGTACGCGGTCGTGGTCTTTGTGCTGTACACGATCGTCACGTCCCCGGCGAGGGCGGCGGATCTGGTCCAGGTAGGGTTCGAGGGCATTTCCAGCGCCGCCCAGGGTGTCGGCGAGTTCATGACCGAACTCATCAATTAGGAGCCCTCCGTGATCCGCCATCTGGTCCTCTTCAAGCTCGACGACGGCGTCGCCCGTGACGAGCCGCGCGTCGTCGCCGGCGTCGAGGCGTTCCGGGCGCTCGGCGAGCAGATTCCGGAGCTCCGGTTCTGGGAGTGCGACTGGAACATCACGGACCGGCCGATCGCGTACGACTTCGCCATCAATTCGGCCGTCGAGGACACCGACGCCCTCCAGCGCTATCTGGAGCACCCGGCCCACCAGGCGGGTGTCGCCCAGTGGCGGGAGTTCGCCACCTGGGTGATCGCCGACTACGCCTTCTGACCCCCGGTCACGACCGAGGCCCCCGCCCCCGTGGCGGGGGCTTCGCCGTTTTCCGGACTCCCGCAGGCCTCCCGCACGCCTTCCGTAGGCCTTCCGTAGGCCTTCCGTAGGCCTTCCGTATGCCTCTCCCGTGCTCCCCGTTCGGCCCTCTCTTCCCTCCCTCCATGTCCTCAACACGTGGCTATGGGGTGCTTGCACACAGTGGACATGTCTTGTGATGCTATGACCGCTTTTGATGGATGAGTTGACCGTAGTTGACACCAGTCGACCAGCAGGACCAGCCAAAAAGGGGTGGCGTGAACGTGCCGGCCAGTACAGCACCTCAAGTCCCGCCCCAGCACGAGGCAGGCGGCCCGGAGTCGCCGCGCCCGCGCACCCAGAGCACCCGCGGCGCCGACACCCGCGCCCTCACCCAGGTCCTCTTCGGGCAGCTCAAGAACCTGGAGCCGGGCACCCCCGAGCACGACCGGGTGCGCGGGGCCCTCATCGAGGCCAACCTGCCGCTGGTCCGCTACGCGGCCGCCCGCTTCCGCTCCCGCAACGAGCCCATGGAGGACGTCGTCCAGGTCGGCACCATCGGCCTGATCAACGCCATCGACCGCTTCGACCCGGACCGGGGCGTGCAGTTCCCGACCTTCGCGATGCCGACGGTCGTCGGCGAGATCAAACGCTACTTCCGGGACAACGTGCGGACCGTGCACGTGCCCCGTCGGCTGCACGAGCTGTGGGTCCAGGTCAACGGCGCCACCGAGGACCTGACGACCGCTCACGGGCGCTCCCCCACCACTGCCGAGATCGCCGAGCGGCTGCGGATCGGGGAGGACGAGGTGCTCGCCTGCATCGAGGCCGGACGCTCGTACCACGCCACCTCGCTGGAGGCGGCGCAGGAGGGCGACGGGCTGCCGGGGCTGCTCGACCGGCTCGGCTACGAGGACCCCGCGCTCGCCGGCGTCGAGCACCGGGACCTGGTGCGGCACCTTCTCGTACAACTGCCCGAAAGGGAGCAGCGGATCCTGATGCTGCGCTACTACAGCAACTTGACCCAGTCTCAGATCAGTCAGGAACTCGGCGTCTCCCAGATGCACGTGTCAAGGCTCCTCGCACGGAGCTTCGCACGATTGAGATCCGCAAACAGGATCGAAGCGTAACCGGAACGGGTAGACCGGTTCGGAGCAGTTCCGCACCGCATCGCATGCCGAACACCCCTTGTTTCCTGCGGATATGCGCGGGCATTGTGTCGACAAGTCACTACAGCGTGTTGCCGACATGTGACATTCTGCTGGAACCGCGTTTGCCGCAGCCCTCCCGCCGGTATTCAGGTGGTGGCTGCGTTCCTCAGACGGTCGCGGCACCGCGACCGTCCGCGACCTCAAGGGGGTGGCATGTCCACAGAACTGGACAGCTCCAAGGTGCTCACGCTCACGCCCGTTCCCGTCGTTCCCGTGCCCACGCAGACGACGGCGCCGACGGCGCCCGAGAGCGCGGAGCCCACGCCGCCGCCGATGCCCGTCACGACCGGCGCCCTCGACACCCGCACCCTCTCCCGCTCCCTCTTCCTGCGGCTGCGCGCCCTGGACGCGGAGGGCGCAGCCGCCGACAGCCCGGAGCGGACCTACGTCCGCGACACCCTCATCGAGCTCAACCTCCCCCTCGTCCGGTACGCGGCCGCCCGCTTCCGCTCCCGCAACGAGCCCATGGAGGACATCGTCCAGGTCGGCACCATCGGCCTGATCAAGGCGATCGACCGCTTCGACTGCGAACGGGGCGTGGAGTTCCCGACGTTCGCCATGCCGACGGTCGTCGGCGAGATCAAGCGCTTCTTCCGCGACACCTCGTGGTCGGTGCGGGTCCCGCGCCGGCTCCAGGAGCTGCGCCTCGCCCTCACCAAGGCCGGCGACGAGCTCGCCCAGAAGCTCGACCGCTCCCCCACCGTCCCCGAACTCGCCGCCGTGCTCGGGGTGTCGGAGGAGGACGTGGTCGACGGCCTCGCCGTCGGGAACGCGTACACCGCCTCCTCGCTCGACTCCCCCTCTCCCGAGGACGACGGCGGCGAGGGCTCCCTCGCGGACCGGCTCGGCTACGAGGACAGCGCCCTCGAAGGCGTCGAGTACCGCGAGTCGCTCAAGCCGCTGCTCGCCAAGCTGCCGCCCCGCGAGCGGCAGATCATCATGCTGCGCTTCTTCGCCAACATGACCCAGTCGCAGATCGGCGAGGAGGTCGGCATCTCCCAGATGCACGTCTCGCGGCTGCTGACCCGCACCCTGGCGCAGCTCCGGGAGGGGCTCATCTCCGACTGACCCCGCAGAAGGGGCGGGAGAAGAGGAGTGGGCCGGTCCGCGTGACGCGGAGCCGGCCCACTCTGGGTGTACGGGACGTGCGGGGCATACGGGACGGTCAGCCGAGCGCCAGCCAGGCGACGGCCGCCAGGACGACGACGGCGGCGACCACGCCCACGATCAGGCCGACCCGGGGGCCCGACGAGGAGGAGGCGGCGACGGTCTGCGGCTGCTGCTGCGGAGCGCCCTCGTCGACGAAGGCGCGGAACATCTGGGTGCTGCCGGCGGGGTCGTAGGAGCCCTCGGGGCCCTGGCCCTGGCCGTACGGTGCTTGGGGGTTGTGTGCCATGGGCCAGGACCCTAGCGAAGTCGGCCGGGCCGCCCAAGCCCGGCACCCCCGGCCCGGCGCGCGGGACCGCGTCCGGCGCCCCCGCCCCTCCCTTTGCCGATTCTTTAGCGCCGTTTGACCGATTTAGTTTGCCTGGAGCAACCATCCATCTCTATGGTTGCCCTAAGCAACAAGATATGTGGAGCACGCGGTGGAGTACGCGATGGACAGAGGCAATCGGTACGAGAACCTCGCCCGCCAGGTGAGCGCCATCGGAGCGGTGAAGCGCGGACTCGCGCGGACCCTGCCCGCCGAGTGCCCCGGCGGATCCGCGATCGTCCTCGCACTGCTGAACCACCACGGGGACATGCGGATGGGCCGCGTGTCCGAGCTGATGGCCGTCGACATGTCGGTCAGCAGCCGTCACGTGGCCCACACGGTGGACCGCGGATGGGTCGAGCGCCTGCCCGACCCCGCCGACCGGCGCTCCCGCATCCTCCACCTGACCCCTGCGGGCGAGTCCATGCTCGCCGTCCTCGACCGGCGGTTGACCGACATGCTCGCCCGCACCCTCGCGGAGTGGTCCGACGACGACGTCGAACTGCTCACCACCCTGCTCGCCCGCCTCCGCGATTCCTTCGGGGACTGCCGGGCCCACCACGCTTGAGAACGAAGGAAGTCCATGGCTAGCACCACACCAGAGACCGGTGTGCGCGGCGGGAGCGCAAAGGAGGGGGACCTCGCCTCCGGCGGCGCCCCGATGACGCACAAGCAGATCATGGAGGCGCTCTCCGGGCTGCTGCTCGGCATGTTCGTCGCCATCCTGTCCTCGACGATCGTCTCCAACGCCCTGCCGCAGATCATCACCGACCTGGGCGGCGGCCAGTCCGCCTACACCTGGGTCGTGACCGCGGCCCTCCTGGCGATGACCGCGACCACCCCGCTCTGGGGCAAGCTCGCGGACCTCTTCTCCAAGAAGTTCCTCGTCCAGATAGCCCTCGTCATCTACGTCGCGGGCTCGGTCGTCGCCGGCCTCTCGCAGAGCACCGGCATGCTCATCGCCTGCCGCGTCGTCCAGGGCGTCGGCGTCGGCGGTCTGACCGCCCTCTCCCAGATCATCCTGGCCGCCATGATCGCCCCGCGCGAGCGCGGCCGGTACAGCGGCTACCTGGGCGCCACCTTCGCCGTCGCCACCGTCGGCGGCCCGCTGCTCGGCGGCGTCATCACCGACACCGACTGGCTCGGCTGGCGCTGGTGCTTCTACGTCGGCGTGCCCTTCGCGATCATCGCCCTGCTCGTCCTCCAGAAGACCCTGAAGCTCCCCGTCGTGAAGCGCGAGGTCAAGGTCGACTGGGCCGGCGCCTTCTTCATCAGCGCCGCCGTCTCCCTGCTCCTCATCTGGGTCACCTTCGCGGGCGACAAGTACGACTGGATGTCCTGGCAGACGGCCGTCATGGTCCTCGGCGCCGTCGCCCTCGGCGCGGTCTTCGTCCTGGTCGAGTCGAAGGCGAGCGAGCCGATCATCCCGCTCCGCCTCTTCCGCAACCGCACGATCACCCTCGCCTCGCTCGCCTCGCTCTTCGTGGGCGTCGCGATGTTCGCCGGCACGGTCTTCTTCAGCCAGTACTTCCAGTTGGCGCGCAACGAGTCGCCGACGATGTCCGGCGTCCTCACCATCCCGATGATCACAGGTCTGTTCGTCTCCTCCACCGTCTCCGGTCTGATCATCACCAAGACCGGCCGCTGGAAGGCGTGGCTGGTCAGCGGTGGCGCCCTGGCCGCCGGCGGCCTCGGTCTGCTCGGCACGATCCGCTACGACACGGAGTACTGGCACATCGCGCTCTTCATGGCGGTCCTCGGCCTCGGCCTCGGCATGATGATGCAGAACCTGGTGCTCTGCACCCAGAACCAGGTGGCCCCCGCCGACCTCGGCGCCGCCTCCTCCGTCGTCACCTTCTTCCGCTCCCTGGGCGGTGCGATCGGCGTCTCGGCGCTCGGCGCGGTCATGGCCCACCGGGTCACGGACTACGTCAAGGAGGGCCTGGCGGAGCTCGGCCCGAAGGCCGCGGCCGCGATGGGCAAGGGCGGCTCGGGCGGCGGCATCCCCGACATGGACAAGCTGCCGGCCCCGATCCGCACGGTCATGGAGGACGCGTACGGCCACGGCGTCGCGGACGTCTTCCTCTACTCGGCGCCGTTCGCGCTGCTCGCCTTCGTGGTGACGATCTTCATCAAGGAGGTCGCCCTCAAGAGCGGCACGGCGAAGGCGGACGAGAAGGCGCCCGCGGGCGAGAAGGTCACCGCGGACGCCTCGTAGGAAGCCACTCGGTGGACAAGCTCCCGGCCGCGCTTCGAGCGGAGGCGCGGCCGGGTCGAGTACGGAGCGGCGGGCAGGGGACGGCCCGCCGCTCCGTCGTGTTCCTACTCGCCCCGGGCCACCATCACCTCGATGCCGGCGACCAGGACGTCGAGGGCGTACGCGAAGTCCCGGTCCCAGATGTCGCTGACGCTGCCGTGCGAGGCCCGCTCGTCGAGCAGCTCCGTCATCGGTTCGAGCACCTCCATGAACTGCGCGTCGTCGCGGAAGGCCTTGAGCGACTCCCCGTAGAAGTCGTCCTGCGACATGTGGGCCTCCGCCGCCCGCCGCTGGAACTGCGACTCGATCGTCCCGTAGCCGTACACGAACTGGAAGACCGCCGACATCGCGCTCGGGTGGCGGTGCACCGGCAGTCCGGTGTCCCGGATCGCCTCGTGGATCCGGGCGCCGACGGCGACCGAGTTCGGCCCGATGTTCAGGTACTTGCCGGCGCACGGCGACATCCACGGGTGGCGGACCAGCATCCCCCGGTACTCCAGGGCCAGCGTCCGGAGCCGGTCGCGCCAGTCGCCGGTGGTGCCGACCGCGACGAGGTCGACCTCCGCGTAGACGGAGTCGACGGCGTACTCGATGATGTCGTCCTTGGTGTCCACGTACCAGTAGAGCGACATGGCCGTGACGCCGAGCTCGGTCGCGAGCTTGCGCATCGAGAGGCCGTTCAGGCCCTCCTCGTCGAGCATCCGGATCGCGGCGGCGACGATCCGGTCCCGGTCGAGACCGGCCGGGCCGCTCCCGCGGCGGGGGGCCCGGTTCTCCAGCCAGACGCTGGAACGCGCCGGGTCCTTGGCCCGGTCGGCTGCCTTGACCATCGCGTTCCTCCGTCTGTCAGCGGTCCGTGACCATGCTAGGCAGCCGCCGCCGGATGCGGAGCCTCGGTCTTCTCCGCGCCCTTCCCCGCGGCCTTCTCCGCCCGCCCGGCCCGCGCGAGCAGGACCGCGGCGAGCAGACCGCCCGCGAAGACGGCGACCGCGCCGACCAGTTGGCTGGTCTGGAGGCCGGAGGCGAAGGCGTCGGAGATCCGCGCCCGCTCGGCGTCGCTCCCGGCCGCCGCGAGGGCCGCGGGCAGCGAGGTCGCGGTGACGGTGACGAGGGCGGCGAAGCGCGCGTTCAGCACGGCTCCGAGGACGGCGACGCCCAGGCCGTTGCCGAACTCGGCGAGGGTGCCGTTGACGCCCGCGCCCACGCCGGCCTTCTCCGGCGGGATCGCGCTCATGATGGCGTTGGCCATGGCCGGGTTGGAGACCGCGAGGCCGACGCCCATCAGGACCAGGCCCAGGAGCATCCCCCAGTAGCTGCTGTTCGTGCCGCCGCCGATCAGGGCGATCGAGGCGAGACCGGCCGCGACGAGGGTCATGCCGACGGCCACGGTCGGCGCGGTGCCGAGCTTCACCACGATCCGCGGGCCGACGCCGCTGAGGTTGAGCACGACCACGGTCAGGGCGAGCGGCGCCATCCGCAGACCGGCCTCCAGCGGCTCGTAGCCGAGGACGAACTGCAGGTGCTGGGTGAGCAGGAAGAGCGAGCCGCCCAGGCCGAACATGACCAGGATCGCGCCCGCGACCGCGCCGACGAACTTCTGGTTGCGGAAGAAGTGCATGTCGAGCATCGGGTACGGGACGTGCAGCTCCCACCGGGCGAAGGCGGCGAGGACGGCGACGCCGATGCCCGCCGGGACCAGCACCTCGGCGGAGGTCCAGCCGTGCTCGGGGCCGGTGATGATGGCGTACACGGCGGCGGTCATGCCGACGGTGGAGAGCAGCGCGCCGACCAGGTCGGGCCGCTCGCCCTGGGGGTTCTTGGACTCGGGGACCAGCTTGACGACGGCGATCAGGCCGACGAGCGCGACCGGGATGTTGACCAGGAAGATCATCCCCCACCAGAAGTGGTCGAGGAGGACGCCGCCGATCAGCGGTCCGGCGGCGAAGCCGAGCGAGCTGACCGTGGCCCACAGCGCGATGGCCTTGACCCGCTCGGAGTCGTCGAAGATCTGCATGACGACGGCGAGGGTGGTGGTCATGAGCAGTGCGCCGCCGATGCCCATGCCCGCGCGGGCGGCGATGAGCTGCGCGGCGGATCCGGCGAGCCCGGCGGCGAGCGAGCCGAGGCCGAAGAGCGCGAGTCCGGCGGCGAGGAGCTTCTTGCGGCCGTAGCGGTCGGCGGCGTTTCCGGCGGTCAGGAGCAGACCGGACTGGACGAGCGAGTACGCGTTGATCATCCACTGGATGTCGGCGGTGGAGGCGTGGAGTTCCGAGGTCAGCGAGGGGATGGCGACGCCGAGCACGGTGTTGTCGAGCAGCACGGTGAGCTGGGCCAGGCAGATGACGCCGAGGATCAGCCAGCGCTGCGGGTGGCCGCCGGTGGCGGCGGACGGTTCGTTCGCGGCGGTCGTCGCCGTCATGGAAGCGCTCCTTGTACGGTGTACGGGACTGGGTCACGTACACCGTACAAGGGCTTCTCTTACACCGTATAGGGATTATTTCCGGCCGCTGCTTTCGGCCAGGCCTTCTTGTTCTTCGGTCAGGCCTTCTTGGTGAGGTCGTAGAAGGTGGCGCCGCCGATCGTGACCTTCTCGAAGGTCTTCGCGACCCAGGAGGAGATCTCGGAGTTGCCTCCCATGCCGCCGCCCGTGCCACCTCCCCTGCCGCCGGTGCGCCCGTCGCTCTCGCCCGTGTCCTCGCCGCCGCTTCCGATGAAGTAGTGGATCTTCCCTTCGGCGACGTACTGCTCGAACTGCGCGAGCGTCGGGGACGGGTCGCTGCCGTTGAAGCCGCCGATCGCCATGACCGGCTTCTCCGTGGCGAGTTGGTAGCTGGCCGCGTTCTGGGCGCCGACCGTGGCAGCGACCCAGGTGTAGGAGCCGGCGTCCTTCAGGAGCGCCGCCTCGGCCTCCGCATCGACGTTCGCGCCGTTGAGGAGACCGCCCATGCCGCCACCGCCGAAGCCGGGGCGCTCGCCGCGCGTGCCCTGGAAGCCACCCTGGGGCATGCCTTGGGGCGGGATGCCGCCGGGCATCCGGCCCTGGCCCTGGTTCTGGCCCCGGCTTTGGCCTTGGCCACCGGGGCCGCCGGGCATCTGACCGTTCTGACCTCCCTGGCCGTTCTGACCGTTCTGGCCGTTCTGTCCTCCCGGGAACGCCGTTCCGCCCTCCGGCATCCCGCCGCCGAAGCCGCCCGGCATGCGACCGCCGAAGCCGCCCGGGCCCCGGCCGCCCGCCGGGCCCGCCGTCACGATGGAGCCCTGGTGACCGGTGCCCACCGTCGCCAGGGTGTACGCGAAGGGGCCTGCGAGGCCCGCCGCCAGGCCGAGGCCCGCCGCCGCGAGCCCGAGGCGCCGGTCGACCCGGCCCGCGACGAGGAGCCCGGCGGTCGCGACGGCGCCCCCCACCAGGACCGCCCAGCGCAGCCACGGCAGCCAGTCCGGCGTACGGCCGAGCAGCGTCCAGGCCCACCAGGCCGACACCGCCGCCGTCACCGCGAGCGCCGCCGAGGCGGCGAACCGGGTGCGCTCCTCCCACAGCACGGAGGTGCCCATGCCGACGAGCGCCGCCACGTACGGGGCCAGGGCGATCGTGTAGTACTCGTGGAAGATGCCGGCCATGAAGCTGAAGACCGCGAGGGTCATGAGCAGCGAGCCGCCCCACGCCAGGAACGCCGAGCGCGCGGTGTCCGTCCGGGGCGCCCGCCGGGTGACGACGAGCCCCGCGACGAGCAGGAGCAGCGCGGCCGGGAGCAGCCAGGAGATCTGGCCGCCGACCGAGTCGTTGAACATCCGGCCGATCCCGGTCTCGCCCCACCGGCCGCCGCCCATGCCCCCGCCGGGGCCTCCGCCGCCGCCCACGCTGCCGGTCTCGTCGCCGTTGATCCGGCCGAGGCCGTTGTAGCCGAAGGTCAGCTCCAGGAAGCTGTTGTTCTGCGAGCCTCCGACGTACGGGCGGGAGGACGCCGGCCACAGTTCGACCAGGGCCACCCACCACCCCGCCGAGACCAGCATCGCGAGCCCGGCGAGGCCGAGGCGGCCGATCCGGCGCCCGATCCCGCCCGGCGCGCACACCGCGTACACGAGGGCGAGCGGCGGCAGGATCAGGAAGGCCTGGAGGGTCTTCGCGAGGAACGCGAACCCGAAGGCCACCCCCGCCCCCACCAGCCACTTCGCCGCGCCCGGCCGGTCTTCCAGGGCGCGCAGCACCCCGTACACGGCGACCGTCATGAGCAGGGCGAGCAGCGCGTCCGGGTTGTTGAAGCGGAACATCAGGGCGGCGACCGGCGTCAGCGCCAGGACCACGCCCGCGATCAGGCCCGCGGCCGCGCCGAACCGGCGCCGGACGGCCGCGTACAGGACGCCGACCGTGGCCACGCCCATGAGCACCTCGGGCACGAGGATCTGCCAGGAGCCGAGGCCGAAGAGGCGGACCGAGAGCGCCATCGGCCAGAGGGCGGCCGGCGGCTTGTCGACGGTGATGGCGTTGGCCGCGTCGAGGGAGCCGAAGAAGAAGGCCTTCCAGCTCTCCCCGCCGGCCTGGACGGCCGCCGAGTAGAAGGAGTTGGCGTAGCCGGAGGCGCCCAGGTTCCACAGGTAGAGCACGCCGGTCACGACGAGCAGGCCGAGGAAGGCGGGACGGACCCAGGGGGCGTCCTCGGCGCGGCCGCGCCAGAGGCGGGCGAGCCGGGCGGTCCCGGTGCTCCCGGTACTCCCGGTACTCCCGGTGCTCCCGGGCAAGGCGGCGGGGGCCGCGGAGTTCAGGGTGGTCATCGTTCGTTCCTCGCGGTGGGTTCGTTCCTCGCGGCGGCCCGCTCGGGGAAGACCCAGAGCCGGAAGAGGAGGAAGCGCAGGACGGTCGCGGCGAGGTTGGCCACGATCAGGACGGCCAGCTCGGTGGAATGTGACGGGTCTCCGGTCGCCGCGCCGAGGGCGGCGAGCGACCCGCTCGTCAGGGCCAGGCCGATGGCGAAGACCACGAGCCCCTGCGCCTGGTGGCGGACGGCCCGGTCCCGGCCCCGCACCCCGAAGGTGAGGCGCCGGTTGGCCGCCGTGTTGGCGACGGCCGAGACGAGGAGTGCCCCGGCGTTGGCGAACTGCGGGCCGAGGCCGAGCCGGAAGGCCGAGTACAGCGCCAGGTAGAAGAGCGTGGACAGGACCCCGACCACGCAGAAGCCGACCAGTTGGCGGGCGAGACCGCCGGGCACGCCGCTGAGATCGCGGTCCCGGGGGTCGTCCCCGAACGGCCGGGCGAGCCGGTCGAGCGGCAGCGAACCGGTCGCGAGGGCCCGTCCCACCCGCCAGACGCCCTTGAGGTCGTCCGTCGCCGTCTTCACGATGTGCACGGTCGAGTCGGGGTCGTCGACCCAGTCGACCGGCACCTCGTGGATGCGCAGGCCGGCCCGCTCGGCGAGGACCAGCATCTCGGTGTCGAAGAACCAGCCGGTGTCCTCGACCATCGGGAGCAGCCGCTCGGCGACCTCGCGCCGTATGGCCTTGAACCCGCACTGCGCGTCCGAGAACCGGGCCGCGAGCGAGGAGCGCAGGATCAGGTTGTACGCGCGGGAGACGAACTCCCGCTTCGGGCCGCGCACCACCCGCGAGGAGCGGGAGAGCCGGGAGCCGATCGCCAGGTCCGAGTGGCCGGAGATGAGCGGCGCGACCAGCGGGAGCAGCGCGTTCAGGTCGGTGGACAGGTCGACGTCCATGTAGGCCAGGACGGGCGCGTCCGACGCCGACCACACCGTGCGCAGGGCCCGCCCGCGCCCCTTCTGTTCGAGGCGTACGGAACGCACGCCGGGCATCTCGTCGGCGAGGGCCGCGGCGACGGCGGGCGTCGTGTCGGTGGAGGCGTTGTCGGCGACGGTGATGCGGAAGCCGTACGGGAAGGTCCGGGAGAGGTGCTCGTGGAGCCGGCGGACGCACGGCTCCAGGTCCTTCTCCTCGTTGTAGACGGGGATCACCACGTCCAGGACGGGCCCTCCGGCGACGTCCACGGGCAGGTGTTCCCGGGCGGGCAGGGCGCCGGGCACGGGCCGCGCGATCGTTGGGGTTCGCATGCCACAGACCCTCGCCGGGGCGGCTGTCACGCCTGTGTGCTGAGCCTGTGCCCCGCCTGTGAGTCTTCGCGCGGGCCGTCGTCCGGGTCCTGTCCGGCCCCGGGCCGCCGGTCGGGGCCCAGGGGCAGCCGGACGGTGAAGACGGTCCGGCCGGGGGCGCTCGCCACCGTCACCCCGCCGCCGTGGGCGAGGACGACCGCGCGGACGATCGCGAGGCCGAGGCCGGTGGAGCCGGCGGTGCGGGAGCGGGAGGCGTCGCCGCGCGCGAACCGTTCGAAGACGGAGGGCAGGAGCGCCTCCGGGACGCCGGGCCCGTCGTCCTCGACCTCCACGAGCGCGTCCGTCCCCTCCGCGCGGACGCGGGCGGTGACCCCGGTGCCGAGCGGGGTGTGGGTACGGGCGTTGGCGAGGAGGTTGACGAGCACCTGCTGGATCCGGGCGCCGTCTCCCCGCACCCGCACCTCCGCCCCGTCCTCGGGGAGTTCGAGGCCCCAGTGGTGGTCGGGCCCGGCGGCGCGGGCGTCGCTCACGGAGTCCAGGACGAGGGCGACGAGGTCGACGGGCTCGGACGAGAGGGGGCGTCCTGCGTCGAGCCGGGCGAGCAGCAGCAGGTCTTCCACCAGGCCCGTCATCCGGGTCGCCTCCGACTCGATCCGGCCGAGCGCGTGCCGGGTGTCGGGCCCGCACTCCTCGCGGCCGCGCCGGGTCAGCTCCGCGTACCCCCGGATCGAGGCGAGCGGGGTGCGCAGCTCGTGGCTGGCGTCCGCGACGAACTGCCGGACCCGGGTCTCGCTCCGCTGGCGCGCGTCGAGGGCCGAGTGGACGTGGTCGAGCATCCGGTTGAGGGCCGCGCCGACCTGGCCGACCTCCGTGCGCGGATCGGCCTCCGTCTCCGGGACCCGCTGGTGGAGCGCCACCTCGCCGCTGTGCAGCGGGAGCCGGGCGACCTGGCGGGCGGTGGCGGCGACCCGCCGCAGCGGACGCAGGGCCACCCCGACGAGCACGGTCCCGGCGAGCGAGGCCGCGACGAGCCCGGCACCGGTGACGCTCAGCTCGACCAGGACGAGGGTGGAGAGGGCGTCGTCGACCTCGGTGAGCGGGATGCCGGTGAGGAAGGCGCCCCGGCTGCCCTCCGCGGACGCGACCCGGTAGGAGCCGAGGCCGCCGGGCAGCTCCACGGTGTGCGGCTCGCCGTCGCGCGGGACGGCGGCGAGGGCGGCCCGCTGCTCCGCGTCCAGCTCCTCGACGGGGAACCTCGGCCCGTCCGTACCGCTGGTGCCGGGCACCTCCGTCGAGTACCCGGCGGAGGTGACCTCGCCGTCGGTGAGGACCGCGCCGAGGGTCCCTATCGGGGCGCCCGGACCGCCGAGGAAGGCGAACGGCTCCCGGCCCCGGCCGGGATCGGGCACGGACATGACGACGGGCGGCCCGGCGGCCCGCTGGGACAGCCCCCGGACCTGCTCGTCGGCCTGGTCGTACAGGTACGAACGGAACGCGATCGTCGTGACCGTGCCGATGACGGCCGCGACGACCGCGATCAGCGCGACCGCCGACACGACGAGCCGGGTGCGCAGCGACCACGGCCGCCGCGCACCCCGGAGCGGCCGCGCGCCCCGGAACAGCCGCGCATCCCGGAGCGACCGCAGGCCTCGGGACGGCCGTAGCTCTCGGAACAGCCGCAGGCCTCGGGGCGGCCGTGGAGCGTGGGACACCGGCCGCTACTCCCCCGGCTTGATGAGATAACCCGCCCCGCGCCGGGTGTGGATCATCGGGGAGCGCCCCGCGTCGATCTTCCGGCGCAGATAGGAGATGTAGAGCTCGACCACATTGGCCTGGCCGCCGAAGTCGTACGACCAGACCCGGTCGAGGATCTGCGCCTTGCTGAGCACCCGGCGCGGATTGCGCATGAGGTAGCGCAGCAGCTCGAACTCGGTCGCCGTGAGGTGGATCGAGTCGCCGCCCCGGGTGACCTCGTGGCTGTCCTCGTCGAGGGTCAGGTCCCCGACGGTCAGCAGGGATTCGCTGCGCGCCTGCGCGGCCCCGGACCGGCGGATGAGGCCGCGCAGCCGGGCCACCACCTCCTCCAGGCTGAAGGGCTTGGTCACGTAGTCGTCGCCGCCCGCCGTGAGCCCGGCGATCCGGTCCTCCACGGCGTCCTTCGCCGTCAGGAAGAGCACCGGGACGTCGGGCATCTCGCGCCGGATCGAACCGAGCAGGCTCAGCCCGTCGGCGTCGGGCAGCATCATGTCGAGGATCACGGCGTCGGGCCGGAACTCGCGCACGGAACGCAGGGCGGTGGCCCCGTCCCCGGCGCTCATGACCTGCCAGCCCTCGTAGCGCAGGGCCATGGAGAGCAGTTCGGTGAGCGAGGCCTCGTCGTCGACGACGAGGACCCGGACGGCGGTCCCGTCGGCGCGGAGCATGTCGGCGCGGGTGCCGGTGCGGGCACCGGTACGGGTGCCGGCGCGGTTGCTCGTACGGTGTGAGGTGACGGTCATGGCACCCAGGCTGACCACCGCCACTGAAAGGCCCCTTGCGCTTTCCTGTGAATTCCCTGAGAAACGGCCGCCGTCGACGAGCGTCCACCAGGGCCGGTTTCACGTGAAACAGCACGCTCTGTGGCTCATCGAGCCGGTTTCACGTGAAACATCGCGGCGCCGTTCTCGTACAGCACCTTCCGGAGCCAGTCGTCCCCGAGCCCGAGCCGTTCGAGGGCGTGGAGCTGATGGGCGTACGGATACGGGATGTTGGGGAAGTCCGAGCCGAGGAGGACGCGGTCGCCGAGGTCGAGCAGCCGCTTGTGCTCCTCCTCGGGAAAGGGCGCGAGCCGCTCGCTGAAGTCGGTGAACGCCATGGTGGTGTCGAGGTGGACGCCCTCGTGCCGCTCGGCGAGCGAGAGGAAGTCCCCGTACTCGGGCATCCCCATGTGCGCGACGATCACCCGCAGCCGGGGGTGGCGGGCGAGCAGCCGCTCCATGGGGCCGGGGCCGGTGAAGTTCCCCGGGGTGGGCCCGGAGCCGCAGTGGACGACGACGGGGGTGCCGCTGTCCGCGAGGCTCCCCCACACCCCGTCGATCCGTTCGTCGTTCGGGTCGAACCCTCCGACCTGGAGGTGCACCTTGAAGACGCGGGCCCCGGCGTCGAGCGCCTCCCGGACATAGGCGTCGACCCCCGGCTCGGGGAAGAAGGTCGCGGTGTGCAGACAGTCGGGGGTACGGGCGGCGAAGTCGGCGGCCCAGGAGTTCAGCCAGGCGCCCATGCCGGGCTTGTGCGGATAGAGCATCGCGGTGAAGGCGACCGCTCCGAACCCGCGCAGGAGGGCGAGTCTGCGGTCCTCCTCCTCGCGGTAGGTGATGGGCCACTCCAGACCGGTCAGCGGACCGACGGCGTCGAAGTAGGCCCAGACCTTGTCGAGGACGTTCTTCGGCATGAAGTGCGTGTGCACGTCGACGAGTCCGGGGATCCCGAGCCGCGCGAGGAGGGCGGGTATGTCGACGAGCCCGACCTCTCCGCCCGTACCGCCGTGCGCGTTCGTGCTGCCGTGCGCGTTCGTGCTGCCGTGCGTCTTCGTGCCGTCGTACTCGCTCGCACCGTCATGCGCGTTCATAGCCGTAACTCCGCTCGACCCTGCCGATGTGGACGCTGTAACTGTCGTACCAGTGCTCCCGCCCGTGCGCCTTGGCCTCCTGGTGCGCGCTGTGGAGGCGCCAGGCGTCGAGGGACTCCAGGTCGCGGAAGTAGGCGACGGTGATGCCGATGCCGCCGGGGGTGCGGGCGAACTCGTAACCGAGGTAGCCGGGGATCGCCTCGACGGCCGCCTGCATCCGGGAGGCGGTCTCGGCGTACCCCTCGGGCGCGTCGGGCCGAACCGAGGTGAAGACAGCGGTGTAGTAGGGCGGTTCGATGCCCGCCACCAGTTTCGGGGTCATGCGATCACCCTCGTGGGGGCCGGGCGGGGATGTCCACGGCCCTCGGCCAAAGGGATCCAAGACTTTACGCAGCGCAGCAGGGCAGGGCAGGGCGCAGCAGGGCAGGGCGGCGGTGAGGCCCTTCGGGCAACCGCCCCGACGAGCCGTCTCAGAAGGGCCGTCTCAGAAGGGTCCTCTCAGAAGAGCTCCCCCTGCTCGTTCGGATCGTCCGCAGGAGCCGCCGCCGTCACCGGCACGGAGAAGCCGTCTCCTCCGTCGGCCTTCTGGAGGACCCAGCCGCCCATGAGCCGGGTGTCGAGGGCGAGACAGCGCCCGTCGGGGGCGAGGAGGTGCAGATCGGGTCCGGCGGCGGCGAGCAGCCGCCCGGTGACGGTGCCGCCGTCGGTCAGCTCGGTGACCGTGCCGGCGAGCGGCGGCAGCCCGTCGAGGTGGAAGGCCCCGGCGTGGTCGCGCGGGGCGAACTCCAGCGGCTCCAGGGTCTCGGTCCAGCCGCCGACCTCCCGGGCCCGCCGGTACAGCTCCTCGACCTCCCCGGCCCGGTCGGCGGCGGGCGGCAGTGCTTGCCGGGCGGCCCGCTTGCGCTCGTACGCCACCCGGTCGGGCACGCCGAGCGCCTGCCGCAGGACCTCCTCGGTGCGCCGGGCGGCCATCAGCGGTCCCCGGCCGAGCCAACTGAACGCGACGGCTCCCTGCTCCAGGAGCCGGGCTTCGCCCCGGGCCTCGGCGGTGATCCCCACCTTGGTCATGCCGGGCCCGAACCAGGCCAGGTAGACGCGGTACGGCTGGGGGTCGTCCGCGACGGTGTCGGCCGCGACCGAGTGGGCCCGGTCGAGCCGCGCGCACTCCGCGCACCGCCCGCCGGTGGCCCGGCCGGGGACGGCGGCCTCCAGGGGGCAGGGGTTGCCCCGGGCACCCGGGCAGCGCCGTACCCCGGCAGCACGGAAGGCGAGCGGTTGCCCGTACGCGAGCGCGCTGACCTTCCCGCCCTGCCACCGCAGCCCCGGCACTCCGCCGCTCCAGGTGATCCCCCGGCACCGCCACTCCACGCCCACGCCTCCCCGACCCCGTTCCGTACGCTCCGGGTGTCCAGTCTCCGCCGAGCCACCGTCCGGCACTCCCGCGTCGAAGCGCCGCGACTCAGGGCAGGACGTAGATCCGCGTCCCGTCCGGATCGGGTTCCCCGACCTGCCTCATGCAGCCGCGTTCGAGGAGGAGCCGTACGCAGTCGCGGACGCGCTCGCCGGAGAGGCCGGTGCGGCGGGTGACGTCCTGGGTCCGGTAGCGCACCCCGCCCCGGACGAGCCCGGGGGCGAGACAACGGGCGACCGTCCGCACGTCCCCGGTGATGGCCCAGGACTCGACGAGCTCCTGCGGGCTGAGCGCGACGGCGGAGCCGGTGCGCTGGCGGGGCACGGCGAGCCGCTCGAGGGATTCGGCGACCCTCGAGAGGCTCTGCCGGGTCTCGCGGAGCAGCTCCGCGTACTCGACCTGCTCGGCGTGCGCGAAGGTTCCCTCGTCGAACCGCCCCTCCAGGCGCACGAGGACGTCGACGAGTTCCGGCGGGAGCAGGAAACCGGCGTGCACCGGGGAGGGTTCGAGCCCGTACCCGCCGTAGCGCTGGACCGACGCCACGACCTCGGCCACCCACGCCCGGAACGGTCCGGCCTCCGGTCTCCGGCAGGCCCCGACGAGCTGGACGAGCCCCTGGAGGCTCACCATTCGCGCCGACGCGCGGACCCCGCACCGGCGGAGGTACGCGTCGTCGCCGGCGACCTCCCGCGCGGACGCCAGGCACTCCTCGGGCAGCGCCACCGTCCGCAGGGCCTCCCTGGTCCCCGCGTACCCCAGCCGTTTCGCCACGTCCACCACCGGGAACCAGTGGGTCCCGTCCGACGCGGTCAGCCTCCGCAGGCGCTCCCCGGTGGCGGCGTACACCACGTCATCGATGTCGATCGCGTCCATCGACCATCACCTCCGTTTCGCAAGCTAGTCCGAAGGCATATTCAACTGACATGCAAATAAGACAGGTTCACCCAAAAGGGGAAGGGCCCGAGGATTCCTCCGGGCCCTTCCCCCGCTCCGTACCGCCTACTTGGCGACGAACTGCGTGAGGATCGCCTGCACCTCGTAGATGTCGACCCCCTTGGTGAAGGTCTTCTGAACGGGGAGCTGGCTGCCCGAGATCCAGATCTTCAGCTCGGCGTCGAGGTCGAAGGTGCCGGCGGTCTCGACGGCGAAGTGGGTGATGCTCCGGTACGGGATCGAGTGGTACTCGACCTTCTTGCCGGTGATCCCCTGCTTGTCGACCAGCACGAGCCGCCGGTCGGTGAAGAAGATCGTGTCCCGGATCAGCAGGGACGCGGCGTGCACCTGCTCCCCCTGCCCGAGCAGCCGCGCGAAGTCCTGCTGCGCCTGCGCCGGATCGATCGCGTGCGCGTTCCCGAAGAGCGCCATGTCCCAACCCCCTGTACGACGGAAGAACGATCACTCGACCCTAACCGCCCCACCACCGAGAAGCACGGCTGCCCCGTCCACGCCGCCCTTCCCCCGAGGGGCGGCCCGTCGACGGGACGCGCGGATCAGGCCGTCATCCGCGCGTGGCGACGACGAGGCCGGCGAGCGCGAGCACGGGCGAGAAGAGGAAGACGACGCCGCCCGTGAGCCGGAAGAACCAGGCGCCGAATCGCGACGGCCGCGTCAGCCCCATGTCCAGCGTCCGCGCCGCGGTCACGGTCCTGACGGCGTTGCGCCGCACGACCGCCTTGTCCGCCGCGCCCCGCACGTTGAAGAGGAACATCGCCCCCCACACCGTGCCCGCCAGCCCCAGTACGAACAGCGCGACACCCACGACCACAGCCCCATCCCCTCCCCTGAGAACCGCCGTGACCGGCGGCCGTCCGAGGATGATGCCAGGCCGACCCGCGAGCGGGTACGGGCAATTCCCCCTCGCCGCGGCCGATGGCACCGCCGGCCTCCGCCATGCGCCGCACAACGCGAGAGGCCCGGACTCTCGTCCGGGCCTCTCGTCCATGTGCACTCGGCAGGATTCGAACCTGCAACCTTCTGATCCGTAGTCAGATGCTCTATCCGTTAAGCTACGAGTGCTTGTTCTTTGGTTTTCGTCTTCGCTCCCCGGTCTTTCGACCCGCTCGCGGCGACAGGAAGAACATTACATGACTGCCGCCGCCATGTGAAATCCGATTGCCCCACCCCTTGTGACCTGCGGAAACGTCGCGACAGGGAGTGCCGGGGGCGCGGAGGGCGGGTCCCGGGAAACGGCCGAAGCCCCGGCCTTGGGGCCGGGGCTTCGGTGTGGGGCGGAGGCGGAGGGATTTGAACCCTCGATGGGCTTTAAGACCCAAACCGCATTAGCAGTGCGGCGCCATAGACCGGACTAGGCGACGCCTCCATGCACCTCACGCATGCGCGGGTGGTGCGTGCAGATGATGACACAGGCGAACCGGCTGTCACCAATCGATTCTCACCGTACTAGCCCTCCGGGGTCCAGGGCAAAGCCCACCGGCGCGCGTACGGGCCCGCGCGCCCGCCCGGCGCACTCCCCCTCCGCGCCCTCCGCGCTCCCTCCCGCACTCCCCCTCCGCGCAACGCCGTCGCGTCCGGAGCGTTAGACGGGGCGGGCGCGTCGTGCGCCCGTGCCGCCGTGTCCGCCGTGCACCCGTGTCCGCCGTGCTCCCGTGCTCCCGCGCTCCTGGAGATCCGCATGCTGCGCCGCCTCGTCCTCGCGACCCTCGCCACCACCGCCGCCGGGTCCGCCGGTCTCGGGCCCCTGCCGCCGCTGCCGCTGTTCCCGGCGCCGGCGCCCGACGCCCTGACCGTGGCGATCTCCGGAAGCGGCCACCCCGAGGCCGACGGCACCTTCGAGCTGAGGTGCGGCGAGCGGCCCGGGGGCGACCACCCGGCCGCCGAGCGCGCCTGCGAGCGCCTGGACCGGCTCGCGGCGGCGGACGAGGACCCGTTCCGGCCCGTCCCCGAGGACCGGATGTGCGCACAGGTGTACGGCGGGCCCGTCCTCGCACGGGTGACCGGCACCTGGCGGGGCCACGAGGTCGACGCCCGCTTCTCCCGCGCGAACGGGTGCGAGATCGACCGCTGGGAGAATCTGGAACCCGTCCTTCCCCTCGTCCGGGGATGACGCCCGGGGTGACGTACGAGGTGGCGTACGGGGATGACGTGCGGAGATGCCGTGTGGGGACGGCGGTCGGGGGCGACGTCCGGGAGTGCCGGCCGGAGGCTCCCTTAGACTCCCTTCAGTGACAGGCCACGGTCCGAGGGGCAAGATGGGGCCGGCCGGTCGACAGGCCAAGCGCGTGCAGTGCGTCAGGGAGGAAGCGTCGTCGTGAGCAGCAGGCCATCCCGAGGCGCTGCTCGCCTCGCAGCCATACTCGACGCCCTCCCCGACGGCCTCGTGCTCGTCAACTGCAACGGCACGGTCGTCAACGCCAACACCATCGCCCTCGGCATGTTCGAGACGCCCGGCACCGCCCTCGTCGGGCGCGGCCTCCTCGACCTCCTGCCGGACTTCGACTCGCGCCTCATCCCCGGCTCCATGCGCCGCCCGGACAACACCGACGAGCAGGGCCGCACCAAGCCGGCCCGGATGGTCGCCCGCCGCACCGACGGCGGCGAGTTCCCCGTCGAGGTGACCAGCGCCAGCCTGGAGGACGGCCGCGAGGCCTACGACTCGTACGGCGGCTACACCGGCGACGAGCTGCTCATGCTGGTCGTGCGCGACCTCACCGGCACCCTCGACACCGAGGCCGAACTCGCCCGCTCGCAGCGGCAGACCGAGATGATCCTGCGCGCCGCCTCCGAGGGCGTCGTCGGCACGGACACCGACGGCCGGGTCGTCCTCGTCAACCCCGCCGCCGCGCAGATCCTCGGCCACCGCGCCGGCGAGCTCGGCGGCCGGGAGCTGCACCCGCTGATCCTCGCCAAGCGCGCCGACGGCGAACCCTTCCCGTACGAGGAGTCGCCGCTCGCGGACACCCTCAAGTCCGGGCGGAAGCACCGCGTGCGCGGGCAGGTCCTGTGGACGAAGAAGGGCGAGCGGGTCCCGGTCGACCTGACGACCGCTCCGGTGCGCGACGGGGACCAGCTCGTCGGCGCGGTGATGACCTTCACCGACCGCAGGCCGTACGAGCAGCTCGCCGAGCAGCACGCCGCCGAGCTCGCCGATCGCGCCGAGCGCGCGGCGGCGGAACGGGAGGCCCAGCAGGAGCGGTACGCCTCGCTCGCCGCCCGCCACGAGCAGCTCACGGCCGTCCTCGCCGAGTCGCTGCGCGGTCCCCTGGAGGAGCTGCGCACCCGGCTCGGCGCCCTCGCCGCCGACGACGCCGGACAACTCTGGCCCGAGGCCAACCAGGTCCTCCACCACCTCACCGCCGGGTACGCCCGGATGACGGCGCTCGTGGACAACGTCCTGGGCTACCAGCGGCTCGACGCGGGCGCGGAGAAGCTCGACAAGCGCGTCACGCTCCTCGACGGGGTGGTGTCCGCCGGCATCGACGGGGCCGTCGAGCTGATCGGTCCCGGCCGCGCGCAGTTCGCCGTGCACACCCCGCCCATCGAGGCCGAGGTGGACCCGGCCCGGCTCGCGACCGCCCTCGCGCACCTCGTCGCGGACGTCGCGGGCGTCGACGCGACCGGCAGGAACCGGGCCGCCGTCCCGGGCGCCGGGCCCGCCGACTCCACGATCGTCGTGGCGGCCGCGCGGCGCGGCGATGTCGTACGGATCGAGGTCCGCGGCCCGTACGCGGGCGGCGACCCGGTCCACGGGCCCGTCGTGCGCGGGATCGTGGCGGCGCACGGCGGCGTCGTGCAGACCCACGAGGTGCCGGGCACGAGCGGCGGCGCGTACGTCCTCGAAGTGCCGATCGGCGCGGGCCGGGGCACGGTCCCGGCGCCCGCTCCCCGGAACGACGCGCAGACGGGCGGCCGGGAGGCCCTCGCGCTGCCCGCGCAGGCCTCGGCGCCGGTCGCCGAGCCCCCCGCCGCCGCTCCCGCCCCGGACACGGAGGCGGGCGGAGGACGACGACGTGCCCGGCGCGGCTCGACGGACGCCTTCCTGGAGAGCGCGGTCGCGACCGGGGGCGACGCCCCGTCCGGCGCCGAGCCCAGCGGGCGCCGCCGTGCCCGTACGGGAGGAACCGCCGCGGCCGATCTGATCCCGGCCCAGCAGAACGCGCCCACAGCCCTCGGGGGCCCGGCCGTGCAGGCCTCCCCGGCCGCCCCGGTCTCCCCTGCCGCTTCGCCCGTCGAGCCCACCGGGCGCCGTCGGGGGCGGCCCGCCGAGGGTTCCGTCGTGACCGCCGCCGAGGGGGCGCAGGGGCGTGCCGCGCTCGGCGCGGCCGTGCCGCCGCAGGGCGTCGCCGTCGACCCCGCGGGCGTTCCCGCGCCCGCTCCCTCCCCCGCCCTGGCCCTGCCGGCCGTCGCTTCCGAAGAGGCTCCGGCGCAGCCGAGCGGACGCCGCCGGCGCGCGCTGGCCGCCGCGCAGGAGCGGGCGGCCGCGGCCGAGGCCGGCCCCCGGACCCCGTTCGCGCTGCCGCCCGCCGACGCCGACCGCGAAGTGCCCCTGCCCGCCGCACCGGTGACCGGCCCGCCGGCCGGTATGCCCGCTGGTCCTTCGGCCGGTATGCCTGCCGGTCCGTCGACCGGTCCGATCGGTCCGGTCGGTCCGCTGCCGGTTTCGGACGAGGGGCAGCACGAGGCCGTACGGGGCGTCCCGGGCGCCGACCACACGCCGCCGCAGCCCCACCCGCACGTCCACGCCCAGGCGCCGGGCGCCTCCGTTCCGCTGCCCGCGAGCGACCCCGCGACCGGTCCTGTGCCCGCGCCCGCCGGGCCGACCGGACGGCGCAGGGCCGTAGCGCCGCCGGCTCCGGAACCGCAGCCGCAGCCGCAGCCCGGCAACGGGACCGGCACCGGCTCCGTACCGCTGCCGCCCGAGCTGCCCATGTCCAGGGAGTCCACCCAGGGGCGGGCGTTCAGCGTCCGGACCCTCGGGCAGGGCGTCCCCTTCGTGCCCCCGGCCCCCGCCTCCCCGGCCCACCCGGCCCCGGTACCGGCGACCTCTCCGGCTCCGGCCGCGCCCGGTGCGGCCGTCGCGCCCGTCACGCCCGGCGTACCCGCCGCGCCCTCCAACGGCTCCGGGCGGCGGCGCAAGCTCGCCACCCCGCCCGAGGTCGACCCGCCGGCCCCGACGGCGCTCCCCGCGCCGACCGGGACCGAGGCCGAGCCGCACCCGCAGACCCAGGCACCGGCACAGACGACGGCCCCGGCGCATCCGGAGGCGCAGTCCCGGGCGGAGGCCGCCTCCGAGGGCCGGGCGTACGCCATAGGAGCGCCCGCCGAGGGCTCCGCCGAGGGTCCCGAGCCGCTCGACGGTCCCGGCGGCGCGGTCGAGGTCGCCAACCGGCCCGCCCCGCGCCCCGTCGACGACGAGCTGCCCCCGGAGCCCCTCGACAACCCGCGCCGGCTGCTCGTCTGGCCCGCGCCCGACGTCTCCACCCAGCAGGCGCTGAGCGACCGCGGCTACCGGCCGGTGATCGTGCACTCCCGCGAGGAGGTCGACGCGCAGATCGCCGCCTTCCCGGCCGCGCTCTTCGTCGACCCGCTGACCGGCCCCATCACCCGTACCGCCCTCCAGTCCCTGCGCCAGGCGGCCGTCGCCGCCGAGGTGCCGGTGCTGCTCGCGGCCGGGCTCGGGCAGGCGACCCGCGAGGCGGCGTACGGCGCCGATCCGGCCGTGCTCCTCAAGGCGCTCGCGCCGCGCGACAGCGAGCAGCACCCGTCCCGGGTCCTGCTGATCGAGGAGAACGAGGACATCGCGGAGGCGCTCGCGGCCACCCTGGAGCGGCGCGGGATGCAGGTGGCGCGGGCGGCCACGGACTCCGAGGCGGTCACGCTCGCCACGCAGACGCGGCCGAACCTGGTGGTGATGGACCTGATGCAGGTGCGCCGCCGCCGGGCCGGGATCATCGACTGGCTGCGGGCGAACGGGCAGCTCAACCGCACCCCGCTCGTCGTCTACACCTCGGCCGACCTCGTCGGGGAGGAGCTGCCGAAGCTGTCCTCCGGCGAGACGGTCCTCTTCCTCGCCGAGCGGTCGAACAGCGCCGAGGTTCAGGCCCGGATCGTCGACCTGCTCGCGAAGATCGGCACCAACTAGTACGCATCGGCACGAAAGAGGGGGAGGGCGCCGGGCGCCCTCCCCCTCCTCGCGTCCCGGCCCCTAGAGCTGGGTCACGTCCAGCCCGCCCTCCGCGTACTGCTTGCGGATGACCTTCTTGTCGAACTTGCCGACGCTCGTCTTCGGCACGGCGGGGACGATCGCCCAGCGCTCCGGCAACTGCCACTTGGCGATGCCGCCCTCCGTGGCGAGGAAGGCCTTCAGCGTCTCGTAGTCCGCCGTCGAGCCCTCCTTGAGGACGACGGTCGCGAGCGGGCGCTCGCCCCACTTCTCGTCCGGCACGGCGACGACGGCGGCCTCGGCGACCTCCGGGTGCGCCATCAGCGCGTTCTCCAGCTCGACGCTGGAGATCCACTCGCCGCCGGACTTGATGACGTCCTTGGCGCGGTCGGTGAGGGTGAGGTAGCCGTCGGTGCTGATCACGCCGACGTCACCGGTCTTGAGCCAGCCATCCTCGCTGAACTTGTCCTCGGGCCGGAGCGGTTCGCCGTCGACGCCGTTGTAGTACGCGCCCGCGATCCAGGTGCCGCGCACCTCCAGCTCGCCGGCCGACTCGCCGTCCCAGGGCAGGTGCTCGCCGCCGGGGCCGACGAGCCGTGCCTCGACGCCGGTGGGGAAGCGCCCCTGCGTGACGCGGTAGGGCCACTCCTCGTCGGCGGTGAGTCCGGCCGGCGGGTGGGCCATCGTGCCGAGCGGGGAGGTCTCGGTCATGCCCCAGGCGTGGCAGAGGCGGACGCCGAGCTTGTCGTACGCCTCCATGAGGGAGGGCGGACAGGCCGCGCCGCCGATGGTGACCTGGGCCATGGAGGAGAGGTCGCGCGGGCGGGCGGTGACCTCGGCGAGCAGTCCCTGCCAGATGGTGGGGACGGCGGCGGCGTGGGTCGGCCGCTCGCGCTCGATCATGTCGGCGAGCGGGGCCGGCTGGAGGAAGCGGTCCGGCATGAGCATGTTGATGCCGGTCATGAAGGTGGCGTGCGGGAGCCCCCACGCGTTGACGTGGAACTGCGGCACCACGACCAGGGTCGTGTCCTTGGCGGTGAGGCCCATCGACTCGGCCATGTTCACCTGCATCGAGTGCAGGTAGATCGACCGGTGGGAGTAGACGACGCCCTTGGGGTCGCCCGTGGTGCCGGAGGTGTAGCACATGGCCGCGGCCGTGCGCTCGTCCAGCTCGGGCCAGTGGTACGTGGTGGGGCGGCCGGCGATCAGCTCCTCGTAGTCGTGCACGCGCGGGGCCGCGCCGGCCAGGACCGAACGGTCGCCGGGGCCCGTGACGACGACGTGCTCGACCGTCGGCAGGTGCGGGAGCAGCGGGGCGAGGAGGGGGAGCAGCGAGCCGTTGACGATCACGACCCGGTCGGCGGCGTGGTTGACGATCCACACGAGCTGCTCGGGGGGAAGACGGAGGTTGAGGGTGTGGAGGACGGCGCCCATGGAGGGGATCGCGAAGTACGCCTCGACGTGCTCGGCGTTGTTCCACATGAGGGTGGCGACCCGCTGGTCGCCGGTGACGCCGAGTTCGTCGCGCAGGGCGTTGGCCAACTGGTGCGCGCGGGCTCCGGCCTCAGCGAACGTGCGGCGCTGCGGCTCGGGCTCGCCCGTCCAGGTGGTGATGGTGGACTTCCCGTGGATCCTCATCCCGTGTTCGAGGATGCGGCTCACGGTCAGTTGTACGTCCTGCATGGTGCTGTACACGGGGCGTCCTCCCGGTGGGCGCTACGTGGCAGTAGGGGTGTGGAGATTCTGCGCACGTACCGAGCGGTATGTCACTACCCGGGAGTAGGGAAATTGCCAGTGATCACTGGCGCCGGGAGAAAACCGGGAGGGTGCGAGGGGTGATCCGGAAGGGCGTACGGGGCGATCCGGGAGGGTGCGAGGGGGCTGCTCTACCTCACCGGAGTCAGCTCCGGGTCCTCGCGGAGCTTGCCGAGCGCTCTGGACACCGCGCTCTTGACCGTGCCGACCGACACTCCGAGCACCTCGGCGGTCTGCGCCTCGCTGAGGTCCTCGTAGTACCGCAGGACCACCATCTGGCGCTGTCGCTCCGGCAGCTTGAGCACCGCGCGCCACATGGCGTCGTGCAGCGCCTGCCGCTCGGCCGGGTCGGGCGACGGGAGGCCGACCGGCTCGGGCAGCTCCTCGCACACGAACTCGTCGACCTTGCGCTTGCGCCACTGGGACGTACGGGTGTTCAGCAGCGCCCGGCGGACGTAACCGTCCAGGGCCCGGTGGTCCTCGATGCGCTCCCAGGCCACGAAGGTCTTGGCGAGCGCGGTCTGGAGGAGGTCCTCCGCGTCCGAGGGGTTGGCGGTCAGGGAGCGGGCGGTGCGCAGGAGCACGGGCCCACGCGCCCGTACGTACGAGGAGAAGGTCGTGTACGACGCGTACTGCGAGGCACCGGCGCAGACGGGGCCAGAGGGTGGCGGAGTCATGGCTCCACGCTAGGAGGGGAGGGGTGTCCGACGGATCGGCCCCAGGTCCCGAACCGCCGTCCGCCTCAGGTTGTAGGGGCGAGGACGCCTCCACCTCCTCTGGGTGGAGGCCCCCGAGGCCCGGCTCAGGGTCGGGCCGGGGCCCGTGTCACGGCGAGGGGGAGGTGGAGAACGCCGGAGAGGAACCCGCGCGCACCGTGGTGAGGCGGGCCACCGGGGCGTCCACGGCGTTGCGGTCGATCACGAGGCGGTGACCGCCGTACGACTCGGCGACGTTGCCCGCGTACTGGTGGATCCGGGCGTGCGGCGTCCAGGCCGCCGGGGCGAGCGTGGCCTCGGTGGCCAGCGCGGGCTTCCCCAGCCAGCGCGCGAACCACATCACGGCCGGCAGGTCCGCCGTGCCCGCCTTCCGCTGCGCCTCGATGTCCCGCACGCCCGTGTCCGCGCTGCTGTAGAAGCCGGGCAGGTACCCGAGGCGGCGCACCTCGCGGTTCCAGCCGCGGACGAAGGAGAGGGTGGTCGCGGCACACTGCGCGTCACCGGGCCGGTAGGCCTCGATGTCGAGGTAGAGCGGACTGCTCGTGCCCAGGCCGAGGGCCCGCGCGGCCCGCACCGCGTCACCCGCCTCCCGGGTGCCCTGGCCCCAGGGGTCGGACCCGATGGCGAAGGGCTTCTTGGCGGGGGCCTCGACGCACGGCGCCTGGGAACCGACGAAGACGGGCAGCAGTCGCCAGCCCATGGCCTGCACCGAGGCGACCCAGCCGGAATCGAGCTCCCGCTGACCGGGGCAGCCCCGGCCCCGCCCGCCGAAGTAGATCCCGACGGCCCCGTACGGCGAACCCCGCCAGGCCCGCATCGTCTCGACGGAGGGCGCCTCACAGGTGTCGAAGGCCTGGCCGGTGAAGGTGACGGGGACGGAGTCGGCGGAGGTCACGGGGGCGGAGTCGATGGAGGTGACGGGAGCGGAGTCGGCGGAGGCGTTCGAAAGGGTGGAGCCGGGCTTTCCGGGGGCGCCGGGTTCTGCGGGAGCGCTGGGCTCTGCGGGGATGCTGGGCTCTGCGGAGGTACGGGTGGCTGTGGAGGTAACGGTGGGTGCGGAGGTACCGGCAACCGCGGAGGCGTCAGGCGCTGCGGGGGCGCCGGGAGCGGGTGCGCCGGCGGTGCTCACGGCCGCTGCCGCCACCGTGGCGGTGGCCCGGGGTGGAGGCTGGGGCGGGGCGGCGGTCGGCTCCGGGGCGTCGAGGAGCGCCGTCCCGGCCACCGCCGCCATCAGGGCGAAGGCCACGGCCCGCACCCCGGCGAGGGGAAGCGCGGACCGCGAACGTGCCGGTGCGGAAGACGTGGTGGACCGGGGGCGGGGCGGCGTGCTTGTGCTCATGACGCGAGTGAAGGGCCGCCCGCCGTGCCCGGCCACCGCTGGGGCCGTCGCCTCGGCCGTACGCGCCGGGTAACGACCCTTACGTGGGAACCCCGACCCCACGTCCACCCCCCCCGTGCCCCGGCCCCCGCGTCCGCCGGCGCGACGGCCTGCACGCCGATCCGCGCCCCGGTTCACTCGCCGGTACCGAAGTGCCGCCTCACGGCCCGCCGTTCGCCCTGTCGTGCGCGCTGCCGCGCGTGCCTCCTTTCACTCCCGGCGTTCGCGTTGTCGTATCGCCCCCCTCGGGCCGGTCCCCGCTGCCCCCGTCCCTCACCACGGAGGGAAGCCGAGCACCGGGAGGGACTGGGCGATGTGGGTGAAGTCGACGCGGGCGGTGCGGATGCGTGCCATGACTGTTCCTCCGGGTGTCGAGAACCGATGACTGAGAACCGATGACTGAGAACCGAGGGCCGGGAGCTCCTGGGAACCCCGCCGAATGCCTGAAGCGTGGAGCGTGACTGAAATAACCGTGTTTCCAGGGCAGTTGGCCCGCCGCCCCGGCCGTTGTACTCGACGTCGCGAATGCAGAATTGCCCACGGAATCCCCGGCGAACCGTCCCGGAGCGGACGTTCCCTCGCAAGCGTGAGGACAGCCGGATAAACCCGCTCAAGGCAAGATCAGGGCGCGATCAGGGCTTGATCAGGACTTGATCGGAGGGGGAGCGGGACGGGGTCGGGGTGGGCTCGGGGTGGGATCACGCGGAAGAGCGGAAGAAAAGAAGCGGCTCGCGGGGACGGCGGAATTCCCGTTTCGGCCCGGGTATGGCTCCGCCACCCCCGAGAACCCTAGGAGACGTCCCCCACGGCCCCCTCGAAGGCCTGGTACGCCGTCTCGTCGAAGAGCACGAACCGCACCTCCTCGACCTCGGTGCGGGCCGCCCGCACCGTCTCGACGGCGATCCGGGCGCCGCCCTCCATCGGCCAGCCGTAGATTCCGGTGGAGACGGCCGGGAACGCGACCGTGCGAGCCCCCAACTCGTCGGCCACCCGCAGGGATTCCCGGTAGCAGGAGGCCAGCAGCTCCGAGCGGTCCTCTTCCCGCGACCAGACCGGCCCCACCGTGTGGATCACGTGCCGGGCGGGCAGCCGCCCCGCCGTGGTGGCCACGGCCCACCCGGTCGGCAGCCCCTTGCCGTACTGCGAGGCGCGCAGCTTCCGGCAGGCGGCGAGGATCTCCGGGCCGCCCTTCCGGTGGATGGCCCCGTCGACCCCGCCGCCCCCGAGCAGCGAGGAGTTCGCGGCGTTGACCACCGCGTCCGCCGCCTCGGCGGTGATGTCCCCGCGGACGAGCACGATCCGCATCCCACGCTCCTGTCTCCCGATGGGCTTTCGAAGAACTCCGGACCCTACGCGGATCCCCGCGGAACGGCCCCGCCAATACCACCTCCCCTCCCCCGGACCGCCCCCGAGGAACGGCTGACGGCCCGATATGCGGCGCGATGCATACGTACGGGATGACACGGGCCGAAGCGACGTCACACGTTCGGGTGGGCGTCAGGAGCCCCCGGAGCGGGTACCGGGCCGCCGTGACGACCAGGGTGGCGATATCCGGGCGGGGTCGGTCACGACGGGTGAAATAGCCGGTGGGAAAGGCGTTTCCGGCTCTCACGGATCTGCGACGTGCGCGTGTCTAACCCCGAGCCGACGCCTAAATTGTTCAGAATGTCACTTACTGCCCCAGTTGAAACTACGAAGTTTCGTTGCCGAGGAGCGTGTCATGCAGGTTCGCAGGTGGCTCCCTGACCAGCCCACCAGCATCGGCCGCCATGACTGGCCGGACGAGGGCGGCGAGGGAACTCATCTGCGACTGCGGGCCGGCTCCATCGTCGTACTCGACCGGCAGGCCTGGCGCGTCCTGGAGATCACCGGGTACCCGGGCGACCACTGGCCGGAGGCGTACGAGAAGGCCTGGCGCGACCACGTGGAGCTGTGGTGGCACGCCAACGAGCTGCGGCGGGCCAACAACCAGGCGGTCAAACCCGCCCCGGAACGCGCCGAGTTCTACAAGCGCCCGGTGGTCCTCGTCCTGCGCAACGACAACCTGCCCCGGTCCGCGCCGAAGCACTGGTGCGCTCCCGCCAGCCAGGACTGGCAGGTGCTCCCCGAGCACTACGCGGTCTGCCGCGCCTGCGGCGAACTGCCGCCCTGCCACCACGGGGAGTACCCGCGCGAGGAGGGCCCGCGCCGGCCGGAGCAGAGCGGCGGCATCCCGTTCCTGGTGCCGAAGGGCTGCTGCATGGGGTGCGCCGAGCAGATCAAGCCCCGTATGCGGACGGTCCGTTTCCCCGGGCCCAACCTCTGGTACCCGGACCTGGGCGAGGACACGGCGGTCTTCCACGCCCGCTCCTCCTGCGAGGACCAGGTGGAGTGCTACCGCGCGCAGTGGCAGCAGGAGTACGAGCCGCCGGCCGCGCGCCCCGGCACGTCGGCGTTCCCGGGCTTCGACCACTTCGTGCTCCCCCGGGCCCGCCAGTCCCCGCCGCAGCCCCCACAAGCCGCGCAGCCACAGTCCCCCCAGCTCTCCCAGGTGGCGCACCTCCAGGCCGCGCAGGCGCAGACCGCCCAGTCCCAGGGGCAGATCCCGCAGTCCCTGCCCTCTGTGCAGTCCCTGCCGTCCCTGCACGCCCCGCAGCCCGCACAGCCCCCTCAGCCCCAGGTCCCACACGCACAGACTCCGCAGCCCCAGGCCGCTTCCCAGGCCCCCCTGCCGGCCTCGCACGCCCTCCTGCTCGCCACGGCTCCCCGCCCGGCGGAGGAGGCGCACGCCGCCCTCACCGTGGGGACGACGGGCTCCGGCACCTTCTCGCCCTCCTTCGAGGGCTACCGGGCGGACCCGGAGCCCTACCCGGCCCCGGACCCCTACGCGAACCCCGAGCCGTACCCGGCGTCCGACCCCTATCCGCTCCCCGACCCCTACCCGGCGTCCGCCGCGGACCAGGGCCCCGCGAGCCACGCCGTCCGGGCGGCGGAGGAGCTGAGCCGCACCCTGACCGACCGCCCGGCCTTCCACAACGCCGAGCAGGCGGCCCGCGTCATCGAGGAACTCACCGCGGCCGTACGCAACATCGCGCTCTGCCTCAACAACCCCCCGGTCCGCAATCACCCCTGATCCCGCTCCCCGTCCAAGGCGACGGCGCACGAAGGCCCCCGACCGGTTCCTTCCGGTCGGGGGCCTTCGCCAACGGCGGTGGGTGTGGGATTTGAACCCACGGTGACATCGCTGCCACGACGGTTTTCAAGACCGTTCCCTTAGGCCGCTCGGGCAACCCACCTCCGCTCCGGACCGCTTGGCCGGAGCGGCTACAGCGTACCGGCTGGAGAGGCCGGACGGCGGCGGGCATCGGGTCGCTACCGGCGGAGCCGGGCGCGCGGGTGCGTCAGCTATCTCCGGTGCGTTCGCCCAGGACGACGGTGGTCGTGGCGGGCTTGCCGTCGCGTTCGTACGTGATCTCCACCGAGTCGCCCGGCTTGTGGGTCCAGATCTCGCTGATGAGGGTGGGGCCGCTGTCGATCTGGTGGCCGCCGAAGGCGGTGATCACGTCGCCCGGCTTCAGGCCCGCCTTGGCCGCGGGGCCGTTCGGGGTGACCGAGGAGGCTCCACCGGTGCCCCGGGCGGCGATCTCGGCGCCCTCGCCCTCGTCGTTCATGTTCACGGTCGCGCCGATCACCGGGTAGACCGGCTTGCCCGTCTTGATCAACTGCTGGGCGACGTTCTTCGCCTGGTTGACCGGGATCGCGAAGCCGAGGCCGATCGAGCCCGCCTGGGTCTGTCCGAAGCCGCCGCTGGTGGACTGGATGGCGGAGTTGATGCCGATCACCGCGCCGCTCGCGTCGAGCAGCGGACCGCCGGAGTTGCCCGGGTTGATCGAGGCGTCCGTCTGCAGGGCGCTCATGTACGAGTTGCTGCCGCCGGAACCGTCGCCCGAGGCGACCGGGCGGTTCTTGGCGCTGATGATGCCCGTCGTCACCGTGTTGGACAGGCCGAACGGGGCCCCGATCGCGATCGTCGAGTCCCCGACCGCCACCTTGTCCGAGTCGCCCAGCGGGAGCGGCTGGAGGTTCTTCGGAGCGTTCTTGAGCTTCAGTACCGCCACGTCGTAGCCCTCGGCCCGGCCGACGACCTCCGCGTCGTACGACTTGCCGTCGGAGAAGGTCACGGAGAGCGTGCCGCCGTCCGCCGCCGACGCCACCACGTGGTTGTTGGTGACGATGTGGCCCTCCTGGTCGTACACGAAGCCCGTGCCCGTGCCGCCCTCGCCCTGGGAACCGCCCGACTTCGCCTGGATGGTGACCACGCTCGGCAGCGCCTTCGCCGCGACCGCCGCGACCGTCCCCGGGTCGCGCTTGAAGGAGGCCGGAGCCTCGCCCGAGGAGACGGTCGTCGAGCCGGTGCCGCCGTCCTCGCGCTGGGCCGCCCAGTAGCCGATGCCTCCGCCGACGCCGCCCGCGACGAGCGCCGCCGCCAGGACGGCCGCCACGAGGCCGCCGGTCCGCTTGCGCGGCGCGGCGGGGGCCGGGGGTACGGGCGCGTGCGGGGCGCCCCAGGAGGGAACGGCCGGCGGGGGCGGCGGCCAGCCGCCCGCCGGGGCCGCGTGAGCGGCGTGAGCCGCACGGGCCTCGGGGGCCGCGTGGGCTCCCTGGACCGTCGGGGCTCCCTGGGCGTTCGTGTCCGCCGGGTGGGCGGGGTGCGCCGCGGTCGGCTCGGAGGCCGGAGCCGAGGACGGCGCCGGATCCGGGGCAGGGGCCGGAGGGGCCGACGGGGGCACGGGAGGCGTCGGAGGGGCGGACGGAGCAGTCGGGTCCCCCGGAACCGCCTGGCCCTCGTTCTCGGTGCTCACAGCTCGCTCTCCTCGTTGACTGCGTTGAACTGGTGTTGACTGCTCGGACCACTCGGACTGCTCGGACCACTCGGCCTGTCGGACTCGCTCGGCCGACCTGGCCCGCTCGAACCACCCGGCCCATTCGAACCGCCCGGCCCGCTCGAACCACCCGGCCCATTCGAACCGCCCGGCCCGTTCGGACCACCCGGCCCGCTCGGACCACCCGGCCCGCTCGGACCACCCGGCCCGTTCGGACCGCTTCGACCGACCTTCCGCCTTCGAACGCCTGCCCACACCGGCCGTGGATACCCGCAGGTGTCCGCCGTACGGATCAAGCATGCCTGCGTGTGACTCTTCCCGACCGCGTGAGGTTGTGGCCGCTCCGGCTCCAGGGTGCTGCGACCAGCTTTTCCCACCGGACGTCAGGCCGCTGTAAGACGGAGCTGTGCATTCGCACTGCTTCCTTTATAAAGGACAGAACGGACAGTCCCGGTGTGCCCGCCACGCCCCGCCAATGGCACCATGACGCGGTGACTCACGCACGGCAGCAACCGAACCGCGCCCCCGTCCAGGTCGTCGCCCACCGCGGAGCGTCCGAGGACGTACCGGAACACACCCTGGCCGCCTATGTGAAGGCCATCGAGGACGGCGCCGACGCCCTGGAGTGCGACGTCCGGCTCACCGCCGACGGGCATCTGGTCTGTGTGCACGACCGGCGCGTCGACCGCACCTCCAACGGCCGCGGAGCCGTCTCCACCCTCGAACTGGCCGCCCTCGCCGAGCTCGACTTCGGCACCTGGAAGGGCCGGGTCGAGTCGACGGAGAGCCCCGACCGGCGGGCGCCCGGGTCCACCTCCGTCCTCACCCTGGAACGCCTCCTGGAGCTGGTCGCCGACACCGGCCGCCGGATCGAGCTGGCGATCGAGACCAAGCACCCCACCCGCTGGGCGGGCCAGGTCGAGGAGCGGCTGCTCCAGCTCCTGAAGCGCTTCGACCTCCACGCGCCCGCGTCCCCCGAGGACTCCGCCGTACGGATCATGAGCTTCTCGGCCCGCTCCCTGCACCGGATCGCCGCCGCCGCACCGACGCTGCCCACCGTCTCCCTCGCCCAGTTCGTCTCGCCCCGGCTGCGCGACGGGCGGCTCCCCGCGGGCGCGCGCATCGCGGGCCCCTCCGTCCGGATCGTGCGGCACCACCCGGCGGTGATCCTGCGGCTCCAGAAGGCCGGACACCAGGTGCACGTCTGGACGGTGGACGAGCCGGAGGACGTCGAGCTCTGCGAGCGTCTTGGCGTGGACGCGATCATCACCAACCGCCCGAAGCAGGTACTGAACCAGTTGGGCCGGGGCTGACCCCCTCCTCTTTCGTCACTTCCGTCCCATTCGCCCCAGGGGACAAAGGGCACATCAGGGGTTACAGGGAGTGCACCGGCGCGTTCCGTCCGTACGCGATCGTCACGAGTGCCTCATCCCACGCGGATTGGCCGGTTTCCGGTCCAGGTCATCGGGGCATTCACACCGTGGCGTGGGGCAAAGGAGGTCTCGGGGGTGGCGTTGGTGGTGGCACAGGAGGTGCCCACGTCGTCGAGCATGGCCGTACCCCATGGCCCTGCGGGCGTGGGTGAGGCGCGGCACCGGATGCGGGACGAGCTGTACCGCAGCGGGGTCGCGGAATCGGTCGTCGACGACGCGGTACTGATCCTTTCCGAGCTGCTCAGCAATGCCTGCCGGTACGGCAGGCCGCTGGGGCGGGCGGATCGTGGCGAAGGGGACGTACGGGCGGCCTGGCGGGTCGATCCTGCGGGCGGCCTGCGGGTCGAGGTCACCGACGGCGGCGGTCCGACGCGGCCCGTCCCGTCGACGCCCTCGGTCACGGCGCGGGGCGGCCGCGGGTTGAACATCATCAGCGCGCTGGCCCAGGACTGGGGCGTGCGCGACAGCGCGGCCGGCGAGGTCACCGTCTGGGTGGTCGTCACCGAAGGGCACCGGCGCGAGGACTTCGCGACGCACGTCGGCGGCGGTTCGAGCTTCGACTTCCTGGACGCGTACGACGACCTGGACTGATCCCGGGTCCGGGACCGGCTCTCGTGATCGGGCCGGTCCCCGGGCGCGGCCCGCCTGAGGGGCGGTGGCGGCCGGGGCGGCTAGGCTCGCGCCCGAAACAGCACCGCACACAAGCACCGCCGCGATCGGGAGAAAGCCACACCATGGCCAAGAAGCGCCCCCAGACGAAGGCCGGCAAGGCCGGCCAGGCACAGGTCACGAGCGGGGAGATCCCGGTCGTCGGCGCGCGCGAGCCGTGCCCGTGCGGTTCGGGCCGCCGCTACAAGGCGTGTCACGGCCGGGCCGCCGCGCACGCCGTCACCGAGCTCGTCCAGCGTCCCTTCGAGGGTCTGCCCGGCGAGTGCGACTGGGTCGCGCTGCGCGAGCTGGTGCCCGCCGCGACCGTGCCGCTCACCCTGAAGGGCGGGCTGCCCGAGGGCGTGCCGTCCGTGACCCTCGCGACCGTGCTGCCGATGGCGTGGCCGGCGCTCCGCAGGGACGACGGCTCCGTCCTGCTCGCCCTGCAGAACGACTCCACCTCCGGCGACCTGGCCCGCGACCTCGCCGACACCCTCCAGCGCGCCCTGGAGGCCGAGCCGGGCACCCCGGTGCCCGCGCGCCGCGTGCCGGCCGAGGGCCCGCGCCTCCAGGACCTGCTGGACGCCGACGCCGCGTTCGCCCCCGAGGTCCACACGGGCTTCGAGTTCTGGATCCCGCAGTCGGCGGACGGCGCCGACCCGGAGGTCGCCGCCTCCCTGGAGCGGGCCAACGCGGCCGCGATCCCGACCGTCCGCCTCACGGGCGTCGACTCCGCGTACTGGTGCGAGACCCCCGACAAGAACCACCTGCGCTGGGTCATGCCGTACCCGGAGGAGAAGCTCCTCGACGCGCTCGCCCGGCTCCAGGCCGCCGGCGACACCTCCCTCGGCTCCTACACCCGGCTCGTCGGCTCCTTCCGCGCCCACGGCCTCGTGGTGCCGGTGTGGGACCTGCCGACCTCCATGACCGCCGAGGAGTGCGAGAAGCCGGCCGCCGAGTTCTTCGAGCGGCTGACCGGGGCGCTCGCCTCGGACGCTCCGCTCACCGCGGAGGAGCGACGGGCGCGCGGCGGCCTCACGAACCGTCAGGTCACTCTGAGCTGATACCCCAGGTGGTATCGGTGACTGACAGACCGACCAGTCGGTGACTTCCACCACAACCCGGTCTTCGGACAGGTAAATCCCTGTCCGAATAACCGAGATCGAATTTGCGAACCGCAGATCTCTTGTTACGGTTCTGGAAGCCCGGTCGCTGGTGCATCCCCCGTCGCCAGCGACCGGGCCTTTCCATGTCCGCTTCCGGCCCGGCCGGGGCGTCCGACGTTCAACTTCCTTCGCGGTCCACCGTGTTGCTGCCCGCCCGCAGCAGCAGCGGAGTGCTGCAGCCCTCGCCCGCGCCGGCGAACTCCGCCACCGCCGCATACGCCGTGACCGCGCCCGCGCCGCGCTCCCGGGGCGTCTCGCAGGTACCCGGTTCGTCCTGCGCCGGAACCGCGCAGCGCACGTGCACGGTCCGCCCGCCGGGGGCCATGAGGGTCAGAAACGCGTCGAGTTCCTGTCCCGTGGTGTTGCGGTAGTACGTACGCGCCCAGACATCGGACCCCTCGTTCAGGACACACGTCTGCGCCTCGACCCCGCCGGGAGAGGCGAGTTCCGGCCCACAGCGCGTGATCCGCTCCGACGCCACCGGTGCGTCGGGGGCCGGAGGGACGGAAGGAGCGGGAGGGTCGGAGGGGGTCGCGGGAACGGTCGGCTCCGCCGTACGGGATCCGGCGCCGAGGCCCTTCCACGGTCCCCGCGCCTCTCCGTCGCGTCCGGTCTCCCCGTCGTCCCCCGACTTGCCGTCGCCCTCGCTCCGGGCACCGGCCGGCCGCGCGGCATTCCCCGCCGCCTTCGCCGATTCCTCCGCACCCACCGGTCCCGCCGGACCCACCGGCCCCGCCGTCGCGACGAGCGGGAGCAGGACGGCGGCCGTGACGGCGGCCCCGAGTGCGACCACGCGGAGGTTCACCGGAGTCATCGGGCCCACCTGCTCCTGCTCGGCTGGAGATCCTGAACGGTGGGGCGAACATAGCGGCGGACCACGGGTGCCCGGACGGCCGCGCACCCGTTTCCCGTACGAATCGGTCCGGGACGCACCCGTTCGGGTGAACGACCGCCGCCGTGCGCGACGGGGGACGGCGGTCCGGCCTCAGTACGCCAGCCGGCTTCCGCCGCCCGGCGTGCTCGTGCTCGCCTCCACCAGGGCGTCGACCACCGCCTCGACGTCCGGCAGCCACGGGCGGGCCGAGCCCGCGAGGGGCGCCCGCTCCCAGCGGACCTGTCCGGAGCCCGCGACCGAGGGCGGGAGCAAGAGATAGCCGCCCTCACTGTGGAACCTCAGCGAACTGGGCACGCTGTCCTTCGCGTACAGCAGCTCGCCCAACCGTTCCAGGTCGTACGGGGCGACGAGGATCGACCACCGGGTGGGGGTGGCGATCACCGGCCCGAGGCGCATGCCCGTGGCGTCGAGCGCGGCGAGGGCCCGGGCGCCCGCCGGCGCGGGGAGGCTGACCGCGCAGGGCGCGCCGCCGCCCGTGGCGAGGACCACCGGGGCGTCCGGGCGCGCGGTCCACCACCAGCGGACCATGCGCTCGTCCGTGGTGGCCGCGAGCAGTCCGGGGTCGTAGGGGTGCGCGCCGGGCACCACGCAGTCGGGGTCGGGACAGGAACAGCCGGGTTCCGCGTCCGCGCGGAGCAGGATCTTCAGACCCGCGGCCGTACGGGACAGCACCTTGAGGCCCGCGGCCGTGCGGGGCGTCGTTCGCAGGCCCGCGCCCGGCAGGACGGGCCAGTTCCATTCGACGGCGAAGGTGACCGCCGCGTCGAGCCGTGCGGTCCTCGCCCCCCGCCGGAACCGGAGCCTGCGTCGCCTTCCGAGGATCTCGCGCATGAGCGCTCGTTCCTTTCCGTTGAACGCCGAATTCCCAACACACCACGTGCAGATTCATTCACCGTGCGTATCAGCGCGTACCGGGTCGGCGGAGTGCCGGACCGCGTGGGGGCGGGGCCGGCCGGGCCGGAAAAACCGTGTACATCCCGGTGGAGCCAGGTGGAGCCCGATGGAGCCAGGTCAGATCCGGAGCGGTTCAGAACACGTTCCCCGCCAGTCGGTGGCGGGCCGCGGCCTGCGGCGTGGAAGACGCCGGGGTCCCGCATCACGTTCCGGGGCGATCGCAACTGCCCCTGCCTGTCACCGTTTACGTACCCCGCACGCTCGGAATGACGCGCTTTCAAACGACGCCAGTCGACCGCAAAAGGTGCACACCGGGGGTAATTTTCGGCCAACTTCCCGCTTACTTCAACCCTCTCGCACGACCTCACGGACACCACTTTTCCCGTGGGGACAATGCTGGACATCGCTCCTCTTGTGCGTGTACATGTGGGTACATCGAGCGGCGCAGGATGACATGGGGGTTTGCGATGCTATGGCGTCAAACGCACCGGTCGGAAAGCCGACTGGCATGAGTGCCCCGCGTCTGCCGAAAGTGGCTGGAATCGATTCAACGGTTCCCGCGCCACCGCACACTGCGGCGCCCCTCCCCGGAGTTCCCCCGGCCGCGGCCCCCTCCGACGCGGCCCTGCCCCCCGGAGTCCTGATCCAGGACCGGCTGGCCTCCTGGGTCTCCGACCTCACCACCCTGCACGAACTCACCGAGCGTCTGATCAAGACCTCCTCCCTCGACGGGGCCCTCCGCGAGGTGCTCGGCGCCGGAGCCGCCCTCGTCGGCGCCCGCCGCGGCATGGCCGTCCTCGAACCCGCCGACGGCCTCGGCCCCGCCGGCACCATCGGCCTCGGCCTCGCCCACGCCGACCTCGGCACCATCGAGACCGTCCCGCGCGGCTCGGGCGGTTACGGCCGCCTCCTCGACGGCCTGCCCGAAGCCGGCCCCACGTCCACCCGTCCTTCCTCCACCCGCCCCGCGCGCGTGCCCGAGCCGATCGCCATCCGCGACGTGCGCACCGAGGAGGGGCTCGACCCGCGCCACCGCGAGGTCGCCGCCCGTCTCGGCTACGCCGCCAGCTACGCCCTGCCCCTCGCCACCGAGGAGGCCGGCGGGCTCGGCGCGGCCGTCTGGCTCTACGACGAGCCCGCCGAACCCGACGAACGCCGGCGCCACCTCATCGGGCTCTACGGCCGCTTCGCCACCGAGCACCTCGCCCGGCTCCTCCAGGTCGAGCGCGCCCGCGTGCGGGTCGCCACCGTCGCCGAGGAGCTGCTCCCGAGCCGGCTCCCCCGCGTCCCCGGCGTCCGGCTCGCCGTCCGCCACCTCACCGGCTCGCAGGGCGGCGGCGACTGGTACGACGCGCTGCCGCTGCCCGAGGGCGCCCTCGGCCTCGCCGTCGGCTCCGTCTCCGGGACCGGCCCCAGCGCGCTCGCCGCCATGGGCCGGCTGCGCGCCTCCCTCCGGGCGTACGCGGTGATGGAGGGCGAGGACCCGGTCGCCGTCCTCTCCGACCTCGAACTCCTGCTGCGGCTCACCGAACCCGCCCGCTCCGCGACCGCGCTCTTCGCGTACGCCGAACCCGCGCAGCGCCGGATCGTGCTCGCCGGGGCCGGGCACGCCCCGCCGCTGGTCGTCGGCGACCGCCGCACCGAGTTCGTCGAGACCTCGCTGTCGGCCCCCCTCGGGATGCTGACGTGCTGGGAGGCGCCGAGCGTGGAGCTGTCCCCCGCGCCGGGAGAAACGGTGCTCCTCTACACGGACGGGTTGCTGCGCCGTACCGGCGACGCCACGGACCGGGCCTTCGCCCGGCTCCACGCGGCGGCCGCGAGCGTGCCGGGAGCGGACCGGTCCGACCCGGGCGCGGTCGCCGACCACGTCCTGCGGACCCTCCTGCCCGAGGGCCTCGACCCGACCGTGGAGGGGGAGGACGTGGTCCTGCTCGCGGTCCGTTTCGAGTGAGGATCCGAGTGGGGACGCGTACGCGTGCCGGGGCCGCCCGAGTAAGCGGACCGTGACGTTCCGGTAATGGGCCTTCCGGCCCTGGGCCCCCTTCCGTACGACCGTACGATGGTGGGGGTTCAGTGTCGTACCAGAGGAGGCAGACCCGTGGCCGAGGAGCTCACCCCGGAGACCCCGGAAGAGACCGAAGACCAGCCGATCAAGCAGCGCAAGAACGGCCTTTACCCGGGCGTGTCCGACGAGCTGGCCGAGAACATGAAGTCCGGCTGGGCCGACACCGAGCTGCACGGCCTGGAGCCGATCGCCCAGGCCGACCGGACCGCCGAGCGCCGCGCCGCGCTCTCCGCCCGCTTCCCGGGCGAGCGCCTGGTGATCCCGGCCGGCAAGCTGAAGACCCGGTCGAACGACACCGAGTACGCCTTCCGCGCCTCCACCGAGTACGCGTACCTCACCGGCGACCAGACCCAGGACGGCGTCCTCGTCCTGGAGCCGGCCGAGGACGGCCACGAGGCCACGATCTACCTGCTGCCGCGCTCCGACCGCGAGAACGGCGAGTTCTGGCTCGACGGCCAGGGCGAGCTGTGGGTCGGCCGCCGCCACTCCCTCGCCGAGGCCGAGCAGCTCCTCGGCATCCCGGCCAAGGACGTGCGCGAGCTCGCCGGCGCGCTCGCGGAGGCCACCGGCCCGGTCCGCGCCGTCCGCGGCCACGACGCCGGCATCGAGGCCGCGCTGACCGACAAGGTCACCGCCGAGCGCGACGAAGAGCTGCGCGTGTACCTCTCCGAGGCCCGCCTCGTGAAGGACTCCTTCGAGGTCTCCGAGCTGGAGAAGGCCTGCGCCGCCACCGCCCGCGGCTTCGAGGACGTCGTCAAGGTCATCGACAAGGCCGAGGCCACCAGCGAGCGCTACATCGAGGGCACGTTCTTCCTGCGCGCCCGCGTCGAGGGCAACGACATCGGCTACGGCTCCATCTGCGCCGCGGGACCGCACGCCACCACCCTGCACTGGGTGCGCAACGACGGCGACGTGCGCTCCGGCGACCTGCTGCTGCTCGACGCCGGCGTGGAGACGAACGAGCTCTACACCGCCGACATCACCCGCACCCTGCCGATCAACGGCCGGTACACCGACCTCCAGCGCAAGATCTACGACGCCGTGTACGAGGCGCAGGAGGCCGGCATCGCCGCGGTGAAGCCGGGCGCCGCCTACCGCGACTTCCACGACGCCGCCCAGCGCGTCCTCGCCGAGAAGCTCGTCGAGTGGGGCCTGGTCGAGGGTCCGGTCGAGCGCGTCCTGGAGCTCGGCCTCCAGCGCCGCTGGACCCTGCACGGCACCGGCCACATGCTCGGCATGGACGTCCACGACTGCGCCGCCGCGCGCACCGAGGCCTACGTCGACACGACGCTCGAGCCGGGCATGTGCCTGACCGTCGAGCCGGGTCTGTACTTCCAGGCCGACGACCTGACCGTACCGGAGGAGTACCGGGGCATCGGCGTCCGGATCGAGGACGACATCCTCGTCACCGAGGACGGCAACCGGAACCTCTCGGACGCGCTGCCGCGCCGCTCCGACGAGGTCGAGGCGTGGATGGCCTCGCTGAAGGGCTGACCTCCGCGTACGTTGGAACACGAAGGGCCTCCGCCGACCGACCGGCGGGGGCCCTTCTCCGTACCCGTGTCCCTCCGGCGCCCCGGGGCGGCTACGCCATGAGGAGGGACGGGGTGTCCTTCCACTTCAGGATCTTGTCGAAGCTGACCACCGCGCCGCCCCGGCCCGAGCGGTTGCCGAACTGCACGTGGTCGGAGAGCTCCTCGATCAGCCGCATCCCGCGTCCGTGCTCGGCGTCCGCCGGGGCCGCGGGGAGCTCCGCGTACGGGAAGCCGGGCCCCGAGTCGGCCACCTCGATGCGACAGGTCTCGCCGTCCAGGTACGCCGTCACCCGGTACGCCCCCGAGAGCGCCCCGCCCGGGTCGTCGGGGCCGCCGAGGCCGTCCGGCACCGTGCCGGGGGCCGCGCCCGCGCCGCCGTGCTCGACCGCGTTCGCACACGCCTCGGTCAGCGCCACCGACAGCTCGTACGACACGTCGGGGTCGACCCCCGCGGTCTCCATCGTGCCCAGCAGTAGCCGGCGCGCGAGCGGCACGCTCGCGGCTTCGCGCCGCAGATGGAGTGACCACCAGATGCTCATGCTCCAGCCTCCCGGCATCGGCTCGGCGGACCCGTGGTCCTGCGGCACGACGTACCGGTACCTATTGCCGTGCGGGCGGTTCCGTAAGCCCCCGGAGGCGTCAAGAGCGCTCGTTCGGCGGATGCCCGGAGCAGGCAGGCCGGTGTATGTCGGCCCGAAGAGACCCAAGGACGACCTTCCGGACCTGCCGTACGGCGGTGGGAGGCGTGGTGCGATGATGGGCCCGCCATGTCTGCCCCCGCGCTCGGCCCACGACTGCTGAGGGCCGCGGTGTTCACCGCGGTCTGCGTCGTGCTGTCCGCGCTGGGACACGCCCTCGCGGCGTGCGCGGGCGTCGCCCCGTGGTCCCTGGCCGCCGGTTTCCTCGGCGTGTTCGGGGTCGCCGTCCTCTTCGGCGGACGCGAACGCTCCCTCGGCTCCGTCGTCGGCGCCCTCGCGGCCGGACAGCTCGGCCTGCACGTCCTCTTCGGCCTCGGGCAGCACCGGCTCGCCCTGGGCGCACAGGCCGACGACGCCCTCGTCCGGATGGCGGCGCGCCTGGTCTGCGGGGCGGGGGCCGCGTCCCTCAGCCCCACCGACGCCACCAGGATCCTCACCGACGCCGGGCTCGACCCGGCCGCCGTCCACGCCCACGCGGGGCACGGCGCGGTCGCCTCGGCGGCCGTCCCCGCCGACGGCCTGCTGCCCGGCCTGCCCATGCTCCTGGGGCACCTGCTCGCCGCCCTGGCCACGGGCTGGCTGCTGCGGCGCGGCGATCGCGCCCTCGGCCGGCTCGTCGACCTCTCCGAGCAGGGCGTGACGGAGCTCGCGGAGCACACCCGGGTCCGCTCGCTGCGGGCCGCGCTCCGTCTCGTACGGGCCCTGCTCGCCGGGCTGCCGTCGGCGGCGCGCACCGCGCCCCGGCGGACCCTCCGCACGGCCTTCGACTCCTCGCCGCCGCCGGTGGCCGAGGCGCTCAGGGACACGGTGATCAGGCGCGGGCCGCCGGCCGCCGACTGCGTCCTCGCAGCCTGACGCGGTCCGCTCGACAGGAGTGGGACCGCGTCCGTCCGCACGCCTGACCGGATTCCCGTCCCGGGTTGCCGTTCAGGGTTCCCTTGCCGGATTCCCTACCTGGTTTCCCGACCCGGCGTGCCGACCTTCCCGTCCTTCTCCGTTTCCTCTCCGAGCTGGAGTGTCCCGTCATGAGCGTTTCCCGCATCTCCACCCGTGCCGCCCTCGCCGGGGGCATCGCCCTCTCCTCCGTCGTGCTGCTCTCCGGCACCGCCTTCGCGCACGTCAGCGTGCAGCCGCTGGGCGAGGCCGCCAAGGGGGGCTACGCGACCGTCAACATCAAGGTGCCGAACGAGCGCGACAACGCCTCCACCGTGAAGCTGGAGGTCAACTTCCCGCTCGACCACCCGCTCGCCTCCGTCATGCCGCAGCCCGTCCCCGGCTGGAAGGCCGAGGTGACGAAGAGCAAGCTCGACAAGCCGCTGGAGCTGCACGGCAAGAAGATCAACGAGGCCGTCTCCAAGGTCACCTGGACCGCCGACGGCAAGGGGATCGAGCCCGGCTTCTTCCAGACCTTCCCGCTCTCCCTCGGGCAGTTGCCCGAGGACGCCGACCAGCTCGTCCTCAAGTCGGTCCAGACGTACTCCAACAAGGAGGTCGTGCGCTGGATCGAGGAGCAGAAGGAGGGCGCCGAGGAGCCGCAGAACCCGGCCCCCGTCCTGAAGCTCTCCGCCGCGTCCGACGACCACCACGGCGGCGGCGCCGCGCCGTCCGCCACCGCCTCCGCCTCCACCGGGGAGAAGGAGGGTCACGACGACAAGGCGGGCGACCACGGCAAGGACGCCGTGGCTTCCTCCTCCTCTTCCTCCTCCGACACCACCGCCCGGATCCTCGGCGTCGTCGGCATCCTCGTCGGCGTGGCCGGTGTGGCCTTCGGCGTCCTCGCCGGCCGCCGCCGCTCGGCCTGACGGCCGTACTTCCTCCCGAAGGACACGGAAAGAAACAGCATGTCCGCACAGAAGAAGAACACCCCCGAGTCCGAGGGCGGTCCGGCGCGTCCGGGCCGCCCGGGCCGGCGCACCCCGCTGGTCATCGCCGCGGCCGCGATCGCCGCGGCGGTCGGGATCACCGTGGCCGTCGGCCTCGGTGACGACGGCAAGGCCTCCGGCACAGGCAAGGGTTCCGTCGCCGAGGTCTCCGGCGGCTCCGACTCCACCAGGGCCGCGACCGTCCTGGACCGGCCGTACCCCAAGCCCGCGCTCGTCCTCACCGACACCAAGGGCCGGACGTACGACCTGCGCGAGCGCACCAAGGGCAAGCCGACCCTGATCTACTTCGGCTACACGCACTGCCCCGACGTCTGCCCCATGACGATGAGCAACATCGCCATCGCCAAGAAGCAGCTCCCCAAGGCCGACCAGGACAAGCTCCAGGTCGTCTTCGTCACCACCGACCCCGAGCGGGACACCTCCGCCGAGCTCGCCAAGTGGCTGCCCGCCGCCGGCGACCCCTCCTTCACCGGTCTCACCGGCGAGTTCTCCGCCATCCAGGCGGGTGCCCGGCAGATCGGCATCGGCATCGACCCGCCGAAGAAGGAGAAGGACGGCAAGGTCGTCTCCATGCACGGGGCCCAGGTGATCGCCTTCTCGCCCACCACCGACCAGGGCTACGTCCTGTACGGCGAGGACACGACCGTCGAGGACTACGCCAAGGACCTGCCGAAGCTCATCAAGGGGGAGAACCCGTGAACCGCCGCACCACCGCCCTGTCCGCCGCCGTGGCCCTCGCCGCCTCGCTCGCGCTGACCGGGTGCTCGTCCTCGTCCGACGGTTCGGCCGGGCACGGGAAGCCGGAACTGAAGGTCAGCGGCGCGTTCATGCCCCAGCCGGTGATGGACATGGCCGGCGGCTTCCTCACCATCACCAACGACGGCGACACGGCCGACCGGCTGACCTCCGTCACCAGCCCGGTCTCGGACGACGTCACGATCCACGAGACGAAGAACCAGAAGATGCAGGAGGTGAAGTTCTTCGACATCCCCGCGAACGGGAAGCTCTCCCTGGCACGCGGGGGCAACCACATCATGTTCATGTCGCTGAAGGAGAAGCCCCGGCAGGGCGACAAGGTCAGCGTCGAGCTCCACTTCGAGAAGTCCGACCCGATCAAGGTCGACCTTCCCGTCGAGGCCGCCAACCACAACCCGCAGCAGCACTGACCGCGTTGACGGAGTTCGCACGGAACCGGTTCGCGCAGGAACCCGATCCCGCGCAGGACCGGCACGCACAGGACCGGTTCGCACAGAACTGACCGACGGAGTGACCCAGAGATGACAACCACCGCCCCGCGCCTCGGCACCGCCCTGGCACGGCTGCTGATCCTCGCGGCCGCGCTCCTCGGCACGCTGCTCGCCGGCGCCGCGCCCGCCTCCGCGCACGCGGCGCTCACCGGCAGCGACCCGCAGGACGGGGCGGTGGTCGTCACCGCGCCCAAGGAGGTCAACCTCACCTTCTCCGAGCAGGTCGCCATGAGCGCCGACTCCATCCGGGTCCTCGACCCGGCGGGACGGCGGGCCGACACCGGCGAGATACGCGACCTGTGCAGCGGCTCCGTCGTGCGGTACGGGGTGGGGCTCCGCGCCGGGCTGCCCGACGGCACGTACACCGTGGCGTGGCAGGCCGTCTCCGCCGACAGCCACCCCGTCGCCGGCGCCTTCACCTTCTCCATCGGAGCCCCCTCCCAGACCTCCGTCGCCCTGCCCGACCAGGAGCCCGGCGGCGGACTCGTCGGGGCCCTCTACGGCATCGCGCGCTACCTCTCGTACGCCGGTTTCGCCGTCCTCGTCGGCGGCGGCGCCTTCGTCCTGGTCTGCTGGCCGCACGGCGCGAGCGTCCGCCCGGTGCAGCGGACGGTGGTGCGGGCCTGGCTGACCCTCACCGGCGCCACCCTGGTGATGCTGCTCCTGCGCAACCCGTACACCGGCTCCGGCGAACTCTCCGACGCCTTCGACCTCGCGGGCCTGAAGAGCGTCCTGGAGACGAAGACCGGGGCCGCGCTCACCTCCCGGCTGCTGCTGCTCGGCGCGGCCGCGCTCTTCGTGGCCGTCCTCTTCGGCTCCTACACCCGGCGCACCGACCCGAAGGAGAAGAGGGACCTCGTCTTCGGCCTCGGCGTGGGCGGCACCGTGGTGGCCACCGGGATCGCCGGCACCTGGGCCCTGGCCGAGCACGCCTCGACCGGAATCCAGCCGGGCATCGCCATGCCCGTGGACATCCTGCACCTCCTCGCCGTGGCCGCCTGGCTCGGCGGCCTCACCGTGCTGCTGGTGGCCCTCTACCGGACGCCCTCCGTCGACCGCGCCGCCGTCGAACGCTTCTCCAAGGTCGCCTTCGCCTCCGTGGCCGTCCTCGCGGCCACCGGCCTCTACCAGTCCTGGCGCCAGGTCGGCTCCTGGTCCGCCCTGACCGGCACCCGCTACGGCCAGCTCCTCCTCGTCAAGATCGGCCTGATGGGCGTCCTCGTCGGGATCGCCTGGATCTCCCGCCGCTGGACACAGAGGCTCGCGGACCTGCCTTCGGCGGAGGACCCGACTCCGACCGAGGGCCCGACTTCGACCAAGGACCTGACTTCGACCGAGAGGGAGACGGGGGAGGAAGAAGAAGCGGAGGAAGCGGAGGAAGCGGAGGACGCCTCGGAGTCCGGGGAAGCGGACGAGACCGAGAGCGGCGGGGCTCCTGCCGCCGCATCCGGCGTCGATCCCGAGCGGGCCGCTCAGCTCGCCCGGCAGCGGGCCGCCGTGGCCACCGCCCGGCGCAAGCGGGAGCGGGACGCCGACCCCGAGCGGTCCGGGCTGCGCCGCTCGGTGCTGACCGAGGCCGCCGTCGCCGTCGTGCTCCTCGCCGTGACCACCGTCCTCACCGCGACCGAGCCCGGCCGTACCGAGGAGGAGGCCGGACGGTCCAACGCCGCCTCCGGCCCGGTCGCCGTGCCCGACCGGCCCGTCGACCTCCGGCTGCCCTTCGACACCGGCGGCGTCGACGGCAAGGGCGTCGTGCGGCTCAGCCTCGATCCCGGCCGCACCGGCGCCAACGGGCTGCACCTCTACGTCGAACGCCCCGACGGCAAGCCGCTGGACGTCCCCGAGATCAAGATCGCCCTCACCCTGGAGGCGAAGAACGTGGGCCCGCTGCCCGTCGCCCCCGACCGCATCCAGGCCGGACACTGGAGCGCGAGCGGCGTCCAGATCCCGATGCCCGGCGAGTGGCGGATCCAGGTGACCGTCCGTACCTCCGACATCGACCAGACCACCATCGACAAGAACGTGAAGATCGGCTGATCCCCCGTGAGCGAGAGCGACAACAGCGAGCGCGACAAGAGCGAGACCGGCGTCCTCGAGGTCTCCCGGCGACGGCTGCTCGGCACCGTCGGCGCGGCGGGCGCGGTCGGCCTGATCGCCGGCGCGGCCGGCGGCGCCGGGATCTCGGCGGCCGTGTCCGGCGAGGACACCGGCTCCGCGAACGGCGCCGGGAGTGCGGCGGCCCTGACCACCGTCGGCTCGACCGAGGTGATGTTTCACGGGAAACATCAGGCGGGCATCACCACCCCGCTCCAGGCCCGTGGCCATCTGGTCGCCTTCGACCTCGCCCCCGGAGCCGGGCGCAAGGAGGCCATCGCGCTGATGCGCCGCTGGTCGGCCACGGCGAAGGTGCTGATGGCGGGCGAGGCGCCAACCCGGGACACCGGGGTCGCGCTCGACGCGGGCCCCTCCTCCCTCACGCTCACCTTCGGCTTCGGCCGCACCTTCTTCGACCGCACCGGCCTCGCCGCCCGGCGCCCCGCCGGGCTGGACCCGCTGCCGGCCTTCTCCTCGGACGCCCTGGACCCCCGGCGCTCGGAGGGCGATCTGTGGGTGCAGGTCGGTGCCGACGACGCCCTCGTCGCCTTCCACGCGCTGCGGGCCGTGCAGAAGGACGCAGGGAACGCGGCCCGGGTGCGCTGGCAGATGAACGGCTTCAACCGCTCGGCCGGTGCCACCGCGCGGCCGATGACCTCCCGCAACCTCATGGGCCAGGTCGACGGCAGCCGCAACCCGAAGCCCTCCGACCCCGACTTCGACCGGCGGATCTTCGTCCCCGCCGGAGCCGCCGGTGCCGAGGAGTGGATGGCCGGCGGTTCCTACGCGGTGGTGCGCCGGATCCGGATGCTCCTGGACGACTGGGAGAAGCTGCCGCTGGGCGAGCAGGAGAAGGTGATCGGGCGCCGGAAGTCCGACGGGGCTCCGCTCACCGGCGGCGCCGAGACCGCCGCGCTCGACCTGAACAAGCGGGGCCCCGACGGCGGAACGGTGATCCCCGACAACGCCCACGCCCGGATCTCCGCCCCCGAACAGAACGGCGGGGCGGCGATGCTGCGCAGGCCGTTCTCCTTCCACGACGGCATCGGTCCGGACGGGACGCCGGACGCCGGTCTCCTCTTCGTCTGCTGGCAGGCGGACCCGCTCCGGGGCTTCGTCCCGGTGCAGCGCAAGCTCGACCGGGGCGACGCGCTGTCCCCGTTCGTCCGCCACGAGTCGAGCGGCCTCTTCGCGGTGCCGGGCGGCTCCGCCGAGGGCGAGTACGTGGGCCAGCGCCTCCTGGAGGCGTGAGACCAGCGCCTTCTGGAGGCGTGAGACCAGCGCTTCCCGGAGGCGTGAGACCGCCCGGACGACGACCGCCGCGAGGCGTCCGGCCGCCGGAGGGTCCGGACGCCGGGGCCCGGCCGTCGCCGGAGCGGGGCGCGGTCGCCCGACGGAGGACGGAGCGCGGCGCCGGTGCCCGGCCGATGGTGGGCAGCGGTGTCCGGCGGACAGCCGTCGGCGGCCTCCGGGGACCATTAGGGTGACGGTATGTCCGCCACCCGGTACACCTATCTCGGCCCCGAAGGCACCTTCACCGAAGCGGCGCTGCGCACGCTTCCCGAGGCCGCGACACGGGAGCTCGTCCCCATGGTCTCGGTCCCGGCCGCCCTCGACGCCGTACGGAACGGGGAGGCCGCCGCCGCGCTCGTCCCGATCGAGAACTCGGTCGAGGGCGGGGTGACCGCGACCCTGGACGAACTGGCCTCCGGCGAGCCGCTGATGATCTACCGCGAGGTGCTCCTGCCGATCGCCTTCGCGCTCCTCGTCCGGCCCGGGACCGAACTCTCGGAGATCAAGACGGTCACGGGCCACCCGGTGGCCCAGCCGCAGGTCCGGAACTGGCTGCGGAAGCACCTGCCCGACGCCGTGTGGGAGTCGGCCGCGTCCAACGCGGACGGGGCCCGGCTGGTGCGCGAGGGCCGCTTCGACGCCGCCTTCGCGGGGGAGTTCGCGGCGGCGACGTACGGCCTGGAAGCGCTGGTCACCGAGATCCACGACGCGGAGAACGCCGAGACGCGGTTCGTGCTCGTGGGCCGGCCGGCCCGGCCCGCGGCCCCGACGGGCGCGGACAAGACCTCGGTGGTGCTGTGGCTGGGTGACGATCATCCGGGTGCCCTCCTCGAACTGCTCCAGGAATTCGCGGTGCGCGGGGTGAACCTGATGCTGATTCAGTCCCGTCCCACGGGCGCGGGGATCGGGAACTACTGCTTCGCCGTGGACGCCGAGGGCCACATCGCGGACCGCCGGGTGGGGGAGGCGCTGATGGGGCTCAAGCGGATCTGCCCCAGGGTGCGCTTCCTCGGCTCGTACCCGCGGGCGGGCGTCGCGGTCGAGGACGTGCGGGCGCTGCGGCGCGGCACCTCGGACGGGGAGTTCATGGCGGCCTCCGACTGGTTGGCGAGGGCCCAGGACGGTCGGGCCTGATCCGAGAATGACGGATCGCCCTCCGGAGCGTGCGCGGTCGTCCACAGGTACGAACCACTAGTCCTACCTGCATACTTTTCGGTTACCCACAGAGGTTATCCACAGGTATTCCGTACGACCTGGGGACAAGTCGACACCGCACTCCGGCAAGGTCGACAAATCGCCCTGGCCGCACCCCTTCACCGAAGGCTCCATCCACAGCGCTCCACCCGCGCCCCCGTCAGCATCGCCCGAAGGACCCACTCTTCGGAGTGAGTGATTCCCACCCGAATGAGTGTCTCGATGCTGTTTGATCACGGATTTCCCAGGCGCGGGGCGAGAAAAGCCTGCGACTCTTTCCATAGTCCACAGAACTTCCACACAGCCTGTGGATAACTAAATGCACACGCCTCACCTCCGGCATTTCCGAGAGTGGCAATTCGGGTGAAACGGCACACGCCCCCTTATCCGGTGGGGTCGCGCCGACACGCACCGGTAGCCTGGTGGGGTGATTGACCTTCGCCTGCTCCGTGAGGACCCCGACCGTGTTCGCGCCTCCCAGCGCGCCCGTGGAGAGGACGTCTCCCTCGTCGACGCCCTGCTCTCCGCCGATGAGCGGCGCAGGTCGTCCGGCGTCCGCTTCGACGAGCTCCGATCCGAGCAGAAGGCGCTCGGCAAGCTGATCCCCAGGGCCACCCCGGAGGAGCGCGCCGAACTCCTGCAGAAGGCCGAGCAGCTCAAGACCGACGTCAAGGCCGCCGAGGCCGAGCAGAACGAGGCCGACGAGACGGCCAAGCGCCTGCTGCTCCAGCTCGGGAACATCGTCCACACGGACGTCCCGGTCGGCGGCGAGGAGGACTTCGTCGTCCTGGAGACGCACGGCACCGTCCGCGACTTCGCGGCCGAGGGCTTCGAGCCCAAGGACCACCTGGAGCTGGGCGAGGCGCTCGGCGCCATCGACGTGGAGCGGGGAGCCAAGGTCTCCGGCTCGCGCTTCTACTACCTGACCGGCGTCGGCGCCCTCCTGGAACTGGCCCTGGTCAACGCGGCGATCGCCCAGGCCACCGAGGCCGGCTTCATCCCCATGCTGACCCCCGCGCTGGTCCGCCCGCGCGCCATGGAGGGCACCGGCTTCCTCGGCCAGGCCGCGGAGAACGTGTACCACCTGGAGAAGGACGACTACTACCTCGTCGGCACCTCCGAGGTCCCCCTCGCCGCGTACCACATGGACGAGATCATCGACGCCGACAAGCTGCCGCTGCGGTACGCGGGCTTCTCGCCCTGCTTCCGCCGCGAGGCCGGTACGTACGGCAAGGACACCCGCGGCATCTTCCGCGTCCACCAGTTCGACAAGGTCGAGATGTTCTCGTACGTCGCGCCCGAGGACGCGGAGGACGAGCACAAGCGCCTCCTGGAGTGGGAGAAGCAGTGGCTGACCGGTCTGGAACTGCCGTTCCAGGTCATCGACGTCGCCACCGGTGACCTCGGCGCCTCCGCCTCCCGCAAGTTCGACTGCGAGGCGTGGATCCCGACCCAGGGCAAGTACCGCGAGCTGACCTCGGCGTCGAACTGCGACAGCTTCCAGGCCCGCCGCCTCTCCGTCCGCATGCGCGACGAGCAGGGCGGCAAGAAGACGGTGCAGCCGCTGGCCACCCTGAACGGCACGCTGTGCGCCGTACCGCGCACGATCGTGGCGATCCTGGAGAACCACCAGTTGGCCGACGGCTCGGTGCGGGTGCCCGAGGTGCTCCGGCCGTACCTCGGCGGTCGTGAGGTCCTGGAGCCGATCGCCAAGTGAGCCCCTTCCCCTACCGCCTGGTCGCGACGGACCTCGACGGGACGCTGCTGCGGTCCGACGAGTCCGTCTCGGACCGTACGCGGGACGCGCTCGCCGCCGCGACGGCGGCGGGCGCCGCCCACATCGTGGTCACCGGCCGGGCGGTCCCCTGGACCCGGCACATCCTCGACGACCTCAGCTACGAGGGGATCGCGGTGTGCGGGCAGGGTGCGCAGGTCTACCACGCCGGTGAGCACCGGCTGCTGACCTCGCTGACCCTGGACCGGCAGCTCGCCGGCCTGGCCCTGTCCAAGATCGAGGCCGAGGTGGGCCCGCTGGCCCTCGCCGCGAGCCGCGACGGCCTGGAGGGCGAGGTCCTGATGGGCCCCGGCTACCTGGCCCACGAGGGCCCGCTGCCGTACGTGCCGTACGAGGACCCGGCGGAGCTGTGGTCGGCACCGCTGACCAAGCTCTACATCCAGCACCCGACGCTGACCGACGACGAGCTGACCCGGGCCGCCCGCGCCACGGTCGGCGGGCTCGTGGACATCGTCATGGCGGGGCCCGGCATCGTGGAGATCCTGCCGCTCGGCCTCAGCAAGGCGACGGGTCTCTCGCTCGCCGCGCGCCGGCTGGGTGTGAAGGCGGCGGAGACGATCGCCTTCGGCGACATGCCCAACGACATCCCGATGTTCGGCTGGGCGGCCCACGGCGTGGCCATGGGCAACGCGCACACGGAGCTGCGGGCGGTGGCCGACGAGGTGACCGCCTCGAACGAGGAGGACGGCATCGCGGTCGTCCTGGAGCGCCTGCTGGCCGGCTGAACCGGCCCGGGTCTTCGGAGGGGTTCCGAGGCCGAGAAAGCTCGAGGCTTGCAGACTCGAGACTTTCAAAAAGGAGGGGCGGCCCGCGCGGACCGTGGTCCGCGCGCTCGAAGCGGCCGCCCCTCCCCTCGGGAGATCCCCCGTGTCCCCCGTACGCCTAGTGTGCGCCGGGTCGCCGTTCGTGTGCGACCTGTTTTCCGCGCGTCAGCGGGTAGCAGGCGAGACCGACGGCCAGGGCGATCGTGTGCCCCAGATCGGTGTACGTGCGTTCGGTGACGAGCGGGACGACGAAGAACGCGACCACGCCCGCCAGGTAGAGCCAGCGCCAGGGGCGGGCGAGCCGGTAGGTGAGGATGCCCGCCGAGGCGGCGAGCCCGTAACTGACCCCGATGTCGACGACGTGGGCCATGCTGCGCGGCACGTCGTGGAGGCGAATGGCCGCCAGGACCACCTGCTGGCTGACGAGCGTCGCCGTGACGTGCGCGGCGGCGACGATGAAGAGCCACTTCGCGGTGCCGAGCCAGCGCTCCACGGGCGCGTGCAGGAGCTCGAAGAGCGCCGCGTACAGCACGATGCCGGCCGGGTCCTCGATCCAGAACGCGCTGCCGAGCAGGGCCCGGACCGGATGGTGCGCGAGCTGGTGCAGGTTGCTGCTGTTGCGGTGGAGGAAGTAGTTCTCCACGCCGGGCGGGGCGAGCGCGATGACGAGGCTGGTGAGCGCGATGACCGCCAGCCACGCGTGCGTGCCGGGTGACGAACGCACCCACGACCTGATCGGCCGGGACGGTTCGCCACCCGGAGGGGTTCTGCTCGGCACCTCGTCGTTCGGCGCCCTTTCGCTCGGCACCTTTCAGTGCCTATCACCCGAACCTGTGCGATTCCCGGCGAAACCGCCAGGTCGCGGGAGGAATCTCAGAAATTGATCATGTGGCCGGCGAGCCCGTGGATCGCCTCCTTCACGGCCTCGCCCAGGGTCGGGTGCGCGTGGACGTTCCGGGCGACCTCGTGGACCGTGAGGTCCCACTGCTGGGCCAGGGTCAGCTCGGGCAGCAGCTCGGTGACGTCGGGACCGATCAGGTGGGCGCCGATGATCTCGCCGTACTTCGCGTCCGCGACGATCTTGACGAAGCCGGTGGCGTCGCCGAGGCCGTGCGCCTTGCCGTTCGCGGTGAAGGGGAACTTCGCGACCTTGACGTCGAAGCCCTTCTCGCGCGCCTGCTTCTCGGTCCAGCCGAAGCTGGCGATCTGCGGCTGGCAGTAGGTGGCGCGCGGGATCATCGGGTAGTCGAGCTCCATCGTCTCGGCGTCCGCGATGGTCTCGGAGGCGATGACGCCCATGGCCTCGGCGGTGTGCGCGAGCATCAGCTTCGCGGTGACGTCGCCGATGGCGTAGATGTGCGGCACGGAGGTGCGGCAGCGGCCGTCGACGTCGATCGCGCCGCGCTCGGTCAGGGCGACGCCGGTGTTCTCCAGGCCATAGCCGGTGACGTTCGGGGCGAAGCCGATCGCCTGGAGGACCTTGTCGGCCTCCAGGACCTTCTGGGCGCCGTCCTTGCCGGTGACGGTGACGCGGACCTGCGGGCCGGACTCGTCGATGGTCTCGACGCGGGTCGAGGTCAGGACGTCGATGCCGAGCTTGCGGTACTGCTTCGCCAGTTCCTTGGAGACGTCCTCGTCCTCCAGCGGGGCGATGCGGTCGAGGAACTCGACGATCGTGACCTTGGTGCCGTAGTTGTTCAGGACGTACGCGAACTCGATGCCGATCGCGCCGGCGCCGGCGATGACGATCGACTTCGGGGCGTCCTCGGCGAGGATCTGCTCCTCGTACGTCACCACGCGGTCGGTGCGGGACGTGCCCGGCAGCAGGCGCGGGGTGGCGCCGGTGGCGATGACGCAGTTGTCGAAGGCGATCGTCTCCGAGGTGCCGTCGGACTTGGCCACCTGGAGGGTGTTCGCGTCGAGGAAGGTGCCCCGGCCGTCGAACTCGGTGATCCCGTTCTTCTTCATCAGGTAGTGGACGCCCTTGACGCGGCCGTCCGCGACCGTACGGCTGCGGCGGAACGCCTCCGTGTAGTCGAAGGAGACGGTGCCGTCGACCTTGATGCCGAAGGTCTTGGCCTCGTGCTGGAAGATGTGGGCGAGTTCGGCGTTGCGCAGCAGCGCCTTGGTGGGGATGCAGCCGACGTTCAGACAGACGCCGCCCCAGTACTTCTCCTCGACGACCGCGACCCGCTTGCCGAGCTGGGCGGCGCGGATGGCGGCGACGTAACCGCCGGGGCCGGCTCCGAGTACGACGACGTCGAAGCGGTCTGACATGACTGACTCCCGAGGGTGATGAGGGTGTGCGGTCCGCGTACGGCCCCACAGTAGCCCCGTGTTCTCGGGGTGGTGAGTTGTAGGATGACTGGGCAACCGGGCAAATGGAGAGGTCGGGACGGCATGGCACTCAAGGCGGCGGGGCGGACCTCGCTGGTGGACTCCGCGGTGGAACAGCTCCGCGGTCAGCTCGCAGGCGGGGAGTGGGCGGTCGGGGACCGCATCCCCACCGAGCACGAGCTCGCGCAGCAGCTCGGGGTGGGCCGCAACACCGTCCGCGAGGCCGTCCGGGTCCTCGTCCACGCCGGGCTCCTGGAGTCCCGTCAGGGCAACGGCACCTTCGTCCGGTCCACGGCGGATCCGGCGGCCGTCCTGCACGGGGTACGGCACGCGGGCGCGGCCGACGTACTCGAACTCCGGGTCGCCCTGGAGGCCGAGGCGGCCCGGCTCGCCGCCGCCCGGCGCGACACCCACGACCTGCTGCGGCTGCGAGCCGCCCTGACCACCCTGCGGGAGGAGGGCGACCGGGACGCCGACGCGGACCTCGCCTTCCACCTGGCGGTCGTCGGCGCGACCCACAACGCGGCCTTCGTGGAGGTCTACCGCTTCTTCTCCGCCCAGGTCCACGAAGTCCTGGTGGAGGCCCTCGGCGACCGGGAGATGCCGCCGGTCGACATCGACGCCCACGAGGCCCTGGTGGCCGCCGTCGAGGCGGGCGATCCGGAGGCGGCGGAACGGCAGGCCCGCGAACTGCTGCGGGTGCCGATGGAGACGGTCACGGCACTGACGGCGCTGACGGAGCGGACCCGATGAGCGCCGGAGCACGTACGTCCGGTACGGGGGCACGTGCGTCAGGTACGGGAGCGGACGCGTCGACGCCCGTGACCGCACCCGGCATCACACCTGTGCCCGGCTCCGCGCCCGTGTCCGGCTCCGCGCCGGACCTCGCGCCCGTGCTGGTCGACGCCGAGGCCGCGGTCCGGTCCTCGGCGGCCGGGGCGGCGGCCCGGCGTGCCCTCCTCGCGCATCCGGCGCTGCTCCTCGTGGGGATCGTGCTGGCCTCGCTCAACATGCGGGCGGCCCTCGCGAGCGTGGCTCCCCTGGTCGGCGAGATATCCGCCGCCTTCGGGCTCTCCGCGACGGCGAGTTCGCTCGTCACCTCGGTGCCGGTGCTCTTCCTCGGCGCGGGCGCGGCGGTGGCACCGTGGCTGGGGCGCCGGTTCGGTGCCGAGCGCGTGCTGTTCGCGGCGCTCCTCCTGCTCGGCGTCGGCGTCCTCGCGCGCGTGCTGCCGTCCGTGTACGCGCTGTACGGCGGCGGGATCCTCGTCGGAACGGCGATCGCCCTGCTCAACGTGCTCATGCCGGGTCTGATCAAGCGTGACTTCCCGGACCGGGCCGCGGCGATGACCTCGGTCTACACGGGGGCGATGATCGCGGGCGCCACGGTGGCCGCGGCGGCGGCCGTGCCCCTGGAGAAGGCCCTGGGCGGTGGCTGGGAGGCTTCCCTCGGCTTCTGGTCGCTGCTCGCCGCGGTGGCGGCGTTCGCCTGGCTGCCCCAGGTCCTGATCGCCCGCGGTCGTACGGGACACGCCGTACGGGCCGTCCCGGCCGGCGGCGCCCGCCCGGTGAACGTCTGGCGCTCGGCGCTCGCCTGGCAGGTCACCCTCTTCATGGGCCTGCAGTCGCTCTGGACCTACGTGCTGATCGCCTGGATGCCGACGATCTTCGTCGACCACGGGATGGACCGCTCCACCGCCGGTGTGGTCTTCGCCTTCAACAACCTGGTACAGGTGGCGGGCGCCTTCGTGGTGCCGCTCCTCGCCGGGCGGATGCGGAGCCAGCGCCCGCTGGTCGTGCTGGTCACCACGCTGGTCGCGGCCGGTTACGCCGGGTTGATGGTGGCACCGGTGGAGGGTGCCTGGCTCTGGTCGGCGCTCCTCGGCGTCGGTCAGGGCGGTGCGGTCGGGCTCGCCCTGACCCTGATCGTGCTGCGCTCGGGGGACGCGGTGATCGCGGCCGGGCTCTCGGGGATGGCCCAGACGGTCGGCTATCTGCTCGCCGCCGCCGGTCCGCTGGCGGCCGGCGCCCTCCACGAGGCCACCGGCTCCTGGACCGCGCCGATCTGCGTGGTCCTCGGCGTCTGCGCGACGGCCCTGGCCGTGGGGATCCTCGCGGCCCGGAACCGCACGGTCTGAGGTCCCGGGCGGGCGTGGCGGGGGAGCCGGGGAACCGGCCGGAGGGGCGGGGCGGCTCCGCAGGGGCCTCCCGGCTCCGGGGGCGACGACCCTCGGAGCCGTATCGCTTCCGTGTCCCTCTCCGTGCCTACTCCTCGCCGGCCAGGGTCAGTCGGCGGAGCTTCTGGCCGGCGAACCAGGTCGCCGCGACCGTGACCGCCACCAGGAGGACCACCGCCGTGGGGAGTCCGACCTCGGAGGTGACCAGGCCGTCACCGGTGACCTTCTCCGCGAGGGCGAGCGCCCACTGCTGGACGCTCAGGGTGCGGGCGCCCGAGATCAGGGAGCCGAAGAGGGTCTCCCACACCAGGGCGTAGACCAGGCCGATCACCACGGCGTGCCGGCTGACCGTGCCGAGCAGCAGGAACAGGGCGCTGTAGGCGATGGAGGCCACGAGCGCCGCCACCGTGTAGGCGACGGCCACCTGCTGGCCGTTGCCGTTGAGGACGAACCCGGCGATCAGCGTCGGCACCGCCGAGAAGACCATCGTCACCGCGATCGCCACGATCAGCTTCGTGAAGATGATCGTGGGCCGCTTCACCGGCTTGGACAGCAGATAGACGATCGAGCCGTCGTCGATCTCGGGGCCGATCGCGCCCGTGCCGGCGATCACGCCGATCAGCGGCACCATCGTGGCCAGGGCGAAGCCGCCGAGGACGTCGGCCGCGACCTGGTCGTCCGCGCCGTTGAACATGCGGACCGCCGCCGCGATGACCAGCAGCAGGGCGGGCAGCAGGAAGAGGATCAGGGCCCTGCGGCGGCCGAGGAGGGCCCGGTAGGTGAGCCGGGCGACTGTGGGGTTGTACATCGGTCGGGCTCCTTTCAGGCCGCTACGAGGTACGAGAAGACCGATTCGAGGGACTCGTCCGAGGGCGAGACCGTCAGCAGACGGATCCCCCGCTCGCGCGCGACCCTGGGCAGCAGTTCCGTGAACCGCCCGAAGTCGACCGCCTGGACGCGCAGTCCGCCGTCCGCGTGGTCGACCTCGATGCCGGCCGTGGACGGGTCGGCGATCAGTGCGGCCGCGAGGGCCCGGTCGTCGCTGGAGCGGACGAGGTAGCGGTGCGGCCGGTCCGTCATCAGTCGGCGGATCTTGCGGAAGTCGCCGGAGGCCGCGTGCCGTCCGGCCACGATCACCTCGATGTGGGAGGCGAGCTGCTCGACCTCCTCCAGGATGTGCGAGGAGAACAGGACCGTGCGGCCGTCCGCGCCCATCCGCCGCAGCAGGTCCATCAACTGCATGCGCTGGCGCGGGTCCATGCCGTTGAACGGCTCGTCGAGCAGGAGCACGGACGGGTCGTGGACGAGGGCCGAGGCCATCTTCACGCGCTGCCGCATGCCCTTGCTGTACGTGGAGACCTTGCGGTCCTGCGCGTACTCCATCTCGACCGTGGCCAGGGCCCGCTGGGCCTCCTTGGCGCCGAGGCCCTGGAGTTCGGCGTTGGCCAGGACGAATTCGCGGCCGGTGAGGAAGTCGTACATCGCCTCCCGCTCGGGCACGACGCCGATGTCGCGGTAGACAGACTCGTTCCCCCAGATCGTCCGCCCGTCGAGGGTGACGGTGCCGGTGGAGGGGTCGAGGAAGCCGCCCATCATGTTGATCAGGGTGGACTTCCCGGCGCCGTTGGGGCCGAGGAGGCCCGTGACGCCGGGGCCCACCGCCATCGTGACGTCGTTGACGGCCACGACGTTTCCGAACCAGCGGGAGACGTGGTCGATGTGGAGCGTGGTCACAGCCCGACCTTTCGGTAGCGGCGCATCAGGATGCCGTACGAGCCGGCGATCAGCGCGAGGACGACCAGGAGGTAGACCACGCCGACTCCGGCGCCCGGGCCTCCGAGCTCGGGGAACATGGGCGGTGCGCCCAGGAAGGCGGTCTGCACGCCGTCGATGAGGGTGATGGGCGAGAACAGGCCGAGCCATTCGATGGCGCCCTGGTTCTCCGTGGCGTAGGCGATGCCCATGAGCGTCGAGACCGCGCCGTACGAGATGGTCAGGACGGCGATGACGGCGGCGACGCCGAAGCCGCGGCGCGGGGTGAGGGCCGCCATGACGAGGCCGATCCCGCCGAAGAGCAGCGAGAGCAGCGCCACGGAGACGAGCCCCTGGCCGAACATCCTGGTCTGCTCGGCGAAGTCCATCTTGGCGAGCATCGAGCCGACCCACATGATCAGGAGCGGGACGGCCGTGAGGATGAAGAGGGCCGACGCCATCGCGCCGTACTTGGCGAGGACGTAGTCCGCACGCTCGATCGGGCGGGAGAAGTACAGCGGCACGGTCCTGAACCGCAGGTCGCGGGAGACGGACTGGGGCGCCTGGGAGGCCAGGTAGATGCCGATGACGACCTGGAGGAAGATCGCGTACTGCGTGTACTCGATCGAGAGCCTGGACTGCTTGGTGGCGACCGCGACGGCGACGATGATCAGCGCCGGGACGCACATCACGCCGGCGAGCAGCATCGGCAGCACCTTGGACTTGGCGCTGCGGCCCAGTCCGTACGCGCCGCGCAGGGACTGCGAGAAGAGCGACCGGCGCGCGTACGCCCGGCCGAGGCGCGGGCCGTCGTAGGACCGGTACCCGATGTTGTGGATCCGGGTCGTGTCGGGAGCGGCCTGGGAGGGCTGGGGGATCTGGGTGCTCATCGGGCCGGCACCTCCTCGTGCGGCGTGGACGCCTCGGCGGCCTTCGGACGGAAGACCTCGGCGATGTGGTGGCGGCGCTGCTCCATGCGGACCAGGCCGAGGCCGAGACCGGCGACGGTGTCGCGCACGAGGTCGTACGTCTCCTCCCCGGCGGCCTCCAGGAGCAGGATGTGGCCGGCGCCGGGCAGGCCCTCCTCCACGCCCGGGTGGAGGGTGACGCCGGCGGTGGTGAGGGCCGTGCGGAGGGCCGCCGTGCCGTCGGGGTGCTCGTCGGAGTCGGTGACCTCGACCGCGAGGGTCGTGGTGGTCCGGGTGAAGTCGCTGGTGGAGCTGGAGCGCAGGAGGCGTCCGCCGTCGATGACGACGACGTGGTCGCAGGTGCGCTCCAGCTCGCCGAGGAGGTGGGAGGTGACGAGGACGGAGATGCCGAAGTCGGTCCAGACCCGGCGGATCAGTCCGAGCATCTCGTCCCGGCCGACCGGGTCGAGGCCGTTGGTCGGCTCGTCGAGGAGGACCAGCTTCGGGTCGTGGACCAGCGCCTGGGCGAGCTTCACCCGCTGCTTCATGCCGGTCGAGTACCCGCCGATGGGGCGGTAGCGCTCCTCGTACAGGCCGACGTGGCGCAGGGTGTCGGCCGTCCGCTCGCGGGCGGCGGCCGGGGGCAGCCCGGACATGCGCGCCATGTGGACGACGAACTCGGTGGCCGAGACGTCCGGGGGGAGGCAGTCGTGCTCGGGCATGTATCCCACGCGCTCGCGGATCTGGGCGCCGGAGGTGCGGACGTCGAGGCCCAGGACCTCCGCGCGGCCCTCCGTGGCGGGGGAGAGTCCGAGCAGGATCTTGATCATCGTGGACTTGCCGGCTCCGTTGGCACCCACCAGTCCGGTCACACCGGGCCCGATGTCCAGGGAGAGCCGGTCGAGAGCGGTCACCCGGGGGAACCGCATGCTGAGGCTTTCGGTCGCGATCACAGTCACGCTTCGAAGGTAGTGGTGTGCGCCACACGTGTCGTCAGACCAACGGCTCGACCTCTGTCCGACTACAGGAGTACAAGCCCGTGGGGACGGAACGACGAAAGTCGTCACCTTCCGACCGTCCGACACACCTCCGGGGGGCTTCCGGCGAACTCGCGGTCGAGTTTTCCACAGGCCGTCGTCCGACCCCTTGACTCAGCCGCCGAGCATTGTCACATTCATCGATGTCAAGTTACGAACGCGTAGCGCAGCCGGGCGCTCACAGGGGACGGCGGGTGGCATGGCAACGGCAGTGGCAGGTGAACTCTCCGCGGAGCTGCGGGGATTCAGGGAGGTGCAGCGGCTCTCCTATGCGTGCGCGGAAGCCGTCGCGGCGCAGCTCAAGCCGGGCGTGACCGAGCGCGAGGCCGCCCGGATGCAGCGGGAGTGGCTGTACGAGCGGGGCGTCCGCGACTGGTTCCACCGGCCGTTCGCCTGGTTCGGGGACCGCACGGCCTTCGTGGACTTCAAGGTGCCGCTCCAGTTCTTCCCCACCGACCGGCGCCTGGAGGCGGGGATGCCGTTCATCCTCGACATGGCCCCGGTCCACAAGGGGCACACGGCCGACATCGGCTACAGCGGCTGCCTGGGCCTCAACCCCCTGCACGACAGACTGCTCGCCGACCTCGCGGCCCACCGCGAGCTGATCCTGCGCGAGGTGCGCGAGCGCCGTACGCTGCGCGAGATATACGAGGACGTGGACCGGCTCATGGTCCGCCAGGGGTACGCGAACCGGCACCGGGCCTACCCCTTCGGCGTCATCGCCCACAAGATCGACCGGGTGCGGGAGCGCCGCTGGTCGCCGACGCTCTTCGGCTTCGGCACCCAGGCGCTCAAGGGCCTGGCGAGCGACGCCCTGCACGGGCACCGGGACGGCTGGTCGCCGCTCTGGTCGCCGTACAAGTTCTCCGACCACCCGCCCACACCCGGGCTGTGGGCGGTCGAGCCGCACCTCGGATTCCGGGGTACGGGCGCGAAGTTCGAGGAGATCCTGGTCGTCACCGACTCCCGGGACCCCGAGCAGAGCGCGTTCTGGCTGGACGACGATCTGCCGCACGTGCGGCGCTGGAACGAGGGAGCGGTCTGATGACGGAGCTCAAGGGGGCCCGGGAACGCCGGGTCCGTACGGGCGGGATCGAGCTGTGCGTCGCCGAGCTCGGCGAGACGGGCCGGCCGACCGTCCTGCTCGTGCACGGCTACCCGGACTCCAAGGAGGTGTGGTCGGAGGTCGCGGTCCGGCTGGCCGAGGAGTTCCACGTGGTGCTGTACGACGTCCGGGGCCACGGCCGGTCGACGGCGCCGGCTCCGCTGCGCGGCGGCTTCACCCTGGAGAAGCTGACGGACGACTTCCTCGCGGTCGCCGACGCCGTCAGCCCGGACCGGCCGGTCCACCTCGTCGGCCACGACTGGGGTTCGGTGCAGGGGTGGGAGTTCGCCACCGTGCCGCGCACCGAGGGCCGGATCGCCTCCTTCACCTCGATGTCGGGGCCCTCCCTCGACCACTTCGGGCACTGGATCAAGCGGCGGATGTCCCGCCCCACCCCGCGCCGGATCGGCCAGCTCCTCGGCCAGGGCGCCAAGTCCTGGTACGTGTACATGCTGCACACCCCCGTGCTGCCGGAGCTGGCCTGGCGCGGTCCGCTCGGCAAGCGCTGGCCGGGGATCCTGGAACGGGTGGAGAAGGTCCCGGCCGGCGACTACCCGACGTCCTCGCTGCCGAACGACGCGGCGCACGGCGCCTGGCTCTACCGGGACAACGTCCGCGCCCGGCTCTCCCGGCCGCGCCCCGACGCGTACGCGCACGTGCCGGTGCAGTTGATCGTGCCGACCGGAGACGTCTTCCTCTCCGACCGGCTCTACGACGACCTGGGCACCTGGGTGCCGGAGCTGACCCGGCGCACCCTGCCCGCCAAGCACTGGGTGCCGCGCACCCGGTCGGACCAGTTGTCCTCCTGGATCGCCGAGTTCGTCAGGACCCACGAGGAGCCGGCGGCCGGGGCGCCGAGGACGGTCGCGTCGACGGCGGCGAAGAACGGGGTGCGGCCGGAGTACACGGAGCGGTTCGGCGGCCAGCTCGTCCTGGTGACCGGGGCGGCCAGCGGCATCGGACGGGCCACCGCCTTCGCGTTCGCGGAGGCCGGCGCACGGGTCGTGGCCGTGGACCGGGACGCCGACGGGGCGGCCCGTACGGCGGAGATGGCGCGGCTGATCGGCGCCCCGGAGGCCTGGGGCGAGGCCGTCGACGTCTCCGACGAGCAGGCGGTGGAGAAGCTGGCCGCCAAGGTGGAGGACGAGTACGGGGTCGTCGACGTCCTGGTCAACAACGCGGGCATCGGGCTCGCCGGTTCCTTCTTCGAGACGTCGAGCGAGGAATGGGGGCGGGTCCTGGACGTCAACCTGTGGGGCGTGATCCACGGGTGCCGGCACTTCGGGGCGCGGATGGTCGCGCGGGGCCAGGGCGGCCACATCGTGAACACCGCGTCGGCCGCGGCCTTCCAGCCCTCCCGGGCCCTGCCCGCGTACAGCACGTCGAAGGCGGCGGTGCTGATGCTCAGCGAGTGCCTGCGCGCCGAACTGGCCGAGCAGGGCATCGGGGTGTCCGCGATATGCCCCGGCATCGTCAACACCAACATCACGGCGACCACGCGGTTCGCGGGGGTGTCGGACGCGGCGGAGGAGAAGCGGCGGCAGAAGAAGGCGTCCCGGCTGTACGGACTGCGGAACTATCCGCCGGAGAAGGTCGCGGACGCGATCCTGGGGGCCGTCCTGCACGACCGGGCCGTCGTGCCGGTGACCCCCGAGGCCCGGGGCGCCCGCTTCCTGTCCCGGCTGAGCCCGGGCACGCTGCGGGCCCTCGCGCGGTGGCAGCCGCCGGCGTAGGGAGCCGTGGCCGGGGGCCGGTCGACCTGAACGAGGGGCCCCTGGCGAGGGCGAGCGCGGTCGGGGACGGGTGCGGTGGTCGTACGATCCCTCGCAGGACGGGCCCCGCGGCTGCGGGGTGGTGGAAGCGGTCGGTGGGAGCGGGTTTGTCCGAGCAGTCAGCACAGCCGGAGTACCGGATCGAGGACCTCGCCCACCTCAGCGGGGCCACGGTCCGGACGATCCGCGCCTACCAGGACCGCGGTCTGCTGCCCCGTCCCGAGCGGCGGGGCAGGGCGAACGTCTACGGGGACGCGCACCTCGCGCGGCTCCGGCGGATCGCCGACCTCCTCGACCGGGGCTACACCCTGGCCTCGATCAAGGAGCTCCTGGAGGCGTGGGACACCGGCCGGGGGCTCGGCGGGGTGCTCGGCCTGGTCGCGGAGGTCCACGGACCGTGGACGGACGAGGAGGCGGCCCGGATATCGCGCGCCGAGCTGGACGCCCGCTTCGGCGGCACACCGGACGAGGAGGCCATCCGGGAGGCCGTGGAGCTGGGCGTGCTGGAGCGGATCCCGGACCGGGAGGCGGAGGAGTACCTCGTACCGAGTCCCCAGGAGCTGGCGGTGGCGGCCGAGCTGTACGCGGCCGGGGTGCCGCTGCCGGCGATCACCGGGCACCTGAAGGAGTTGCGGGGGCAGGTCGAGCACATCGCCTCCCGTTTCCTGGAGTTCACGACCGAGTACGTCTTCGGCCGGTATCTGGAGCACCGGCCGCCGACGGACGCGGACGCGGCCGAGGCGGCGGAGATGGTGCGGCGGCTCAGACCGCTCGCCCAGCAGACGGTGGACGCCGAACTGGCGCGTGCCATGCGCCTCTTCGCCACCCGGCACCTCCAGAGCCACCTGTCGCCGGACGCGCCGGCCGCACAGGACGACGAGCCGCGGCCGGTGGTGCTGCCCGCCGGGACGGTCCGGGCCGTGCAGGGTCTGGTCGGGGCGGAAGGAGTCGCGGCCTTCGTCACGGCGGCCACGGAACGGGAGCTCCACAAGCGGACGTTGGACGCCCTCTCCGCTGGACACCACAGAGAGACATAGGGGATCAAATCGCCCCATTACCCTTAATGAGCAGCGCTGTTGTCCACAGAAAGGCCAACTTCCCTGTGGATAAGTCGGCTTGCCTGTGGATCAAACCTGTCCGACGAAGAATCCCGGAAATCATTGGCCGAGGCGCTCCCGGCTCCGGCATTCTGACGCGATGACCCCACGGCAACCCATGGACGAACGCCGCACGGTGAAGGTCTCCAAGTACCTCTCCAAGCACCTGCGGCACCAGCCCGAGCGCATCGGGCTCGTCCTCGACGCACAGGGCTGGACCGAGATCGACGCCCTGCTCCGGGCCGCCGCCGAGCACCATTTCCCGATCACCCGCGAAGAGCTCGACCACGTCGTCGCGACCAACGACAAGAAGCGCTTCGCGATCGAGGGGACCCGCATCCGCGCCAGCCAGGGCCACACCGTGCGGGTGGACCTGGACCTGCCGGCCGCCGAACCGCCCGCGTACCTCTACCACGGCACGATCGCGGACCGGCTTCCCGCGATCCGGGCGGAGGGACTGCGGCCCATGGCCCGCCATCACGTGCACCTCTCCCCCGACCGGGAGACCGCGACCCGGGTCGGCGCCCGCCGGGGCCGGCCGGTCGTCCTGAGCGTCGACGCCGGCGCCATGCACCGGGCCGGGCACGTCTTCCACGTCAGCGCCAACGGGGTCTGGCTGACCGACACCGTCCCGCCCGAGTTCCTCCGCCTCCCGTCCTGACCCCGCGGACAAAGTGAGGCGCCGGGGCCACCGGGACCGACGAAAACCCCGCGTGCCGGGCGAATCCGTCGGCGGACCCGGGGAACACTGGCCGGATGGGAGAGATCCGGGTCGGAACCTGCTCGTGGACGGACAAGGCGCTGGTCTCCAGCGGCTGGTACCCGAAGGGGCAGCGGGACGCGGAGGGCAGACTGCGGTACTACGCCACGCGGTTCCCGGTGGTGGAGGTGGACTCCACGTACTACGGGCTGCCCAGCACCCGCAACAGCCTGCTGTGGGCCGAGCGCACCCCCGAGGGGTTCCGCTTCGACGTGAAGGCGTTCTCGCTGCTCACCGGCCACCCGACCCGTCCGGAGGCACTGCCCGCCGACCTCCGCCCGGCCTTCGCGCGGCAGCGGGGGCGGGACGGCATCGACCCCGGACTGCTCGACGAGGTGTGGGACCGGTACAGCGCGGCCCTCGAACCGCTGCGGGAGGCCGGCCGGCTGGGGACGCTGCTGTTCCAGTTCCCGCACCGGCTCGTGCCGGGAGGGCCGGCGGTGGAGTTCCTGCGCCGGTGCCGAGAGCGCGCCGCGGGATGGCCGGTGGCCGTGGAGTTCCGCAATCCCGGCTGGTGGCACGAGGAGCACGCCGACGCGACGGCCGCCCTCCTGACGGAGCTGGACGCGGCCGCCGTGGCCGTGGACATGACGCAGACCCTCTCCACGTCCGTGCCGCCGGTCGCCCGGGTCTCCTCTCCGGACCTCGCCCTGGTGCGCTTCCACGGCCGCAACACCGCCTGGGGCACCGGAACCAAGGAGGAGAGGTTCCGCCACGACTACACCCCCGAGGAGCTCTCGGAGTGGGTCCCGCGCATCCGGGCGATGGCCGAGCGGGCGCGGGAGGTCCACGTCCTCTTCAACAACTGCTGCGGCGACGCGGCCGTCCGCGCGGCGGAGTCGGCGCAGCGGCTGCTCGGCCTCTCGTAGGGTCGTCCCCATGCGACTGAGCACTGTGATCCTGCCGATCGACCGCTGGCACGAGGAGGGCCGCCGGAAGTGGCGGCACGCCGAGGAGCTGGGCTTCCACACCGCGTACACCTACGACCACCTGTCCTGGCGCGCCTTCCGGGACGGCCCCTGGTTCGGCGCGGTGCCCACGCTCACCGCCGCCGCGGCGGTCACCGACCGGCTCCGCCTCGGCACCCTCGTCACCTCGCCGAACTTCCGGCACCCGGTGACGCTCGCCAAGGACCTGATCACGCTGGACGACGTCTCCGGCGGCCGGATCACCCTCGGCATCGGCGCGGGCGGCAACGGCTTCGACGCCACCGCGCTCGGTCAGGAGGCCTGGACGCCCAAGGAGCGGGCGGACCGGTTCGGGGAGTTCGTGGCGCTGCTCGACCGGCTGCTCACCGAGGACGCGGTGACGGAGCGGGGCACGTTCTACGCGGCGGACGAGGCGCGGAACGTCCCCGGCTGTGTCCAGCGCCCCCGGCTGCCGTTCGCGGTGGCGGCGACCGGCCCGCGCGGAATGCGGCTGGCCGCGCGGTACGGGCAGGCGTGGGTGACGACCGGCGACCCGAAGCTGTACGAGGAGGGGACCCCGGAGCAGTCGGTGGCGGCGCTGCGCGGCCAGATCGAGCGGCTCGGCAGGGCGTGCGCCGAGGCCGGCCGGGAGGTGGCCGACCTGGACAAGATCCTGCTCACCGGCTTCACCCCGGACCGGACGCGTCCGCTGGAGTCCGTGGACGCCTTCGTCGACTTCGCCGGGCGCCACCGCGACCTCGGCTTCACCGAGATCGTGATCCACTGGCCGATTCCGGACTCCGACTTCGCGGCCGACCAGGCCGTCTTCGAAGCCATCGCCACGGAGGCCCTCGCCCAGCTCGGCTGACGCGCTACCGTTCTACGCCCGACGCACGACCGTTCCACGCGTAACGCGCGACCGTTCCACGCACGATGCCCGACACCACGTGCCCGACGTACGGCGCCACGCGCCCGACGCACGGTGCACGCGCCCGGCGGTCGTCCGGTCAGGGCGCCTGCCGGACGTGTCTCCGTCTCTGCGCCGGCAGGGTCGGTGCGTCGGCCCGGGTCAGCGCCCCGGCCAGGCCCGCCAGGACGTCGCCCACCAGGACCGGCTCGCGCGCGGGCCGGTCCGTCCCGGTCCGCTCGCACTCGGGGCAGAGGGCCATCCCCAGACTCGCGACCCACGTCCCGTAACGAGCACCGCAGAAATCGCACTCCGCGCTCCGTCGGCCCGTGACCATGCCCCGCCCCCTCCGAGACGCCGTCAGCTCCTCGCGAAGTCTTCCCCGCCCCCGGGAAAACGAACGGATGTTTACGGCCATGTCCGAACGCGCCGGACACGGCACGACGACCCGGCTCCGGCCGGGAGCACGGCGGGGGCATCGGCTTCCGCGATCGGCGCGAATCAGCCCCTCCCTCCCCTTTTCCTCCACTCATATGTGCAGCTCCTCGCACGCCCGTGCGCGAGGTGCGGAAGAATGGGGCGGTGACCTCTCCCCGTTCTCCGCGGTCCCCGCGGTCCCCACGTCCTTCCGTCCCGGCGCCCCGGCTGATCGCCACCGATCTCGACGGCACGCTGCTCCGCGACGACAAGACCGTCTCCGAGCGCACGGTCGCCGCTCTCGCCGCGGCCGAGCGGGCCGGGATCGAGGTCTTCTTCGTCACCGGCCGGCCCGCCCGCTGGATGGACGTCGTCAGCGCGCACGTCCACGGTCACGGCATGGCCATCTGCGCCAACGGCGCCGCCGTCGTCGACCTGCACGCCGGGGGCGCCTTCCTGGAGGTCCGCCCGCTGGAGCGGACGGTCGCCCTGGACGTCGTCGAGGCCCTGCGCGCCGCCGCCCCCGGGACCTCCTTCGCGGTCGAGCTCACCACCGGCATCCACTACGAGCCGCACTACCCGCCCTTCTTCCTCGACCCCGGGGCCACCGTCGCCACCGCCGAGAAGCTCCTCTTCGAGGAGGAGGCCGGTGCGGCGGCCCCCGTGCTCAAGCTGCTCGCCCAGCACCCGGAGCTCGACCCCGACGTGTTCCTCGCGGTGGCCAGGGAGGCCGCGGGCGACCGGGCCGCCTTCACCCGGTCGAGCCCCACCGCCCTCATCGAGATCAGCGGGTTCGGCGTCTCCAAGGCCTCCACGCTCGCCCTGTGCTGCGCCGAGCGCGGCATCACGGCCGAGGAGGTCGTCGCCTTCGGCGACATGCCGAACGACATCGAGATGCTCACCTGGGCGGGCCGCTCGTACGCGATGGGCAACGCCCACCCGGACGTGATCACCGCCGCCTCGGGCCGTACGACCGGCAACAACGAGGACGGCGTGGCCGTCGTCATCGAGCAGCTCGTCGCCGAGGCGCTCGCCGGAACCACGGGTCCGCGCTAGCCGCGACGGGCAGACATGGGCCGCAACGGGCCCGCGCCAGGCACAACAGGTCCACGCCAGCCGTGAGGGGTCCCCGCCAGGCGCACGAGCAGGCGCTAGAGCGGCGCCTCCCACACCACCGTCGTCCCCCCGCCGTCCTCCCCGATGCCCGGCCCGCACCAGCTCGCGCCGCCCAGGGACTCCGCCCGGCGCGCCAGGTTGCGCAGGCCGCTGCGCCGCCCGCCCGCCGGGATGCCGACCCCGTCGTCGGCGACCGTCAGGCGTACCCCGGCGGAGCCGTCGGGCAGGGTGGCGCCGGCGTCGACGACCACCTCGATCCGGCTCGCGTCGGCGTGCCGGAACGCGTTGGAGAGCGCCTCGCGCAGGGCCGCGACGAGGTTCTTGCCGGTGAGCTCGCCGACCGTCGAGTCGATCGCGCCGAGGAAGCGGTGCGCGGGCTTGAAGCCGAGCGGCACGGCCGCCATGTTGATCTCCCGCAGGACGCGGGTGCGCAGCCCCGACGGGGCCTCGGCGGGCCCCTGCTGGAGCGCGAAGATCGCCGTGCGGATCTCCTGGATGGTCACGTCCAGCTCGTCCACGGCCTTGCCCACGCCCTCGCGCACGGCCGGCACGATCGACCTGCGCTGGGCGCTCTCCAGCATCATGCCGGTGGCGAAGAGTCGCTGGATGACGAGATCGTGCAGGTCACGGGCGATCCGGTCGCGGTCCTCGTACACGGCGAGGCGCTCCCGGTCCCGCTGCGCCTCGGCCATCATCAGGGCGAGCGCCGCCTGCGAGGCGAACTGGGTGGCGAGCGTCCGCTCCGTCTCCGTGAACGGCCGGCCGTCCCGTACGCGCGGCATGGCGAGCGCCCCGAGCACCCGTCCGCCGCTCTGCAGCGGAAGGATCATGCTCGGCCCGTACATCGAGGTCATCGGGCTGGTCATGCGCGGGTCCGAGGAGGCGTCCGCGACGAAGACCGCCTCGCCCTCGAAGAGCTGCTCCACCACGTCGCTCTCGGGCGGGACGACCACGCCCAGCCACTTCGTGGACCGGGGCGAGGAGACGGCGACGACCTCCAGGCCGCCCTCCTCGGCGGGGAGCAGCACGATGCCGGCGTCCGCGTCGGCGAGCCGGCGGGCCTGTTCGGCGACGACCGTGAGGGCGTCGTCGGCGTCGCCGCCCGAGAGCAGGGCGGTGGTGACGGCGACCGAGCCGTCGATCCACCGTTCGCGCTGGCGGGCGGCCTCGTACAGGCGGGCGTTGCCGATGGCGATGCCCGCCTCGGTGGCGAGCACCCGGACCATGTGCACGTCGTAGTCGTTGAACTCGTCCGCGCCGCGCTTCTCCGCGAGGTACAGGTTGCCGAAGATCTCGCCCTGGACCCGGATGGGGACGCCGAGGAAGGACCGCATCGGCGGGTGCCCGGCCGGGAAGCCCGCCGCGCGCGGATCCTTCGAGAGGTCGGCCAGGCGGATGGTCTGCGGGTCGCGGATCAGTGCGCCGAGCAGCCCCGCGCGGCCGTCGGGGCGGCGGCCGATCCGGCGGGCCGTGGCCTCGTCGACGCCGAAGGTGACGAAGTCGGAGAGGCCGTCGCCGTCGTCGTCGACGACGCCGATCGCCGCGTACCGGGCGTCGGCGAGTTCGGCGGCGGTCTCGCAGATGCGGTCGAGGGTGGAGTGGAGTTCGAGCCCGGTGCCGACCGAGCGCATGGCCTCCAGGAGCTGCGGCACGCGGGCGGTGAGCTCCGTGGACAGCCCCTGGAGGCTGTGAGTGACCCGGGTGGCGGCTTCCAGGGGGTCCGGGGCGTCGGACTCGGCGGCGGTCATGGCTTGAGCCTAGTAAGTCCTATTTAGCGAGAAAAGTCAGCCGTCTCCATCGTGGCGATGTCGCCCGCCATGGCGATGCCGCCCGTCGCGGTGGTGCCACCCGTCGTAACGATGTCGCCCGTCGCGGCGGTGCGACCCGCCGTGACAGTGCCACCCGTCGCGGCGGCGCCACCCCTCGCGGTGACGGCGAGCAGATCGGTCGCCCTCTCCTGCTCCAGCATCCGGCGCAGCGGCCCGTCCTCCGCCGCGAGCTCGGCGTACGGGCCGCGCTGCACGGTCCGGCCCCCGTCCAGGACGAGCACCTCGTCGACGGCGTCGAGGCCGTGCAGCCGGTGGGTGATGAGGACGGTGGTGCGGCCCTCGGTGGCCCGGAGCAGGTCGTCGGTGAGCGCGTCGGCGGTGGCGAGGTCCAGGTGCTCGGCCGGCTCGTCGAGGACGAGGACCGGGAAGTCGGCCAAGAGCGCCCGTGCGAGCGCGAGCCGCTGGCGCTGGCCGCCGGAGAGCCGCGCGCCGTGCTCGCCCACCAGGGTGTCGAGCCCCTCGGGCAGCCCGTCCACCCAGTCGAGCAGCCGGGCCCGGCGCAGCGCCTCGCGCAGCTCCCCGTCGTCCGCGCCGACCTTGGCGAGCCGCAGGTTCTCGCGCACGGAGCTGTCGAAGAGGTGCGCGTCCTGGGCGCACAGGCCGACCAGGCGCCGGACCGCGTCCCCGTCCAGCTCCCCGGCGGGCACGCCGCCGAGCCGGTACGTGCCGCCCTCCACGTCCAGGAACCGCAGCAGCACCTGGGCGAGCGTGGTCTTGCCGGAGCCGGAGGCACCGACGACGGCGACCCGCCGCCCGGCCTCCAGGGTGAGCCCGAAGCCGGTGAGCGCAGGACGCTCCTGCCCGGCGTACCGGGCGGAGAGCCCGGACAGTTCGAGGGGGAACGGACCCGCCGGGGGAGCGGCGGGCGTCCGCGGCTCCCGTACGGGGACGGGGGCGTCGAGCACCTCGAAGACCCGCTCGGCGCTGTGCTTGACGCGCTGCCGGTACTGGACGGCGAGCGGAAGGCCGGTCACGGCCTCGAAGGCGGCGAGCGGGGTGAGGACGACCACGGCGAGGGACACCCCGTCGAGCCGCCCGTCCCGCACGGCCTGGACGCCGACGAGGGCGGCGGCCACGACCGTCAGGCCGCAGACCAGGGCGGAGAGCCCGGCCCCGAGCGCGGTGGCGGCGGCCTGCCGGGAGGCGATGCCGGTGAGGTCGCGGTCGGCCTCCCGGGTCCTTTCGATACGGCTCCGCAGGGCGCCGGCCACCGTCAGCTCGGCGCAGCCGCGCAGCAGGTCGGCCACGGCGGTCGCCAGGGCGCCGCGCGCGGGGGCGAGCCGCCGTTCGGCCCGGCGGGCGAGGGCCCCGCCGGCCGCCGGTACGGCGATCCCCGCGACCAGCAGGCCCACGGCGAGGACGGCGCCGGCCTCGGGCAGCAGCCAGGCGGTGAGGCCGACGGTCCCGATGCCCACGACGAGCGCGGCGCCCGCCGGGAGCAGCCAGCGCAGCCAGTAGTCCTGGAGCGCGTCGACGTCCTGGACGAGCCGGGCGAGCAGGTCGCCGCGCCGGGTGCGCCCCAGACCGGCCGGGGCGATCCGCTCCAGGCGCCGGTAGACGGAGACCCGCAGGTCGGCGAGCATCCGCAGGACGGCGTCGTGCGAGACGAGCCGCTCGGCGTACCGGAAGACGGCCCGGCCGATGCCGAAGGCGCGCGTGGCGGTGACCGCCATCATCAGGTAGAGGACGGGAGGCTGTTCGGAGGCCCGGGAGATGAGCCAGCCGGACACGGCCATGAGCCCGACGGCGGACCCGAGGGCGAGGCTCCCGAGCAGCAGCGCGAGCACCATGCGTCCCTTGAGCTCCCCGGCCATGTCCCGGACCCGCCGCAGCAGACCGTGGGGGGCCGTGGCGTCCGGGGCGCTTCCGCCCGCGGCGGCCACCGTCCCGGCCGTTTCGATCACACCGGCCGTGACCGCCGTCCCGGACCAGACCACCGCTTCGGCCGTGCCGGGCGCCCCGGCCCCGGCCGCACCGCCGGCCGACGGCGCCGCCACCGGCGTTCCGGGGCTCGTGCCCAGGCCCACCACCCGGTCCGCCACCGCGAGCAGGGCCGGGCGGTGGACCACGAGCAGGACCGTCCGGCCGGCCGCGAGGCGCCGGACCGCGTCGACCACGCCCGCCTCCGTCTCGCCGTCGAGCGCGGCCGTGGGCTCGTCGAGCAGCAGCAGGGGCCGGTCGGCCAGGAACGCGCGGGCGAGGGCGAGCCGCTGCCGCTGCCCCGCCGAGAGTCCGGTGCCGTCCTCGCCGAGCGGGGTGTCGAGCCCGGCCGGCAGCTCCGCGACGAAGCCGTCGGCACCCGCGTCCCGCAGGGCCTCCCGTACCGCCTCGTCGGAGGCGTCCGGGCGGGCGAGCCGTACGTTCTCGGCGATCGTCCCCGCGAAGAGGTACGGGCGCTGCGGCACCCAGGCGATCCGCGACCGCCACGCCTCCGGGTCGAGCCCCGCGAGATCCGTGCCGCCCACCCGGACGGTGCCGCCCGGCTCCGGGGCCGTGAACCCGAGGACCACGTCCAGCAGCGTCGACTTGCCCGAGCCGCTCGGCCCGACCAGGGCCACCGTCTCGCCCGGCTCGACCGTCAGCGTCGTCGCGTCGAGCGAGGGCTCGGCGCGCCCCGCGTGCCGCACCGTCACGGCCTCCAGTTCGAGGCGTACGGAGTCCGGAACCGCGCCCGTCCCACCACCGCGTACCGGCCGCTCCAGGACGTCGAAGATCTCCTCCGCCGCCGCGAGCCCCTCCGCCGCCGCGTGGTACTGCGCCCCCACCTGCCGCAGCGGCAGGTACGCCTCGGGCGCCAGGATCAGGATGACGAGCCCGGTGGAGAGGTCGAGGTCGCCGTGGACGAGCCGCATGCCGATGGTCACGGCGACGAGGGCGACCGAGAGGGTGGCGAGGAGTTCGAGGGCGAAGGAGGAGAGGAAGGCGATCCGCAGCGTGCGCATGGTCGCCTGCCGGTACGCGGAGGTGATCGCGCGGATCGACTCGGCCTGGGCCTTCGCCCGGCCGAAGATCTTGAGGGTGGGAAGGCCGGCCACCACGTCCAGGAAGTGGCCGGAGAGCCGCGAGAGCAGCTTCCACTGCCGGTCCATCCTGGCCTGGGTGTACCAGCCGATGAGGATCATGAAGAGCGGGATGAGCGGCAGCGTGACGACGATGATGGCCGCCGAGACCCAGTCCTCGGTGACGATCCGGGCCAGGACCGCCACCGGCACGACCACCGCGAGGCCCAACTGGGGCAGGTAGCGGGCGAAGTAGTCGTCGAGCGCGTCCACGCCCCGCGTCGCGAGGGCGATCAGCGAACCGGCCCGCTGCCCGCCGAGCCACCCCGGTCCGAGCGCGGCGGCCCGGACGAGGAGCCGCCCGCGGAGTTCGGACTTGACCGCCGCGCTCGCCCGGTGGGCGGCGAGCTCGGTCAGCCAGGAGACCAGCCCCCGCGCCACCGCCACTCCGGCGAGCAGCAACAGGGGCGTGGCCAGGGCGGAAACCGACCGGCCCTCCTGGAAGGAACCCACCACGATCTCGGCGACGAGCATCGCCTGGGCGACGACCAGCACCGCTCCGACGAGGCCGAGGGCGACCACCGCGGCCAGGAAGAGACGGGTGGCCCGGGCGTACCGGAGCAGACGCGGGTCGATCGGTTTCACGTGAAACATGCCCCTCTCTGAGCGCCGGCCGGCCCTAGTGGGCGTCGGCGGTGTGGTGCTGCGCGTCGGCGATGTGCTGCGTGCCGATCCGCTTGCGGAACACCCAGTAGGTCCAGCTCTGGTAGAGCAGCACCAGCGGGGTCGCGATCGCGGCGCACCACGTCATGATCGTGAGCGTGTACGGGCTCGACGAGGCGTTCGTCACGGTGAGGCTCCACTCGGGGCGGAGCGAGGACGGCATGACGTCCGGGAAGAGCGCCAGGAAGAGCATCGCCACGGAGGCGGCGATCGTGACGCCGGAGAGCGCGAACGACCAGCCCTCGCGTCCCGCCCTGATGGCGACGATCGCGCCGACGAGCGCCACCGCCGCGACGACCATCGCCGCGAGGCTCCAGGTGTCGCCCGTGTGGACCTGGGTCCAGATCAGGAAGGCGAGCGCGAGCACCGCCGTGACCAGGCCCAGCCTGAGCGCGAGCCCCCGGGCCCGCACCCGGATGTCGCCGACCGTCTTCAGCGCGGCGAAGACCGCCCCGTGGAAGGTGAAGAGGGTGAGCGTGACCAGTCCGCCGAGGAGTGCGTACGGGTTGAGCAGGTCGAAGAAGGTGCCCACGTACTCCATGTCGGCGTCGATCTTCACGCCCCGGACGATGTTGCCGAAGGCCACGCCCCAGAGGATCGCGGGGAGCAGCGAGGTCCAGAAGATGGCCTGCTCCCAGTTCCGCTGCCAGTTCTCCTCGGGCCGCTTCGCCCGGTACTCGAAGGCCACACCCCGGATGATCAGACAGACCAGGATGAGCAGCAGCGGCAGGTAGAAGCCGGAGAAGAGCGTCGCGTACCACTCGGGGAACGCGGCGAAGGTGGCGCCGCCGGCGGTGAGCAGCCACACCTCGTTGCCGTCCCAGACGGGTCCGATGGTGTTGATGAGGACCCGCTTCTCGGCCCGGTCGCGGGCCAGCAGCTTGGTCAGGATGCCGATCCCGAAGTCGAAGCCCTCCAGGAAGAAGTAGCCGGTCCAGAGGACGGCGATGAGTACGAACCAGACGTCGTGAAGTTCCATGCCTCGGTCTCCTGAGCCTCAGTACGAGAAGGCCATGGGCCGGTCGGGGTCGCGGGTGTCCCCGCCGATCTTGGTGGGCGGGTGGAGGTCGTCGTCGGTCAGCTCGGGCGGCCCCGCCTTGACGTACTTGACGAGGAGCTTGACCTCGATGACCGCGAGGACGGCGTAGAGCAGGGTGAAGCCGATCATCGAGGTGAGCACCTCGGCCTGGGAGACGCCGGGGGAGACCGCGTCCCGGGTGCGCAGCACGCCGTAGACGACCCACGGCTGGCGGCCCATCTCGGTGAAGATCCAGCCCCAGGAGTTGGCGATCAGCGGGAAGAGCATCGTCCAGAGCGCGACGAGCCAGTACCACCGGCCGATCCGGGGAGTGAGGGCCTTGTTCTTGAAGAGGACCAGGTTCGGCACCTCGTCCTCCCCCGTCCGCAGCCCCGGTGCCAGCATGAACTTCTTCCGGGTCAGCCAGAGGCCGATCATCCCCAGGGTCAGGGAGGCCATGCCGAAGCCGATCATCCAGCGGAAGCCCCAGTAGGCGACGGGGATGTTGGGCCGGTAGTCGCCGGGGCCGTACTTCTCCTGCTCGGCCTTGTTGACGTCGTTGATGCCGGGGACGTACGAGCTGAAGTCGTCGTTGGCGAGGAAGGACAGCAGGCCGGGAACCTCGACGGCGACCTTGTTGTGGCCCTTGTCGACGTCGCCGTAGGCGAAGATCGAGAAGGGGGCGGGCGCCTCGCCGTCCCAGAGCGCCTCGGCGGCGGCCATCTTCATCGGCTGCTGCTTGAACATGACCTTGCCGAGCAGGTCACCGCTGACGGCGGTGCCGAGGCCGGCGATGATCAGGGTGACCAGGCCGAGCCGCAGCGAGGTCCGCATCACGGGGATGTGCTTCTTGCGGGCCAGGTGGAAGGCGGAGATGCCGACCATGAACGCGCCGCCGACCAGGAAGGCCGCCGTGATGGTGTGGAAGAACTGGGTGAGGGCCGTGTTCTGGGTGAGCACGAGCCAGAAGTCGGTGAGCTCCGCCCGGCCGCGCTCCTCGTTGATGCGGTAGCCCACCGGGTGCTGCATCCAGGAGTTGGCCGCCAGGATGAAGTACGCGGAGAGGACGGTGCCGATCGACACCATCCACATGCAGGCGAGGTGGATCTTCTTCGGCAGCTTGTCCCAGCCGAAGATCCACAGGCCGATGAAGGTCGACTCGAAGAAGAAGGCGATGAGCGCCTCGAACGCGAGCGGGGCCCCGAAGATGTCCCCGACGAAGCGCGAGTAGTCGGACCAGTTCATGCCGAACTGGAACTCCTGCACGATGCCGGTGACGACGCCCATGGCGATGTTGATCAGGAAGAGCTTGCCCCAGAACTTCGTCGCCCTGAGGTACTTCTCGTTCTCCGTCCGCACCCAGGCGGTCTGGAGACCGGCGGTGAGCGCCGCGAGGGAGATCGTCAGCGGGACGAAGAGGAAGTGGTAGACGGTGGTGATGCCGAACTGCCAGCGCGCCAGCGTCTCTGGCGCAAGAGCGAGGTCCACGTCGCTTTCTCCTTACATCGCCGTGGTCACATCGGCGGTCCGCCCTGACCCTTCCACCGATAGTGGGACGAACCGGGGCGCGCTTGTGAACGCGTTCACATTCACAAGCATTATGGCTCATACGAAATCCGTACTTGTCTTCGGGGGCCCTTTACAGGACGTCTCTTTGCTCACACGTCCCCCGCGGCCCTGAGCACGCCCCCTGCACACCCCGAGCACGCCCCCCGCACGCGAACGGCCCCCGCGAGCGGCTGCTCGCGGGGGCCGTCGAAACGCGCCTCGGTGAGGCTCAGAGCTCCTTGCGGAAGCCCTCCGCCGCCTGGAGGAACAGGTCGTTCGCCTCGCCCTCGCCGATCGTGACGCGCACGCCCTCGCCGGCGAACGGGCGCACCACGACGCCGTGCCGCTCGCACGCCGCCGCGAAGTCGGTCGTCCGCTCGCCGAGCCGCAGCCAGACGAAGTTCGCCTGGGTGTCCGGCACGGTCCAGCCCTGGGCCACCAGGGCCGCGCGGACCCGCTCGCGCTCGGCCACCAGCGAGCCGACCCGGCCGAGCAGCTCGTCCTCGGCCCGCAGCGAGGCCACCGCCGCGTCCTGCGCCAACTGACTCACGCCGAACGGCACCGCCGTCTTGCGCAGCGCCGCCGCCACCGGCTCGTGGGCGACCGCGAAGCCGACCCGCAGCCCGGCCAGACCGTACGCCTTGGAGAAGGTGCGCAGCACGGCGACGTTGGGCCGCTCGCGGTACAGCTCGATGCCGTCCGGGATCTCGGGGTCGCGCACGAACTCCTTGTACGCCTCGTCGAGCACGACCAGGACGTCGGAGGGCACCCGGTCGAGGAAGCGCTCCAGCTCGGCCCGGCGCACCGCGGTGCCCGTGGGGTTGTTGGGGTTGCAGACGAAGATCAGTCGGGTCCGGTCGGTGATCGCCTCCGCCATCGCGTCGAGGTCGTGCACCTCGCCCTCGGTCAGCGGCACCTGCACCGAGGTGGCCCCGCTGATCTGCGTGATGATCGGGTACGCCTCGAAGGAGCGCCAGGCGTAGATCACCTCGTCGCCCGGGCCCGAGGTCGCCTGGAGCAGCGACTGCGCGACCCCGACCGAGCCGGTGCCCGTGGCCAGGTGCGAGACGGGCACGCCGAAGCGCTCGGCCAGCTCCTCCATCAGCCCGGTGCAGGCCATGTCCGGGTACCGGTTGAAGGTGTCGGCCCCGGCCACCACGCTCTCCAGGACCCCCGGCAGCGGCGGGTAGGGGTTCTCGTTGGAGGACAGCTTGAAGGCCACGGGCCCGCCCGCGGCGGCCGGCTTGCCCGGCTTGTAGGTGGGGACGCCGTCCAGCTCGGCGCGCAGCCTGGGGCTGCCGGTGCTCGTCCCGCTGGTCTCGCTCACGGTGTGGCCTCCTCGATCGTCCGTACCGCCAATACTGCTCACCTTAAGAGGATTCGGCCCTGCTGCGAATGGGCTGTGGACAACAGGAGGGACACGGCTTCCCGGCCGCCTCCGGGTCGCCCCGATGAGTGGGGAGCGCGCGCACGGGTGGCGCGCGCCGGTGGCGAGCGCCGTGGCGCGCATCCCCCGTAGAGGTGAGTTGAGACCTCTTCGAGACTTCGCCCCCTCGCCAGGCCCACACCTCCCAGCACCCCGAAGGCGCAGTCCAAATGCAGCAACTACCTTTAGATCCAAGGCGTTTACTGGATTTCGATCATGCAGAAACGTGCCTGTCAACGCCTGCATATGCGACCGCCCCGACCGCCCCTCATCGCCCTACTATCGGCTCGCCATGACAGCAGCAGGGAAGCACCAGGTGAGCCGGGCACAGACCCGGGGAAGCCGGCAGGGCAGGGCGGGCATCAGGGACGTCGCCGCCGCCGCCGGGGTCTCCATCACGACTGTCTCCGACGCGCTCAACGGGAAGGGCCGGCTCCCCGACGCCACCCGCCGCCACGTCCGCGAGGTCGCCGACCGGCTGGGCTACCGCCCGTCCGCGGCGGCCCGCACGCTCCGTACCGGCAAGTCGGGACTCATCGGCCTGACCGTGACCACGTACGGGGATGAACCTTTCACCTTCACCGAATTCGCGTACTTCGCGGAGATGGCCAGGGCGGCCACGTCGGCCGCGCTCGCCCGGGGCTATGCCCTGGTCATCCTCCCCGCCACCTCCCGCCATGACGTCTGGTCGAACGTCGCCCTCGACGGCACCGTCGTCATCGACCCCTCCGACCACGACCCCGTCGTCACCGAACTGGTCCGCCAGGGACTGCCCGTCGTCTCCGACGGACGCCCCGCCGGCACCCTTCCGGTCACCGCCTGGGTCGACAACGACCACGAAGCCGCCGTCCTCGACCTGCTCGACCACCTCGCCGCCGCCGGTGCCCGCCGCATCGGCCTCCTCACCGGCACCAGCACCGACACGTACACCCGCCTGTCCACCACCGCCTACCTCGACTGGTGCGCGCGGGTGGGCCAGGAGCCCGTCTACGAGGCCTATCCGGCGCACGACCCGTGCGCGGGCGCCGTCGCGGCCGACCGGCTGCTCGCCCGCCCGGACCGGCCCGACGCCGTGTACGGCCTCTTCGACCCCAACGGGACCGACCTCCTCGCGGCCGCGCGCCGCTACGGGCTGCGCGTCCCGGACGACCTCCTGCTGGTCTGCTGCAGCGAGTCGGCCGGCTACGCCACCACCGAACCGCCCCTCACGACGCTCTCGCTCAAACCGCGCCGGATCGGCACGGCCGTCGTCCAGCTCCTCATCGACGCCATCGAGGGGGTCGAGAACGACGGACCGGTCGAGCAGGTCATACCGACCGAACTCATCGTCCGCACCTCCTCGCAGCGCCGCCCGCCCCGCACGACGGTCAGCCCGCCGCGCTCGCCCGCGAAGGACTGATCCGGGGGCCGGCGCCCTGGAGAGGAACACCTTGGGACACGCCGTTCCCGTCCCTGCCCGTGGGCGGGAACGGCCAAACCGATCACCGCACCGGTTCCAACCCTGGACTGGACCTTCCCAATTCGGGCGAAACGACTGGTGAACCCGGAGTGGACCCGGATTCACCACCCCTGGTGCGTCACACAGGAGGACGCTCATTCCTATGATGGGCGGACGACACCGCGGACCACCCCGACCAGGCCGGTCCGCGATGTGCAGGGCATCGCGACGGTGGTGGAGGGGTCGATGACTCAGGGGGCCGGTCAGGAGCCCGTGGTACGCACGGCGACATTGCGTGACTTCCGCGTACCGCCGTACGCACGCGTGCCCGTGCAGAGCCATGCCGCCGAACCGTCGGGCCCGGAGCCGTACTCCGCGCCGGACGAGCATCCGGCGGCACACGGCGCTCCCGCGCCCCACTCCGCCCCGGTCGAGCGCCATGCCGAACGTCATGACGAGCGCCATGCCGAGCACCCGACCGCGCACCCCGGCGCGCACCCGGCCCCGGCCGTCCGGCCGGCCGCCGCCGAGCCGCTGCCTCCTGCCGAGCCGCTGCCCCCCGTCGCGCCCTCCCCGGTCGAGGCCGTGCCGGTGCCGACGCCGGTGCCGGTGCCGACGCCGGTGCCGGTGCACCCCCCGGCGGCCGAGTCCGTACCGCAGGCGTCCGTGCCGCAGACGCCCCCGCCCCCGCCCCCGCCGCAGGCACCCGCGCCCATGCCCGCCGACCCGACCCTCCACCTCGGCCACCGCACCGTCGCGCCCCCCTACCCCGCCTCCCCGGACGCGCCCGCGGCCCCCGTCGCCTCCGGCCACCCCGGGAACGCGTTCCCCGAGGGCGAACCGCCCGAGGGGTACACGCCGACCGAGCGCGACCTGCCCGTCATCAACCGCGGCGACACCGTCCAGGTGAAGGTCTCCCCCGCCCCCGCCGACGAGGCCCCGGCCGGCGACGGACCCGGTCCCCTCTACGTCGTCGGCGACGTCCACGGCTACCTCGACGAACTCGTCGCGGCCCTGCGCGCCCAGGGCCTCGTCGACGAGAACGGCGGCTGGGCCGCGGGCAACGCCCGGCTCTGGTTCCTCGGCGACTTCACCGACCGCGGCCCCGACGGCATCGGCGTCATCGACCTGGTCATGCGGCTCTCCGCCGAGGCCGCCGCCGCCGGCGGCTACTGCAAGGCCCTCATGGGCAACCACGAACTGCTGCTCATCGGCGCCAAGCGCTTCGGCGACACCCCGGTCAACTCCGGCGCGGGCACCGCCACCTTCCAGGCCGCCTGGCTGCTCAACGGCGGCCAGAAGCAGGACATGGACCGCCTCCAGGACGTCCACCTCCAGTGGATGTCCCGGCTCGACGCCGTGGTGCGGGAGGACGACCACCTCCTCGTGCACTCGGACACCACCGCGTACCTCGAATACGGCGAGACCATCGAGGACGTCAACGACACGGTCCACGAGATCCTCAACCGGAACGACGCGGACGAGGTCTGGGACGTCTTCCGGAAGTTCACCAAGCGCTTCGCGTTCCGCGACGACGGGGGACCGCAGGCCGTCCAGGAGCTGCTCTCCACCTACGGCGGCAGCCGGATCGTGCACGGCCACAGTCCGATCCCGTACCTCCTCGGCCAGGTCGGCACGGAGGACGGCGAGGACGGCGGAGGCCCGGTCGTCGACGGACCGCACGTGTACGCCGACGGGCTCGCGATCGCCATGGACGGCGGAGTGACCATGGCCGGGAAGCTCCTGGTCGTCCAACTCCCCCTGAACGGCAGACCGAACGGCTGACCTAGCGTCTGACTGAACGGTTGGCCGAACGGCCGGCCGGACACCCGCTATCACCCTGCGCATCCGGGAAGGACGATTTCGGGAAACTCCCTGTCAGCCCGCCGCGTCGCCGCCATACCATCGGGTGCATCCGTAGCAGGCTCTCCTCCGTTTCCGCCCGCCCGGTCGTCTTCCCACGGCCGTCACGGGCCTACGGAGCATCGGGGGATGCACATGAACGTGGCTCCGCACCTGCTGACCGAGGACCGTGCCGAGTACGAGCGGGTCCTCGACGACGCACTGAGCACCGCCCACGCACGTCCGGAACTCGCCGGGGTCGGCACCCGGCTCACGGTCGCGCAGTTGCGCGCGATGACGCTGAACGCGACGGCGCTCGTCACCTCCGCGGCCGCGAGCGAGTACGACCACTTCGTGAAGGTCCGCGAGCAGAACCGCGCGTCCGCCGGGACCCGCACCCCCGCCCCGTACGACCTGCCCGGCCCCGGGGCGGGCGTCGTCGCGATCGTCACCGTCATGGTGCCCGTCCTCGCGGGCGCCGCCTCCGTCATCTTCCTGCTGGTCGGCGCGGTGCTGCACGCCCTCGCCCCCACCGTGGCGTTCGGCGCGACCCTGCTCACCGCCGGCCTCGTGTTCGGCTCGCTCGCCGCCGCCGGACTGCTCTGCGCGGCCGCCGGGCTCCTCGTGACGGCCCTGCGCAACAGCCCGGTCGAGGTGAGCACGGGCGGCCCGCCCGGCGCTCCGGACGACGAACTCTCCCGCGCCCGCGAGGCCTGGCGCCTCGCCCTCCTCGAACGCGGCATCGTCCCCTTCCTCCGCGACGCCCTCGCCGCCACCCCGCCGGACCCGGCCGCCCCCTGACGCGCCGGACCGGCCCGCGACTCCCCCCCCCGGGGTCGCGGGCCGGCCCCTGAGCGAAAGAGTCCCGGGCGGACGGTTCCCGAGCGAACGGACCCCGGGCTGACGGGTCCCCTACTCCGCCAGCGGCAGGTACACGCGGTTGCCGCTCGCCGCGAACTCCTTCGACTTCTCCGCCATGCCGGCCTCGATCTCCTGCTCCGTACCGCCGTGTTCGCGGCGGATGTCCTGGGAGATCTTCATCGAGCAGAACTTCGGACCGCACATCGAGCAGAAGTGCGCGGTCTTCGCGGGCTCCGCCGGCAGCGTCTCGTCGTGGAACTCGCGGGCGGTGTCCGGGTCGAGCGCCAGGTTGAACTGGTCCTCCCAGCGGAACTCGAAGCGCGCGTCCGAGAGCGCGTCGTCCCACTCCTGCGCGCCCGGGTGCCCCTTGGCGAGGTCCGCCGCGTGGGCCGCGATCTTGTACGTGATGACGCCGGTCTTCACGTCGTCGCGGTTGGGCAGGCCCAGGTGCTCCTTGGGCGTCACGTAGCAGAGCATCGCCGTGCCCCACCAGGCGATCATCGCCGCGCCGATGCCGGAGGTGATGTGGTCGTAGGCGGGCGCCACGTCCGTGGTCAGCGGGCCGAGCGTGTAGAACGGCGCCTCCTCGCAGATCTCCTGCTGGAGGTCGATGTTCTCCTTGATCTTGTGCATCGGGACGTGTCCCGGGCCCTCGATCATCGTCTGGACGTGGTGACGCTTGGCGATCGTGTTCAGCTCGCCGAGCGTCTTCAACTCCGCGAACTGGGCGGCGTCGTTGGCGTCGGCGATCGAGCCGGGGCGCAGACCGTCGCCGAGCGAGTACGTGACGTCGTACGCCGCCAGGATCTCGCAGAGCTCCTCGAAGTGCGTGTAGAGGAAGTTCTCCTTGTGGTGCGCGAGGCACCAAGCGGCCATGATCGAGCCGCCGCGCGAGACGATGCCGGTCTTGCGGCGCGCCGTGAGCGGAACGTACGGCAGGAGCACGCCGGCGTGCACGGTCATGTAGTCGACGCCCTGCTCGGCCTGCTCGATCACCGTGTCCTTGTAGATCTCCCAGCTCAGCTCCTCGGCCTTGCCGTCGACCTTCTCCAGGGCCTGGTAGAGCGGCACGGTGCCGATCGGCACGGGGGAGTTGCGCAGCACCCACTCGCGGGTGGTGTGGATGTTGCGGCCGGTGGACAGGTCCATGACCGTGTCGGCGCCCCACTTGGTCGCCCAGGTCATCTTCTCCACCTCCTCCTCGATGGAGGAGGTCACGGCGGAGTTGCCGATGTTGGCGTTGACCTTCACCAGGAACCGCTTGCCGATGATCATCGGCTCGATCTCCGGGTGGTTGACGTTCGCCGGGAGCACGGCCCGGCCCGCCGCGATCTCCTCCCGCACGACCTCGGGGGAGACGTTCTCGCGGATCGCGACGTACTCCATCTCCGGCGTGATCTCGCCACGGCGGGCATACGCGAGCTGCGTCACCGCCTGGCCGGAGCGGCCCCGGCGCGGCAGGCGGGGGCGGCCGGGGAAGACCGCGTCGAGGTTCTTGAGCCCGCCGCCGCGCGGCGAGGTGTGCTTGATGCCGTCGTCCTCGGGGCGGGCCGGGCGGCCCGCGTACTCCTCGGTGTCACCGCGCGCGATGATCCAGTTCTCGCGCAGCGGCGGCAGGCCCCGCCGCACGTCGGTGTCGACGGTGGGATCGGTGTACGGGCCGGAGGTGTCGTACAGCGTGACGTCCCTGCCGTTGGTGAGGTGCACCTGACGGACCGGAACCCGCAGGTCGGGGCGAGAGCCCTGGACGTATCCCTTGTGCCAGCCCGGCGTGCGCCCGTCGGACTGGTCGTTCTGGTCGGAGGCAGGCGTGCGTGCGTCCTGAATGGTCATGAGACCGATCTCCCTACGCCGGCATTACCCGGTAACAGGTTCGGCGGTCGGCGCAGCCTCCTCCCGTACGTACATCGGTACGCGCGTACGGTGATCAGCGCCCTCTCAGCCCGGTGCTCCGAGCTCCCGCGTGTGCAAAGGTGCCACCACGCTAGCGTCATCCCGGGCGTGCTGAACAGTGGGCCCCCGCCGTTCTTGCGATGATCGGTCGGTGACTTCCCCCCAGCAGACCCCCGAGCCGCACGACCACTCCCACGGCACGGGCCCGTCGTCCCACGGCCCCGGACCCGGTTCCGGGCACGGTGCGGGCCAAGGGCACGGATCAGGCCATGGCCATGGATCCGGGCACGGGCACAGCCACAGTCATGGCCCCGCCGCGCCCGTGTCCCGGCACCTGCGCAAGGTCATCGCCGCCGTCCTGGTCCCCTTCGCCACCGCCGTCGTGGTCGGGCTGGCGGTCCTGTGGCCCGGCGGCGCCCCGGCGCACGAGCGCACCGGTGTCGGTTTCGACCGGCAGACCGAGCAGGGCGAGGTCGTCTCCGTCGAGTACGTCGACTGCAAGGTCGTGAACGCCGGTCAGGTCCCGCCGACCGGGGACACCTCCACCCCGGAGGGGCGCGAGGCGGTCGAAGCCCAGCAGGGGGAGTGCAAGAAGGCGAGGGTCCAGGTCACCACCGGACCGAACAAGGGGCGCGAGTTCACCGAGATCGTGCAGCCGGGAGCACCGCGCCAACTGGAGGAGGGGCAGGGCGTGGTGGTGGCGTACGCCCCCGACGCCCCGTACGACCTCCAGTACTCGGTGACGGACGTGAACCGCAAGGTGCCGTTGGCGGTGCTCGCCGGCATCTTCGCCCTCGCGGTCGTGGCGGTCGGGCGAATGCGGGGGCTCATGGCCCTGGTCGCGCTCGCCGTGAGTTTCCTGGTGCTGATGTTCTTCATCCTGCCCGCGATCCTGCAGGGGTCGAACCCGCTGGTGGTGGCGGTGGTCGGGTCGAGCGCGATCATGCTGATCGCGCTCTACATGTGCCACGGCCTCTCGGCCCGCACCTCGGTCGCGGTGCTCGGCACGCTGATCTCGCTGCTGCTCATCGGGCTGCTCGGCTCGCTCTTCATCGGCTGGGCCTCGCTCAGCGGCAACACGGACGACAACACCGGACTGATCCACGGGCTCTACCCGGACATCGACATGTCCGGTCTGCTGCTGGCCAGTGTGATCATCGGTTCCCTCGGTGTGCTCGACGACGTGACGGTCACCCAGACCTCGGCCGTCTGGGAGCTGCACCAGGCCGATCCGGGCATGGGGCCGCGCGGCCTGTACCGGGCGGGGATCCGGATCGGCCGCGACCACATCGCCTCGGTCGTGAACACGCTGGTGCTCGCCTACGCGGGCGCCGCGCTGCCCCTGCTGCTGCTCTTCTCCATCGCGCAGAGCAGCATGGGGACGGTGGCCAACAGCGAGCTGGTGGCCGAGGAGATCGTCCGGACGCTGGTCGGTTCGATCGGTCTGGTGGCGTCCGTCCCGGTGACCACGGCGCTCGCGGCGCTCGTGGTCTCGGCCGATCGCGCCGAGGGCACCGACCGCCCGGGGACCGGCGGCCGGAAGACCTCGTCGGGGCGGGGCGGACGGCGCCGCCGCGCCAAGTGACGGAAGGGCGAGGAGTGGTACGTCCGGTTCGTCGGCGTGCCGGCTCGGGGGGTCGGCTACGCAGAAGGGTCCGGATCAGGACAACTCGACGCCGGTGCGGCGGTTTCAGGCCGGGCCGGCGTTCTCCTCGGCCAGGATCCGGCCCAGCGCCGCCTCCAGGTTGTCCTCGAAGTCGCCGAGTGCCCGTTCCTGACCGAGCGGCACCAGCTTGTCCGTACGGTCGAGGAAGGCGACGAGCGGTGGCGCGCTGGCCCGGAACAGGGCGCGGTCACCGCCGACCTGGAGCCGGATGGAGACGTCCGAGAGCCGCTCGGGCTCGGTCGGGGCGATGTGCACATCGCCGTCCCCGCTCGGCCGGTTGATCCCGTCGAGCAGCAGTTCGCGGCCGAAGGCCCAGGTCACGGGTGCGTCCCCGGGGAGATGGAACGTCATCCGCACCGCGTAGGGATCCCGGGTCTCATACCGCAGTTCGACCGGGATCTTGAAGGAGAGCTCCTCGGAGACGAGGAAGCTCATCAGGACCTCGGCCTGAACCGACTCTCGCATCATGTACCCCGCAGTAGATGAAGCAGTTGTGTAAACACCGCTGCTGAAAGCTGTGACCGAAACGGCCAGGAATGATCCCCCGTGGCCCTCTTGACGCAATCGTGCTGTAAGCACTAGCAGATCACAAGGAGTGATTTTTCAAATACTGATAGAGAACGCGAGTGATCCGAAGAGCTTTCCGATCTCGGTGCGTAGTCGATCGACTGCTGGGAGCAACCGTTCTTGCTGGTGGAGGGGGAGGGAAAGGGCGATTGCGGCCGCCATGGAGCCCGCGGTGAGGGGGATTGCGGCGCAGACCGTGCCGAGCGCATATTCCTGACGCTCCACCAGGGGCTCCATTCTCCCCAAACCGCCCAAACGATCCAAAAGCGCACTTCGGTTACTCACCGTGTACGGAGTGATGGATTCCACCGGGTGGCGGTCAAGGTGGTCTTGACGAGTTCCCGGATCAAGTTGGCTCAAGATGCACTGCCCGATCGCGTGGGCGTGCGCCGTCTCGCGGAAATCGGCCCATTCCTCCACGGCGGGGATGGAGGGGGTGTCGGCGACGGCGACGAGTTCGACCTCTCCCTCCCGGTAGACGGCGAAGTAGACCGGGACGCCGAGCTCGTCCCGCCAACGGGCGAGAGAGTTCTCGATCTTGATGCGACGATTCTGCACAGCTCCGCCGGCGGCGAGCCCGATGACGGCGTCCCCCAGGACGAACACGCCCTTCTCGCGGAGCAGATAGCCCTCGTGCGTCAGGGTGCGGAGCAGGTGATACGTGGTGGGGAGCGGAAGGCCCGTCTCGCGGGCGAGCTGTTTCGCCGGGGCGCCGTCCGGGTGGGAGGCCACGGCCTCCAGGAGTCTCAGCGCGCGCTGCACCGAGCCGATCAGGGTTGGAGCGGTCGTCCGCGTAGCCATGGCCAAAGGTCACCCCCAGGCGTGACGACGGATGCGTCGCACCCGCCCGCGGGGGCCGCCCCCGCGCCCGCCGGGCCTGGGAAACCGCTGGTCAGTAAGGAGGTCTACGCCTGTAGTCCCCATCGCGGCGGAGAGATTCCACTCTAGTGGCAGCCTTCGGGCCCCCACCCCGTTCCGCCCGGCCCGTTCCCCCGCCCGGGCTAACACTCTCCGCTGCCGCCATACCGATGAGTGGCTTGTGCTACCGGTGCTCGTGCCCGGCCACCGGCCCTCCCCGGCGGCCCTCCGCTACCAGTCCTCGCGCGAGCGGCCGGAGGAGCTGAACTTCCGTACGACGTAGAGCAGTCCGGCGACGAGGGCCACGAGGAGCAGCACCTTGAAGAGCAGACCGATCACGAAGGTCAGGACGCTGGTGATCAGTCCGCCGAAAACGAGCAGGACGAGGGCGGGTATGGCGACCCACTTCACCCACCAGGGCGTCCCCGCGAGCATCTCCCGTACGGCCATCGTCCTACCTCGCTTCCCGAAGGTCCGTTCCGCGCACTCCGCGCCGAACACCCTCAAGGCTAGGCGTCCGCAGGGGCCGTCGGTGGCCGTGGGGCCCCCGCTCTCCCCTGATCCGTCCCCTAGGGGGACCGGGCCCGTCCCCCGGATCCGGCCCCGGGTTCCTCAGCCCTCCGGGGGCGAGAAGACCACCATGACCCGCAGGTCCTCGCTGATGTGGTGGAACTTGTGCTCCACCCCGGCCGGCACGTAGACCACGCTGCCGCGCGCCACCTGGGTCGTCTCCGTCCCGACCGTGATCGCCGCCCGGCCGCTCACCACGAAGTACACCTCGTCCTGGCGGTGCGGCTGCTGCGGGTCGAGTTCCCCGGCGTCGAGCGCGTACAGGCCGACCGACATGTTCCGCTCCCGCAGGAACTGGAGGTACGCGCCCTTGTTCGCGGCACGCTCCGCCTCCAGTTCGTCCAGCCGGAATGCCTTCATCGCCCGTCCGCCCCTGCCCTCGGTCCGATCACGTCTGCCACGATCAGACACATGATGAATTTCCTAGTCAAGACGCTCGCGAACGCGGGCGCCCTGGGAGTCGCCATCTGGCTGCTCCAGGACATCACCCTGACCGGTGAGAGCACCGGCAGGAAGATCCTCACCCTCATTCTCGTCGCCCTGGTCTTCGGCCTGGTGAACGCCGTGGTGAAGCCGGTCGTCCAGCTCTTCACGTTTCCCCTCTTCGTCCTGACGCTCGGCCTGTTCACCCTCGTGGTGAACGCCCTGATGCTGCTCCTCACCTCCTGGCTGTCCGACAAGCTGGACCTCAGCTTCCACGTGGAGGGCTTCTGGACCGCGGTCCTGGGCGCCCTGATCATCTCCGTCGTCTCCTGGGCACTGAACGTCGTGCTCCCCGACCGGGACTGAGGGGCACCGTGACGCACCAGGAACACGCCTCCGGCCCCGACCGGAGGGCCGCCGCGCTCGGCGACGGGACCCGCGCGGTGCGGGCCGGACTCCCCGAGCCGGTGAAGTACGAACCGACCCTCCCGGGCCCGGTGTTCGCCGCCCACTTCCACCTGCCGGGCGAGCCGACCGGTCCGTACACCTACGGCCGCGACGAGAACCCCACCTGGACCCACCTGGAGCGGGCGATCGGCGAGCTGGAGGCGCCGGGGGAGGAAGGCGTCGAGACGCTGGTCTTCGCCTCCGGCATGGCCGCGATCTCCGCCGTCCTCCTCTCCCAGGTGAAGTCCGGCGACGCCGTGGTGCTCCCGACCGACGGCTACCAGGCGCTGCCCCTGCTCCACGAGCAGCTCCGGGCGTACGGGATCGAGGTCCGCACCGCCCCGACCGGGGGCGACGGGCAGCTCGCCGCCCTCGAAGGGGCCCGGCTGCTGTGGATCGAGACCCCGTCCAATCCCGGGCTCGACGTCTGCGACATCCGCCGCCTGGTGCGCGAGGCACACGCCGCGGGCGCGCTCGTCGCCGTCGACAACACCCTGGCCACCCCCCTCGGCCAGCGGCCCCTGGAGCTGGGCGCGGACTTCTCCGTCGCCAGCGACACCAAGGGCATGACCGGGCACGGCGACGTCCTGCTCGGCCACGTGAGCTGCCGCGATCCCGAGCGGGCGGCGGAGGTACGGCGCTGGCGCAAGATCGTCGGTGCCATCCCCGGTCCCATGGAGGCCTGGCTCGCCCACCGCTCGCTCGCCACGCTCCACCTGCGGATCGACCGCCAGTGCTCGACCGCCCTGGAGCTGGCGCGGACGCTCGCCGGGCGGACGGACGTCACCGGGCTGCGCTACCCCGGGCTGCCCGGCGACCCCTCGCACGCCGTGGCCTCCCGGCAGATGCGGCGCTTCGGGCCGGTGGTCTCCTTCGAGCTGGCGGACCGGAAGCGGGCCGAGCGGTTCCTGGAGGAGCTGCGGCTCGTGGACGACGCCACCAGCTTCGGCGGGGTGCGCTCCACGGCGGAGCGGCGCGGGCGCTGGGGCGGGGACGCGGTCGCGGAGGGCTTCATCCGCTTCTCCGTCGGCGCCGAGGACCCCGAGGACCTGATCGCCGACGTGCTGCGCGCCCTCGACGAGGCCGGTTCCGCCGGCTGAACAGCGGGTACGGGTCTCCCCGTGTGGAGCGGGGCGCTCCGAGCCTCCCCCCTCGTGGCTCGGAACGCCCTCGGTTCCACGCGCGGAAACCTTCTGCACAAGGCTAGTTGACTGTGCGTCAGTGTCCAATCACGGTAGCGACAGAGACCTATCGACTTATTTATAGTTGGACGGTCCTGAGGTGCTGTCAGCCGACCGCCTGAGTCGAACGGCCCCGCGGCCGGGAGGGGGCGGACATGGATCTTGCCCTGCTGAGGACGTTCGTCACGGTGCACCGGGCCGGCTCCTTCACCCGGGCCGCCGCCCTCCTGGGCCTCTCGCAGCCCGCGGTCACCAGCCAGATCCGGACGCTCGAACGCCAACTGGGCCGGCCCCTCTTCCTCAGACGGGCGCGCGGCGTGACCCCGACCAGCATCGGCGACGAGCTGGCGCACCGCGCCGCCCCGCACCTGGACGCCCTCGTCGAGATCACCGAGACCGGACTCGACGAGGAGAGCGGCATCCGGACCCTCCACGTCGCAGGTCCCCCGGAGTTCACCGCGCTCCGCGTGCTGCCCGCCCTCACCCCGCTGGTCGGCCGGGGCCTCGCCGTGCGGACCTCCTTCCCCGTCACCACGGAGGAGATCCTCGACGGACTCGCCGCCGGTCACCACGACCTCGCCGTCACCACCGCCCGCCCGCGCGGCGGCCTGCTCGTCTCCACCCCGCTCTGCGACGAGGAGCACGTCCTGGTCGCGGCCCCCCGCTGGGCGGCCCGGCTCTCCCCCGAGGTGCTCCTGAGCAAGGGCGCGGTGGTCCTGGAGCAGCTTCCGGTGGTCGAGGTCCACGAGTCGCTGCCGTTCGTCTCCCGCTACTGGGCGAGCGTCTTCGACACCGGGCCGGCCGCCGCCGCGACCGTGATCGCCCCCGACCTGCGGGCCGTACGGGACTCCGCCGCCTCCGGGGCGGGGCTGGCCGTCCTGCCGCGCTACCTGTGCGAGGAGGCCCTGGAGCAGGGGCGGCTCGTGGCGCTCCTCGATCCCCCGGTGCCCCCGCTGCGGACCTACTTCCTGGCCGTACGGACGGGGACGCTCGCGCTCGCCCACCTCGCCCGGGCGCACGAGGCGCTGCTGAACGCCGCCGCGGACTGGTGACCCGCCCCCGGAGCCCGTCCGGTCTCCCCGTCGTCCCGCCGGACCGTCGCGTTTCAGCCCTCGCCGGACGGGCCATTTTCTTCACATGACCGAACGGCCCGTGATCAAGCGCACCGCACGCGCCATCCTGCTCGACGGGGACGACCTCATCCTCATCAAGCGGACCAAGCCGGGGATGGATCCCTACTGGCTCACGCCCGGCGGCGGCGTGGAGCCCACCGACTCCACCGTCGTCGAGGCCCTGCACCGCGAGGTGCTCGAAGAGCTCGGCGCCAAGGTCACCGACGTGGTGCCCTGTTTCGTCGACACCGTCGAGCACATCGTCGACGGCGGGATCTCCGGGGTGAAGGTCCAGCACTTCTTCGTGTGCCGGCTCGGCTCCATGGACACCTCCCTGCGGCACGGGCCCGAGATGGACGAGCCCGTCGGCGAGTACGAGATCGTCCGGGTGCCCTTCACCCGGGTCGGCATCGCGGCCGTGCACCTCGTCCCGCTCTCCCTGCGCCACTACCTCGACGGCAACATCGAGGGAGTCCGCGCGATGCACGCCCCGGACCTGGGCTGACCGGACCCGGGGCGGCCTGAACAGGGGCGCCTTGACCTGGGCGGCCCGACCCGGGCGGTCCGGCCCGGGTCAGCCGGAAGCCGTGGGAGCCAGCTCGGCCAGGAAGTCGTGGCGGATGCGTTCCGAGGGGACGCCCGCTCCCCGCAGCGCGTCCACCCCGCGCCGGACCATGCCCAGCGGGCCCGAGAGGTAGGCGTCGCGCTCCCCCCAGGGGCCGTAGCGGCAGACGGCGTCCGGGAGGTGTCCCTGCGCTCCGGTGACCGGGTGGACGGAGAGCCACGGGAAGGTCTTCTGGAGCCGCAGCATCGTGTCGATGTCGTAGAGGTCGTGACCGCTGCGCGCCCCGTAGAAGACGTCGACCGGCCGCCGGTCCCCGTGCTCGGCGACGTCCTCGACCAGGGCCTTGATCGGCGCTATCCCCGTGCCGCCGCCGAGGCAGAGCAGCCCGGTGTCCGTGGAGTGGTCGACCGTCATGGAGCCGCCCGGCGGCCCGAGCCGCAGCACGTCCCCGGGGCGCGCCCGGTGGACCAGCGCGTTGGACACCCAGCCGGCCGGGACGGCCTTGACGTGGAGGGAGAGCAGCCCGTCCGGCCGCGGCGCCGAGGCGAAGGAGTAATGGCGCCAGATCCGCGGCCACCACGGGGTCTCCAGCGTCGTGTACTGCCCGGCGAGGAAGGGATAGGGCTGGTCGGGCCGGAGGGTGACGACGGCGACGTCCGGGGTGCGCAGGTCGTGGGAGACCACCTCTGCGTGCCACCAGGCGGGAGCGGACCGCTCGTCCTCCGCTGCCGCGTCGATCATGATCTGGGAGATCGTCGTGTACGTGCGCACCCACGCCGCCTGGGTCGCGTCGTCCCAGGTCCTCGTCGCGTACCGGGTGAGGGCTCCGATGAGGGCCTCGCCGACGGCCGGGTAGTGGGCGGCGTGAGTGCCGTACTTCCGGTGCCCCCGGCCGAGGTTCTCCAGGTACGCGGTGAGGACCGGGGCGTTGTCCAGGTGCTCGGCCGCCGTCAGAAGGGCCTTGAGCAGTCGGTCCCGCTGGGCGTCCATGGCGACGGGGAACATGTCGCGCAGCCCGGGGTTCCGCACGAAGAGCAGGGCGTAGAAGTACGAGGTCACCCGGTCGGCGACCGGTGCGATCTCCGCCAGGGTGCGGCGGACGAGGATCGCGTCGGCGGAGGGTCCTCGGGCTGTCGGGGGTTCCTTCCCGTCCACCGCCGGGGGTTCGTGCTCGTCCGCGTCCTTCGCGTCCGTCGTGGTGGTCGGAGCATCCATCATGTGCCTCGCCTCGTGCCGGCCGGGCTTCCGTGAACGCAGCATGAGGGGTCCGACCGCCTTCGGGGACAGAAAGTGGCGTTCTCGGTCCATAGGGCCGGGTTTCTGGCTAAGCTGCGCTGTTTTGGACCAGGATTTTTCTGGTGGGCCAAGATTTTTCCGATGGGCCGGGTTCCTCCCCTCGGGTCCGGTGCCGTTTCACGTGAAACATCGTCCGTATGCCACAGGACGGGACGATCAACCCTCCCGGGAGTCGACCAGATCCGGTAAAGCGGTGGACGGAAGATCACCGCGTCGGACAGCCTGAAAGGCATGCCGATTTCTCCCGCCGCCCTGGCGCAGCTTCCCGTCCGGCGCCTCACCCCCGGCGACCTCCTCGCCTGCGCCGACCTCTCCGAGAACCGGGAATGGCCCCGTGAGGAGCACAAGTGGGGCTTCCTGCTCACCGCCGGCACCGGCTACGGCATCGACGACCCGGCGGGTGAGGGACTGCTCGCCGGGTGCGTGGTCACCTCGTACGGTCCGGAGCTCGCCGCGATCGGCATGGTGCTCGTCGCCGAACGCTACGCACGCCAAGGGGTGGGACGCCGGCTCATGCGGCACGTCCTGGAGGAGGCCGGGGACACCCCGCTCACCCTGCACGCCACAGCGAACGGACAGCCCCTCTACGAACAACTGGGCTTCACACAGACGTCCCGTGCGGAGATGGTGCGCGGGCGCTTCGGCTTCACCACGCCCGCTCCGGCCGTCCCGGTCCGTCCGGCGACGGCCGAGGACCTCCAGGCGATCCTCCGCCTGGACCGGGAGGTCTTCGGTCTGGACCGCACCCATGTGATCACCCGGCTCCCCGCCTTCGCGGACCACCTCCGGGTCGCGGAGGAGGACGGCGAGATCACGGGCTTCGCCGCGGCCTGGCCCAATATGGACACCCATGTCATCGGACCGCTGATCGCCCGGGACCCGGCCACGGCCAAGGCCCTGATCGCCTCCCTGGCCGCCGCCACCGACCGGCCCCTGCGCACGGACATCGACGTGCGCCACACCTCGCTGCTGAGCTGGGCGAAGGAGAACGGCATCGACCCGATCGCCACGAACGCGGTGATGGTCCGCTCCCTGCCGGACCTCCCCGGCGACTGGCGCCGCCGCTTCGCCCCCCTCACGGTCGCGGCCGGATAGCCCGGCACGACGACCGGGGCCGGACAGGCGCCGTCCTGACCGGTCCCGGGCAGATGTCGTCCCGACCGGCCCCGGCTTGTGGTCGCCCGAGAACAGATTTACTTGCAGACGCCCATTATTGCGTTTCATCCTTTACGCTGGATCCGAGCCGCCCGGGCGCCGAGGAGAGACCGAGGAGAGATCATGACCGCGACGGACCCCGCACTCACCGCGCTCTCCCAGCGCTGGTGCGCCCTCTCCCTGCTGCACGGCAGGATCGAGTCCCACCTCGAGCGCGCCCTGGAGTCCCGCCACGGCCTGAGCGTGCGGGAGTACTCGCTGCTCGACGTCCTCAGCCGTCAGCACAACGGTCCCGGCGGTCACCTCCAGATGAAGCAGGTCGCCGACGCGGTCGTGCTCAGCCAGAGCGCCACCACCCGGCTCGTCACCCGTCTGGAGGACCGCGGCCTGCTCACCCGGTACCTCTGCGCCACCGACCGGCGCGGCATCTACACCGACGTGACCGAGGAGGGCCTGAAGCTCCTCGAAGAGGCCCGCCCCACCAACGACAGCGCCCTGCGCGAGGCCCTCGACGAAGCGGCCAAGAACCCCGTGCTGGCCCCGCTGGTCCAGGTCGTGGAAGGCGTGGGCGCCCCCGCCTGAATCCGGCGCGAAGGCGGCCGGGCGTACGCTGCGGCCCATGAGCGATCTTGAGATACGTCCGACCACCGTGGAAGACCTCCCGTCCGTCGTCGCGATGCTCGCCGACGACCCCCTGGGGGCGCAGCGGGAATCCCCCGACGACCTCGCCCCGTACCTCGCCGCCTTCCAGCGGCTGGCGAACGACCCCCACCAGCTTCCCGTCGTGGCCGTCCGCGGGGGCAGGGTCGTCGGCACCCTTCAGTTGACGATCGTCCCCGGCCTCTCCCGCCGGGGAGCCACCCGCTCGATCATCGAAGCCGTCCGCATCCACGCGGACGAGCGCGGCAGCGGCCTCGGGACGCAGCTCATCGAATGGGCCGTCGAGGAGTCCGGTCGGCAGGGTTGCAGCCTCGTCCAGTTGACCTCCGACGCCACCCGCGCCGACGCCCACCGCTTCTACGAGCGACTCGGCTTCGAGGCCTCCCACGTGGGCTTCAAGAAGTCCCTCTGACGCTTCCGTTCCCTTCCGGGCCGGCACGCTGTTTCACGTGAAACGCCCGGTTTCACGTGAAACAGCCGCCCGAGCCTCAGAGGCCGCGCCAGCCCTTCTCGTCCACGCCTCCCGGCACCGCGTCTCCCGGCGCGTACGGCTCACGCGTGAAGACGAAGGACCCGAGGTCGAGGTGGCTCACACTCCCGTCGGGGCGCCGCACCACCCGGAGCGTCTCCCCCTCGTAGTAACCGTTCAGTCCGACCCAGTCGCCGTCGGGCAGTGCCCGGAAGCGGGCCCGCCGCCCGGCGCCCCGCAGGGGTTCGAGCACCACACCGCGCTCGGGACCGAGCCGCAGCCCGTAGGCGTACGTGCCCCAGTACCAGGGCCCGGTCAGGGAGAGCAGCTCCGCGTCGGCCTCCGCCTCGGGGAGGGGGCGCCACGGCTCCGGGAGCCTCGGCTCCGCCTCCGCCACGATCCGTACGAGATCGGCGGCCACGGCCCCCACCAGCGGTCCCGAGGTGGCGTTGGAGAGGGCGATCCCCGCGAGGCCGTCCTCCACGCTCACCCACAGGCAGGCGACGAAGCCCGGCAGGGAGCCCGTGTGGCCGATCAGGGTCCGGCCGTCCCGGCGGAGGAGCTGGAGCCCGAGGCCGTAGCTCCCCTCCCATTCGCCCTCACCGGGCGCGGAGGCCGGAGCGCGCATCTCCGCCACGGAGGCCGCGCCGAGCACCCGCTCGTCCCCCTCCGCGAGGAACGCCGCGAACCGGGCGAGGTCCGCCGCCGTCGACCAGAGCTGTCCCGCCGGCGCCATCAGGCCGAGGTCCTCGGACGGTTCGGGCAGCATCACGTCGGCCCAGGGGTGCACCGCCCAGCCACCGGCGTGCGGAGCCACCGGATCGACCGTCGTACGGCCCATCCCCAGCGGCTCCAGGATCTCGCGCCGCAGCGACTCCTCCCAGGGCCGTCCGCGCATCTCCTCGACCAGGGAACCGAGCAGCGTGTAACCGGGGTTGGAGTAGTGGTGGCGGCGTCCCGGTGCCTGGAGGAAGGGCCGCTCTCCCAGGACGTCGGAGAGTTCCGGCCGCAGCGCGGCGGACGAACGCTCCCACCACGCACCGGGCGTCTCGGCCGCGAGTCCGCCGCTGTGACCGAGGAGTTGGGCGACCGTCACCTCACCGGCGCCCGTCCCCTTGAGGTGCAGCTCCAGCGGGTCGTCCAGCCGGAGGGCCCCTTCGTCCCGCAGCCGCATCACCAGAACGGCGGTGAACACCTTGGTGATCGAGCCGATCCTGAACTGCGTGTCGGCGTCCGGCGCGTGACCGTCCACGCAACTGCGCGAACCGCTCCACACCAGGGTCCCGTCACGGACCACCGCCCCCACGAAGGAGGGTGTCCGTCCCTCGGTCTGGGCCACCGCGACCCGGTGCAGCAGGGCCCGCTCGGTTCCGGGCAGCAGAGCTTCGAAAGATGTCGTCATGGGCCCATCCAACGCGATCCGCGCCCCGTCGGCCCCCTCCGGTCGTCGGCTCCCGACCCGGACCGTCCGCGGATTCGGCTCGGGTCGGCCAAGGCCTTCCGCAGGAGCTCGCCGAACTCCTCGGGGTGGGTGGTCAGACCGGTGTGCCCACCGGGGAAGAGCCGGAGCGGGGTGTTCAGGCGCTCGGCCAGGAACGCGGCCGCGCGGTAGGGGAGTTCGCCGCGCGAGTCCCGGCCTCCGGCGAGGAGGAGCCGGTCCGTCAGCGCCTCCAGTCGGTCGACGTCGGGGACGTACGCCATGAAGCGGGGCACGATGCTGCCGACGAAGTACGGCAGGTTGGCCATCGTCCGTTCCCTGCGCGCCGCCGCCCGCGGCGGAAGGGCGGTGTCGGCGCCGGGTCCGGGCCCGGCCGGTTCGCCCGCCTTCCTCAGGCCCGCCGCGAAGACGCCCATCGCCAGCACGAGCCCCCGGGTGCGCAGGGTCTCGGTCACCCGCGCGACGAGGGCGCGGTGCTCGGCCGCGTCCGGCAGGACCTCCACCACGGGCGGCTCGTGCGCCACGACGCGGGCGAAGCGCCCGGGGTGTGCGGTGAGCAGGTGCAGGGCGGTGATCGCACCCGAGCTCGCGCCGAACACCCGGGCCGGCGCGGCCGGTGACAACAGCTCGACGAGCCGGAACGCGTCCTCGGCGTGCTGGGCGACGCTCTGCTCGGCGTCCGGGTCGTCCAGCGTGCTGCGGGACATGCCGCGCGGGTCGTAGGTCGCGACCGTGTACGAGGCCGCAAGGTCGTCGGCGACGCCGTCGAAGGAGGCCGTGTCGCCGCCCCCTCCGGGTATCAGCAGCAGGAGGGGGCCCCGGCCGCGCACCTCGTAGTACAGGGTCGCGCCGTTCACGCGCAGGCTTCCGGTGGACGGTCCGGTCATGAGGGATCTCCTTCTCGGGAGGCGGGCCAGTGCTCCAGGAGGACGTGCAGGGCGTCGAGGGCCCGGATCCACGACTGCTGCGGCGACCGCTCGTGCGCGAAGCCGCCCGCCGCCTCCAGGGCGACGAACCCGTGGAAGGTGCTGCGCAGCAGCCGGACCGCGTCGGTCAGATCGGGCTCGGCCAGGCCGTAGCCGCGCAGCATTCCGTAGGTCAGCTCGACCGCCCGCCGCGGCCCGGCCGCGGCCGCGGCCAGTTCGGGGTCGATCCGTACCGTGCTCTGGGTCGCCGCGTAACGGCCCGGGTGCCGGTGGGCGTACTCCCGCCAGGCGTCGGCGAAGGCGATCAGCGCGTCCTTGCCCGCCCGTCCGGCGGTCGCTCCGGCGATGCGGAGGGTCTTCTCGTCCGCCGCGAGGAGCGCGATCCGTCCGCGCAGGTCGTCGAGGCCGCGCACGTGCGTGTAGAGGCTCGCGTCCTTCACGCCCAACCGACGTGCCACCTGCGACATGGTCACCCGCTCGAACCCGACCTCGTCCGCCAACTCGGCGCCCACGGCCGTCACTCGCTCCGCCGACAGTCCCGCCCGCGCCATGCGTCCTCCTGCATTTCCTAGGGGTCCTAGTTATAACCTAGGGACCCTAGGATCGCGAGCAAGAAAAACGCCCCTCGCGCGATGCGAGGGGCGGGCCGTACGGGCGCGGCGCCGACGTCCGTTCCACACGGCCGCCGCGCCGGGGGTCCGAGGAGGACCGGTCCACGGCCGTGCCGGGCGGTGGACCGGAAGGCCCGTCAGGTCTGGGCCATGTCCACGAAGCGGGAGTAGTGGCCCTGGAAGGCGACGGTGATCGTGGCCGTCGGGCCGTTTCGGTGCTTGCCGACGATGATGTCCGCCTCGCCCGCGCGCGGGGACTCCTTCTCGTAGGCGTCCTCGCGGTGCAGCAGGATCACCATGTCGGCGTCCTGCTCGATCGAGCCGGACTCACGCAGGTCGGAGACCATCGGCTTCTTGTCGGTGCGCTGCTCGGGGCCACGGTTGAGCTGGGAGAGCGCGATCACCGGCAGCTCCAGCTCCTTGGCGAGGAGCTTGAGGTTTCGCGACATGTCCGAGACCTCTTGCTGACGGCTCTCCTGGCGCTTCGAACCGCCCGACTGCATGAGCTGGAGGTAGTCGATGATGACGAGCTTGAGGCCGTTGCGCTGCTTGAGGCGCCGGCACTTCGCCCGGATCTCCATCATCGACAGGTTCGGCGAGTCGTCGATGTAGAGGGGGGCCTGGGAGACGTCCGGCATCCGGCGGGCCAGGCGCGTCCAGTCCTCGTCGGTCATCGTGCCGGAGCGCATGTGGTGGAGCGCGACCCGGGCCTCGGCCGAGAGCAGGCGCATCGCGATCTCGTTGCGGCCCATTTCGAGCGAGAAGATGACGCTGGGCAGGTTGTGCTTGATGGAGGCCGCGCGGGCGAAGTCCAGGGCGAGCGTCGACTTTCCCATGGCGGGACGGGCCGCGATGATGATCATCTGACCGGGGTGCAGTCCGTTGGTCAGCGAGTCGAGGTCGGTGAAGCCGGTCGGCACGCCGGTCATCTCGCCGCTGCGGGAGCCGATCGCCTCGATCTCGTCGAGCGCCCCCTCCATGATGTCGCCGAGCGGCAGGTAGTCCTCGGTGGTGCGCTGCTCGGTGACCGCGTAGATCTCGGCCTGGGCCGAGTTCACGATCTCGTCGACGTCCCCGTCGGCCGCGTATCCCATCTGCGTGATCTTGGTGCCCGCCTCGACGAGGCGGCGCAGGACGGCGCGCTCGTGGACGATCTCGGCGTAGTACGAGGCGTTGGCCGCGGTCGGCACCGACTGGACCAGGGTGTGGAGGTAGGAGGCCCCGCCGACCCGGGTGATCTCGCCGCGCTTGGTGAGCTCGGCGCCGACCGTGATCGGGTCGGCCGGCTCGCCCTTGGCGTAGAGGTCGAGGATCGCCGCGTACACGGTCTCGTGCGCGGGCTTGTAGAAGTCGTTGCCCTTGATGATCTCCACGACGTCCGCGATGGCGTCCTTGGAGAGCAGCATGCCGCCGAGGACGGACTGCTCGGCGTCGAGGTCCTGCGGGGGGACGCGCTCGAACCCGGAGAGTCCGCCGTCCCAGGGGCCTTCGCCGCCCCGCTCGTGCTGGTCGTCGCGCCCGCGGCCGCGACCGCGTTCACCTCGGGTACGGGTGGGCAGCCGGTCGCTCGGTCCGCTGTCGGCCCAGGGGTCGTCCAGGGCCTCGGGAACGCTCACCAAGCCACCTCCTCCGTCCGCTCCGCGGACCTAGCCGTGCCACTCTTTCACGCCACGGACCTGATCAGAGAGTGGCTTCGCGACCGCTTCCGGGACGTCGGGCGACGGACCAGGGTAGGCCTGTGGAGAGCTCCAGCCAATCCGGTTATCCACAGGCCCTGTGGGTGAACGCCCAGATGCTGTGGAGAACTTGCCAGATCCTGTGCACAGAGCAGGGGACAGCCTTGTGGACAAACTCATACCGCTCTCTACACCACCCACATGACCTGCGCTTTTCCCATCCACCGGCTGTGGGGGAGAAAAAGTTTTCCTCCTGGGCCAAGATCAGAACAAACGGCCCACATCCGGAGCCCTCCCTCCTCCACAGGTAAGGGTCCCCAATGGCTTGTATCTCTTACCTGTGGAAGATTAGATTGCTCCCATGAGTCAGGCTCCCCCGACCTCCAAGGTTGCCCGTCGTCAGCACGACCGCGAGATCGTCTCCCTCGCCCTGCCGGCCTTCGGCGCCCTCGTCGCCGAGCCGCTCTTCCTCATGGTCGACAGCGCCATCGTCGGCCACCTCGGCACCCCCCAGCTCGCGGGCCTCGCGATCGCCGCGGCCCTGCTCTCCACCGCCGTCAGCGTCTTCGTCTTCCTCGCCTACGCCACCACGGCGGCCGTCGCCCGGCGCGTGGGCGCGGGCGACCTCCCGGCCGCCATCCGGCAGGGCATGGACGGCATCTGGCTCGCGCTCCTCCTCGGTGCCGCCGTCGTCGCCCTGACCCTGCCCGCCGCGCCCTGGCTCGTCGACGTCTTCGGAGCCTCCGACACCGCCGCTCCCCACGCCGTCACCTATCTCCGGATCTCCAGCCTCGGCATCCCCGCCATGCTGGTGGTCCTGGCCGCCACCGGCGTCCTGCGCGGCCTCCAGGACACCCGTACGCCGCTCTACGTGGCGATCGGCGGCTTCGCGGCCAACGGGGCGCTCAACCTCGGTCTGGTCTACGGGGCCGGACTCGGCGTCGCGGGTTCCGCCTGGGGCACGGTCGTCGCCCAGTGCGGGATGGCCGCCGCGTACCTCACCGTGGTCGTACGGGGCGCCCGCCACCACGGCGCCTCCCTGCGCCCCGACGCGGCCGGCATCCGGGCCTCCGCCCGGGCCGGCGTCCCGCTCCTCGTCCGTACGCTCTCGCTGCGGGCGGTCCTGATGATCGCCACGGCCGTCGCGGCCCGGTTGGGGGACGCGGAGGTCGCCGCCCACCAGATCATCCTGTCCCTGTGGAGCCTGATGGCCTTCGCCCTCGACGCGATCGCCATCGCGGGCCAGGCCATCATCGGCCGCTACCTCGGCGCGGACGACCCCCGGGGCGCCCAACAGGTCTGCCGTCGGATGGTCCAGTGGGGCGTGGTCTCCGGAGTGGTGCTCGGCGTGCTCCTGGTCCTCGCCCGCCCCCTGTTCGTCCCGCTCTTCACCGGTGACACCGTGGTCCGGGACACCCTGTTCCCGGCCCTGCTCGTGGTCGCGGTCTCCCAGCCGATCGCCGGAGTGGTCTTCGTCCTCGACGGCGTCCTCATGGGCGCGGGGGACGGCCCCTACCTGGCCGGGGCCATGCTGCTGACCCTCGCCGTCTTCGCCCCGGTCGCCCTGCTGATCCCGGCCTTCGGCGGCGGTCTCACCGCCGTGTGGTGGGCGATGGCGCTGATGATGACGGTCCGGATGCTGACGCTCTGGCTCCGTGCGCGCTCGGGCCGCTGGATCGTCACGGGCGCCACCCGCTGACCCCCCGCGCTTCCCGCTCCCCGCTTCCCATTCCTCGTTTCACGTGAAACGGAGGAAGCCGTCACATATGCCGGAAGGGCCGCACCCCGAGGGGTGCGGCCCTTCCTCACTGCTGAGCGCAGACTGCCGGAGGCAGCGTTACGCGGCGACGACCTCGACGCCGAGCTTCGCGGCGACCTCGGGGTGCAGACGCACGGACACCTGGTGCGAGCCCAGGGTCTTGATCGGCGAACCGAGCTCGACGCGACGCTTGTCGACGTCCGGGCCACCCGCGGTCTTGATCGCCGAGGCGATGTCGGCCGGGGTCACGGAGCCGAAGAGACGGCCGGCGTCGCCGGAGCGAACGGCCAGGCGCACCTTCGTGCCCTCGAGCTGGGCCTTGATCTCGTTGGCCTGCTCGATGGTCGCGATCTCGTGGATCTTGCGGGCGCGGCGGATCTGCGCCACGTCCTTCTCGCCACCCTTGGTCCAGCGGATCGCGAAACCGCGCGGGACCAGGTAGTTGCGAGCGTAGCCGTCCTTGACGTCGACGACGTCGCCAGCGGCACCGAGGCCGGAAACCTCGTGGGTCAGGATGATCTTCATTAGTCGGTCACCCTTTCCTTATCGCGCGGTGGACGTGTAGGGCAGCAGCGCCATCTCACGGCTGTTCTTGACGGCCGTGGCGACGTCACGCTGGTGCTGCGTGCAGTTGCCGGTCACGCGGCGGGCACGGATCTTGCCGCGGTCGGAAATGAACTTCCGCAGCATGTTCGTGTCCTTGTAGTCCACGTACGCGGTCTTGTCCTTGCAGAACGCGCAGACCTTCTTCTTAGGCTTGCGCACAGGCGGCTTCGCCATGGTGTTTCTCCTGTGTGATCAAGAAGTGTGGGGTACGAGCCGCTTCGAGGGCGTGCCCCGAGGGGATCCCTAGAAGGGGGGCTCGTCCGAGTAGCCGCCGCCGGAGTTCCCACCCCAGCCGCCACCGCCGCCACCGGCCTGCTGGCCGCCGCCGGAGGGAGCACCGGTCGCCCACGGGTCTTCGGCGGAAGCACCGCCGCCACCCTGCTGGCCACCGCCGGAGTTTCCACCCCAGCCGCCACCGCCGCCACCGGCCTGCTGGCCGCCGCCACCGCCGCCGTACCCGCCCTGGCCGCCGCGACCGGTGGTCTTGGTGACCTTGGCCGTGGCGTTCTTGAGGCTGGGGCCGACTTCCTCGACGTCCAGCTCGTAGACCGTGCGCTTGACGCCCTCACGGTCCTCGTAGGACCGCTGCTTCAGCCGGCCCTGCACGACGACGCGCATGCCTCGCTGGAGCGACTCGGCGACGTTCTCCGCCGCCTGACGCCAGACCGAGCAGGTGAGGAAGAGGCTCTCGCCGTCCTTCCACTCGTTGGTCTGACGGTCGAAGGTGCGGGGGGTGGACGCGATACGGAACTTCGCGACCGCCGCACCGGACGGGGTGAAGCGCAGCTCGGGGTCGTCGACAAGATTGCCGACGACCGTGATGACGGTCTCGCCTGCCATGGGGGAACCTCTCGGCGGGATTGCTTCTGGCTGCTGTGTTGCTACTCGGACCCGATGACCTCTGAGCTAGAAGCTCAGTGGGTCTCGGGACGGAGGACCTTGGTCCGGAGGACCGACTCGTTCAGGTTGAGCTGTCGGTCGAGCTCCTTGACGACCGCAGGCTCGGCCTGCAGGTCGATGACCGAGTAGATGCCCTCGGGCTTCTTCTTGATCTCGTAGGCGAGACGACGACGGCCCCAGGTGTCGACCTTCTCGACCTTTCCGTTGCCCTCACGGACGACGGAGAGGAAGTTCTCGATCAGCGGGGAGACAGCGCGCTCCTCGAGATCGGGGTCGAGGATGACCATCACCTCGTAGTGACGCATGTGGAACCCACCTCCTTTGGACTCAGCGGCCACGGTCGTTCCGTGGCAGGAGGGTCGTGATGCGTGAACAACGGTATCCGCCACCACTGACAGTCCCCCTCGCCGAACGCGTCGGACGAGGGGCACCGCCGGGATCCCGGGAGGGACCTGGGCAGACACCGGTGCAGACCGTACAGCGTACCCGCACATGCGCTTCCGGTTGAAATTCCCTGGTGAAGGGACGCAATCTGTACACAACGGATGTGGGCGGCGCTACGATGCGCCGCCTTCCGGCAAGCACGCCAGGAGGTGCCCCATGGCCCAGGCAATGCGACGCGACCCCGGCCACTCCCTCTTCGCCACCGACGGCAAGCCGCACCCGCTCCAGGACGCCCTGGTCGGCGTGACGCTGGTCCTCGGTGCCCTCGCCTTCATCAGCGCCCAGTTCCACAGCCTCCACCTGCTCAGCTCCTGGGCGGGCCTGGTCGGCATCCTGACCGGCGGATACGGGCAGTTCATCTCCGCGACGACCCGCGAGCGCTTCCTCCTGATCATCGGACTCGGCGCCTCGGCGATCGGCTTCTACCTCGGCATGGCCCACGGCGGCCTCTTCACCGGCGTCATCAACTGACCCGGGCCCCCCGGGACGGCCGACCGGACCCCGCACCCCCCGATCGGCCCTGAGGCCGCCACCCGGTCTCGGGGCCGGTCGGGCGGGGTGCGCGGCACGTCAGGGCCCGTACAGACATACGGGGCGCTCCCCGGTCACAGTAGGCTTCGGCGCGAGAGCCGGAGCCCCTGACCGATGGGGACACACCTGCCGAGGAGCGCCCCGCATGAGCCTGACCCTGAGGACCATCAGCCGTGAGCAGCATCTGGGTTTCATCCAGAGCCAGCCCTCGGCGAGCCACTGCCAGGTTCCGGCGTGGGCCGATGTGAAGACCGAGTGGCGCTCGGAGAACCTCGGCTGGTTCGACAAGAACGGCGAGCTCGTCGGCGCCGGTCTGGTGCTCTACCGCCAGCTCCCGAAGATCAAGCGCTACCTGGCCTACCTGCCCGAGGGCCCGGTCATCAACTGGTACGCGCCCAACCTCGACGACTGGCTGCAGCCGATGCTGGCGCACCTCAAGCAGCAAGGCGCCTTCTCGGTGAAGATGGGCCCGCCGGTCGTCATCCGCCGCTGGGACTCGGCCGCCATCAAGTCCGGCATCCAGAACCCGGACGTCAAGCGCCTCAAGGACGTCGAGGCCAGCCACATCGAGCCGCGCGCCTTCGAGGTCGCGGACCGGCTGCGGAAGATGGGCTGGCAGCAGGGCGAGGACGGCGGCGCCGGCTTCGGCGACGTGCAGCCCCGCTACGTCTTCCAGGTCCCGCTCGCGAACCGCTCGCTCGACGACGTCCTCAAGGGCTTCAACCAGTTGTGGCGCCGCAACATCAAGAAGGCCGAGAAGGCCGGCGTCGAGGTCGTCCAGGGCGGCTACGAGGACCTGGCCGAGTGGCAGCGGCTGTACGAGATCACGGCCGTCCGCGACCACTTCCGGCCGCGCCCGCTCTCGTACTTCCAGCGCATGTGGACCGTCCTCAACAGCGAGGACCCCAACCGCATGCGGCTGTACTTCGCCCGCCACAACGGGGTGAACCTCTCCGCCGCGACCATGCTCGTCGTCGGCGGGCACGTCTGGTACTCCTACGGCGCCTCCGACAACATCGGGCGCGAGGTCCGGCCCTCGAACGCGATGCAGTGGCGGATGCTGCGCGACGCCTACGCGATGGGCGCGACCGTCTACGACCTGCGGGGCATCTCGGACTCCCTCGACGAGACCGACCACCTCTTCGGCCTCATTCAGTTCAAGGTCGGCACGGGCGGCGAGGCCGTCGAGTACGTCGGCGAGTGGGACTTCCCGCTCAACAAGCTGCTCCACAAGGCGCTCGACATGTACATGTCCCGACGCTGACCGGTCCGCGCGCGGCACCGCCCCAGGACGTGCCGCGCGCGGTTCCGTACCCTCGTAGACACCTGTCACCCGCAGACACCTGTCACTCCCGACACACCGCAGCCATCAGAAAGGTTCCGGGCCGGCCATGGCGCTCTCCCTGTACGTCGACACCGCTCGCTGGCGGGCGCACCAGAAGACGGTCATCGACCAGTTCCCCGGCCTGATCCCCGTCTGCAAGGGCAACGGCTACGGCTTCGGCCACGAGCGGCTCGCGGACGAGGCGGCCCGGTTCGGCGCCGACATGCTCGCCGTGGGCACCACGTACGAGGCCGCGAGGATCAAGGACTGGTTCAGCGGCGACCTGCTGGTCCTCACCCCCTTCCGCCGGGGCGAGGAGCCGGTGCCGCTGCCCGACCGGGTGGTGCGCTCCGTCTCCTCCGTGGACGGTGTCCACGCCCTGGTGGGCGCCCGCGTCGTGATCGAGTGCATGAGCTCGATGAAGCGGCACGGCGTGCGCGAGGAGGAGCTCCACCAGCTCCACGCCGCCATCGAGGACGTGCGCCTGGAGGGCTTCGCCCTCCACCTCCCGCTGGACCGCCCGGACGGCACCGACGCCGTCGAGGAGGTCATCTCCTGGATGGACCGGCTGCGCAACGCCCGGCTGCCGCTGCACACCATGTTCGTGAGCCACCTGCGGGCCGAGGAGCAGGCCCGGCTCCAGCAGCAGTTCCCGCAGACACGTTTCCGCGCCCGCATCGGCACCCGGCTCTGGCTGGGCGACCACGAGGCCACGGAGTACCGGGGCGCGGTCCTCGACGTGACCCGGGTCTCCAAGGGCGACCGGTTCGGCTACCGCCAGCAGAAGGCCGCGTCGGACGGCTGGCTGGTCGTCGTCGCCGGCGGCACCTCGCACGGCGTGGGCCTGGAGGCCCCCAAGGCGATGCACGGCGTCATGCCGCGCGCCAAGGGCGTGGCGCGGGCCGGCCTCGCCACCGTCAACCGGAACCTGTCGCCGTTCGTGTGGGCGGGCAAGCAGCGCTGGTTCGCCGAGCCGCCGCACATGCAGGTGTCGATCCTGTTCGTGCCCGCCGACGCCCAGGAGCCCCGGGTCGGCGACGAGCTCGTGGCGCACCTGCGCCACACCACGACGCAGTTCGACCGGATCGTCGAGCGCTGACCGTCCGGTCCGGGTCCGGGGCGCCACGCCCCCGGGCCCCGGGCCGGCCGTGACCGTTCAGCCCCTGAGTTCCCGCTCCCCGGAACCGGAACCGGAACCGTAAGCGGCGTGCCGGGCCGGGCGCGCCGCACCGCCCGCCACGAAGACGTCCTCCGCACCGTCCAGGACGCCCCCCGAGGGGTCGTCCGAACCGTCCTGCCGCACCGGATCCTTCCCCGGCGCCAGGACGTCGCGCACGACCAGCGCGCACAGGTACAGGGTGCCGAGCAGGTGCAGGACGATCGCGAACTGGTAGCCCTCCACCGGCAGGCCCTGCTTGTTGCCGCTGGTGGTGAACGCCAGGTACATCCAGATGCCCAGGAAGTACATGACCTCGCACGCCTGCCAGATCAGGAAGTCGCGCCAGCGCGGCCGGGCGAGGACCGCCAGCGGGACCAGCCACAGCACGTACTGCGGCGAGTAGACCTTGTTGACGAGGACGAACGCGGCGACGACCAGGAAGGCCAACTGGACGAAGCGGGGCCTGCGGGGGGCCGTGAACGCCAGGTAGGCGAGGCCGATCACGGCCATGCCCATCAGCAACAGCGCGTACAGGTTGGCCCGGTCCGGCGGGATCGAGGCGCCCGTGCGCTGGCCGACGAGCAGCCAGACCGAACCGAAGTCGACGTTCCGCTGCCGGCTGAAGAGGTAGAACTGCTTCCACCCCTCCGGCGCGAGCAGCATCACCGGCAGGTTCACGACCAGCCAGGACCCCGCGAAGCCGAGCACCGCGGCCCCGTACTCCCGCCACTTCCCGGCGCGGCAGCAGAGCAGCAGCAGCGGGAGGAGGAGCAGGACCGGGTAGAGCTTGGCGGCCGTGGCCAGGCCCAGCAGGATCCCGAAGGCCACCGGGCGGCTCCGCGCCCACATCAGGACGGCGGCGGCGGTCAGCGCGACGGCCAGCAGGTCCCAGTTGATCGTGGCCGTGAGCGCCACCGAGGGCGCCAGGGCGACCAGGAGGCCGTCCCAGGGGCGCCAGCGGTGCGTCCTGGCCACGCAGACCGCCAGGACGGCCGCGCAGACCATCAGCAGACCGGCGTTGGCCAGCCAGTACGCCTGCTCGCGCTCCGCCAGGTCGCCGCCGCCCGGCGTCAGCCAGGACGCGACCTCCATGAAGAGCCCGGTCAGGACGGGGTACTCCAGGAACGGTATGTCGCCGGTCAGCCGGTCGAAGTAGGGGACCAGGCCGTCCGCGAAGCCCCGTCCGGAGAACAGGTGCGGGATGTCCGAGTAGCAGGCGTGCGTGTACTGGGAGGTCGTCCCCCGGAACCAGGCCCAGTTGTAGCAGGGCAGCTTCTGCACCATGCCCAGGGCGAACATGCCGATGGCCACGAGGGCGATCACCCGTACCGGGGACGGCTTTCCGGTGCCGGGCAGCGCCCGGCGGCCGTAGGGGCCGCCGATCAGCTCGCTGCCCGCGGCGGCCACCTCGTCCCGGTGGGTGGGGATGACCGTCTGCGAGCGCTCCCGGGGCGCGCTCGTCTTCTGGAGGCTCGGCATGGGGGACATCCTGCCGTACGTCCCCGGGAAAACGGCGAGGGCCGCCGCGGCCGGCTCCGTACGAGAGGTACGGAACGGCCGCGACGGCCTCGAAGGAGTGTCCCCGGCGGGGGTCAGGGGACCCGGGACCCGTCGCCGGGCCTGTTCCCGTTCCCGCCCGGCCTGCCGCCGCCGTCGTCCGTCGGCGTGTCGGTCGGATCCGGCTCGTCGGTGTTCGTCGGCGTGCCCGTGGGCTCCCCGGTGTTGCCGCCCGGGTCGCCCGGGTGGTTGCAGTCCCAGTCCCAGATGTCACAGGTCGGCTTGTCCGACGTCGGCGACTTGGTCGGCGTGGGAGGAGTCGTCGGCGGGGTGGTCGGGGGAGTCGTCGACGGGGTGACGGACTCGGTCGGCGTCGGCGAGGGCGTCTTCGACTCGGTCACCGTCGGCGTCGGCGTCGGGCTCGACGCGCCGCCGCCGAAGACGGGCTCGGCGCCCTCCAGCTTCTCCGGCTTGGGGAACTTCACCTTCGGGTCGTTCTTGACGGCCTCGGACATGTAGTCCTGCCAGATCTCCGAGGGGAACGACGAACCGTGGATCGTGTCACGGCCACCGGTGCCGTACATCTTCTCGAACTTGCGGTCCTTCTTGGTGTCGTCGTCGTCGTAGCGGTACATGTCGATCGCCGTCGACAACTGCGCGGTGTAGCCCACGAACCACGCGGACCGGTTCTCGTCGGTCGTACCGGTCTTGCCGGCCACGGCGCGCCCGGGGAGACGGGCCTTCCTACCGGTGCCCTCGGGGTCGTCCACGACGTCCCGGAGGACGTCGGTGACGTTGTTGGCGATGGCCGCGCTGAAGGCCTGCTCGGGCTTCGCCTTGTGCTCGTGGACGGTCACGCCGTCCTTGACCACCTTCTGCACGGAGTAGGGGTCGTTCTGCTTGCCCTGGTTGGCGAAGGTCGAATAGGCGCCGGCCATGCGGATGGCGCTCGGGCTGGAGATGCCGAGGGAGAACGAGGGGACCTCGCCCTTCACGAGCGAACTCTCCAGCAGGCCGGACTTCACGGCGGCGTCGCGGACCCTGTCGATGCCGACGTCCATGCCGAGCTGCACGTAGGGCGAGTTGGCGGACTTGATCATGGCCCGGCGCAGCGAGATGCTGCCGTAGTCCTCCTGGCCGTCATTGGTCTGACGCCACTCCTTGCCCTCTTCGTTGTGCCAGATCTCGCCGTCGTACTTGCGGATCACCAGCCCGTTCTTGCCGGAGTAACGGCTCTTGTCCGGGTCGACGATCGTGCGGGTGGAGGCGTCCTGATCGGCACCCAGTTCCTTGTCCCGCACACCGTCCCTCATCGCGGCGGCGAGCACGAAGGGCTTGAACGTCGATCCGACCATGGCGCCGGTGGCGTCGGCGTTGTTGGTGAAGTGCTTGGTGGAGTCGACACCTCCGTAGAGGGCGACGATCGCCCCCGTGCCCGTGTCGACGGAGGCGCCACCGAACTGGACGTTCGTGTCCGTCCTGGGGCGCTCCTTGGGCTTGATGTTCTCCTTGATGACCTTCTGGACCGACTTCTCGAGCGCGGTCACCTTCTTCTTGTCGAAGGTCGTGTAGATCTGGTAGCCGCCGCGCTCCAGCTCCGCCTCGCCGAGGTCGAACTGGGTCTTGATGTTCGCCTTGGCGGTCCTGACGAGGTAACCGATCTGACCGGTCAGGTTGGCGCTCTGGCCGGGCTTCTGGATCTTGGGGAAGGTCGTGTACTTGGCCCGCTCCTCGGCCGAGATATGTCCGTCCTTCTGCATCTCGTCGAGAATCCACTTCCACCGCTTGGTGGCCCGCTCGGTGTTCTTCTCGGCGGTGGCGTTGGGGTCGATCTCGGGGTAGCCGGCCGGGTCGTAGTACGTCGCGCCCTTCAGCACCGAGGCGAGCAGAGCCGCCTGGCTGGGGTTGAGGTCGTCGGCGTCCGTGTTGAAGTAGGCCCGGGAGGCCGCCTGGATGCCGTAGGCACCGCGTCCGTAGTACGCGGTGTTCAGGTAGCCGGCCATGACCTTGTCCTTGTCGACCTCGTTGCCGACCTTCATGGCGATGAAGAATTCCTTCGCCTTGCGGGTGAGGGTCTGCGACTGGTCGTCGAGGAGGTTGTTCTTCACGTACTGCTGGGTGATCGTCGAACCGCCCTGGGTCTGGCCGCCCTTGGCCATGTTCCACACGGCGCGCGCGATGCCCATCGGGTCGATGCCGGAGTCGTCGCGGAAGGTCTTGTTCTCCGCGGAGATCACCGCGTTCTGGATGTGCTTCGAGATCTTCGGGAGCTGGACGATCTGGCGGTTGGCGCCGTCGCCCGTCGCGACCATGCGGGTGCCGTCGGCCCAGTAGTAGATGTTGTTCTGCGACCTCGCGGTGTCGGCTTCCTTGGGGATCTCCACCTGCGAGTACGCGTAGGCGGACACGCCCAACAAGCTCGCCACGAAGAACAGGAACGTGCCCGTCACGAGCCGCCACGAGGGCACCCAGCGGCGCCAGCCGCGCTTGTTGTGGCGCGGGTAGTCGATGAACCGCTTCTTGCCGGGACCGCGCCCCTCGGGACCGCCCCCGGGTCCGCGCCCCCCGCCACCGCCGCCACCGCGCCGGCCGCCGCCGGACCCGCCGGGACCGGAGCCGGCTCCCTTGCGGCGGCTGCCGCGCTGGGCGGCACGGCGGGCCTCCGCGCGTCCTCCGTAGGGACGCTCCTCCCCGCCGTGAGAAGAAGGAGGACCGTAGGAGGCCGAAGGGGCCCCCGTACCGACGTCCTGGACCGGGGCCGACCTGCGGCCCACCGGCTGCTGGGCAGCGCGCCGTGCCGCCGCGCGTCCACCCGTCGGTGGCTGCTGCTGCGGCGCTTTGCGACGATGCTCGCTCATCGAACGACTACTCCTCGGGCAGGCGAGTACGCCTGGAAGCGGCAGTTGAGTTCCGGTCCCCCCGAAATGCGCACGGCCGGGACCCATCGGAGGTCCCCCCGTACCGCAGCCGGTCACCCGCAGCACTGACGCCCCACGGCGTCGCTCGGTTCCCGGTGGTCTGCATCCGCACAGACTACGCACGGCCAAAAACCACCTGGAGCCGGACTTCACCCCAAATCAGGCAAGTCGACTGCCGTGAATCGAGGATGTGACGCCGGTCACGACGGGTCCACTTGTCGCCACAGAGCGGCCGTTCTATCGTGCTGATGTATCGAGCCGATACATCAGCACGGCATAAGGGCACCGGAAGCGGAGGAGGCGACGGATGAGCAGACGCTCCGGCATCCTCGAATTCGCCGTCCTCGGCCTGCTGCGCGAGGCGCCGATGCACGGATACGAGCTGCGGAAGCGGCTCAACACCTCGCTGGGCGTCTTCCGCGCCTTCAGCTACGGAACGCTGTACCCCTGCCTCAAGACGCTGGTCGCAAACGGCTGGTTGATCGAGGAACCGGGCAGCGCTCCCGAGGACACCCTCGCCGCGTCGCTCGCGGGGCGCCGGACCAAGATCGTCTACCGGCTGACCCCGGAAGGTAAGGAGCACTTCGAGGAGCTCCTCTCCCACACGGGGCCGGACTCCTGGGAGGACGAGCACTTCGCCGCCCGCTTCGCCTTCTTCGGGCAGACCGAGCGCGAGGTGCGGATGCGCGTCCTCGAAGGCCGCCGCAGCCGGCTGGAGGAGCGCCTGGAGAAGATGCGCGCCTCCCTGGCCCGGACGCGCGAGCGCCTCGACGACTACACGCTTGAGCTGCAGCGCCACGGCATGGAGTCCGTGGAGCGCGAAGTGCGCTGGCTGAACGAGCTCATCGAGAGCGAGCGGGCGGGGCGGGATCGGCGATCCGGCCCCGGAACCGCCGCTCTGCACGACAACGATTCTGGAGAAACGGGCGGCCTGCCCCGGCACGGGGGCAGTACCCGGCCGGATCCGTCCGACGACACCACCACGTGAGACCCCGCACACAGCAGGGCTTCACACGATCACACAGGGAGCAACCGGAATGGGTTCGGTTCGCGTAGCCATCGTCGGCGTGGGCAACTGCGCCGCCTCGCTGGTCCAGGGCGTCGAGTACTACAAGGACGCCGACCCGGCGACCAAGGTGCCCGGCCTGATGCACGTCCAGTTCGGCGACTACCACGTCGGTGACGTCGAGTTCGTCGCCGCCTTCGACGTCGACGCGAAGAAGGTCGGCCTCGACCTCTCCGACGCCATCGGCGCCAGCGAGAACAACACCATCAAGATCTGCGACGTCCCGAACGCGGGCGTCACGGTCCAGCGCGGCCACACCCTCGACGGTCTCGGCAAGTACTACCGCCAGACCATCGAGGAGTCCGCCGAGGAGCCGGTCGACGTCGTCCAGATCCTCAAGGACCGCCAGGTCGACGTCCTCGTCTGCTACCTGCCGGTGGGCTCCGAGGAGGCCGCGAAGTTCTACGCGCAGGCCGCCATCGACGCCAAGGTCGCCTTCGTCAACGCCCTCCCGGTCTTCATCGCCGGCACCAAGGAGTGGGCGGACAAGTTCACCGAGGCGGGCGTCCCGATCGTCGGCGACGACATCAAGTCGCAGGTCGGCGCGACCATCACGCACCGCGTGATGGCGAAGCTGTTCGAGGACCGCGGTGTCCGTCTCGAGCGCACCATGCAGCTCAACGTGGGCGGCAACATGGACTTCAAGAACATGCTGGAGCGCGAGCGCCTGGAGTCCAAGAAGATCTCCAAGACGCAGGCCGTCACCTCGCAGATCCCCGACCGCGAGCTGGGCGAGAAGAACGTCCACATCGGCCCGTCGGACTACGTGGCCTGGCTGGACGACCGCAAGTGGGCGTACGTGCGCCTCGAGGGCCGCGCCTTCGGTGACGTCCCGCTGAACCTGGAGTACAAGCTCGAGGTGTGGGACTCCCCGAACTCGGCCGGTGTCATCATCGACGCCCTGCGCGCCGCGAAGATCGCCAAGGACCGGGGCATCGGTGGCCCCATCCTCTCGGCTTCCTCGTACTTCATGAAGTCCCCGCCGGTGCAGTACTTCGACGACGAGGCCCTCGCCAACGTCGAGAAGTTCATCAAGGGCGAGGTCGAGCGCTGATCACGCCGCACGCTTGACGGCTGACGGCTGACGGCTGACGGCGGATCACGCCGCACGGCTGACGAGGAGGGCCCCGGGCACTGCCCGGGGCCCTCTTCGTGTGTGAGTCTTGCTGCCATGTCCGTCGTACGTGATCTGCGCGTACTCCTGCGCCTGACGAACTTCCGCCGCCTGCTCGCCGTCCGGCTGCTCTCCCAGTGCGCCGACGGCGTCTACCAGGTGGCCCTGGCCACGTACGTCGTCTTCTCCCCCGAGAAACAGACCTCCCCCACCGCGATCGCCTCCGCCATGGCGGTGCTCCTGCTCCCGTACTCGCTCGTGGGGCCCTTCGCCGGCGTGCTCCTCGACCGCTGGCAGCGCCGCCAGGTCTTCCTGTACGGGAACCTCCTGCGCGCCCTGCTCGCGTGCGGGACCGCGATGCTCGTCCTCGCCTCCGTACCCGACTGGCTCTTCTACGCCTCCGCGCTCTCCGTCACGGCCGTCAACCGCTTCGTCCTCGCGGGGCTCTCGGCCTCGCTCCCGCGCGTCGTCGACGACGAACGGCTGGTCGTGGCGAACGCGCTCTCCCCCACCGCCGGCACGCTCGCCGCGACCGTCGGCGGCGGTCTCGCCTTCGGCGTCAAGCTGCTCGCCGACGGTTCCGACGCCGCCGTGGTGGCCTTCGGCGCCGTCCTCTACCTCTGCGCCGCCCTCGCCTCCCTGCGGATGTCCCGGGAACTCCTCGGCCCCGATCCGGACCTCGTGCCCCAGCGCCTCGCCACGGCCCTGCGATCGACGGCGCGCGGCCTCGCCGAGGGGCTGCGCCACCTCACCGAGCGGCGTCCCGCCCTCCGGGCGCTCACCGCGGTGGGCCTCATGCGGTTCTGCTACGGCGCCCTGCTCGTCGCCGTGCTCATGCTCTGCCGCTACACCTGGAGCTCCACCGAGTCCGAGGGACTCGCCCTCCTCGGACTCGCCGTCGCCCTGTCGGGGGCGGGCTTCTTCGCCGCCGCGGTCCTCTCCCCGTGGGCGGTCCGCCGGTTCGGCCCCTTCGGCTGGATGACCGTGTGCACGGCGGCGGCGGCCGTGCTCGAACCGGCCCTCGGCCTGACCTTCGCCCCCGTGCCCTTCCTCGTCGCCGCCTTCCTCCTCGGGCTCATCACCCAGGGAGCCAAGATCGCGACGGACACGGTGGTGCAGACGTCGGTGGACGATGCCTACCGGGGCCGGATCTTCTCGCTCTACGACGTGCTGTTCAACGTCGCCTTCGTCGGCGCGGCCGGAGTCGCGGCCCTCATGCTGCCGCCCGACGGCCGCTCGGCCCCGCTGATCGTCCTGGTGGCCGTGATCTACGGGGCGACGGCCGTGGCTCTGCGCGGGGAACGTACGAAGGGGTGACGAAGGGGTGATGTTTCACGTGAAACACCACCCCTCGTCGAACGCCCGTCGGGTGGGCCGCTGTTTCACGTGAAACAGCGGCCCACCCGACGGGGACGGCTCAGCCCTGCGCCTCCCACCACTCCTTGAGCGCGGCGACGGCCTGGTCGTGCTCCATCGGACCGTTCTCCAGCCGGAGCTCAAGGAGGAACTTGTACGCCTGCCCGATGGCCGGGCCGGGACCGACGCCCAGGATCTCCTGGATCTGGTTGCCGTCGAGGTCGGGGCGGATCGCGTCCAGCTCCTCCTGCTCCTGGAGCTGGGCGATGCGGTCCTCCAGGCCGTCATAGGCGCGGGAGAGCGCGGCCGCCTTGCGCTTGTTGCGCGTGGTGCAGTCCGAGCGGGTCAGCTTGTGCAGCCGCGAGAGCAGCGGGCCGGCGTCCCGCACGTAGCGGCGCACGGCCGAGTCGGTCCACTCGCCGGTCCCGTACCCGTGGAAGCGGAGGTGCAGCTCCACGAGACGGGAGACGTCCTTGATCATCTCGTTGGAGTACTTGAGCGCGGTCATGCGCTTCTTGGCCATCTTCGCGCCCACGACTTCGTGGTGGTGGAAGGAGACCCGCCCGTCCTTCTCGAAGCGACGGGTCCGCGGCTTGCCGATGTCGTGCAGCAGGGCCGCGATGCGCAGCACCAGGTCGGGACCGTCCTCCTCCAGGTCGATCGCCTGGTCGAGCACGGTCAGCGAGTGCTCGTAGACGTCCTTGTGCCGGTGGTGCTCGTCGCTCTCCAGTCGCAGCGCCGGCAGCTCGGGCAGCACGTGGTCGGCGAGGCCGGTGTCCACGAGCAGGCCGAGGCCCTTCCGCGGGTGCACCGAGAGGAGGAGCTTGTTGAGCTCCTCACGGATGCGCTCGGCGGAGACGATCTCGATCCGGCCGGACATCTCCTTCATGGCCGCGACGACCTCGGGGGCGACCTCGAAGTCCAACTGGGCGGCGAACCGCGCGGCCCGCATCATGCGCAGCGGATCGTCGGAGAAGGACTCCTCCGGCGTGCCCGGCGTGCGCAGCACCCGGGCGGCCAGGTCCTCCAGACCTCCGTACGGGTCGACGAACTCCTTCTCGGGGAGGGCCACGGCCATGGCGTTGACGGTGAAGTCACGCCGGACGAGGTCCTCCTCGATCGAGTCGCCGTAGGAGACCTCGGGCTTGCGCGAGGTCCGGTCGTACGCCTCCGAACGGTACGTGGTGACCTCGATCTGGAAGCGCTGGACGGTGTCCCCGACGCGGGCGTCCTTCTGGCAGCCGACCGTCCCGAAGGCGATCCCGACCTCCCACACGGCGTCGGCCCACGGGCGGACGATCTTCAGCACGTCCTCGGGGCGGGCGTCGGTGGTGAAGTCCAGGTCGTTGCCGAGCCGGCCGAGCAGGGCGTCCCGTACCGAGCCACCGACCAGCGCAAGGCTGAACCCGGCCTCCTGGAAGCGGCGGGCGAGGTCGTCGGCGGCAGGGGACACGCGCAGCAGTTCGCTGACCGCGCGGCGTTGCACCTGACTCAGTGCAGTGGGGGTGTCTTCGTTGGCGTTCGGCACAACAGAAAAGGGTACGTGCCCCGGTCCACCGCGACGTCCTCGTTTTCCCGGGGCGGAACCTCCCGTCTCCGGGGCGCGGGGCCGCCCGTCCGTGTGCACCGGAGGCCGGTCGAAGATCGCCTGGAGCACTCCCCGGCACTTGCTCCCAGCGTGCCTCGTTACCATGCCTGGACACAGCAACCGGAAACCACCGCCAGCACGGGCACCACTGGCACCACAGACAACGACGAGGACGGGCGAAGGCGTGGCCGAGGCGGCAGACATCAAGGGGACCGGTCCCTCACCTGCCCGCCGATGGCTGCGGCGCACACTCACCGTCGCCGTCGGGGCGCCGCTCCTCGCCGGACTGCTCCAGGCACCGGTGGTCACCCCCTCCGCGGTCGCCGCTCCCTCGGCGACCACCGCCGAGGACGCCACCGGCTCGAAGACCGTCGACGTGTCGCTCGACACCCTGACCCCGAACACGCCGGTCGAGGGCGACACCGTCACCCTCACCGGCACGGTGACCAACCGGGGCAAGAGGACCGTCACCGACGCGTCCGTCGAACTGCGCGTCGGCCCCCGGATGACCAGCCGCAGCGAGATCGAGCAGGTGACGGGTCGCACGGGCTACCGGAGCGACAGCGATCCCGCTCCCGCGCAGGACGCCCCCACCGCCAAGATCCCCAAGCTGGGCGCCGGCCTCAGCGCGGAGTTCTCCCTCTCCGTCCCGGTCTCCGCCCTCGGGCTCGACGAGGCGGGCGTCTACCAGCTCGGCGTCTCCCTCAGCGGACAGACCTCGGACCGCCCCTACCCCCGGGTGCTCGGCATCGAGCGGACCTTCCTGCCGTACCAGCCCGAGGCCACCGAGAAGAAAACCCAGATCAGCTACCTCTGGCCGCTGATCTCCTCGGCCCACGTCTCGGCGGAGACGGCCACGGACGACCAGCAGACCCCGGTCTTCGAGGACGACGCCCTGGCGGCCGAGCTGCGTCCCGGCGGACGCCTCGACCAGATGGTCACGCTGGGCAAGGACCTGCCGGTCACCTGGGTGATCGATCCGGACCTCCTCGCCACGGTCGACGCCATGGCGAACGGCTACCGCGTCAAGGAAGGCTCCCTGCACGTTCCCGGCGCGAACAAGGAGCTCGCCGAGCGGTGGCTGGGCGCGCTGGAGAAGGCGGTGCAGGGGCACAAGGTCGTCGCCCTCCCCTTCGCCGACCCCGACCTCGCCTCCCTGGCCCACCACGGCAAGGACGTCCCCGGCTCCCTGGGGCACCTCCAGTCGGCGACCGCCCTCGCCGGAATGACGGTCGAGACCATCCTCCACGTACAGCCCTCCACCGACTTCGCCTGGCCCGTCGACGGGGCCGTCGACCCCGCCATCGTGTCGGTCGCGACCTCGGCCGGTGCCGACAAGGTGATCGCCCGCAGCGACAGCGTCCGCGACGACCTCTCCTACACGCCGTCGGCGGCCCGCCCCCTGGGCAACGGCAGCACCACGGCCGTGGTGAGCGACGCCCTGCTGTCCACCGCCTTCGAAGGGGACATGGTCCGCGCGGAGGGGTCCACGCTCGCCGTCCAGGAGTTCCTCTCCCAGACGCTCGCGATCACCCTGGAGCAGCCGGAGAAGCAGCGGAGCGTCGTGGTCGCCCCCCAGCGGGTGCCGACCGTCGCCCAGGCCCAGACCATGGCGGCCGCCCTGCGCGGCCTCTCCGGCCGGCGCTGGAGCCAGCCGAGCGACCTCGTCGCGGCGGCCACGGCCAAACCGGACCCGGACGCCTCCACCTCGGTGCCCGGCAGCGCGCGGTACCCGAAGAAGCTGCGCGACCAGGAGCTGCCGGTCCAGGCCTTCCGCGACATGAAGACCACCCGGGACGAGCTGAACGACTTCAAGGTCGTCCTGACGCTCCCGGACCGCGTCGTGACCCCGTTCGGCACCGCGATCAACCGCGAGATGTCGACCTCCTGGCGCGACCGGACCAGAGCGGCCACGATCTACCGCGGCAACGTCCTGGACTACCTGCAGGAGCTCACCAAGAGCATCCAGCTCGTCGACAAGTCGGACCTCACGCTCTCCGGCCGCAGCGCGACGATCCCCGTGACCGTCCAGAACAAGCTGGTCCAGGGCGTGGACCACCTGGTGCTGCGCCTGACCTCCAACAACAAGAACCGGTTGAAGATCAACGGCGACAGGATCGCCGAGCTGCCCGTGAAGGTCGGCGCCGGACACAACCAGTCGGTGAAGTTCGACGCCACGGCCGCCGTCAACGGCCAGGTTCCGGTGACGGCCCAGCTCTACACCGAGGACGGCACCCCCTACGGGAAGCCGATGTCGTTCATCGTGAAGGTCTCCGAGATCACCCCCACGGTGATGCTGGTGATCGCCGGCGGTGTCCTCCTGCTCGCCCTCGCCGGTGTGCGGATGTACACCCAGCGCAAGCGGCTGGCCGCCCAGACCGCCGAAGCCGAAACGAACGGAGCCGCCGACGCAGAGGCGCCCGGGGCCGAAGCGGCCGACGCCGAGGCGCCCGGAGAGGCGGAGAAGGCCGGAGAGCCGGAAGGTACCGGAGCGGACGGGCCGGGCGCGGAGCCGGGGGAGGGCGGCGCGGGCGGACCCGAGCAGCCGAGTGACCCGACACCGGACACCGGGCCCGAAAGCGGCGACCCGTCGGCCACGGGTGAGAAAGTGGACCGTTGAGCGATGTCGTGGCCGGTCGGCCGGGGACGATGAGGTGGGGTAACCATGAACGCGCCGTACGACGGTGACCGCGGCCAGGGCGCGGGCGGCACCGCGCCGTCCGGCGGGACGCCCGCGGCACCCTCGGGTCCCGGCCACCCGCCGGCACAGGACCCGCGGCAGGGTGACCCCGCACAGCACCCGCACGGGCAGGGCCCCTACGCGCAGGACCCGTACCAGCAGGGCGACCCCTATGCGCAGAACCCGTACGCCCAGGACCCCTCCGTCCAGGACCCGTACGTCCAGGACGCCTTCGCCCACGACCCGTACCGGGCGCAGGACCTCTCCGCGCAGGACCCGGTGACCGAGGCGCTCTACGACCGCGCCGCGCACCCGCCGCCGCCCCCCGGCACCTACCAGGACCCCCAGGCGCTCTACCAGCAGCCGGCCGCGCCCCCGTACGCCCCCGACCCCCGGGTGTGGGCGCAGACCCCGGCACCGGAGCCCGACGGCCCCTCGCGCCACCTGCCGTACGGCGACGACGCGCGCACGGTCCAGTTCACCGGCGTCGACGACCTGGTCACCCGGGCGAGCGAGGAGGCGCCCGAGCCGGACGCCTTCGCGCACCTCTACCGGGACCAGCAGGCGCCCGGCCAGGTGCCCCCGCCCGCCCCGGAGCCCGATCCGCTGCCCGCGCCCGCCCCCAAGAAGGCCGGACGCGCCTCCGGGCTGCTCAAGTCGAGCGCGGTGATGGCGGCCGGCACCCTGGTCTCCCGGCTGACCGGTTTCGTCCGCAGCCTGGTGATCACCGGCGCGCTCGGCGCGGCCCTGCTCGGCGACACCTTCACCATCGCCTACACCCTGCCGACGATGATCTACATCCTCACCGTCGGCGGCGGCCTCAACTCGGTCTTCGTCCCCCAGCTCGTCCGCGCGATGAAGAACGACGAGGACGGCGGCGAGGCCTTCGCCAACCGGCTGCTCACCCTGGTCATGGTGGCGCTCGGCGCTATCGTCGCCCTGGCCGTCTTCGCCGCGCCGCTGCTGATCCGGCTGATGTCGAACACCATCGCCGACGACGCGGCGGCCAACAGCGTGGCCGTGACCTTCGCCCGCTACTGCCTGCCCACGATCTTCTTCATGGGCGTGCACGTGGTGATGGGCCAGATCCTCAACGCCCGCGGCAAGTTCGGCGCGATGATGTGGACCCCGGTCCTCAACAACATCGTCATGATCGTCACCTTCGGCCTGTTCATCTGGGTCTACGGCACCTCCGCCGAGTCCCGGATGGGCGTGCAGACCATCCCGGACGAGGGCATCCGGCTGCTCGGCATCGGCACCCTGCTCGGCCTCGTCGTCCAGGCCCTGGCGATGATCCCGTACCTGCGCGAGACGGGCTTCCGCTTCCGGCCCCGCTTCGACTGGAAGGGCCACGGGCTCGGCAAGACGGTCAAGCTCGCCAAGTGGACCGTGCTCTTCGTCCTCGCCAACCAGGCGGGCGTCCTGGTGGTCACCCAGCTCGCCACCGCCGCCGGCGAGGAGTCCGGGAAGAACGGCGCGGGCTTCCTCGCCTACTCCAACGCCCAGCTCATCTGGGGCATGCCGCAGGCCATCATCACCGTCTCGGTCATGGCCGCCCTGCTGCCGCGGATCTCCCGCGCCGCCCACGACGGCGATCCCGGCGCCGTCCGCGACGACATCTCGCAGGGCCTGCGGAACTCGGCCGTCGCGATCGTCCCGGTCTCCTTCGCCTTCCTGGCGCTCGGCGTCCCGATGTGCACCCTGCTCTACGCCTCCAGCGGTGTCGAGGCCGCCCAGGGCATGGGCTTCATCCTGATGGCCTTCGGCCTCGGCCTGATCCCCTACTCCGTCCAGTACGTCGTGCTCCGCGGCTTCTACGCCTACGAGGACACCCGGACGCCCTTCTACAACACGGTCATCGTCGCCGCCGTCAACGCGGCCGCCTCGGCGGTCTGCTACGTCGTCCTGCCCGCCCAGTGGGCCGTCGTGGGCATGGCCGCCTCGTACGGTCTCGCCTACGCGGTCGGTGTCGGCGTCGCCTGGCGCCGGCTGCGCAGCCGGCTGGGCGGCGACCTGGACGGCACCCACGTGCTGCGGACCTACGCCCGGCTCTGCATGGCCTCCGTGCCCGCCGCGCTCGTCGCGGGCGCCGTCGGCTTCGGCCTCCTGAAGCTCCTGGGCGAGGGCGCGCTCGGCTCGCTCGTCGCCCTGGCCGTCGGCGGGGCCGTGCTCCTCGGCGTCTTCTTCGTCGCGGCCAAGCGCATGCGGATCGCGGAACTGAACACCCTGGTGGGCATGGTCCGCGGCCGTCTGGGACGCTGAACCGGAGGCTCCGCACAACCATCGACGGGGGCCGCGTGTCGTGCATAGCGTCCGACTGTGGGCACAATTGGCTTGGCTGTTGGATGTGGCGCAACGGATGGGGAGGCAGGAACGACGGTGGCGGAACGTAGCACGGCTGCCGTCGACGTGGCCGACAACAGCGGTGACGACCCGCTGACCGCCAAGGCGGGTACGGCCGCGACCGACGGGGTGGCGGAAGAACAGAAGAAGGCGGCTAAGACCGCCGAGGCCACGGAGAACAAGGCGGTCGAACGACAGGGCGGTGAACAGCCCTCCCTCACGGCTCCGGAACTGCACAGCGGCCACAAGCTGGCCAGGCGCTACCGGCTGGAGGAGTGCGTCACCCGTCTGGACGGCTTCAGCAGTTGGCGGGCCGTCGACGAGAAGCTCCGGCGTGCCGTCGGGGTCCACCTGCTGCCCGCCGACCACCCCCGGGCGCGTTCGGTCCTGGCCGCGGCCCGCTCCGCCGCCCTCCTCGGCGACCCCCGGTTCGTCCAGGTCCTCGACGCCGTCGAGGAGAACGACCTCGTGTACGTCGTGCACGAGTGGCTGCCCGACTCCGTCGAGCTGACCGCGCTGCTCGCGGCCGGCCCGCTGGACGCCCACGACGCCTACCAGCTCGTCAGCCAGGTCTCCCAGGCCATGGCCGCCGCCCACCGCGAGGGCCTCTCCCACCTCCGCCTCACCCCGAGCGCGGTCCTGCGCAGTTCCACCGGCCAGTACCGGATCCGCGGCCTCGCCGTGAACGCCGCCCTGCGCGGCATCACGGCCGAGCGCCCGCAGCGCACCGACACCGAGGCCATCGGCGCCCTGCTGTACGCGTCGCTCACCCAGCGGTGGCCGTACGAGAACGATGCCCACGGCCTCTCCGGGCTTCCCAAGGGCGTCGGGCTGCTTCCCCCCGACCAGGTCCGTGCCGGCGTCCACCGGGGCCTCTCCGAGATCGCCATGCGCGCCCTCGCCAACGACGGCGCCACCGCCTCGCGCCAGGAGCCGCCCTGCACCACCCCGGACGAGCTGGCCAGGGCCGTGTCCACGATGCCCCGCGTGAAGCCGCCGGAGCCCGAGTTCGCCGCCCCGCCCGAGTATCAGCGCACGACGTACCAGCAGGGCACGTACGGACGTCCGCAGCCGCACCCGGCGGCCACCCAGACGGTCGTCGTCCCGCCGCCCCCGCTCCAGAGCCGCACCGGCCGTGCGCTGAAGTGGACCGTCTCGGCCCTGCTGATCGCCGCCCTCGGCCTGGGAAGCTGGCAAATCGCCGACCGCCTCCTCGGCCCGAAGGACACCCCCAAGACCCCGGAGGCGACCCCCACGGTCGTCACCGACGAGAAGCCGGCGGCGCCCAAGCCGGTCTCCATCGAATCCGCGCACGACTTCGACCCGCTGGGCAACGGGGCGGAGAAGCCCCAAGCCATACCGAACGCCTACGACGGAGATCCCAGCACCTTCTGGCACACCGAGAACTACGCGACCGCCGACCTGGGCAAGCTCAAGTCCGGCGTGGGCCTCGTCCTCGACCTGGGCAAGGTCCAGAAGATCAGCTCGGTCGACCTGTCGTTCCTGGGAGATACCTCGGTGGAGCTGCGGACCGCGCCCGCGGACGCGGCGTCGGAGCCGGGCATGCCCGATCAGTTCCTCACCCGGGCGTCCAAGACCGGCAGCGACGTGACGCTGAAGCCCACCGGTCCCGTCACCACCCGCTACGTTCTGCTCTGGCTCACCGAGCTGCCCGCCAACGACGGGGGCTTCCGCGGCAAGCTGACGGAAATCAAGATCCTGGGCTGACGACCGCACAGGGAGGGGGCTCACCGTTGGACGATCCGATAGACGAGGCCACTGGCGACCGGGAACTCCTGGCCCGTCACGTCGCCGGGGATCCCGATGCCTTCGGTGAGCTGGTGCGGCGGCACCGGGACCGGCTGTGGGCGGTGGCCCTGCGGACCCTGGGGGACCGCGAGGAGGCCGCCGACGCCGTCCAGGACGCCCTGCTCTCGGCCTTCCGGGCCGCCCACACCTTCCGCGGCCAGTCGGCCGTCACGACCTGGCTCCACCGGATCACGGTGAACGCCTGCCTCGACCGGGCCCGCAAGACCGCCTCCCGCAGGACCTCGCCCGTCGACGACGACGACCGCTTCGAGCAGCTCCTCGGTCCCCACGAGTCCGCCGAGGCTCCCGTGGAGCGCCGGGACCTCCACCGCGAGGTCCTGGCCGCACTCGCCTCGATCCCCGCCGACCAGCGGGCCGCCCTCGTCCTCGTCGACATGCAGGGTTACCCCGTCGCGGAAGCGGCCCGTATCCTCGGCGTTCCCGCCGGGACCGTGAAGAGCCGCTGTGCCCGGGGCCGGGCGCGTCTCCTTCCGTTGGTCACTCATCTGCGTGCGGACACCGTGGGTAACGAGACCGCCGAAGGGGGAAGGAACCGGACGCCGGGGACATCCGTCCCACCGGTGCCGGGGCCGACGGACACCGAACCGACTGATCAAGCTGCTGTGAAGGGCGGAGGTGGGCGCACGTGACTTCCACGGCCGACAGGGCTGACACCACACAGCACCCGGACGTCTCGGAGATCTCCGACCTGGCCGAGGGGCTGCTCTCGCCGTCCCGTTCCGCGGCCGTGCGCCGGCACGTGGACGGCTGTCCCCTCTGCGCGGACGTGCGGTCCTCCCTGGAGGAGATCCGGAGCCTGCTCGGCACCCTGCCGGGGCCGCCCCGGATGCCCGTCGAGATCGCGGGCCGGATCGACGCCGCCCTCGCCGCCGAAGCACTCCTCGACGCCACCGCCCCCGGCAGCGACACACGCAACGACGGCGACAACGACAGCGACGTCCGTGTTTCACGTGAAACATCGCGCCCCTCCGTGGAGCCTTCTCCCTCTTCCTCCCCGGGCTCGGACCGTCCCGCCGGACACCCCCGCGCGGCCACCGGCCCCGGTCGCCCCCGGCGGCCCCGCCGCCGGATCGCCCTCTTCTCCACGATCGGCGCCGCCTTCGGTTCCGCGATCCTGGGGACGAGCCTGTACCTCAGCCAGGCGGGCGACATGGCCGGGGACGGTGTGGCGAACGGCGTGCGGAGGGCCGATGCCTCCGCCGAGGTCGCCGCGGCCCCCTTCTCCGGGTCTCCGGTCGAGGAGCGGGTCCAGGAGCTCCTGTCCAAGGACAGAACACTGAGGACTCCTCAGGGCATCGGTCCCGAATCGATGTCCTCCGACACCGGGACCGCGTCCCCCCGGCGGAGCGGCGGCGCCACCGTGCCGGCCTGCGTCCTCGCCGGCACCGGCCGCACCGATCCGGTGCTGGCCCACGAGCGGGGCGAGTACCGGGGGAAGTCCGCCTATCTGCTCGTCCTCACGGACCCCGCCGACACCGCGCACGTCCAGGCCTATGTGCTCGACGCCTCCTGTGCCGACCGGGCGGAGAACGGAAAGGCCGCCGAGGTGCTCCTCAGCAAGGCCTACCCCCGCTCCTGACCCCCTCTTCCCGCCCCGGTCACGTGCCGCGCGGCGGTCTCGGGAATGCGCGCCCCTTAGGATCCGTTGGGTGGGGTGAGCGACCGAGACAACCGCCCCCGTAGGCAGTGGCAGTCTGCAGAGACGAGGAAGAAACCCGTGAGCGACGTCCGTAACGTGATCATCATCGGCTCGGGGCCCGCGGGATACACCGCTGCGCTCTACACCGCCCGAGCGTCGCTGAAGCCTCTGGTCTTCGAGGGTGCGGTCACCGCCGGTGGCGCCCTGATGAACACGACCGAGGTCGAGAACTTCCCCGGCTTCCGCGACGGCATCATGGGCCCGGACCTCATGGACAACATGCGGGTCCAGGCCGAGCGCTTCGGCGCCGAGCTCGTCCCCGACGACGTCGTCGCCGTGGACCTGACCGGTGAGATCAAGACCGTCACCGACACCGCCGGCACCGTGCACCGTGCCAAGGCCGTCATCGTCACCACGGGCTCCCAGCACCGCAAGCTCGGCCTCCCCAACGAGGACACCCTCTCCGGCCGTGGTGTCTCCTGGTGCGCCACCTGCGACGGGTTCTTCTTCAAGGACCAGGACATCGCCGTCGTCGGCGGCGGCGACACCGCGATCGAGGAGGCCACCTTCCTCTCGCGCTTCGCCAAGTCCGTCACGATCGTCCACCGCCGCGACACCCTGCGCGCCTCGAAGGCCATGCAGGACCGTGCCTTCGCCGACCCGAAGATCTCCTTCGCCTGGGACAGCGAGGTCACCACGATCCACGGCGACCAGAAGCTCAGCGGCTTGACCCTGCGCGACACGAAGACCGGCGTGACCCGCGAGCTGCCGGTCACCGGCCTCTTCATCGCCGTGGGTCACGACCCGCGGACCGAGCTCTTCAAGGGTCAGCTCGACCTGGACGACGAGGGCTACCTCAAGGTCGCCGCTCCGTCGACGCGCACGAACCTCCCGGGTGTCTTCGGCGCCGGTGACGTCGTCGACCACACCTACCGCCAGGCCATCACGGCCGCCGGCACCGGCTGCTCCGCCGCACTCGACGCCGAGCGCTTCCTGGCCGCCCTCGCCGACACCGAGAAGGTGGCCGAGCCCGAGAAGCTGGCCGAGACCCCCGTGGTCTGACCCCTGTCTACTCCCCACCCACACCCCGCGAGTTCAAGGAGGCCACTGTGGCCCTGAAGTCTGTGACCGACGCCACCTTCGAAGAGGAAGTCCTCAAGAGCGACAAGCCCGTTCTGGTGGACTTCTGGGCCGAGTGGTGCGGCCCGTGCCGCCAGATCGCCCCGTCGCTCGAGGCGATCGCCGCCGAGCACGGCGAGATCGAGATCGTGAAGCTCAACATCGACCAGAACCCCGACACGGCCGCCAAGTACGGCGTCATGTCCATCCCGACGCTGAACGTCTACCAGGGCGGCGAGGTCGTGAAGACCATCGTCGGCGCCAAGCCGAAGGCGGCCATCCTGCGCGACCTGGAGGGCTTCGTCGAGCCGACCAAGGCCTGACGCTCCTTCGCTGTTTCACGTGAAACACGCACGCGGAACAGCAGCGGCCCGCTCCCTCACCGGGGCGGGCCGTTCTCGTCTCCGGACACTAGAGGGGCCGCAGGGCAGGTTCTTTCTGTACGGCTCCGAGTAGACGGTCCAAGGCCAACTCGACGTCCTCCTTCCAGGAGAGCGTCGTCCTGAGGTCCAGCCGCATCCGGGGAAAGGCGTGGTGCGGCCGGACGGTCTTGAAGCCCACCGCGAGCAGGTGGTCGGCCGGCAACATACAGGCCGGCTCCTTCCACCGGGCGTCCCCGAACGCCTCGATCGCCTTGAAGCCCCGCCTCAGCACGTCCTTGGCCACGGTCTGCACCATCACCCGGCCCAGCCCCTGGCCCTGATAGCCCGGCATGATCCAGGCCGTTATCAACTGGACGGCATCCGCCGCCACAGGGCTCGTCGGGAAGGCCGTCGACCGCGGCACATAGGCCGGGGGAGCGTAGAGAACGTAGCCGACGGGCACCTCGTCGACGTAGACCACCCGCCCGCAGGAGCCCCATTCCAGGAGCACGGCCGAGATCCAGGACTCCTTCTCCGACTCCGAACGCCCCGCCTGGACGGCGGCCTCACCACTGACCGGGTCGAGCTCCCAGAAGACACAGGAGCGACACCGCTTGGGGAGATCCGGAAGGTTGTCCAGCGTGAGCGGTACGAGCCGACGCCCCACGGCTGCTCCTCGCTTCCCTCGCCTCCGCGTACGGATGTGCCTCCTGAAATCGTATCGATCAGACGATCAGGAGGACACCGCCCACAGGCAAAGGGCGGGCCACGCCCCGGTGGAACCGGAGCACGACCCGCCCTCGGGGTCTCGTCGGAGCGAGGAGAGCGCGGCGGTCAGCCCTGGGCGGCCTCTTCGACGGGCTTCTGGTCCAGCACCCGGCCCTCGCCGGGAGCCAGGGTCGAGAGGATCCGCTCCAGGTCGTCCATGGAGGCGAACTCGACGACGATCTTGCCCTTCTTCTGCCCCAGGTCGACCTTCACCCGGGTCTCGAAGCGGTCCGAGAGCCGGGTGGCCAGGTCCGTGAGGGCGGGCGAGACACGAGCGCCGGCACGCGGCTTCTTCGGCTTGACCGCACCGGCGGGCTCCTCTGAGTCCATGAGGCTCACGATCTCCTCGACAGAACGCACCGAGAGCCCCTCGGAGACGATCCGGGCCGCCAGCTTGTCCTGGGCCTCCATGTCCTCCACACCGAGCAGAGCCCGCGCGTGGCCGGCGGAGAGCACCCCGGCGGCGACCCGGCGCTGCACCGGAGGAGAGAGCCGCAGCAGACGCAGCGTGTTGGAGATCTGCGGGCGGGAACGTCCGATCCGGTCCGCGAGCTGGTCATGGGTGCAGCCGAAGTCCTTGAGCAGTTGCTCGTAGGCGTGCGCCTCTTCGATCGCGTTCAACTGCGCCCGGTGGAGGTTCTCCAGGAGGGCGTCCAAGAGCATCTTCTCGTCGTCGGTCTCCCGGACGATCGCCGGGATCCGGTCGAGCCCCGCCGTCGTGGAGGCCCGCAGACGCCGCTCGCCCATGACGAGCTCGTAGCGGTCGCCGTCGACCTTGCGCACGACCACGGGCTGGAGCAGACCGACCTCCTTGATGGAGGTGACCAGCTCCGCGAGGGCGTCCTCGTCGAAGATCTGTCGCGGCTGGTGCCGGTTGGGCACGATGGCGTCGATCGGGATCTCGGTGAAGTACGCCCCGGCAGGAGCCTTCGGCTCGGCCGTCTTCACGGCCTCGGCCCATGTCACCGCCGACTCGGGAGACGGAGCGCTCTGCGGGATCAGCGAACCGAGCCCGCGCGGCCCCAATCCCCTACGTCGCTCACTCACTGAATTCCCTCCGACATGCTGCGCTGATGGTTCTGGTGCCCCACACGTGCGTGCTGGGCGTCATAGTTCACGGTGACGCCCCGGAGGGCGATCTCACGAGCCGCTTCGATGTACGACAGGGCACCACTGGAGCCCGGATCGTACGTGATCACCGTCTGGCCGTAGCTCGGCGCCTCCGAGATGCGGACGGAGCGGGGGATGCTGGTGCGCAGCACCTCCTCGCCGAAGTGGGTGCGCACCTCCTCGGCGACCTGGGAGGCGAGCCTCGTCCGGCCGTCGTACATGGTGAGCAGAATCGTCGAGACGTGGAGGGCGGGGTTGAGGTGCCCCCGGACCAGCTCGACGTTCTTGAGGAGCTGACCGAGGCCTTCGAGGGCGTAGTACTCGCACTGGATCGGGATCAGCACCTCGGCCCCCGCCACCAGGGCGTTGACCGAGAGGAGGCCGAGCGAGGGCGGGCAGTCGATCAGGATGTAGTCCAGCGGCTGCTCATAGGCCTGGATCGCCCGCTGGAGGCGGCTCTCACGCGCCACCAGGGACACCAGCTCGATCTCCGCACCAGCCAGGTCGATGGTGGCGGGGGCACAGAAGAGGCCTTCCACGTCGATGACGGGCTGCACCACTTCGGAGAGCGGGCGACTGTCCACCAGGACGTCGTAGATCGAGGGCACGCTGGCGTGATGGTCGATGCCGAGCGCCGTGGAGGCGTTGCCCTGCGGGTCCAGGTCGATGACCAGAACGCGGGCGCCGTGCAGGGCCAGGGACGCGGCGAGATTGACCGTCGTGGTCGTCTTGCCCACGCCGCCCTTCTGGTTGGCGACCACCATGACGCGAGTCCGGGCCGGGCGGGGAAGTCCCTCACCGGCACGCCCCAGGGCCTCTACCGCCAGTTGGGCAGCACGGCCGATGGGGGTGTCGTCCATGGGGGGCGGTGTTTCCATGGAGGCCGATGTTTCACGTGAAACATCGCTTCCCACCGATTCGGTTCGGGGACCGGGGACCGGATCGGTCATCGGTCCCGCGATGTTGGCGTCGGACCGCAAGGATTCACTCTCCTCGGCTTCGGGCTCGCGATGAGGAGAGCCTGCCATGCTTTCGGGGTCGCGAACCAGCGAGGTCGGTGGTTCTGTGGAGGAATCCACCTCTGTGGACATCTCCGTAACCCTCGCGGGTGGATTCACGCGGGGCCTACGGTCCCGGGGCGTGGCGGCCGCACGACCGCGACTGATGATCCCCTGCAGCAGCGAGCGATGTTTCACGTGAAACACCATGCCCGTGCCATCCCGCCGGGGCCGGTCGACACTCCGAAATCGGACGTATGCGACGCCCGGCGGCGTCAGCGAGCTCCTGCCGGCAGATGTCCCCCTGCCGGCAGGACTTCCCTCAGCGGCGTCGGCGGGTCTTGCTCGTACGGGCGGCCTTGGCCCGCTTGGCCGCGAACCGCACACCGCCGGGGCTCTCACCGACCTCCACCCGGACGACCGTGGACAGCGGATCGACGATGCCCTCGCCCACGTGCAGCACCGAGGTCTCCACCACACCGAGTCGGGAGAGCGCGGCACGGGCGCCGTCGATCTCTTCCTGGGCGGTGTCGCCCTTGAGCGCCAGCATCTCTCCGTACGGGCGCAGCAGGGGAACGCCCCAGCCGGCCAGCCGGTCCAGCGGGGCCACCGCGCGGGCGGTCACCACGTGCACGGGCGTGATCTTGCCGAGCATCTCCTCCGCGCGCCCCCGGACCACGGTGACGTGGTCGAGGCCGAGCAGCTCGACGACCTCCTGGAGGAAGTTCGTCCGGCGCAGCAGCGGTTCGAGGAGCGTGATCTTCAGGTCCGGCCGGACCAGGGCCAGAGGGATGCCGGGGAGACCGGCGCCCGAGCCGACGTCGCAGACGGTGACGCCCTCGGGGACGACCTCCGAGAGGACGGCGCAGTTCAGCAGGTGGCGTTCCCAGAGCCTCGGGACCTCGCGGGGGCCGATCAGACCGCGCTTCACACCCGCGTCCGCGAGGAGCTCGGCATACCGCACGGCCTCCGGGAAGTACTCACCGAAGACTGTCCGTGCCTGCTCCGGCGCCTCGGGGAGCTCCGCTGCCTCCGTCACGGGAACCGTCCTTCCGTACCGCACGCATGCCGTGCGAGCGCACTGTGGTGGTGGCTGAACTATCAGGCTGACAAAGATCGGCCCCGCCTGCGAACAGACGGGGCCGAGACTACGTGAGGGGTCAGGCCGGGAGCACGACGACGAAGCGCTGCGGCTCCTCGCCCTCGGACTCACTGCGCAGACCGGCGGCGGCGATCGCGTCGTGCACGACCTTGCGCTCGAAGGGCGTCATCGGGTCCAGCTTGACCGGCTGGCCGCCGGCCTTCACCTCGGCCGCGGCCTTGGCGCCCAGCTCGGCGAGCTCGGAACGCTTCTTGGCCCGGAAGCCGGCGATGTCGAGCATCAGACGGCTGCGGTCCCCGGTCTCCCGGTGCACGGCGAGGCGGGTCAGCTCCTGGAGCGCCTCCAGGACCTCGCCGTCGCGGCCCACGAGCTTCTGGAGGTCGCGGCTGTGGGAGTCGCTGATGATCGAGACCGCCGCCCGGTCCGCCTCGACGTCCATGTCGATGTCGCCGTCGAGGTCGGCGATGTCGAGCAGGCCTTCGAGGTAGTCGGCCGCGATCTCACCCTCCTGCTCCAGGCGGGTCAGGGTGTCGCCACCCTCGGCGGCGGCGGAGGTGGTGCCTTCCGTCACGGACGGGCTCCTTCTTGCGTCGGGGGAGGCTTACTTCTTGGAGGACGGGTGCTTGGGCCGCTGCTGGCCCTTGCGCTGGCCGGTCTTGCCCTGCTGCTGGCGGGAACCGCCGGAGTTGGCACGGCTCGGGCGCGCGGGCTTGTCGCCCTGGGCCTCGCCCTTCGTACCGGTGACGTCGGAAGCACCGGTCTCGGCCGGTCCCTGGGGCTTCTTCTCGAGCGAGGGGGACGCCTTCTCGGCGGCCGGCTTGGTGTCCTCCCCGGCGTCCTTGGAGAGGGACGGCTGGACCGCCGCGGCCTGGCGCTGGGCCTTGGTCTGGCGCTTGGGCTGCTGACGCCTGGCGACGGCGCCGCTCTCGGCCTCGGCCGTGAGGGTGTCGCTCTTGATCACGGTGCCGTCGGCCTGGGCGGCGAAGCCGGCCTTGGTGAGGCCTCCGAAGAAGCGACGCTCGTTCTCGTTGCGGTCGGTGCCCTTGGCGACGACGACCTTGACGACGCTCTTCCGGCGGCGACCGCGGACCTCACCGTGCTGGGTGATGCTCTTGAGCAGGCGCTGGAGGTAGGCGTCCTGGGCCTTGCTGCCCGGCGTCGGGTTCTGGTTGATCACGTACATCTGCTGGCCCATGGTCCACACGTTGGTGGTCAGCCAGTAGACGAGGACACCGACGGGGAAGTTGATGCCCATGACGGCGAAGATCACCGGGAAGATGTACATGAGCATCTTCTGCTGCTGCATGTACGGGGTCTTCACCGAGAGGTCGACGTTCTTCATCATCAACTGGCGCTGGGTGAAGAACTGCGAGGCCGACATCATGATGATCATGACCGCGGTGACGATGCGGACGTCGGTCAGCGAGGCGTCGAGGGCGGCGACCTTCGCGGCGCTGTCGGTGAACTTGGCGGCCAGCGGGGCGCCGAAGATGTGGGCCTGACGAGCGCTCTCCAGGAGCGGACCGTCGATCTTGCCGATCTCCTTGCCCGAGGCGATCGCGGAGAGCACGTGGTACAGGGCGAAGAAGAACGGCGACTGCGCCAGGATGGGAAGGCACGAGGAGAGCGGGTTGGTGCCCGTCTCCTTGTACAGCTTCATCATCTCTTCGGACTGGCGCTGCTTGTCGCTCTTGTAGCGCTCCTGGATCGCCTTCATCTTCGGCTGGAGCGCCTGCATGTTCCGCGTCGACTTGATCTGCTTCACGAAGAGCGGGATCAGGCAGATGCGGATCAGCACCACCAGGGACACGATGGACAGACCCCAGGCCCAGCCCGTGTCGGGACCGAAGAGCGCCCCGTACATCTTGTGGAACTGGACGATGACCCAGGAAACGGGCCAGGTGATGAAGCTGAACAGACTGGCAATCGTGTCCACTAATCAGGCTCCTTGAGCATTGGACGAGGTCTCTGCGGCCGGGCTCGTCTCGGTGGTGGACCCGCCCGTGTCCCCGCGCAGCGCGTTCCTCAGCATTTCGTGCCAGCGGGGGCGCTTCCGCGGGGGGACATGGTCCACGCCGCCGGGCGACCACGGATTGCACCGCAGGATGCGCCAGGCGGTCAGGGCCGTGCCCTTGATCGCGCCATGCCGGTCGATGGCCGTGAATCCGTAGTGGGAACACGACGGGTAGTACCGGCAGACGGGGCCCAGCAGGGGGCTGATCGTCCACTGGTACAGCTTGATGAGAGCCAGCAGCGGGTACTTCATCGCGTGCCCCCTCCCAGGAGCCGCTGGAGAGCGGCGTCCAGGTCTCGGGCGAGCTGTGCGTGATCGGCGTCGCCGGCTCCGGGCAACGCCCGTACCACCACCAGGCTACCGGGGGGGAGGGCGGAGATGCGGTCGTGGACGAGGTGACGCAGACGACGCTTCACCTGGTTGCGTACGACCGCCCCGCCCACGGCCTTGCTCACGACGAAACCCGCACGCGTCGGGGGAGCGCTCTCCCCAGGCGCGTGCGGGTCCGTTGCACCGCTGCGTAGGTGGACGACGAGGAGCGGGCGACCGGCCCGGCGCCCTCGGCGTACCGCGGTTGCGAAGTCCTCGCGCCGCCTCAGCCGATTCTCGGTAGGCAGCACGTCATGACCTGTTTAAGTGGATCAGGCGGACAGGCTCGCGCGACCCTTGGCACGGCGGTTCGCCAGGATGGCGCGGCCGGCACGGGTGCGCATGCGCAGGCGGAAGCCGTGGGTCTTCGCGCGACGACGGTTGTTCGGCTGGAAGGTGCGCTTGCTCACTCGGGGGCTCCAGAAATGATTCGGGTGGTGGCGGGACATCGCCTGGCTGTCACCGTGCGCCCACGAGTAGCTCGCAATACGCCCGAGTGCACCGCTTCGTGATCACGGAGAGTGATCTTTGCCCATCGGAGGCAGGCGGCAGCAGCCATCGACAACTCGACCTGGTTACGGTACGCGCGGCTACGCCATCCGGTCAAACCGACCCGTTGCCGCCCCCCATTGTGCACAGCCTGTGGACAACAACTTGAACCGCGTCAGTCCGCCCGACTACCGTGGGCGGACTCCACAATCTTTTCCGTTCTGTCCTCACCTGTCCCCGACGGACCGGTGATCCGGACTTCGATCCACCGTCCCCCGAGAACCACACCTTCGTGGGACCTGCGAGAAAGCGTGCCCTGTGGCTGACGTACCTGCCGATCTTGCCGCAGTGTGGCCGCGGGTCCTCGAGCAGCTCCTCGCCGAGGGCCAGCAGGGGATCGAGCCCAAGGACAAGCAGTGGATCGAGCGCTGCCAGCCGCTCGCCCTGGTCGCCGACACGGCCCTCCTGGCCGTGCCCAACGAGTGGGGCAAGCGCGTCCTGGAGGGCCGGCTCGCCCCGCTGATCAGCGAGACCCTCAGCCGCGAGTGCGGCCGGCAGATCCGGATCGCGATCACCGTCGACGACTCCGTCGGCGAGCAGGCGCCGCCCGCGCCCACCGTGCCCCAGCCGCAGCAGCCCCGGTACGACGAGCGCGACCGGCCCGAGTCGTACGACAAGTACGAGAAGTACGAGGGCTACGGCCACCGGCCGATGCCCGACGACGGGCTGCCGAACGCGCGCCCGGCCTACCCGGACTACCAGCAGCCGCAGCGGCCCGACCCCGGTTCCTGGCCGCGCACCCAGGAGGACCTCTCCTGGCAGCAGCCGCGGCTCGGCGGCTACCAGGAGCGCGCGCCGTACACGGGCCCCGAGCAGTCCCGGCAGACGCGCTACGACGAGCCCTCCCACGGCTACGAGCAGCAGCGGCCCGAGCGCGCCGAGCTGCCCGACCCGCCGGGCCACGCGGCGCGCCCCGGCCCCCGCCCGGGCGGCGGTCCGGTCCCCGGCCCCGGCCCCGGCCCCGGGGGCGTCCACGGCTCCCCCTCTTCCGGTTCCTCCGGCTCCTCCGGGCAGGGCGCCGGCGCGCCGGGCGAGCAGCACGCGCGGCTGAACCCGCGGTACCTCTTCGACACCTTCGTGATCGGTTCCTCGAACCGGTTCGCGCACGCGGCCGCGGTCGCGGTGGCCGAGGCGCCGGCGAAGGCGTACAACCCCCTCTTCATCTACGGGGAGTCGGGGCTCGGCAAGACCCACCTGCTGCACGCGATCGGACACTACGCGCGGAGCCTCTACCCGGGCACGCGCGTGCGGTACGTGAGCTCCGAGGAGTTCACCAACGAGTTCATCAACTCGATCCGCGACGGCAAGGGCGACACCTTCCGGAAGCGCTACCGCGACGTGGACATCCTGCTCGTCGACGACATCCAGTTCCTGGCGAGCAAGGAGTCGACGCAGGAGGAGTTCTTCCACACCTTCAACACCCTGCACAACGCGAACAAGCAGATCGTCCTCTCCTCGGACCGGCCGCCCCGCCAACTGGTGACCCTGGAGGACCGGCTCCGCAACCGCTTCGAGTGGGGCCTCACCACCGACGTGCAGCCGCCGGAGCTGGAGACGCGCATCGCGATCCTCCGCAAGAAGGCGGTGCAGGAGCAGCTCAACGCCCCGCCGGAGGTACTGGAGTTCATCGCCTCCCGGATCTCGCGGAACATCCGCGAGCTGGAGGGCGCGCTGATCCGGGTGACGGCCTTCGCGAGCCTCAACCGGCAGCCGGTGGACCTCGGGCTCACCGAGGTCGTCCTCAAGGACCTGATCCCCGGCGGCGAGGACAGCGCGCCGGAGATCACCGCGCCGGCGATCATGGCGGCCACCGCCGACTACTTCGGCCTGACGGTGGAGGACCTCTGCGGATCCTCGCGCAGCCGCGTCCTGGTGACGGCCCGCCAGATCGCCATGTACCTGTGCCGCGAGCTCACGGACCTGTCGCTGCCGAAGATCGGCGCGCAGTTCGGCGGCCGCGACCACACGACGGTGATGCACGCGGACCGGAAGATCCGTGCCCTGATGGCGGAGCGGCGCTCCATCTACAACCAGGTCACCGAGCTGACCAACCGCATCAAGAACGGCTGACACCGCCTCCTCCTACGGGCGCTCCGGGACTCCTCCCGGGGCGCCCGTAGGCGTTTCCGGGGGGTCTCGCGGGGGGTCGCAGGGGGCCGTAGGGAGTCGTCGACGGCCGACCACAGGCTGGGGACGGCCCGGGAACGGGCCGAGGACGAGCCGACGGCGGGGCGGCTCTGTTCGATTGCGGCGTTCCGCTGGCGGGTTCTCCACAGATTGCGGGATGATCACCCGTCCACAGGGTGGGGACTGCGAAGTTATCCGGATTTTGTCCACAGGACCGCCTGGTGACAGGGCATCGCGCCAGCTCAGACCCCTGGGGAATTGTTGGCAAACGTTATCCACAGGTTGTGGATGGAAGTTTCGTCCACAGGAGGCCTCGAAGGTTGTCCACTGGCCGCCCACAGGGGACGGCCGGTTGCCCACAGCTTCTCCACAGCGCTGTCCACTGTTCGGCAACGAAACACCCGTCCTCACCTTGTCGAGTGAAAGCCGTCACACCAAGGGAGACGATTGGGCTGTGGGGAACCTGGGTAAAGCTGGGGACAGCGCTGGGGAGAACTCCCTGTGTCCTGTGTATGGGGTGTGCAGAACTTTCGGGTGTCCACAGAGACCCCTGGTTTTCCACCGGTGTCACCCACAGGCGCGGTGGACAAAAAACTGGGTCTGACCTGCGTGGACGGGGTTATCCACGGTTTCCACAGGCCCTACTACTACTCCCACATAGAGTTAGCTCGGAATCCGCTTCGAAGCAGGGCCTGTGCACAACTCGGCGCCGGAGCTCCGACCGCCCCTCGTCCCGACTTGACCCCGAGCAGCGACGAGTGTCGGTGGCGTACGTCAGACTGGTTCCCGCAGTCGACGAAGAGCCAGCAACAGCAGGAGGCGGTTCCGGTGAAGATCCGGGTGGAGCGCGATGTACTCGCGGAGGCGGTGGCCTGGGTGGCCCGCAGCCTCCCGGCCCGTCCGCCGGCGCCCGTACTCGCGGGCCTTCTGCTGAAGGCCGAGGACGGCGCCCTGAGCTTCTCGAGCTTCGACTACGAGGTCTCGGCGCGGGTCTCGGTCGAGGCGGAGGTCGAGGAGGACGGCACCGTCCTCGTCTCCGGCCGCCTGCTCGCCGACATCTGCCGCGCCCTCCCCAACCGTCCCGTGGAGATCTCCACAGACGGTGTACGGGCGACCGTGGTCTGCGGCTCCTCCCGCTTCACCCTCCACACCCTGCCTGTGGAGGAGTACCCGGCGCTGCCGGAGATGCCCACCGCGACGGGCACCGTCCCCGGCGAGGTCTTCGCCTCCGCCGCCGCGCAGGTGGCCATCGCCGCCGGCCGCGACGACACGCTGCCCGTCCTCACCGGCGTGCGCATCGAGATCGAGGGCGACACGGTCACCCTGGCCTCCACCGACCGCTACCGCTTCGCGGTCCGCGAGTTCCTGTGGAAGCCGGAGTCCCCGGACGCCTCCGCGGTCGCCCTGGTGCCCGCGAAGACCCTCCTGGACACCGCGAAGGCGCTCACCAGCGGCGACACGGTCACCCTGGCGCTCTCGGGCTCCGGCAAGGGCGAGGGCCTCATCGGCTTCGAGGGCGCGGGCCGCCGCACCACCACCCGCCTCCTCGAGGGCGACCTGCCGAAGTACCGGACGCTCTTCCCCACCGAGTTCAACTCGGTCGCGGTGATCGAGACCGCCCCCTTCGTCGAGGCCGTCAAGCGCGTGGCCCTGGTGGCCGAGCGCAACACCCCGGTCCGGCTGAGCTTCGAGCAGGGCGTGCTGATCCTGGAGGCGGGCTCCAGCGACGACGCACAGGCTGTGGAGAGGGTCGACGCGCAGTTGGAGGGCGACGACATCTCGATCGCCTTCAACCCGACCTTCCTGCTCGACGGCCTGAGTGCGATCGACTCCCCGGTCGCCCAGCTCTCCTTCACGACCTCCACCAAGCCGGCGCTGCTCAGCGGCAGGCCCGCCGTGGACGCCGAGGCGGACGAGGCCTACAAGTACCTGATCATGCCGGTGCGGCTCAGCGGCTGAGGCCGGTCGGATCCTGCCGGGGGTCCGGGGGTCGCCCCCCGGGAGACCGCAGTATGCCGGTGCGGCTCAGCGGCTGAGGCCTTGCTCCGGGGGCGTCGCCTGAGCGGCTGACCCCACAGGTGTGCACCCGCGTCCGGGCGTAGGCTCGGACGCGGGTACGAACCGCACACGACGCTTAAGGAATCATCTGATGGAGCTCGGTCTCGTCGGTCTCGGCAAGATGGGCGGCAACATGCGCGAGCGCATCCGCCGCGCAGGCCACACCGTCATCGGATACGACCGCAACCCGGACCTCGCCGACGTCCACAGCCTCGAAGAGCTGGTGGGCAAGCTCAAGGGTCCGCGCGTCGTGTGGGTCATGGTCCCGGCCGGTGCCGCGACCCAGTCCACCATCGACGAGCTGGCCGACCTGCTCTCCCCCGGCGACGTCGTCGTGGACGGCGGCAACTCGCGCTGGACGGACGACGAGAAGCACGCCGGGGAGCTGGCCGCCAAGGGCATCGGCTTCGTCGACTGCGGCGTCTCCGGCGGTGTCTGGGGCCTGGAGAACGGCTACGCGCTGATGTACGGCGGCGACACCGAGAACGTCGCGAAGGTCCAGCCGGTCTTCGACGCGCTCAAGCCCGAGGGCGATTTCGGCTCGGTCCACGCGGGCAAGGTCGGCGCCGGCCACTTCGCGAAGATGGTCCACAACGGCATCGAGTACGCGATGATGCAGGCCTACGCCGAGGGCTGGGAGCTCCTGGAGAAGGTCGACTCCGTCACCGACGTGCGCGAGGTCTTCCGCTCCTGGCAGGAGGGCACGGTCATCCGCTCCTGGCTGCTCGACCTGGCCGTCAACGCCCTGGACGAGGACGAGCACCTGAACGGGCTGCGGGGCTACGCGGAGGACTCCGGCGAGGGCCGGTGGACCGTCGAGGCCGCCATCGACAACGCCGTGCCGCTGCCCGCGATCACCGCGTCCCTGTTCGCGCGGTTCGCCTCGCGCCAGGACGACTCCCCGCAGATGAAGATGATCGCCGCGCTGCGCAACCAGTTCGGTGGCCACGCGGTCGAGAAGAAGAAATAATCCACAGGCTGTGCACCCGGCGGTGCACAGCAGCCGGGGAAGGTCGGCGCCCAACCATGCACGTCACGCACCTGTCGCTGGCCGACTTCCGTTCCTACGCCCGGGTCGAGGTCTCGCTCGACCCGGGCGTCACCGCTTTCGTGGGCGCCAACGGCCAGGGCAAGACCAATCTGGTCGAGGCCGTCGGCTACCTCGCGACCCTCGGCAGCCACCGGGTCGCCTCCGACGCCCCGCTCGTCCGCGTGGGGGCGGAGCGCGCGGTCATCAGGGCCGCCGTCACCCAGGGCGAGCGCTCCCAGTTGATCGAGCTGGAGCTCAACCCGGGCCGGGCCAACCGGGCCCGCATCAACAGGTCCTCGCAGGTCAGACCGCGTGACGTGCTCGGCATCGTACGGACCGTGCTGTTCGCGCCCGAGGACCTCGCCCTGGTGAAGGGCGACCCCGGCGAGCGCCGGCGCTTCCTCGACGAGCTGATCACGGCGCGCGCGCCGCGCATGGCGGGCGTGCGCGCCGACTACGAGCGCGTGCTCAAGCAGCGCAACACGCTCCTGAAGTCGGCCGCGATGGCCCGGCGGCACGGCGGCCGGGGCATGGACCTGTCGACCCTGGACGTCTGGGACCAGCACCTGGCCCGGGCGGGCGCCGAACTGCTCGCCCAGCGGCTCGACCTCATCGGCGTGCTCCAGCCGCTCGCGGACAAGGCGTACGAACAGCTCGCGCCCGGCGGCGGGCCGGTCCTCCTGGAGTACCGGCCCTCCGCGCCGGGCGCCGGGACCACCCGCGAGGAGCTGTACGCACAGGTGCTCGCCGCGCTCGCCGAGGTCCGCAAGCAGGAGATCGAACGGGGCGTCACGCTCGTCGGACCGCACCGGGACGAGCTGCTGCTCAAGCTCGGGGACCTGCCGGCGAAGGGGTACGCGAGCCACGGCGAGTCCTGGTCGTACGCGCTCGCGCTGCGGCTGGCCTCGTACGACCTGCTGCGGGCCGAGGGCAACGAGCCGGTCCTCGTCCTCGACGACGTCTTCGCGGAGCTGGACGCGCGCCGGCGCGAGCGGCTCGCGGAGCTGGTGGCGCACGGCGAGCAGGTCCTGGTGACGGCCGCCGTGGACGACGACGTGCCGGGCGTCCTGGCGGGGGTGCGGTACGCGGTGGCCGGCGGAACGGCGGAACGCGTATGACCGTGGAGCGCGCATGAGCGAGGAAGACCTTCCCCAGGCTGTGGACAGTCCCGCGGCCCCCGGGGCCCCGGTGCCCGAGCCCTCCGGCGTCGACCTCGCCCGGGTCGCGCTGCGCGCCGCCAAGGAGCAGGCGAAGGCGCGGGGCGCGGCCGCGCAGCAGAAGAAGCAGGCCCGGCGCGGCGGCGGGCTGCGGTCCGGCGCGCGCGCCGACGGACGCGACCCGATGGCGCTCGGCGCCGCGATCAACCGGCTGATCACCGAGCGGGGCTGGGAGACGCCGGCGGCGGTCGGCGGGGTCATGGGCCGCTGGCCGCAGATCGTCGGCGAGGACCTGGCGAAGCACTGCGTGCCGGTGCGGTTCGACGACGATCCGGACGCGCGGGTGCTGACCGTGCAGTGCGACTCGACCGCGTGGGCCACGCAGCTCCGGCTCCTCGCGCCGAGGCTCGTCGCGCGGCTCAACGAGGACCTGGGGCACGGGACGGTGCGGATCATCAAGGTCCTGGGGCCGGGGGCGCCGCGGCGGGGGTACGGGGCGCTGCGGGCGCCGGGGTCGGTGGGGCCCGGCGACACGTACGGCTAGGGCGCCGGGCGGCCCGGGTCGTTGTTACGCGGGGTCCTTCGGGGCCCCGTTCTCGTGGTGCGGGTACCAGGAGAGGGCGCCGTGCGCGTGGGCGTCGTGCCCGCCCGTTCCGCCCCGGCGGAACGCACGGCCCACAACGTGGCGGAGCGCGCCCCCACAACGCGGTGGGGCGTGCCCCTACGACGTGGCGGTGCCTGCCCCCAGGACGTGGCCGGAGCACGCCCCGACGACGTGGTGGAACGTGCCCCCGCGACAGGGGCGGGCGCGCGTTCTCCGGCGCGGCCGATCCCCCGTTGACAACGTTCGCCACCCGCTGCCCACGCCCCGCTACGACCCGAAGCGCTGGGTGGCCGTCAGGGGGCTCTGGAGCCCCTATCCGAATATGGGGAGTCGTCTCGGTCCCGCTCAGGGCGGCACATGCGCATTCAGGTACCGGCAAACCCCCATGAGTGTCAGTGGTACCGGTAGACTGGAAGGCAAACCCGCCACCCCGCGGAAATGTCGAACGACGCAGCCGGCTCCCGTATGCCCGGAGTACGGCCTGTGCTGTGCCAGAAAGGGCGCTTCGTGGCCGATTCCGGCAACCCCAACGAGAACAACCAGTACACCGCCAGCAACATCCAAGTCCTGGAGGGCCTGGATGCGGTGCGCAAGCGCCCCGGTATGTACATCGGCTCGACCGGCGAGCGCGGTCTGCACCACATGGTGCAGGAGGTGGTCGACAACTCGGTCGACGAGGCCCTGGCCGGTCACGCGGACACCATCGACGTGACGATCCTGGCCGACGGCGGCGTCCGCGTCGTCGACAACGGCCGCGGCATCCCCGTCGGCATCGTCGCGTCCGAGGGCAAGCCGGCCGTCGAGGTCGTGCTGACGGTCCTCCACGCGGGCGGCAAGTTCGGGGGCGGCGGCTACGCGGTCTCCGGCGGTCTGCACGGCGTCGGCGTCTCCGTCGTCAACGCCCTCTCCACCAAGGTCTCGGTGGAGATCAAGACCGACGGCCACCGCTGGACGCAGGACTACAAGATGGGCGCCCCCACCGCGCCCCTCGCGCAGCACGAGGCGACCGACGAGACCGGCACCTCGGTCACGTTCTGGTCCGACCCGGAGATCTTCGAGACCACCGAGTACTCCTTCGAGACGCTCTCGCGCCGCTTCCAGGAGATGGCCTTCCTCAACAAGGGCCTGACGATCTCGCTCACCGACGAGCGCGAGTCCGCGAAGGCCACGGTCGGCGCCGACGACCCGGACGTCGAGGCCGCCGCCGAGCCGGCCGCGCGCACGGTGACGTACCACTACGAGGGCGGCATCGTCGACTTCGTGAAGTACCTCAACTCGCGCAAGGGCGAGCTGGTCAACCCGACCGTCATCGACATCGAGGCCGAGGACACGGAGCGCCTGCTCTCCGCCGAGATCGCGATGCAGTGGAACTCGTCGTACAGCGAGGGCGTGTACTCCTTCGCCAACACGATCCACACCCACGAGGGCGGCACCCACGAGGAGGGCTTCCGCGCCGCGCTGACGACGCTCGTCAACAAGTACGCGCGCGAGAAGAAGCTGCTCCGCGAGAAGGACGACAACCTCACCGGCGACGACATCCGCGAGGGTCTGACCGCGATCATCTCGGTCAAGATCGGCGAGCCGCAGTTCGAGGGCCAGACCAAGACCAAGCTCGGCAACACCGAGGCGAAGACCTTCGTGCAGAAGGTCGTCCACGAGCACCTGACGGACTGGTTCGACCGCAACCCGAACGAGGCCGCGGACATCATCCGCAAGGGCATCCAGGCCGCCACCGCGCGCGTGGCCGCCCGCAAGGCCCGCGACCTCACCCGCCGCAAGGGCCTCCTGGAGTCGGCCTCCCTGCCGGGCAAGCTCTCCGACTGCCAGTCGAACGACCCCACCAAGTGCGAGATCTTCATCGTCGAGGGCGACTCCGCCGGCGGTTCGGCCAAGTCCGGCCGGAACCCGATGTACCAGGCCATCCTGCCGATCCGCGGCAAGATCCTGAACGTCGAGAAGGCCCGCATCGACAAGATCCTGCAAAACACCGAGGTCCAGGCGCTGATCTCCGCCTTCGGCACCGGTGTGCACGAGGACTTCGACATCGAGAAGCTCCGCTATCACAAGATCATCCTGATGGCGGACGCCGACGTCGACGGCCAGCACATCAACACCCTGCTGCTGACCTTCCTCTTCCGCTTCATGCGTCCGCTGGTCGAGGCCGGGCACGTCTACCTCTCCCGCCCGCCGCTCTACAAGATCAAGTGGGGCCGGGACGACTTCGAGTACGCCTACTCGGACCGCGAGCGGGACGCCCTCGTCGAGCTGGGCAAGCAGAACGGCAAGCGGATCCGCGAGGACTCGATCCAGCGCTTCAAGGGCCTCGGCGAGATGAACGCCGAGGAGCTGCGCGTCACCACCATGGACGTCGAGCACCGCGTGCTCGGCCAGGTGACCCTGGACGACGCGGCCCAGGCCGACGACCTGTTCTCGGTGCTGATGGGCGAGGACGTCGAGGCACGTCGCTCGTTCATCCAGCGGAACGCCAAGGACGTCCGCTTCCTCGACATCTGAGTCGGTCTCCGCTGACCGTACGAAAGGACTGACGACCAGCAATGGCCGACGAAAACACCTCCGGCACCACCGAAGAGCAGGAGCCCGTGCTGCGGATCGAGCCCGTCGGGCTCGAGACCGAGATGCAGCGCTCGTACCTCGACTACGCGATGTCCGTCATCGTGTCCCGCGCGCTGCCCGACGTGCGGGACGGCCTCAAGCCCGTCCACCGGCGCGTGCTCTACGCGATGTACGACGGCGGCTACCGGCCGGAGAAGGGCTTCTACAAGTGCGCCCGCGTCGTCGGTGACGTCATGGGCACGTACCACCCGCACGGCGACACCTCGATCTACGACGCGCTCGTCCGCCTCGCCCAGCCCTGGTCGATGCGGCTGCCGCTCGTCGACTCCAACGGCAACTTCGGCTCCCCGGGCAACGACCCGGCCGCCGCCATGCGCTACACCGAGTGCAAGATGGCGCCGCTGTCGATGGAGATGGTCCGGGACATCGACGAGGAGACCGTCGACTTCCAGGACAACTACGACGGCCGCAACCAGGAGCCGACGGTCCTGCCGGCCCGGTTCCCGAACCTGCTGGTCAACGGCTCGGCCGGCATCGCCGTCGGCATGGCGACCAACATCCCGCCGCACAACCTGCGCGAGGTCGCCGAGGGCGCCCAGTGGTACCTGGCGCACCCCGAGGCCGGCCACGAGGAGCTGCTCGACGCGCTCATCGAGCGGATCAAGGGCCCGGACTTCCCCACCGGCGCGCTCGTCGTCGGCCGCAAGGGAATCGAGGAGGCGTACCGCACCGGGCGCGGCTCCATCACGATGCGCGCGGTCGTCGAGGTCGAGGAGATCCAGAACCGCCAGTGCCTGGTGGTCACGGAGCTGCCGTACCAGACCAACCCGGACAACCTCGCGCAGAAGATCGCCGACCTGGTGAAGGACGGCAAGATCGGCGGCATCGCCGACGTCCGCGACGAGACCTCGTCCCGGACCGGCCAGCGCCTGGTCATCGTGCTCAAGCGCGACGCCGTCGCCAAGGTCGTCCTGAACAACCTGTACAAGCACACCGACCTCCAGTCGAACTTCGGCGCCAACATGCTGGCGCTCGTCGACGGCGTGCCGCGCACCCTCTCCCTGGACGCGTTCATCCGCCACTGGGTGACGCACCAGATCGAGGTCATCGTCCGCCGGACCCGCTTCCGGCTGCGCAAGGCCGAGGAGCGCGCCCACATCCTGCGCGGCCTGCTCAAGGCCCTCGACGCGATCGACGAGGTCATCGCGCTGATCCGGCGCAGCGACACGGTCGAGGTCGCCCGCGGCGGCCTGATGGACCTGCTGAGCATCGACGAGATCCAGGCCAACGCGATCCTGGAGATGCAGCTCCGCCGACTCGCCGCCCTGGAGCGCCAGAAGATCGTCGCCGAGCACGACGAGCTCCAGGCGAAGATCAACGAGTACAACGCGATCCTGGCCTCGCCCGAGAAGCAGCGGACGATCGTCAGCGAGGAGCTGGCCGCGCTCGTCGAGCGCTTCGGCGACGACCGCCGCTCCAAGCTGGTGCCCTTCGACGGCGACATGTCCATCGAGGACCTGATCGCCGAGGAGGACATCGTCGTCACCATCACGCGCGGCGGCTACGTGAAGCGGACGAAGACCGAGGACTACCGCTCGCAGAAGCGCGGCGGCAAGGGCGTGCGGGGCACGAAGCTGAAGCAGGACGACATCGTCGACCACTTCTTCGTCTCCACCACCCACCACTGGCTGCTCTTCTTCACCAACAAGGGCCGGGTCTACCGGGTCAAGGCGTACGAGCTGCCGGACGCCGGCCGGGACGCCCGCGGCCAGCACGTGGCCAACCTCCTCGCCTTCCAGCCGGACGAGCAGATCGCCCAGATCCTGGCGATCCGCGACTACGAGGCCGCGCCGTACCTGGTGCTCGCCACCAAGGCCGGCCTGGTGAAGAAGACCGCGCTCAAGGACTACGACTCGCCCCGCTCCGGCGGCGTCATCGCCATCAACCTGCGCGAGCTGGACAACGGCGGGGACGACGAGCTGATCGGCGCCGAGCTGGTCTCCGCCGAGGACGACCTGCTGCTCATCAGCAAGAAGGCGCAGTCGATCCGCTTCACCGCCACGGACGACGCGCTGCGCCCGATGGGACGCGCCACTTCGGGTGTCAAGGGCATGAGTTTCCGCGCGGACGACGAACTGCTCTCGATGAATGTCGTCCGGCCCGGTACGTTCGTCTTCACCGCGACCGACGGCGGGTACGCGAAGCGCACCCCCGTCGACGAGTACCGCGTCCAGGGCCGCGGCGGCCTCGGCATCAAGGCCGCCAAGATCGTGGAGGACCGCGGCTCGCTCGTGGGCGCGCTGGTGGTCGAGGAGACGGACGAGATCCTCGCCATCACGCTGTCCGGCGGTGTGATTCGTACGCGAGTCAACGAAGTCAGGGAGACCGGCCGTGACACCATGGGCGTCCAGCTGATCAACCTGGGCAAGCGCGACGCCGTCGTCGGCATCGCACGGAACGCCGAGGCGGCCGGAGACGACGAGGTCGGCGACGCCGACGACATCGAGGGCGGTGTCGAGGTGACCGAGACCGCGGTGGTCGAGGTCGGGACAGCCGGGGGCACGGAGCCCTCGGCCGGGGAGCACGAGGAGTAAGAGCGTGAGTGGAGCCACGGGCGCCGGATCTGCGGCCGCCGGAGCTTCTTCTGCAGGTGCCGGCGCGAGCGGCGCCCGTGGTTCCGCCACGGACTCCCAGGGGGTTGCGGTGACGGACACTCGGGGGCAACAGCCCTCGTACGAGAGCTACAACGGGCCGCTGCCCGGCGAGCGCGCCGGCGGACAGCAGAGCGGTCCCTACCACCCGCCGCAGGCGTACGGCGCCCCGACGACGGGCGGCACGGCGGGCGGGAAGACCGGGGCCGTGCGCCGGCCCCGTACGGGCGCGCGCACGACGCCCCGGACGCGCAAGGCGCGGCTGCGGGTGGCCAAGGCCGATCCGTGGTCGGTGATGAAGGTGAGCTTCCTGCTCTCCATCGCGCTCGGCGTCTGCACGGTCGTGGCCGCGGCCGTGCTGTGGATGGTCATGGACGCCATGGGCGTCTTCTCGACGGTCGGCGGGACGATCAGCGAGGCCACGGGCTCGAACGAGTCCAACGGCTTCGACCTTCAGTCGTTCCTGTCGCTGCCGCGGGTGCTGATGTTCACCTCGGTGATCGCGGTGATCGACGTGGTCCTGATGACCGCCCTGGCGACGCTCGGCGCGTTCATCTACAACCTGTCCGCCGGTTTCGTGGGCGGTGTCGAGCTGACGCTGGCCGAGGACGAGTAGGCCCGTGGGGGGGCCGGTCCGGGAACGGATTTTGGGACTGGCCCCCACGTGCGCTAATCTTCAGGAGTCAGCGCGCGGGACACACACCGCAAAGCGCGGCGGGGCTATAGCTCAGTTGGTTAGAGCGCATCCCTGATAAGGATGAGGCCACAGGTTCAAATCCTGTTAGCCCCACATTTCCGATCGACCCGGACGGTTCCTCCGCCCGGGTCGATTTCGTTTCTCCCGGGGTGAATCCCGGACCACGTGGGTTTGAACCTCGCACAGGTCACCGATCGGTATCGGTCGATGTGTAGAGTGGGCGTCAGAAGTCTCCTACGTCAACGAAAGACGAGGTCGCGCGGTGAAGAAGCTTCTCCTGGTCGCACTGGCCGCCATCGGCGGGCTCCTCGTGTACCGCCAGATCCAGGCGGATCGCGCCGAGCAGGATCTGTGGACGGAGGCGACCGACTCCGTGCCCGCAGGTTCGGGTGTCTGAGACGAAGAACGTCTGTGGGTGAAGCCCCGGCCGCGCGCGAGCGCGACCGGGGCTTCGCTCTGTCCGCACCTTGTTCGTGGTTTGCCCGGGCGAATAGGTTGCTTGCTCAAGCGAAGAGAAAGCCGCGGGGAAGCGATGGGGAAGCGATGAGGGGGAGCGCGTGAGGAAGCGGGCCGGCACCGGCAGGAGGGCGGGGGCCCTGATCGCGGCCGTCGCGGCGGTGGGAACGGTGGCGGGATCGCCCGCCCGGGCCCGGGCCGCCGACGGGGAGGCCCTCCCCCCGTACACCTTCGACTCCGCCGCCCAGCCGGTCCGGGGCGCCCTCTCCAGCTCGGACGCGCGGCCGTTGGAGGCCGGGCAGGCCTACCGCGACACGCTCGGGAAGAACGGCAGGGTCTACTACCGGGTCGCCCTCGACAACCAGCGGAACACGTACGTCTCCGTCGTCGCCGTCCCCAGGCCCGGCGGCACGGTCGACCACGGCGACGGCTTCCAGGTCAGCATCCAGGACGACTCCGGCACCGAGTGCGGCGACCAGCGGGTGAGCTTCTCCTCGGCCCGGTACGCCCGCCCCCTCGCCGCGTACGCCCGCCGGGTCGTGAACCCGGACAGTTCCGGTTGCCAGGAGCCGGGCAACTACTACGTGGTCGTCGAGCGCACCACGAAGGAGGGCTCCGACCCGGCCGACTGGGACCTGGAGATCCGGCACCTGTCCGAGCCGCTCCTGAAGAAGGCCGGGCCGACCGGGATCCCGGAGGCCTGGCCGTCCGCCACGCCCGCGCCCCTGACGGGCGACCCGAAGCGCCGGCAGGGCGGTTCGGGGGTCCACGACGCCGCCTCGCTGACGCGGGGCGAGTGGCGGTCCGACATCCGGCCCGGACAGACCCTCTTCTACCGGGTCCCCCTCGACTGGGGACAGCAGCTCTTCGCCACCGCCGAACTGGGCAGCAGCGCCACGGGCGACGCCTACGTCTCCAGCGCGCTCGTGCTCTCCCTCGACAACCCGGCGCTCGGCCACGTCGACGACGAGACCCTCGGCTACAGCGGGAAGCAGGCGACGCTGGCGCTCGGTCCGCAGCGGCCGGTGGCGCACGAGAACCGCACCTCGTACAACGAGGCCACGAGCGGGATGCGGTTCGCCGGCTGGTACTACCTGTCGGCCACGCTCAGCCCGGAGATCGCCAAGGAGTACGGGGACGGGCCGGTGCCGCTGACGCTGCGGGTGAACGTCCTGAACGCGGCGAAGGGCGAACCCGGCTACGACGGGGACCCCGGCCCGTTCGCCGTGACCCCCGACGACCGGAAGGCGGCCGAGAAGGGGGCCAGCGGGGCACAGACGGCCGCGGCGGCGGAGCGCGGCGACTCCATGCGGCTGGTCGCCGCGGCCGGGATCGGCACCGGGACGGTGCTGCTGCTCGGCCTCGGCGCGTGGACGCTGGTGGCGCGGCGGCGGGCGGCCTGACCCCCCGGTCCCTCAGATCTGGGTGAGGGCCCAGAAGCCGACGGCGAGGCAGACGAGCGCGAGCAGGAGCACCGGGACCGCGACCTTCGGGGGCGGTCCCGGCCGGCGTGCGGGGGTGGGGACGGCCGAGGGAGCCGTCACCGGCTGTGGGGGCCCGTAGGGGCCGGCTTGGTAGGGGTGTGGGTGGGGCGTGGCGTAGGGATTCGCGAAGGCCTGCCCGTACGGGGTTCCCGGAGCCGGGGTCGGGGGCGCCACCGGCGGCGGCAGGTGGAAGCTGCCCGTCTCGGAGGGGTGGGGCGGGACGGGGTGCACGGGGCCGGCGGGCCGCTCCTGCGGCGGTACGGGGGCGGGGGCGCCCTGCGGGGAGGCCGGTGAGGTGGTGGTGGTCGCGGCGGGGCGCCGGCCGTCCTGCGCCGTACGGGATGCGGGATCAGCGGTACTTGTGGTGTTTGTGGTGCTCGTGCCACCAGTGGTGCTCGTGGTGCCTGTGCTGCCCGTGTTGCCGGTGGGTTTCGCGGGCCGCTCCGGGCCCTCGGGGCCGAAACCGGGCGGCAGGGGACCGAGTTGGTCGAAGATCTCGACCGGCTCCTCGTCGGCGGCCGGTTCGGGCAGCAGCTCGACGGCGGCGCTCAGCGCCTTGCGCGCCCCCGTGGCCGTCCGGAAGCGGGCCTGCGGGTCGGGCTGGAGCAGCCCCGCGAGCACCTGCCACAGGGGCTCGGACATGCCCTCGGGGGCGCTCGGGGTGCCGTGCGCGAGGAAGTGCCCGACCAGGGCCTCGGAGTCCGGCTTGCGGCCCTGGAGCAGATAGAGCGCGACCAGGCCGACGGCGAACAGGTCGGCGGTGAAGTCGGGTTCGGCGCCGAGGAGCTGCTCGGGCGCGAAGTAGCCGGGCGTCCCCACGACGTAGTTCGTCTCCGTGAGCCGGGGTTCGCCCTTGCGCATGGAGATGCCGAAGTCGGAGAGGCGCAGGTGCGGCCGGCCGGTCCCGGTGACGTCGAGGAGGATGTTGGCCGGCTTGATGTCCCGGTGGACGACCCCCTCGGCGTGCACCGCGGCCAGGCCCGAGAGCAGTTGGTCGAGCAGGACGCAGACGAAGCGGGGCGGCAGCGGGCCGTAGTCCCCGATGACGTGGGCCAGGGAGCCGCCGGCCACCAGGTCCATGGTGAAGAGGACCTTGTCGTCGTCGGCGGCCCAACTGGCCGGGGCGAGGACGTGCGGGTGATCGATCCGCAGCGCCTGCTCGCGGACGAAGCGGAGCAGGGTGTGGGCGTCGCTCTGCAGGAGCACCTTGGCCGCCACGTAGCGGCGGCGCCGGTGGTCCCAGGCCCGCCACACCGCGCCCGCCCCGCCCCGTCCGATCGGGTCGACCAGCTCGTACCGCCCGGCGAAGACCTCACCCATCGCGCTGCGCCCGCTCCCCGTCGCTTCGTCTCTCCCCGGGTCCGGCCGGCCGCCGGATCCGTCAGTTCTGGTGCGACTCGTAGTGGGCGACCGCCTCGGCGGTGCGCCCGGCGCCGTACACCCGGAGGAACTCTGCCAGCTCCGGGTGGGCCGGGGCGAGCGAGTCGGCGGCGTCGATGATGTCGCCCGCGGCCGCGACGGAGCGCAGCAGGGACTGGATCTCGCGGACGACCCGGCGCACGGTCGGGGCGCCGGAGACGGTGCCGGTCTGACCGGAGCCGGTGAGGACGGAGCCGCCCTGCGACTTCTTGACCTCCTCCATCCGGTCCGTGGCCTCGGCGGCGCTGACGCTGCCGTCGGCGACCTGCACGGCGAGCTCCTGGAGGGCCTGGACGCGCTGGACGACGGCCGGATTGCCGATCTTCGCCCGCTGGCCGCTCATCAACTGGGACAGCATGGGCGCGGAGAGCCCGAGCACGGCCGCGAGCCTGGCCTGGTTGAGCCCGAGGTCGTCGATCAGGCGACGGAAGAGCGCCCCCAGCGGCTCCCCGTACCAACTGCGCTGAAGCTCTCTGGCTCTGGCCGTGGCTTCCTGCTGCGCTGCGTCCATTACTTCTCCCCATCCCTGCGGTTCGCCACTGCGAACCTCGGTCAGCATCCTACGGAGCGTGGTCGCCGACCGGGAGCCCCAATCCTTTTGCCGGAGATGGGGGGTGACCCGGTACGCTGTTCTCGTTCCGGGGCCTTAGCTCAGTTGGTAGAGCGCTGTCTTTGCATGGCAGATGTCAGGGGTTCGACTCCCCTAGGCTCCACTCCCCGAACGGCCCCCCGGTCACTCCACGTGGCACGGGGGGCCTTTCCGTGTCGCGCTGGGTAGTTGCACGGGAGGTGAGGGGCGTATCACGCAAATCGAATGTTGTACGGAGTCTGTGAGCCACTTATGCTCGCTCCGCCGAGCCGACACCCCACGGGACCCAGGGGCGCCTCCGGCCGCATACCTAGGTGGGGATCTTCGAGTGTTGAACCAGATGCAGTACGCGCTGCCCTCGACCCGCATACCGGCCCAGCCCACGTCCGGGACGACCCTCGAAGCGAAGCGCCCCGGGCGTCTCTACGCACTCGACGGGCTCCGGCTGGGGGCCGCGCTCATGGTGGTCATGTACCACTACATGGCGCGCGGCGGAGGGTGGCCGACGCCGGTCAAGGCGATCTTTCCCGACGCCTTCCGAATATCGGCCTACGGCTACCTCGGCGTGCAGCTCTTCTTCGTCATCAGCGGCTTCGTCATCTGCATGAGCGCCTGGGACCGACCGGTGAAGGCCTTCTTCGTCTCCCGCGTCGTGCGTCTCTACCCGGCCTACTGGTTCGCGGTCGTCGCCACGACCGTCACCGTGGCCGTGATCCCCGGCGGGCGCCGGCACCTCCCCTGGAACGACGTCCTCACCAACCTGACGATGCTCCAGCAGCCGCTCAGGGTCGCGCACGTCGACCCCGTCTACTGGACGCTCTTCACCGAGCTCCGCTTCTACCTGATCTTCGCGCTGGTCGCCTGGTGGGGCCTGACCTACAAGCGGGTCCTGCTCTTCTGCTGCGTCTGGGGCGCGGCCACGCTCCTCGTCGCCAAGGCGCCGCCCGGGCCGCTGCGGCTGCTGCTGATCCCCGAATACAGTTGGTTCTTCATCGCCGGCATGGCGTTCTACCTGATGTACCGGTTCCGTCCGAACCTGATGCTCTTCGGCATCGTCGGGATCTCCTTCTGCGCCTCGCTCGCCCCCACCATCGAGGAGTTCAAGCGGCTCACCTTCCTCGGTGACCGCCCCGCGTGGCCCGTGACCGCCGTCCTCGCCGTCTTCTTCGGCATCATGGCGCTCATCGCGACCGGCAAGCTCTCGGGCATCAAGTGGAAGTGGCTGCCGATCGCGGGCGCGCTGACCTACCCCCTGTACCTGCTGCACCAGATCATCGGCTGGGAGGTCATCGGCTACTTCGCGCCGCGGGGCGTGGACCCGTGGGTGCTGGTCGGCTCGCTGACCGCCGGGATGCTGGTGTTCTCGTACCTGGTGCACAAGATCGTCGAGAAGCCGCTCAGCCGGTACCTCAAGCGCGGCCTCACCCAGCTCTGACGTCGGGGGCGGCTCCCGGGCCGCCCCGAAGTGGCCCGCCTTCCGGGGGCCCCAGTGGACCAGGGGAAGCGGGCCACCCGGTCCTAGCGTCGTGTTCATGTCGCACACCTCCCCGGGGGCCGCGCGGACGCCCCGCGCGCTGCTGCACGCCCAGCTCGTCAACGCCGTGGGCGACGGGGCCTTCTACGTCTCCTCGGCGCTCTACTTCACGCGGATCGTCGGGCTCTCCGCGCCGCAGATCGGCGCCGGGCTCGCGGTCGCCTGGGCCGTCGGGTCGCTCGCCGGGGTGCCGCTGGGGCACCTGGCCGACCGGCGGGGGCCGCGCGGAACCGCCGTCCTGCTCGCCCTGGCCACCGCCGTGTCCGTCGCGTCCTTCCTCGCCCTGCGCTCCTTCGTGCCGTTCCTCTGCGCGGCCGTCGCGTACGCCACGGCGCAGAGCGGTCTCGCCGCGGCGCGGCAGGCCCTGCTCGCCGGGCTCGTCGCACCGGCCGCGCGGACGCGGGTGCTCGCCCGGCTCCAGGCCGCCCTCAACGGCGGGCTCGCCGTGGGGGCCGCGCTCGGCGGGCTCGCGCTGCACGCCGGGACGCGGAGCGCGTACCTCTCCGTGTTCGCGCTGGACGCCGTCGCGTTCCTGGGCTGCGCGCTGATCCTGGGCAGGCTGCCCGCGGTGGCGCCCACCGCCGGGCCTGCGGGCGGCGGGCCGGGGCTCGCGGTGCTGCGGGACCGGCCGTACGCGCTCCTCGCCCTCCTGAACGCCCTGATGCTGCTGCGGATGCCGCTCCTCAGCCTCGCCCTGCCGCTGTGGATCGTGGAGCGGACGGCGGCGCCCGGGTGGACCGTGTCGGCCCTCTTCGTCCTCAACACCGGGGTGGTGACGCTCTTTCAGGTCCGCGCCGCCCGGTCCGTGACGGACCTCGCCACGGCGGCGCGGGCGGTGCGGTGGTCGGGGGCGGTCATGTGCGCCGCGTGCGCGGTCTTCGCGCTGTCGGGAGCGGTGTCGGAGGCGCTGTCGGGAGGGTCGCCGGGATCGCTGCCGGGATCGTCGCCGGAGTTCGGCCGTGGCGCCGGGGCAGGGGCGGTGGGGGCCGCGGTGGCGGTGCTCGTCCTCGGGGCCGTGCTCCAAGTCCTCGCCGAGATGCGGCACTCCGCGGGCGCGTGGCAGATCGGCTTCGCGCTGGCCCCCGCCGACCGGATCGGCCAGTACCAGGGCTTCTACGGCACCGGCGTCCCCGTCGCCCGCACCCTCGGGCCCCTGCTCGTCACCACGCTGCTCATCGGCTGGGGGATGCCCGGGTGGCTGCTCCTGGGCGGGGTCTTCCTGGTCGCGGGGGCGGCGACCAGGCCCGCCGTGCGGTGGGCGGAGGCCGCCCGCTGATCCGTACGAGTGGTGTTCATCCGAAGAACTGCGCGCGGGCGGCGTCGCTCCGTGCCATTCCGGGGCGCGACCACATCATGAGGAAGGTATGTAAAGCGCGCAACCCGAAATGAACCATTCGAGAACGTCACGAAAGTGAGGGGTCATGGCCACCGCCAAGGTCAAGCAGTTCTGGGCCGCCTTCATCTCCGTCCTCTTCGCCCTGCTCGCCTCCGTCGGCCTGGCGGGCACCGCCGCCGCGGCCCAGCAGCCCGCCGTGCGGCAGCCCGAGGAGCCTTCCGCTCCCGCCGCCACGACCGCCCCCGCCGTCACCGGGGAGCGGGCACCCGCCTCCGTACCGGCACAGCGGGCCCACCGGTGGCCGGTCGCCGGGGACCGTTCCCTGCCGCCCACCATCAAGCAGCGCATCGCCGCCGAGGCCCACGGTTCCTCCCCCACCGCGCGCCGGCGCTCGTCCGCGCCCGCCACCGCCGAGAGCGACCCGCTCGCGCTGACGGAGTCGGCGCTCGCCGCGTCGGCGTAGGGCACGGGGACCACGACGTGCACACCCCGTACCTCGCGCACTCCCCGCGCGCCCCGTACCTCGCGCACTCCCCGCACGGTGAACCGCCGCTCGTGACGACCTCGTACCACCCGGCAGGGCCCGGCAGTACGGCGTCGGCCCCGGCGGGGTCGGAAACCGCCCCACCGGAGCCGACAGGATCCGGTACCGCGCCGCAGAGCCCGGCAGGGCCCCGCGTGAGGGGTCAGAGGCCCTCTTCGCGCCGCTTGGCGGCCTCCGTGGCGTCCAGTTCCGCGGCCTCGGCCTGCGCCTCGGTCTCCTTGGCCTCCACCTCGGGGTCGAGAACGGCCCCACTGCCGTCGACGGACGTCAGTACGGTGACCTCCTCGTCCACCTCCGTGGCGGCGGGCGGTTCGACCAGCCAGTCGGGGTTGGACTGCTTGTCCCACCACTTCCAGGCGGCGTAGACGCCGCCGGCCAGCACACCGAGGACGACGAGTCCCTTGGTGACGCGCCCGGCCCTGGCCCGGCGCTCGTGCTTCCTCACGATCTTCTGGATGTCCTTCGGCGTCACCTGACCGCGCAGCGCGGCCCAGGCGGCCGTGGAACGCGCACCGGCCTCCTCCAGGACCGGACCGGTCGCGGCGACCGCGCTCTCGACGCGCGGAGCGGTGTAGTCGGCTGCCTGACGGGCGGCCCGGCGGGTCTTGACCGCCGCACGGTGTGCGGCCGCGTCGACCCCCGGCGGTACCCGCGGTGCGACGTACGAGTCGTACTGCACACGAGCCTGCTTGGCGGCCTTGGAGAGCTTGGGCGCGATGATCTCCCGCGCCTCGTGCGCGTAGTGCGTGGCGTGGTCCCTGGCCGTCTCGGCGTAGGGAGCCACCGCGTCGGCGGCGTGCAGGACGCTCTCCTTCGCCGAACCTGTGGCGGCGCGCACGCTGTCCATGCGGGTCACGGGATTCCTCCTCCTCGGTGGCGATGTCAGGTTTTCGCCTTTCCATCCTCTTCGGAATCATGCCCGTCGGAGCGAGGTCCGGCATGTGGGGCTGGCATCCGGGGCATGCGAGGATCGTTCACTGCAGAGTCAGGCGTGGGACGACGCGCCCCGATGTGGACGGAAGGCGACCGTGGCCGAGCAGTTGTACGCGATCCTCAAGACGAGCCTGGGCGACATCGAGGTGCGGCTGATGCCGTTCCACGCGCCGAAGACGGTCCGCAACTTCGTCGAACTCGCGACCGGCGGGCGCGAGTGGACCCACCCCGCCACCGGCGCGGTCTCCGAGGACGCGCTCTACGACGGGACGGTCTTCCACCGGGTCATCAAGGACTTCATGATCCAGGGCGGCGACCCGCTGGGCGACGGCACCGGCGACCCCGGCTACTCCTTCGCCGACGAGTTCCACCCGGAGCTCTTCTTCGACCGGCCCTACCTCCTCGCCATGGCCAACGCCGGCCCCGGGACCAACGGCTCGCAGTTCTTCATCACCGTCGCCCCCGCGACCTGGCTCAACCGCAAGCACACGATCTTCGGCGAGGTCGTGGACAAGGAGAGCCGGAAGGTCGTGGACGCGATCGCGGGGACCGCGACCGATCCGCACACCGAGCGTCCGCTCCGGGACGTGGTCCTCGAGTCCGTGGTGATCGAGAAGCGCTGAGCCGGAAGGGACGGGACCCCCATGGACGCTCAGCCCGGTCTGCCGCGCTGTTACCGCCACCCGGAGACCGAGACCGGCATCCGCTGCGTCCGCTGCGACAGACCCGTCTGTCCGCGGTGCATGGTCTCCGCCTCCGTCGGCTTCCAGTGCCCCGACTGCGTGCGCGGCGGCTCGGGGACCGGCCACGCCCCCGAAGCCAACCGGCCCCGCACGCTCGCGGGCGGCCGGACGGCCGAGGACGAACGATTCGTCACCAAGATCGTCATCGCGGTCAACCTGGCGCTCTTCCTCGCCGTCCAGGTGGTGGGCGACCGGCTCGTCGACGCCCTGGCGCTCATCGGGTACGCGCGCCTGTCGTCGTCCGGCGAGCTGGTCGGGGTCGCGGACGGCGAGTGGTACCGGCTGCTGACCGCCGCCTTCCTCCACCAGGAGATCCCGCACTTCCTCTTCAACATGCTGGGACTCTGGGTGATCGGCGGGATCGTCGAACCCGAACTGGGCCGGATCCGGTACGCGGCCCTGGTCCTGCTCTCCGGGCTCTCCGGCTCGGCCCTCGCCTACCTGCTCTCCCCGCAGAACCAGTTCTCGCTCGGCGCCTCCGGGATCGTCTTCGGCCTGATCGGCGCCTGGGCCGTGCTCACCCGTCGCCGGCGGTACGACATGCGGCCGGTCGTCCTCTTCGTGGCGCTGTCCCTCTTGTTCACCTTCACCCGTCCGGGGATCTCCTGGGAGGCCCACATCGGCGGTCTGGTCGGCGGCGCCCTGGTGACGTACGGGCTGGTGCACGCCCCCCGGGCCCGCCGGAACCTGGTGCAGTACACAACCTGTGGACTGGTTCTCCTGCTCGACCTGGGGATCGTGCTCTTCCGCTCGGCCGCGCTCGCCTGAGCGGACAGGGCTGTGGATGAGCTTCCGGGATAGCTTTCCCCAGAGTTATCCACAGCGTGGGACAGGCTCTGCCCGCTTCGTGTGAAAAGAACGCGCCCCTCACCTCTGACCTGGGGATTTCCCCGGGAGGTGAGGGGCGCGACGCGTCGTGCCGACGAGAGACGCGGTCATACCGGCGTCAACATCGTGAGAGTTATCCACAGATCTTCTTAAGTTATCCAGTGCTGTGCACAACGCTGTGGATAAACTCAGGGGAGAGCTTGACGGACACCCGGGACGGACGCTAGGCCACCGCTGCGGACGGCCGGACCGCCGTTACTTCCACTGCGTGGAGACGCCGAAACCGGCCGCGATGAAGCCGAAGCCCACCACGATGTTCCAGTTGCGGATCGACTCGACCGGCATGGAGCCGTCGGTGACGTAGAAGACCACGATCCACACCAGCCCGACGGCGAACAGGGCCAGCATCACCGGCGCCACCCAGCTCCGGTTGGTCAGCTTGATGTTGGTGGCCTGCTTGGCGGGCGGAGGCGTGAAGTCGGCCTTCTTGCGGATACGTGACTTCGGCACGAGGGACTCTCCTGTCGATGCGCTGCGTGACCGCGCAGGGAACTGTGGCTGGCGCCGGGATGTGACGAAGGAGGACGTCTGCGTCCCCCAGGCGTCCGTTAGCGTAGTGGTTCCGCGGCACCGAAGGGGATCAGGGTACGTTGAGCAATTCCGCCGGCACTCCCGAAGGGCCGGGCCGCACCGCGAGGTGGCGCCCCGTCCGGCTGCTCACCCTTGCCGTCTTCGCCCTCGCCGGACTGATCTTCGTCACGAGCTTCAACACCGCCAAGGGCACCAACCTCCGCACGGACGCCTCCCTCCTCAAGCTCTCCGACCTGATCGAGGAACGCAGCCACAAGAACGCCGGACTCGACGAGTCCGCCGCCGCCCTCCGCTCCCAGGTGGACTCCCTCGCCGCCCGCGACGACGGCTCCACGCGCGCGGAGGACGAGAAGCTCGAAGCGCTGGAGGAGGCGGCCGGCACCGCCGAGGTCTCCGGCTCCGGCCTCACCGTCACCCTCGACGACGCCCCGCCGAACACCCGTGCCGCCCCCGGCTACCCCGAGCCGCAGGCCAACGACCTGGTCATCCACCAGCAGGACCTCCAGGCCGTCGTCAACGCGCTGTGGCAGGGCGGCGCCGAGGGCATCCGGGTCATGGACCAGCGGCTGATCTCCACCAGCGCCGTGCGCTGCGTCGGCAACACCCTGATCCTCCAGGGCCGCGTCTACTCGCCGCCGTACAAGATCACCGCCGTGGGTGACCGGGGACGGCTGAGCCGGGCGCTGGCCGACTCCCCGGCGATCCGGAACTACCAGCTCTACGTCAAGGCGTACGGGCTCGGCTGGAAGGTCGACGAGCACAAGGCGGTGACCCTCCCCGGCTACGCGGGCACGGTGGACCTCCACTACGCGAAGCCGGTGGGCTGACCGGATCCCGCCCGCCGGCCGTGGACGGGATCCGTCGTCCACAGGCTTTGGACAGCGGCCCCCTTCCGGCCCCCTCGCCCCGTACTCTGGTCCCGTAACGAACGGAAGGGGCGGTCGACGTCATGTACGGCTGGATCTGGCGGCATCTGCCTGGCAACGCGGGGGTGCGGGCGCTGATCTCGATCGTGCTGGTCCTCGCGATCGTCTACGTCCTCTTCCAGTACGTGTTCCCCTGGGCGGAGCCGCTGCTTCCGTTCAACGATGTGACGGTGGACGGCCAGTGAGCGCGCGAATTCTCGTCGTCGACAACTACGACAGCTTCGTCTTCAACCTCGTTCAGTACCTCTACCAGCTCGGCGCCGAGTGCGAAGTCCTCCGCAACGACGAGGTCGAGCTGAGCCACGCCCAGGACGGCTTCGACGGCGTCCTCCTGTCGCCCGGGCCCGGCGCGCCCGAGCAGGCCGGGGTCTGCGTCGACATGGTCCGGCACTGCGCGGAGACCGGCGTCCCCGTCTTCGGCGTCTGCCTCGGCATGCAGTCGATGGCCGTGGCGTACGGCGGCGTCGTCGACCGCGCGCCCGAGCTGCTGCACGGCAAGACCTCGCTCGTCACGCACGGGGGCCGGGGCGTCTTCACCGGCCTGCCCTCGCCGTTCACCGCGACCCGCTACCACTCGCTGGCCGCCGAGCCCGCCGCCCTGCCCGCCGAGCTCGAAGTCACCGCGCGGACCGAGGACGGCATCATCATGGGCCTGCGCCACCGCGAACTCCCGGTCGAGGGAGTGCAGTTCCACCCCGAGTCCGTCCTCACCGAGCACGGCCACCTGATGCTCGCCAACTGGCTGGAAGAGTGCGGGGACAAGGGGGCGGTCGACCGGTCGGCGGGCCTCGCGCCGGTGGTGGGCAAGGCCGTCGCGTGACGGAGGGCTCGCCGTGGTTCCGGACGACGCACGAGCCGAGGCAGGAGCCGAGACCGGAGAACGGGCACGAGCCCGGGGGCGGGTACGAGCCCGGGGACGGGTACGAGCCGGGGGACGGGCGCGCGCCGGGCGGCGCGTCCGGATCGGGCGGCTCGTACGGGCCGAGGGGCGGGTACGTACCGGGGAACGGGTACGCACCGGAGGCGGAGGAGCCGCGCGCGGCTTCCGGTCCGTACGCGCCCACCGAGCCGTACGCCCCCGCCGCGGACCCGTACGCGCAGGCCGGCCCGTACGCGCCCGCCGCCGATCCGTACGCGCGCCCGGAGCCGTACGAGCGCCCGGAGACGTACGCCCCCGCCGAGCCGCAGGCCCCCGCCGATCCGTACACACCGGACAATTCCTACGCTCCGGCCCGGCCGTACCCGTACGAGCAGCCCGCCGCCCGGGGAAACGGCTCCCCCGAGGGCCCCTACGAGCCCCCCTACGGGCCGTACGGCGTCGCGCGGGCCCCGGGGCGCCGGTCCGACGAGACGGCGGTCCTGCCGCCCGTCGAGGACCTCTCGGGGCCCTCCGAGCCTTCTGAGCCCTCCGAGTCTTCCGAGGCGGGTCCGGAGCGGGCTCCCGGCCCCGGGCGGGCCGAGCGGCGTCGTGCCGCCGCCAAGGGCGGCCGGGGGAAGAGCCGCAGGGGCGGCCCGCCCGCCGCCGCGGCGACACCGGCCGCGCCCCTCTCCCGGGTCGAGGCCCGGCGCGCCGCCCGCGAGGCCAAGGACAGCGTCGGTGTCGTCGCCAGCCGGATCGTCGGCGAACTCTTCATCACCCTCGGCGTCGTCATGCTGCTCTTCGTCACCTACCAGTTGTGGTGGACGAACGTCCTCGCCGGCCAGGAGACGAACCAGGCCAAGGAACGGATCGAGAACACCTGGGCCAGGGGCGAGGGCGAGCCGGACGCCTTCGAGCCCGGCGAGGGCTTCGCCATCATGTACATCCCGAAGCTGGACGTCGTCGTCCCCATCGCCGAGGGCATCGACAAGACCAAGGTCCTCGACAAGGGCATGGTCGGCCACTACGCCGAGGGCACCCTCAAGACCGCCATGCCCTCCGACGAGCAGGGCAACTTCGCGGTCGCCGGCCACCGCAACACGCACGGCGAGCCCTTCCGGTACATCAACCGGCTGAAGCCCGGCGACCCGATCGTCGTCGAGACCCGGAACGCGTACTACACGTACGAGATGGCGAGCATCCTGCCGCAGACCTCGCCCTCCAACGTGTCCGTGATCGGCCCCGTCCCGAAGGGTTCGGGCTTCACCGAGCCCGGCCGGTACATCACGCTGACCACGTGCACGCCCGAATTCACCAGCACGTACCGCATGATCGTCTGGGGCAGGCTCCTGGAGGAGCGCCCGCGCAGCAAGGGGAAGCCCGAAGCGCTCGTAGGCTGAGACCCCACACCTCCGGACGGGACGACGGGACGACCTAAGTGGCACGAGCGCGCAACCGGATCGCCGGGATCATCAGTGTCTTCGGCGAACTCCTCATCACGGCGGGCCTGGTGCTCGGCCTCTTCGTCGTCTACTCGCTGTGGTGGACCAACGTCCTCGCCGACCGGGCCGCCGACCAGGACGGCGCCCAGGTCCGCGACCACTGGGCCGACGACGCCCCGGGCGCGCTCGACACCCGCGACGGCATCGGCTTCCTGCACGTGCCGGCGATGGGCGACGACGAGGTCCTGGTGAAGCGGGGCACCGACCCCTCCGTCCTCAACAACGGCGTGGCCGGGTACTACACCGACCCGATCAAGGCCGCGCTCCCGCAGGAGAAGCAGGGCAACTTCACGCTGGCCGCGCACCGGGACGGGCACGGGGCGAAGTTCCACAACATCCACAAATTGAAGACCGGCGACGCGATCGTCTTCGAGTCCAAGGACACCTGGTACGTCTACAAGGTCTACAAGACCCTGCCCGAGACCACGAAGTACAACGTGGACGTCCTCCAGCCCGTCCCGAAGGAGTCCGGCAGGACCGGGCCCGGCCGCTACATCACGCTGACCACCTGCACGCCCATGTACACCTCGGACTACCGGTACGTCGTCTGGGGCGAACTGGAGCGCACGGAACGGGTCGACCGCGACCGGACGCCCCCGGCGGAGCTGCGCTGACCCGTTCCCGCCCGCGGCGAACGGGAGAGCCCCGGCATCCGGTCCTCCGGATGCCGGGGCTCTCCCCTCGTACGGGGCGGGCGATCAGTCGAACCAGCCGCCGATGGCGTTGTTGTTGCCGCCGTTGCCGCCGTTGTCGCCCCCGTTGTTGTTGTCACCGGGGTTGCTGGGCACTCCGCCGCCCGCGGTGAAGACCTCCACCGTGGTGCCGGTGTTGACCGGGGTGTTCGCGCCCGGGTTGGTGGCCAGCACCAGCGCGTCCTCCTTGTCCGAACCCTTCTGGACGACCGTCAGGCCCATGCCTTCGAGCTGCGCCTTGACGTCCTTGAAGGGGCGGTTCGTGAGGCCGTCCGGGATCGTGACCTGGACCTGCTGCGGGCCCTTGGAGACCTTGAGCTTCACCTCGGAGCCCCCCGCGACCGAGGCGTTGCCCTCCGGAGACTGCTCCAGGACCTCGCCCTTCGGCTTGTCGGAGTCCACTTCCTCGGTGGTCACCACGAAGCCCAGCGCCTTCAGTTGCTGCTCGGCCTGCGCGAGCTGGTTGCCCACGACCGGGGGAACCGTGCTCAGCTTCTTCTTCGCGATGGTGATCGTCACCTCGGTGTTCTTCTCCGCCTTGGTGCCGCCGCCCGGGTTCTGGCGCAGGACGGAGCCGGGGTTCGCGTCGGACTCCTCCTCCTCGACCTTGACCTTGAAGCCCTTGTCCTCCAGGGACTTCGTGGCCCGCTCCTGGGACTGCTCCTGGACGTCCGGGACCTCCACGAGCGGCGCGCCCTCGGAGACGTACACCTTGATCGTGTCGTCGGGCTCCACCTTCGTGACGCCGTCCGCGACCGGCTCCTGGCGGCAGATGGCGCCGGTGGGCTGGTCGCAGCGCTCGGTGCCCGCCTCCTGGACCTTCAGGTTCACGTTGGCGGCGTGCTTCGTCGCGACGTCCAGCTTCTCGCCGACCAACTGCGGCACCGTGACCGGCTCCGGGCCGTCCTTCTTGTCGAAGATCGCGACGCCGATGAAGATCGCGCCGATGAGCACCAGGACGCCGGCGAGGGCCAGCAGGATCGTCGAGGTGTTCGACTTCTTCTGGCCGCCGCGACGGCGGTCCGGGCGGTCGTCGTAGCCGTAGCCGCCGTCGTTGGGGTTGACCGGCGGGAGCATGGCGGTCTGGCCGCCCGGGTCGGCCTGGCGCAGGGCCGTGGTCGGCTGGTCCTCCGGCGGGTAGCCGCCGTAGCCCCCGCCGTACGCGGGCGCGGACGCCATGCCCATCGCGGCGGCGGCCGCGACCGGCTGGCCGTCGAGGCAGGCCTCGATGTCCGCGCGCATCTCGTCGGCCGACTGGTAGCGGTAGTCGGGGTCCTTGACCAGCGCCTTGAGGACGATCGCGTCCATCTCGGGCGTGATCTCGGGGTCGAAGTTGCTCGGCGGCTGCGGCTCCTCGCGGACGTGCTGGTACGCGACCGCGACCGGGGAGTCGCCGATGAACGGGGGACGGACGGTGAGCAGCTCGTACAGCAGGCAGCCGGTGGAGTACAGGTCGGAGCGGGCGTCGACCTGCTCGCCCTTGGCCTGCTCCGGGGAGAGGTACTGGGCCGTGCCGATCACCGCGGCGGTCTGCGTCATGGTCATGCCCGCGTCGCCCATGGCGCGCGCGATGCCGAAGTCCATGACCTTGACCTGGCCGGTGCGCGTCAGCATGACGTTCGCCGGCTTGATGTCGCGGTGCACGATGCCGGCGCGGTGCGAGTACTCCAGTGCCTGGAGGATGCCGACCGTCATCTCCAGCGTGCGCTCGGGCAGCAGCTTGCGCCCGGAGTGGAGCAGCTCACGCAGGGTCGACCCGTCGACGTACTCCATCACGATGTACGGGATGGAGACCCCGTCGACGTAGTCCTCGCCGGTGTCGTAGACCGCGACGATCGCCGGATGGTTCAGCGAGGCGGCGGACTGTGCCTCACGGCGGAACCGGGCCTGGAAGGACGGGTCACGGGCCAGGTCGGCCCGCAGCGTCTTCACGGCGACGGTGCGGCCGAGCCGGGTGTCCTGGCCGAGGTACACCTCGGCCATGCCACCACGGCCGAGCACCGAGCCCAGCTCGTACCGGCCGCCGAGGCGACGCGGCTCTTCCATAGCTAATCCAGCCCTCTCCGTCTGTCCCGACCGCACCCATGGGTGGTCCGGCGGTGTGTGCTGTTCGCGCATACGCTACCGGCCCCGGGAAGGCGTTCCGCCCGGGGCCGGTAGCTGATACCCGACCGGTACCTGGCCCGTGCCGGACCGGGACCGGGTGGGGAAGATCAGCCCCGGGTCTTCAGGACCGCCTTCATCACGGCCTTCGCGATCGGGGCGGCCAGACCGCCACCGCTGATGTCCTCGCGGTTGGTGCCCGCCGAGTCCTCGACGATGACGGCGACCGCGACCGGGGAGCCCTCGGCGGTCTTCGCGTACGAGATGAACCAGGCGTAGGGGCGCTTGGCGTTCTTCTCGCCGTGCTGGGCCGTACCCGTCTTGCCGCCGACCTTCACGCCGTCCATCTTCAGGTCGGCGTTGCCGCCGGTGCCCTCGGTGACGACGTTCTCCATCATCTGCTGGAGCTTCTGGGCGGTCTCCTGCGAGACCGGGCGGCTCATCTCCTCCGGCTCGTTCTGCTTGATCAGGTCGAGGTTGGGAGCGCGGAGCTGGTCGATCATGTACGGCTTCATCAGCTTGCCGTCGTTGGCGATCGCCGCCGTGACCATCGCCATCTGGAGCGGGGTGGTCGCGGTGTTGAACTGGCCGATGGAGGAGAGCGCGTTGCCGCCGCGGTCGGCCTTCTTGTCGTAGACGGAGGCGGCGGAGCGGACCGGGGTGAACTGCTCGGCGTTGAAACCGAACTTCTCGGCCATCTCGACCATCTTGTCGCGGCCGACGTCGTCGCCGAGCTTCGCGAAGACCGAGTTGCAGGAGATCTCCAGCGCCCGGTTCAGGCTGGCGTTCGCGCAGCCGCTGGCGTGGTTGACCATCTCCTTGTTGGAGAGCGGGATCTTCCAGCCCTCGGGGGTCTTGGTCGGCGCGTTGATGTCGCTGACCTTGCCGTTCTCCAGCGCGGCGGCGGCGGTGACGACCTTGAAGACGGAACCGGGCGGGTAGATCTCGCGGAGCGCCCGGTTCAGCTTCGGCTTGTTCTTGTCCTTCTCCAGCGCGACCCAGGCCTTCTCGTCCTTGCCGGAGTAGCCGGCGAAGGAGGAGGGGTCGTACGAGGGGGTGGAGGCCATCGCCAGGATCTTGCCGGTCTTCGGCTCGATGGCGACGACAGCGCCGGTGTTGTTGCCGAGGCCCTCGAAGGCGGCCTTCTGCGCGGCGCCGTTCAGGGTGGTGACGACGTCGCCGCCCTTCTTCTGCTCACCGGTGAACATGGCGAGGGTGCGGTCGAAGAAGAGCCGGTCGTCGTTGCCGGTGAGGATGCCGTCCTCGATCTTCTCGATCTGGTTGGCGTCGTAGGCCTGCGAGGCGTAGCCGGTGACCGGCGCCCACATGGGGCCGTCGATGTAGGTCCGCTTGTACTTGTAGTACTCGTCCTTGGAGTCGACGGAGCCGGTGATCGGCTTGCCGTCGACGATGATGTTGCCGCGCTCGTTGGCGTACCGCTCGATCCGGACGCGGGTGTTCTTCGCGTGCGTGGTCAACTCGTCGGAACGGACGAACTGCACCCAGTTGTCCCGCAGGAGCAGGGCGAGGATGAGCAGGCCGCAGAAGATCGCGACCCGCCGCAGCGGCTTGTTCACGGACGGACCACCTGGGTCATCTCGGCGTCGGGGGAGGGGGCGGGCGCGGGCGCCGGGCGCCGGGCGGTGTCGCTGATCCGGATCAGGATGCCGATCAGGGCCCAGTTGGCGATCACGGAGGAACCGCCGTACGCGAGGAACGGCATGGTCATGCCGGTGAGCGGGATGAGTCCCAGGACACCGCCGGCGACGACGAAGATCTGGAGCGCGAAGGCGCCGGAGAGGCCCATCGCGAGCAGCTTGCCGAAGGGGTCGCGGGCGGCGAGGGAGGTGCGGATGCCGCGCTCGACGATCAGTCCGTAGAGGAGCAGGAAGACCATCACACCGGTGAGGCCGAGCTCCTCGCCGACGGTGGCGAAGATGAAGTCGGAGTTGGCGGCGAAGCCGATGAGGTCGGAGTTGCCCTGGCCGAGGCCGGTGCCGAGGATGCCGCCGGAACCGAAGGACATCAGGACCTGGGTCATCTGGTCACAGGCGTACGCCATGTTGCTGCCGGCCGGCGCCGTCTTCAGGCACTCGAAGGGATCGAGCCAGGCCGCCACACGCGACTGGACGTGACTGGCGAAGGAGCTGACGGCGACCGCGCCGCCCGCTGCCATCAGCAGACCCATGACGATCCAGCTCGTCCGCTCCGTCGCCACGTACAGCATGATCACGAACATGCCGAAGAACAGCAGCGAGGTGCCGAGGTCGTTCTCGAAGACCAGGATGAGGAGGCTGACCGCCCAGATCGTCAGGATCGGGCCGAGGTCACGGCCACGGGGCAGGTAGAGCCCCATGAAACGGCGGCTGGCCAGGGCCAGGGCGTCCCGCTTCACCATCAGGTAGCCGGAGAAGAACACCGCCAGGACCAGCTTGGCGAACTCGCCGGGCTGGATCGAGAAGCCGCCGACCCGGATCCAGATCTTTGCGCCGAAGCTGTCCGTGCCGAGGCCCGGCACGAGCGGCAGCAGCAGCAGGACGAGGGCGACCACCATGGAGATGTACGTGTAGCGCTGGAGGACCCGGTGGTCCTTGAGCAGCACCAGCACGCCCACGAACATGGCGATGCCGATCGCCGAGTACATCATCTGGCTCGGGGCGTCCGGGCTGAAGCTCTTGTAGAGCCGCATCGAGGTGGCGATCAGCCGCGGCGACTGGTCAAGGCGCCAGATCAGCACCAGGCCCATGCCGTTCAGCAGGGTCGCCAGGGGCAGCAGCAGCGGGTCCGCGTACGGGGCCCACTTGCGGACCACCAGGTGCGCGACGCCCGCGAGGAGGGCGAGGCCGAGTCCGTACCCGAGCATGCCGGCCGGGACCTTGCCGTCGATGGCCAGGCCGACGTTGAGGTACGCGAACACCGGGATGACGACGGCGAACGCGAGCAGCGCCAGCTCGGTGTTGCGACGGCTCGGCGCCTCGATCGCGCCGATGGTGGTCGTGTTGGTGACAACGCTCATGGTGGTGAAAGGCCCCCCTACGGGTGCTTACTGCTTGCCGCAGTTCGAGGCCAGCTTCTGCTCCTCCCCGGTGAGGGTGGGACCCGGGGACGGAGCGGCTGTGGTGGGCTTGGAGTCGGGGGTGGCGGTGCCGTCCGGCTTCTGGGCCGGCGGCTTGCTCGCCTGGTCGGCGGCCTTCTCGGCGGCGGCGCGGCGCTGCTCGGTCTTCTTGCAGGCGGAGGCCTGCACGGCCAGCTCGGTGATCTTCGTCTCGGCCTTGCCGAGGCTGCCGCCCGCGATCGTCTCCTCGACCTGCTTCCGCTGGTAGGCGGGGAGGTACTTGAGTTCGATCTCGGGGTGGTCCTTCTCCACCTTCGACAGCGAGACCCACGCCAGGTCCTGGCTGATGCCCTGGTAGAGCGCCACGTGCTGGTCCTTGGACCCCACGAAGTACTGGGTCTGCGTCCAGCGCCAGCCGCCGTAGAGGCCGCCGCCGAGGAGCGCGAGGACCAGGACGAGGAAGAAGCCGCGCTTGAGCCACCTGCGGCCCTTGCGGGGCTTGACGAAGTCGTCTTCGGTGTACGACTCGAAGGAGCCCTCCGGGGGCATTCCGTCGTAGTCCTGGCCACCGCTGCCGCCGCCGCTGCCGGGCGGGCCGAAGCCGCCGGCCGGAGGCTGCCGGTGGGCGGCGTGGCGGCCGAGCCCGGAGGCGCGGCCGGCCGGGGTCTGCATGGCCCCGCCGTCGTTGAGCTGGGCCTGGTTCTCGGCGACCGCGCCCACGATGACCGGGGTGTCGCTGAGGTGACCGGCGAGGGTGTCGCCGCCGTCGACGTCGAGGACGTCGGCGACGATCACCGTGATGTTGTCGGGGCCGCCGCCGCGCAGGGCGAGCTGGATCAGCTCCTGCACGGTCTCCTGCGGGCCCTGGTAGCTGGCGAGGGTGTCCTCGAGGGTCTGGTGCGAGACCACGCCGGACAGGCCGTCGGAACAGATCAGGTAGCGGTCGCCGGCCCGGACCTCGCGGATGGAGAGGTCGGGCTCGACGTGGTCGCCGCTGCCGAGCGCGCGCATGAGGAGCGAGCGCTGCGGGTGGGTGGTGGCCTCTTCCTCGGTGATCCGGCCCTCGTCGACGAGCCGCTGGACCCAGGTGTGGTCCTGGGTGATCTGGGTGAGGACGCCGTCGCGGAGCAGGTAGGCGCGCGAGTCGCCGACGTGTACCAGACCGAGCCGCTGGCCGGTCCACAGGAGGGCGGTGAGCGTGGTGCCCATGCCCTCCAGTTGCGGGTCCTCCTCGACCATCATCCGCAGTTGGTCGTTGGCGCGCTGCACCGCCGTACCGAGCGAGGTGAGGATGTCGGAGCCGGGAACGTCGTCGTCGAGCGTGACGAGGGTGGAGATCACCTCGGAGGAGGCGACCTCGCCGGCGGCCTGGCCGCCCATGCCGTCGGCGATGGCGAGCAGCCGGGGCCCGGCGTAGCCGGAGTCCTCGTTGCCCTCGCGGATCATGCCCTTGTGCGAGCCCGCGGCGAATCGCAGCGACAGAGTCATGCGCACCTGCCCTGTCGACGCTGCATCGGGGTACAGCCGGTCTCGACCCACACTGCCCACCCTCCGGTCGCTCCGGTCACTTCGGTCGCTCCGGACGCTTCGGCCGGGAGCGCGGCACGTCCCGAGGCGGGGACCGTCCCGGCTCGCTCGCTCCGCTCGCGCCTCTTCATGATGTGCACTACTTCCGCAGCTCGATGACGGTCTTGCCGATGCGGATCGGCGCGCCCAGCGGAATCGGCGTGGCGGTGGTGAGGCGGGCCCGGTCGAGGTACGTGCCGTTGGTGGACCCGAGGTCCTCGACGATCCACTGGCCGTCCCGGTCGGGGTAGATCCGGGCGTGCCTGCTGGAGGCGTAGTCGTCGTCGAGGACGATCGTCGAATCGTGCGCCCGGCCCAGCGTGATCGTCTGGCCCTGGAGGGCGACGGTCGTGCCGGTGAGGGTGCCCTCGGAGACGACGAGCTTGGTCGGGGCGCCACGGCGCTGGCGGCCGCCGCCCGTGTTCTGCTGCTGGCCGCGCTGCTGCGGGGGCGCGGACGCCTGGCGCGCGGCCTGCTGGGGCCGCGCCTCCTGGCGCCGCGAACCGCGCTGGGTGACCCGCGTACCGAAGAGGTCACTGCGGATGACCTGGACGGCCACGATGACGAACAGCCACAGAACGGCCAGGAAACCCAACCGCATGACCGTCAGGGTCAGCTCTGACATTGCCCCCGCTTCACCCTTCGGCTTGCCGGTAAACGATGGTGGTGCTGCCCACGACGATCCGCGAGCCGTCGCGGAGCGTAGCGCGGGTGGTGTGCTGCCCGTCCACCACGATGCCGTTGGTGGATCCCAGATCCTGGATCGTCGAGGGCGTTCCGGTCCGGATCTCGCAGTGCCGGCGGGAGACGCCGGGATCGTCGATCCTCACGTCCGCGTCGGTGCTGCGGCCGAGGACCAGGGTCGGGCGCGAGATCTGGTGGCGGGTGCCGTTGATCTCGATCCAGCGGCGCACCTGGGTGCCCGCTCCGCCGTGGGTGGCGGGGCCGGGCATGGCGCCGGGACGGCCCGCGGCGGCCTGCGGCCGCTGGCCGGGCGCGCCGGGAGGCGGTGCAGCGGGCATGGGCGGGGCGCCGGCCGGGGGGTACCCGTAGCCGTCGCGGCCCTGCTGTCCGCCCGCGGGCGGCTGCGGCTGTGACGTACTCGACGCCAGCGTGCGGCTGCGGACGCGGTACAGGCCGGTGTCGAGGTCCTCGGCCTTCTCCAGGTGGACCTTGATCGGTCCCATGAAGGTGTACCGCTGCTGCTTGGCGTAGTCCCTGACCAGGCCGGCGAGCTCGTCGCCGAGCTGGCCGGAGTAGGGACTGAGGCGCTCGTAGTCCGGTGTGCTCAGCTCGACGATGAAGTCGTTGGGCACGACGGTCCGCTCGCGGTTCCAGATCTGCGCGTTGTTGTCGCACTCGCGCTGGAGCGCGCCGGCGATCTCGACGGGCTGGACCTCGGACTTGAAGACCTTGGCGAAGGTGCCGTTGACCAGACCTTCGAGACGCTGCTCGAAACGCTTCAGGACTCCCATGGGGCACCTCCTCCGTCGTTGTCGTCCTGGTACTGCTTACTGATCGTATCCACGCGTCGGGAAATCGGCTGGTTCCCCTTCTCTGCCCTGTGGACGAGTGTCACCTCTCACAGGTTGCCCCCACGGATCGTAGAGGCGGCCTGTGGACAGTGTCCCGCACCCGGCTGTGGAAGTGAGGGCTCGGTCCGGGGTCCGGGCGGTCCGTCCCCGTTCCTCCCTCTCCCCGGGTCCTCCTCCCCCCATCCCTTCCCGTCTTCTCCTTCCTCTTCTCCCCCTCTCCCTGCCCTCTCCCTGCCCTCTTCCTGTCCTCTCCCCGCTCTCTTCCGCTCCGCCCTACCCCCGTCCGCCCTTCTGTCACTCCCTCCCTCCGGACACCTTGGTCTCCGCGAGCGGAGCCGAAACAACGGATGTGAATCCACGGTCTGCGACGTGCTAATCTTCTGATGTCGCCAGGCGCTCCCACCGAAAAGTGAGAGGGCCCGGAGCACACCCAATGCGCGGGTGGCGGAATAGGCAGACGCGCTGGATTCAGGTTCCAGTGCCCGAAAGGGCGTGGGGGTTCAACTCCCCCCTCGCGCACCAGGAGCAACGCTCCAGCAGTATCGATGAGAAGGCCGACACCATGAAGATGGTGTCGGCCTTCTTGCTTTCCCGGCGCCCAGTGTCCCGGCGCCCGGCGTCCCGGTGTGAGGTACTCCACAGGTCGCGACCTTCGTCGTGGGCGGGTGGGACGAAAGAGGGAAGGCCGGCGGTGGGGTCCGTGCCTAGGGTGCGGGCGTGGACGCTATGTCGAAGTCGGGGGACCGGGGTTCGTACGGGATCGGGGCCGCACTCGCCGCCGGGTGGGCCTGGTTCGCGGTGCCCGGGCAGTGGTCGGGGCGCCGGACCACCGGTGAGGTGGCGCTCGCCGTGGTCGTGGCGCTGCTCGCCGCCGGGACCGAGGAACTGCTGGGCGGTGCGGGGTGGCGGCTGGCGGGGGTCGCCGCCGGTGCCGCCGTGCTGTCGCTGCTGCGGCGGCGGCTCCCCGCGGGCGTGCTCGTCCTGACGGCGGCGCTCTCCCCCTTCGTCGCCGGGTTCGGGCCGCTGCTGCTCGTGGTCGGCTGGTCGGCCGGCCGGTACATCGCGAGCGCCGGGCGGGCGCTGGCCGCGTTCATCGCCGCCTTCGTCCTCGACGTCGGGGGGACGCTCGTGGACACCTGGGACCGGCAGCGGCTCTTCACCGTCGTCTTCATGGCGACCCTCTACTACCTGGGGACCATCCTGGCCCCCGCCCTCGCCCACCGTTACTGGACCCAGCGGCGGACCCTGCTGCACGCGCTCCAGGAGCGCAACGCCCAACTGCTGCGCGAGCGGACCATGGTGGTCTGGCAGGCACGGCTGCGGGAGCGCCAGCGCATCGCCCAGGACATGCACGACAGCCTCGGGCACCAACTGGCCCTGATCGCCGTGCACACGGGAGCCCTGGAGGTGGACCGGGAGCTGAGCGAGCGGCAGCGCGAGGTGGTCGGCGTCCTGCGGAACGCCTCGGTGACCGCGATGCACGAGCTGAGGGAGGTCGTCGGGATACTCCGCGACGGCGTCGGTCCGGCCGGCGGGCAGGCGGCGGCGCCCGCGCCCGCGGGGGACGAGACGGGGCGGGCGGCCCGGGGGATCGCCGGCATCGAAGGGCTGGTGGCGGCGGCCCGGGCGGCCGGCACCGAGGTGGGGCTGCGGCGTTCGGGGGAGGAGCGTCCGCTCGCGCCGGCGGCCGACCACGCCGCGTACAGGATCGTGCAGGAGGCCCTGACCAACGCCTACAAGTACGCGCCGGGGGCGCCGATCGGCGTCGAACTCCGCTACGAGCCTGACGCCTTCGTGGTCGAGGTCGTCAACGAGGAGCCGGTGGGCGGGCCCGGTGAGGACGTGGTGAGCGGCGGGCAGGGGCTGACCGGCCTCGTCGAGCGGGCCCGGCTGGTGGGCGGCATGTGTCACGCGGGGCCGGCCGACGGCGGCGGGTTCCGGGTGGCCGGGATGCTGCCGTACGGGGCGGCGCCGGTCGCGGAGGCGGTGCCTTTGGTCGACGCGGCCGACGACTTCCGGCAGCAGACCACGAAGCCGCTGGTGGGTGATGGTCGTCCGGTCGTGGTCGGACCGGCCGACTGGACTTTCACCGAGCGGGAGTTGGCGATGGCGATGCGTGGGGGCAGGGGCACGGGCAGAGGGGTCGCGCTGGGGTGCGGGATCGCGTTCGCGGCGCTCGTCCTGCTCCTGGTGGCGGGGGGCTTCGGCCTCTACTTCCTGGTGGGTTCGCTGGAGAAGGGGATGATCGACCCCGCGGAGTACGAGGCGGTGAAGATCGGGGCGAGCGAGAAGGAGGTCCGCGACCGACTGCCCTCGGGCGACTCGATAGCCACGGTGGGCCTCCAGGGTTCGGGGCCCGCGCAGCCGGAAGGGGCCGAGTGCCTGGTGCTGTTGTCCTCGGAGACGGGCGAGGACTGGAACGAGGAGCCCGTTTTCCGGTTCTGCTTCAAGGACGGCAAGCTGATCGAGAAGAAGTCGTACACGGCCGAGCAGCGGTAGCGCGGCCGCTCGTACCGGAGCCGTGGGGGAGAAGCTGTGGCAGGGCAGCCCATCAGGGTCGTGATCGCGGACGACGAGCCGCTGATCAGGGCCGGGATCCGGATGATCCTCAACTCGGACCCGGAGATCCAGGTCGTCGGGGAGGCGGCCGACGGGCGGGCGGCGGTCGAGGCGGCGCGGGCGCACGCGGCCGACGTGGTATTGCTCGACATCCAGATGCCGGTCCTCGACGGACTCTCGGCGCTGCCGGAGCTGCGGCGGGCGGTGCCCGCGGCCCGGGTCGTCGTCCTGACGACCTTCGGCGAGCGGGAGAACGTCCTGCGGGCCCTTGAGTACGGAGGTGCGGGGTTCCTGCTCAAGGACACGGCGCCCGCGGAGCTGATCGGGGCCGTGCGGGCGGCCGCGGCGGGGGACGCGTACCTGTCGCCGGCGGCGACCCGGCACGTGGTGGAGCGGCTCGCCAGGGGCCGGGAGGCGGCCCGGGCCGAGGAGGCCCGGGGTCGGGTGGCGGCGCTGAGCGAGAAGGAGCGGGACGTCCTGGCGCTGCTCGGGGAGGGGCTCTCCAACGCGGACGCGGGGAAGCGGCTGCACATGAGCGAGGGCACGGTGAAGACGTACGTGAGCCGAATCCTGGCCAAGCTGGACTGCGAGAACCGCGTCCAGGCGGCGCTGCTCGCGCGGGACGCGGGGTTGTAGGGGGTTCTCCCGGTAGGGGACGCGCGGGGCCGAAGGAGCGGGGGCGGGGTCGGGGTGGGGACGGAGCGGGACCTGGGCCGGGGTGGAGCGTGACCTGGGCCGGGGTGGGGTCCGGGCCGCCGCGGTGCGGGGCGGGCCGGGTCAGGGCTAGGGGTGGTCCGGGAGGTCGTCCGTGCCGGCGTCGTTGTAGCGCAGGAGGTACGCGGCGAAGCGGGCGAGGTCCTCGGCCGACCAGTCCTTGAGGCGCTCCTGGTAGGCGGCCCTGCGGTTAGTCCGGGCCGAGGCGAGGACCTTCGTGCCCTCCTCCGTGGCGTGCAGGACCTGTACGCGGTGGTCGTCGGGGGCCGGCCGGCGTTCCACGAAGCCGAGCTTCTCCAGGACGGCGAGCTGGCGGCTGACCGTCGACTTGTCCAGCAGGTAGTGGGCCGCGAGGTCGGTCGCGCGGCAGCCGTGCCGCTCCTCGATGTGGGCGAGGAGCGTGTACGAGACGAGCGGGAGCTCGGGGTGGACCCGGGCCGCCGCGGCGCGGGCCCGGCGGGCGAAGGCCGTCAGCTCGCGCTGGATGACGTCCAGGGACGCCTCGCGGGGTGGTTCGGTGCCGCCGGTCATGGGGGCTCCCTCGTCGTCGTGCGGGCGCTGTTCGCTCATCACGGCCTTTCAGTTGTATACTACAACGGTTCTTTAGTTGTAAAAGCCAACCATGGAGGTCTCGGTGTCCGCAGGACCGAACACCAGGGGAGCGTTGAAGCACGTCCTCGGGCATCTGCTCACCCCCCTGCTGATGTGCGTCGGCATGGGACTCGCCTACCTCGGCGCCTTCCACGCCCCCGAACCGCACGACCTGCGCGTCGACGTCGTCGGCTCGGGGCCCACGACCCGGGTCCTCGCCCAGACGCTCCAGGACGAGGGGGCGGGCGCCCTCGACGTCCGGACCGTCGCCGACCGGGAGACGGCCGTCACCGCGCTGCGCGAGCAGCACAGCTTCGGCGCCTACGTGCCGGGCGCGAAGCCCGAACTCCTCGTCGCCTCGGGCTCCTCCGACACCAGCGCCATGGCGGTCGAGAAGGTGTTCACCAAGGTCGCCGCCGCGCAGGACGCCCCGCTGAAGGTCACCGACGTCGCCCCCACCGCCTCCGGCGACCCCACCGGCCAGGGCGTCTTCTTCCTCCTGGTCGCCCTCAGCATCGGCGCGTACGCCTCGGTCGCCGTCATCGGCGGCGCCGGAGCCGTCCTGCCCATGCGGATCAGGGTCCTCCTCGCCGCCGGCACGTCCTTCGTCGTCAGCCTGATCGGCACCCTCTTCGCCGGGCCGGTCTTCCACCTGGTCGACCAGGGCCTCGGCGGAGTGTGGGCGATGTCCTGGCTCTACGCGGCGGGCATCCTGCTCGTCGGCGTCGGCCTGCACACCTTCCTGCGCCGCTGGACCACGCTCGGCGTGATGGTCCTCTTCGTCATGCTCAACTTCACCAGCTCCGGGGGCATCTACCGGCCCGAGCTCCAGCCCGGCTTCTTCGGCGCCCTGCACGCCTTCTGGAACGGCGCGGGCTTCGTCGAGGGCGTGCGCGCGCACGTGTACTTCGACGGCCACGCCCTCGGCGGGAACGTCCTCGTCCTCGCCCTCTGGCTCCTCGCCGGAGTCGCCCTCGTCGCCGTCGCGGGCCTCACGGAGGCGCGGCGCGCGAAGCCGGCCGCCGGGCCCCTCGCGCAGTCCGCCCCCCGGCCCGCTGCCCAGCCCGCCACCCGGTCCGCTGCTCAGTCCGCCGAGAAGGCCGAGGCCGAGGAGGCCGAGGCCGAGGAGGAGATGGAGGAGGCCGTCGCGGTCTGAGGACCGCCCGGCCCCGACGGGGTGACGGGCCCGGAGGGCTTCCGGAGGGTTGTCCACAGGTGCTCGTCCACAGGGGGAGACGGCCGATCGGCGACGGCGGTACCGTCAGGGCCGAACGAGGACGAACATCGCATCGGGGGAGGACGTCCCATGGACGTGATCACGGCTGTCGTGCCGGAACAGCGCGGTACGGGCGAAGTGCGGGGCGCGGAGCGCGTCCCGCACGTGCCGGGGTTCGCGCGCCGGGCGGCCGCGGGGGCCGGAGCCTCACCCAAGGAGCGGGGCAGGGAGCTGCGCGAGCGGGTCCCCCGCTCCTCGCACGCCCGGCAGGACCCCGTCGCCGACCGCCCGGACGCCGTCCGCGCCGTCGAGGAGTCGAACTTCGGCCGGGTCCCCGAGCTCACGCCGATACGGGTCGGCAGGATGGCGGCGAGCCCGTTCGCCTTCCTGCGCGGATCCGCCGGACTGATGGCCCAGGACCTCGTCGGGACCCCCGTCACCGGGATCGCCGCGCAGATCTGCGGCGACGCGCACGCCGCCAACTTCGGCCTCTACGGGGACGCCCGCGGCCGGCTCGTCATGGACCTCAACGACTTCGACGAGACCGTCGTCGGCCCCTGGGAATGGGACCTCAAGCGGCTCGCCACCTCCCTGGTCCTCGCCGGGCGGGAGGTCGGCGCGAGCGAGGAGGTCTGCCGGGCCGCCGCCTTCGACACTGTCGGCGCCTACCGGCGCACCATGCGCCTGCTCGCCCGTCTCCCCGCCGCCGACGCCTGGAACGCGATCGCCGACGAGGAACTCGTCTCCCACGCCGACGCCCACGACCTCCTCGGCATCCTGGAGAAGGTCTCCGCCAAGGCCCGCAACAACACCAGCGCCCGGTTCGCCACCCGGTCGACCGAGGCCGTGGCGGACGCCGAGGGCGGCGGCCGCAGGTTCGTCGACGCTCCCCCGGTGCTGCGCCGGGTCCCGGACGCCGAGGCGGCCCGGGTCGCCGCCTCCCTCGGCGCCTACCTGGAGACCGTGTCCGAGGACCGGCTGCCGCTCCTCGCGCGGTACGCCGTCCACGACGTGGCCTTCCGGGTGGTCGGCACCGGCAGCGTCGGCACCCGCTCCTACGTCGTGCTGCTCCTCGACCACCGGGGCGAGCCGCTGGTGCTCCAGGTCAAGGAGGCCCGGCCCTCGGTCCTGCTCCCCCACCTGCCGGCCGCCGGCTTCGCGGTGGAGGACGCGGGCCACGAGGGGAGGCGCGTGGTGCTCGGACAGAAGCGGATGCAGGTCGTCAGCGACATCCTGCTCGGCTGGACCACGGTCGACGGACGCCCGTTCCAGGTGCGCCAGTTCCGCAACCGCAAGGGCAGCGTCGACCCCGCAGCGCTCGCCGCCGACCAGGTCGACGACTACGGGCGGATGACCGGCGCCCTCCTCGCCCGCGCCCACGCCCACAGCGCCGACCCGCGCCTGATATCCGGCTACTGCGGCAAGAACGAGGAGCTGGACGAGGCCGTCGCCTCCTTCGCCGTCACGTACGCGGACCGCACCACGGCCGACCACGCCGACCTGCTCTCCGCCGTCCGCTCCGGACGGGTGGCGGCCGAGCTCGGCGTCTGACCCCGCGCGGGGCCGGCGCCCCGGCCCCTTACGCTGGGAGGGTGACGAGCCGGAACGAGGACAGCGACGTGGACCAGGGCCTGGAGCAGGGCGCGGACACCGGGGGTGACGAGCGGCCCGAGGCGCGCCTCGAGCGCGCCGTGCGGGCGGCCGAACAGGCGCTGATCGAGTTCGAGATCGCCGTCGAGACCTTCCGGGTCGAGGTGGAGAACTTCTCCCGGCTGCACCACCAGAAGCTCGGCCCGATGTACGCGCGGCTCGACGAGCTGGAGGCGCTGATCGCCGAGGCCCGGGCGGCGCGCACCGGTGACCCGGAGGACCTGCGGCGGGCCCAGGAGGCCCGGGCGGCGGTCATGCCGATGCCGGGCGTGGAGGAGCTGTTCCACGACTGGATCGACACCGACGGCCTCTCCCCCGAGGCGGCGGCCATGCTCACCGAGCGGCCGGTCCAGCCGCCGAAGCGGGTCCGGCCCGGTGAGGAGGCCCGCAGGCTCTACCGCGAGCTGGCCCGCAAGGCCCACCCCGACCTGGCCCGCGAGGAGGGCGAGCGGAAGCGGCGCGAGGAGTTCATCACCCGGGTGAACGCCGCCTACGCCCGGGGCGACGAGGGGCTGCTGCGCGAGCTGTCCGCCGAGTGGGAGGCCGGACCGGCGCCGGCGGAGGAGCGGCTCAGCGAGAGCGAGGAGCTGTACGCGCGCCTGGAGTGGCTGGCGGAGCGCAAGGACATGCTCTCGGCGGTGGCGCGCGAGCTGGAGGAGAGCGCGATCGGCGCGATGTTGCGGATGGCGCCGGACGACCCGGACCGGCTCCTCGAGGAGATCGCGGAGCAGCTCCTCGCGCAGGTCTCCGAGCGGGAGAACGAGCTGTCCGGCCTGGTGCAGTAGGTTTTCCGTGCGCCCGACTCCCTTCGGGTGGTTCTGACGAGAGAAGGCCGGTCCCATGAATGTCTCCCCGCTGCCCTCGGTGGACGCGGCTTCCGTGCCGTCCGATGCCCTGGTGCTGGACGTCAGGGAGGAGGACGAGTGGGCCGCGGGCCACGTCGAGGGCGCGGTGCACGTGCCGATGAGCGACTTCGTGGCCCGCTTCGGCGAGGTCACGGAGTCCCTGGCCGAGCACGGTCGGGCCTATGTGATGTGCCGGGTGGGCGGCCGGTCGGCGCAGGTCACGCAGTACCTGGTCCAGCAGGGCTTCGACGCGGTGAACGTCGACGGCGGGATGCTCGCCTGGGACGGCGCCGGGCGCCCGATGGTGGCGGAGAACGGCGCCCAGGCGTTCGTGCTCTGATCCCCCCGGGACCCGGGGACGGCCTGTGCCGTCTTCCCCGGGCCCTCACGGTCTCCCGACCTTTCTCCAGGCCCTCCGGACCCGCCCGTCAGCGGTCGAAGTCCAGCTCCACGTCGGCGGTGGTGGGGCGGGACTGGCAGGCCAGGACGTAACCGGCCTCCGTCTCGTCCGGCTCCAGGGCGAAGTTGCGGTCCATCCGCACCTCTCCGCCGACGACGAAGGCCCGGCAGGTGCCGCACACCCCGCCCTTGCAGGCGTACGGGGCGTCCGCGCGGGCGCGGAGCACGGTGTCCAGGAGCGTCTCGCCCCGCTCCACCGGCCAGGTGCCGGACCGGCCGTGCAGGGTCGCGGTCAGGGTGGCGTGCGCGGGGGCGTCGGCCGCCGGTGCCGCCGCGGGCGCGGAGCCGTCGTCGACGTGGAAGATCTCCTGGTGGATCCGGCCCCGATCGACGCCCAGGTCGCGCAGCGCCCGCTCGGCGCCCTGCACCAGACCGAAGGGCCCGCACAGGAACCAGCCGTCGACCTCGCCGACCGGCAGCAGCGCGGGGAGCAGCCCGGCGAGCCGCTCGCGGTCGAGCCGTCCGGACGGAAGGCCCGCCTGCTGCTCCTCCCGGGAGAGCACGGTGACCAACTGGAAGCGGTCGGGGTAGCGGTCCTTCAGGTCGGCCACCTCGTCCAGGAACATGGTGGACGCGGCGGTGCGGTCGCTCCGGACCAGGCAGAACCGGGCCTCCGGCTCGCGGGCGAGCAGGGTGGCCGCCATCGAGAGCACCGGGGTGACGCCGCTGCCGCCGACGACCGCGGCGAAGCGGCCGGGGCGCGGGGCGAGCGTGAAGCGGCCCGTCGGCTCCATGACCTCGACGAGGTCGCCGACGGCCAGCTCCTTGAGGGCGTACGTCGAGAACGCGCCGCCGTCCACGAGCCGGATGCCGACGCGCAGGACGGGGGGCTCGCCGGCCGGGGCGGCGGGGGCGCAGATCGAGTACGTGCGCCGGACCTCCTCGCCCCGCTCGCCGGTGCGTCGCAGCGCCAGGTGCTGGCCGGGCAGGTGCCGGTAGGTCTCGCGCAGCTCGGGCGGGACCGCGAAGGTGACGGCCACGGAGTCGTCCGTGAGCCGCTCGACCCCGCTCACCGCGAGCGGATGGAACCCGGCCCGTCCCGCGCCTGAGGACACCATCTACAGCTCCTTGAAGTGGTCGAACGGTTCGCGGCAGGCGGTGCAGCGGCGCAGGGCCTTGCACGCGGTGGAGGAGAAGCGGCTCAGGAGCTCGGTGTCGGTGGAGCCGCAGTGCGGACAGCGGATCGCCAGCGTCAGTGGCACCGGGCCGCCGGCCGGGCCCTGCGGGCGCGGCGGGGCGATGCCGAACTCGGTGAGCTTGCGCCGTCCCTCCTCGCTGATGTCGTCGGTGGACCAGGCGGGGGTGAGGACCGTGACGACGGAGACCTCCGGGACCCCGTGGTCGTGGAGGGCGCGCTCGATGTCCGAGGACATGGCCTCGATCGCGGGGCAGCCCGTGTACGTCGGGGTGAGGGTGACCTCGACCCGGCCGGGGCCGGTGACGTGGACGCCCCGCATCACCCCCAGCTCCTCCAGGGTGAGGACGGGCAGCTCCGGATCGGGGACGGACCCGGCGACCCGGCTCAGCTCCTCCTCCAGGGCCGTCATGGTCACCACGACGCCCCCGGGTGGCTGCGGTGCAGGTGCTGCATCTCGGCCAGCATCCGTCCGAAGGACTCGGTGTGCAGGCCCTGGCGGCCCGCGCCCGCGCTCCAGGCGCCGGTGCGCGGCCCGGAGGGCACGGTGAGTGTGGCCCTGCCGAGGACGTCCGTCACCGACTCCAGCCAGGCGCTCTCCAGGGCCGCGTGGTCCACGTCGAGCCCTTCGACCGGCTGGAACAGCTCGCCGGTGTACCGCCACAGGGCCTCGCAGGCCCGGCTCATCCGCTCGTGGCTCTCGGAGGTGCCGTCGCCGAGGCGCAGCGTCCACTGCTCGGCGTGGTCCCGGTGGTAGGCGACCTCCTTGACGGCCTTCGCCGCGAGACCGGCGAAGGGCCCGTCGCCGGAGGCCAGCCGCCCGTACAGCAGGTGCTGGTAGGTGGAGAAGTAGAGCTGCCGGGCGATGGTGTGGGCGAAGTCGCCGTTCGGCTGCTCGGCGAGCTGGACGTTCCGGAAGGAGCGCTCCTCCCGGAGGTAGGCCAGTTCGTCCTCGTCGCCGACGAGGGACAGCAGGACGCGGGCCTGGCCGAGCAGGTCGAGCGCGATGTTGGCCAGGGCGACCTCCTCCTCCAGGACGGGGGCGGAGCCGGCCCACTCCCCCAGGCGGTGGGAGAGGACGAGGGCGTCGTCGCCGAGGGCGAGGGCCGCGCCGACGGGCACGGCGGTGGCGTTCTCGCGGGTGTCGGGGGTGCTCACAGGTGCTTCACCCCCTCCGGGATCTCGTAGAAGGTCGGGTGGCGGTAGGCCTTGTCCGCCGCCGGGTCGAAGAAGGGGTCCTTCTCGTCGGGTGAGGACGCGGTGATCGCCGCGGAGGGCACGACCCAGATCGAGACGCCCTCGCTCCTGCGGGTGTACAGGTCGCGGGCGTTGCGCAGGGCCATCTCCGCGTCGGGCGCGTGGAGACTGCCCGCGTGGGTGTGGGACAGTCCGCGGCGCGAGCGCACGAACACCTCCCACAGGGGCCAACCGTCGCTCGTCATGCCTGTGCCTCCCCGTGCTCTCCGGTGTGCTTCTTCGCGTGGGCCGCCGCCGCTTCCCTGACCCAGGCGCCGTCCTCGTGGGCCTGGCGCCGCCTGCTCAGCCGCTGGTCGTTGCAGGGGCCGTTCCCCTTGAGGACGTCCCAGAACTCGGTCCAGTCGATCGGCCCGAAGTCGTAGTGCCCGCGCTCCTCGTTCCACCGGAGGTCCGGGTCGGGGAGGGTGAGGCCGAGCGCGTCGGCCTGCGGCGCGGCGATGTCGACGAAGCGCTGCCGCAGCTCGTCGTTGGAATGGCGCTTGATCTTCCAGGCCATCGCCTGGGCCGTGTGGGTCGACTCGTCGTCCGGCGGGCCGAACATCATCAGCGAGGGCCACCACCAGCGGTCCACCGCGTCCTGCGCCATGGCGTGCTGGGCCTCGGTGCCGTTCGACAGGGCGAGCAGCGCCTCGTACCCCTGGCGCTGGTGGAAGGACTCCTCCTTGCAGACCCGGACCATCGCGCGGGCGTACGGGCCGTAGGAACAGCGGCACAGGGGGACCTGGTTGGTGATCGCGGCGCCGTCCACCAGCCAGCCGATCGCGCCGACGTCGGCCCAGGTCAGCGTGGGGTAGTTGAAGATCGAGGAGTACTTCTGGCGGCCGGAGTGGAGCTTGTCGAGCAGCTCGTCGCGGCTGGTGCCGAGGGTCTCCGCCGCGCTGTACAGGTAGAGCCCGTGGCCGGCCTCGTCCTGCACCTTGGCCATCAGGATCGCCTTGCGGCGCAGCGAGGGCGCGCGGGTGATCCAGTTCGCCTCGGGCTGCATGCCGATGATCTCGGAGTGGGCGTGCTGCGCGATCTGCCGGACGAGCGAGGCGCGGTAGGCCTCGGGCATCCAGTCGCGCGGCTCGATGCGCTCGTCGGCGGCGACGGCGGCGTCGAACACGGTCTCGTGGGCGGCCGTCTCCACCGCGGCCGCGTCCGCCGCACCGGCCGTGCCCGCGCCGCCCGCCGTGCCCGCGGTCCCTGCCGTTCCTGCCGTCACTGCGGTCATCAGATCCCCTACCGACCGATCGTTCGGTTCATTGGCTTCAATGGTGAGACGGCGGCCCGTATGGTGTCAACCCTGTGGATAACCGAGGTGGGCCGATCGGGATCGGGGCGGGATGGACGCGCACGTCGAAAAGGACGCGGCCGGGGTGAGGGACGACCGGCGGACAGCCCCGGAGGAGCCCCCGATCGCCCTGCCCGACCCCGTGCCCCCGCGGGCCGCCGGTCCGGGCACCGGGATCATGGCGCTCTCCCTGCCGTACCAGGTCGTCGTCGCCGTCGCGCTCGCCGTCACCGCCGTGTTCGCCTGCGTCCACCTGGCGATGGTCTTCCTGCACGTGGCGCCGTCCAACACGCTGACCAAGCAGAACGGTCAGGCCGTCGACGACTGGATCTACCCCGAGTTCGAGCAGAACTGGAAGCTCTTCGCGCCCAACCCGCTCCAGCAGAACGTCTCCGTCGAGGCCCGCGCCGAGGTCACCGCCGCCGACGGCACCCGCCGGACCACCGACTGGATCGACCTCACGGCCCAGGACGCCGAGGCGATCCGCCACAACCCGATGCCCAGCCACACCCAGCAGAACCAGCTCCGCAGGGCCGTGGACTTCTACTTCAACTCGCACACCGACGAGCACCGCCCCAACGGACTGCGCGGCCGCCTCTCGGAGCAGTACATGCGCCGGATCACGGTGCAGCGCCTCGACGCCCTCCCCGCCCTCGCGGGCTCCGACCTGCGCCGCATCCGGCTCCGCGCCGTCACCCGGCCCGTCCTCGCGCCGCACTGGAGCACCGAGAAGTCGAAGTCCTCCCCCTCCTACCGCGACTTCCCGTGGTGGCGGATCACCGACGCCGACCGGTCCCCCGACGCGGCCCCGAACCGTACGGAGGCGGCCCGATGAGCACCCCGAACCCGGCCCCGACGTCGACGCCCGTGTCCGCCTCCTCGCGCGCGCGTGCCCGCGAGCCCTTCGACCGCCGGCTCGCCCGCGCCGTCCAGGCCGTCACCGGCCGCTCCCTCGGCCCGTACCAGAGCGCGATCGTACGGATCGGCTTCTCGCTGACCTGGCTGCTCTTCCTGCTGCGCGAGCTGCCGCACCGGCACCAGCTCTACGGCCTCGAAAGCCCCTGGTCCTGGAGGATGGCCGAGCGGCTGATCGTCGACAACCGGGCCTTCACCGTGCTCATGTGGTCGGACGGCCGGCTCTGGTTCGAGGTCGTCTACGGACTCGCGGTGCTCTCCACCGCCCTGCTCCTGGTGGGCTGGCGCACCCGGGCCGTCTCCGTGGTCTTCATGGCCGGGGTGCTGTCGCTGCAGAACCGCGCCGTCTTCGTCGGCGACGGCGGCGACAACGTCCTCCACCTCGCCGCGATCTACCTCGTCCTGACCCGCTGCTCCCGGGTGTGGTCCCTCGACGCCCGGCGGGCGGCCCGCGAGGAGCGCGCCGTCCGCGCCGGGGAGCCCCCGCGCCGCGATCTCACCGGCCCGCTGCTGTGGACCGTGCTCGGCGGCTTCCTCGTGGCCGCCACCTGGTTCTCCGACGTCAGCGGCGAGTGGTGGATGCCGGTGCTGCTGTGGGTGCTCTGGCTGGGGAACGCGCTGTGGTGGCTGGTCCGCCGGTACGCCCCGGGGGAGCCCCGGACCCTGCTCGACGCCCTCGCCAACCTCGCGCACAACGCCGCCCTCCTGGTGCTCATGGCGGAGGTCTGCCTGATCTACGCCACGGCCGGCTGGTACAAGGTCCAGGGCGCGCGCTGGCAGGACGGCACCGCGCTGTTCTACCCGCTCCACCTGGACTACTTCACGCCCTGGCCCGCCCTCTCCGAGCTGCTCGCCTCCAGCGGGATCATGGTGATGGTGCTGTCCTACGGCACGGTGATCGTGCAGGTCGCCTTCCCCTTCACGCTCTTCAACCGCAAGGTCAAGAACGTCCTCCTGGTCGCGATGATGCTGGAGCACGCCGGGATCGCCCTGCTCCTCGGCCTGCCGGTCTTCTCGCTGGCGATGATCTCCGCCGACGCGGTCTTCCTGCCGACGGTGTTCCTGGTGGCCCTGGGGGCGCGGGCGACCCGGGTCCGGGACCGGCTGCTGCGGCGGACCCCGGACGGGACGCTGCCCGAGCAGCGCCGTGCGGACGGGGAGCACGCCCCCCGTACCCTCGTCGGGTGAGCACCACCGAAGAGACGCCCGGGACCGGGCCGCAGACCGCCGGGGCCGAGCAGGAGCCGGTCCAGTACGACGAGGGGTTCGGCCCCGAGGTCGGCGTCGGGCCGCACCCGGAGCCGTGGCCCGAGGACGAGCGGTACGACCCCGAGCTGCTCGCCGGCGGCGACCGGCGCAACGTCGTCGACCGCTACCGGTACTGGACGCGCGAGGCGGTCGTCGCCGACCTGGACACCCGGCGCCACGACTTCCACGTGGCGGTGGAGAACTGGGGCCACGACTTCAACATCGGTTCGGTGGTGCGGACCGCCAACGCCTTCCTGGCCAAGGAGGTCCACATCGTGGGCCGGCGGCGCTGGAACCGGCGCGGCGCCATGGTCACCGACCGCTACCAGCACGTCCGCCACCACCCGGACACCGCGTCGCTGACCTCGTGGGCGGCGGCCGAGGGCCTGCCCGTCATCGGCATCGACAACCTGCCCGGCGCCGTGCCGCTGGAGCGGACCGTGCTCCCCCGCCGCTGCGTGCTGCTCTTCGGGCAGGAGGGCCCCGGGCTCACCGAGGAGGCCCGCGCCCACGTGGAGACGGTCTGCTCGATCGCCCAGTTCGGCTCCACCCGGTCGATCAACGCGGGGGCGGCCGCCGCCATCGCCATGCACGCGTGGATCCAGCGGTACGCGGAGATCGAGACCCCTTAGGGGCCCGGGGCACCGGGCCCCCGGAGCGGCGGGACCCGGTGGGGCCCCGCCGCGCCACGGGAGGTCAGGCCTGGCGGCGGACCTCCACCACCCGGAAGCGGTTGGCGACGAAGGCGCCGTCGCACAGGGCGGCGTTCGCCGCCGGGTTCCCGCCGGAGCCGTGGAAGTCGGAGAACGCGGCCGTCTGGTTCACGTACACCCCGCCCGTCAGGTTCAGCGACAACTGGGCCGCCTCCTCCAGGCAGACCTCCTCCACCGCGCGCTCGACCTCCTCCGAGGTCGTGTACGCGCCGACCGTCATGGCGCCCTTCTCGCGGACCGTGCGCCGCAGCAGCTCCAGGGCGTCGGCGGTGGAGTCCACCGCGACGGCGAAGGAGACCGGGCCGAAGCACTCCGAGAAGTACGCGTCCTGCGCCTCCGGCTTGGAGCCGTCCAGCTTCACGATCACCGGGGTGCGGACCACGGCGTCCGGGAACTCCGCGTTGGCCACCTCGCGGGAGGCGAGCGCCACCTCGCCGAGGTCGGCGGCGGCCTCCAGGCGTGCCTTCACGTCCGGGTTGACCAGGGCGCCGAGCAGGCCGTTGGCCCGGGTGTCGTCGCCGAGCAGGCCGTCGACCGCCGCCGCGAGGTCGGCCACGACCTCGTCGTACGACTTGGGGCCCTGGTCGGTGGCGATGCCGTCGCGGGGGACCAGCAGGTTCTGCGGGGTGGTGCACATCTGGCCGCTGTAGAGGGACAGCGAGAAGGCCAGGTTGCCGAGCATGCCCCGGTAGTCGTCGGTGGAGTCCACCACGACCGTGTTGACCCCGGCCTTCTCGGTGTAGACCTGGGCCTGGCGGGCGTTGTCCTCCAGCCAGTCGCCGAAGGCGGTCGAGCCGGTGTAGTCGATGATCCGGACCTCGGGGCGCAGGGCCAGGGTCTTGGCGATGCCCTCGCCGGGGTGCTCGACGGCGAGCGCCACCAGGTTCGGGTCGAAGCCCGTCTCGGCGAGCACCTCGCGGGCGATCCGGACGGTGAGCGCCAGCGGCAGGACCGCGCGCGGGTGGGGCTTGACCAGGACCGCGTTGCCGGTGGCGAGGGAGGCGAACAGGCCCGGGTAGCCGTTCCACGTGGGGAAGGTGTTGCAGCCGATCACCAGGGCGACGCCCCGGCCGACCGGGGTGAACTCCTTGCTCAGCTCCAGGGGGTCGCGCTTGCCCTGGGGCTTGGACCAGTCGGCCCGTCCGGCGGGGGTGCGGGTCTGCTCCGCGTACGCGTACGCCACGGCCTCCAGGCCGCGGTCCTGGGCGTGCGGGCCGCCGGCCTGGAACGCCATCATGAACGCCTGGCCGCTGGTGTGCATGACGGCGTGGGCGAACTCGTGGGTGCGGGCGGAGATCCGGGCGAGGATCTCCAGGCAGACCAGGGCGCGCGTCTCGGCCCCGGCGTCCCGCCAGGCGCCCGTTCCCGCGCGCATGGCGGGGAGCAGCACGTCGACGTCCGCGTGCGGGTACTCGACGCCCAGCTCCGGGCCGTACGGCGAGACCTCGCCGCCGGTCCAGCCGTCCGTGCCGGGCTGGTCCAGCTCGAAGCGGCCGTTCAGCAGGGACCGGTACGCGGCGAGGCCGGCCGCCGCGTCCAGGGAGCCGTCCGCCCCGTAGGCCTTGGGGTGCTCGGGGTGCGGCGACCAGTAGGCGCGGGTGCGGATGGTGTCGAGCGCCTGGTCGAGCGTGGACCGGTGCTTCTCGGCCAGACGGTCGGTGGTCGGCTGGGCGGTGGCCATGGGTGGACCAACTCCTCGTCGAGCTGGGCAGGGAGACACGTACGGAGTTAGAGTAACCGAACGATCGGTCGGGACAAGGGGGTCCGTCGATCCTGTGGAAAACCCATCGGGGAGGATCACTCCCATGAGTGCCGACGTGACCGTCAGGGGGAGCGACGACGTGACCGCCAAGGAGCCCGCCGCCGTGGAGCAGGACCGCGTTGCAGCCGTGGGGACGGAGGGCGCCGGGTCCGTGGGGCCCGTCGGGCGGCACCGCGTCGTCGCCGTCGTCGGCACCGGGACCATGGGGCAGGGCATCGCCCAGGTCGCGCTGGTCGCCGGCCACCCCGTGCGCCTCTACGACAGCGTCCCCGGCCGGGCCGGGGAGGCCGTGGCCGCCCTCGCCTCCCGCCTCGACCGGCTCGTGGAGAAGGGCCGCCTGGACGCCGAGTCGCGCGAAGCGGCCGTCGGACGGCTGCACGCGGCCGGGGAGCTCGCCGAGCTCGCGGACGCGGCCCTCGTCGTCGAGGCGATCGTCGAGGACCCGGCGGTCAAGCGGCGGCTCTTCGCCGACCTGGAGGAGGTCGTCGGCGACGACACCGTCCTCGCCACCAACACCTCGTCGCTCTCCGTGACCGCCATCGCCGGGGGACTGCGACGGCCCGGCCGGTTCGTCGGACTGCACTTCTTCAACCCGGCGCCGCTGCTCCCGCTGGTCGAGGTCGTCAGCGGCTTCGCCACCGACCCGGACGTCGCCACGCGCGCGTACGAGACGGTGAAGGGCTGGGGCAAGACGCCGGTGCGCTGCACGGACACCCCCGGCTTCCTCGTGAACCGGATCGCGCGCCCCTTCTACGCCGAGGCGTTCCGGGTGTACGAGGAGGGCGGCGCCGACCCGGCCACCATCGACGCGGCCCTGCGCGAGAGCGGCGGCTTCCGCATGGGCCCGTTCGAGCTGACCGACCTCATCGGCCAGGACGTGAACGAGGCCGTCACCCGCTCCGTCTGGGACTCCTTCCACCAGGACCCCAAGTTCACCCCGTCGCTCGCGCAGCGCCGGCTGGTCGAGTCGGGGCGCCTCGGCCGCAAGACGGGCCACGGCTGGTTCCCGTACGCGGAGGGCGCCGAGCGTCCCGAGCCGCACACGGCCCCGCCGGCGAAGGCGCCGGAGGGGATCACCGTCCGGGGCGACCTGGGACCCGCCGAACCGCTGGCGGGGCTCTTCCAGGAGGCCGGGATCGAGGTCCGGCGCGAGGACGGCGACGGGCACGTCCGGCTGCCCGGCGGCGCCCGGCTCGGCCTGGCCGACGGCGGGACCGCCTTCGAGCACCCCGACGAGGAGATCATCCACTTCGACCTCGCGCTGGACTACGCGCGCGCGTCCCGGATCGTGCTGTCGACCGGCGGGCGCACCTCGCCCGAGTCCCTGGCCGAGGCCGTCGGCCTCTTCCAGGCCCTCGGCAAGCAGGTGTCCGTCATCGGTGACGTGCCCGGCATGATCGTCGCCCGTACGGTCGCGATGCTGGCCGACCTCGCGGCCGACGTGGTCGACCGGGGGGTCGCCACCGCCGAGGACGTCGACACGGCGATGCGGCTCGGCGTGAACTATCCGGCGGGACCGCTGGAATGGGCCGGGAAGGTGGGCCACGCGCGCGTGCGGGAGCTGCTCCTCTCGCTGCACGGGCACTACCCGACGGGCCGGTACGCGCCGAGCCAGGGCACCGCCCGCCGGGGCTACGCCGAGGAAGGACGTGACCCCCGATGACCACGGCGAAGCGCGACACGTACACCCCCGAGACGCTGCTCTCGGTCGCGGTGCGGGTCTTCAACGAGCGCGGTTACGACGGCACGTCCATGGAGCACCTGTCCAAGGCGGCGGGCATCTCCAAGTCGTCGATCTACCACCACGTGTCCGGCAAGGAGGAGCTGCTCCGGCGGGCCGTCAGCCGGGCGCTCGACGGCCTGTTCGCGGTCCTCGACGAGCCGGGGGCCGGGCGGGGCCGGGCCGTCGAGCGGGTCGAGTACGTCACGCGCCGCACCGTCGAGGTGCTGGTCGAGGAGCTGCCGTACGTGACGCTGCTGCTGCGGGTGCGCGGCAACACGGCCACCGAGCGGTGGGCGATGGAGCGGCGCCGCGAGTTCGACCACCGGGTGGCCGACCTCCTGAAGGCGGCCGTCGCCGAGGGCGACCTGCGGGCCGACGTGGACATCCGGCTCGCGACCCGGCTGCTCTTCGGCATGATCAACTCGCTGGTGGAGTGGTACCGGCCGCACCCGGACACGGCGGCGGAGCGGCGGCGGATCGCCGACACCGTCGTCCGCCTGGCCTTCGACGGGCTGCGGACGGCCGGCTGACGTCCCCGGCGGACCCGGGCCCTCCCGCCCCGGGCCCTCCCGCCCCGGGCCCTCCCGTCCCGGGCCCTCAGTGGTCCGGGTCGAGGTCCGTCTCCTCGAAGACCAGCAGGGTCCGGGTCGAGAGCACCTCCGGGATCGACTGGAGCTTGGTGAGCACCAGCTCGCGCAGGGTCCGGTTGTCCGGGGTGTGCACCAGGAGCAGGACGTCGAAATCGCCGCTGACCAGCGCGATGTGCGCGGCTCCCGGCAGGGCCTGGAGCTGTTCGCGCACGGTCCGCCAGGAGTTCTGGACGATCTTGAGCGTGATGTACGCGGAGGCGCCCTGGCCCGCCCGCTCGTGGTTCACACGGGCGCTGAAACCGCGGATCACCCCGTCGTCGATGAGCCGGTTGATCCGCGCGTAGGCGTTGGCCCGGGAGACGTGCACCCGTTCGGCCACGGACCGGATCGAGGCGCGGCCGTCCGTCTGGAGTATCCGCAGGATGTCGCGGTCGATGGCGTCCAGCGGGCGCGCGGGCGGGCCCGGCAGCGCCGCCGCGGGGCCCGGTGACACGACCTGCTCCCACTCGTCGGCCATTTGTTCATCCGCCATGTGCCCCCGCCTCTCTCCAGTGGACGACCTGCCCTTATCCCAAGCTGTGGAGAACCGTTTGTCCACAGGCTGGTGGCGCCTGTAGCCAAAATGCCTCCACGACCGAACAATCGGTAGGTGAGGCGCGCCACATTCGCGCCGCCCGCCTTCGGGCTTCCCGCCCGCTCCCACGAGGAGGTGGACTCGTTGCGACAGCGCAGTTCGACAGTCCAAGAGCCGCCCGGTGCCGCGCCCGCCCACCGGACCACCCCGCCGACGTGGCGGCCGCGCACCGACCCCGCGCCGCTGCTGCCCGACGCCGAGCCGCTGCGCGTGCTCGGCACGGACGCCGTGGCCGACGCCGACCCCGCGCTGTTGCTGCGCCTCTACGCGGAGCTGGTCCGCGGCCGCCGGTACAACACCCAGGCCACCGCCCTCACCAAGCAGGGCCGGCTCGCCGTGTACCCGTCCACCACCGGCCAGGAGGCGTCCGAGATCGCCGCCGCGGCGGTCCTGGAGGACCGGGACTGGCTCTTCCCCTCGTACCGCGACACCCTGGCGGCGGTCGCCCGCGGCCTCGACCCCGTCCAGGCCCTGACCCTGCTCCGCGGCGACTGGCACACCGGCTACGACCCGCACGAGCACCGGATCGCGCCGCTCTGCACCCCCCTGGCCACCCAGCTCCCGCACGCGGTGGGCCTCGCCCACGCCGCCCGGCTCAAGGGCGACGACGTGGTCGCCCTCGCCATGGTCGGCGACGGCGGCACCAGCGAGGGCGACTTCCACGAGGCGCTGAACTTCGCGGCCGTCTGGCAGGCCCCCGTGGTCTTCCTCGTCCAGAACAACGGCTTCGCGATCTCCGTGCCGCTCGCCAAGCAGACCGCGGCCCCCTCCCTCGCCCACAAGGCCGTCGGATACGGCATGCCGGGCCGGCTCGTCGACGGCAACGACGTGGTCGCCGTCCACCAGGTGCTCACCGAGGCCGTGGCACGCGCGCGGCGCGGCGGCGGACCGACCCTCGTCGAGGCCGTCACCTACCGGATCGACGCCCACACCAACGCCGACGACGCCACCCGCTACCGCGAGGCCGCCGAGGTCGAGACCTGGCGGGCCCACGACCCCGTCCTGATCCTCGAACGGGAACTGACCGAGCGCGGCCTGCTCGACGAGGACGGCAGGCGCGCCGCGGCCGAGGCCGCCGAGACGATGGCGGCGGACCTGCGCGAACGGATGAACGCCGACCCGGTGCTCGACCCGATGGACCTCTTCGCCCACGTGTACGCGGAGCAGACCACGCAACTGCGCGAACAGGCGGCGCAGCTCCGCGCCGAGCTCGAAGCCGAGGGTGAGGCGTGATGACGACCGCGACGACCGGCCCCAAGGCGTCCGGGGCCGGCGGGAAGGCCGGGAAGGCCAAGCCCGCCACGATGGCGCAGGCGCTCCAGCGCGCCATGCGCGACGCCATGGCCGAGGACCCGGCCGTCCACGTGATGGGCGAGGACGTCGGCACCCTCGGCGGGGTCTTCCGGGTCACCGACGGGCTCGCGAAGGAGTTCGGCGAGGACCGCTGCACGGACACCCCGCTGGCCGAGGCCGGCATCCTCGGCGCGGCCGTCGGCATGGCCATGTACGGCCTGCGGCCGGTCGTGGAGATGCAGTTCGACGCCTTCGCGTACCCGGCGTTCGAGCAGTTGATCTCCCACGTGGCGCGCATGCGCAACCGCACGCGCGGCGCGATGCCGATGCCGATCGTCATCCGGGTGCCGTACGGCGGCGGGATCGGCGGCGTCGAGCACCACAGCGACTCCTCCGAGGCCTACTACACGGCCACCCCGGGCCTCCACGTCGTCACCCCGGCCACCGTCGAGGACGCCTACGGCCTGCTGCGCGCGGCCATCGCCTCCGACGACCCGGTGGTCTTCCTGGAGCCCAAGCGGCTCTACTGGTCCAAGTCCGACTGGTCCCCCGAGGCGCCCGCGTCCGTCGAGCCGATCGGCAAGGCCGTCGTGCGGCGCCGGGGCACCGGCGCCACCCTGATCACCTACGGTCCCTCGGTGCCGGTCTGCCTGGAGGCCGCCGAGGCCGCGCAGGCGGAGGGCTGGGACCTCGAAGTCGTCGACCTGCGCTCGCTCGTGCCGTTCGACGACGAGACCGTCTGCGCCTCGGTGCGGCGCACCGGACGCGCGGTCGTGGTCCACGAGTCGACCGGCTTCGGCGGCCCCGGCGCGGAGATCGCCGCCCGGGTGACCGAGCGCTGCTTCCACCACCTGGAGGCGCCGGTGCTGCGGGTCGCGGGCTTCGACATCCCGTACCCGCCGCCGATGCTGGAGCGGCACCACCTGCCCGGCGTGGACCGGGTCCTGGACGCGGTGGCGCGGCTCCAGTGGGAGGCGGACAACTGATGGCCCAGGTCCTCGAATTCAAGCTCCCCGACCTCGGCGAGGGTCTCACCGAGGCCGAGATCGTGCGCTGGCTGGTCGCCGTCGGCGACGTCGTCGCCGTCGACCAGCCGGTCGTCGAGGTCGAGACGGCCAAGGCCATGGTCGAGGTGCCCTGCCCGTACGGCGGCGTCGTCACCGCCCGGTACGGCGAGGAGGGCACCGAACTGCCCGTCGGCGCACCGCTCCTGACGGTCGCCGTGGGCGGTCCGGCGGAGGCGGGGCCCGCGGCCGTTCCCGCCGCCCCGGAGAAGGGCGCCGGGAACGCCGAGTCGGCCGTCTCCTCCGAGTACTCCGGCAACGTCCTCGTCGGCTACGGCACCGCGGGGCCCGCCGCCCGGCGCCGCCGGGTCCGGCGGACGAGCCCGGCGGCCGTTCCCGCACCGGCTCCGGTTCCCGCTTCGGCACCGGCTCCGGTCGCGGTCCCCGCATCCGTGCCCACGCCCGCTTCCGCCCCCGCTCACCAGGGGCCCGTGCCCGTCATCTCGCCGCTCGTGCGGAAGCTGGCCAGGGACGGGGGGCTCGATCTGCGGCAGGTGTCCGGGTCCGGGCCCGAGGGGCTGATCCTGCGGGCCGACGTGGAGCTGGCCCTCGCGACGGCCCGGGACCACCGGGCGTCCGCGCCCGCGCCGGTGCCCGTGCCCTCCGTCGCACCGGCGGGCGAGCGGGTTCCGCTGCGCGGGGTCCGCGGCGCGGTCGCGGACAAGCTGTCCCGCAGCCGTACGGAGATCCCGGACGCGACCTGCTGGGTCGACGCCGACGCGACCGAACTGATGGCCGCCCGGGCGGCGATGAACGCGGCGGGCGGACCGAAGATCTCGCTCCTCGCGCTCCTCGCCCGGATCTGCGTCCACGCCCTGGCCCGGTTCCCCGAGCTCAACTCCACGGTCGACACCGCGGCGCGGGAGATCGTCCGGCTGCCGGACGTGCACCTCGGGTTCGCCGCCCAGACCCCGCGCGGCCTGGTCGTCCCCGTGGTCAAGGACGCGGGGAGGCGGACGGCCGAGTCGCTGACGGAGGAGTTCGGGCGCCTGACCGAGGCCGCCCGGCAGTCCGCGCTCACCCCGGCCGACCTGACGGGCGGCACGTTCACCCTCAACAACTACGGGGTGTTCGGGGTCGACGGCTCCACGCCGATCATCAACCACCCCGAGACCGCCATGCTCGGCGTCGGCCGGATCATCCCCAAACCCTGGGTGCACCAGGGCGAACTGGCCGTCCGTCAGGTGGTGCAGCTCTCGCTCACCTTCGACCACCGGGTCTGCGACGGCGGCACGGCGGGCGGCTTCCTGCGGTACGTGGCGGACTGCGTCGAACAGCCGGCGGTGCTGCTCCGCACGGTCTGACGGCACCTGTCGCCGTGCGGCCCGTCCCGCCCCGTGGGACGGGCCGGGCGCCCGTGGCCCCCGGCGGCCCATACTGCTGGGGTGACCACCGCATACGACGCCGTCGTGCTCGCCGGGGGCGCCGCCCGGCGCCTCGGCGGCACGGACAAGCCCGGGGTACGGATCGGGGGCCGGACCCTCCTCGACCGGGTGCTCGCGGCCTGCTCCGACGCCGGCCGGACCGTGGTCGTCGGGTCCCCCCGGCCGACCGGCCGGCCCGTCCGCTGGACCAGGGAGGACCCGCCCGGCGGCGGTCCGGTGGCCGCTCTCGACGCGGGTGCGTGGGAGGCGGAGGCCGCCGTCCTGCTCGTCCTCTCCGCCGACCTGCCCTTCCTGGACGGCGCCACCGTACGGAGCCTCCTCGGCGCCCTGGACGGGGAGCCCGGGGCCGAGGCCGCGCTCCTCACCGACGCCGGGGGGCGCGACCAGCCGCTCGTCGCCGCGTACCGGTCCGTCCCGCTGCGCCGCGAGCTGGCCCGGCTCGCGGACGAGCACGGCGGCCTCGCCCACCTGCCCCTGCGTCACCTCACCCACGGGCTCCGGCTCGTCCGGCTTCCCGCGGCCCCCCTCGCCTCCTTCGACTGCGACACCTGGGAGGACATCGCCACCGCCCGCGCCCGCATCAGGGAGCATGGGAGCGTGTTGGACGAATGGATCACCGCAGTCAAGGACGAACTGGGCATCGAGCTGGACGTCGACACCGGCGTCCTGCTCGACCTGGCCCGCGACGCCGCCCACAACGTGGCCCGTCCCGCCGCGCCCCTGACCACCTTCCTGGTGGGGTACGCGGCGGCACGCGCGGGTGAGGCAGGCCCCGAGGCGGTCGCGGAGGCGGCCCGCAAGGCCGCGGCGCTCGCCCTGCGCTGGGAGGCCGAGCAGGACGGGGCCGGATGAGCCTGATGGAGCCCGCTCCCGTGGCCGGCCCTTCCTGGCCCGCCGGTGATGCCCCCGGACCCGCCGGGGACGCTCCCGGACCCGCCGGTGGCGCCCCTGAGCCCACCGGCGGTGCCGGGGCCGGGCATCCGCACCGGGCCACCGCCTGGCCCGAGGCGCGGGCCGTCGCACACCGTGCGGGGATCGCGGCCCGGGCCGGCCGGGAGCCGGCGGGCCTTCCGCCGGGGCAGGCGCTCGGCCGGGTCCTGACGGAGCCGCTCACGGCCCTCGCCGACCTGCCGTCCTTCGACACCTCCGCCATGGACGGCTGGGCGGTCGCGGGTCCCGGCCCCTGGCACGTCCGCGAGGAGCCCACCGTCCTCGCCGGTCACACTCCGGCCGCCGCCCTGGCCGACGGGGAGGCGGTACGGATCGCCACCGGCGCCCCCGTCCCGCCCGGGACCACGGCCGTCCTCCGTACCGAACACTCCCGCACCGAACGGCCCCGCGACGGGCTGGCGCTGCTGCACGCCCTGCGCGAGGTCGTCGCCGGACAGGACATCCGTCCCCGGGGCCAGGAGTGCCGTTCCGGCGACGAGTTGCTGCCCGCCGGCACCACCGTGACCCCCGCCGTCCTCGGTCTCGCCGCGGCCGCCGGGTACGACGAACTCCTCGTGCTGCCCCGCCCCCGCGTGGAGGTCCTGGTCCTCGGCGACGAGCTCCTCACCGCCGGTCTCCCCCACGAGGGGCTCATCCGGGACGCCCTCGGCCCGATGCTCGGCCCCTGGCTGGCGGCGCTCGGCGCGGACGTCCTCGCCACCCGCCGGATCGGCGACGACGCCGAGGCGCTCCACGCGGCCGTCACCGGCTCCGCCGCCGATCTGGTCCTCACCACCGGGGGCACCGCCGCCGGGCCCGTGGACCACGTCCACCGCGTGCTCGACGAGGCCGGTGCCACGCTCCTGGTCGACGGCGTGAAGGTACGGCCGGGGCATCCCATGCTCCTCGCCCGCCTCGGCGCCGACCCCGCCCGCCCGCACCACGTGCGCCACCTCGTCGGCCTCCCCGGCAACCCGCTCGCGGCCGTCTCCGGGCTCCTCACCCTCGCCGCACCACTGCTCGCCGCCCTGAAGGAAGACGGGCCCCGCGCGGAGGCGGGATCCCGTACGGAGGACAGGGCCCGCGCGGAGGGCGGGGCCGGATCCGGTGCCCGCGCCCCCGTGCCGTACCGTGTGCCCGTTCGGGACGAGGTGCACGGGCACCCCCATGACACACGACTCGTCCCGGTCGTCCGCCGCAGCGGGTCGGCCGTTCCGCTGCGCTACCACGGTCCGGCCATGCTCCGCGGCATCGCCGCCGCGGACGGCCTGGCCGTCGTCCCGCCCGGCGGGGCACGGCCCGGACAGGAACTGGACGTCCTCGATCTTCCCTGGCCGCCGACGGCGGGGGCCGCGCCGGCCCAAGGAGCGTGTTTCACGTGAAACTTCCCAGTCGTGACGTGATGGCCCGCCACGCGGACGAGAAGATCTCCGGTCCGCGGGTCACCCTGCCCCGCCGGGAGGTGGAGCGACCGCTGCGCCAGGTCGGCAAGCGGCTGCTCATGGCGCTCGGCGTCCTCGTCGTGACGATCTTCCTCGTCTACTTCGACCGCGACGGCTATCACGACAACGCCGACGAGACGCTCGACTTCCTGGACTGCGCCTACTACGCGACCGTGACGCTCTCCACCACCGGATACGGCGACATCGTCCCGTACAGCGACTCGGCGCGGCTCGTCAACATCCTGCTGGTCACGCCCCTGCGCGTGCTGTTTCTGATCATTCTGGTCGGCACCACCCTGGAGGTCCTCACCGAGCGGACCCGGGAGGAGTTCCGGCTGAACCGCTGGAGGTCCACCTTGCGCGACCACACCGTCATCGTCGGGTTCGGCACGAAGGGACGGTCGGCGATCCAGACCCTCTGCGCGACCGGTCTCAGCAAGGAGCAGATCGTCATCGTCGATCCCTCCAGCAAGGTGATCGAGACGGCGAACGCGGACGGCTTCGTCGGCGTCATCGGTGACGCCACCCGCAGCGCCGTACTGCTCCGCGCCGAGGTGCAGCGGGCCCGGCAGATCGTCATCGCCACCCAGCGCGACGACACGGCCGTCCTGGTCACCCTGACCGCGCGCCAGCTCAACCGGGGCGCGAAGATCGTCGCCGCCGTCCGCGAGGAGGAGAACGCGCCGCTGCTGCGCCAGTCCGGCGCGGACGCGGTCATCACCAGCGCCAGCGCCGCCGGGCGCCTGCTCGGCCTCTCGGTGCTGAGCCCCAGCGCCGGCACGGTGATGGAGGACCTCATCCAGCAGGGCTCCGGGCTCGACCTGGTCGAGCGCCCCGTGACCAAGAGCGAGGCGGGCAAGAGCGTGCGGGAGACCGGGGACCTGGTGGTGAGCGTGCTCCGGGGCCACCGCCTGCTCAGTTACGACGACCCCGCGGCCAGTCCGCTCCAGCTCACCGACCGGGTGATCACCATCGTGCGCGCGGCGCCGGTGACCCGGCTCTCCACCCCTCCGGAGGAGTGAGCCCGCCGGGCCCGCCCCACTGCCGGGCCCGCCCCGCTGCGGGCCCGCCTCCTGCCGGGCCCGCCCCCGCCGGGCCCGCCCCGTGAGGGGTCGCGGGAGTAGCCTCGCCGCCATGTATGCGATCACGATTCCGGAACCCGGCGGACCCGAGGCCCTGGTCTGGTCCGAGGTGCCCGATCCCGTACCCGGCGAGGGCGAGGTGCTCGTCGAGGTGGCGGCGAGCGCGGTCAACCGCGCCGACCTGCTCCAGCGCCAGGGCTTCTACGACCCGCCGCCGGGCAGCTCCCCGTACCCCGGCCTGGAGTGCGCCGGCCGGATCGCCGCGCTCGGCCCGGGAGTGGCCGACCGGGCCGTCGGCGACGAGGTGTGCGCCCTGCTCGCCGGCGGGGGCTACGCCGAGAAGGTCGTGGTCCCAACCGGGCAGCTCCTTCCGGTGCCGAAGGGCCTCGACCTGGCCACGGCCGCCGCGCTCCCCGAGGTCGCGTGCACCGTCTGGTCCAACATCTTCATGATCGCCCGGTTGCGGCCGGGCGAGACGCTCCTCGTGCACGGCGGCGCGAGCGGGATCGGCACGATGGCGATCCAGTTGGCGAAGGCGATCGGCGCCCGGGTCGTGGTCACCGCCGGAAGCCCCGCGAAGCTGGCGCGCTGCGCCGAGCTGGGCGCGGACGTCCTCATCGACTACCGCGAGCAGGACTTCGTCGAGGAGCTGGCCGCGGCGACGGACGGGGCCGGGGCGGACGTCATCCTGGACATCGTCGGCGCCAAGTACCTGGAACGGAACGTGAAGGCGCTCGCCGTGAACGGGCGCCTGGTGATCATCGGCCTCCAGGGCGGGGTGAAGGGCGAGCTGAACCTCGGGGCGCTGCTCGCGAAGCGCGGCGCCGTCATGGCGACCACGCTGCGGTCCCGCCCGGCGCGGGAGAAGGCGGCGATCGTCGCCGCCGTCCGGGAGCACGTCTGGCCGCTGGTCGAGGCGGGCACGGTCCGGCCGGTCGTCGACCGCACGGTGCCGCTGCCGGAGGCCGCCGACGCGCACCGGGCGCTGGAGGCCGGCGACCACGTCGGCAAGATCCTGCTCCTCGCGCCCGGCACCTGACCCGCGCGTGGCGCCGAGGGGACGGGCGGACACCGTGTGAAGGGCCCGGTGGACGACGTTCAAGGAGGCTCGGCACTCCCCGGGCCGCCGCCCCCTCCGTACCGCACGAAAGGGCCCGGCACGCGTTCTGTGCCGGGCCCTTTCGCAGGTGTCCTACAGGTACGGCCCCGAGCGGACCGCGTGGCCCGGGCCGTGGTCGTCGTCATCGTCGTGACCGGCGCCCGGCGGCAGCGCCCGGCGCATCTGCTCCAGTTGGGCGCGGGCCGCCATCTGCTGGGCGAACAGCGCCGTCTGGATGCCGTGGAAGAGGCCCTCCAGCCAGCCCACGAGCTGCGCCTGCGCGATGCGCAGCTCCGCCTCGGAGGGGATCGCCTCGTCCGTGAACGGCAGGGAGAGACGCTCGAGTTCCTCGACCAGTTCGGGCGCGAGCCCGTCCTCCAGCTCCTTCACGGAGCTGGCGTGGATGTCCTTGAGCCTGACCCGGCTGGCCTCGTCCAGAGGTGCCGCGCGTACTTCTTCCAGGAGCTGCTTGATCATGCTGCCGATCCGCATGACCTTCGCAGGCTGCTCGACCATTTCCGTCACCGGGACCTCGCGGGGTTCGTCGTCGCCCTGAGTGCCGCCGAGCGCCATCCCGTCCTGTCCCACGATGAGGACCTGGGGGCTCTCCTGCGACCTGTCATTCCTCGGCATCTCCATGCCGCCATTCTCTCGTACACGTGCTTCACCACGGGGTGTGCCCCTGTACGAGGGTGATCCACCCTCGTACAGGGGCACGGACGGGCGACGGAGAACGTCAGGTCGCCGCGCGCCGGGCCACGGCGCCGCGCGAGCGGGTCACGAGGGCGGCGAGCAGGGCGGCGCCCAGCGGGACGGCGACGAGCAGGAGTCCCAGCGTCTCCCAGGGGACGACGATCGGCAGGTCCGGCGGCGCCGTGTCGGCGCTCCAGCCCTCGGCGACGCTCATCTCGTGGTACCGGAGCTGGTCGCGCTCCTCGGTGAGCCGGAGCCCCACGGCGGGCAGCAGGCCGGCCGCCGAGCCGAGGACCACGCCCATCGCGGCCACGACACCGCACTGGAAACCGCTGAGCGTGCGGCGGACCCGGGGCGGGGCGCCCACGGCGGCGAGCGTCTTCAGATCGGCCTCGGCGTCCGCCTGGGCGAGCCCGGTGGCGATGCCGGCGGCGCCGATGGTGACCAGTCCGGCGAAGATGGCCAGCGAGAGCAGGACGATCCCGTACTCGTTGACGAAACCCTGCTCCAGGTGCAGTTCGACGTTGCTGCCGAGCTTGGCGATCTCGCCGTCGAGCTTCTGCCGCTGTTCGCTGTCCGGGAGCCGGTCGGTGTCGGCGTACACGCCCAGCGGGACGGTGGAGAGGCCGGCGGCCTTGGCCGCCGCCGGGGTCATCAGGGCCTGGACCCCGTAGGACCGCTTGTCGCCGGGCACCAGGTAGGCGGGCACGGAGCTGACCTTGCCGGGTACGGGCCGGCCCTCCTCCATGGCCTTGTCGGCGGCGGCGGTGTCGGTGATCTGCTTGAGCCCGACGGTGCCCTTCGCGTCGATCTGGGCGCGGTCGAAGGTGACGACCTTGCCGTCGGCGAGGGCCTTCACGGCACCCGGGTCGTCGACGCCGAGGACCTGGAGGAGCTTGGCGTCACCGATGAGCAGACCGCCGTCGACGTAGACCCCGCCGCCGCCGCCGTCCTCCTTGCAGCGCCAGTCCTCGGTGAGCATCTTCCGCCGCTGCTCGGGGGTGAACCTCTCCGCGGGATCGCCGCCGCCCGGCACCGACGCGTACATCGGGCACTCGTTGGCCGGGGGCACGACGACCTCGAAGCGGCCGCAGCCGGGGCCCTCGCCCCACGGGGAGCAGCCGGGCTTGCCGACCGAGACGCGGTCGACGTCGGCGCGCAGGTCGACGGGCAGGTACCGCTGGACGGCCTCGCGGACCGCCGGGACGTCCCGGCCGCCCTCTTCGCGGACGAAGGCGGCGGCGACGCCGTACGGCAGCGTGGGCTGGTACGCGGCCCTGTTCTCGGCCTCCCTGCTGGCCATGTACGTGGAGACGGCGACCGTTCCCGCGACGGCGGCGAGCACGGCGGCGACGGCCGGAGCCGTACGGCCCCGGTTGCGGACGGCGTCCCGCAGCGCGAGGCGCGGGGAGAGCGGCAGCCAGCGTCCGCTGCGTCCGAACAGGCCCACCAGGGCCGGGGTCATCGCGACGACGCCCAGCTCGGCGAGGGCGGAACCGGCCGCCACCAGGGCGACCTGCTCGGTGACCAGGGAGCCCAGGAGGGCCACGGCCCCGCCGAGGAGGACGGCCACGAGGCCGACGACGGGCAGCACGCGGCTGCTGCGGCGGACGCCGCGCCGGCCGGTGAGCGAGGAGAGGACGCTCTGCCGGGAGGCGGTGACGGCCGGGACGATCGCGGCGAGCAGACCGGTCAGGACCGCGAGCAGCGCGATGGCGAGGATTTCGAGCGGCCGGACGTCGAAGGCGCCGAACCGCTGGCCCATCGCCTGTTCGAGGAGCGGCTGGAGCGCCAGGGTCAGGGCCACGGCGAGCACGGTGCCGATGACGGCGGCCGCGATGCCGATGACCAGACCGCCGCTCAGCACGATCGCCCGGATGTGGCTGCGGGCACCGCCGTTGGCACCGACCAGGCCGAGCTGGCGGCGCGAGCGGCGGGCGCCGACCGCGAAGGCGGGACCGGCCAGGAGGCAGATCTCCAGCATCGCCAGGCCCACGACGGTCGCGACCGCGGCGAGCTCGGCGGCCCGGTCCGCGGGCCCGGCCCCGTAGTCGCCCCAGTTCCCCCGCTGGTAGAGCGGGACGTCGGCGTCGGCGGGCGGGGCGAGCAGCACGGCGCGCGAGGCGACGAGGACGCCCTTGGTGTTGATCTCCTGGACCGCGTTCCACGTGAAACCACCGGGCTTCCGCACCAGGTACGAGACGGAGGAGTCCGGGGCCGGCAGACCGGCCTTCTCGACGGCCTTCGCGTACGGGGCGAGGAAGGCGTCGGGGAGGGCGTTGACCTGATCGGTCCTGAGCGTGTCGGGAAGTTCGTAGGAGCCGACGATGCGATACGGGTGCTCGAAGTTGCGAGCGGAAAGGGTCGAGCCGATCGACAGGCCGCTGGTCTCCAGGAAGTGCGAGGTCGCCATGACCTCGTCGTTCTTCTCCGGATAACGCCCCTCCAGGAGCGGCATGATGCCGCGGGCGACCGGGTCGGACGCCTTCAGCTCGCGCACCTCGGTCAGGAGCAGGCCGTGGGCCGTGGTCAGCTTGGCCGACCCGACGCGGTCCGTGAGGACGGTGGAGCCCGCGGGGATGGCCCTGGTGACGTCGGTGGCGCCCGACGGCCACTGCTCGTCGTCCCGGATCCTGGCCGGGACGCCCATCTCGCCCTCCGGGTCCTGGAGGATCGGCACGCCGCTCATCTGCGGGTCCCCGAAGCGTGCGTCGGCCGCGCCGATCGTCCGGTCCACCTTCTCGGCGGGCGACAGCTCCGAGCTGCGGAAGGTCAGGTCGAAGGCGCTGACGCCCAGGATGGGCAGGGCGATCATCGCGAGGACGAGGGCGCTGCGGCCCTTGGCGCGCCAGGCGTCACGACGGGCTATGCGGATCGCGGCCCGCCAGGAGTGGAACCAGGTCTTCACGCCTCCGCCACCTGGCCCGAGAGGAGGGAGTCGGCCTCGCTGCGCACGGTCTGGTCGACGATGGCGCCGTCCCGCAGGAACACGACGCGGTCGGCCCAGGCGGCGAACCGCGGCTCGTGGGTGACGAGGACGCCGGCGGCGCCCGCGTCGCAGCGGGAGCGGAGCAGGGCGAGGACGGACTCGCCGGTCTCGGAGTCGAGGGCGCCGGTCGGCTCGTCGGCGAGGACCAGACGGCGGTCGCCGACCAGGGCGCGAGCGATGGCCACGCGCTGCTGCTGGCCGCCGGACATCTCGTCGGGGAAGCGGTCGGCGAGGTGGCCGAGCGACATCTCCTCCAGGGCGGCGAGGGCCTCGACGCGCGCCTTGCGGGCGGAGATCCCGTCCAGTTCGCGGGGCAGGGCCACGTTCTCGGCGGCCGTGAGGGCCGGGATGAGGTTGTAGTCCTGGAAGACGTAACCGATGCTGCGGCGGCGCAGGGCCGCCAGTTCCTTGATGCCGACGGTGGTGATGTCGGTGTCCTCGACGATCACCGCGCCCGAGGTGGGGGAGTCCAGGCCGCCCGCGATGGTGAGCAGGGTGGACTTGCCGGAGCCGGACGGGCCCATGACGGCGACGAGCTCACCGGGGTACACGGCGAGGTCGATGCCGCGCAGGGCGTGCACCTCGGTGGCGCCCGAGCCGTGGACCCGGGTCAGGTTCTTCAGTTGCAGCACGGGCTGCTGTGCGGACATGGAGGGTTCCCCCCTTGGGCGTACCGGGCGGTCGGCCGGGCACGGAGCGTGCGGTGGAAGGTGGTGCGGTCGGAAGAGGTACGGAAGGACGTGCGGAAGGGCTTACGGAAGGAGGTACGGAAGGACGGAGAGGGCCGCGAGCGGGCGGCTTCCGCCTCCGCCTCCGTGTCCCGGTGTCAGGAGCGGGCGCGGGTGCGGGTGCCGTCCGCGCCCGACCGCGCGACCGGCGCGGAGACGGGACCCGAGGCCCCGGCGTCCGGTGCGTTCGGCGTCTCCGGGGCGTCCGGGGCCGAGCGCGCGGTCGCCGAGAGGCGGATCAGCCGGGACTCGCAGTGGTCCAGCCATCGCGCCTCGGCCTCCGTCTGGAAGATCAACTGCTCCAGGACGAGCAGCCAGGCCACGTCGTCCCGCTCCCGCGCCCCGCCGCTCTCGACGGCCAGGAGCGCCTGGGCCTTGAGCCGGGTGTAGTCCTGCATCGCCTGCACGGTGTGCCGGCGCTGGGACTGGATGACGTCGCGGATGTCGACGTTCGGCGCGCCCACCGCCATGGCGAGCTTGATGGCCAGCTCGTCCCGGGCGGGGCTGGTGCGGTCCACCGGCTTCTCGAACCAGGTCCTCAGCTCGGCCCGGCCGCCGTCGGTGATCGCGTAGAGCGTGTGCCCGGCCTCGTCCTCGCCGCCCTGCGCGACCATGCCGTCGCGCTCCAGACGGTTGAGGGTCGTGTAGACCTGGCCGACGTTGAGCGGCCAGGTGGAGCCGGTGCGGGACTCGAACTCCGTACGGAGCTGAGAGCCGTAACGCGGACCGCGTTCGAGGAGGGCGAGGAGCCCGTGGCGGATCGACATACTCAGTATGTATACCGGGTATGCCGTACGGGACAACCGACCTGAGAGGGAAGCGGGAGGTCCCCCTCAAGGGGGACCCCGGCCCTCCGCGTCGGTTCAGCGGCGGCGCATCCGGAGCCCCAGGAAGCCGATTCCGAGCCCCATCAGGGCCAGCCCCAACCCCAGGGTGAGTACGGGAATCCGCTGGTCACCGAGGTCGGAGGCGGTCTCGGTGACCGCACGGGGCGCGACGGCGGGCGGGCTGGCGGGCGCGGCCTCGGGCGGCGCGGGCTCCTCCTCGCGTACCGCTCCGCCCCCCTCCTCCCGGTCCTCCCGGGGCTCCGATTCCGTAGCGGTTTCGGGACGGAAGGAGCTTTCCCGGGGCGCGGGGGCCGTCTCGGTGCGTCCGGGCCGGAGCCTGCCCTCGGCGGCGGGCCGGCCCGCGAGGGAGGCGGAGGGCTCCGGGGCGGCGGCCTCCGGGGCGGGAGCGCCGGGGACCGTGACGGCGGCGGGCGCGGGGGCCGACGGGGCGGCGCTTCCGGCGCGCCCCGGCGGGACGGGAGCGGAGGCGGAAGTGGAGCCGGAGCCGGGGCGGGGGCTGGGGCCGGAACCGGGGCCGTGGCCGGAACCGGAGCCCGGAGCCGAGGAGGGAGGGGAGGCGGAGACGGGGGCGGACGTCGAGGCGGTCGCGGGGGGCGCCTCCGGAGGGGGCGCGGAGGAGGCAGCGGGCGCCGGGGTGGCGCCCGGGGGCGCAGGCACGGGGACCATGGCCGCCGCCGCAGCGCTCGCCGCGACGCCGGGAGGCTCCGCCGGGCGCGCGGGGGGCGCGGCGTACAGGGCGCAGGCGCAGACGAAAGCGCAGGTGAGCGCGGGACGCAGGGCTCTCGCCCGTGCCCCGTCGAGTGCTGGAGTCACCGCGTGACCCCCTCCCGTACCGAGCCGCCGAGGTGTTCGACTCAGCGTCACATGTCGGGACGATTCCGGCACCCGATGTGCGCCCGGGAGGGGGCGGAGGCCGCCGGGACTACTGCGGCGGGTTGCCCGTCGAGACCTGGAGCGTGAACTCCGCGTCCTTGGCGGTGATGTCCGTGCCCGTCGGCGGGTACTGCTCCAGGACCGTGCCCTCGCCGTACGTCGCCTCGTCCACCGGGGTCTCGACCTTGATCTTCCACCCGGCGGCCTGGACGCAGTCCTTCACCGACTGGATGTTCCGGTACTTGAAGTTGGGCACCTCGAACTTCTCGGGGTCGTTGCGCGACTCGTTCGGCTGGGTGCACTTCTTCGCGTCGATGGTCTTGGTCAGGTCGGGTCCCTTGTGGCCCGGCGCCGCCGACTCGCTCTGCCGGGTGTCCGTGCCGCCGGTGGGCCCGGCCTGCGGGTCCTTCCCGTCGCCCTTGTCCAGGTTGAGCCCCACGATCAGGCCGCCGATCGCGAGCACGGCGACCGCGATCACGCCCACCAGCACCGGCGTGTTCCGCCGGGAGCCGCCACCCGCCGGGGCGGGCGCGTGCACCTGGGCGTACGGCGCGGGCGTGGGGGCCTGGGCGTACGGGGCGGGCGTCGGGGCCTGCTGCGGGTAGCCGTAGGAGGGGGCGGGTGCGTGGGTCGCGGGGCCGTAGGGGCCCGGCTGCGGCGTCGGCGCCATGTACGGCGGCTGCATGCCGTGCGGACCGGAGTGCGGGCCCGGCGGCGGGGCCTGGCCGACCGGCGGGAAGACCGCCGAGCCGACGCCCGCGCCGCTGCTGACCGGACCGCCCGCGACGATCACGGGGGCGCCGGTCTGCCCGGCCGACAGGACCCGCAGGCACTCGTCGCGCATGGCCGCCGCGCTCGGGAACCGCTCGTTCGGGTTCTTCCGCAGCGCGCGGGCGACGAGCGCGTCCATCGCCGGCGTCACCGAGCGGTTGACGGAGGACGGGGCGACCGGCTCCTCCTGCACGTGCGCGTACGCGATGGCGAGCGGGGAGTCGGCGTCGAAGGGGAGACGGCCCGTGAGGAGCTGGAAGAGCATGATGCCGACCGAGTAGAGGTCGGAGCGGGCGTCCACCGCGCGGCCGAGGGCCTGCTCGGGGGAGAGGTACTGCGGGGTGCCGACGACCATGCCGGTCTGCGTCATCGAGGTGACCCCCGACTGCATGGCCCGCGCGATGCCGAAGTCCATGACCTTGACCACGCCGCGCTTGGTCGTCATCACGTTGCCCGGCTTGATGTCGCGGTGGACCAGGCCCATCTCGTGGCTGACCTCGAGCGCGGAGAGGACGTCGGCCGTGACCTTCAGCGCCTTGTCGGCCGGCATCGCGCCGTACTGCCGCACGTCCGCCGCGAGGACCGAGCCGAGCGGCTGCCCCTCCACGTACTCCATGACGATGTACGGCATGACGGCGCCGTCGAGGGTGTCCTCGCCGGTGTCGAAGACCGAGACGATGTTGGTGTGGGACAGCTTCGCGACGGCCTGCGCCTCGCGCCGGAACCGCTCGCGGAAGGACTGCTCCCGGCCGAGCTCCGTGTGCAGCGTCTTGATGGCGACCTGCCGGTCGAGGGCGGTGTCGTACGCCAGGTACACCGACGCCATGCCGCCCTCGCCGAGAAGGTCGCGCAGCTTGTACCGGCCGCCCGCGACCGAACCGCCCGCGTAGCGGCCCTGTCCGCCGTCCTGGCTCATCTGTGCTCCCCCTACACGCGCGCGTGGCGGCGTCGACATGGATTTCCCGGCCAAGTCTGCCCCAGGGCGGTGACACGTCAAGCCGGGTGCCCGTTACGTGACCCTCCGCACAGGAAGCGTTTCCGAACCGGTGCGGGAATGCGTCGAATTTGCACAGGTGTACGTGAACGGGATTGGATGGCCGGTCCATCTCGGACCGTGATGTCGCACGGAGCCTGTAGCGTGACGACTGGACACGGCACGACAGACGACGGCGAGGACTGATGGCACCCGAATCCGGAGCAGGTGGCGGTGTGCCGGACGCGTCCGCCGAATCCTGGGGCGTCGGCGGAGTCGTCGGCGACGGACGTTACCGTCTGACGCACCGTCTGGGACGCGGCGGCATGGCCGAGGTGTTCGCGGCGGAGGACGTGCGGCTCGGCCGCACCGTGGCCGTCAAGCTGCTGCGCGCCGATCTCGCCGAGGACCCGGTCTCCAAGGCCCGCTTCACGCGCGAGGCGCAGTCCGTCGCCGGCCTCAACCACCACGCGATCGTTGCCGTGTACGACTCCGGCGAGGACCTGGTGGGCGGCCGCCCCGTGCCGTACATCGTGATGGAGCTGGTCGAGGGCCGCACCATCCGCGACCTGCTGCTGAGCGCCGAGGCGCCCGGTCCCGAGCAGGCCCTGATCATCGTCTCCGGGGTCCTGGAGGCGCTGGCCTACTCGCACCAGCACGGCATCGTGCACCGCGACATCAAGCCGGCGAACGTGATCATCACCCACGGCGGCGCGGTCAAGGTCATGGACTTCGGCATTGCCCGCGCCCTGCACGGCGCGCAGTCGACGATGACCCAGACCGGCATGGTCATGGGCACGCCGCAGTACCTCTCCCCCGAGCAGGCGCTCGGCAAGGCCGTCGACCACCGCTCCGACCTGTACGCGACGGGCTGCCTCCTCTACGAGCTCCTCTCGCTGCGGCCCCCCTTCACCGGCGAGACCCCGCTGTCCGTCGTCTACCAGCACGTCCAGGACGCGCCGGTCCCGCCGTCCGACGTGACGGGATCCGTGCCGCCGGAGCTGGACGGCCTGGTGATGCGCTCGCTCGCGAAGGACCCGGACGACCGGTTCCAGAGCGCGGAGGAGATGCGCGGGCTCATCCAGTACGCCCTCCAGATGCTCCAGCAGCAGGGCGGCTACACCGGCACGTGGAACACCGGCCCGATCGAGGCGCACGAGGGCGGCCGGACCCCGGCCGGCGGCGTCGCCGCGACGGCCGCGATGGGCCACCCGACGCACGGCGAGACCGCGCAGGGCCCGATCCTCCCGCCGATGAACCCCGACGACGGCGGCTACGACGGCGGTACGGGCGGCGGGGGCTACGGCCAGGGCGGTGCGTACGGGCCGCAGGGCGGCGGCAGCGGCGGCCGGGGCAAGATGTGGCTGTTCGCCGCGCTCGCGGTGGTCGCCGTGATCGCCGGAGTCGCGTTCGCCCTCAGCAAGACGGGCGGGAACGGCGGCGGCGGCACGGAGAACAACAAGAAGCCGACCATCACCACCTCGCCGTCGGTGACGCCCTCGGAGGAGCCCACGCCCTCGAAGGAGCCGACCCAGGACCAGACGCAGGACCCGGGCACGTCCACCGGCGGCTCGACGCGGGAGCCGTGGACCGAGCAGCCGACGCGGCAGCCGGAGTGGCCCACGGGCACGCCGTCCACCGAGACGCCGACCGAGCCGACCACCACGCCGCCGGTCGAGCCCACGGACACGCCCACGAAGACGGTCGACCCGACGACCGGTCCCACGACCCCGCCGGTCACCGAGCCGACCGGCGACCCCACCGGGGGCGGCGACGGCGGCGACACCGGCGACCCGGGCACCGAGCCGACGGCCACGGGCGAGGCGGGCTGACGGGACGGGCTTCCACGGGGCCGGCCTTCGGTCGGGGGCGGCCCCACCAGGACCGGCCCCCACCAGGGCCCCCGCAGAGCCCGGTGCTCACCCCGCGAAGGCCTCCCGTACCGTCTCGTACTCGCGGGTCCACCAGACCGCCAGGGCCGACACTGCGGGGAACTGCGCGTCGGCCCTCCGGTCGTGGAGCTGGTAGCGCCAGCGCAGGGTCCAGAAGTCGTTGAGCCGCTCCCACCACACCCGGTGCGCCGCCGCCGCCAGCTCGGCGCCGTCGGCGCCCGTCGCCCGCCGGTACGCGCGCGCGTAGGCCCGCACCTTCCCCAGGGCCAGCTCGCCCCCCGGCCGTACGAAGAAGATCGCGGCCGCCCTGACCGCCTCCTCGGCCCTCGGGCGGAGCCCCAGCCGGTCCCAGTCGACGATCGCGGCGGGCTCCGCGCCCCGGTAGAGCAGGTTCAGCGGGTGGAAGTCGCCGTGCACCCAGCCGGCGGCCGAGGCGGCCGGCGGCCGGTGATGGGCGTGCCGGGCGAGCAGCGCCCTGCGCTCCCTGAGCCGGTGCTCGGCGAGCGCGTCGAAGCTGTCGCGGGGGCGGTGCGCGCGGACGAGGCGGATCAGCTCGTCGATGGCCCGGAAGGTGTCCTGGGGGTCCGCGCTCGCGCACGCGTCCGTCCCGCCGGGCGCCCCGTCGGGCCCGGGAGCGCCCATGACCCGGTCGAGCGCGGTGTGGACCTGCCCGAGGAGGGTGCCGAGACGGCGGCAGCCGCCGGTGGAGAGCTGGCCGCCGTCCCGGTGGCGGCCCTCGACCCAGGGGTGCAGGGCGTAGCAGTGGCCGCCGACGACGGCGACCGTACGGCCCCGGGCGTCGGCGAGCGGCGGGGCGACGGGCAGGCCGAGGGCGTGCAGGCGCTGGGTGGCACGGTGCTGGCGGACGACGGTGGCCCGGTCGGCGGTGGCGGCGTCCAGGTGCTGCTTGAGGAAGTAGGTGCCGCGGGTGGTGGTGAGCCGGAAGCCGCGGTTGAGCAGCCCCTCGGTGACCGGCACGCAGGCCAGCGGCTCACCGGCGTGGCGGTGCCGGCGCAGCAGCACGTCGACGGGCGGGGCGACGATCGGAGAAGGGAGGGTTTCAGATGAGCGCGGCACTCGCCAGATGTTAGATCACGCTACGTGGTGGAGGTGTCGCCCCACGGAACGGGCCGCGGGCCGGACCCCGGCGGTCCCGCTCGCGTAGTCGAGCGCGTGCACCGTCACGAACTGCGGTTCGATCCGCATGTAGACCGGCGCGAAGGGCTCGCCGTCCACCAGCTCCGGTTCCGGACCGAAGGCCGCCCGCTCCCGCGGGGTCGGCTCCACGACCCGCACGGTGCCGCTGAACTGCACGGTCCAGATGTGCTCGGAGCCCGAACCGAAGTTGTCCGCCCCGTACGCCACGACGCTGCCGTCACAGGCCTCGTGGTAGCCGAGGCCCTCGTGCATCCGGAGCAGCACCCGGCCGTCCACCACGACGTGGCGGGCCGGGGCGACGAAGGGCATCGCCCGCAGGCTCGTCGCCACCCGGCCGTACGACACGCGGTTCAGCAACTCGAGGGCGCGGATCTCGTCGGTGGACATGACTTCCACTCTCCGTCACCGCCGCGTGTCCGAAAAGGGGCCCCCGCCCCCTCGGAAGGGGGCCGTAGGTCCCGAAGCGGACCGGTCAGCGCTTCTCGGCCTGCATTCGCGCCACGTACGCCGCGGCCTGCGAGCGCCGCTCCATGCCCAGCTTCGACAGCAGGCTGGAGACGTAGTTCTTGATGGTCTTCTCCGCGAGGTGGAGCCGCTCGCCGATGGCCCGGTTGGTCAGGCCCTCGCCGATCAGGTCCAGGATCCTGCGCTCCTGCTCCGTCAGGTTAGCGAGCTTGTCGTCACCCTTGGGAGCGTTCCCGTCGCGCAGCCGTTCCAGGACCCGGGCGGTCGCCACCGGGTCGAGCAGCGACTTGCCGGCCGCCACGTCCCGCACCGCGTTCAGGAGTTCGTTCCCCCGGATGGCCTTGAGGACGTACCCCGAGGCCCCGGCCATGATCGCGTCGAAGAGTGCTTCGTCGTCCGCGTACGAGGTCAGCATCAGGCATTTGATGCCCTCGTCCCGGGAGCGGACCTCCCGGCACACCTCCACCCCGCTGCCGTCCGGGAGCCGGACGTCGAGCACCGCGACGTCCGGACGGGTCGCGGGGATCCTGACCAGCGCGTCCGCCGCCGTGCCGGCCTCGCCGACCACCTCGATGTCGTCCTCCACGGAGAGCAGCTCGTGGACGCCGCGCCGGACCACCTCGTGGTCGTCCAGCAGAAATACCCGGATTTTTCCTTCTTCGCGCACGCAGTCAGTCTCACATATTGGCTCTTCCCGCGCCCGGGGTGCGCGGGATAACGTGCCGCTTGTTCCGGCGGCCCTCCAAGCCGTTGCCGACGCGCTGACCAGCCGCTGTTCCCGCTTTTCTCGATTTACTTGGAAATCCAAGCAAAATCGCAGGTCAAGAGGGGTTTCGCGGTAATGCCGCGCTGTGGGTAACGTGCCTATGACAGGGCGCTCGCCGGGACACTTGTCACGCCCGACCCCGGCCGCGTCGCACCCACCCCGTGCGAAGGGTACGGATAAGGCGGAGAGCCGCACTGGCCCCACCGGCGAACCCGGAGGCCGGACCGACGGAGGAGCACGCACGTGACCGTGGAGAGCACTGCCGCGCGCAAGACGACGCGACGCAGCAGCGGCACCAAGCGCACCGCAAGCGCGAGCCCGAGCACCACCAAGAAGACGAGCACGCGCGCCGCGGCGGGAGCGACGGAGCCCGAGCTCGTCCAACTCCTGACGCCCGAAGGGGAGCGCGTCCAGCACCCCGACTACGACATCGACCTGAGCGCCGAGGAACTGCGCGGGCTCTACCGCGACATGGTCCTCACCCGTCGTTTCGACTCCGAGGCCACCTCCCTCCAGCGCCAGGGCGAGCTGGGCCTGTGGGCCTCGCTCCTCGGGCAGGAGGCCGCCCAGATCGGTTCGGGCCGTGCGCTGCGGGACGACGACTACGTCTTCCCGACCTACCGCGAGCACGGCGTCGCCTGGTGCCGGGGCGTCGACCCGACGAACCTCCTGGGCATGTTCCGCGGCGTGAACAACGGCGGCTGGGACCCCAACAGCAACAATTTCCACCTGTACACGATCGTCCTCGGCTCGCAGACCCTGCACGCCACCGGTTATGCCATGGGCATCGCCAAGGACGGCGCGGATTCCGCCGTGCTCGCGTACTTCGGCGACGGCGCCTCCAGCCAGGGCGACGTCAACGAGTCGTTCGTCTTCTCCGCGGTCTACAACGCCCCGGTCGTGTTCTTCTGCCAGAACAACCAGTGGGCGATCTCCGAGCCCATCGAGAAGCAGACCCGCGTCCCGCTCTACCAGCGCGCCCGCGGCTTCGGCTTCCCCGGCGTCCGGGTCGACGGCAACGACGTCCTGGCCTGCCTCGCGGTCACCCGCTCGGCCCTGGAGCGCGCCCGCCGCGGCGAGGGCCCGACGCTGATCGAGGCGTTCACGTACCGGATGGCCGCCCACACCACCTCCGACGACCCGACCCGCTACCGCCGCGACGCGGAGCGCGAGGCGTGGGAGGCCAAGGACCCGATCCTGCGCCTCAGGGCGTACCTGGAGAACGAGGGCCACGCCGACGCGGCCTTCTTCGAGGAGCTGGAGACGGAGAGCGAGGCCCTCGGCAAGCAGGTCCGCGAGGTCGTCCGCGCCATGCCCGTACCGGAGCACATGGCGATGTTCGACAACGTGTACGCGGACGGGCACGCGCTCGTCGACGAGGAGCGCGCGCAGTTCGCCGCCTACCAGGCGTCCTTCGCGGACGGAGAGGCCGAGTAACCATGGCTGTTCAGAAGCTTTCCCTCGCGAAGGCGCTCAACGAGTCGCTGCGCACGGCCCTGGAGACCGACCCCAAGGTCGTCGTCATGGGCCTGGACGTCGGCAAGCTCGGCGGCGTCTTCCGGATCACCGACGGCCTCCAGAAGGACTTCGGCGAGGACCGGGTCGTCGACACCCCGCTCGCCGAGTCCGGCATCGTCGGCACCGCCATCGGCCTCGCGCTGCGCGGCTACCGGCCGGTCGTGGAGATCCAGTTCGACGGCTTCGTCTTCCCCGCGTACGACCAGATCGTCACGCAGCTCGCGAAGATGCGGGCCCGCTCGCTCGGCGCGGTGAAGGTGCCGGTCGTCATCCGCATCCCGTACGGCGGCGGCATCGGCGCCGTCGAGCACCACTCGGAGTCCCCCGAGTCGCTCTTCGCGCACGTCGCGGGCCTCAAGGTCGTCACCCCCGCCACCCCCTCCGACGCCTACTGGATGCTCCAGCAGGCGATCCAGAGCGACGACCCGGTCATCTTCTTCGAGCCCAAGCGCCGCTACTGGGACAAGGGCGAGCTCGACACCGAGGCCATCCCCGGCGAGCTGCACAAGGCCCGGGTCGCCCGCGAGGGCACGGACCTCACCCTGGTGGCCTACGGCCCGATGGTGAAGACCTGTCTGGAGGCGGCCTCGGCCGCCGCCGAGGAGGGCAGGTCCGTCGAGGTCGTGGACCTGCGCTCGATCTCCCCGATCGACTTCGACACCCTCCAGGCCTCGGTCGAGAAGACCCGTCGCCTGGTCGTCGTCCACGAGGCCCCGGTCTTCTTCGGCTCCGGCGCGGAGATCGCCGCCCGGATCACCGAGCGCTGCTTCTACCACCTGGAGGCCCCCGTCCTGCGGGTCGGCGGCTACCACGCGCCGTACCCGCCGGCGCGCCTGGAGGAGGAGTACCTGCCGGGTCTCGACCGCGTGCTCGACGCCGTCGACCGCTCGCTGGCGTACTGAGGAGAGCACCGTGACGATCCGCGAATTCAAGATGCCCGACGTGGGCGAGGGCCTCACCGAGGCCGAGATCCTCAAGTGGTACGTCCAGCCGGGTGACACCGTCACCGACGGACAGGTCGTGTGCGAGGTCGAGACGGCCAAGGCGGCCGTCGAGCTGCCGATCCCGTTCGACGGCACGGTCCACGAGCTGTGCTTCCCCGAGGGCACGACGGTCGACGTCGGCCAGGTCATCATCTCGGTGAACGTCGGCGGCGACGCGCCCCCCGCCCCGGCGGCCCCGGTGACCGAGTCCGTGGCGGCCCAGGCCGTACCGGCGGAGGCACCGGTGGAGGCCGGGGAGGAGGACGAGCCGCAGGGCCGCCAGCCGGTCCTCGTCGGCTACGGCGTGGCCGCCGGCTCCACCAAGCGCCGCCCCCGCAAGGCGGCGGGGGAGGCGGTCCCGGCCGCCGCCCCCGCGCAGCAGGCTCCCGTCGCCACACAGCAGGCACCCGCCCCCGCGCAGCAGGCCCCCGTCTCCGTACAGCAGGCACCCGTCTCCGTACCCGGGCAGCTCAACGGGCACGCGGCGGGGGCCGGCCGGCCGCTGGCCAAGCCGCCGGTCCGCAAGCTCGCCAAGGACCTCGGCGTCGACCTGACGACGGTCGTCCCGACCGGCCCGGACGGCATCATCACCCGTGAGGACGTCCACGCGGCCGCCGCCCCGGCGCCCGCCCCGGCCGTCGAGGCCCCGGCCCCGGTCCAGGCTCCGGCGCCCGTCGCGGCCCCGGCTGCCGCGCCCGCGGCGGAGGCCTCCGTGGCGTCCGGCGCCCGGGAGACCCGCGTCCCCATCAAGGGCGTGCGGAAGGCCACGGCGGCGGCGATGGTCGGTTCGGCCTTCACCGCCCCGCACGTCACCGAGTTCGTGACCTTCGACATCACGCGCACGATGAAGCTGGTCGAGGAACTCAAGTCCGGCAAGGACATGGCGGGCCTGCGGGTCAACCCGCTGCTCCTCGTCGCCAAGGCGGTCCTGGTCGCGGTCAAGCGCAACCCGGAGATCAACGCGTCCTGGGACGAGGCGGCCCAGGAGATCGTCCTCAAGCACTACGTGAACCTGGGCATCGCCGCGGCCACCCCGCGCGGTCTGATCGTGCCGAACATCAAGGACGCGCACGACCGGACCCTGCCCGAGCTCTCGAAGGCGCTGAGCGAGCTGGTCGCCACGGCCCGCGAGGGGAAGACCACTCCGGCGGCCATGCAGGGCGGCACCTTCACCATCACCAACGTCGGCGTCTTCGGCGTCGACACCGGCACGCCCATCCTCAACCCCGGCGAGTCCGCGATCCTCGCGGTCGGCGCGATCAAGCTCCAGCCGTGGGTCCACAAGGGCAAGGTGAAGCCGCGCCAGGTCACCACCCTGGCCCTCTCCTTCGACCACCGCCTGGTCGACGGCGAGCTGGGCTCCAAGTTCCTGGCGGACGTCGCCGCGATCCTGGAGCAGCCGAAGCGGCTGATCACCTGGGCGTGATGCCCGGCGTGATCACCCGGGCGTGATGCCTGACGTGATCACCTGGGCGTCATGTCCGGCGCGCACGGTTTCACGTGAAACCGGCGAAAAGGCGGCCGACGGGGCCCCGTCCACATCATGGACGGGGCCCTGCGCGGCATCCATGTTGTATCTATGCTGTGTCCATGCCTTCAGCACCCCCCGCCGCCGACCGCGTCTACATGCACGTCAAGCAGGCCGTACTCGACCGGCGCTACGAAGGGGGCACCCTCCTGACCGAGGGTGAACTCGCCACGGCCGTGGGGGTGTCACGGACCCCCGTCCGCGAGGCGCTGCTCAAGCTGGAGATGGAAGGGCTGCTCAAGCTCTACCCGAAGAAGGGCGCCCTCGTCCTCGCCGTCTCCGCCCAGGAGATCGCCGACGTCGTCGAGACCCGGCTCCTCGTCGAGGAGTTCGCCGTCCGCCGGGCCGTGCCCGCCCCCGCCGCCCTGATCGCCCGCCTCGAAGAGCTCCTGGAGGAGCAGAAGCGCCGGGCCGGGTCCGGGGACCTCGCCGAGGTCGCCGCCACCGACCGCTGCTTCCACGCCGAGATCGTCCGGCACGCCGGCAACCAGATCCTCGCCCGCCTCTACGACCAGCTCCGCGACCGCCAACTGCGCATGGGCGTCGCCGTGATGCAGTCCCAGCCCGACCGCGTCGCCAAGAACATCACCGAGCACGCCGAGATCCTCGACCGCATCAAGGCCGGCGACGCCGAGGGCGCCGCGCACTGCGTCCGCCAGCACCTGAGCTGGGTCAAGGTCCTGGTCCGGGGTGAGGACCGGTGAGCAACCGCAACGGATACGGCTCCGCCGTCACCCTCCCCGGCGACCCGCCCGGAGGCCGCCGCGCCGCCCTCGTCTGGGGCGTCGGCGTCGCCGTCTACTTCGTCGCCGTCATCTTCCGCACCTCGCTCGGCGTCGCCGGGCTCGACGCCGCCGACCGCTTCGACGTCAACGCCTCCGCGCTCTCCACCTTCTCCATCCTCCAACTGCTCGTCTACGCCGGCATGCAGATACCCGTCGGCCTCATGGTCGACCGGCTCGGCACCAAGAAGGTCCTGGTCCTCGGCGTCGTCCTCTTCACCGCCGGCCAGCTCGGCTTCGCGCTCTCCCCGTCGTACGGCACGGCGCTCGCCTCCCGCGCGCTCCTCGGCTGCGGCGACGCCATGACCTTCATCAGCGTCCTGCGGCTCGGCAGCCGCTGGTTCCCCGCCCGGCGCGGCCCGCTCATCGGCCAGGTCGCCGCCCTCTTCGGCATGGCGGGCAACCTGGTCTCCACCGTCTTCATCGCCCGCGCCCTGCACGGCCTCGGCTGGACCACCACCTTCGTCGGCAGCTCCTTCGCCGGCGTCCTCGTCCTCGTCCTGCTGCTGCTCTTCCTCAAGGACCACCCCGAGGGGTACGAGCCCCGGCCCTCCGCCCACGCGGGCGCGGCCTACGTCCGCCGCCAGATCGCCGAGTCCTGGCACGAGCCCGGCACCCGGCTCGGCATGTGGGTGCACTTCACCACCCAGTTCCCGGCCATGGTGTTCCTGCTCCTGTGGGGACTGCCGTTCCTCGTCGAGGCACAGGGCCTGTCACGCTCCACCGCCGGGACGCTGCTCACCCTGGTCGTGCTCTCGAACATGGTCGTCGGTCTCGCGTACGGGCAGATCATCGCCCGCCACCACGCGGCCCGCGCCCCGCTCGCCCTCGGCACGGTCGCGGCCACCGCCCTGCTGTGGGGCGCCACCCTCGCGTACCCCGGCGACCACGCCCCGACGGGGCTGCTCGTCGCCCTCTGCCTGGTCCTCGGCGCCTGCGGACCGGCCTCGATGATCGGCTTCGACTTCGCCCGCCCGGCGAACCCGCCGGAGCGTCAGGGCACCGCCTCGGGAATCGTCAACATGGGTGGTTTCGTCGCCTCGATGACGACGCTGCTCGCCGTCGGCGTGCTGCTCGACGCGACCGGGGACGACTACCGGATCGCGTTCTCCTCGGTCTTCGTCCTCGAAGCCCTCGGCACCGTGCAGATCCTGCGCCTCAAGGCCCGCACCCACCGCAGGGAACGGGAACGGCTCGTCGCCAGCCGCGTGGAGGCCGTGCACGTACCCGTGTAGCGGGTGATCCACCCGTACAGCGCGTGGTGCACCCGTACAGCGCGTGGTTATCGGGGCGTCACCGCGAAGTTGTCGAGGATCGCCCGTGCCAGCCGCTCGTCGCCCTCCACCTTGATCCGGTCGGCCGCGTCGGCCGCCCGGACCCGGCCGCAGGCGAGCCGCACGTACGTCTCCCAGTCCGTCGCCAGCGTCACCGCCGGGCCGAGCGAGGGCGCGCCGTCGATCGAGCCGCGCCCCTCCGCGTCCACCCGCACCGTCCGCAGGAACTCCACCGGACCGGTCACGTCGAGCACCACCGCCGAGGAGGCCGGCGCGCCCGCGTCCTTGGCGACCACCTCCGGCAGCGCCTCCAGGAGCACGTCCCGGGCCACCTGCGCCCCCGGCGAGTCCAGGTTCCCCGGCACCCCGAGCGCCGCCCGCAGGTCCTGCTCGTGCACCCACACGTCGAAGGCCCGCGTCCGGTAGGCCACTTCGAGGGTCTGCTCGGCGCCCAGCGGGGCGCGGATCAGGCGGTCGGGGGAGCGGTTCTCGTTGCGGAGCTGACGGGCCCGCCGGATCAGGACGTACTCCAGCTCCGACGTCATCTCCGGCGCCGTGTGGTGGCGCCGCACGTCGACCTGGACCTCCATGTAGCGCGCGAAGTCACTGCGCACGTGGTACAGATCGCGCGGCAGCGAGTGGATCGGCCGGGGGTCGCCCAGCATCTCCGTCTCCATGCCGATGACGTGGGACACGACGTCCCGCACCGACCAGCCCGGGCAGGGGGTCCGCCGGTTCCACTCGCCCTCCACGAGCGGCTGCACCAGCTCGGCTATCGCCTCGATCGAGTGCGTCCAGGCGTCGGCGTAGTTCTGGAGGCTGGGATGGACGGTCACGGGACCCCTCGGCGGTTCTTCGGTGCGCGGGCTGAAAACACGACTGGGTGGGAGGCTCGGACGCTAAGTTACGCTGCCCGAAGGCACCCCGGCAGTGCTTTCGTGTGACGATCGTAGGCCGGTGTTGACGGCTCGAATGCCAGGACGGTGGTAGTGTGCGCGCCTCGCTGATCCAGATCGCGGTAGACCCGGACGAACCGGTCGACGCCCGTCGCGCCCGCGCGGCGCGCCTCGTACGGGAGGAATCCGGCCGCGCGGACCTCGTCGTCCTCCCCGAGCTGTGGACCGTCGGCGCCTTCGCGTCCGACCTCTTCGCCGCCGGGTCCGAGCCGCTGAACGGCCCCACGCACCGGGCGATGGCCGAGGCCGCCCGGGACGCCGGGGTCTGGCTGCACGCCGGCTCGTTCGTCGAGGCGGAGGCCGGCGCCCTCTACAACACCTCGCTCGTCCTCTCCCCCGACGGCGAACTCGCCGCCTCCTACCGGAAGATCCACCGCTTCGGCTTCGACAGGGGCGAGGCGGTCCTCATGGCCGCCGGGGAGGACCTGGTCACCGTCGACCTGCCGCACCTCACCATCGGCGTCGGCACCTGCTACGACCTGCGCTTCCCCGAGCTCTTCCGCGGCCTGGTCGACGCGGGCGCGCAGGCCTTCGTCGTCCCGGCCGGCTGGCCCGCCCGCCGCCGCGCCCACTGGACCCTCCTGGCGCGGGCCCGCGCGGTCGAGAACCAGGCGTACGTGCTGGCCTGCGGCACCGCCGGCACCCACGCGGGCATCGAGCAGGCCGGCCACTCCGTCGTCGTCGACCCCTGGGGCGAGGTCCTCGCGGAGGCGGGCCCCGGCGAGGAGGTCCTGCGCGTCGCACTCGACCCCGGCCGGGTCGCCACGACCCGCGAGGAGTTCCCGGCCCTGAAGGACCGGGTCCTGGGCGTGGCGGTGCCCAAGCGGGGCTAGGTGCCCTCGAAGGACCTCAGTCCTCCCGTTCCCGCTCCGCCATCCGGATCACGCACACCGCCACCGCCACCATGAGGGCGGCGTCGGCGTCCTCGCGGACCACGTTCACCGCGTACGTGTCGCGGACGTGGAACCACTGCCGGGAGACGTGGACCAGGAGTTCGCCCTCGTACTCGACGGCGAACTCCCGGTCCAGGATCCGGCCGCTGACGTCCAGTTCGGTGCCCTCGACCAGCGTCACCCGGTAGTGGTTGCGCAGCAGCGAGAGCCGCTTGCGGCGGACGGTCGCGAGCGGTCGGTCGTCCCGCTCGATCGTCATCGCGTCCCGCAGGCTGAACATCTTCTGCCGCAGCGTGATCAGGACCTGTCCGTCGGGGTCCTTCAGCTCCAGGGTGTCGCGCAGCCGCATGGCCTTGCCGTCGACGAGGAAGGCGTGGCGCCCGTGCTCGTCCTCGATCCAGTAGTCGTCGCCGATCGCGAAGATCTTGTCCCGTACGAGATATTTCACCCGGTCACTCCTTCCCGGCCGGAGCCGCTTCTCACCCGAAGTAGCGGGTGAACGCGTCCGGACCCGTCCCGAGCATCTCCCCGAACGGCGAGTCGAGCTGATGGATCAGCAGCACCGTGAAGGCGATGAACCCGGACAGGCCCATCACCATCACCACGTGGGTCGCGCTCCGCTTGATCCCGAAGAGGAACATGAACGCGAGCGTCAGCACGCCGCCGATCAGCAGCCCCGTCCACAGCACGGGCGAGAGCCGCTCCTGCGCCGCCGCCTCCCGGCCGCGCCGCGCGTCGTCCACGTAACCGAGCTGGGCCAGCACCTCCTGGGCCGCGATCTGCTCGGACACCCGGTCGGACCGGGTGACCTCGCCCGCCCGCCGCAACTGGTCGAGCAGCGTCCAGCCCGAGCCGTCGAGGGGCGCGCGGCCGGCCATCGCGGGCCACTCGACGTCCACGACGTGGCTCGCGTACGTCCGGGCCGCGTCGCGCACCGGCTGCCGCTGGGCGAGCGGGAGCGCGTCCGCGAGCAGGTACGTCTGGTGCAGGGCGCTCGCCTCGGCCTGGACGTGGTCGGCGGCGGCCGAACGCGTCTCCCAGACGGAGACCAGGCAGAGGCCGAGGACGACGGCGTAGAGGACCGACACCATCATGGCGATGTACTCGGCCACGTCCTCGCGCGGCTCCTCGTCCTCCCCGACCGGGAAGAGCCTGGTCTTGGCGAAGACGGAGAGGGCGGCGACGAGCGCGACGCCGAGGACGACGACGAGGGTTTCGAGCAGGGCCACGGTCACGTCCTCCGGCTGCCGAGGAGCGCGGCGGCGACGGCCGCCGGGATGAGGAGCATCAGCAGGACCGTCGCCACGCCCAGCTCCCGCGCCTCCCGCGCCCGCCGCCGCACCCGCCCGAGGAACCCCTCGTCGTCGACCCCGGCGGCACGCCGGAGACCGGGAGGGGGGACGGAGGGCGGGGCGGGCGGTACGGCTCCGGGGGGTACGGCTCCGGGGGCGGCGCCCGCGCCGGGAAACGCGGGAGGCGCGGGAAGCCCGGTCGTCCCCGCACCGACGGGGCTCCCGGGGACCCCACTGCTCCCGGCCACGACCTCCCCCGACCCCGCCCCGGCCGCGCCGGGCGCCTGGGCCGCGCCGGGCCCTCCGGCCGCTCCCGGCGCCCCGGCTGTGCCAGGCCCTCCGGTTGTGCCTGGCGTCCCGGCTGTGCCTGGCGTCCCGGCTGCCGCGTCTGACGTCCCGTCCCTCGCGCCCGGCGCCCCGGCCCCCGCCGCTCCGGCACCGGCCGCCGCTCCGGCGCCGGCACCGGCTCCCGCCCCCGGCGCACCCGAGGAACTTCCCGCGCTCGCCCCTCCGGTCCCGGCCCCCACCCCTCCCCCCACCACGAAGACGGCCGAGGCCCCCGCCGTGAGCACGGGTGCCGAGACCCGTTCGCCGCCGGCCCCGAGCGTGGTCGCCCGGTCGCTGCCGGAGGCGCGGCCGGTGCTCCGGTAGGTCCCCGGGGGGAGCCGTACGGTCGTCGTGCAGGAGGCGGAGGCGCCCACGGCGAGGACGGGCACGGTCCCGCCCTGTCCTCCGCAGTCGGGAGCGCCGGGTGCGAGGGCGAGGCCGGGGTCCTCGACCCGGACGGCGTGGAGGGGGAGGTTCCCCTGGTTGGTGACGGTGTACGTCACGGTGGCGGACCCCCCGCCCGCCCCCGCCCCCGCCCCCGATGCCGCCCCCGGCCCCGATCCCGGTCCCGGGACGGCGACCACGACCTCCTCGGTGAGCTGGAGGGCCCCGGCGACCCCTGCGTACCCGGAGGGGGCGGTCGCGGTGAGCCGCGTGTGCAGGGAGGGGACGTCGCCCTCGGCCCGTACGGGATGCACGTGCCGTCCCGCCGCCGCCCGGAACCTGGCCGTGCACTCTACCTCCTCGGCCGCGGGCAGCGGCGCTCCCGGGCACCGCACGGACCCGGCGGGGGCGCCGGGGTCGAGCACCCGCACCCGGTACAGGTCCGCCTCGCTCAGGTTCAGCAGCCGGTACCGCTTCACGACCCACCCTCCGACCCGTACCTCCGGCGGCCGGAGGTGGCTGTCGGCCCGGCCGTTGACGGTCACGGTCAGCCGCAGGTTCCCGTCCCCGACCCCGCCGGCCCACCCCGCGCCCTCGGAGAGGACCGCGCAGGGCAGGGCGAGCAGGACCACCACGAGTAATCCGCCGATCACCCGACGGCAGGAATAGTCCGATGATCTGACCACGTGCTCCATGCCCGCCATGCTGACCGGCCCCCGCCCCGGAACCCGCCCCCGGACACGCCCTCGGCCCCCGCCCGACCCCCACTTTCCACCCGTACGGCACCCTTGGACCCATGAACGCTCCCGCGCCCACCCCCGCGCCCCGACGTGCCCGTGTCCGCGCCCCCGAGCTGATCGGCAAGGGCGGCTGGCTGAACACCGGCGGAGAAGAGCTGACCCTCGCCGACCTGCGGGGAAAGATCGTCCTCCTCGACTTCTGGACCTTCTGCTGCGTGAACTGCCTGCACGTCCTCGACGAGCTGCGCGACCTGGAGGAGAAGCACCGCGACACCCTGGTGATCGTCGGGGTGCACTCGCCGAAGTTCGTGCACGAGGCCGAGCACCGGGCGGTGGTGGACGCCGTCGAGCGGTACGAGGTGCACCACCCCGTCCTGGACGACCCGGAGCTCGCGACCTGGAAGCAGTACGCCGTGCGCGCCTGGCCGACGCTCGTCGTGGTCGACCCCGAGGGGTACGTCGTCGCCCAGCACGCCGGCGAGGGCCACGCCAACGCGATCCGGACCCTCGTGGAGGAGCTGGAGGCCGAGCACGGGGCCAAGGGGACGCTGCGGCGCGGCGACGGTCCGTACGTGGCGCCGGAGCCCGTCGCCACCGACCTGCGCTTCCCCGGCAAGGCGATCGCGCTCCCGTCCGGGAACTTCCTGGTCTCCGACACCACCCGGCACCAGCTCGTCGAGCTGGCCGCGGACGGCGAGACCGTCGTGCGCCGCATCGGCGAGGGCGTCTTCCGCGAGCCGCAGGGACTCGCCCGGCTTCCCGACGGCAGGGTCGTCGTCGCCGACACGGTGCACCACGCCCTGCGCGCCTACGACCCGGAGAGCGGAGCGATCGAGCTGCTCGCGGGCACCGGGAAGCAGTGGTGGCAGGGGTCCCCGACCTCCGGCCCCGCCCTGGAGGTCGACCTCTCCTCGCCGTGGGACGTCGCCTGGTGGCAGGGCAAGGTGTGGATCGCCATGGCCGGCGTCCACCAGTTGTGGACGTACGACCCGGAGACGAAGACCGTCGGGGTCGCGGCCGGGACCACCAACGAGGGGCTCGTCGACGGGCCCGCCGCCGAGGCCTGGTTCGCGCAGCCCTCCGGACTCGCGGCGGCCGGGGACCGGCTGTGGATCGCGGACTCCGAGACCAGCGCCCTGCGCTGGATCGACGCGGACGGGGTCGTGCGCACCGCCGTCGGCACCGGGCTCTTCGACTTCGGGCACCGTGACGGCGACGCCGGCCAGGCGCTGTTCCAGCACCCGCTGGGCGTGACCGCCCTGCCCGACGGCTCGGTCGCCGTCAGCGACACGTACAACCACGCCCTGCGCCGCTACGACCCCGCCACCGGCGAGGTCACCACCCTCGCCACCGACCTGCGCGAGCCGAGCGACGCGGTCCTCGTGGACGGGGACATCGTGGTCGTCGAGTCCGCCCGGCACCGGCTGACCCGGCTGCGGCTGCCCGAGGAGGCCGTGCGGGTCGAGGCGGTCGCCCACCGCACCCGGCGCGAGGCCACCGAGGTCGCCCCCGGCCGCCTCCGCCTCGACGTCGTCTTCCGGGCCCCGACCGGGCAGAAGCTGGACGAGCGCTACGGCCCCTCGACCCGGCTCCTGGTCTCCTCGACCCCGCCGGAGCTGCTGCTCGGCGGCGAGGGCACGGGCACGGACCTCTTCCGCGACCTCGACCTGAACCCGGAGGTCACGGAGGGCGTGCTGCACGTCTCCGCGATGGCGGCCTCCTGCGACGACACCGAGTCCGACAGCGGCTCCGCCGCGGGCGCCAACGAGTACCCGGCCTGCCACGTCCACCAGCAGGACTGGGGCGTCCCGGTGAAGGTCACGGACGCGGGCGCCTCCCGCCTTCCGCTGATCCTCGCGGGCATGGACGAGGCCGTCTAGCGCACGAGCCCCTGGTTCCTGGACGGGCGCCCCGCGGCCCCGTCCAGGCACCCCGCCACCCAGGCGGCCGGATCGTGGACGGCCCGCTCGCCGCCCATGCCGTCCCGCTCCATCCGCGCGCACTCCCCGGCGAGCAGCGCCTTCGTCCGCGACCCGTCCACGTCGTACCCGCGGATCCGGGAGGCCAGGATGAAGCCGCCCTCGTACGCGATGTCGGTGCCCCACGGCGGCCGGTCGTTGTACGAGCCGATGAGCAGCCCCGTCCCGGTCAGGACGAGGAGCACGGCGACGGCGACGGACGGGACGAACTTCCGCAGCGGCGGACCCTCATGACGGTGCATGGGGACGAGCCTGCCGGGCGGGACCTTTCGCGGATGTTTCGCGAGCGGCCCCGGCCGGACGATGCCGGGCTCAGCCCTCCAGGAACGCCACCAGCGCGTTCGCGAGGAGGAACGGGTCCTGCGCGCCGCACAGTTCGCGGGCGCTGTGCATGGAGAGGATCGCGACGCCGATGTCCACGGTGCTGATGCCGTGGCGGGCGGCCGTGATCGGGCCGATCGTGGTGCCGCAGGGCATGTCGTTGTTGGAGACGAAGGACTGCCAGGGCACGCCCGCCTTCTCGCAGGCGGCGGCGAAGACGGCCCGGCCGCTGCCGTCGGTGGCGTAGCGCTGGTTGACGTTCACCTTGAGGATCGGGCCGCCGTCGACGCGCGGGTGGTGCGTCGGGTCGTGCCGCTCCGCGTAGTTGGGGTGGACCGCGTGGCCGGTGTCGGAGGAGAGGCAGACGGTGCCGGCGAAGGCGCGCGCCCGGTCCTCGTAGGAGCCGCCCCGGGCGTAGACCGAGCGCTCCAGGACGTTGCCGAGCAGGGGGCCCTGGGCGCCGGTGTCGGCCTCCGAGCCGTTCTCCTCGTGGTCGAAGGCGGCGAGGACCGGGATGTACGGCAGGTCGTCGCGGCCCGCGAGGGAGGCGAGCGCGGCGGTGGCGGCGTGCACGGAGAGCAGGTTGTCCATGCGCGGCCCGGCGAGCAGTTCGCGGTCGCGGCCCAGGTAGGCGGGGGCCTCGACGGCGTGGACCATCAGGTCCCAGCCGGACACGTCCTCGGCGTCGACGCCGGCCTCGGCGGCGACGAAGGAGATCAGGTCGCCCTCGTGGACGTCCCCGATGCCCCACACGGGCTGCATGTGCCGCTGGCGGTCGAGCTTGAGGCCGTCGTTGGCCTGCCGGTCGAGGTGGATGGCGAGCTGCGGGACGCGCAGCAGCGGCCGGTCGACGTTCACCAGGCGGTGGCTGCCGTCGCGCAGGGTGAGCCGGCCCGCCAGGCCGAGGTCGCGGTCGAGCCAGGTGTTGAGGAGGGTGCCGCCGTAGACCTCGACGGCGACCTGCCGCCAGCCCTGCGCGCCCATGTCGGGGCGCGGCTTCACGCGCAGGTTGGGGGAGTCGGTGTGGGCGCCGACGATCCGGTACGGGGTGTGGGCGGCGGCGCCCTCCGGCACGTACCAGGCGATGATTGCGCCGCCGCGGACCACGTACTTCCCGCCGCTGGTCGCGTCCCAGGCCGCGGTCTCCTCGACCCTCCGGAATCCGGCCTTCTCAAGCCGCTCGGCCGCGTTCGCGACCGCGTGGTACGGCGAGGGGGAGGCCGCGAGGAAGGCCATGAGGTCGTCGGTGTGCCCGCGGTCGAAGGGGCCTGCGGCGGTACGGGAAGCTGCGCTGCTCATGGGGTTCACCTTACGCAGGGGGCCGGTGGGGAGGCCGAGGCGCCCGGGGAGGCGGATGCGCCCGGGAGGGCGGAACGGCCGGGAGGCGGATGCGCCCGGAAGGGCGGAGGGCGCGGAAGGCGGAGGGCCGCGAACGGCGGAGAAGTCCGGGAAGGCGGAACGGCCCGCCCCCCTCCCCGGGGACGAGCCGTTCCTTGTATGGACGAGAAGTGCTCTCGGCCGCTGCGAGCAGCGGTCCTAGAACGCGGCCTCGTCCAGGTCCATCAGCGAGCCCTCGACGGACTCGGCGAGCGCGCGCTCGGTGGAGACGCCCGGCAGGACGTTGGCGGCGAAGAACTTCGCGGCCGCGATCTTGCCCTGGTAGAAGGCGACATCCTTGCCGGAGGCGCCGGCGGCCAGCTTCTCGGCGGCGACGGCCGCGCCCCGCAGGAGCAGGTAGCCGACGACCACGTCGCCGGAGGCGAGCAGCAGGCGGGTGGTGTTGAGGCCGACCTTGTAGATGTTCTTGACGTCCTCGCCGGTGGCGGTGAGGTCGGTGATCATCGTGCCGACGATGGCCTCCAGGTCGACGGCCGCCTTGGCGAGCGCGTCGCGGGCGCCGGCCAGCTCCTCGCCGCCGGTGCCGACCGCGAGGAACTTCTTGATCTCCTCGGACAGCGTGTTCAGGGCCGCGCCCTGGTCGCGCACGATCTTCCGGAAGAAGAAGTCCTGGCCCTGGATGGCCGTGGTGCCCTCGTAGAGGGTGTCGATCTTGGCGTCCCGGATGTACTGCTCGATCGGGTACTCCTGGAGGAAGCCGGAGCCGCCGAAGGTCTGGAGCGACTGCGCGAGCTGCTCGTAGCCCTTCTCGGAGCCGTAGCCCTTCACGATCGGGAGCAGCAGGTCGTTGAGGCCGTGCAGCGCCTTGGCGTCCTCGCCGGCCGCCTCCTTGACCGCGATCTCGTCCTGCACGGAGGCCGTGTAGAGGACGAGGGAGCGCATGCCCTCGGCGTACGCCTTCTGCGTCATCAGCGAGCGGCGGACGTCGGGGTGGTGCGTGATGGTGACCTTGGGCGCGGCCTTGTCCATGAAGTTGGCCAGGTCGGTGCCCTGGACGCGCTCCTTGGCGTACTCCAGGGCGTTGAGGTAGCCCGTGGAGAGGGTGGAGATCGCCTTCGTGCCGACCATCATGCGGGCGAACTCGATGATGAGGAACATCTGGCGGATGCCGTCGTGCTTGTCGCCGATCAGCCAGCCCTTGGCGGGGTGCCTGTCGCCGAAGGTCATCTCGCACGTGTTGGAGGCCTTGAGGCCCATCTTGTGCTCGACGTTGGTGGCGTACACGCCGTTGCGGGCGCCCAGCTCGCCGGTCTCCCAGTCGAACTCGTACTTGGGGACGAGGAAGAGGCTCAGGCCCTTGGTGCCGGGGCCGGCGCCCTCGGGGCGGGCGAGGACGTAGTGGAGGATGTTCTCCTCCATGTCGTGCTCACCGGAGGTGATGAAGCGCTTGACGCCCTCGATGTGCCAGGAGCCGTCCTCCTGCTGGACCGCCTTGGTGCGGCCGGCGCCGACGTCCGAGCCCGCGTCGGGCTCGGTGAGGACCATGGTGGAGCCCCAGCGCTTCTCGACGGCGATCCGCGCGACCTTCTTCTGCGCCTCGTTGCCCTCGTTGTGGAGGATGCCGGCGAAGGCCGGGCCGGAGGAGTACATCCAGACGGCCGGGTTCGAGCCGAGCAGCAGTTCCGCGTAGGCCCAGATCAGGGAGCGCGGGGAGACGGTGCCGCCGATCTCCTCCGGGATGCCCAGGCGCCAGTACTCGGACTCCATGAAGGCGTCGTACGACTTCTTGAAGGAGGCCGGGACCGGCGCGGTGTTGGTCTCCGGGTCGAAGACCGGCGGGTTGCGGTCGGCGTCGGCGAAGGACTCCGCGAGCTCGTTCTCGGCGAGGCGGCGGATCTCGTCGAGGATGCTCTTGGCGGTCTCGACGTCCATCTCCTCGAACGGACCGGTGCCGTACACCTTGTCGCGGCCGAGGACCTCGAAGAGGTTGAACTCGATGTCGCGGAGATTCGACTTGTAGTGCCCCATGGCGACGGCTCCGTAAGGCTCGGGGAGGGAGGTTCCTCGTACACGTACCAGTGAGTAGCAAAACGCTCTCCACGATGATGCTACCCGTGGGTAATAAGGGCAACCCCTGACGGGCATCTGTGACGAGACTCGCCTTCATCCCGTGCCTCCCGCACCTCGTGCGCCCCACGCGTCACACGCCTCCGCGGCCACCGGCGGGCGTACCCACGGGTAAGGGGCACGGGCCCCGGCGGCCCCCCGCCGCTCGCTAGGCTGGGGCCATGTACGGATACGGCCAGCACGCGGACGGTAGTGCCGCCCAGCAGCAGTACATCCCGCCCCAGCAGGGCGGGATGCAGGCCGGTGCGCCGGGCGGCGTGCAGGGCGGTTACGGGCAGCAGGCCCCGCTCTACCCGGAGCCCTCGCCGCCCTCCCTCGCGGACGCCGTGCGCGCCTTCACCACCGGCACCCTGGCCGCCGAGGACTTCCAGCAGATCTTCGCCACCTCGAAGGTCTACTGCCCGCGCGGCGACAACCCCGGCTTCCTGGCCCTGCACAACACCCAGCAGCCGGTCATCCCCATGTTCACCTCGCTCAAGGAGCTGCGGCGGTACGCGGGCAAGGAGTCGAAGTACTTCGTGATCACCGGCGCCGAGGTGATCGACCTGCTGCCGACCGGCTACGGCTTCGTCCTCGACATGGAGGGCGACCACCGCATGGTCTTCGACGCGAAGGCCGTGGAGCAGATGGTCGACTTCGCGATGCGGCGGATGTACGGCTGACGCGGGCGGGACCGGACGGGCCCGGCGCCCCCTTCCGGGGGCGCCGGGCCCGTTCGCGCGCGTACCGGGGCCTATTCGGAGGCGTCCTCGGCGACGTACTCCTCGTACTGCGCGGCGCTGAGCAGCCCGTCGAGGGCGCCCGCGTCGTCGGGCTCGAGCTCGAAGAGCCAGCCGTCGCCGTACGGGTCGTTGTTGACCCACTCGGAGTCGGAGTCGAGGTCGCCGTTCACGGCGGTCACCCGGCCGGTGAGCGGCGCGTACAGCTCGGAGACCGCCTTGACCGACTCCAGGGTGCCGGCCGGATCCCCCGCCTCCACCCGGTCGCCCACCTTCGGGTTCTCCACGAACACGATGTCCCCGAGCTGCTTCTGCGCGAAGTCGGTGATGCCGACGCGTACGCGGCCGTCGCCCCGCCTCTCCACCCACTCGTGTTCCTTCGTGTACTTCAGGTGCTCGGGCGTGGACGACATGCGGGCTCCTCGGGCCGTCGGGGCGCCGGGCGGGGCGCCCGGCGGAGCCAGCGTGCCCGAGCGGCCGGGGGAGCGGAGGGCTCCCTCACCCGTACGGATGAACGACTTCAGGACAGCCGGGGAATTCCTCCCCGCCGGGCCGCGTTCCGGGTGGCAGAAAGTTCAGCGTTCAACTAAAGTGGACGTGCAAGGTCGCCCAAGGAGGTCCCGCCATGCCCGCCGTGACTGTCGAGAACCCGCTCACCCTGCCGCGCGTCGCCGCCCCCGCCGACGCCCCGGCCCGCCCCGTGCTCGCCGTGACCACGGCCCCCTCCGGCTTCGAGGGAGAGGGCTTCCCGGTCCGCCGGGCCTTCGCGGGGATCAACCACCAGTACCTCGACCCGTTCATCATGATGGACCAGATGGGTGAGGTGGAGTACGCGCCCGGAGAGCCCAAGGGCACGCCCTGGCACCCCCACCGCGGCTTCGAGACCGTCACCTACATCATCGACGGCACCTTCGACCACCAGGACTCCCAGGGTGGTGGCGGCACCATCACCAACGGCGACACCCAGTGGATGACCGCCGGCGCCGGCCTCCTGCACATCGAGGCCCCGCCGGAGTCCCTCGTCGTCAGCGGCGGCCTCTTCCACGGCCTCCAGCTCTGGGTGAACCTGCCGGCCGCCGACAAGATGATGGCCCCCCGCTACCAGGACATCCGCGGCGGCCAGGTCCAGCTCCTCACCTCCCCCGACGGCGGCGCGCTGCTCCGCGTCATCGCGGGCGAGCTCGACGGCCACGAGGGCCCCGGCATCACCCACACCCCGATCACGATGATCCACGCCACCCTGCGCCCCGGCGCCGGGATCAGCCTGCCCTGGCGGGAGGACTTCAACGGCCTCGCGTACGTGCTCGCGGGCCGCGGCACCGTCGGCGCCGAGCGGCGGCCGGTCCACACCGGCCAGACCGCCGTCTTCGGCAAGGGCGGCGCCCTGACCGTCCGCGCCGACGAGAAGCAGGACGGCAACACCCCGGACCTGGAGGTCGTCCTCCTCGGCGGGCGCCCGATCCGCGAGCCCATGGCCCACTACGGCCCGTTCGTCATGAACACCCAGGCCGAACTGCGCCAGGCCTTCGAGGACTTCCAGGCGGGCCGCCTCGGCACGGTCCCGGCGGTCCACGGGATGGGCGAGTAACGACGCCGGGGGTACGGGGCCGGGGCGCGCGCTCCGGCCCCGTACGCGTACCCGGTCCCGCGCCGGGTCCCGTACCCGTACCCGGTCCTGAGCCGGCCCCGTACCCGTACCCGGGCTTGCGCCGGCCCCGTACCCGGTCCGCACCCGCGACCGTCCGCTGACGCCCCGTCACCCGTACGGACCGTCAGCGCGCGACGGCGTGCCGGGCGGCGTGGTCCGGTGGTCGGGTGCAGACGCCCACCGCCCGACCGCTCCTCCCCGAAGCCGCCCGCCGGGTCGCCGCCTGGTGCGTCGTCCTGCTGCTCGTCGCCGGGGTCGCCGCCGTCGGCATCCGGCTCTGCGTCGTCCTCAAGACGGCCGTCACGCCCGTCCTGCTCGCGATCCTCGGCACCGCCCTCCTCGGCCCCCTCTACCGGCGCCTGCTGCGGATGAAGGTCCGGAAGTCCCTCGCCGCCGGGCTCACCGTCCTCGCCGTCCTCGCGGTCGTCGGCGGCGCCACGTACATCGTCGTCGCCGCCCTCATCGACACCGGCGACCAGATCGTCGCCTCGCTCCGGCAGGCCGCCGAGGACATCGCGAAGCACTTCGGCGCGGCCGGGACCTCCCTCGACGACCTCAGCAGGAACGCCGGGGACCTCCTCAGGAAGTTCGGCGGCACCGCCGCCTCCGGGGTGATCTCCGGCATCAGCGTCGTCGGGGAGCTGATCGCCACCGCCGTCCTCGCGCTGCTCCTGATCTTCTTCTTCCTGCGCGACTCCGACCGGGCCGCCGGGGCCCTGCGCTCCCTCGTGCCCCGCACGACCGGCGACACCGTCGAGGCCATGGCCCGCCGCGCCTTCGAGGCCGTCGAGGGCTTCATGCGCGGCACGACGTTCATCGCCCTCGTCGACGCGACCCTCATCGGCACCGGACTGCTCGTGCTGCGCGTGCCGGGGGCGGTCGGGCTCGCGGCGCTCGTCTTCGTCACCGCGTACATCCCCTACCTCGGCGCCTTCCTCTCCGGCGCGGTCGCGGTCCTCGTCGCCCTCGCGGACCGGGGCTTCGTCATCGCCCTGTGGGCGCTCGGGGTCGTCCTCGCCGTCCAGGTCATCGAGGGGCACCTGCTCCAGCCCGTGGTGCAGAGCAGGACCGTCCACATGCACCCGGCCGCCGTCATGCTCGCGATCACGGCCGGCGCCTCCGTCGCGGGCATCCTCGGCATGCTCCTCGCCGTCCCCCTGACGGCCGCGGCGACGGGGGTGCTGGGGGAGCTGCGGAGCCGGTACGGGTCGGGGGACGGCCGCCCCGACGCACCCCACGGGCCCGACGCCCCCGACGCGCCATACGGGCCCGGGAGCTAGGTCCTACCCGCAGCAGCCCTCCGTCGTCCCCGGCTCGTTCAGCTCGAACCAGATCGACTTGCCCTCGCCGCGCGGGTCGACCCCCCACGCGTGCGCCAGCATCTCCATCAGGACCAGGCCGCGCCCGCTGGACGCCATCTCGCCCGGCCGGCGCCGGTGCGGCAGCTCGTCGCTGGTGTCGGAGACCTCCACGCGCAGCCGCCGGGACGTCCCGTCGCAGGCGACCTCCGCGACCAGGAGCGCGTCGCCGTCCGTGTGGACGAGGACGTTGGTGACCATCTCGGAGACCATCAGGACCGCCGAGTCGAGCTGGTCCTCGTCCGCCCAGTCGTGCAGGAGCTGCCGCACCTGCTCCCGCGCCTCCGCGATCCGCTCCGGCTCCGCCTGGGCGATCGTCATCAGGGTGCGGCGCGGGGCCTCCCGTACGGTCCCGGCGGGGCGGCGGGAGAGCAGCAGGACGGCGATGTCGTCCTCGCGCCGGTCCGCGAGCGGGCCCGTGGTGTGGTGCGAGCCGGGTCCGTGGACGGCCTCCACGAGGATGTCGGCGAGCTCCTCCAGGTCCTCGCCGTCGTGGGACTCCAGGAGCTTCCTGACCCGCTCCCAGCCGGTGTCCAGGTCGTGCCCGCCGGTCTCCAGGAGCCCGTCGGTGCAGATCATCAGGGTCTCGCCGGGGTCGAGCGCGATCCGGGTGGTGGGGTAGTCGGTGTCGGGTTCGACGCCGAGGGGCAGGCCGCCGGCCGTGGGCCGCAGCAGCACCGTCCCGTCGTTCGTCCGCACCGCCGGGTCGGGGTGCCCCGCCCGCGCGATGTCCACCGTCCCCGTCTCCAGGTCGACCTCCAGGTACAGGCAGGTCGCGAACCGCGGCCCGTGCTCGTCCTCCCCGTCGTCACCGTCCGTGATCCCGTACAGGAAGCGCGAGGCCCGGGAGAGGACCGCGTCCGGCCGGTGCCCCTCCGAGGCGTACGCGCGCAGGGCGATCCTGAGCTGTCCCATCAGGCCGGCCGCCCGCACGTCGTGCCCCTGCACGTCCCCGATGACCAGGGCGATCCGGCCCGCGCCGCCCCCGTCGGGGCGCGAGGCGCCGCCGGGCAGCCGGATCATGTCGTACCAGTCGCCGCCGACCTGGAGCCCGCCGCCGGTCGGCACGTACCGCGCGGCCACCCGCAGGCCCGGGATCCCCGGCCCCAGGACCGGCATCATCGTCCGCTGGAGGCCGAGGGACAGCTCGCGCTCCGACTCGGCCACGCCCGCGCGTGCGAGGGCCTGCGCCAGCATCCGCGCCACCGTCGTCAGCACCGAGCGCTCGTCGGGCGTGAAGGCCACCGGGTGCTTGAAGGCCGCCATCCAGGCGCCCAGCGTGCGCCCGGCGACGACCAGCGGCACGAAGGCCCACGAGCGGCGCCCGAAGCGCTGGGCGAGCGGCCAGGTCACGGGGAAGCGGCGCAGGTACTCCTCGGGCGACGGCAGGTAGATCGCCCGGCCCGTGCGGACCACCTCGGCCGCCGGGTAGTCGGTGTCGAGCGCCATCGACGCGAAGGGCCCCTCGTCGTCGTGGCTCTGCCCGTGGTGCCCGATGATCGTCAGCCGGTCGCCCGCGACCCCGAAGACGGCGAGCCCGTCCGGCGAGAAGCCCGGCATGGACAGGGAGGCGGCCACCCGCAGCACCTCGGCCGTCGACCGCGCCTCGGCGAGCGCCCGGCCCGCGTCGAGCAGGAAGGCCTCCCGGGAGCGGCGCCAGTCACCGGTGACCGGGGTGCGGACGGCGGTGCCCGGCGCCGGCTCGGCGACCTCCTGGAGGGTGCCGACGAGCTGGTGGTCGTTCCCCTCGACCAGCGGCCTGGACCGGCTCCGTACGGTACGGATCACCCGCCCGTGCTCGTCCATGATCCGCAGCCGGGACTCGGCGAGGGTGCCCTCGGCGACGGCGAGGTTCACCACCCCGTCGATCTCGTTCCAGTCGACCGGATGGAAACGGGAGCGTACGGCCGCCTCGCTGAGCCGCACGCGCTCGGCGGGCAGCCCGAGCAGCCGGGCCGCCTCGGCGTCGAGCGAGACGGTCCCGGACGCGTTGTCCCAGCGCCACAGGCCGGTCGCGATCGCGGCCAGGACGTCCTCGGTGCGCATTGCCCCACTTTATGAATACCGGACCGCGGGCCGCCACCGACGGTGTCCGGGGAGCGATCCCGGCCCGGCCGGTAGGCTGGGAAACCTTGACACCGTCAAGCCCTTCACCATCGATCCCGAAGACTGGATGAACGACGATGCATCGGTACAGGTCCCACACCTGCGGCGAGCTCCGCGCCTCTGACGTCGGCACCGACGTCCGGCTGAGCGGCTGGCTGCACAATCGGCGCGACCTGGGCGGCATCCTCTTCATCGATCTGCGCGACCACTACGGCATCACGCAGCTCGTCGCCCGGCCCGGCACCGCCGCGTACGAGGCGCTCGACAAGCTGACCAAGGAGTCCGTCGTCCGCGTCGACGGCAAGGTCGTCTCGCGCGGCGCGGAGAACGTCAACGCCGAGCTGCCCACCGGCGAGGTCGAGGTCGAGGTCGCGGAGGTCGAGATCCTGGGCGCCGCCCAGCAGATCCCCTTCACCATCAACGCCGACGACGGCGTCAACGAGGAGCGGCGCCTGGAGTACCGCTTCCTCGACCTGCGCCGCGAGCGCATGCACCGCAACATCATGCTGCGCTCGGCCGTCATCGCCGCCATCCGCTCCAAGATGGTGGCCCTCGGCTTCAACGAGATGGCGACCCCGATCCTCACCGCGACCTCCCCCGAGGGCGCCCGCGACTTCGTCGTCCCGTCCCGTCTGAACCCGGGCAAGTTCTACGCGCTGCCGCAGGCCCCGCAGCAGTTCAAGCAGCTCCTGATGATCTCGGGCTTCGACCGCTACTTCCAGATCGCGCCCTGCTTCCGCGACGAGGACGCCCGCGCCGACCGCTCGCCGGGCGAGTTCTACCAGCTCGACGTCGAGATGAGCTTCGTCGAGCAGGAGGACGTCTTCCAGCCGATCGAGAAGCTCATGACGGAGCTCTTCGAGGAGTTCGGCGGCGGCCGCCACGTCACCTCGCCGTTCCCGCGGATCCCGTTCCGCGAGTCGATGCTGAAGTACGGCAACGACAAGCCGGACCTGCGCACCTCGCTCGAACTGGTCGACCTCACCGACGTGTTCGCGCACTCCGAGTTCAAGGCGTTCGCCGGCAAGCACGTGCGCGCGCTCGCCGTCCCGGACACCGGCGACCAGCCGCGCAAGTTCTTCGACGGCCTCGGCGACTACGCGATCTCGCTCGGCGCGAAGGGCCTGGCCTGGATCCGCGTCGGCGAGGGCGGCGCCCTCACCGGCCCCATCGCCAAGTTCCTCACCGAGGAGAACGTCAAGGTCCTCACCGAGCGCCTGGGCCTGGAGCCCGGCCACGCCGTCTTCTTCGGCGCCGGCGAGTTCGACGAGGTCTCCAAGATCATGGGCCCGGTCCGGGTCGAGGCCGCCAAGCGCGCCGGGCAGTTCGAGGAGAACGTCTTCCGCTTCGCGTGGATCGTGGACTTCCCGATGTACGAGAAGGACGAGGAGACCGGCAAGATCGACTTCTCGCACAACCCGTTCTCGATGCCGCAGGGCGGCCTGGAGGCCCTGGAGACCCAGGACCCGCTGGACGTCCTCGGCTGGCAGTACGACATCGTCTGCAACGGCATCGAGCTCTCCTCCGGCGCGATCCGGAACCACGAGCCCGACATCATGTTCAAGGCCTTCGAGATCGCGGGCTACTCCCGCGAGACCGTCGAGACCGAGTTCGCGGGCATGCTCCGCGCCTTCCAGTTCGGCGCCCCGCCGCACGGCGGCATCGCCCCGGGCGTGGACCGCATCGTCATGCTCCTCGCGGACGAGCCCAACATCCGCGAGACCATCGCCTTCCCCCTCAACGGTAACGCCCAGGACCTCATGATGGGCGCCCCCACGGAACTGGAGGAGGCCCGCCTGCGCGAGCTGAACATCCAGCTCCGCAAGCCGGTGGAGCCGAAGGTGACGGAGGGCCGCCCGGTGACGGAGTCGGTGCATCCGGACGCGGCGCGGTAAGCGGTAGGTCGTACTGACGAGGGGCCCGGAACCGTGGGTACGGTTCCGGGCCCTATGGATCTCAACTGAAGTCGTCATCCGGAATGGCGTCGGAGTATCCGAGAGATTTCTCTTCAAGCGACACCAGTATCGATCCCTCGCTCAGCCCGGCGAGCGGACGGCCCGACAGGTGCACTCGTGCGTTGTGCGGAGGATCGAAGAATTCGACCCTCCTGTTATACCGATCAATTCGTTCCAGAGTGTACCGCTGAGGTGGTCTGTCTGATTCTTCCCCTTGCGCAACAAAAATCTGTCCGACCCGTGCAACGCCGCCGATGCAGCGAACGACGCAGATGCCACCGTCGGCGTTCTCCTGCTCGATAGAGTAAATCTGCAGCTTACTGGTTTCCGGCATGTCGGTACGACTCCTGGATGAATCTGGCTATCTGCTCGGCGGTCAGTTTAGGCACGTCGAACCTGAGAGCATCACTGATGTCCCCGTAGTTTTTAATCTTTGGGACGTGTACACCCATCTCGGCAAGTATGTCTCTGGCGGTATTGGAAGGGATCGTCGCTCCGGCGCGTCCGGCTAGTTCGGCTGCTGGTAGGCCTACCGCAACTTCTGCCTCTGGTGGAATGAAACCGCGTTCTGTGGGAATCCCCTCCAATGCGCTTCTCGGTATGAGGTGCACCACTGCATCTCCGTATTGCTCCGAGTGTCGGGCGAATACCGTTGCCACCCCAGGATCGGTTGACGTAGGAGTGAAACCTGATGCTGCCGTGCCGTCGCTCGCGCCGAATCCTGTGGTCGTACCGCGAAAGAGGTGTTCCTCGGGGGGACATCCGTCAGGCGCGAGCCCCAGCGGGTCGCCCCACGTGTGTGGGTTGTGGACGTACGTGGCCGGGTTCGGGGCCGGGGCGAGGCCCAGAGGGTCCGTGGAGAGATAGCGGGCGCTTTCCGGGTCGTAATACCGGAAGTAGTTGTAGTGGAGCCCCGACTCCGGGTCGAAGTACTGGCCCGGGAAGCGGAGCGGGGTGTACGTCGTGGCGTCTCGGGTCCAGGTGGTCGTGCCCCAGAGGGTGGAGCGGGTGCGCCAGGCCAGGGCGCCGGACTCGTCGACGAGTTCGGTCGGGGTGCCGATCAGGTCGGTGACGACGGCGAAGAAGCGCTCGTCGTCCGTGTCCGTGCGGCGTTCCGTCTGGGACAGGGGCCGCAGCCCCGCGTGGTCCCAGGTCAGGACGACGTTCTCGGTCGTCTGCTCGCAGAGGGTCGTGCCGTCCCACGTGAAGTGGACCGTCTCGGAAGGGGACCGCTTGGATATGCGGCGGCCCAGCGGGTCGTACGCGTAGCTCCAGACCGTGCCGTCCGGCGTCGTCACCGACCTCAGCCGGTCCTCCGCGTCCCACGCGTACCGCCAGGTGTCGGGCTTCCGCGACAGGCGGGCCTTCCGGCGCAGGACGATCCGGCCCTGCTCGTCGTGCTCGTAGCGGACCGCCCCCGCCCGGGTGATCCGCGTGCCCTCGTACGCGCGCGGACCCGTCGCCGAGTGGGCCGGGTGCCCGGACGGCCACTCCGCCTCCGTCTGGTTGCCGGCCTCGTCGTACGCGTACCGCTCCGTCCACCGGTCCGCCCGCACCGCCGTGACCCGCCCGGCCCCGTCGAGGTCGAAGCGGCGCGTCCCCGAGAGGCCGTCCGTGACGGCGACCAGGCCGCCGTCCGCGCGGTAGTCGTACGCGCGGTGCTGGAGACGGCCGCCGCCCCGGACCGACGTGACCTCCTGCGCCGTCAGCCGGCCCATCACGTCGTACGACGACGTCAGCGACACGAAGTCCGCGACCGAGCGCTCCACCTCCCGCCCCAACGCGTCGAAGGAGAAGGACAGTTCGCGCCCAGACGCGGTGAGGCTCGTCCTGCGTCCCGCCGCGTCGTACGCCCACGTGCTGACCGAACCGCCCGGCGTCGTCCTCCCCACCCGCCGACCCGCCCCGTCGTACGCGTACGACAGCGTCCGCCCGTTGACCGTCTCCGACACCAGCCGGCCGTAACGGTCCCGCAGACGTTCCAGCCGCGCGTCCGGGTTCGTCGCCACGGCCAGCTCGTCGAAGACGTCGTACTCGTACGTGCTGACCGCGCCCTCGGCGTCCTTGCGGACGATCCGGCCGAGCGCGTCCCGCTCGAACCGGACCGTCTGGCCGAGGCCGTTCGTCCGCGCCACCAGCCGGCCCGCCGCGTCGTACGCGTACCCCAGAACCCGCCCGTCGAAGTCCGTCTCGGACAGGGTCCGGCCCGCCGGATCGTAGGCGTAGTCCCAGGTCAGACCCTGCGGGTTCGTCACCCGCGTCAGCCGCAGGTCCGTGTCGTGCGTGAACGCGTACCGCACCCCGTCCGGGTCCGTGCGGGAGGTCAGCAGGTCGAAGTCGGTGTACGTGAAGCGGGTCGTGCCGCCCCTCGCGTCCGTGTGGCTCAGGCAGTTGCCCTCGCCGTCGTACGTCCAGGACTCCACCGTCCCGTCGGGCGCGACGCGCCGGGACGGCAGGCCCTCCACCGTCCACTCCAGGCGTGTGACCGCGCCGAGGGGATCGGTGACCCGGACCGTGCGCCCGAAGGCGTCGTGCTCGTACCGGGTCGTGGCCCCCAGCGGGTCGGTGACCTCGACGGGCAGGCCCCGGACGTCAGGGACGAGCCGGGTGGTGGCGCCGAGCGGATCCGTCACCGAGGTGAGCCGCCCCGCCCCGTCGTACGCGAACTCCGTCCGGGCCCCCGAGGGAGCCGTCACCGACGTGCGGTTGCCGCGTGCGTCGAAGGTCTGGCGCACGGCGTTGCCGTCGGCGCCGACGATCCGCACCGGAAAGCCGTCCTCGTCGTACTCGGCCCGCGCCCGCCGCCCGTCCGGACGCTCCACGGACGTCGGACGGCCCTGCTCGTCGTAGGCGGTGCGGCTGACGTGCCCCAGCGGATCCGTCCGGGACAGCAGGCGGCCCCGGCGGTCGTACGCGAAGCGGGTGGCCGCGCCCAGGGGGTCGATCTCGGCGACGACCTTGGAGCGCTCGTCGACGACGAACCGTTTCGTGTGCCCCTGGCCGTTGGTGAGGGACGTCGTCCTGAGGCCGGTCCCCGGATCGGGGTCCTCCCAGGTGAAGCGGGATTCGACGTGGCCGTTGGTGCCCGTCTGGTAGGTGCAGCGGTCCCGGTCGTCGTAGACGTAGTCGAAGCGGCTGCCGTTGGTGTCGGTCCACGACGTGATGCGGCCGTGCTCGTCGCAGCCGAAGCGCAGGGGCCGCCCGGAGGAGTTGACGACCTCGGTCAGGTGCCCGTCGGTGTAGCCGTAGCGCAGGATCTCCTGGTCGGAGCCGTCCGGCGCCGCGCCTGCGAGGTGGAGGGCGGTCACGCGGCCCTCGTCCGTGGTCAGCCTCAGGTGGTAGCCGCCGTGGTGGACGACCGACGTCGGGGCGCCTGCCCCGTCGTACTCGAAGGCGATCCAGTTGCCGTTGCGGTCGTCGATCTGGACCAGGAGCGCGAGCCCGTCGCCGTGGTCGGCGAAGTGCCGGACCGTGCGGGTGTCGGGGTCGGTGATCGTGTAGCCGTCCCCGACCCGGTCCAGCGGCCATCGCCGGCCGTGCGTGGGCATGACCGGGACCCCGGGAGCGGGGTGCGGGTAGGCGAGGAGGCTGCCCTCGTCGCAACCGAAGACGACGCCCTCCGCGTCGATCTCCAGGCGCTGGTCCACCGTCGACGACCACGTCGGGCCGAACCAGCGACCCGAACGGTGCGAGGAGTCGAAGACGCGCCGGAAGACCAGCGGCAGCGAGCCGGGGAGCGCGATGTCCGTCTGCGGCAGCAGGACGCGGCCGGACGCCATGTCCACCGGGTCGCCGTCGCAGACGTTCTCGCGGCACTTGTTGCTCTGGTTGTCCGGGTCCTTCTCGTGGTCCCCGCGGCTGCTCCCCGGCTTCTCCGGTTCGACGGCGCCGCCCGGCTTCCTCGGCTCGGGCAGGTGCCTGGCCCCGTTCAGGCCGAGCCGTACGCCGCTGCGCGCGAGCCCCGCCCCCTTGGTGCCGATCACCTCCGGCACGAGCCGGCCGAGGAACTCCGACGGGTCGCCCTTCGCCGCGTCCCAGGCGTTCTTCAGGGTCCGGTCGGGGTTCGCCGCCGAGGACACCAGGCCGGCGAGCGTCGTGTTGACGCCCTTGTAGTACTCCGCCGGGTGGGTCAGGTTGTACGAGTCCACCGGGCTCACCGAGCGGACGAAGTTGATCAGCCCGGCCGTTCCCTTGACGATGCCGCCGCCGAAGTGGGCCAGTTCGACGCCCTGGCCCACGCCGTAGTCGAACAGCTCCAGCTCGGCCCGCTCGCGGCCCGTCGGCTCCTTCGGCGCGTGGGCGAGCGCCGCGCGGACCGCCGCCGTCGCCGTCTCCCCGGCCTCGTTGCGGGCCTTGCGCGCGTCGTCCAGGACCTCCCGGGCCCGCTGCCGCTTGGCCTTGCCGGGATCCGAGAACGCCTCGGGGCGGGGCAGCGGACTGTCCCCCTCACGGGCCGCGTTGTAGGCGTCGACCTTCTTGTTGTAGGCGTCGACGGCCTCCTTGGAGTCCTTGTCGCCCTCCTTGTACAGCGCGATCGCCTCGCGGGCCTTGCCCTGCGCGCTCACGACCGCCCTGGAGTACGTCTCCAACGCCTTGGCCGCGTCCTCCATCGCGTCCGCCGCGCGCAGCCAGTCGGTCGGCAGGGCCTGGAACCTCTTCCGGAACGCCTCGGCCGCCTCGCCCTTCCAGTGTCCGGCGTCCAGCTTCCGCATCCCGCCGCCGACCAGGTCGAACGCCTTCTGGAAGTCCCGGAGGTTCTTCACCGCCTCCGCGATCTTCTCCGGCTTGCCGTGGACGAGCTCGTCCGCCTCCTCGCTCTGCCCGAGCTGCTGCTCCCCGACCTGCGCGCCGAGGGAGGAGGCGGTCTCGTCGCCCCAGTCCTCGACCGCGTCCGCCCAGTCGTGCGCCCCCACCTTGTCCAGGGCCTGACCGGTCTTGTCGGTCACGTAGTCGACGCCCTCGCCGACGAGCTCCTTGCCCTTGTCGATGCCGTCACCGACCTTGTCGATGCCCTTGTCGAACAGGCCTCCCCAGTCCGGCATCAGCGGTTCTCCCCCCACCGCGGCTGCTCGGCCTGCTCGACCGTCGCGCTGTCGGGATCGAGGGTGTCCTTGAGCTCCTCGTCCATCGCGTTCCGCAGCCCCGGGTCAAGGGCGCCCGAGCGCTCCATCGAGTCGAGCAGCGCGTCCTCGACGTCGTACGCGGTGTTCTTCCAGGTCTGCTTCACCTCCTGGTGGGCGTCGGTGAACGACTCCTTGCTCCAGTCGGCTCCGTCCCAGGCGTGCTGGTCGCGGACGGTCTCCCAGCTCATCTTCTTGACGTCGTCCTCGGAGAGGTGGGGGTTGCCGTTGACCGAGTTCACCCCGATCTTGAACGAGTCCTTGATGTACCGCTCCTGCTCGGCGAACGAGCCGGCCGACAGACCGACGGCCTGGGCGAAGCCGTTGCCCCGCAGGGTCAGGGCGCGTACGCCCCACTCCCACCGGTCGCAGAAGGTCCCGAACTCCGACGTCAGCCCGCCGTGCCCCAACTCGAGGCCCGAAAGGGCGAGATCGGAGAACCCCCGGCCCACCGACGCCTGACCGGTCATGCCGAGATCCTTCAGCTCGGCGTGCGCCAGGTCGATGCCCTTGGCGATCTCCGCGAGCGCCGCCGTCGGCGCCGCGAGCTCGGGTTCGTTCCCGCTCACTGTTCCCCCGCCCCCCTGTCCGTCTCCCCGAGGTCCACCGCGACCTCGTCCGGCACGATCCCCGCGACCGGCGGGAACAGCGTCCCGTCCGCACTGCCCGCGTCCAGCGCGACCCCGCCCGGGCCGGGCAGCATCGGCACCATCACGTCAAGGAGCCGTGCGCCGAGGATCGTCCGGTACGTCCACGCCCGCCCCGCCTCCCCGCGCGCGACCGCGAACCGCGCCAGCGCCTCCTCGTCCGAGAACGCGCAGATCCACCGCACCCCGTTGAAGTCCGCGGTCCACAGACTCTCCCGCTCGTCGAACGGCACCAGGACGGCGGTGCGCCGGAACTCCCCGAGCAAACGCGCAAACGCGCGCCGGGCCACCGCGATCGTGCCGTCCGGCCCGGCCTGTTCCGAAGCGGCCGGAACCGGCTCCGGTGCCGACGGCGCGAGCGTGGCCGGTGCGGGCGGAACCGGCGTGTCCGCCATCTCCGTCAGCTCTGTCAGTCTCGAAACCCGTCGAGGCTTCGGCACGCCGTCCCCGCTGTCATCCCCGTGGTCCCTCACGCCCGCATGCTGCCATGCGCACGTTCACACGAGCAACGAACAGAAAAACGAGCTTGTCATGTCGGGCGGGCGGCGAAGTGACGGTCCAGGGCGACGTGGAGCCAGCCGCACGGAACCGGCACGCGGATGCGGGGCGTGCGGGAGTTCGTGTCCGGTACGGAGCGACGGCCCCGCCGGGGCGGTCGTGACGGAAGGGTCTGAGGAGGGCGTGCCTCCTCAGACCCTTCCGTCCATCCGACCGGACTACTCCTCCGCGAAGATCTCCTCCGCCGAGGCGGCCGTGACGGCGCGGGCCAGCCAGCCGCGCAGCGTCTCGGGGTCGTCGCAGCCGGTCACACGGGCGCGGACGTCGTCGGACACGTCGAGGCCGCGCTGCTCCAGGACCAGCAGTATGGCGTCGGCGCTCGCCTGGGCGCGTCCTTCGGCCTTGCCCTCGGCCTTGCCTTCGGCTTTGCCCTCGGCCCGGCCTTCGTCCCGGATCTCTTCGGCGAGGTACGACTTGTAGAAGGAGAGGTCCACGGCCACCAGGGTCCTCCAGAGGTCCTGGGCTGGGCGCTTGCTCAGCCCTTGTGCGGTGAATTCGATGATCGGGTCGGCGACGTTCTCGGGAACGTCCCGCAGCGCGGTGGACAGTGCCTTCAGTATGGCACCGATGTCCGGATCACCCGCGTGCGTAACGGCCGACAGGGTGGCCAGCGCCAGGTCCTCGGCGGCCTTGGCCGGGTCGGTGATGACGGGCATGTTGTGCGGGCCCACGACGATCGGCCGGACGCTGAGGGTGGGCATGTAGGCGGGCCCGCTGGAGACCGGCAGACCGGCCCACTCCGCGGTGGCCCGGTCCTGGCAGACCACCAGCAGGACGGTCGGCAGCCCGTACTTCGTCCACAGGTAGGAGACGTAGTAGGCCCAGCTCGCCGGCTTGGACGGGTCCTTCCTGCCCTGTGCCTCGATGGCGAGGAGGAGGGAGCCGTCCTGAGCGCTGTCGAGCCGCAGGAGGGTGTCGACGCGGCGCTCGACCGGCCGCGTCTCGGTGAGGTCGTTCGGTAGGACGACCGCCTCGACGGCGTCCGGGAGGGGGAGGCCCAGCACGTCCCTCAGTCGGCTGAAGAGGTGGAGGTCGTGCCGGAAGATGTGGTGCATCGCTTCGTGCGGTGGGTTGACCATGAAGTTCCTCGGGTGTGGTGTCGCGGAGGACCGTCAGGTGCGGCAGGCGCCGCAGGTGCCGGGTCCGGGAGCGCGGAAGGCGCGGTCGCAGGTGTCGCAGTTCTGGAGGGGGTGCCGGGGGGTCTCTGGGTCCCGGGGGCCGAGCGGGGGCAGGGGCGGGAGCCGGTCGGTCAGGCGGTGGGCCAGGAGGGCGGCCGGGCGGTGCAGGGGTTCCTGGGGCAGGGCGAAGGTCAGGACCCGCTGGACGGCCTCCGGCGTGAGGTCGCGCTCCAGCCAGGCGACGACCCCCGGCGCCAGGTGCTCGGTCTCGGCGGCCGACAGGTGCAGGCGGGGATCCTCGCGCCGCAGGCCGGCGAGGACGCCGAGGGCCGTCTCCAGGAGGTCCGGGGCCGGGTACGCGGGCTGCGGTACGGCGGGCAGGGCCCGGCGCGGGGCCTCCGTACGGCGGGCCGGGGCCCTGCGGACCGCCTCCTCGTCGGCGGCCGACCGCCCCGGGTGGTTGCAGGAGATCGTGCGCGTGACGATCCTCCCGGCCTCGTCCCGCTCCCGCTCGCGGCGCAGGTAGCCGTGGGTCTCCAGCTCGCGCAGCCCGCCGGCGATCCGGCACGCCCCCTCGGGGAAGCGCCTGACGAGGCTCTTGATGTCGACGGGCGCCCCGCCGGGCAGCGACTGGATGTGCACGGCCAGGCCGATGGCCACGAGGGACAGCTCGGCGTGCTGGGAGAGGTGGTTGCCGACCACCGTGAACCGGGTGGTGTGACGGACGTTCTCGTGGATGACGCCACCGGCGCGGACGGACCTCATGCCGAGCTTCACGGGGCGGTTTTGCCTGCCGTTGCGGGACGGGGCGTAGGGGCGCGCGCTAGTGTTCTGGGTACCCATCAGGAAGCCTCTAGTTCCTTGGTGGTCAGGCCCCCGCCTTTGGAATGCCAGTTCCGGCGGGGGCCGACGTATGTCTGCGGGCATATGCCGATCGCGCTGAGGATAGAACCGACAACCCACCCTTCAACCAGCGATTTCGGCGTTATTCACTCCTGAGAGTGAGTGCCCGACGGGGCGGGAAGGGGTGGGGTTCGGTGAGGGTTCTTTCCCTCTCCTCGTTCCTTGGGAAGGCGGCCCGACCCACCGGAGCACGGGTTTCCGTGCTCCGGTCGCGGCGCCAGGTCGAGTTCGGCCCAGACCGTCTTCTGCGGTACGGGGCCCGGCTCGACGCCCCACCGGCCGGCGAGCACCTCCACCAGGAGCAGTCCGCGCCCCGACTCGGCCTCCCGGCATGGTTGTTGCGGCCGGGGGAGTTCGTCGCCCCGGGTGTCCGTCACCTCGATCCGCAGAACCTCCGGCGAGATCCGGAGGGTCAGGCGGAAGTCCCGGCCGGCGACTCGCCCGTGGGTGACGGCGTTCGCCGCGAGTTCCGCGACGACCTGTGCGGCGGCCTCCGTCGTGCCGTACGGCAGCTCGTACTCCCGCAGCCACTCGACGGCGAGCAGCCGGGCGAGCCGGGCGCCGCGCGGCGTCGACGACAGGAGGAGGCCGAAGTCGCGCGTGGGGGAAGGGGATCGGGTGGTGTTCTTCTGGTTCACGTCACCGAGCGTGGCCGCCCGTGGCTACCGTGAACAGTGACTCCACCGGTACGTAGGGTGACTGTCCGGAGCTTGTCCACCGCTGTCCGGTCTGTCCGAAGCCCCGCCACGGGTAGGGGCGACGCGGCCGAACAGGACAGACGGAGGGGTGCGGAATGTCGGTGGAAGAGCCCAGTTGGGAGGTCGACCCGGACGATGACTGGGGTGTCGCCGTCATCGCCACCGTGGGGAGGCAGTTGAGGCTGCGGCGGGAGGCGGTGGGCATGCGGGCCGCCGAGTTCGCCGACGCGGTCGGTTACGGCGAGGACATGGTCTACAAGATCGAGGGCGGGAAGCGGATCCCGCGCTCCGAGTTCCTGGACAGGGCGGACGAGATCCTCGGCGCGAGCGGGCTGCTGTCGGCCATGAAGGACGACGTGGCGAAGGTCCGGTACCCGAAGAAGGTGCGGGACCTGGCCAAGCTGGAGGCTCGGGCGGCCGAGATGCAACTCTACGACCCGCTCAACATCCACGGCCTGCTCCAGACGCCCGAGTATGCGCGCGGGCTGCTTCTGATGCGACGCCCCGCGTACACGCAGGACGAGGTGGAGCGGTACATGGCGGCGCGTGTGGCCCGTAAGGCGGTGTTCGGACGGGACCCTGCGCCGGAGCTGAGTTTCGTACTGGAGGAGTGGACGCTCCGGCGCCCGCTGGGTGGGCGGGAAGCGTTGCGGTACCAACTGGAACACCTCTTGGAGGTGGCCGAGTTGCGGCAGGTGGAGCTTCAGGTGATGCCGATGGCGCGCGAGGAACACGCAGGCCTGGCAGGCGGCATCGAGGTGCTGAAGTTCGAGGACGGGTCGGCCGTCGGACGCTCGCCGGCGGTGGCCAATGGAAGGCCGGTGACCGACCTGCGGCAGCTCCGTATCCTGGAATTGCGCTATGGCATCATCCGGACTCAGGCCCTCACGCCCAGTGAGTCCACCGACGTCATCCAGGGACTGCTAGGAGAGACATGACGCACAACACCTCCACCGGGGATGTCTCTGACCTGGAGTGGTTCAAGAGCAGCTACAGCAGCAGCAGTGAAGGCGACTCCTGCGTCGAGATCGCCGTCACCCCCGCCACCGTCCACGTCCGTGACTCCAAGGTCGCGGACGGTCCGCAGTTCGCGGTCGGGCCCGGCGCGTGGGCCGGGTTCGTGGCGTACGCGACGGGCGGTTGAGGCGGCGGGTCGCCGCGTCCGGGTTCAGGCGTTGACGTCGAGTGCCGTCCCGTAGAGGCGGGACACCTTCAGCCGGATGACCACGCGGCGCTCGGCGACCAGTTGGCTCAGGAACGCCTCCTCGTCCTCGGGCCTCATGGACTCCGGGATCATCGCGAGCAGTTCTCGTCCGACGGCGTCCCCCGGGGCGGTCGTGACCTCGGAGACCTCGGCCTCGCCCTCGGCCACGGCGAACGACCAGACGTCGCCGCCCGGGACGTGCACGGCCGCGCGCGGGTCGCGCCGGAGCTGCTTGACCTTGACGCGGTCGGCGGTGGTGGAGAACCGCACGGTGCGCTCCTCGGCGTCCCAGGCGTAGAGCATGGTCGTCAGGTGCGGATGGCCACTGCTCTTGTTGGTGGCGAGGGTGCCGAACCGCTGCGTGCTCAGGAGCTCGGAGAGCGCGTCGTCGGAGAGGGGCCGGGGGCCGGGGTTCTGAGTCATGTCCGGATCAACTCACCTGCCCGGCAGGGGTATTCCGCGTCACGCAGAAGTTTCTTTGCGGATCTTTTCGTCGCGGAGCGCCGGTGGGACGTCGGCGTGGCCGTCGCGGCCCTCGTCGGGCGCCGGCCGTCACACTTCCCCTCCCCGCTCCGTCAGTGCGGTGTCCGGCCCGGTCGGGTCGGGCGCCGGGAGCGTCGAAGGAGCCCGTCATGTCCACCACCGCCACCGTCGTCACCGCCGTCGCCGCGTTCACGGCCGGGTTCTCCGGGGTCGCGGTCCTCGTGCGGGCCGAGTTCGTCGTCGGGCCGCTCGCCGCGTACGGGGTGCCCCGGGCGTGGTGGAACGCGCTCGGCGCCGTCAAGCTCGCCGGGGCCGTCGGGCTGCTCGTCGGGTACGCCGTACCCGTCGTCGGCGTCCTGGCCGCCGTCGGGCTCGTCCTGTACTTCGCCGGGGCCGTGCTCACGGTCCTGCGTGCCCGCGCGTACGGCCACGTGCCCTTCCCGCTGGTCTACATGGCGCCCGCCGTGGCCGTCCTCGCCCTGGTGTGAGGCGCGTACGGCGAAGGCCGCCGCCCCCTGTACGCACGGGGGGCGGCGGCCTTCGTTCACGGTCGCGGGACCGTCAGTCCTTCTTCGGCTCCTCCAGGCGCGGGAACAGCACCGCGCCCTTCGTCACCGTCGCGCCCGCCGGGAGCTGCCCCCATGTGGCGGAGGACTGGACCGGCTGCGCGGCCAGGGCGCCCAGCGACGCCTCGGCCCCCAGGGAGTCCCAGAGCGCCTGCGAGGTCTCCGGCATGACCGGGTTCAGGAGGACGGCGACCGCGCGGAGGGACTCGGCGGCCGTGTAGAGGATCGTCGCCAGGCGGGCGCGGCCCTCCTCCGACTCGTCCTTCGCGACCTTCCACGGCTCCTGCTCCGTGATGTAGCCGTTGACCTGCTTCACGAAGTCGAAGATCGCCAGGATGCCGGCCTGGAAGTCGAGCTCCTCGCCGATCTTCCGGTCGGCCGTGGCGACCGCCGCCGCCAGGCCGTCCTGGACCGCCTTCTCCGCGTCGCCGTCCGCCGCCGACGCCGGCAGCGCGCCGCCGAAGTACTTGCCGACCATCGCCGCCACGCGCGAGGCGAGGTTGCCGTAGTCGTTCGCCAGCTCGCTCGTGTAGCGGGCGGTGAAGTCCTCCCACGAGAACGAGCCGTCCTGGCCGAACGCGATCGCCCGCAGGAAGTACCAGCGGTACGCGTCCACGCCGAAGTGCGAGGTCAGGTCCTGCGGCTTGATGCCGGTCAGGTTCGACTTCGACATCTTCTCGCCGCCGACCATCAGCCAGCCGTTGGCCGCCACCCGGCCCGGGACCGGCAGGCCCTGCGCCATCAGCATCGCCGGCCAGATCACCGCGTGGAACCGCAGGATGTCCTTGCCGATCAGGTGCACGTCCGCCGGGAACGTCTCCTCGAACTTCGCCGGGTTCTCGTTGTAGCCCACGGCCGTCGCGTAGTTCAGGAGCGCGTCGATCCACACGTAGATGACGTGCTTCTCGTCCCACGGCACCGGGATGCCCCAGTCGAACGTCGAGCGCGAGATGGAGAGGTCGTCCAGGCCCTGCTTGACGAAGTTCACGACCTCGTTGCGGGCCGACTCCGGCTGGATGAAGCCCGGGTTCGCCTCGTAGAACTCCAGGAGCTTCGGGCCGTACGCGCTCAGCTTGAAGAAGTAGTTCTCCTCCTTGAGGATCTCCACCGGCCTCTTGTGGACGGGGCACAGCTTCGTGCCGTCCTCCGCCTCGACGAGGTCGCCGGGGAGCTTGAACTCCTCGCAGCCCACGCAGTACGGGCCCTCGTACCCGCCCTTGTAGATCTCGTCCTTGTCGTACAGGTCCTGCACGAACTCCTGCACGCGGTCGGTGTGACGCTTCTGCGTGGTGCGGATGAAGTCGTCGTTCGCGATGTTCAGGTGCTCCCAGAGGGGCTTCCACGCCTCTTCCACGAGCTTGTCGCACCAGGCCTGGGGCGTGACGTCGTTCGCCTCGGCCGTGCGCATGATCTTCTGACCGTGCTCGTCCGTGCCGGTGAGGTACCACACCTTCTCGCCGCGCTGACGGTGCCAGCGCGTGAGCACGTCGCCTGCGACGGTCGTGTAGGCGTGGCCCAGGTGAGGAGCGTCGTTGACGTAGTAAATGGGGGTCGTGACGTAGAACGCCTTCGTCCCCTGCTTCTCGGATCCAGTGGCCGCCATGGTCGAAATCCTAACGGCCCCGTGAAGATCCACTCACATCCTCAACGCCCCGGGCGACCCGGCGGAGGGGAGGCGGTGCGGCTCGGTGAGGATGGGGGGATGCGTGTACTGGTAGCCGAGGACGAGCGCGTCCTCGCCGGGCTCGTCGCCACCGGGCTGCGGCGGGCCGGATTCGCCGTCGACGCCGTCCACGACGGCGAGGACGCCCTGGAGCGGCTCGGCCTCCACGCGTACGACGTCCTCGTCCTCGACCGCGACCTGCCCCGCGTCCACGGCGACGAGGTGGCCCGGCGGCTCGTCGCCGGCGGCTCCCGCACCCGCATCCTGATGCTGACCGCCGCCACGGCCGTCGAGGACCGGGTGGAGGGGCTCGACCTGGGCGCCGACGACTACCTCGGCAAGCCCTTCGAGTTCCCCGAGCTGGTCTCCCGCGTCCGCGCCCTGCGCCGCCGCTCCGCCCGGCCCCTGCCGCCGCTCCTCGCACGGGACGGACTGCGGATGGACACCGTCCGGCGGACCGCCGTCCGCGACGGACGCGACCTCGACCTCTCCCCCAAGGAGTTCTCCGTCCTCCAGATCCTCCTGGAGGCCGACGGCGCCGCCGTCTCCGCCGAGGAACTCCTCGAACGCGCCTGGGACGCCCACGCCGACCCCTTCACCGGAGCCGTGCGCGTCTGCATGAGCAAGCTGCGGGCCAAGCTGGGGGAGCCGGGGATGATCCGGACCGTGCAGGGCGTGGGGTACGTGCTGTGAACGCGGGGAACGGCGGCTGCCTGGGAGCCGGGTCGACCATCCGCACCCGGATCGCCCTCGTGTACGGAGGGGTCTTCCTGGTCCTCGGCGCGCTACTGCTGCTCGTGGTGAACCTGCTGGTCAGGGCCGGTACGGACGGGCAGGCGGACGCGATCGTGGCGCGGGCGGACGGGAGCGGCGGGGTCGCCGTCGTGGAGGCGTACCGGATCGGGGACGACGTCAGCCGGGCCGCGAACGAGCAGATGCTCATGTGGTCCTGCCTGTCCCTGCTCGTGATCGCCTGCGGCGCCGTGGTCGTGGGCTGGTGGACGGCGGGGCGCGTCCTGCGGCCCGTCCACGAGATGACCGCCCGCGCCCGGCGCCTCTCCGAGCGGAACCTCGACGAGCGGCTCGCGGTGCGCGGGCCCGACGACGAGCTGAAGGAGCTCGGCGACACGATCGACGCGCTGCTCGGACGTCTCGAGGCCGCCTTCGACAGCCAGCGGCGGTTCATCGCCAACGCCTCGCACGAGCTGCGCACCCCGCTCGCCACCCAGCGCGCGGCCCTCCAGGTCGGGCTCGACGACTGCGACGTCCGGCGGATCCTCCTCGACACCAACCGGCACAGCGAGCGACTCCTCGACGGCCTGCTCCTCCTCGCCCGCGGCGAACGGGGACTCGCGGAGCGCGAGGACGTGCCCTTCGCCGAGGTCGTGACGGAGGAGTACGAGGACGCGGCCGTCGCGGAGCACGGCGTCGTACGGGGGAGCCGGGTGCTGCTCCGGCAGCTCGTGCGGAACCTCGTCGCGAACGCGGTCGTCCACAACGTGCCCGGGGGCTTCGTGGACGTGCGGGTGGCGGGCGGCGTCCTGACCGTCGTCAACACCGGGCCCGTCGTCCCGCCGGGCGACGTCGAGGGCCTCTTCGAGCCCTTCCGGCGCGGCGAGGGACGCGACCGGACGGGGCCCGGAGCCGGGCTCGGGCTCTCCATCGTCCGGTCGATCGCCGTCGCCCACGGCGGGAGCGTGACGGCGGTGGCCCGGGGCGCGGAAGAGGGCGGCGGGCTCGTGGTGACGGCGACCCTGCCGGTCACCGTCACCCGCCCTTAGGACCTACAGCTCCAGGCCTTCCAGCAGGCCCCGGTAGAAGGCGGCGTGTGCCGTCCCGGCCGGGGCCGCGCCCGGGAAGTACGCGGCGGTACGGGGGGTGCCGCCGAGCTTCCTGAGGTAGTCGAAGGCCTTGTTGTCCGGCTCGCCCCAGGCCACGAACCGCCAGTGCAGCGGGCGGTCGGCCGCTCCGGCCAGCGCCTGCGTGGCGGCCGTCCTGGCGTCCGGCGCGCCGTCCGTCTGGAAGACGACCAGGGCCGGGCGGGCGGGGTCGGTCTTCTCGTGGTGGGCGAGGACCTCCTCCACGGCGCGGTGGTAGTGCGTGCGGCCCAGGCGGCCGAGACCGGCGTTGATCTCCTCGATGCCGGTGGGGGAGAGCGTGGCGGGGGTCAGCTCGGCGGTGCCGTCGATGTCCGTGGAGAAGAACACGGCCGTGACGGCGGCGTTCTCGTCGAGGTGCGCCGCGAGCGCCACCGTCTGCTCGGCGAGCCGCTGCACGGAGCCGTCCTTGAAGTACCCGCGCATCGAACCGGACCGGTCGACGACGAGGTACACGGCGGCCCGCGCCCCGGTGAGCCCCTGCTTCTTCAGCACGGCCCCGGCGGCCTTGTAGGCGTCGGCGAGGTGCGGGGCGGCGGCCTTGACCCTGGCGAGGGAGAGCGCGGGACCGGCGGCCGCCGGGGCGGGGGCGGCGACGGGCGGGGCCTCGGGCTCCAGCGCGGTGATCACGGGGGCCTCCGGCGTCGGCACGGGAGCGGTCGCCTCCGGGGCCGGGGCGGCCGCCACGACGGGCTCGGGCTCCGGGACGGCTTCGGCCTCCGGCTCGGGGGCAGTTGCCGCGACGGCCTGGGGCTCGGGGGCGGTGGCGGGTTCGGCCTCCGGCTCGGCCGGGCCCTCCGGGGCCGGGGCGGCCGCCACGACGGGCTCGGGCTCCGGGGTGACTTCGGCCTCCGGCTCCGAGGGGACTTCCTCGGCCGGGGCGGTCGCGGGGGTCTCCGCCTCCGCCTGCGGCTCGTCGACGCCGTCCCCGGCCGACTCCTCCGGAGCGGGAGCGGTGGCGGGCTCCTCCGTGGCTTCGGCCTGCGGAGCGGGAGCAGCGGCGGCGGGCTCCTCCGTGGCCTCGGCTTCCGGAGCGTCCTCGGCGGCGGTGGGCGCCTCGGCCGTCCCCGGCTCCGGCGCGGCGGGCACCTCGCAGGTCTTCGGCTCGTCCGTGGTGTCGGGGTACGAGATCTCGACGGCGGCCACCTCCGGGTCCACCCCGGGCTCGTCGTTGCGCTCCTCCGGGAGGGAGACCTCCACGGACTCCGCGACGGAGGCGGCCGCCGTGTCCCGCGCCGCCGCCTCGGCCGCGGCCGAGCGGACGGGGGCCTCTTCCTCCACGACGACAGCCGGCTCCGGTTCCGGTTCCACGACGACAGCCGACTCCGGCTCCGGCTCCTCGGCGGCAGCCGAATCCGGTTCCGCCGACCGCGCCTTGGGGACCTGCGGGTTGTCGAAGGACGCCGCCACCAGGTCGTCCGCCGCCCGGCGGGCCTCCTCCTCCTGAGGCGCGGCCGTCTCCGGAGCCTCCGACGGCTCCAGCGGCTCCACCGTCTCCTCACGCGACTGGGACGGGACGGAGGTCGCCGGGGACTCCTCGCGGTCCCGGCCGAACACCTTGCGCAGCATGCTCCGAATACCCATGGGCGAACCCTTTCGCATGAGTGGGGTGCAGTGTGAATGTCCGTACTGGGCGTTTCGGGACTTTCATCCCTGGCCAGGGCGGATACGTAAGGTTAGCGGCCGCTTCCCGCCACCTCCGTGCCCCGGTCGTCCTCGGTCGCCCCGCATTCATCCGGCGTTCATTCCCCCGCCGCCCCCGTGCCGGAACGCGCACCTAGCGTCACCGCCGAAGACATCCCGACACCATGTCGGCGCAGTGCTGCGCCGGAGGAGGACGACGTGCGCAAACTGCTGCCGCTCCTGAGCACCAACCCGCACGGAGGCGGCCGTTCCGCTCTCACCTGCCGGTACCGCTGCGGCGACGCCTGCTTCCACGAGGTGCCCAACACCAGCGACAACGAGTACGCCGGCGACCTCATAGCCGGTGTCCTCTCCCGCCGTTCCGCGCTGCGCGCCGCCGCCGTGGTCACCGTCGCCTCCGCCGTCGGCGGCGCCGCCGTCCTCGGCGAGGCCCCGGCCGCCGAGGCCCACGGCGGCCACGGCCACCAGCCGGCCAAGGCCGACGGCGCCCGCGGCCTCCGCTTCGCCCCCGTCGCGCCCAACACCGCCGACAAGGTGACCGTCCCCGCCGGCCACTCCCAGAACGTGGTCATCCGCTGGGGCGACCCCATCCTCCGCGGCGCCCCCGCCTTCGACGCCGAGAAGCAGAGCGCGAAGGCCCAGGCCGGACAGTTCGGCTACAACAACGACTTCCTCTCCCTGCTGCCGCTCCCCGGGGAGCGCGACCGCCAGGTCCTCGTCGCCAACCACGAGTACACCGACGAGGTCCTGATGTTCCGCGGGTACGACCCCGCGAACCCGACCCGCGAGCAGGTCGAGACCGCCTGGGCCGCGCACGGCCTGTCCGTCGTCGTGGTCCAGGAGGAGCGCCGTACGGGCAGGCTGACGCCGGTCTCCCGCCACCACCTCAACCGGCGGCTGCACACCACCAGCGAGTTCCGGGTCACCGGTCCCGCCGCGGGCAGCGACCTGCTGAAGACCTCCGCCGACCCGGCCGGCCGCACGGTCCTCGGCACGCTCAACAACTGCGCCGGCGGCACCACCCCGTGGGGCACCACCCTCCACGGCGAGGAGAACTTCAACCAGTACTTCGCCAACGGCTCCAGCGCCACCGACAAGCGCTACGGCGTCGGCACCGGCGCCACCGAGCGCAAGTGGGAGCGGTTCGACAAGCGCTTCGACCTCCGGCAGGAGCCCAACGAGGTCCACCGCTTCGGCTGGGTCGTCGAGCTCGACCCGTACGACCCCGACTCCACGCCCCGCAAGCGCACCGCGCTCGGCCGCTTCAAGCACGAGGCCGCGCAGCCCCGCCTCACCGCCGACGGCCGCCCGGTCGTCTACATGGGCGACGACGAGCGCTTCGACTACTTCTACAAGTTCGTCTCCGGCAAGCGGATGAAGAAGGGGAGTTCGCGGGCCGCCCGCGAGCACAACCTCACCCTCCTCGACGAGGGCACGCTGTACGTCGCCAAGCTGACCGGCGACTCCCCGGCCGCCGAGGTCGACGGCACCGGCAAGCTCCCGAACGACGGCGAGTTCGACGGCTCCGGCGTGTGGATCCCGCTCGCCACCGGGAACGTCTCGCACGTCCCCGGCATGACCGCCGAGGAGGTGTACGTCTTCACCCGCCTCGCCGGCGACAAGGTCGGGGCGACGAAGATGGACCGCCCCGAGGACGTCGAGCCGTCCCCCCGCACCGGCCGCGTGTACGTCGCGCTCACCAACAACACCGACCGCGGCAAGGCCGGCAAGGCGGGCGCGGACGAGGCCAACCCGCGCAACCTCAACAAGCACGGGCAGATCCTGGAGCTGGCCGAGCACTGGGACGACCCGTCCTCGGACGGCTTCGCCTGGCGCCTGTTCCTCGTCGCGGGCGACCCGGACGACCCGGCCACCTACTTCGCCGGCTTCCCCAAGGAGAAGGTCTCCCCGATCTCCTGCCCGGACAACGTCGCCTTCGACCCGCACGGAAACCTGTGGATCTCCACCGACGGCAACCAGCTCGGCTCGCACGACGGCCTGTTCGGCGTCGCCGTGCAGGGCGAGCGGCGCGGTGAACTGAAGCAGTTCCTGACCGTGCCGACCGGCGCCGAGACCTGCGGCCCGCTCGTCCAGGACCGGCGCGTGCTCGTCGCCGTGCAGCACCCGGGCGAGGTCGACGGCGCGTCCGTCGAGAAGCCCGCGTCGACCTGGCCCGACGGCCCCGGGAAGATCGTCCGTCCCTCGGTCGTCGCCGTCTGGCGCACGGACGGGCGCGACATCGGCGTCTGACCGGGCCCTGTCCGGTCGTGGGCCCGGGGGCGGTCACTCCACCCCCAGGCCCTCCCTGAACCGGGTGAACTGCTCCTCCGGGTCCCCGGTGTACGCCCACGGCACCCACGCCGCCCGCCGCCCCAGCATCCCGAGCAGCTCCCTGGCGACGTCCACCTGGCCCGCGTAACAGGCCGCGTGCGTCAGGAAGTTGAGGTCGCCGACCTCCTCGGGCGCCACCGGGCTCCCCGGGTCGCGGCCGCCGATCCAGCGGGCGTGCGTGCGGCGCAGCTCGGTCACCGCCAGCTCGTGCTTCCAGTGCTGGTCGAAGCCGCGCACCGGGCCCCGGCCCAGGGCGCCGTCCGCGATGTAGCGGTACTCCTCGACCCGGGCCACCTGCACCAGGACCGGCAGCGAGGAGCCGGGCGGCGCCACGCCCGCCGCGTCGCGGGCGAAGTCGTACATGCTGCCGTGCGTGCCGTGCCACCGCGCCGACCAGTACCGCAGGACCTGGATGTGCCCCTCGGTGTTGTACGGGTCGCGGCGCCGCAACTCGTCGAACCAGTGGCGCAGTTCGCGGCGGGGCACCCCGCCCTCGTACAGCCTGGCCACCGAGAGGAGCGACACCCACGGCATGGGGTCGGCGGGCGCCGCCCCGGCCGCGCCCCGGCAGGCGTCCACGGCCGCGTCGATCCGGCCCCGGTCGACGGCCGCGCCCCGGCCGGCCGCGATGGCCGCGTCGAAGACCCGCACCACCTCGGTCGCGGCCCGCAGCACGGCCGCGTCCGGGTTGCCCGGCTCGGCGGCCCACCAGGTCTCGACGGTGGAGCTGCCCGCGGCGGCGTGTGAGAGGAGCCGGATCCGGTGGGTGCGGCGCGCCCAGTCGTCGCCGGTGGCGGCGAGCAGGTCCCGCACGCCCTGCCAGCGGCCGATGACGATGTCGTGGCGCGCCTCGGTCAGCGCCCGGTCCCCGAAGTCCGGGTCGAAGTCGGGCACGAAGCGCTCGGGGCGTTCCGGGCGCGAGGAGCGGCGGCGTACGGCCATCGGGGCCTCCTTCTGGTTCGGCTGCCGTCAGAAGTCCGTCGCGTAGCTCTTGTCCCGGCCGCCCGTGCGGGCGCCCGGGGTGGACGCGCCCGCGGCGGCCGAGGCGGCGAGGGCGCGGACGGCGTCGAGGCGGGCCGGGCGGCGGTAGTAGTCGCTGCCCCTCCTGCCGTACACGGCCAGCGGGACCACGCCGAGGAGCAGGCCGCCGAGGCCGATGGCGAGGGCGGTGGTGGAGAGTTCGCCGAGCGACTCGACGAAGGCCCACAGCATGAACGCCGAGCCGAGCAGCGGCCACAGGCCGCCCACGAGCAGGTTCTTCACGGAGCGGAAGAGCAGGCCCTTGTAGGCGACGACGGCGGCGATGCCCGCCAGGCCGTAGTAGAAGGCGATCTGGAGGCCGATCGCGGAGACGGCGTCGCTGAGGACCTGCTGCACGGACCCGGCCGCCGCGGCGGCGGCGAACAGCAGCAGCGCCGCCGTGCCGACCGTCGCGATCGCGACCCACGGGGTGTTCCAGCGGCGGTGCACGGTGCCGAGCGCGGCCGGCAGGGTCCGGTCGCGGCCCATCGCGAAGAGCGAGCGGGTGACCTGGATGAGGGTGGTCTCCAGGGTGGCGACGGTCGACAGGAGGACGGCGACGACGAGCAGCTTGCCGCCCACGCCGGGCCAGACCTCCTGGCCGACGACGGCGAGGACGTCGGGTCCGGCGCGGCGGATCTCCTCCGAGCTGAGCAGGACGTTGACGGCGACGGTGATGGCCTCGAAGAGGACGAAGACGAAGCCGAGGCCGACGAGCGCGGCGACCCCGGCGGTCCTGCGGCTGTCCCGGGTCTCCTCGCTGAGGTTGCTGGTGACGTCCCAGCCCCAGTAGTAGAACGCGGCGATGAGCGCCCCGGCGGCGAACCCCTCGGGCCCGTCGAACCGGGCGAGGCCGAACCAGGACCAGTCGAAGGCGGTGGCGTGGCCCCGGTGGGCCACGGCGGCGAGGACGAAGCCGACCAGGATCAGCATCTCGACCCCGGACATGACGAGCTGCGCCCGTACGGTGAGCCGGGCGCCGCCCAGGACGACGAGCAGCATCACCAGGAACCAGCAGGCGCCGACGGCCGCCGCGAGCGCGGTGTGACCGGCGAGGCCCGGGGCGACCAGGGCGAGCGTGAGGGACCCGGCGGGCAGCGAACCGGCCACCATGAAGACGGTGGTGGAGAAGACGAGCGCCCAGCCGGAGAGGAAGCCGAGGAAGGGGTGGAGGGTGCGGCCCACCCAGGAGTACGCGGCACCGGCGTTGACGTCGATCCGGCCGAGCCGGGCGTACGCGAGGACGATGCCGAGCATGGGTATCGCGCAGTACAGCAGGGCGGCGGGGCCGCCGACGCCGACCGCGCCGAAGAGGACGGCGGTGGTCGCGGCGAGCGAGTAGGCGGGGGCGCTGCCGGCGACGGCCATCACGATCGTGTCGAAGGTGCCGAGGACATTGGGCTGGAGCCCTCTGCTGGTGGTGGTGCGCATGGCGGATCCTCGGGGCGCGGGGGGTGAGGCAGGGCGAAGTGGCGCGTCCACCGGGCCGGTTGCCGGCGGCGGCGGGCGCGGATCACCGTGAATGGGCGCATCGTAGTCGCCGGGACGGTTTCCGGTAACGGCGGTGGGGAGGGTTCCGTTCCGTGACCGCCGGTAAGTTCTCCCGTACGCCCCCCGGGGGAGGTTTACCGCAGGTCGGGACCGGCGATGGCGCGGGCCGCGCGGACCTCCTGGCGGAGCGGTTCGAGGACTCCGTTCTCGTCCCCGGGCAGCTCGGTGCGGACCTCCACGAGGGTGTCGTCCGCCCGCAGCCCCTCGGCGAGTTCGCGCAGTTCCCGCTCCACCTCGGCGGCCTCGGCGGGGTCCGGGGCGGGGGCGCCGTGGTCGATGCGGATGCGGGCGGCGGTGGTGGCGTCCACGATCCGTTCGACGGCGACGACCAGCGGCCACCAGGCGGCGGCGCGGGTGCCGGTCGGCGGGGGTTCGGTCAGGGCCCGCTGGAACTCGGAGCGGACGGTCGACAGGTCCCGGTAGAGCGCCCGGCGGGCCCGCAGCCGGGCGTGCGGGTCGGATCCCTCCTGTCGCGCGAAGGCGCGGGCCACGTAGTCGGCGGTGTCGGAGACGGCGTCCGCGAGCCGGTCCCCGATCCGGGCGTGCCAGGACTCCGGCCAGAGCAGGTAGCCGGCGACGAGGGCGATCCCGCAGCCGACGAGCGAGTCGTAGAGGCGGGGCAGGACGAGGCCGAAGCCCTGGTGGTTGAGGGTGTCGGAGAGCAGCAGGATCACCGGGGTGATGGCCGCCGTCTGGAAGGCGTACCCCTTCGCCGAGAACGCCGGGATCAGGGCCGCGAGCACCGTCATCACGGGCACGTCCCACCAGCCCCGGGGCACCTCGGCGAGGACGAGGGCGGCCAGCAGGATGCCGAGGGCGGTGCCGAAGGCGCGGAGCACGGCCCGGGAGAAGACCGAGCCGAAGTCGGGCTTCATGACGAAGGTGACGGTGAGGGCGACCCAGTACGAGCGGGGCACGGCGATCAGCGACACCAGGGCCTGTGCGAGGCCGATGCAGAGCGCGAGCCGCAGGCCGTAGCGCCAGGAGGCGCCGGAGAGCAGGACGGCGCGGGTGGTGCGGCGGATCCGGACGCGGAGCGCGGCGGGCCGGCCGAGCCGGTCGTCGACATGGTGTCCCTCGGGGTCCGTCTCGTGGACGACGTTCACCGCGTGCCGCAGCGCGTGGTCGACGGCCTTCTCCGAGGGCAGCTCCGGGGCTGGCAGGTCGAGGACGGGGGCGTCGGCGCGGTCCCCGGCGACGGCGTCCGCGAGGTCCCGCACGGCCGCCGGGACCCCGGCGGGCTGCGGGCCGGTGATCCGGGACCGCAGGTGGGCGGCGGGCGCGGCCTCGACGAGCGGGACGACCACGTTGAGCAGGGCGAGCAGCCGGACCAGGGCGGGGGCGCGGCCGTGCTGCCGGGCGCGGCGGGCCAGGACCAGGTCGTACGCGTGGTTCAGGGCGGCGGTGACGGCCTGCCGTCTCTCGTCGTACGCGGACGTCCCGGCGGCTTCGTAGAGGTCGGCGACCGCCCGGTAGGTGGCGGCGACGGCGGCCCGCTCGGGGGCGGCGCGGCGCAGCGGCCAGCCGAGGAGGGTGAGGGCGAGGACGACGAGCCCGCCCAGGGCGAGCAGGAGCGGCGCCGTCCACCAGGGGTCGGGCATGGGCAGGCCCGCGCCGACGACGGCGTTGAGCAGCAGGAGCAGACCGGAGACGGAGGCGACCGCGCCGATCGAGGAGATCATCCCGGAGACGAGCGCGACGCAGGTGAGGACGGCGACGGCGGCCCAGCCGTGGCCGAAGACGAGGGTGCCGAGGGTGACGCCGACGGCCCCGAAGAGCTGCGGCACGGCGATGTTGAAGACCCGCATCCGGTAGGCGTCGGCGGTGTCCCCGATGACCCCGGACAGGGCGCCCATCGACACGAGCGCCCCGTACGCGGGCCGGTCGGCGGCCAGGCCGACGGCGAGCGGCGCGGACAGGGCGACGGAGGCGCGCAGCACGGCGGCCCACGGGACCGGCGCGGGGGCGGGCCGCATTCCGGCGGTCAGCCAGGCGGGCGGGGCGAGCCGTCCGGCTCCTCGGGATCGCGCCATGCCCCCCAACGTACTGGCGGGGCGTCCGCGCCGCCCGGGCACGGGTGCCGCGCCGTCACATCGGCTCGACGAAGGGGGCGCGCCGGGCGGGGCGGGGGTCGGAGCCGGGGCTCGTCCAGTACTCCGTGCCCCGGACGACCAGGCCGTCGCGGACGGTCCAGAACGACACCGCGCGGAACGTCCCGACGCCCTCGTGCGGGACCTCGACCTCGGAGACGGCCTCGCCGTCCCCGGCGACGATCCGGAGCACCCGGACCGACCAGCCCCCGGGGTACGCGCGGTTCACCGCGACGTAGTCGTCCCGGCCCGTGATCCGCTCACCGCTGACCGGCCACTCGACGACGGCGTCCCGCGCGAACAGGGCGGCCAGGCCGCCCCGGTCCCGCGCCTCCATCCGCTCCCACAGCGCCCCGACCACGTCCGCCGCGTCCGTGCCCGACGCGCCCGTGCCCGGCGTTTCCACGTTCGACGGTTCCATGCCGGGCACTCTGTCAGAGGGGTCCGACAACCGGCCTTCCACCGGAGGTCAGTTGCGGTACGACTCCACCTCGGCCGCCGGACGGAGGGTCGCCGTGTCCGGGTCCTCGCCGAACTCCGCCTTGGCGCGGCGCTGGCGCAGCAGGTCCCAGCACTGGTCGAGGCGCACCTCCAGTTCGGTCAGGCGGGCGCGTTCCTCGGGCAGGAGGCCGCCGGTGCGCTGCCGCAGGGCGCGCTCCTCCTCGACGAGGGCGCCGATGTCGTCCAGGATCTCCTCGTTGTCCATGCCTTCCAGCGTGGCCGATCAGCGCTCTCCCCGCAGGTCGAGATCGGCGAGGACGGCCCGGTGGCCGGTGCCGGCGAGGCCGGGGAAGCGGACCCCCGCCACGCCGAACTCGTCGCTGACCAGGACGTGGTCGATCCGCACGTACGGCGGGGCGGGCGTCCGCGCGGGGGCGGCGGCGAGGACGGGGTCGGGGTCCACGCGGTTCAGTGCCGCAGGGCCCGGCCGATCTCCGTCTTCGTCACGCCCGAGAGCTGCCGGTTGCTGCGGGCCGTGCCGGACTTGGACGTCCCCGGGGCCACGGCGTCGATGTTCAGGACGACGGCGTCGAGCAGCTTCCCGTCGCCGTCGCGGAAGTCGACCATGACCGTGTAGTCGGCGTCCTTGTCATCCGGGTTGGTCGCGGTGACCTCCGTGACCGTCCGGTCCCCGTCGGCGCGGGGCTCCCCGGTCTTCACGTCCCCCTTCGCGTCCACCCCGTCCTCGACCTCGTCCATCTTCCGCTCGGCGGCCGAGGCGACCGCGGCCGTCGCGGAGGAGACGGCACCGCCGACCGCGTCCCCGGCGGAGTCGCAGCCCGCGGTGAGGGCGAGGGCCGCGGCGAGGCCGAGGACGGTTCCGGCGGCGGTGCGTCCCATGCCGTTCAGTACCTCTCGTCCGGGCCGTACGCCTCGTCCGAGGCGAGCGCCCAGATCACGAAGATCGAGACGGCCATGGAGAAGAGCGCCCACCAGGGCTGGTAGGGCAGGAAGAGGAAGTGGAAGAGGACGTTGAGCGCGGCGAGCGTGATGCCGGCGACCCGGCCCCACTCGGCGCCCTTGAGGATGCCGTAGCCGGCGATCACGAGGATCACGCCCAGGATCAGGTGGATCCAGCCCCAGGCCGTCAGGTTGAACTTGAAGACGTAGTCGCCCACACGCGTGTAGACGTCGTCCTGGGCGATGCCCGCGATGCCCTGGAAGACGTCCATGAAGCCGATGACCAGCATGAGGACACCGGCGAAGAGGGTGCCGCCGGAGGCCCAGGCACCGGCGGTGCTCTGCTTGCGGGGCGGGGCGGCGTTCGGGTTGCGGGGCGGCGCTGCGTGCTGGCCCTGGCTCTGGCCCTGGCCCGGACGCGCGGTCCCGTCGTCGTTCTGGCTCATGGCCCCATCGTGGGAGCGCCCGCGCGAACCGGCCTCCCGGCTGACCCGAACGGGTGAACCGGGCCCGTGGCCCGGACCCGGCTGATCCACTTGCGGCGCGCGGGCCGCGGGTGTGCCCTGGAGGGTGCGGGAACCAGGGGGTGAGAGGCGCCGGAGGCGCCAGAGACGAAGGAGCTCCTGCCATGGCCGCACACGCAGCGGTGCCCGCCCGGCGGCGCCACGTCAGCACCCACGGCTGGGCCGTGCCGATCACGATCGGCGTCCTGTACGGCTTCTACGCCGAGACGAACGCCCGCCACGGCGGCCCCCTCGCCCTGAGCCAGCTCTGGATCGGCCTCGTCTCCGCCGTCGTGCTCGCCGTGGCGATCCACGCCCTCCACCGCTACGGCCGGGCCCTGCCCCGCCTGCCGCGCGCCGCCGCGTGGGGCGCCCTGGTGGGCATCTCGGTCGGCTACGCCTACAGCCTCACCAACGCCACCGTGCTCTCGTCGAGCGGCCTCGGACTGGCGTCCGCCCTGGCCACCACGGTCGCCGCCCACTACTTCTTCTACACCCACGAGGGCGCGGCGGCCCGTCCGGCGACCCGCTGACCGGGACGGGGCCGCCGGAGCCGCCGGGGACGACGCGGGGACGACGGAGGAGACCGCATGACCGACCTCGCCATCGAGACCGAGGGCCTGGTCAAGGTCTTCGGCACCGACCGCGCCGTCGACGGCGTCGACCTGCGCGTCCCCGCCGGAACCGTCTACGGGGTCCTCGGGCCCAACGGCGCCGGCAAGACGACCGTCGTCAAGGTGCTCGCCACCCTGCTCCGCCCCGACGGCGGCCGGGCCGACGTCTTCGGCAAGGACGTCGTCAAGGACGCCGACGCGGTGCGCGGGCGCGTGAGCCTCACCGGCCAGTACGCCTCCGTCGACGAGGACCTGACCGGTACGGAGAACCTGGTCCTCCTCGCCCGGCTGCTCGGCCACACCCGGCCCGCCGCCCGCGCGCGCTCGGAGGAGCTGCTGGCCGCGTTCGGGCTCGCGGAGGCCGCCGGCCGGCAGATCAAGAACTACTCGGGCGGCATGCGGCGCCGCATCGACATCGCCGCGTCCCTCCTCAACACCCCCGACCTGCTCTTCCTCGACGAGCCGACGACCGGCCTCGACCCGCGCAGCCGCAACCAGGTCTGGGACATCGTCCGCGCGGTGGTCGCCCAGGGCACCACCGTCCTGCTGACCACCCAGTACCTGGACGAGGCGGACCGCCTGGCCTCCCGGGTCGCCGTCATCGACCACGGCCGGGTGATCGCGGAGGGCACCAAGGGCGAGCTGAAGGCCTCGGTCGGCTCGGGCTCGGTGCACGTACGGCTCCGGGACCCCGAGCGGCGGCGGGAGGCCGAGGCGGTCCTGCGCGGCGCGCTGCGGGCCACCGTCCAGCTCGACCCGGACCCGGTCGCGCTCACCGCCACCGTCGACGGCCACGGGACGGACCTCGGCGCCGCCGAGCAGGCGGCGCGGGCGCTCGCGGAGCTGGCGCGGGCCGGGATCACGGTCGACAGCTTCGCCCTCGGCCAGCCGAGCCTCGACGAGGTGTTCCTGGCGCTGACGGACGGGGCTCCGGTGGGCGGGGCCCCGGCGGACGGCGCACCTGCGAGCGGGGCATCGGCGGACAGGAAAGGAACGGCGGCATGACCACCGTCTCCACCGGCAAGGACACGCGCACGGCCGACCTCGACTTCGAGGCCCCCCGGGCGGAGGAGCTGGCCGCCCTCCTCGTCCGGCGACCACGGCCGCCCCGCCCCGGCGCGCTCTCCGCCTCGCTGACGTTCGGCCGGCGGGCCATGCTGAAGATCAAGCACGTGCCGGAGCAGCTCTTCGACGTGACGGCGTTCCCGATCATGATGGTGCTGATGTACACGTACCTCTTCGGGGGCGCGCTGGCCGGCTCGGTCTCCTCGTACGTCCAGTTCCTGCTGCCGGGCATCCTGGTGATGAGCGTCGTGATGATCACGATGTACACGGGGGTGTCGGTCAACACCGACATCGAGAAGGGCGTCTTCGACCTCCCCCAGAGGGGGGACCCCCACCGCACGCTGCCGATCTGGCGGCCGGCGCCGATGGTCGGCTACCTCCTCGGCGACGTCGTGCGCTATCTGATCGCCTCGGCCGTGATGCTGACGGTCGGCGTGATCATCGGCTACCGGCCGGAGGGCGGGTTCCCGGGCGTGCTCCTCGGGGTCGTGCTGCTCCTGGTGTTCTCGTTCGCCTTCTCGTGGATCTGGACCATGTTCGGCCTGCTGCTGCGCAGCGAGAAGTCCGTCATGGGCGTCTCGATGATGGTGATCTTCCCGCTGACCTTCCTGTCGAACGTCTTCGTCGACCCGAAGACCATGCCGGGCTGGCTCCAGGCCTTCGTGAACAACAACCCGGTGACCCATGTGGCGAGCGCGGTGCGGGAGCTGATGGCGGGCCGGTGGCCGGGCGCGGAGATCGCGTGGTCGCTGGGCTGGTCGGCGCTGTTCGTGCTCGTCTTCGGATGGGTCACGATGCGGCTGTACAACCGCAGGTAGCGGGCGGCCCGGGGACCGCTGGCTGCTGTGCACGGACGGCCTGTCGGCGGTCGTGCCGGAGGCGGAGCTGCGCGCCGCCCTGGCGGCCGGGGCCGGGCCCGAGGACACGGCCAGGGCCCTGCTCGCCCTCGCCGACGGGCGGGGCGGCCCGGACGACGCGTCGTGCGTGGTGGCGGACGTCCTGCCGTCGGGACGGGCCGCCTAGGAGGCCGTGCGCGGGACGGTCTGCTGGACCGCCCAGCGGTTGCCGTCGGGGTCGGCGAAGTGGACGAAGGAGCCCCAGGGCAGGTCGTCGATGTCGCTGACCTCGATGCCGCGCGCGGCGAGGTCGTCGTGGGCCTCCTGGATGTCGGCCACGACGACCTGGAGGTTGTCCAGGGAGCCCGGCTCCATTCCGGTGACGCCCTTGCCGAGGGCGATCGAGCAGGCCGAGCCGGGCGGGGTGAGCTGGACGAAGCGGACGTCCTCGCTCACGGTGACGTCGTGGTCGGCGTGGAAGCCGGCCTTCTCGTAGAAGGCCTTGGCCCGGTCGACGTCGGTGACGGGGACGCCGATCAGCTCCAGCTTGATGTCCATGGCGGGTTCCTCGGGCTCCTCGCGCTCTCGCGCTCCTCGCGGGCGGGGCCCGTACCGCGCGGCCCCACCGGCATCATGCGCCGGGAGGCCGCGCGCCGCCGCTCGGGAAGGTCCGGGGCCGGCCCCTCACCCGCCCTGGGGCTCGCCCCGGACGACCACCACCGGGCAGGGGGCGTGCTGGGCGACCTGGGTGGAGACCGAGCCGAGGACGGCCGCCCGGAAGCCGCTGTGGCCGCGGTCGCCGACGACGAGGAGGCTCGCGCCCTTCGCCGTGTCCACCAGGGCCTGCGCGGCGTTGCCGCCGACCACCGTGCGGACGGCGTCGGCCGCCGCCTCCGGGGTGAGCGCGTCGGCCAGGGCCTGGTCCAGGATCTGCGCGGCGAGCCGCTCGGGGTCGAACTCCGGCGGCACGCCCGGCATCAGCGTCGCCCACGAGGCCGGGTACTCCCAGGCGATGACCGCCTCCACGGAGTCCCCGGTCAGGGCGGCCTGCCCGGCCGCCCACCTCAGGGCCTCCAGGGAAGGCTCCGACCCGTCCACGCCCACCACGATCCTGCCGGCCATCGCCGACCTCCGTCCGTCGTACGGCACCTCTGTGCGATCCGCCTCCAACGTAACAAAAGGGACGCCGCGGCCCGTCAGTCGAGGCGCAGATCGGCCAGTTGGCGTGCGAACGGCACGACCTCGTCCTCGTTCGCCGCCCGGACCGGCCGGGCCGCGACCGCGTCCGCGAACTCGTACCCGGCCCGGTTGATCCGGGTGGGCAGGCCCTCGCCCCCGAAACCGGTCGGGGAGGCCTCGCCGCCGCCCGAGCCCCAGTCCTCCGAGGCCGCGTAGACGGCGGTCGGGACGGTCAGGGCCCGCAGGTAGGCGAAGAGCGGCCGCAGGGCGTGGTCCAGGACCAGCGAGTGGCGGGCGGTGCCGCCGGTCGCCCCGATCAGGACCGGGGTGCCGGTCAGCGCCGTCGGGTCGAGCAGGTCGAAGAACGACTTGAACAGACCGCTGTACGAGGCCGTGAAGACGGGGGTCACCGCGATGACGCCGTCCGCGCCGGTCACCGTGTCGATCGCCTCCTGGAGCCGCCCGGAGGGGAAGCCGGTGACGAAGTGGTGGGCGATGTCGACGGCCAGGTCGCGGAGTTCGACCACCTCGACGTCGACCGCGTACTCCTGCTCGGCCAGCCGGTAGCGGGCGGCCTGGAGGAGCCGGTCGGCGAGGAGCCGGGTCGAGGAGGGGCTGCCGAGTCCGGCCGAGACGGCGACCAGCTTGAGCGTGCGCATGACGGTTACGCCTCCTTGGCGGTGGTGACGGCGGGGTGGAGCGGGGCGGTGTCCGGGACGCCGGCCGGGCGCAGGTTCGCGAACTCCTTGCGCAGCACCGGGACGACCTCCTCGCCGAGGAGGTCGAGCTGCTCCAGGACGGTCTTCAGGGGCAGTCCGGCGTGGTCGACCAGGAAGAGCTGGCGCTGGTAGTCGCCCACGTAGTCGCGGAAGGACAGGGTCCGCTCGATGACCTCCTGCGGGGAGCCGACGGTCAGCGGGGTCTCGCGGCTGAACTCCTCCAGGGAGGGGCCGTGGCCGTAGACCGGCGCGTTGTCGAAGTACGGGCGGAACTCCCGTACCGCGTCCTGCGAGTTCTTGCGCAGGAAGACCTGGCCGCCGAGGCCGACGATCGCCTGCTCGGGGGTGCCGTGGCCGTAGTGCGCGTACCGCTGGCGGTAGAGCCGGACCATCTTCTCGGTGTGCTGCCTGGGCCAGAAGATGTGGTTCGCGAAGAAGCCGTCGCCGTAGTAGGCGGCCTGCTCGGCGATCTCCGGGGAGCGGATGGAGCCGTGCCAGACGAACGGCGGGACGCCGTCGAGCGGGCGCGGGGTGGAGGTGAAGCCCTGGAGGGCGCTGCGGAACCTGCCCTCCCAGTCGACCACGTCCTCCCTCCACAGCTTGTGGAGCAGCGCGTAGTTCTCGATGGCGAGCGGGATGCCCTGGCGGATGTCCTGGCCGAACCACGGGTAGACCGGGCCGGTGTTGCCGCGGCCCATCATCAGGTCCACGCGGCCGTCGGCGAGGTGCTGGAGGGTCGCGTAGTCCTCGGCGATCTTCACCGGGTCGTTGGTGGTGATCAGGGTCGTGGACGTGGACAGGATCAGGTTCTCCGTGCGGGCGGCGATGTGCCCGAGGAGGGTGGTGGGGGACGACGGGACGAACGGCGGGTTGTGGTGCTCCCCGGTCGCGAAGACGTCGAGGCCGACCTCCTCCGCCTTGAGCGCGATGGCGACGGTGTTCTTGATCCGCTCGTGCTCGCTGGGGGTGCGGCCGGTGGTGGGGTCGGTCGTCACGTCGCCGACGGTGAAGATCCCGAACTGCATCGTGCTCACCTCTCGCGTTCCCGGGGTGCCTTTCCCGGCTAGTGGTTGAAGCTTAAACTATCCCGTCCAACGGTGTCACCCGCCCGGGTATTCCGCGTGCTCCGCCCCTGGTGCGCGGCCCGGACGTGACCACGCCCACGAGGAAGGGGGACCCGGGGCTCCCGTAGAGTTCGGCGGCGTGAACGGTGCGGGTGTGAACGGTGCGACGGGTGCGACAGCGGGGGCGACACCGGACGCGGTGTCGGACGCGGTGGCGGTCGTCGGGATCGGCGCGGACGGCTGGGACGGGCTCCCCGAGGCCTCCCGCCGCGTCCTGCGCGCCGCCGGGGTCCTGATCGGCGCCCCCCGCCAGCTCGACCTGCTGCCCGGCGGCGACTGCCCCGGCGAGCGGGTCGCCTGGCCCTCCCCCCTCCGCCCGGCCGTGCCCGGCCTGCTCGCCGCCCACGCGGGACGCGCGGTCGCCGTCCTGGCCAGCGGGGACCCCTCCTTCTACGGCATCGGCCGCACCCTCGCGGAGACCGTCGGCGCCGGCCGGCTCCGGATCCACCCACACCCGTCCTCCGTCTCGTACGCCTGCGCCCGGCTCGGCTGGCCCCTGGAGGAGACCGAGACGGTGTCCCTGGTCGCCCGGCCGCTCGCGGCCCTCGCCGCCGTCCTGCACCCCGGGCGCCGGATCCTCGTCCTGGGCGAGGGCCCCGGGACCCCCGCCGACGTGGCCGCGTACCTCCGCGACACCGGTTGGAGCGGCACCCGGATCCGGGTCCTGGAACAGCTCGGCGGCCCCCGCGAGCGGCTCCTCGACGCGACCGCCGGGGCCTGGCCGTACGAGCGGACCGACGCGCTGCACGTCCTCGCGCTCGACTGCGCGCGCGACCCGGACGCCCTGCGGCTCGGCGCCGCGCCGGGCCTTCCGGACGAGGCGTACGAGCACGACGGGCAGCTCACCAAGCGGTACGTGCGCGCCGCCACCCTCGCCGCGCTCGCCCCCGCCCCCGGCGAACTCCTCTGGGACGTCGGCGGCGGCTCCGGCTCCGTCGGCATCGAGTGGATGCGGACCCACCGCGCCTGCCGGGCCGTCGCGATCGAGAAGAGCCCGGAGCGGGCCGCCCGCATCGCCCGCAACGCCGACGCGCTCGGCGTCCCGGCCCTGAAGGTCGTCACCGCCCCGGCGCCGGAGGGCCTGGCCGGCCTCCCCACCCCGGACGCGGTCTTCGTCGGCGGCGGCCTGACCGCACCCGGCCTGCTCGCGGCCTGCTGGGACGCGCTGCCCGCCGGCGGCCGGCTCGTCGCCAACACCGTCACGCTCGAATCCGAGGCGCTGCTCGCCGAGGCCCACCGCCGCCACGGCGGGGAACTCGTCCGGCTCGCGGTCGCCACCGCCGTCCCCGTGGGCGGCTTCACCGGCTGGCGGCAGGCGATGCCGGTCACGCAGTGGTCCGTCACGAAGCGGTCCGCCACGGAGGGGGCCGTCACGGAGGGATCCGTCACGGAAGGGTCCGCCACGGAGGGGGCCGTCACGCGGCGGCCCGTCACGAAAGGTTCTGAAGAGGGATGACCGTCTACTTCATCGGCGCGGGCCCCGGCGCGGCCGACCTGATCACCGTGCGCGGCGCGCGGACCCTGGCGACGTGCGGGGTCTGCCTCTACGCCGGCTCCCTCGTCCCCGTCGAGCTGCTCGCCGAGTGCCCGCCGGACGCGCGGCTCGTCGACACGGCCCGGATGGACCTGGACGGGATCGTGGCGGAGATCGCCGCCGCCCACGAGGCGGGGCAGGACGTGGCCCGGCTGCACTCCGGGGACCCGTCGGTGTTCAGCGCGGTCGCGGAGCAGATGCGCCGCCTGGACGCGCTCGGCATCCCGTACGAGGTCGTCCCCGGCGTCCCGGCCTTCGCGGCGGCGGCCGCCGCGCTGAAGCGGGAGCTGACCGTCCCCACGGTCGGCCAGACGGTCATCCTCACGCGGATCGCCCAGCAGGCCACCCCGATGCCGGAGGGCGAGGACCTGGCGACCCTGGGCCGCAGCGGCGCCCTGCTCGTCCTCCACCTCGCCGCGCGGTACGTCGACCGGGTCGTCGCCGAGCTGGTCCCCTCCTACGGCGCGGACTGCCCGGCCGCCGTCGTCGCGATGGCCAGCCGCCCCGACGAGGTCGTCCTGCGCGGCACCCTCGACGACATCGCGGAGCAGACGAAGGCGGCCGGGATCACCAAGACGGCCGTCATCATCGTCGGCCGCACCCTCGCGGCCTCCGAGTTCCGCGACAGCCACCTGTACGACCCGGCCCGCGACCGCCACGCCTGCTGACGGCCGCACGCGGAGGGCGACCGGCCCACGCGGGAAGCGACCGGCCCGCGCGGAGGGCGACCGGCAGACACGCGGAGGGGCCCCGGGGAGATCCCCGGGGCCCCTCCGTCACCACGGCCCGGCTCAGGTGTTCGGCCGCTTGCCGTGGTTCGCGCCCTTCTTCTTCCGGGCCCGCCGCTTGTTGCCACGCTTCGACATGAGACTCCCTCTCGGTTTCTCGGTCGGGTGTTCGCCGCCAAGCCTAGAGGTGGAGAGTCGGGTCCGCATGTGGACCGAAAACCGGTACGGCGTCCAGTACGGGGAGTATGGTCGCTGGTATGGCCACGAAGAAGGTGACGGTGACGATCCCGGAGGAGCTCCTGGAGGAGGTCCGGGCCGAGGCGTCCGAGTACGGCTTGTCGGCGTACGTCGCGGAGGCGCTGCGGTTGCGTCGTGACCGCGACAGGCTGCGGGAACTGGTCGACTGGCTGGAAGAGGAGCACGGACCGATCACGGAGACCGAGCGTGCCGACGCGCACGCCGAGCTGGACGAGCTCGACGCCGAGCACGAACGCCGTCGGCGGGCGCGGGAGGCGCGCGCGGGTGAGGCCGCGTGACGAAGCGGACGGACCGGCAGCTCAGGATCTTCGTCCTGGACAGTGAGGCGCTGTCGCTCGCGGTCCGGGGAGACCGCGCGATGATCAACCGCCTCGGCCTGGCCGCACGCGGGGAGGCCGAGGTGATCACCTCCCCGCTGACCCTGGTCGAGGCGTACGACGGCAGGACGACCGAGCAGCGCTGGGACTGGGTGCTGTCCCGCGTCCGGGTCGCGGACATCGGCAGGGACGAGGCCCGCCTGGCCCGCCGCCTCCTGGCCGACACCGGACTGCACGGCCACAAGTACGCCATCGACGCCGTCCTCGCGGTCGTCGCACGGGCGCAGACGGGCGACGTCACGGTCTTCACGTCCGATGTGGACGACCTGGAGAAGCTGGTTACCGACCGGATCGTCGTCGTCAAGGTCTGACGGCCCGGCCCGCCCTACGCCCCCGGCCCCCGCACCGACGACCGCCCCACCACCGCTCCCGCCCGGTCGACGCAGATCACGTCCACCGCGACCGGGGCGCCGCGCAGGACCGTCAGGGACTCGTCGCGGGCGCGGGCGGCGACGAGGTCGCCGAGGGGGACGCCGGCGGCCTCGCAGAGGCGGAGGGCGGCCAGGCCCGTGTTCGCGGCGGCGATCTCCGCCGCCAGGGTCTCGGACGCGCCGCCCGTGCGGGCCAGGTCCGCCAGGAAGCCCTTGTCGACCTGGGAGCGGGCCGAGTGCAGGTCCAGGTGGCCGGCGGCGAGCTTGGAGAGCTTCGCGAAGCCGCCGCAGACCGTCAGGCGGTCCACCGGGTGGCGGCGAATGTACTTGAGGACCGCGCCCGCGAAGTCGCCCATGTCGAGCAGGGCGATCTCCGGCAGGTCGTACAGGCCCGTCACCGTCCGCTCGGAGGTCGAGCCGGTGCAGCCGGCGACGTGCGTGAGGCCGCCCGCGCGGGCCACGTCCACGCCCCGGCGGATCGAGTCGATCCAGGCCGAGCAGGAGTACGGGACGACGACGCCGGTCGTGCCGAGGATCGACAGGCCGCCGAGGATGCCGATCCGGGGGTTCCAGGTGGAACGGGCGATCTCGGCGCCGCCGTCCACGGAGATCGTGATCTCGACGTCGCCCGAGCCGCCGTGCGCGGCGGCGACCCGCGCCACGTGCTCGCGCATCAGTTGCCGGGGCACGGGGTTGATCGCCGGCTCGCCCACGTCGAGGGGAAGCCCGGGGAGGGTGACCGTGCCGACGCCCTCGCCCGCCCGGAAGACCACCCCGGAGCCCGGCGGCAGGAGCCGTACCGTCGAGCGGATCACGGCCCCGTGCGTGACGTCCGGGTCGTCGCCCGCGTCCTTCACCACCGCCGCCATCGCCGCGCCCCCGGCGTGCTTCTCGGCCGTGAGCGCGAACGACGGCGTCTGCCCCTTCGGCAGCGTGATCGTCACCGGGTCCGGGAAGTCCCCGGTCAGCAGGGCCGTGTACGCGGCCGTCGTCGCCGCCGTCGCACAGGCACCGGTCGTCCAGCCCGGGCGCAGACCGGTGTGCTTGAGTTGGGCCTCGCGCCCGCCGCCTGAACTCACGAAGGGGCTCCTGTGCACGTACTCATTCTCGGCGGGACCACCGAGGCCCGCGCCCTCGCGGGACTGCTCCACCCCCGCGTCCGGGTCACCAGCTCGCTCGCGGGCCGGGTCGCCCGGCCCCGGCTGCCCGAGGGCGAGGTCCGGATCGGCGGCTTCGGCGGGGCGGACGGGCTCGCGGCGTGGCTGGGGGAGCACGCGGTGGACGCGGTCATCGACGCCACCCATCCCTTCGCCGAGCGGATCAGCTTCCACGCGGCCCGGGCGGCCGCCACCGCCCATGTTCCCCTGCTCGCGCTGCGCCGTCCCGGCTGGGGGCCCGAGGAGGGCGACGACTGGCGCGACGTCGGCTCCCTGGCGGAGGCCGCCGCCGCGCTGGACGCTCTCGGCGACCGCGTCTTCCTCACCACCGGCCGCATGGGCCTCGCCGCCTTCGCCGACCGCCCGGAGTGGTTCCTGGTCCGCTCGGTCGACGCCCCGGAGAGGGCGGTGCCGGCCCGCGCCGAGATCCTCCTCGACCGGGGCCCCTTCACCCTCGACGGCGAGCGCGAGCTGCTGCGCCGCCACCGGATCGACGTCCTGGTCACCAAGGACAGCGGCGGCGCGGCCACCGCCCCGAAACTGACCGCCGCCCGCGAGGCCGGGATCCCGGTCGTCGTCGTCCGCCGCCCGCCGGTCCCGGAGGGCGTACGGACGGCGACGACTCCCGAGGAGGCCGCCGCCCTGGTCCTCGACGGCTGACTCAGCCGTACCGGCGCGGCGTCCACGCGATCGTGCGGCCGTCGCCCCGTTCCACCGTCCGGGTCTGCGAGGAGCCGATCAGGAGGAGGGTGCGCATGTCGACCTCGGACGGGTCCAGGGCCTTCAGGGTCAGGACCCGGACCGACTGCCCGGGGCCGCCGACGTCGCGGGCGACGACCACCGGGGTGTCGGGGGAGCGGAGCTCCAGGAGGAGGTCGCGGGCGGCCGCCACCTGGTGGGTGCGGGACCTGGAGCCCGGGTTGTAGAGGGCGATGACCAGGTCCGCGCCGGCCGCCGCGCGCAGCCGGTCCGCGATGACGTCCCAGGGCTTGAGGCGGTCGGAGAGCGAGATCGTCGCGTAGTCGTGGCCGAGCGGGGCGCCGGCCGCCGCCGCGGCCGCGTTGGCGGCGGTCACCCCCGGCAGGACCCGTACGGGAACGTCCGCGTACTCCGGTTCCGACGCCACCTCCAGGACCGCCGTCGCCATGGCGAAGACGCCCGGGTCGCCGCCCGAGACGACCGCGACCCGGTGCCCGCGCCGGGCCAGGTCGAGGGCGAACTCGGCGCGCTCCGACTCCACCTTGTTGTCGGAGCCGTGCCGCCGCTGCCCGGGGCGCAGCACCGGCACCCGGTCCAGGTAGGTGGTGTAGCCGACCAGGTCGTCCGCGTTCAGCAGGGCCCCGCGCGACTCCGGCGTCAGCCAGGGCGCGCCCGCCGGGCCCGTACCGACCACGACGACCTCGCCCCGCTCCCGTACGGGGGGCTCCTCGTCGACGCGGGAGGGCAGCACGGCCACCGAGAAGTACGGGACGGACTCCGGGTCCACGTCCGCCAGGCGCTCCGTCCGCTCGCCCGCCATGAACGCCCGCTCCACGTACCGCGCGTCCTCCAGGCGGCCCGCCCGCTCCAGGGCCCGCCGCACGGTGGGGAAGGTGCGGCCCAGCTTCATCACGACCGCCGAGTCCGTGCCCGCGAGCCGGGCCGTCAGCTCGTCCTCCGGCAGCGTGCCCGGGACGATCGTCAGGACCTCCTCCGCCTCGCACAGCGGCTCCCCGAGCCGGGCGGCGGCGGCGCTCACCGAGGTCACGCCGGGGATGACGGTCGTGTCGTAGCGGTGCGCGAGCCGCTTGTGCATGTGCTGGTACGAGCCGTAGAAGAGCGGGTCGCCCTCGGCGAGGACCGCGACCGTGCGGCCCGCGTCCAGGTGGGCGGCGAGCCGGGCCGCCGCCTCCTCGTAGAAGTCGTTCAGGGCGCCCCGGTAGCCGCCGGGGTGGTCCGTGGTCTCCACCGTGAGCGGGTACACCAGGCGCTCCTCGACGTGGTCCTCGCGCAGGTGCGGGGCCGCGATCGAGCGGGCGATGGAGCGCCCGTGGCGGGCCGAGTGGTAGGCGACCACGTCGGCGGACGCGATGGCCTTCACGGCGGCGAGGGTCAGGAGGTCCGGGTCGCCGGGCCCGAGCCCCACGCCGTACAGCTTGCCGACGGTGCTTCCGGCCGGGTTCCCGGTCACTGCTGGATCTCCGCTTCGTGCGCGAGGGCGTTGATCGCGGCGGCCGTCATGGCGCTGCCGCCGCGCCGGCCCCGGACGACGAGGTGTTCGAGGCCGAGGGTGTTGGCCGCGAGGGCGTCCTTGGACTCGGCGGCGCCGATGAAGCCGACCGGTATGCCGAGGACGGCGGCGGGCCTGCCCGCGCCCTTCGCGACCATCTCCAGGAGGTGGAAGAGGGCGGTGGGCGCGTTGCCGACGGCCACGACGGAGCCTTCGAGGCGGTCGCGCCACAGCTCCATGGCGGCGGCGGAGCGGGTGGTGCCCAGCTCGGCGGCGAGGGCCGGGACGGCCGGGTCGGAGAGCGTGCAGACCACCTCGTTGTCGGCGGGCAGCCGCTTGCGGGTGACGCCGCTGGCGACCATCTGCGCGTCGCAGAGGACCGGCGCGCCCGCCCGGAGCGCGGCGCGGGCGCTCGCGACGACGCCCGGCGAGTACGCGATGTCCTGGACGAGGTCCGTCATGCCGCAGGCGTGGATCATCCGGACCGCCACCTGGGCGACGTCGGCGGGCAGGCCCGTGAGGTCCGCCTCGGCGCGGATCGTGGCAAAGGAGCGGCGGTAGATCTCCGTGCCGTCCTTCTCGTAGTCGAACATCCTGTTCTCGCTCATCTCGTTGTGCGGGGCGCGGTGCGGGCCGTGGTGACCGCGGGGATCAGATCGGTACGGGGGACGGGGACGCCGTCGACGAGGTAGCCGCCGCCGGGGGCGGCGAGGACGTCGACCCAGTCGCCGTGCGGGTGGCCGCAGCGGCGCTCGCACCCGGAGTAGTGGACGGGCAGGCCGGGGCGGCCGGGGACCGCGTCCGCCCGGACGTCCGCGAGGGACTTGGCGCAGCCGGGCCGCCCGGTGCAGGCGCTGACGCCGGTCCAGGGGGAGTCGGGCCGGGTGATCAGGCCGCACGCCTCCAGGGCGGGCAGCCGCCCGGGGTCCGCCCCGGCGACGACGACCCCGCGCCAGGGCGTGAACCGCACCTCGTCGGCGGGCAGCAGGGCCCGCGCTTGGGCGGCGGTGAGACGGCCGAGGGGGGCGAGGACGTGGAACGCGGCGGGGCCGAGGGGGCCGGGGGGAGCCCCCTGGGCGGATCCGGGTTCCCGTACGGGCTCCGCCGGGAGTGCCGTGCGGGACGGTACGGGGCCCGCCGCGTGTGCTTCGCGGGGCGGTACGGACTCCGCCGGGCGTGCCCCGTGCGCCGGTACGGGCTCCGCCGCGATCCCGGCCGCCGCGAGCGCTCCCCGTACGTCCGCCTCGTGGCCCTCCGGCAGCTCCCGGACGCGCCAGGCGCCCGTACCGGCCGCGCGGGCGGCGGTCAGGAAGGCGCGGGCGGCGGCGAGGGCGGCGCGCGGGGCGTCGGCGGCGGCCACGCGCACGGTCCGGTCGCCGAGGCGCAGGAGCGCGGCGCCGGGGGCCACTGCGACCAAGGTCACATCCCCGCCGAGGCCGGTGACGTCGCCGCGGCCGTCGTCCAGGACGAAGAGGAAACGGCCCGAGAGCGCGGCGGCCCAGGGCGCGGCGCAGAGCCGTTCGTCCAGCTCGCGGGCCCACAACTGCACGTCGGCCGCGCCGAGTCCGTCGAGGCCCGAGGCCGGGGAGGCGACGATGTTGCGGACGCGCTCGTGGGTGGGGGAGGGCAGCAGGCCCGCCTCGGCCAGGAGCGCCGCCAGCTCCGCCCCGCAGTCGCCGGCCAGGCCGCGCAGCTCGGCGTTCCCGCGCGAGGTGACGCTGATCCGCCCGTCGCCGAGGGCCTCCGCCGCGTGCGCCAGGACCTCGACCTGACGGGGCGTCAATCTCCCTGCGGGCAGCCGCAGTCGGGCAAGGTGCCCGTCGTCGGCGGAGTGCAGCCGCAGCGCCCCGGGGCAGGCGTCACCGCGCTCCCGCACACGGGGTGCGCCGGGGGCGGGCGTCGGGGCCGGGGTGGGCGGCATGGCGGCGAGCATACCCACGGGAAAACCGGCGGTCGGCGGGGTGTGACCGGCCTGACTCGGAGCACCGGGGCGGGGGTGCGCGAGCCGGCTGTCCGGACTCCCGGCGGGGGTGCGGCGGCGGGCCGGCCGGTTCTCCGGCGGGGGCGCGGCGACCGGCTGTCCGGCGGGGACGTGCCGGCCGGTCGCCTGGGTCTCCGGCGGGGACGTATCGGTCGGTCGGCCGGGCTTCCGGCGGGGATGTGTCGGTCGGCCGGGCCTCTGGTGGGGATGTGTCAGCCGGTCGGCCGGGTTTCCGGCGGGGATGCGCTGGTCGGTCGGGCTCTCGGCAGGGACGTGCCGGTCGGTCGGCCGGGCCTCCGGCGGGGACGTGCCCGCCGGTCGCCCGGCCCTCCGGCGGGGACGCGGCAGCAGGTTTCCCGGCCCTCCGACAGGGGCGTGCCGACCGGTCGCCCGGGTCCCCGGTGCGGAGGCGCCGTCCCGCCGCCCGCCCCGGGGCCCGGTGTGATCCGTCCGACCCTCCCGCTCCCTCCAGCCCCCGGAGCGCACGATCTAGGATGCGAGACGGCATGGGGTCCCAGGACCCCGGGGAGGAAGCCCGGTGAGATTCCGGCGCGGTCCCGCCACTGTGAGCCGGCCCGGCACCCCCGGGCCGGTGAGTCAGGAACTCCCGCCGTACACACGACCACCCGGGGCGCGGACAACCCCGAGGAAGGGCCTGCCTCGCCATGCTCCTGCTGCTGTCGCACTCCGACACCGACCTGCTCAGCGCCCGCGCGGCCGGCGGCCCGGTCGCGTACCGGTTCGCCAACCCCTCCCGGCTCCCGCTCGCCGACCTCCCCGCGCTCCTCGACGGCGTCGAACTCGTCGTCGTCCGGCTCCTCGGCGGGCTCCGCTCCTGGCAGGACGGGCTCGACGCGATCCGCGCCGCCGGAAAGCCGGTGGTCGTGCTCAGCGGCGAGCAGGCGCCCGACGCGCAGCTCATGGAGGCGTCCACCGTGCCCGTCGGCGTCGCCACCGAGGCGCACGCCTACCTGGCGCACGGCGGCCCCGCCAACCTGGAGCAGTCGGCCCGCTTCCTCTCCGACACCGTCCTGCTCACCGGCCACGGCTTCGAGGCCCCGGCCGCCGCCCCGACGTGGGGCCCGCTGGAGCGGACCGCCCGGGACGGGGACGGCCCGACGATCGCCGTGCTCTACTACCGCGCCCACCACATGAGCGGCAACACCGCCTTCGTCGGCGCCCTGTGCGACGCGGTCGAGGACGCCGGCGCGCGGGCCCTCCCGCTGTACGTCACCTCCCTGCGCGCCCCCGAGCCGGAGCTGATCGACGTCCTCCGCACCGCCGACGCCGTCGTCACCACCGTCCTCGCGGCGGGCGGCACCAAGCCGGCCGAGGCGCAGGCCGGCGGCGACGAGGAGGCCTGGGACGCGGGCGCGCTCGCCGCGCTCGACGTGCCGATCCTCCAGGCCCTGTGCCTGACCGGCTCCCGCGCGGCCTGGGAGGAGAACGACGAGGGCCTCTCCCCGCTGGACGCCGCCGGCCAGGTCGCCGTCCCCGAGTTCGACGGGCGCCTGATCACCGTCCCGTTCTCCTTCAAGGAGATCGACGAGGACGGCCTGCCCGCGTACGTGGCGGACGCCGAGCGCGCGGCCCGCGTCGCCGGGATCGCCGTGCGGCACGCCCGCCTCCGGCACATCCCGAACGCCGAGAAGAAGCTGGCGCTGGTCCTCTCCGCGTACCCCACCAAGCACTCCCGCATCGGCAACGCCGTCGGTCTCGACACCCCCGCCTCCGCCGTCTCCCTCCTGCGCCGCCTGATCGAGGAGGGGTACGACTTCGGCCCCGCCGAGGACCTCCCCGGCCTGGTCTCGGGCGACGGCGACGAGCTGATCTACGCCCTCATCGAGGCCGGCGGCCACGACCAGGACTGGCTGACCGAGGAGCAGTTGGCCAGGAACCCGGTCCGCATCCCGGCCGCCGACTACAAGCGCTGGTACGCCACCCTCCCCGAGGAGCTGCGCACGCGGGTCGAGGAGCACTGGGGCCCGGCGCCCGGCGAGATGTTCCTGGACCGGTCGCGGAACCCGGAGGGCGACATCGTGCTCGCCGCCCTGCGGCGCGGGAACCTCCTCGTCCTCATCCAGCCGCCGCGCGGCTTCGGCGAGAACCCGATCGCGATCTACCACGACCCGGACCTCCCGCCGTCCCACCACTACCTGGCGGCCTACCGCTGGATCGCGGCCCGCGCCGAGGACGGCGGCTTCGGCGCCGACGCCATGGTGCACCTGGGCAAGCACGGCAACCTGGAGTGGCTGCCCGGCAAGAACGCCGGCCTGTCCGCCGCCTGCGGCCCGGACGCGGCCCTCGGCGACATCCCGCTGGTCTACCCGTTCCTGGTCAACGACCCGGGCGAGGGCACCCAGGCCAAGCGGCGCGTGCACGCCACCCTGGTCGACCACCTGGTGCCGCCGATGGCCCGCGCCGACTCGTACGGCGACATCGCGCGCCTGGAGCAGCTCCTCGACGAGTACGCGCAGATCTCCTCCATGGACCCGGCGAAGCTGCCCGCGATCCGCGCCCAGATCTGGACCCTGATCCAGGCCGCGAAGCTCGACCACGACCTGGGGCTCGAAGAGCGCCCGGAGGACGACGGGTTCGACGACTTCCTGCTGCACGTCGACGGCTGGCTGTGCGAGGTCAAGGACGCCCAGATCCGCGACGGCCTGCACGTCCTCGGCGGCGCCCCGACCGGCGAGGCCCGGGTCAACCTGGTCCTCTCCATCCTGCGCGCCCGCCAGATCTGGGGCGGCACCCAGGCCCTGCCCGGTCTGCGCGAGGCGCTCGGCCTGGACGAGTCGGCCGCGACCCGCACCACCGCCGACGAGGCGGAGGCGAAGGCGCGCGAGCTGGTCGAGGCGATGGAGGCCGCCGACTGGGCGGTCGGGGCCGTTCCCGCCGACCAGAGCCCCGAGGTCCGGGCCGTGCTGCGGTTCGCCGCCGAGCAGGTCGTGCCGCGCCTGGCCGCCACCACCGACGAGCTGGCGCACGCCGTGCACGCGCTCGACGGCGGCTTCGTCCCGGCCGGTCCGTCCGGCTCGCCCCTCCGCGGTCTGGTCAACGTCCTGCCGACCGGCCGCAACTTCTACTCCGTCGACCCGAAGGCCGTCCCCTCCCGGCTCGCCTGGGAGACCGGCCAGGCGCTCGCGGACTCGCTCCTGGAGCGCTACCGCACCGACAACGGCGACTGGCCGACCTCCGTGGGCCTCTCCCTGTGGGGCACGAGCGCGATGCGCACCGCCGGCGACGACGTGGCCGAGGCGCTGGCCCTGCTCGGCGTCCGCCCGCTGTGGGACGAGGCCTCGCGCCGCGTGAACGGCCTGGAGCCGATCCCGCTCGCCGAGCTCGGCCGTCCGCGCATCGACGTCACCCTGCGCATCTCGGGCTTCTTCCGCGACGCGTTCCCGCACGTCATCGGCCTCCTGGACGACGCCGTACGGCTCGTGGCCGGTCTGGAGGACGAGTCCGCGTCGGACAACCACGTACGGGCCCACGCCCAGGCCGACCTCGCCGAGCACGGCGACGAGCGGCGCGCCACGACCCGCATCTTCGGCTCGCGGCCGGGCACGTACGGCGCGGGCATCCTCCAGCTCATCGACTCGCGCGACTGGCGCACGGACGCCGACCTGGCCGAGGTCTACACGGTGTGGGGCGGTTACGCTTACGGGCGCGGGCTCGAAGGACGCCCGGCGCGGGCCGAGATGGAGACCGCGTACAAGCGGATCGCGGTGGCCGCGAAGAACACGGACACGCGCGAGCACGACATCGCGGACTCGGACGACTACTTCCAGTACCACGGCGGCATGGTGGCGACCGTCCGCGCGCTCAAGGGCACGGCCCCCGAGGCGTACATCGGCGACTCGACCCGCCCCGAGACCGTCCGCACCCGCACGCTCGTCGAGGAGACCTCCCGGGTCTTCCGGGCCCGCGTGGTCAACCCGCGCTGGATCGAGGCGATGCGCCGCCACGGCTACAAGGGCGCGTTCGAGCTGGCGGCGACCGTCGACTACCTCTTCGGGTACGACGCCACGACGGGCGTGGTCGCGGACTGGATGTACGACAAGCTGACGCAGGAGTACGTCCTCGACCCGGAGAACCAGGCGTTCCTGAAGGAGGCCAACCCCTGGGCCCTGCACGGCATCGCGGAGCGCCTCCTCGAAGCCGAGTCCCGGGGCATGTGGGAGAAGCCGGACCCGGAGACGCTCGCCGCGCTGCGGCAGGTGTTCCTGGAGACGGAGGGCGACCTGGAAGGGGACGCGGACTCCTCCGACGACTAGGACGTCAGGGCGGCTTCCGGGGCCAGTGCGAGCACGCGGCCCCGGAAGCCCGCCCGCAGTCGCCGGTCGTGGCTGACGACGACCAGCGTGCCCCGGTAGGCGGCGAGGGCTGCCTCGATCTCCTCCACCAGGCCCGGGGCCAGGTGGTTGGTGGGCTCGTCGAGGAGGAGCAGGTCGGCGGGCGAGGTCACGAGCCGGGCCAGCTCCAGCTTGCGGCGCCGGCCGACGGACAGGTGCCGGACGGGGGTCGTCAGGTCGCGGGCGGCGAAGAGGCCGAGGGCGACGAGCTCGTCCGCGCGGTCCGCCCCGAAGGCCTCGGCCACCGTGCGGGGGTCGGTGGGCGGGGCCGTCTCCTGGCGGAGCAGCCCGACCCGGGCGGGCGCGCCCACGAAGCCGCCGTCCGGGGCGAGTTCGCCCGCGAGGACCTTCAGGAGGGTGGACTTCCCGGCGCCGTTCGGACCGGTGACCAGGAGCCGTTCGCCCGCGTCGAGGTGGAGGGCGTCCAGCCGGAGCCGCCCCTCCACCCGGACGTCCACGAGGTCCACGGGCGCGCCCCCGCCCGCGAGGTCCGCGCGGAACCGGAGCGGCTCCGGGGGCGCGGGCACGGGGTGGGCGGTGAGCCGGGCGAGCCGCTCGCGGGCGGCCCGGACGCGGCTCATGGCGCCGTGCGCCCGCGACCGGGCCCGGAAGGCGCCGGCCCCGCTGAACGCGGCCGGGGCCTTGCGGGGGATCGCCGAGAGCCGGTCGACGTGGGTGTCCGCGAGGGCCGTGTACCGGGCGAGTTCGTCCTTCCACTCCTCGTACTCCCGCACCCTGCGCGCCCGTTCGGCCGCCCGTCCGGCCAGGTAGCCGCCGTAGCCGTTGCCGTGGCGGCGCAGGGTGTGGCGGTCCTCGTCGACCTCCAGGACGGCGGTGGCGACCCGGTCGAGGAAGACGCGGTCGTGGGAGACGGCGACGACCGTGCCCCGGTGGGCGCGCAGCCGCTCCTCCAGCCAGGCCACGGCCTCGTCGTCGAGGTCGTTGGTGGGCTCGTCGAGCAGCAGCAGCTCGGGTTCGGCGGCGAGCACGGCGGCGAGGGCGAGCCGGGAGCGCTGTCCCCCGGAGAGCGTCCCGAGGGGCCGGGCGCGGTCGAGCGGCCGCCGCTCCCCGAGCCTGTGCAGCGTCGTCTCCACCCGCCGGTCGGCCCCGGCGCCGCCCCGGGCCTCGTACGCGGCGAGCAGCCGGGCGTACCCGTCGAGGTCGCCGGTCGCGGCGAGGTCCGCCTCGGCGGCCCGAACGGCCCGCTCGAGGTCCCGCACCTCGGCGAGAACGTGGTCGACGGCGTCCCCGACGGTGGCGTCCGGGGGGAGGTCCAGGGTCTGGGCGAGGTGCCCGAGGCCGCCGGACGCCTCGACGTCCACGCTGCCGTCGTCGGGGGCCTCCAGGCCGGCGAGGAGCCGCAGCAGGGTGGACTTGCCGGACCCGTTGTCCCCGACGACCCCGAGCCGCTCGCCGGGGCGGACGGTGAGGGAGACCCGGTCGAGCACGGTGCGGAACCGGGCGTCCGGCAGGACGTGGTGCCGGGTGACGTCGGTGAGTTGGGCACGGAACAAGGGCGTTCTCCTGTACGTGGACGACGGGGGCGACGTGGACGGCGTGGGTGACGCGGGTGACACGCCCGAAGCTGGACGAGACGTCTCGTCTCGCTTCGTTGTGACGACCGTACGGCATGGCCGGACCCTTCGCAAGACGTTCCGTCTCGTCGATTTCGCCGCACGGTCAATGGGCTGCCCGTGAACTCATTGTTCTAGTAGAGTGCGAACAAGGGAGGTTTCCATGAACCGTGCCACACCCCGTCTCCGCGTGCTCGCCGCGCTCCCCTTCGTCCTCGTGCTCGCCGCGTACCTGCTGGTGTTCGCCCTCTGGTACGACCGGCTCCCCGATCCCCTCGCCACCCACTTCGGAACCGAGGGCGGCGGCCGCGCCGACGGCTTCACCGGCCGCACCGCCTACGCGTTCGTCAGCGCGGCCCTGCTCCTCGGCGCCGCCGTCGGCTGGAACCTCTTCGTCCGCCGCACCGCCCTGTGGGGCGCGTGGGCCACGGCCGGCTTCACCGGGGCGCTGCTCGTCCTGATCCTGCGGGACAACCTGGACGCCGCCGACGCGGCCCGGGTCGTCTCCCCCCTGGCCGACCTCGCCGTCGCGGCCGGTACCGCCGCCGTCCTCGCCCTCGCGGGCCTGGCCCTGGCCCGGACCGTCCCCGAGGAGGAGCGGACCCCCGGCCCCGGCGCCACGGACGGCCCCCGGCTCCCGCTCGGCCCGAGCGAGGTCGCCGGCTGGTCCCGCGCCGCCGGCTCCCGGACCCTCACCGTCCTCGCGGTGCTCGCCCTCGCCGCCGTCCCCGTCGCCCTGCTCCTGGCCCCCTGGCCCGCCGCCTGGCCCGCCCTGCTCGGCCTGGTCGTCGGGGTGCCGGGGCTCGCCCTCGCCCGCGTCCGGGTCACCGTCGACCGGCGCGGCCTCACCGTCCGGCCCGCCCTCGTGCCCCGGCCCCGCGTCCGCGTCCCGCTCGACGAGGTCACCGGCGCCACCGTCCGCGACGTCGACCCCCTCGCCGATTTCGGCGGCTGGGGCTACCGGGTCCGGGCCCGCCGGACGGGCGTCGTCCTGCGCTCCGGCGAAGCCCTCGTCGTACGGCGCGACAGCGGGCGCGAGTTCGCGGTCACCGTGTCCGACGCGCACACCGCGGCCGCCCTCCTCAACACCCTCGTCGAACGGCGTGGGAGGCTCTGACCGTGCTCTTCCGCGTCGACCCGGCCTCGGCCGTCCCCCTCGGTGACCAGATCGCCGCCTGCGTCCGGGGGGCGCTCGCCGACGGCTCGGCCGCCCCCGGCGAACGCCTCCCGGCCGCCCGGGAGCTCGCCGACTCCCTGGGCGTCAACGTCCACACCGTCCTCCGCGGCTACCAGCGGCTCCGCGAGGAGGGCCTGATCGAACTCCGCCGGGGCCGGGGCGCCATCGTCGTCCCCGGCGCCACCGCCCCCGACCGCGCCCGGCTGGTCTCCCGGCTGCGCGAGGCGGCGGCGGAGGCCCGCGAACTGGGCCTCTCGGAGGCGGAGTTCCTGGACCTGGCGCGGACGAGCATGGGGTAGGGGAACCCCTCCTCGCGCCTCGGGCCCGGACGAGCTCGCGGACCGGCTCCCCTTGCGGCTCGGGCGAGTTCACGCACCGGCGCGCCTCGCGGCTCAGACGATCTCGCGCACCGGCGCCCCCGCCAGGAACGCCTCGACGTCCTCGACCGCCTGCCCGAAGTACCGCCCGTAGTTCCCCTCCGTCACGTACCCGAGGTGGGGGAGGGCCAGGACGTTCGGCAGGGTCCGCAGCGGGTCGTCGGCGGGCAGCGGCTCCGTGTCGTAGACGTCGAGGCCCGCCCCCGCGATCCACCCCTCGCGCAGCGCCCGCAGCAGCGCCCCGCCGTCGACCAGTCCGGCCCGTGAGGTGTTGACGAGGTACGCGGACGGGCGCATCGCCCGCAGCTCGGGCTCCCCGACCAGACCCCGGGTGCGGTCGGAGAGCACCAGGTGCAGGGAGACGAAGTCGCCCTCCGCCAGCAGTCCCCGCAGGTCCTTCGCGCACCGCACCCCGTGCGCGGCCGCCCGCTCCTCCGTGAGGTTCGGGCTCCAGGCGGCGACGTCCATCCCGAAGGCGAGGCCGATCCGGGCCACCCGGGCGCCGATCTTGCCGAGGCCGACGAGCCCCAGGGTCCGGCCGGCCAGGTCGGCGCCGACGGTGGACTGCCAGGGCCCGCCCTCCCGCACCGCCCGCGCCTCGGCCGGCACGTGCCGGGCCAGGCCGAGGAGCAGTGCCCAGGTCAGCTCGGTCGGCGGGGTGGGGCTGCTCTCCGTGCCGCAGACGGTGACGCCCCGGGCGCGGGCGGCGGCGACGTCGACCGAGGCGTTGCGCATGCCGGAGGTGATCAGGAGCCGCAGCCGGGGCAGCCGGTCGAGGAGCGCCGCGTCGACCGGCGTCCGCTCCCGCATGACGACGAGGACCTCGCAGTCCCCGACGGCGGCGGCCAGCGCGTCCCGGTCGCCGAGGTGCTCGCGCAGGACGCGCACCTCGACGCGGTCGGCGAGCGGGCTCCAGTCGGCGGAGGAGAGGGCGACGCCCTGGTAGTCGTCGAGTACGGCGCAGCGCAGCTTCATGGGGGCATGATCGCGCACGTCCGCCGCGGACGGGAGGCCCCGGGGGGTCCGGCGGCCGGGAGGGAACGGGCCGGTCAGCCGTGCTCGTGGCGCCCCGCCGGGGGTTCCGCCCGCCCGGTCGACTCCTCCGCCGCCCGCCGGTACTCCGCGTTGATGCGCTGGGCCTCCTCCAACTGGTCCTCCAGGATGACGATGCGGCAGGCCGCCTCGACCGGAGTGCCCTGGTCGACCAGTTCCCGGGCGCGGGCCGCGATCCGCAGTTGGTAGCGGGAGTAGCGGCGGTGGCCGCCCTCGGAGCGGAGCGGGGTGATCAGGCGGGCCTCGCCGAGGGCGCGGAGGAAGCCCGGGGTCGTGCCGAGCATCTCGGCCGCCCGTCCCATGGTGTAGGCCGGGTAGTCGTCGTCGTCGAGTCGGTCGCCGAGCGGATTGTCCGCTGTCATCTGCACCTCTTCTGGGGGCCGCTTCGGGGCCCGGGTGCCGCACGGCACCCGGGCCCCGGGGGAAATTCAACCACCGGTGGGCGCGCCGCCTAGAATCGGCTCTCATGTCGAAGCCTGACGAACTGCTGATTGACATTGCCGCCACGGTGGAGTCCGGGCAGAGCAATCAGATGTCCCTGACCGTGGTCGCGGGGGGCGTGGTCATCACCGGGCGCCTGGCCCCCGAGGCCCTCTGGAGAGAGCGGGTGTCGGAGGTCCTGACGGACTCCGCCCGGCTCGGCGAGTTCTCCGGGGTCTTCACGCCCTCCGACCGGAAGGACGACCCGCCGACGCACCTCCACTTCCACCTGGCCCGGATCCTCCAGGGCACGGTGGGCATCCCCGAGACCGGCGGGATGTACCGCGTCGCGCTCGCCGACGTCAGCGCTTGGACGGTGGGCGACTTCAGGTACTCCGACCACTGAGCCGCCGGCGGCGGAACGACGACGGGGCCCGACCGGTACGTACACCGGTCGGGCCCCGTCGTCGTTCTCCGGACGGTCAGACGATCGCGGTGGTCGCGGTGCTCGCGGCGGTCTCGACGGTCGCGGCGGGGAACGTGCCGCAGGTGAAGCCGAGGCGGGTCATGGCCCGTACGACCTCCTGGGCGCTGAAGTCGCGCCGGTCCTGACGGGTGAGGACCTCGCCGACCTGCTTCGCGGGGTACTGGCGGCGGCCGACGGTGACGAACTCGCCGGTGCCCGGCTCGGGCTTGACGCCCTTCATCGAGTCCAGCACGCCGCTCTTCGTCAGGTCGAAGGGGAAACGGGCGATGACACAGCGCATGATGCCTCTCAGGGGTGGCAGGGGAGTACGGGCGTGAGGGGGAGCGGCTCAGCGGGCGGGCGCGGCGGCGCCGACCACGTCCCGGAGCCTGAGCCGGTCGGTGTACGAGGAGGCGGCGCGGGCGGCGGCGAGCTGGGCCCGGGTGACCAGGCCGGTGGGCCGGTCGTCGCCGTCGCAGACGAGCAGGCGCCCGGTCCGGTCGGCGGCCATGACGGACAGGGCCACCTCGACGGTCATGTGGTCGGAGGCCCGCGTCGCGGCCTCGTCGGGCGAGGTCCTGCGGAGCTGCGTGCGGAGCGGTGTCACGAGGTGCCTCCTGCGGGGAAGTGACGGGGGGACGCCGTACGGGGACGCCCTGGGGCGGTGCCGTACGGGGGACGCCCTACGGGGGAGCGCGACCGGTCCGGGCGCGCCGGGTGCCCGGACGCGCTGGGTCCCGGGGCGTTTCCCGGCGGTCGTGCGCGGAGGCGCTACGCGGCGGCGGGGCGGCGGTCGGCCCCGCGGGGCCGGCGGCTCCGGCGGGAGCGGGCGGGGGCGCCGTCGCGGCGCCGTTCGGCCGCGGGGGCCGTGATGACGACGGGGACGCCGGACGGGGTCCGCGCGCCGGTGATGCGGCGCAGCTCGTCCCCGCCGGAGCGGACCTCGGTGACGCGGGGCCGGATGCCCGCGTCCGCCATGAGGCGGACCATGCCGCGGCGCTGGCCCGGGGTGACCAGGGTGACGACGCTGCCGGACTCGCCCGCACGGGCGGTGCGCCCGCCGCGGTGCAGGTAGTCCTTGTGGTCGGCCGGCGGGTCGACGTTGACGACGAGGTCGAGGTGGTCGACGTGGATGCCGCGGGCGGCGACGTTCGTGGCGACGAGCACGGAGACGTGTCCGGTCTTGAACCGCGCCAGGGTGCGGGTGCGCTGCGCCTGCGACTTCCCGCCGTGCAGCGCGGCGGCCCGTACGCCGCTGAGGAGCAGGTCGTGGGTCAGCCGGTCGACGTCGTGCTTGGTGTCGAGGAACATGATCACGCGCCCGTCGCGGGCGGCGATCTCCGTCGTGGCGGCCCGCTTGTCGGAGCCGTGGACGTGCAGCACGTGGTGCTCCATCGTCGTGACCGCGCCGGCGGACGGGTCGACCGAGTGGACGACGGGGTCGTTCAGGTAGCGGCGTACGAGCAGGTCGACGTTGCGGTCCAGGGTGGCGGAGAACAGCATCCGCTGCCCCTCCGGTCGCACCTGGTCGAGGAGCGCGGTGACCTGCGGCATGAAGCCCATGTCGGCCATCTGGTCGGCCTCGTCGAGGACGGTGGTCGCCACGTGGTCGAGCAGGCAGTCGCCGCGGTCGATGAGGTCCTTGAGGCGGCCGGGGGTCGCGACGACGACCTCGGCGCCGGAGCGGAGCGCGTGCGTCTGACGGCCGATCGACACCCCGCCGACGACGGTGGCCGTCCGGAGCCGGAGCGAGCGGGCGTACGGGGTGAGGGCGTCGGCCACCTGCTGGGCCAGCTCGCGGGTGGGCACGAGGACCAGGGCGAGGGGCCGCCGGGACTCGGCGCGCTTCCCGGCGGTCCGGGCGAGCAGCGCCAGGCCGAAGGCCAGGGTCTTGCCGGAGCCGGTCCGGCCGCGTCCCAGGGCGTCGCGGCCCGCGAGGGTGTTCGGCAGGGTCGCGCCCTGGATCGGGAACGGCACGGTCACGCCCTCGGCGGTGAGGGCGGCGAGCAGCGGGGCGGGCAGGTCGAGCGCGGCGAACGTCTCGACGGCCGGCAGCGCGGGGGTGACCGTCCGGGGGAGTGTGAACTCGGCCGGCGGCCCCGAGGGCGCCCGGCCCCCGCCCCGGGGACGGGAGCGGCCGGAGGCCTGAGAACGGCCGGAGGGCTGCGATCGATCGGAGGACTGCGAGCGGGCGGAACGGGCGGAATGCGCGTGCGTGCGTGTGCGGTTCATGGCGAACCTTCCTCGATGCGGCGCGTATCAAGGAATTTCCGCGGCAGAAATGCGGCACGGACAATTGCGAGACAAGCCGGACCGAAATGGGGGGGCCTTCTATGCAAAGAGCTGGGGCCCGCACCCCAAGGTGCGGGCCCCAGCTCGTGCCGCGCGCGGCGCTCCGTGAGAAGCGCCGCGCGGCGGTGACAGCGTCAGGCGGAGACGATGTTCTCCGCGGTCGGGCCCTTCTGGCCCTGCGCGATGTCGAAGTTCACCTTCTGGCCCTCCTGGAGCTCACGGAAGCCCTGGGAGGCGATGTTCGAGTAGTGGGCGAACACGTCGGGGCCGCCACCGTCCTGCTCGATGAAGCCGAAGCCCTTTTCCGCGTTGAACCACTTGACGGTACCGGAAGCCATGTCTTTTCTCCTTCGGGGCAGTGCTCGGAAATCCACACCGTGCGGATTCCGTGTCGCCGCGATGATCGCCCCAGCCGGAAAAGACCGGCACTTCTCATGACCGTTGATGCTCATGCTTCGGGAACCACAACTGCAACTGCTTTCGACAGTAGCACGGTGGATGGCGGGCTGCGGTGTGAGTAATTCTTTCCGCGTGGTCCGGTGAGAAATCCTCACGGCGCGTACTGCTGAATTCTCACTTCGCGGCGACAGATTTCTTCGTCCGGCCCGTCACTCCTTCACCCCGGAGACCACGAGGAACGGCGGGTGGCCGGCCTCCGCCGGGCGGTTCCCCAGGAGGGCCGAGTGCCGGGGGAGCACGGGCTCGTGGACGTCCAGGTCGGTGAAGCCGGCCTTGCCCAGGACGTCGAGGTAGGTCTGGCACGGCCAGTGGTGGTCGGTCAGGTCGAGCCGTCCGCCGTCCGGGAGGTCGAGGCGGGTCGGCCTCGGCTCGCCCTTGGTGTAGACGCGGCCGGGGTCGCCGGTGCGGAAGGTGGAGAAGCGGACGCCGGTGCTGCGCGGGTTGGCGTCGAGCACGGCGTACCGGCCGCCGGGGCGCAGGACGCGGTGGACCTCGGCGGCGATGTCGTGCAGGTCCTCGACCCTCCCGGTGGTGACGTAGACGAAGCAGGACATGGCGGCGTCCACGGAGCCGTCGTCGAGGAACGCGAGCCGGCCGTCCTCGATCAGCCGGTGCTCGATCCTCGGGTGCGGGTGCCGCTCGCGGGCGACGGCCAGCATGTGCGGCGAGACGTCGGCGGCCACGACGCGCGCGCCGGAGGAGGCCTCGACGACCCGGACGGCGACCTTGCCGGGTCCGCAGCCGTGGTCCAGGACCGTGCGGACGGCCGAGGAGCCGATGCCGAGGGCGTGGAAGACGGCCGGGTAGCCGATGAGGCGCTCGGGGAGGTCGTCGTAGGAGTCGTAGTTCTCGGCGGCGTCGCCGGAATCGGCTTCCTTCCATGCGGTGCTGTCGCTCATGCGGGTCGCCTTTCGGCCTCGGCTGGCAGGGGGGAGCACCGACGGTGATCCACTTCTCCCGGAACGTACTGCTTGTCCCGTGGTGCCGGTATCCGTCCGACCGGCCGTGTCGCATTGCCCCGGGGACGCCGTCCCCGCAGGTCGGAGCGGGTACGGCGGGCCCGCCGGGGGGCGGTGCCGCCAGGACGCCACCCGTCCAACGGGTGAACCACCGATCCGGCCCGTCGTACGGAACCGCAGGTCGGAGGGGGTGGGGCCGTCAAGGCGACGCGTGAAGGGGCCCCGGGGGCGCCTTCTCACCCACCCGGGCCAACGGCCGCCCCCGCTGCCGGGCGCCGCCCCCGGCCCCGTGGGTTGATGGGAGGCACGGGCCCGCCCGCCGGGGGCGCGCCGTCGAGCCGTCGAGCCGTCATGCCGTCGTGCTGCCGAGCTGTCGAGCTGTCGAGCGAAGGGGAAGCCGCCGTGGCGCTCCACGAGATGAAGGCCCCGACGAGGGCCGACGCGAGGACGGACGTGTTCGCCTCCCCCCTCAGCGAGCGGGTCCTGCCGAAGTACCGCATGCCCGAGGAGCCCTCCCTGCCCGAGGCCGTCTACGCGATGCTCCACAACGAGCTGCTGCTCGACGGCAACGCGGCGCAGAACCTGGCGACGTTCTGCACGACCTGGTCGGACGACGAGGTCCGCCGCCTGATGAATGAGTGCCTCGACAAGAACATGATCGACAAGGACGAGTACCCGCAGACCGCCGAGATCGAGGCGCGGTGCGTGAACATCCTGGCCGATCTGTGGAACGCCCCGGAGGTCCCGGGCCGCGGGGCCATGGGCTGCTCCACCACCGGCTCCAGCGAGGCCGCCATGCTGGGCGGCCTGGCGCTGAAGTGGCGGTGGCGGGAGCGGCGCAGGGCCGAGGGCAAGCCCGTCGACCGGCCCAACATCGTCGCCGGGCCCGTGCAGATCTGCTGGGACAAGTTCGCCCGCTACTTCGACGTCGAGCTGCGCCAGGTCCCCCTGGAGGAGGGCGCGACCGGCCTGCGGCCGCACCAACTGCGCGCGTACGTCGACGAGAACACGATCGGCGTCGTCGCGATCCTCGGCGTCACCTTCACCTGCGACTACGAGCCGGTCGCGGAGATCGCCGCCGAGCTGGACCGGATCCAGGAGGAGACGGGGCTCGACGTCCCGATCCACGTGGACGCCGCCAGCGGCGGTTTCGTCGCGCCCTTCCTCCACCAGGACCTCGTCTGGGACTTCCGCCTCGAACGGGTCTCGTCCATCAACGCCTCGGGGCACAAGTACGGGCTCGCGCCCCTCGGCGTGGGCTGGGCGGTCTGGCGCACCGCCGACCTGCTGCCGAAGGACCTGGTGTTCGACGTGACCTACCTCGGCGGCGACCTGCCGACCTTCGCCCTCAACTTCTCCCGGCCCGGCGGCGAGATCGTCGCCCAGTACTACAACTTCCTGCGCCTGGGGCGGGCCGGCTACCGGCGCGTCCAGGGGGTCTGCGCGGAGACGGCCCGGTACCTGGCCGGGCAGGTGGCGGAGATGGGCCCGTTCACCCTGCTGTACGACGGACAGGGGGCGCTGCCGGCCGTCTCGTACACCCTCACCGACCCGGCGGGGGCGGGCTTCAGCCTGTACGACCTCTCCGACCAGCTCCGGATGCGCGGCTGGCAGGTCCCCTCGTACCCGCTGCCCGCCGACCGGCAGGAGACCGTGATCCAGCGGGTGCTCGTCCGGCACGGGGTGGGCCGGGACGAGGTCGACCTGCTCGCCCGGGACATGCGGCACTCCCTGGAGCGCCTCACGCGGGGCAAGCCGGCGGACTCGGAGCGCGCGGGCTTCCACCACTGACCGGGCCGGGAGACCGGTCAGGATTCGAGAAGCGGCTTCCGGGCGGGCGTCGTTAGCGTGGTGCGCATGGACATCACCATCCACACCACCGCCCTCCCGCACGACGACCCGGACGCCGCCGTGGCCTTCTACCGCGACGCCCTCGGCTTCGAGGTCCGCAGCGACGTCGGGCAGGGGAACATGCGCTGGATCACGGTCGGCCCGGCCGGGCAGCCCGGCACGTCGATCCTGCTCGCGCCGCCCGCCGCCGACCCCGGCGTCACGGAGGAGGAGCGCCGCGTCATCACCGAGATGATGGCCAAGGGCACGTACGGCTGGATCCTCCTCGCCACCCCCGGCCTCGACGCGGTCTTCGAGAAGGTCCGGGCCGCCGGCGCCGAGGTCGTCCAGGAGCCGACGGAGCAGCCGTACGGCATCCGCGACTGCGCCTTCCGCGATCCGGCGGGCAACCTGATCCGCGTCCAGGAACTCCGCTGATCCGCCGGGCCGGAGGGAGGAGTCCGCGATGTGCCACCCCGCCTGGGCCCGCGCCCGCACCGAGGCGCAGCGCCAGAAGGACCTGACCGGGGAGGAGGGGGCCACGACGACCGCCGAGGCCGCCGGGACCGCCGGGACCGCCGGGCAGAAGGCCGGGCGTACGGCCGGCCGAACCGGAAGGCCCGTTCCGGTGGTCCGACGGGGGTAGGGGCCTGGAGAACGCCTGAGTCCGGGACGCCCGTCGTGGCGGCCCCGTACTCCAGCGGCTCGGCCCTCCCGACCGGCTCAGGCGCCGGACAGCGTCGCCGCCACCGACCGGAACCAGGCGCCGTGGGAGAACGGCGCGGGCGGGTTGACCTCCATGCCGAGCTCGGCCGCCGCCAGGGCGTAGTCCCCCTCGTCCAGGGGAAGGGCGAGCAGTTCGTGGAGCTCCCCGACGAGGCGGGCCACGAGCTGCGGATGGGGCGTGGCCGCGTAGTCGGCGACGGCGGCCTCGTGGTCGGGGAACTCGTCGACGACGTCCTGCGAGAACCAGCCGCCGAGCAGTTGCGCGGTCTCGGGGAAGCGCGCGTGCCACTCCCAGTGCGTCCGCGGGGACGACGGCTCCGGGACGTCCCCCTCCTCGACGCTCCTCTTCAGGTGGTCGGCCAGCACCCCCAGCCAGTCGCCGATCTCCGACTGCGGCTTTCCGGTGTCCGGGACCGAGTAGAACTCGCCCAGCTCCCGCCGGACGCGGCCCGGGGGGTTGCGGCCGTACTCGCGCAGTTGGCGCTCCGCCTCCGCGACGGCCGGGGGGCGGGTGTGCCAGGTGTGCCGGAGGTACGCGTCGAGGGCGCGGCTGCGCCGCTCCGGGGTGTCGTCGGCCGGCTGTCCCAGGTACGCGCGCATCACCTGGTCCAGCTCGCCGTACCGGCGGTCGTGTTCGAGGGGCTTCACCCTCCCGACCCGGAACACGTTCTTGCACAGTGGTTGGAGGACGTCCCGGACGATCTCGGGGATGCCCTCCATCAGACCGCGCAGGAAGTCGTCGCCGCCGTCGTCGTCGCCCCACTTGATGTCGGGGACCGAGCCGAAGTCCGGGGCCCTGTCGACGACCACGGGCAACGGCCGCTGCTCGGCCGGCTTGCCCTGGGGGTGGGAGGCCGCGTCCGCCTTCGTGTAGGCGTTGGCCGTCTCGGTGAAGCCGACGGCGACGCCGCCGACGCCGAGCACGGAACGGCCCCAGACCTCCAGCCAGCGGTCGCCGATCTTCTTGTACGCCTGGGCGAACTTCCGGGCCTCGGTGCCCGCGCCCCAGCCCTGGAGCACCGATCTGTTGGCCGCGGCGTAGTTGAGGTGGCCCTTGGTCACGACCTCGTGGAGCCAGGCCTGCGCGGCCTTGAGGTCGTCGGCGTCGTGGCTCCACCGGTCCAGCTCGTCGATGAAGGTCTCGCGCGCCTCGCCGTCCCAGTCCAGGACGGCCTTGGAGACGCGCCCGTAGAGCACGTCCGGCTTCTCGTTCAGGGTGCGGAGGATCTCCTCCAGGTCGCCCGAAAGGCGCTGCAGAGCGGTGAAGTCGACGGTGATCCGGTCGTCGTCCGGCAGGCTGCTGATCCCCCGTGGTTCAGATCGCGTCGAGGCGGCTCTTCGGCCGGCCCTCGTCCTGTGCGGGCGCCGGGTCGGGCACGGTGAGGTCGCGGGCGGCGGCCGACACGTCCTCGCCGCGCTGCGTCTGCCGGAGCCGGGCCAGGAGGTCGAGCTCCTGCTGGGTGAAGCCGTCGCGGGAGGCGCGCGTGGCGGCCTCCAGGAGGACCAGCACCTGGCGGATGCGCACCGCGTCCTCGGCGACGCCGCGGTGCAGGGAGCGGTACGCGGTGGCGGTGGGTCCCTGCCAGCCCGCGGCGATCCTGTCGACGACCCCGTCCATGGCGCGGACCTGCTTCTCCAGGTGGCGCTGCATCCCGTCGAGGTCGTTCGCCAGCGTGGTGAGGTTGTCCTCCGACACGCCCAGATCGGCGTTCTGCGTCCCGGCCCCCGCCCGTCGCACTGTCCGCACGCGTGTTTCCGCGTACGGATGTTCACCCTGGTGAACGCCCGAGGGAGGCGGCGCAGGCGTCCCGGCGGTCATCGGCCTCGGCCGGGGCCGGCGGAACCGGGTAACGTCCTCGTCGTGTTCTCCAAGGCACCGGTCCGCGCGTGAGGGTGTGAGGGGCCCGGCCGACGCCCTTCGGCGTCGCCGCCCGCCCCCGCCGGTGGATCCGTGGACCACTCCGCTTCGCTCCACTTCGCCTCACTCACGACCGGGAGACCCCGTGACCGACAGCAAGAACATCAACAACCCCGTGGGCCAGGGCGGCGGCCAGCGCAAGAAGCTGTCCCGCGCCGAACGGCAGAACAACGGCCCGCACCGCAACCTCGACCGCCAGGGCGCCGCCGACCGCAAGGCGGAGCTGGTGCGCAAGATGCGCGAGAAGGTGGGCACGACCGAGAACACCGACGAGACGGACGACACCACCGCCCAGGCCTGACGCACCGCCGCCGCGGGGCGGCGAGGGCTCGTACGGATCGGAGGACTTCCTCGCGCGTCCGACCGCCGACCGCCTCTTCATCCGCCGCCGGGACCACACCGCCGGGACCGGTCGACCGCCGTGACGAGGGGGCGGGCAGAACGGACGGCGCCCGTACGACTCGGTGGGCAGCGCCCGGACGACGACGAAGCCCCAGGTCCCTGACCTGGGGCTTCGCGCAACAGCGGAGGACGGGGATCGGACCCGCGCCGCGAGTTCGGCGACGACCACCGCTCACCGTTCCGAAGGGCACGACCGGGGCGCCGCGCCCCGGTCGTCAGGAGCCGGGGGCCGGGTCCGCGTCCGAGGTCAGGACGGCGAGGATCTGGTCGGCCGAGACCGTGCCGTGCAGGGTGCACCGGACGTCCTCGATCACTCCGGCAAAGGGGGCGAGGACGCGGTTCTCCATCTTCATGGCCTCGACGACCATGAGCACGGCCCCCTTCTCGACCCGGTCGCCCACCGCGCAGGAGAGGGCCACCACCGTGCCCGGCATGGGTGAGCGCACGGTGTCGTCGGCGGCGTCGGCGTCGGTCTCGGTGTGGGTCCTGGTGGTCAGGGCCGTCCGGTGGCCGTCGAGGACCAGTTCGAAGCGGTCGGCGGTGCGGTGGCCGACCCAACCGCGGTCGGCCACCCTGCCCCGGAACAGTCCGTCGCGGTGGGAGACGGTGACGCGGAACGCGCGGTCGTGGACCAGGACCTCCACCGCGCCGCCGCGGGCTCCCGTCAGACGGGCCTCCAGTTCCTGGCCGCCGTCGCGCAGGACGAGGCGGCCGAGGGGCGCGTCGGGGTCCAGGGACCGGCGGTCGAGGGGCCCGACGGTGCCGGCCCAGGGCGAGGCGGACGGGTCGCCGGGAGGCGGGACCTCCATGGCAGCCGCGCACGCGGCGGCCGCGGCGGACAGGGCGCGGGGCGGATTCCCGGCGACGAAGGCGTCGACGAGGTGGGTGTCGAGGCGCCCCGCGACGACCCGGGGGTCACGGAGCAGGTCCGCGACGAAGCCGAGGTTGGTGGTCAGACCGACGACCGCGGTGGTGCGCGCCGCGTCGGCCAGACGGCGCAGGGCGGACGCCCGGTCCGGACCCCGGGCGATCAGCTTGGCGATCATGGGGTCGTAGAAGGCCGGGACGTCCCCGTACGCGTCGAACGCGGCCTCCACGCGTACGTCGGGCACGTCGGCGGGCCACTCGACCACGTCCGCCCGTCCGGGCGCCGGCCGGAACCCGGCGTCCGGGTCCTCGGCGTAGACGCGGCACTCGACGGCGTGACCGGTGGCGGTGATCTCGTGCTGGGCGAGCGGGAGGCGCTCCCCGGCCGCCACGCGCAACTGCCATTCCACGAGGTCGACACCGGTGATCTCCTCGGTGACCGGATGCTCGACCTGGAGGCGCGTGTTGACCTCCAGGAAGTAGAACCGGTCGTCGGTGTCGAGGATGAACTCGAAGGTTCCGGCGTTGACGTACCCCAGGGCCTCGGCGCCCCGGACGGCCGCGTCGAGCAGCGCCGCGCGGACCTCGGGGCGCAGGCCGACGGCGGGCGCCTCCTCGACGATCTTCTGGTGGCGGCGCTGGAGCGAGCACTCGCGCTCGAAGAGGTGGACCAGCGCGCCGTGGGTGTCGCCGAACACCTGGACCTCGATGTGCCGGGGGCGGGGCACGTAGCGCTCGGCCAGGAGCCGCCCGTCGCCGAAGTTGCCCCGGCCCAGGCGCACGGCCTCGGCCACGGCGTCGGCCATGTCGGCCTCGGCCTCGACGACCCGCATGCCCTTGCCACCACCGCCGGCCACGGGCTTGAGGATCACCGGGTAGCCGATGCGGCGGGCGTCGGCGACCAGTCGGTCGACCGATTCGGTGGCGTCCTCGGAGCCGGGCAGGACGGGGACGCCCGCCTCGGCCATGAGGGCCCTGGCGGTCGCCTTGTCGCCCATGGCCGCGATCATCGCGGCGTCCGGGCCGACGAAGGCCAGACCGGCGTCGGCGACCGCCGAGGCGAACCGGTGGTTCTCGGAGAGGAAGCCGTAGCCCGGGTGGACGGCGTCGCAGCCCGTCCGGAGCGCCGCACCGACGATCGACTCGATGTGCAGGTAGCTGTCGGCGGCGGCCTCCGGGCCGATGCGCACGGACTCGACGGCACCCTCCAGGTGGGGCGCCGACCGGTCGGCGTCGGAGTACACGGCGACGTACTCGACGCCGAGGCGGCGGCAGGTGCGGGCGATGCGGCGGGCGATTTCGCCGCGGTTCGCGATCAAGAGGCGTTTGAGCATGTCTTCGTCACATCCTGAACACGCCGAAACGTGTCTCCTGCTGGGGGGCGTCCGCGGCGGTCGCCAGACAGAGCGTCAGCCACTCACGGGTGTCGGTCGGGTCCACCACGGCGTCCACCCACAACCTGGCGGCGTAGTACAGCGGATGGGACTGCCGTTCGTACGTCTCGATGATGGGGCGCCTGATCGACTCCTCTTCCTCGGCGGAGAGGGTCTTGCCCTCCTTGGCGAGCTGGTCGCCGCGGATCAGCGCCATCACCGTCGCGGTCTGCTCCGCGCCGACGGCGGTGGACTTGGCGTTCGGCCACATGGCCATCAGCCGGGGGCCCATGGACCTGCCGCACATCGCGAAGTTGCCCGCCCCGAAGCTGCCGCCGACCACCAGGCTGAACTTGGGCACCTTGGCGCACGAGACGGCGTTGACGAGCTTCGCGCCGTGCTTGGCGATGCCGTCGGCCTCGTACTCGGCGCCGACCATGAAGCCGTTGATGTTGTGCAGGAAGAGCAGCGGGATGTCGCGCTGGGCGCACAGTTCGATGAAGTTCGCGCCCTTCTGCGCGCTCTCCGGGAACAGCACGCCGTCGTTGATCACCACCCCGACCGGGTAGCCGCCGATGTGGCCGGTGCCGCAGACGAGGGTGGGGCCGTACCGGGCGCGGTACTCGGCGAACTCGCTGCCGTCGAGGAGCCGGGCGAGGATCTCGCGGGCCGGGATGTGCTCGCGCAGGTCGGCGCTCAGGATGCCGGGCAGCTCGGCCGGGTCGTACAGGGGCGGCCGGGGGGTCCGCGGCGGCGGCGACACCGGGCCGGGCCCGGTCCGCCGCACGATGTCCCGTACCAGCTCCAGGGCGTGTTCGTCGTTCTCGGCCAGGTGATCGGCGACGCCGGTGACCCGGGTGTGCAGGTCCGCGCCGCCGAGGGTCTCCGCGTCGACCACCTCACCGGTGGCCGCGCGGACCAACTGGGGACCGCCGAGGAAGATGGTGCCGTTGCCCCGGACGATGACCGCCTCGTCGCACATCGCGGGGATGTACGCGCCTCCGGCGGTGCACGAGCCCATGACGGCCGCGATCTGGGGCAGCCCGAGCGCCGAGAGCTCGGCGATGTTCCGGAAGACGCGCCCCAGGTGGTACTCGTCGGGGAACAGGTCCTCCTGGAGCGGGAGGTAGATGCCGCCCGAGTCCACCAGGTAGACGCAGGGCAGGCCGTTCTCGCGGGCGATCTTCTGGGCGCGCAGGTGCTTCTGCACCGTGAGCGGGAAGTACGTGCCGCCCTTCACGGTCGCGTCGTTGGCGAAGGCCATGACCGGCCGGCCGCCGACCACGCCGATCCCGGTGACCAGCGCGGCCGAGGGGACCGGCTCGTCGTAGACGTCGTGGCCGACCAACTGCCCGATCTCCATGAACGGGGTGCCGGGGTCGAGCAGGTGGAAGACGCGTCGGCGTGCGGTGAGTTTGCCGCGTTCGGCATGGCGGCGGTGGGCCCGGGCGTCCCCGCCGGCGACGGCGGCCGCCCGCGCTTCGGCGATGACCTGCCGCTTGTGCGCGAAGGCTTCGGCGTTGCGGTGGAACACCTCTGACGAGGTGTCGATGTGGGAGCGAAGTGTCGTCATGGTCTCTGGTCGGGTCAGCCTTCGGTGGGGGTGGCCGCCGTGCGCCGTGCGGGGGCGTCACGGCGTACGAGGAGGTAGGCCAGGGCGCTGAGCGCCGCGGCGACGCCCGCCCAGACGAGGTCGGCGTGCAGCAGGACCGCGAAGGTCGCCACGACGCCGGCGATGGACTGGGCGAGGAACCCGCACAGGGCGACGGCGTACGCGCCGTGGTCCTTCACGGCGCTCACCGCGACGGCCATGCTGCTGGGGAACAGCGCCGCCTGTCCGAAGGTGACGGCGCAGTACAGGGCGGTGAACACCACGAGCGCGGCCGTCAGCGGCACGGACGGCAGCAGCCAGAGGACGACCAGCAGGAGGCCGGCGCCGGTCATGATCAGGGCGCCGGTCCGCATGAGCCGGCCCGAACCGGCCGCGGCGACGCGCCGGTTCACCATGACCGCGCCCGCGAAGTACGCCAGCCCGAACAGCAGCCCCGTGTTGCCGTACGCGTCCACGCCCAGGCCGAAGTGGTCCTGGAAGACGAAGGGCGCGACCTCCTGGAGGAGGACGATCGTGGCGAAGCCGAGCCCGCCGGCGACGGTGGGCAGCAGGAAGGCCGGAACGGTCAGGATGCGCAGGTAGATCCGGATCATGTTCGTCTGCTCGGCGCGCCCCCGGCCGGGGTCCAGGGGCAGCGTCACCGCCCCGGCCGCACCGACGGCCCCGACCACGGCCAGCACGACGAAACCCGACTGCCAGTGGGCGTACCTGCCGATGAGGCCGCCGAGGAACTGGCCACCGCCGAGGGCGGTGACGAAGGCGATCGACAGCACCGAAAGCCGGCGGGCGAGCGCGTCGCCGCCGCCGAGGTCGCGTACGAAGATGCGGGCGATGATGGCCGCGCCGCCCGCGCCGATGCCCTGTGCGCAGCGCAGGACCAGCAGGGCCTCGGCGGAGGGGTTCACGGCCAGCAGGGCGCTGGAGACGACGAACAGCGCGAGGGCGGCGAGCAGCGAGGCGCGGCGCCCGTACCGGTCCGCCGCACGCCCCCACAGCACCACGGGCGCCGCGGCGCCGATGACGAAGAGGGACACGGACAGCGCGGCGAAGCTGCGGGAGACGCCCAGGTCGTGCTGGACCGCGGGCAGGGACGGCAGGTAGATGGTGGTGGCCATCTGCGCCATGAACACCAGCAGACAGCCGACGGCCATCGTGCGGCGCTCCGGCCCGCGGGCGGACGCGCCGGGCGGCACCTCGGCCGTCGGTGACGCGCCCGTGGACCGGTCCTCAGACATGCCGGTCCCGCAGTTCCCCGAGCTGCCGGCAGAAGTCCTCGATCTCGGCCGTGCTCATGTTCGCGCGGAGCATCAGCCGCAGGCCGGCCTTCCCGCGGGCGATGACGGGGAAGAAGATCGGGGAGGCGTAGTAGCCGCGCTCCAGCAGCGCCTGGGCCAGGTGGACGGTCGCGTCCTCGGAGCCGACGTCCACGAAGCGGATCGGCAGGCCGTCGCCGCTCAGCCCGGTCGGGAGCAGGCGGTCGAAGAGGTCGATGTTCTCCTGGAGCCGGCGCTGGAGCTCCGGGAGCTCGTCCGAGCGGTGCAGGTCGACCGAGGCCAGGACGGCGCCGAGGCCGGCGGTGTTGATCCGCTGCGACCACATCAGCGGGCCGCCGTTGCGCAGGGCGACGTCGCGCCGGTCCTGCGAGCCCTTGCGGCCGAGGAAGATCGCGCCGCCCGAGGCGCCGAAGCCCTTGTTGAGGGACGTGATGATCAGCGTCCGGTCGTTGATCCCGCCCATGGCCTCCAGGACCGCGCCCCGACCGCGCTCGCCGACGGTGGAGATGCCGTGGGCCTCGTCGAAGAACAGGAACAGGCCGTACTTCTCCTGGAGCCGCAGCAGTTCCCCGATCGGCGCCTTCCCGCCGGTGCTGTACACGCCGTCGGCGACGTACGCGACCAGGGGGTGCTTCTTGCAGAGGTCTTCGAGGGCCTCGATGTCGTCGTGCCGGATGGTGGTGAGGGGGGCCTCGTCGGCCACGTTCGCCTTCATCGCGTTGAGGCAGAAGTGCGCGTTCTTGTCGAAGACCATCAGCGGCGGTTCGCCGCCGGTGAGGAGCCCCGAGGCGAGCAGGGGCAGGCTCGCCCAGGCCGCCGCGGCGCAGGAGGCCACGGTCACGGCCTCCACGTCGAACAGCTCCGACAGGGCGTCCTCGGCGTCCTTCAGCGCGGCGAAACGTATCCGCATGCGGGACGTCGAGGTGTTGAGCGCGCCCTCCGCCAGCACGGCGTCGACCGCGCCCTGGACGATCTTCGGGTGGGTGTCCAGGCCGAGGTACGAGTACGAGGACATGTTGACGAACTCGTGCCCGTCGGTGAGCGACCGGTGGCGCCCCCCGCCCAGACCGGCCGCGACGATGTCGAACATGCCGGCCTTGGTGGTGGTCTCCCAGAAGTCGTGGCTGATCCGCGCCGACTTCTTGATGTTCATATACGCGTGCATGCGTATGCTCCTGAAATCCGTGAGCTGGACTGAGTGCTTTTCCGCGAGCTACGCGTACGCATAGAATCCGCGGCCCGTCTTCCTGCCGAGGAGTCCGGATTCCACCATGCGCGAGAGAAGTGACGGCGGAGCGTAGAGGGGCTCCTTGAATTCCTCGTACAGGGAATCGGCGGCCGCCGCGACGACGTCGAGGCCGATGAGGTCGCACAGCCGCAGGGGGCCCATGGGATGGGCGCAGCCGCGTTCCATTCCGCGGTCGACGTGCTCGACCGACGCGAAGCCCGACTCGACCATGCGGACGGCCGACAGCAGGTAGGGGACGAGCAGCGCGTTGACCACGAAACCGCTGCGGTCCCCGGCCGGGATCGGGTCCTTGCCGAGCGTCTCGGCGACGAAGGTCTCCGCGCGCCGGAGGACGCCCGGGTCGGTGAGCAGCGTCGGGACCAGTTCCACCAGGGGCAGCGAGACGACCGGGTTGAAGAAGTGGATCCCGATCACCCGGCCCGGGTGCGCCGTGGCACGGGCCAGCCGGGTGATGGTGATCGCCGAGGTCGTCGAGGCCAGGAGCGCGTCCGTGTCCACGACCTTGTCGAGCGTGGCGAACAGGTCGAGCTTGAGCTCCTCGTCCTCCGGGACGGCCTCGATCACGAGCTGGCGGTCGCTCAGGTCCCCCAGGTCGACGGTGACGGAGACCCTGGACAGCGCCGCGTCCCGTTCCGCCCCGGAGAGCCGGCCCTTGGCCACTCCCCGGTCCAGGGACGCCGCGAGGCGACGGGGTGCGGAGACCAGCGAGGACTCCCGGGACACCGCGAGCCGGACGTCCAGGCCGCGCAGGGCGCACAGCTCGACGATGCCTCCGCCCATCGTGCCCGAGCCGACCACGCCGACGCGCCGGACGGGGCGGGCGGTGGGCTCCGGTCGTACGGCGGCTTCGCGGGCGGTGTCCTCGATCGGGAGGGCGCCCCAGACGCCGTCTCCCAGGAATGACTTCTCGTTGTTCGTGAACACCCGCAACACCGATCTCCGGATTCTCTCTCCACGGGACGGCCTGAACACGTCCCGGAGAAATCGAGAAAACCCGCAAGTGGTTCCGGGTGTCAACGGATCCGAACCGGCAAAGATCTGCCGGTGCCGGAATCGGCGACCGGCAGATCTTTGCCGGTCGCCGGGTATTGATCCGCGGGGTTGCGGTGGTGTGTGATCAGTCGTCGGACGGGGACGACGCCGCGCTCCCGAGAACGACGAACCGCAGCCCCGGCTGTCCGGCGGGCAGCAGGACCTGCGTCACCACGTCGATGGTGCCGGGCGAGACGTGCGGAAGGCTCAGCCGGAAGCGGTGGCCGTCCCGGTTGCCGACGATGCACGTCCGCTCTTCCCACAGGCGCCGGCAGGTGGGGTCCTGGAGGACCTCCCGCAGCAGCGCCGAGAGTCCCGGCTCGTCCGGGCGCTCGGCCATGGCGAAACGGATCATGGCGAGGTAGATGTACGCGTGCCGGGGCCAGTCCACGAGCTGCTCACGGGCCTCCTGGGTGGTCAGCCCCCATCGGATGAGGTTGGCGTCCCGGGCGAGGACCCAGGGGAACCACTCGGCCATGGCGCTGTTGTACGTGACGATGTCCCAGCGGGTGTCGGTCACGTAGGCGGGGCGGGGCAACTGCCGGTCGACCTGCTGCTGGAGGGCGGGCAGACCGGCCGGGTCGCCGGCGTGCGGCCGGGGCGCGTACGGGGTGCCGCCGAAGGCGTGGAAGTGCAGCGCCGCGCGTTCGTCCACGTCGAGGCCGAGGACGTCCGCCAGGCGGGAGAGCACGCGGGGGTCGAGGCGCGGGGTCGTGCCGCGTTCCAGGTCGCGGTACCAGCGCACGCTCATGCCGATGTCGTCGGCCACCTCGCTCTGGGGCAGGGGGGCGCCGAGGCCGCGCCGCTGCCCGGCGCGGACGCGCCAGCTCCGCAGCAGGACCGCGAGCCCCGCCACGTCCGCCGGGGCCGGCCCACCGGGGCCCTGACCAGGAGTGAGTCCGGTACCGCGTTCCCGCCCAGCCATTCGACACTTCCCCCGTGCAGTCGTTCGAAGCAGTGATGTTACTGAAGGGTATGGGGCGTCGGGATCGGACGACACCACCGGTGAGCTGCGCTGTTCACCCCTCCTGACCCCCGCAGGGCACACCTCGTGACCGGCCGTCACGGCCGGGCCCGACCGCGACGGCCTTCCCCTCGTGCCCGGCACCGGGGACCACGGCGCCGCGGTGCGCCGGCACGCGGACCCCGTCCGGACCGAAGTCCGTCACCTTCCCCACGACCCGGCCCCCGGCGACCGCCCCGGTGCCCACGAGGAGGCCGCCGTCGACGAGAACCTCGACGCCGGGGCCGGCGCGGACGCGGGGCCTTCCGGGCCGGGCCCGGTGTCCAGGACCCCCAGGAGCGCTGGGGTGCCGGTGTCGCAGACCCGGGGCTCCGCGTGCCGACTCCTGCCCGGCGGTCCGGTGCGGCTGGACGGGTGGAGTTCGCCACCCGCCCCCGGCGCCGTACGCCCGGAGCGGCGCGGCGCCGGATTACATGGCCCTGCGCCTCGGCGCGGGGCGTGCCGGTGTCCCTCACGGCCCCGGATCCGACGACTGGAAGAGCACCATGGCAGAGCGTGCCCCCCGCAAGCACACCGGCCGCGGCCCCCTACGTCGCGGGCTCGCCACCGCCGCGCTCGCAGTCGGCCTGCTGGCGGCCTCGACGGCACCCGGATACGGAACCGGACCGGCCGGGCCGGAGTCCGGCCCGCAGTTCACGCCGTTGACGGCGGCGGTGATGACCGAACCGGCGCCGTTCACCGCCACGGACGGCAGGACGCACCTCTCGTACGAACTGCTCACCACGAGCGCCCTGCCCGGCAGCACGCGGGTGCGGCTCGACCGCGTCGAGGTCCGGGACGCCCGCACGCACCGGGTGGTGGGCTCGCTGAGCGGGCGGGCGCTGGCCGATGCCGCCAACCCGGTGGGCGACCCACTGCCGGGCGCGGACGGGTACGCCCCGGCGCCCCCGGCGCCGACGCCGACCGTCATCCCGGGCTCCCAGCAGTGGGTCATCTGGCTCGACCTGGTCCTCGACCGCGGCCAGCGGGTGCCCAAGGTCCTCGAACACCACCTCTCGGGCGCCGTCCTCGCCGCCTCCGGGCCCTCCGCGTTCGAGGAGACGGTCCAGGTCACCCCGACCGACCGCACCGAGCCGCTGAACCTGGACGCGCCGGTCCGCCCGGGCACCTGGTACTCCAGCGAGTCGTGCTGCGGCAACACCCACCACCGGCGCGGGCTCGCCCCGATCGACGGCCGCTTCGACGTGCCGCAGCGCTTCGCGATCGACTGGTACCGGGTCGGCGAGCGGGGTCGGACCTGGGAGGGCGACCCCGCCCGGCTCACCAGCTACCTGAGCTACCGGCAGCCGGTCGTCGCCGCGGCCGGCGGCAGGGTGGTGGAGGTCCGGGACGGGATCCCGGACAACGTGCCGCCCGTCGCACCGCCGATCCCGCCGATCGACGAGACCGTCGGCAACCACGTCACCGTGGAGGTCGCGCCGGGCCGCTACCTGCTCTACGCCCACCTGACGCCCGGCTCGCCCAGGGTCCGGGAAGGCGACCACGTCGAACCCGGCCGGGTCCTCGGCCTGATCGGCAACAGCGGCAACTCGACCACGCCGCACCTGCACTTCCAGGTGATGACCACGCCCGAGTTCTTCCCCACCGACAGCCCGCCGTTCACCTTCCGGGAGTTCCGCGTCGTCGGACGGGTCGAACCCCGCGTCTGGGACGACAACCTGGGCCTGCAACCGACCGGCGTCCTGCCGATCACGCCCTCCCCGTACGAGGGCACCCACCACGCCCGGTACCCGCTCGACCGCGAGGTACTGGAGTTCTGACCGCTTCTCGGCGGACGGACCCGCACGACGACGAAGCCCCGGGTCGCCGACCCGGGGCTTCGCACAAGAGCGGACGTCGGGAAAGGAAGGCCCCGTGGCCCACACGCCGGCCGCTCCCCACGACACCACTTCGGCCGTGTCCCCGCCCCGGTTCCTGCAACCGTGACCGTCGTCAACTGCCGTTGATCCACTGGATAGATGGAGATAGGGTCTACGGCGACATCGCGTGTCGGTCACCGGCTGGGTGAGGCATGGAGGTGTCGGGACATGCCCTCGGAGGCATTCCTTGTCAGTCGAGTTGAACCACACGATCGTCCACGCCCGGGACAACCGGGAGTCCGCCGAGTTCTTCGCGGACCTCCTCCCTCTCGAAATCACCGCCGAGTGGGGTCCGTTCATCGCGGTCGACCTGGCCAACGGCGTCACCCTGGACTTCGCCACCGTCCCCGCGGACAGCATCACCCCCCAGCACTACGCCTTCCTGATCTCCGAGGAGGAGTTCGACGCGGCGTACGCGCAGATCAGACGGCGCGGCATCGAGCACTACGCCGACCCCCGGCGGAAGCAGCCCGGCACGATCAACCACAACGACGGCGGCCGCGGCGTGTACTTCATGGACCCGACGGGCCACGCCATGGAACTCATCACCGTGCCGTACGGCGGCCGGCCCTCGTAACCCCACGCGCCGACGGATCCGAGTATGAAGAAGGCCCAGGTCACTGACCTGGGCCTTCGAACGAAGCGGGTCAGTCTTCGGGCGGCTCCTCCAGCGCTTCCCGTTCATGGAGGCGCTCGGCGATGTCGTCAGCCCATGCCTGTGGCCCACTGGCGGAGTTCGCTGATGCCCCGGCCGTCGAGTCCGTACGCGGCGAACTCGGTGTCGTCGATCCAGTCGGCTCCGGCGAGCCGGGACTGGAGATCCGTGAGGTCGAAGGTGTCGCGGGCGTGGCGGCGGCCGAGCTCCTCGAGCTCTGTGTGACTCCAGCGGCTGGTCGCGGCTCGGCGGTGCAGGTCCGTGAGGTTCACGCGGCCGCCTGGGTGCCGGAACCCAGCTCGTTGAAGGCGCTCTCCCGGACGTCGCGGATGTCCCGACTGATCAGCGTGCGCAGGATCGGCCACATGCCGATGAGCAGTTCCTTGTTCAGGTGGCGGACCAGGTCGTCGTGGTGTCCCTCGGCCAGGACGATTCGGTAGCAGCTCATCCGCGACCGGGGCTGGTCGAGATCGAACCGGGGCAGGCCTGACCACACGAGGTGCAGCGGCAGGTCGACGATGCCGTGCGTGGGGCCGTCGAGCTCCGAGAGCTCGAGGGGAAGCCGCTGGGCGAATCTGGCGCGGCGGACCTCGGAGACGCTGGGCGTGGCTGCCATGCCTTGATCATTCCGCAGTCGGTCCGAGCGGCCGGGCGGAACCCGCACAGTGACGCACGCGATGCGAACGCGTGATCCCCAGGGCTTGTGGATGCCGTGTGGCAGGGGCCGCGAAGAGCTGGGCTCGGGTGGTGCGGAGGTGGTGCGCTGCATCTGAGCCAGCCCGCGCAACGACGAAGCCCCAGGTACCTGACCTGGGGCTTCATGCAAGAGCGGATGACGGGAATCGAACCCGCGCTATAAGCTTGGGAAGCTCATGTTCTACCATTAAACTACATCCGCACAGCGGCCGGATGACCGGTGCCGCATCGTTGCACACTGTACCCCATGCGCCAGTTGAGGCGAAGTCGCCGCCCCCGTCGGGCGTGTGCGGAGTGCCGTCCCGGAGTGGGGGCCGCGGTCGCCTAAGGTGGCTGCTCGTCCACCGCATGTGTAGGGGAAGGGACTTGATGGGTTCCATGGAGCGCACCGTCGTCCGTTGTGCCGAGGGGCACGTGTTCAGTACCGCCTCGTTCCCGCTCCAGCAGCTCGGGGCCGGGCGGATCGGGCCCGGGCGGCTCATCCGGTGTCCGCGGTGTGCGCGGCTGCGGCACGCGGTGCCGGTGGAGCTCGAGCGGCGCTGAGCCGGGAGCGCCGGGGCGCGGGCCCCGCCGATTGGGGCAGGTCCGCGCCCCCTGCGTATCGTGGGGGCGTGCTTCTCTCAGACAAGGACATCCGGGCCGAGATCGATGCCGGGCGGGTGCGCATCGACCCGTACGACGAATCCATGGTGCAGCCCTCGAGCATCGACGTGAGGCTTGACCGCTTCTTCCGGGTGTTCGAGAACCACCGCTACCCGCACATCGACCCCGCCGTCGAGCAGCTCGACCTGACGCGCGAGGTCGAGCCGGAGGGCGACGAGGCGTTCATCCTCCACCCGGGTGAGTTCGTGCTCGCCTCCACCTACGAGGTCATCACCCTCCCGGACGACATCGCGTCCCGGTTGGAGGGGAAGAGCTCGCTCGGGCGGCTCGGGCTCGTGACGCACTCCACCGCCGGGTTCATCGACCCCGGGTTCTCCGGGCACGTCACCCTGGAGCTGTCGAACCTCGCCACCCTGCCGATCAAGCTCTGGCCGGGGATGAAGATCGGCCAGCTCTGCATGTTCCGGCTGAGCTCGCCCGCCGAGCACCCGTACGGGAGCGAGCGGTACGGCTCGCGGTACCAGGGGCAGCGGGGGCCGACGGCCTCCCGCTCGTACATGAACTTCCATCGGACCCAGGTGTGAGGCGGTCGCAGTCATGAGTGAAGTACGCGAGAACCTGACGTACGAGGGGTTCGGGCAGGCCGTCCGCGAGCTGGCGCAGACCATCGCCGACGACGGCTACGAGCCCGACGTCGTGCTCTCCATCGCCCGCGGCGGCGTCTTCGTCGCCGGCGGCCTGGCCTACGCCCTGGACTGCAAGAACATCCACCTCGTGAACGTGGAGTTCTACACCGGGGTCGGCACCACCCTGGAGATGCCGGTCATGCTGGCGCCCGTCCCCAACGCGATCGACTTCAGCGACAAGAAGGTGCTCATCGCCGACGACGTCGCGGACACCGGCAAGACCCTGAAGCTCGTCCACGACTTCTGCGTCGACCACGTCGCCGAGGTCCGCTCGGCCGTCGTCTACGAGAAGTCCCACTCCCTCGTGAAGTGCGAGTACGTGTGGAAGAAGACCGACGAGTGGATCAACTTCCCCTGGAGCGTCGAGCCGCCCGTCGTCCGTCGTGAGGGTCAGGTCCTCGACGCCTGAGTCCCCGCCCCAGGACGTGGGGAAGGCCCCCGCCGACACCCGGCGGGGGCCTTCCCCGTGTGCGTGCGCGTTCCTACAGCGTGCCCAGCTTGATCAGGCTCAGGAGCGCCACGAGCTGGATCGCCGACGCGCCCAGGGCCTTCGGCCACGGGAGGTCGTGGGAGCGGCTCACCATCACGGTGAAGAGGGCGCCCGCCGCCAGCCAGGTCAGCCAGCCGATGACCTGGACCAGGCCGTTCTCGCCGCCCAGGAAGAGGGCGAAGACCAGGCGGGGCGCGTCCGTGATCGACATGATCAGCATCGACAGGCCGACGGTCGGCTGCCAGGACCCGTCGCCGCCGAGCTGGCGGGCCAGGGTGTGGGTGACCGCGCCCAGGATCAGTCCGCCGACGACGAAGCCGAGGGCGGTCATCAGGACGTACGGGACCGCCGTCGACAGGGTCGCGTCGATCGCCTCTTCGCGGGCCGTGTCGAAGCCGAAGATCGCGAGCAGGCCGTAGAGGAAGGTGACGATCAGCGCCGGACCCCAGACGGCGTGGTCCCGCGTCCGCAGGAACGTGTCCGCGGGCCGCAGCACGATGCCGCTCAGGAGCGCCTTCCAGGGGAGCCGGGGGCCCATCGGGACGGGGGCCGCGCCGGCGTGGTGGTCCGTGGCCGGGCCGTACGGGTCGTCCACGCTGAACATCTGCGTGTGGCCCGGGTTGTTCGCCGTGACCGCGTGCGGGTGCTGCTGCTGCCCGTAGGGGTCGCCGAAGTACTCCGGCTCGCCGTAGGGCTGCTGCCCGGCCCCGTGACCGCCCTGATGGCCGCCCTGCTGCCCGCGTCCCTGCTGCCCGTGTCCGTGCTGCCCCTGCTGCCCGTACGGCGGCTGCCCCTGGCCCTGCTGGGGCCACTGCTGCCGTGCTCCTGGCGGCGGGGCCGCGTCGTACCCGTACGGCGCCTGCTGCGGTCGTCCTTGCGGGGGGCGGTTGTCCCGGCCGCGTCCGTTCCTGAATCCAGCCACGTCAATGAACGTACCCGCTTCCGCCGGTCGGGCGCTCCTTTGCGGCTGACCTGTGACATCCCCTAAGGGACGGTACGTACGGGAACGGCCGCCCCGCACAGGACGTGCGGGGCGGCCGTTCCTTCCGTACGCGGTGCCGTTACGCGGCGGGCTCCGGCTCCGGCGCGGTCTCCTCCGCCGGCTCCGGGTCGACCGGGGTCTTCACGGAGTCGAGGAGGAGCTGGGCCACGTCCACGACCGTGACGGACTCCTTGGCCTTGCCGTCGTTCTTCTTGCCGTTGACCGAGTCGGTCAGCATGACGAGGCAGAACGGGCAGGCGGTGGAGACGATGTCCGGGTTCAGGGACAGGGCCTCCTCGACGCGCTCGTTGTTGATGCGCTTGCCGATCCGCTCCTCCATCCACATCCGGGCGCCGCCGGCGCCGCAGCAGAAGCCGCGCTCCTTGTGGCGGTGCATCTCCTGCTGGCGCAGGCCGGGGACGGCGGACATGATCTCGCGCGGCGGCGTGTAGACCTTGTTGTGACGGCCCAGGTAGCAGGGGTCGTGGTAGGTGATGAGGCCCTCGACCGGGGTCACCGGGATCAGCTTGCCCTCGTCGATGAGGTGCTGGAGCAACTGGGTGTGGTGGATGACCTCGTAGTCGCCGCCGAGCTGCGGGTACTCGTTGGCGATGGTGTTGAAGCAGTGCGGGCAGGTCGAGACGATCTTCTTGGCCGACTTCGGCTTCTTGGTGGACTCGTCCACGCCCCCGTCCTCGTCGAGGGACTCGCCGAACGCCATGTTCAGCATCGCGACGTTCTCGGCGCCCAACTGCTGGAACAGCGGCTCGTTGCCCAGGCGGCGGGGGGAGTCACCGGTGCACTTCTCCTCGCCGCCCATGATCGCGAACTTGACGCCCGCGATGTGGAGGAGCTCGGCGAAGGCCTTGGTGGTCTTCTTGGCGCGGTCTTCCAGGGCGCCCGCGCAGCCGACCCAGTACAGGTAGTCGACCTCGGTGAGGTCCTCGACGTCCTTGCCGACGATCGGGACCTCGAAGTCGACCTCCTTGGTCCACTCGACGCGCTGCTTCTTCGCCAGGCCCCAGGGGTTGCCCTTCTTCTCCAGGTTCTTGAGCATCGTGCCCGCCTCGGACGGGAACGCGGACTCGATCATCACCTGGTAGCGGCGCATGTCGACGATGTGGTCGATGTGCTCGATGTCGACCGGGCACTGCTCGACGCAGGCGCCGCAGGTGGTGCAGGACCACAGGACGTCGGGGTCGATGACGCCGTTCTCCTCGGCGGTGCCGATGAGGGGGCGCTCGGCCTCGGCCAGGGCGGCGGCGGGGACGTCCTCGAGCTGTTCCTCGGTCGCCTTCTCGTCGCCCTCCATGGTCTTGCCGCCGCCCGCGAGCAGGTACGGCGCCTTGGCGTGCGCGTGGTCGCGCAGCGACATGATCAGGAGCTTGGGGGAGAGGGGCTTGCCGGTGTTCCAGGCGGGGCACTGCGACTGGCAGCGGCCGCACTCGGTGCAGGTGGAGAAGTCCAGGAGGCCCTTCCAGGAGAACTGCTCGACCTGGGAGACGCCGAAGACGGCGTCCTCGGCCGGGTCCTCCCAGTCGATCTCCTTGCCGCCGGTGGTCATCGGCTGGAGGGCGCCGAGCGCGGTGGAGCCGTCGGCCTTGCGCTTGAACCAGATGTTCGGGAAGCCGAGGAACCGGTGCCAGGCCACGCCCATGTTGGTGTTGAGCGAGACGACGATCATCCAGATGAACGACGTGCTGATCTTCACCATGGCGGTGAAGTAGATGAGGTTCTGGAGGACGACCGGGCTCAGGCCCTTGAAGGCCAGGACGAGCGGGTACGAGGCGAAGTACGCGGCCTCGTAGTGCTCGACGTGGTGGATCGCGCCCTCCAGGCCGCGCAGCACGTAGATCGCCAGGCCGATGGTGAGGATGACGTACTCGACGAAGTACGCCTGGCCCGCCTTGGAGCCGGCGAAGCGCGACTTGCGGCCCGCCCGGCCCGGGAGGCTGAGGAGGCGGATCACGATCAGGGCCGCGATGCCGAGGATCGTCATCACGCCGATGAACTCGATGTACAGCTCGAACGGCAGGAAGCCGCCGATCACCGGCAGCGTCCAGTCGGCCTGGAAGAGCTGGCCGAAGGCCTGCGCCAGGGTCGGCGGCAGGGTCAGGAAGCCGACCGCGACGAACCAGTGGGCGAAGCCGACGATGCCCCAGCGGTTCATGCGCGTGTGGCCGAGGAACTCCCTGACCAGGGTCACGCTGCGCTGGTACGGGTTGTCGGTCCGGGTCCCGGCCGGGACGGGCTGGCCGAGCTTGAAGTACCGGACGAACTGGCCGATGGCACGAGCCAGCAGGGCAACGCCGACCACGGTCAGCGTCAGCGACACAATGATCGCGGCGAGTTGCATGACGGGCTCCTCGAGCGGGCCCGCTCAGTGCCTGAGCTGAGCCTACTAAGCGGTAACTTATTTAGTCCGTGCTGAGATTACCCGTTCGGGGCCCGCTGATGCAGGGGACCCCGCGGTGATCTGTGTCGCTCAGGCAACCCTTGCCGGAGCGCGGATCGCCCTTGCCGGAGGCCGGGTGACCCCTGTCGGGGGCCGGGTGGCCCCTGCCGGAAGCCGGACGACAAGCCGGACGGCTCCCGCCGGAGCCCGGACGGCTCCCGCCGGAGTTCACGCGGTCCTCGCCGGACGGGTCGCCGCGCGACCTGCCGCACGGCGTCTGCGCACTGCTGGAAGCGTACGCGCCAGGACGAGCAGGTCCGTCCCCAGCCAGTGGTGGTCCACGTAGTGGAGGTCGAGCAGCTCCCGCTCCTCCCACGGCAGCTCCGAGCGCCCGCTGATCTGCCACGGTCCGGTGAGCCCCGGCCGTACGGAGAGCCGGCGGCGGCCCTCGCCCGCGCACTCCCGGTGGCCCGGGGTCAGCGGACACGGCCCGACCAGGGACATCCGGCCCGTCACGACGTGCAGCAGCAGGGGCAGCGCGGCCAGCGGGCTCCTGGTGCGGAAGGTCAGCATCGTGAAGGGCCGCCCCGTCAGGCCCGCCACCGTCCGGCGGCGCAGCACCCCGCGGCCGGGGGCCGCCGAGCCGAGCGCGACCGAGAGGGCGACGGCGGCGAACAGGGGGGACAGGACGGCGAGGAGGGCGAGCCCGCCCACGACGTCGAAGGCGCGCTTGGCCGCCGCGCCCCTGCCGGCCGCCGTGCTCCCGTGGACCGCCGCGCTCCCACCGACCGCCATTCCCCCACATCCTTCCGCGTGAGAATCATGGGATATTCGTGGAATATGCCCGCTTTGCCCGGGAAGGGGCACCCGGACTCTCTCACGGGTCGCCCTCCCGGGAAGGGGAATGACGCGCTCCTCCACCCCTCCGGAGCTGCCCCGTGAGCGGATGGCCGGACGAAGAGTTGAGTCGACTCGGCTCATGTCTGTTGACTCGGCACCCGAGGTCGTGCATCCTTGAGTCAGTACCACTCAAGTCAGGTAGCTGGAGGAATCGAAATGGCACGTGCGGTCGGCATCGACCTGGGCACGACTAACTCCGTCGTCAGCGTTCTGGAAGGCGGCGAGCCCACCGTCATCACCAACGCCGAGGGCGCCAGGACCACGCCGTCCGTCGTCGCCTTCGCGAAGAACGGCGAGGTGCTCGTCGGCGAGGTGGCCAAGCGCCAGGCCGTCACCAACGTCGACAGGACCATCCGGTCGGTCAAGCGCCACATGGGCACCGACTGGAAGATCGAGATCGACGGCAAGAACTTCAACCCGCAGCAGATGAGCGCCTTCATCCTGCAGAAGCTGAAGCGGGACGCCGAGGCCTACCTGGGCGAGAAGGTCGTCGACGCGGTCATCACCGTCCCGGCGTACTTCAACGACTCCGAGCGCCAGGCCACCAAGGAGGCCGGTGAGATCGCGGGCCTCAACGTCCTGCGCATCGTCAACGAGCCGACCGCGGCCGCCCTGGCCTACGGCCTGGACAAGGACGACCAGACGATCCTCGTCTTCGACCTCGGTGGCGGCACCTTCGACGTGTCCCTCCTGGAGATCGGCGACGGCGTCGTCGAGGTGAAGGCCACCAACGGCGACAACCACCTCGGTGGCGACGACTGGGACCAGCGCGTCGTCGACTACCTGGTGACGCAGTTCCAGAACGGTCACGGCGTGGACCTGGCCAAGGACAAGATGGCCCTCCAGCGTCTGCGCGAGGCGGCCGAGAAGGCGAAGATCGAGCTCTCGTCCTCGACCGAGACCACGATCAACCTGCCCTACATCACGGCCTCCGCCGAGGGCCCGCTGCACCTGGACGAGAAGCTCACGCGCGCCCAGTTCCAGCAGCTCACCTCCGACCTGCTCGAGCGCTGCAAGGTGCCGTTCCACAACGTCATCAAGGACGCGGGCATCCAGCTCTCCGAGATCGACCACGTCGTCCTCGTCGGCGGCTCGACCCGCATGCCGGCCGTCGCCGAGCTCGTCAAGGAGCTGACCGGCGGTCAGGACGCCAACAAGGGCGTCAACCCGGACGAGGTCGTCGCCATCGGCGCCGCCCTCCAGGCCGGTGTCCTCAAGGGCGAGGTCAAGGACGTCCTGCTCCTCGACGTGACCCCGCTGTCCCTCGGCATCGAGACCAAGGGCGGCATCATGACCAAGCTCATCGAGCGCAACACCACGATCCCGACCAAGCGGTCCGAGATCTTCACGACGGCCGAGGACAACCAGCCGTCCGTGCAGATCCAGGTCTACCAGGGCGAGCGCGAGATCGCGGCGTACAACAAGAAGCTCGGCATGTTCGAGCTGACCGGCCTCCCGCCGGCCCCGCGCGGCGTCCCGCAGATCGAGGTCGCCTTCGACATCGACGCCAACGGCATCATGCACGTGACCGCGAAGGACCTGGGCACGGGCAAGGAGCAGAAGATGACCGTCACCGGCGGCTCCTCGCTGCCGAAGGACGAGGTCGACCGGATGCGCCAGGAGGCCGAGCAGTACGCGGACGAGGACCACCGCCGCCGCGAGGCCGCCGAGTCCCGCAACCAGGGCGAGCAGCTCGTCTACCAGACGGAGAAGTTCCTCAAGGACAACGAGGACAAGGTTCCCGGCGACGTCAAGGACGAGGTCGAGGGCGCCCTCGCCGAGCTGAAGGAGAAGCTCAAGGGCGAGGACACCGCCGAGATCCGCACCGCCACCGAGAAGGTCGCGGCCGTCTCGCAGAAGCTCGGCCAGGCGCTGTACGCCGACGCCCAGGGCGCCCAGGCGGCCGGCGGCGACGCCGGTGCCGGCCAGGCCAAGGCCGACGACGACGTCGTCGACGCCGAGATCGTGGACGACGAGCCCAAGAAGGGCGGCCAGGCGTGACCGAGGAGACCCCGGGCTTCGAGGAGAAGCCCGACGTCCCCTCCGGCGCCACCCCTGACGACGCCGCCGAGGCCGTCGAGGACTCCGCCCAGGAGGACGCGACGGCCCCGGCCGGGGACGCAAGCAGCCAGAAGCCGGCCGGTGCCGCGGGCCTCACCGCCCAGTTGGACCAGGTGCGCTCCGCGCTCGACGAGCGCACCGCGGACCTCCAGCGGCTCCAGGCCGAGTACCAGAACTACCGCCGCCGCGTGGAGCGGGACCGGGTCACGGTCAAGGAGATCGCCGTCGCGAGCCTCCTGTCCGAGCTCCTGCCCGTGCTCGACGACGTCGGCCGGGCCCGGGACCACGGCGAGCTCGTGGGCGGGTTCAAGTCGGTGGCCGAATCGCTGGAGACCGTCGTCGCCAAGATGGGTCTGCAGCAGTTCGGCAAGGAGGGCGAGCCCTTCGACCCGACGATCCACGAGGCCCTGATGCACTCGTACGCGCCGGACGTCACCGAGACGACCTGCGTGGCGATCCTGCAGCCCGGGTACCGGATCGGCGAGCGGACCATCAGGCCCGCGCGCGTGGCCGTCGCCGAGCCCCAGCCGGGCGCGGCCCCGGCCAAGGACGAGAAGAAGTCGGCCGACGAGGAGAGCGGTGCCCCCGAGGAGGGGTGACGCAACGATCGTCCGGAAGGAGGGACGTCGATGAGCACGAAGGACTTCGTCGAGAAGGACTACTACAAGGTCCTCGGCGTCCCCAAGGACGCCACCGAGGCCGAGATCAAGAAGGCGTACCGGAAGCTCGCCCGCGAGAACCATCCGGACGCCAACAAGGGCGACACCAAGGCCGAGGAGCGCTTCAAGGAGATCTCCGAGGCGAACGACGTCCTCGGTGACCCCAAGCGGCGCAAGGAGTACGACGAGGCCCGCGCGCTCTTCGGGAACGGCGGCCTCCGGGCCGGCGGTCCCGGCGGAGGCTCGTTCAACTTCGACCTGGGCGACCTCTTCGGGGGCGCCCAGGGCGGGGCCGGCGGCTTCGGCGGCGGTGGCGGCGGCATCGGGGACGTCTTCGGCGGCCTGTTCAACCGCGGCGGTGGCGGCGCCCGCACCCAGCCGCGGCGCGGCCAGGACATCGAGTCCGAGGTGACCCTCAGCTTCACCGAGGCCATCGAGGGCGCGACCGTGCCGCTGCGGATGTCCAGCCAGCAGCCGTGCACGGCGTGTTCGGGCACCGGCGACAAGAACGGCACCCCCCGGGTGTGCCCGACCTGCGTCGGCACCGGGCAGGTCTCGCGCGGCAGCGGCGGCGGCTTCTCGCTCACCGACCCCTGCGTGGACTGCAAGGGGCGCGGCCTCATCGCCGAGACCCCCTGCGACGTCTGCAAGGGCAGCGGCCGGGCCAAGTCCTCCCGCACCATGCAGGTCCGCATCCCGGCCGGCGTGAGCGACCACCAGAAGATCCGGCTGCGCGGCAAGGGCGCGCCGGGCGAGCGCGGCGGGCCCAACGGCGACCTGTACGTCGTGGTGCGCGTCGACGCCCACCCGGTCTTCGGCCGCAAGGACGACAACCTCACCGTCACGGTGCCGGTCTCCTTCACGGAGGCGGCGCTCGGCGGCGAGGTCAGGGTGCCGACCCTCGGCGGCCCCGCGGTCACCCTCAAGCTGCCCGCGGGCACGCCGAACGGCCGGACCATGCGCGCCCGGGGCAAGGGCGCGGTCCGCAAGGACGGCACGCGCGGCGACCTGCTCGTCACGGTCGAGGTCGCCGTGCCGAAGGAGCTGGACGACAAGGCACGCGAGGCCCTGGAGACCTACCGCGAGGCGACCGCCTCCGAGGACCCGCGGGCCGAGCTGTTCCAGGCCGCGAAGGGAGCGTGACCCGGTGGAAGGGCGCCGACGCAATCCGTACGAACTGACCGACGAGTCGCCGGTGTACGTCATCTCGGTGGCGGCCCAGCTCTCCGGTCTGCACCCCCAGACCCTGCGTCAGTACGACCGGCTCGGCCTGGTCTCCCCGGACCGCACGGCGGGCCGGGGGCGGCGCTACTCGGCCCGTGACATCGAACTGCTCCGCCAGGTGCAGCAGTTGTCGCAGGACGAGGGCATCAACCTGGCCGGGATCAAGCGCATCATCGAACTGGAGAACCAGGTCGCGGCGCTCCAGAGCCGGATCGCCGAGCTGTCGGCGGCCGTGGACGGGGCCGCGGCGGCGATGCGGCAGCGCGAGGCCCAGGTGCACGCCTCGTACCGGCGCGACCTCGTGCCGTACCAGGACGTGCAGCAGGCGAGCGCGCTGGTGGTCTGGCGCCCCAAGCGCGGCGAGTAGCACCGCCGTTCACCGTGCCGTGGAGCCCTGTGCCGCGAGGCCCCGTCGTGAGGCCCCCTCCACTTCCGTGGAGGGGGCCTCACGCGTGCTCCGGACACCCCCTAGTCGTCCCGGTCGAGGATGCCCGACTGGGCGATGAGGTAGCCGAGCTGGGCCCGGCTGCCGCTGCCGAGGGTGGCGGCGAGCTTGGCGATGTGGGCCCGGCAGGTGCGCACGTTCATCCCGAGCCGGCGGGCGATGGCCTCGTCCACGTGCCCCTCGACGAGGAGCCGGGCGATGGAGCGCTGGACGCCGCCGATGCCGTCCACGGAGGGCCGGTAGGGGACTTCCTCCTCCCAGGGGACGCCGTGCAGCCAGAACTGCTCGAAGACGCCGACGAGATACTGGACCAGCCCCTCGTGCCGCAGTTCCAGGGCGACCTGGCGGTCGCTGCGCGCCGGGACGAACGCCACCTTCCGGTCGACGATGATCAGCCGGTCGATGATCTCCTCGAGGGTGCGCAGGACGAGCCCGTAGGGGGCGACCCGCTCGACGTAGGCCAGGGTGGCGGGGTGGTGCCGGGCGGTGTGCTGGTAGAGCGTGCGCATGCGGACGCCCCGGTCGAGCAGGGGCTCCATGCGCCGCAGGGCCGCTTCGAGGGTGTCGGGGCGCCGTCCGCTGCCCGGCTGGACGGTGAGGAGTTCCACCGTGCACTCGCTGATGACCCGGTCGAGGGTGGCGTTGATGACGCTGAGGCCTTCGAGGACGGTGATCGCCTGGGTGGCGGAGGGGTCCGGCGTGTGGATGGCGAGGAACGGCTCGAACACGTCGGCCAGGGCGATGGCGTGCTGGCGGCGTGCCTGGATCTCCTGCTCTATGGGGTGGATGAGCTGGTTGAGGGCGATCGTGGGCGGGATCGGGTGCAGCCACTCGCTGTCGTCCGGGTCCGGGTGCAGGAGCGACAGCTCCTTCAGGCAGGGGGCGGCCGTGACCTCCGCACGGGCTATCCGACCCGTGCGAAGGGCCTTCGCGTACAGCTCCTTGCCCACGTCGCACAGTTCCCCGTGACTGTGCTTATGTCCGGAACCGTCACATTCAAGCCCCATTTACACCCCCTCAGGGTCATGCATTACAGGAACATGATGCCCGGCTTGGGTAGTGAAAAGGAGCGGGTGTGAGCCATCGTCTAGAGCGCGGGGGGGAGGCAGTGATCAAAAGAGGTGGAGATCGGCCATGACCAGGATGGTTCGTGCACTTGGCGCCATAGCCGTTGCGGCGGCTGCTCTCGGTGCGCTCGCCGTGGGCGAGCCCTCGTGGGAGGCGCACCCGGTGCATTCGGTGGCGGGGCAGAACGAGCCCTCGTGGGAGACCGCTCCGGCGGTGCTCGCCAAGCCCGGTGAGCCCTCGTGGGAGGTCGCCCCGCTGGAGGGCGAACCCTCGTGGGAGGTCGCGCCCAAGGACGCCGGCGCATGAGCGTCCCGCCGGACGACCGCAGGTTCCGCCGCGAGATGGCCTCGGCCTACCGATCCGGCTGGCACTTCGTCGACCTCGCCACGGCCATCCCCCACCGCGGCGACTCGCTGAAGGTCACCCTCTTCGGAGAACCGATCGTCGTCGCACGGGAGCAGGACGAGGACGTCCGCGCCTACCGGTGCCTGCGCCGCCCGCGCGGAGCGCCGCAGCCCATCCGCTGTGCCATCCGGTACGGCATGATCTTCGTCAACCTCGACCAGCGCGACCACCAGTTGATCGAGCCCGAGACCATCACCGCCACCCCCCGCAGTGCCTGAGCGATCCCCCCGTCGTTGTAGGTCGCCCAGGTACTTCCCCCACACAGCGGCGCCATCGCGGACCTGAAACGCGATGGCGCCGCTGTGCTGTGCCCGTGTTCCCTCCGGGCGCCCCGCGCGTCAGGCGCGGCCCATCGCCCGGGTGAGGGCGATCTCGATCACGACCCGGTCCGGGTTCGGCGCCGGCGTGCGCCCGTAGCGCTCCGCGTAGCGGGTGACCGCGTCCGCGACGACCTCCGGCTCCGTGCGGATCCGGGCGACGCCCTCCAGGGTGGCCCAGCGCCCCTTGTCGACCTGGCAGACCGCGACCCGCGCGCCCTCCGCGCCCGCCGCCAGGACGTTCGCGACCTTCCGGCTGTTCCTGTTGGTGATCACGCGCGCGCACCCGCCCTCGGGGTCGTACGTGACGCCGACCGCGACCACGTGCGGGGTGCCGTCCGGGCGCGGGGTGGTCAGGGTGCTCATGTGGTACTCGCGCCAGAAGCGGAGATACGACTCGCCGGGGTTCCTGGGATCCGTTGCCATGCCCGGAAACTACCCGGGGAGGACTCCCGTCGTTAACTTGAGCGGTATCGACTCAACTTTGTGTACTCTAGAAGGGTCACGGAAGTCGTGGAGACGTCGTGGGACGACGTCGTGGAGTGGATCCGTACGGGATCCACGGAGGCACCCGCACGCCGAGGAGGAGCACCGCACATGGACGCCGAACTGACCAACAGGAGCCGGGACGCGATCAACGCGGCCACCAGCCGGGCCGTGTCCGAGGGGCACGCGGACCTGACCCCGGCCCATCTGCTGCTCGCCCTCCTCGCCGGTCAGGACAACGAGAACATCACCGACCTGCTCGCCGCCGTCGAGGCCGACCAGGCGGCCGTGCGCGCCGGGGCCGAGCGGCTCCTCGCCGCCCAGCCGAGCGTCGCCGGGTCCACGGTCGCGCCCCCGCAGCCCAACCGCGAACTGCTCGCGGTGGTCGCGGACGCCGCGAAGCGGGCCGAGGAGCTCGGGGACGACTTCGTCTCCACCGAGCACCTCCTCATCGGCGTCGCGGCCCAGGGAGGCCGCGCCGGTGAGATCCTCGACCGGCAGGGCGCGAGCGCGAAGAGGCTGCTGGACGCCTTCGAGACGAGCAGGGGAGGACGCCGGGTGACCACACCCGACCCGGAAGGGCAGTACAAGGCGCTGGAGAAGTTCGGCACGGACTTCACCGCCGCCGCGCGCGAGGGCAGGCTGGACCCGGTCATCGGCCGCGACCACGAGATCCGGCGCGTGGTCCAGGTGCTCTCCCGCCGCACCAAGAACAACCCGGTCCTCATCGGCGAGCCGGGCGTCGGCAAGACCGCCGTCGTCGAGGGCCTCGCCCAGCGGATCGTGAAGGGCGACGTCCCCGAGTCCCTCAAGAACAAGCGGCTCGTCTCGCTCGACCTCGGCGCGATGGTCGCCGGCGCGAAGTACCGCGGCGAGTTCGAGGAGCGCCTGAAGACCGTCCTCTCCGAGATCAAGGAGAGCGACGGCCGGATCATCACCTTCATCGACGAGCTGCACACGGTCGTCGGCGCGGGCGCCGGCGGCGACTCCGCCATGGACGCGGGCAACATGCTCAAGCCGATGCTGGCCCGCGGCGAGCTGCGGATGGTCGGCGCCACCACCCTCGACGAGTACCGCGAGCGGATCGAGAAGGACCCCGCCCTGGAGCGCCGCTTCCAGCAGGTCCTGGTCGCCGAGCCGACCGTCGAGGACACCGTCGCGATCCTCCGCGGCCTCAAGGGCCGGTACGAGGCCCACCACAAGGTGCAGATCAACGACTCCGCCCTGGTGGCCGCCGCGACCCTCTCCGACCGGTACATCACCTCCCGCTTCCTGCCCGACAAGGCCATCGACCTCGTCGACGAGGCCGCCTCCCGGCTCCGCATGGAGATCGACTCCTCCCCGGTCGAGATCGACGAGCTCCAGCGCTCCGTGGACCGCCTCCGCATGGAGGAGCTGGCCCTGAAGAACGAGACGGACGCGGCGAGCAAGCAGCGCCTGGAGAAGCTGCGGCGCGACCTCGCGGACCGCGAGGAGGAGCTGCGCGGCCTCACCGCCCGCTGGGAGAAGGAGAAGCAGTCCCTCAACCGGGTCGGCGAGCTGAAGGAGCGCCTGGACGAGGCCCGCGGCCGCGCCGAGCGCGCCCAGCGCGACGGCGACTTCGACACCGCCTCCAAGCTGCTCTACGGCGAGATCCCGGCCCTGGAGCGGGAGCTGGAGGAGGCCTCCGAGGCCGAGGCCCAGCAGGAATCGGCCAAGGACACGATGGTCAAGGAGGAGGTCGGCCCCGACGACATCGCGGACGTGGTCGGCTCCTGGACCGGCATCCCCGCCGGCCGTCTCCTGGAGGGCGAGACGCAGAAGCTGCTCCGCATGGAGGAGGAGCTCGGCAAGCGGCTCATCGGCCAGTCCGAGGCCGTCCGGGCCGTCTCCGACGCGGTGCGCCGCACCCGCGCCGGGATCGCCGACCCCGACCGGCCCACCGGCTCCTTCCTCTTCCTCGGCCCGACCGGCGTCGGCAAGACCGAGCTGGCGAAGGCGCTCGCGGACTTCCTCTTCGACGACGAGCGGGCCATGGTCCGCATCGACATGTCGGAGTACGGCGAGAAGCACTCCGTCGCCCGGCTCGTCGGCGCGCCCCCCGGCTACGTCGGCTACGAGGAGGGCGGCCAGCTCACGGAGGCGGTCCGCCGCCGCCCGTACAGCGTGGTCCTGCTCGACGAGGTGGAGAAGGCGCACCCGGAGGTCTTCGACGTCCTGCTCCAGGTCCTCGACGACGGCCGGCTCACCGACGGACAGGGCCGGACGGTGGACTTCCGCAACACCATCCTGATCCTGACCTCGAACCTGGGCAGCCAGTACCTGGTGGACCCGGCGACCCCGGAGGACGTGAAGAAGCAGCAGGTCCTGGAGGTCGTGCGGGCCAGCTTCAAGCCGGAGTTCCTCAACCGGCTCGACGACCTGGTGGTCTTCTCGGCCCTCGACCGGACCGAGCTGGGCCGGATCGCGCAGCTCCAGATCGGCCGGCTCGCCAAGCGGCTCGCCGAGCGGCGCCTCACCCTGGACGTCACCCCGGAGGCCCTGGAGTGGCTGGCCGACGAGGGCAACGACCCGGCGTACGGCGCCCGCCCGCTGCGCCGCCTGATCCAGACGGCGATCGGCGACCGGCTCGCCCGCGAGATCCTGGCGGGCGAGGTCCGCGACGGCGACACGGTCCGGGTGGACCGGTTCGAGGACGGCCTGATCGTGGGGCGGGCGGCCCGCTGACCGCAGGTCGGACGCGTACGAGGGCGGTCTCCCCGTCCTCGTACGCGATCGTGACGTCCACGAACAGCACCTCGTCGTACGACGCCCGCACGCACACGTTCACCTCGCAGGAGTACGCGGGCTCCCCGGCCGGACAGGTGGCGGCCAGCCAGGCCCCGACCCCGGCCCGGTCCGTCCGGAACTCGGCCACGACCCGCGTCTCCTGCCAGTGGGCCGCCGTGCACCGGGCGTCCCGGGCGTCCACCGGGAGGGTCCCCCGGGCGAAGGTCATCACTTCGGCGCAGCCGGCCGGCTTCGGCTCCCCGATCCCGTCCCAGGCCGCCGCTCCCCAGGCCGACAGGGCCATTGGTCCGCCGCAGACCACCGTCATCAGGGCCGTGGCCCGGACCCAGGTCCACGGCCGCGTCCTCACCGGTTTCCGTCACGGCACCGTCTCGTCACCCATGGGCACCAGATCTTGTCAGCCCGCAGCGGATCGCGGGAGCAGGGGTTGCCACGGACCGCCCGGGATGGGAGAGGATGGCGAGCATCCGTACGAAGGGAAATACACGGTGAGCATCGACCCGTCCTCGATTCCGAATTTCGGGGGCCAGCCCCAGCCTCAGGCCGCAGGACCGGCGGGCCCCGTCGTCCCCGACCAGGACCTCGTCAAGCAGCTCCTCGAGCAGATGGAGCTGAAGTACGTCGTCGACGACGAGGGTGACCTCGCGGCGCCGTGGGAGGAGTTCCGCACCTACTTCATGTTCCGCGGCGAGGACGAGCAGCAGGTCTTCTCGGTCCGGACGTTCTACGACCGCCCGCACTCGGCCGACGACCGCGCGCGCGTCCTCGACGCGATCGACGACTGGAACCGCCGCACCCTGTGGCCCAAGGTCTACACCCACCTGCACGAGGAGGAGGACGGCTCCGCCACCCTCCGCCTCATCGGCGAGGCCCAGATGCTGATCGGCACCGGCGTCTCCCTGGAGCACTTCGTGTCCTCCACGGTGAGCTGGGTCCGCGCCTCCATCGAGTTCGACAAGTGGATCGTGGAGCAGTTCGGCCTGGAGTCCCCGGAGGACAAGGCCGAGGGCGACGAGGCCTGAGTCCCGCCCGAGCGCGAAGGAGCCCGGCCCCCGGAAAGGGGGCCGGGCTCCTCGCTTCCCGCCCTCAGGCCAGTCGCTTGAGGCGGGAGACGGCGTCCTCCAGGACCTCGGTCCGCTTGCAGAAGGCGAAACGGACGAAGGGGGCGCCCGCCTCGCGGTGGTCGTAGAAGACGGCGTTGGGAATGGCGACCACCCCGGCCCGCTCCGGCAGGGAGCGGCAGAAGGCGAAGCCGTCGGTGGCGCCGAGGGGGCGGATGTCGGTGGTGACGAAGTAGGTGCCCGAGGGGCGGTAGACCTCGAAGCCCGCCTGCGCGAGGCCCTCGCTCAGCAGGTCCCGCTTGGCCGCCAGGTCGGCGCGCAGGCCGTCGAAGTACGCGGCCGGGAGCCGGAGCGCCTCGGCGACCGCGTACTGGAACGGCCCGGAGGAGACGTACGTCAGGAACTGCTTGGCCGCGCGGACGGCCGAGATCAGCTCCGGGCTCGCGGTGACCCAGCCGACCTTCCAGCCCGTGAACGAGAACGTCTTGCCGGCCGAGGAGAGGGTGACCGTGCGCTCCCGCATGCCCGGCAGGCTCGCGAGCGGCACGTGCTCGGCGCCGTCGAAGACCAGGTGCTCGTAGACCTCGTCCGTGACGACGAGCAGGTCCCGCTCGACCGCGAGCTCGGCGACGGCGGTCAGCTCGGCCCGGGTCAGGACGGTGCCGGTGGGGTTGTGCGGGGTGTTGAGCAGGATCAGCCGCGTCCGGTCGGTGACGGCGGCCCGCAGCTCGTCCAGGTCGAGGACGTAGGCGCCCTCGTGCGGGCGGAGCGTGACGGGGACGCGGGTGCCGCCGGCCATCGCGACGCAGGCCGCGTACGAGTCGTAGTACGGCTCCAGGGCGATCACCTCGTCGCCCGGCTCGACCAGGGCGAGGAGCGAGGCCGCGATCGCCTCGGTGGCGCCCGTCGTGACGAGGACCTCCGCGTCGGGGTCGTACTCCAGGCCGTACCGCTCCCGCTGGTGGTCCGCGATCGCCGTCCGCAGCTCGGGGACGCCCGGCCCCGGCGGGTACTGGTTGCCCCGGCCCTCCCGCAGGGCGCGCACCGCCGCCTCCCGGACCTCCTCCGGGCCGTCGGTGTCGGGGAAGCCCTGACCGAGGTTGATCGCCCCCGTCCTGGCGGCGAGCGCGGACATCTCCGCGAAGATCGTCGTGCCGAACTCGGCGAGGCGGCGGTTGAGCGGCGGTCGTGTCATGCCCGCCATCCTGGGGCCAAGCTCTGGACTTGCTCAAGTGTGCTTTGGGCCGGGAACGGCATGGGAATCTCCCTCGCACAGAAGAACGGGGGCAGTACTCATGGCACTCATCATCGGCACCTTCCTCGTGGTGGCGGCCGTCGTCGTCACCGGACTCGTCACCACCGCCGAGAAGCGGCGCAAGGCCGCCGCCCGGCGCGCGGCCATCCGCAAGGCACTCACCGCGTACCGCGTCGCCGCCGCCCGCTCCGGGAGCGGGAAGCGGAGCGGCCGGCGGAAGAGCAGCAGCGGCGGCGACGGCGGCGGTGGTGGCTGGATCGGCAGCTCCTGCGGATCCAGCAACTCCTGTGGTTCCGGCAGTTCCTGCGGTTCCGGCAGCTCCTGCGGGGGCGGCGGATCGAGCTGCGGGGGTGGCGGCGGCTGCGGCGGCGGCAGTTGAGCGGGCGGGCCGCCGGCCACGGGGGTGTCGGCGGCCCGCCGGTACGAGCACGCGGGCGGGCGGGCTCCGGCCGCTACGAGCACACGGGGCCGCCCGCCGGCGTGCGCCCCGGCGATCGATTCCGGTTGAACAAGTGAACTGTGGGCTCCCCGAAGGGGTTGGAAACCACGGCAAGTTGGGTAAAAACGCTGCGAGTCGTCCGGCGTCCGTGGTTCTCTCGCTCCTGTCAGAGACAGCCCTCGGACCGTGTGTGGACCCGAGCCGGCGATTCCCCACTCCCGTTGAAGTCCTTCACCGGGGCGCCCCCGGCCCACCCGTCAAACCGTGTTTGCGGAGCCGACCCATGCTCACCACCCTGAAGACCTCCTACACCGATACGCGCGCGGCCGACCTGGCCTGGGCGCTCGGGCGCGAGCCGCTGCCCGCCCTCGCCGTCCTCGACCTCGAACTCTCCGGCGCAAAGCTCCAGTTGAGGCTGCTCGGCGCCTCCCACCAGGTCCTCCTGGAGGAGGAGGGACGCACCTGTTCGGAGACCGTGGCGTGCATGCCCGGCAGCAGCACCCCGCTCCCGCTCGGCGTCTCCAAGCGCGTCGGCGGCTGGGAGTACGAATTCGCCGCGCGCGTCGAGACGCTCTCGGACGGCTCCTTCGCGGGCCGCGCCCAGGAGTTGCTCGCGCTCGTCGCCGACCACCCCCACGGACTCGCCGGCACCTTCCCCGGCTCCCCGCACGCCTTCACCGCCCTCCTCGCCCAGCGGCACGAGGGACAGGTGCGGTGGCGCACCTGGCACGCCTACCCGCAGGAGGGACAGTTGGTGGTGACCAGGACCAGGGTCGGCGTGCGCATGCCCGCCGCACTCTGATGCGCCCCCCGAAAGCCCCATGTGCACCCGTGCGGGTGACGAGGGGCGCTCGGGACGCGACGTAGCGTTACCGCATGATCGAGCCGACCGTGACCATGCGACCCCAGGAGCGGGTGGGGCGGGCGCCCGCGCGGCGGCCCGTCCGGCCCCGCGAGGCGGTGCGGTTCCCGGTCCTCGCGGTGGTCTTCGTCTGCGCCGCCTGCGGCCTGGTCTACGAGCTCGAACTGGTGGCGCTCTCCTCGTACCTGATCGGGGACTCGGTCACCCAGGCCTCCGTCGTGCTCTCCGTGATGGTCTTCGCGATGGGTCTCGGCTCGCTCCTCGCCAAGCGGCTGCGCTGCCGCGCCGCCGTCGGCTTCGGCCTGGTCGAGGCCGCGCTCGCGCTGGTCGGCGGCTGCTCGGCGATGGTGCTGTACGCGGCCTTCGCCTGGTTCGGCGAGTCGCGGTACGTGGTCGTGGCGTTCTCGCTCGCGATCGGGGTCCTCATCGGCGCGGAGATCCCCCTCCTGATGTCGCTGATACAGCGGACCGGAGGGAGGGGGGCGCCCGGGGAGCAGGACGACGCGGCCGGGACGGTCGCCGACCTCTTCGCCGCCGACTACGTCGGCGCGCTGGTCGGCGGCCTCGCCTTCCCGTTCCTGCTGCTCCCCTGGCTCGGCCAGCTCACCGGCGCGCTCGTCACCGGCGCGGTGAACGCCGTCGCGGGCGGCGGGCTCGTCCTCTGGGTGTTCCGCCGCGACCTGACCGCCCGCTCCCGGGCCCTGCTCCTCGCCGTGAACCTGGGCGTCCTGGCCGTCCTCGCCACCGCGACCGTCCTCGTCGACGACTTCGAACAGGCCGCGCGCCGGGCCGTGTACGGGGAGCACGTGCGGGTCGCCGTCCACACCGACCTCCAGGAGGTCGTGGTCACCGGGGGCCCGGAGGGGCCGCCCGACCTGTTCCTCGACGGCCGGCTCCGGGTCTCCGGCGAGGACGAGTACCGCTACCACGAGGCGCTCGTCCACCCCGCGATGAACGGCCCGCACGCGCGCGTCCTCGTCGTCGGCGGCGGGGACGGGATGGCCGCCCGCGAGGTGCTGCGCCACCCCGGCGTCCGGTCCGTGACCGTCGTGGAGCTCGACCCCGGGGTCGTCCGCCTCGCCCGCACCGATCCGGCCCTCGCCCGGCTCAACGGGCGGGCCTTCCGCGACCCGCGCGTCCGGGTGGTCCACGAGGACGCCTTCCACTGGCTGCGGGGAGCCGCCGACCGGGTGCGGGAACGTTACGACGTGGTGATCTCCGACCTGCCCGACCCCGGGATCACCCCCAGCACCAAGCTGTACTCGGAGGAGTTCTACGGGCTCGTGGCCCGGGTCCTCGACCGGTCCGGGCGGTTCGCCGTCCACGCCGGCTCGGTCACCGACCGGCCCCACACCTACTGGACGGTCGACTCCACCCTGCGCGCCGCCGGCTTCGCGACCCGGCCCTACAGCGCGAGCGGCCGCACCCCCGGCTTCGCCGCGGGCCCCGACCGCGCCGACCGCGCCGCCGGTACGGGCCCCGGGCCCTGCGACTGGGGCTTCCTCCTGGCCGTCCCCGGCGACCGGCCGCCCGTCCTCGGCCTCGACCCCGACGGGCCCCGGCCGCGCTCGCTCGACGCGGACGCCCTGGCGGCCGACGCCCGCCGCGCCGAACGGACCCGGAGCGCCCAGGCCCCGCCCTCCTCGACGCTGGTGCACCCGCGGTACGGCGACTGAGGGGCGGGAGCGCCCTCGGCACGGCGACCGAGGGGCCGGGGCCTCCGGTGCGGGGCGAACAGGCGACGCGGGGCCCCGGTCTGAGTAGGCTCGGCTTCCATGGAGCATGAGGTGTTCGTCCCGGTACCGGCCGAGGCCCTGCGCGCGACGCTCACGGACCCGGCCCGCGTGGTGCGCTGCGCGCCCGGTCTCCAGCGCGACGCCGACGCGGAGGGGGACCCCCTCGGGGGCCGCCTCAAGGTCCGGATCGGCGGCCACACCATCACCTACCGGGGCGCGCTGCGGATCGTCGAGCGGGACGGCGCCATCACCTACGAGGGCGAGGGCGTCGAGGTCCGGGGCAAGGGCGGGGCGGAGCTGTCGCTCACCGTGGTCCTCACCCCGGTGGCCGAGGGCACGAACCTGAGCTTCACGGGCGCCCTGTCGGCGACCGGCCGGCTGGCCGACGAGACGGACGGGACCCGGGCCGCGACGGGCGCCCGCCTGCTCGACCGGTTCGTGGAGGCGCTGGTGGGGGAGGCGGGGGCGCCCCTGGAAGGGGGCGCGGACGCCGGTGCCGTCGCCGATCCCGTACGTGACGCGCCTGACGCACCCGATGCGCCCGACGTGCGCGACGCGCCCGGCGTACTCGATGGCGAAGGCGCCGACCGTCTCGACGACGGCAGCCGTCTCGACGACAACGACGGTGTCGACGACGGCGTGGAGGAGCCCGACGCCCGCGGCTCCGTCTTCGACGCACCGGTGCCGCCCCCCGCCCTCGACCCCCTCGCCGACGAGGGCTTCGGGGACGTGCCGGTCGAGTTCCCCGCCCCGCAGCCCGCCGCCGAGGCCGCCCACGCGCGCCGGACCATGATCGGCCGGAGCGCCGAGGAGGTCGACCACGCGCCGCCGCGCGGCCGGTACGCCCCCGTCCCCGCCCCGGAGGCGGGCGGCGCCGGGGCCACCCTGCGCTGGATCGCCCCGGCTGCGGCCCTCGCGCTCGCCTCCGCCGTCGTCGTGGGCCGGGCCCTGCGGCGCCGCCGCTGAGAACCCGCTCGGCGGCGCCGCCGAAACGGTCGGCCGCGTTCCGTGGTCCACGGGCTTAGGGTCGAAGCGTGAGCATGCAGACGCGACTGACGGCGGGCGACGCCGAGTTGACCATCAACCCCGACAACGGCTGCCGGATCGAGGGCCTGCGCATCGGCGGCACCGAGGTGCTGCGCCAGGGCGAGCGGTACGGAAGCTTCCCGATGGTGCCCTGGTGCGGGCGGACCGAGAACGGGCGCTTCCGCAACGGCGCCACCACCCATCAGCTCCCGGTCAACGCGCCCCCGCACGCCATCCACGGCACCGTCCGCGACCTCGCCTGGAAGACCGCCCGCACCTCCGCGACCGAGGCCGTCCTCGTCTGCGAGCTGGGCGACCCCTGGCCGTACGGGGGCCGGGTCACCCAGGTCTTCGAGCTGGCCGAGGACTCCCTCACCCTCCGCTTCGGCGTCGAGGCCTACGACGACTCGTTCCCGGCCCAGGCCGGCTGGCACCCGTGGTTCCTGCGCAACCTCGGGCGGGGCGGCCAGGACGTACGGGTCGACTTCGCGCCCGCCTGGCAGGAGGAGCGCGGCGCGGACCACCTCCCCACCGGCCGCCGGATCGACCCCCTCCCCGGCCCCTGGGACGACTGCTTCGGCATGCCCGGCGGCGTCGACGTGACCCTCACCTGGCCGGAGGAGCTGGAGCTGAAGGTCACCAGCCGCGCCGAGTGGGTCGTGCTCTACGACGAGCAGGCGGAGGCCGTCTGCGTCGAGCCGCAGTCCGGCCCCCCGAACGGCCTCAACACCCACCCGCGCCTGGTCACCCCGATCGACCCCCTGGAGATCGGGAGCACCTGGAGCTGGCGCCGCCTCTGACCAGCGGGCCCCTTAAGCTCAGCAGCATGACTGACGTACGCGCTGAGCTGCTCCAGCAGATCAAGGACAAGGCCGTGGTGCACGGCAAGGTGACCCTCTCCTCGGGTCTGGAAGCCGACTACTACATCGACCTGCGCCGGATCACGCTGGACGGCGAGGCCGCCCCGCTGGTGGGGCAGGTCATGCTCGACCTCACGGCCGACCTGGACTTCGACTGCGTCGGCGGCCTGACCCTGGGCGCCGACCCGGTCGCCACCTCGATGCTGCACGCCTCCGCCGCGCGCGGGCAGCGCCTGGACGCCTTCGTCGTGCGGAAGGCGCAGAAGGCGCACGGCATGCAGCGCCGCATCGAGGGCGCGGACGTCAAGGGCCGCCGCTGCCTCGTCGTCGAGGACACCTCCACCACCGGCGGCTCGCCGCTGACCGCCGTCGAGGCCGTCCGCGAGGCGGGCGGCGAGGTCGTCGCCGTGGCGACGATCGTGGACCGGGGAGCCTCCGGTGCCATTGCCGGGGCGGGGCTGCCGTACCTCACCGGCTACCACCTGGGCGATCTCGGCCTGGCGTAACTGCCGCGAAGTCGTGACGTAGGTCCCGGGTCGGGGGTAGAGCGGCTCTGACCTGCACTTTCTTCCAGGGGCGGGGTGTTTCACGTGAAACACCCCGCCCCTCGGCGTGCCGGGCCCATGGGAGCCCGGACGAGAGTCTGGAAGGATGGGGGCGACGATGACGTCGCCCCCAGGTCAGGGACAGCAACAGCACACACCCCGCACATCACAAGGAGCGGACGAATGCCCATCGCAACCCCCGAGGTCTACAACGAGATGCTCGACCGGGCGAAGGCAGGCAAGTTCGCCTACCCGGCCATCAACGTGACCTCGTCCCAGACCCTGCACGCTGCTCTGCGCGGCTTCGCGGAGGCCGAGAGCGACGGCATCATCCAGATCTCGACCGGCGGCGCCGAGTTCCTGGGCGGTCAGTACAACAAGGACATGGTCACGGGCGCCGTCGCCCTGGCCGAGTTCGCGCACATCGTCGCCGCGAAGTACGACATCACGGTCGCCCTGCACACCGACCACTGCCCGAAGGACAAGCTGGACGGTTACGTCCGTCCGCTGCTCGACGTCTCCGCCGAGCGCGTCGCCCGGGGCGACAACCCGCTGTTCCAGTCGCACATGTGGGACGGCTCCGCCGAGACCCTCGCGGACAACCTGGCCATCGGCCAGGAGCTGCTCGCGAAGGCCGCCGCCGCCAAGATCATCCTCGAGGTCGAGATCACCCCGACCGGCGGCGAGGAGGACGGCGTCACCCACGAGATCAACGACGAGCTGTACACCACCGTCGACGACGCCATCCGCACCGCCGAGGCCCTGGGCCTGGGCGAGAAGGGCCGTTACCTGCTCGCCGCGTCCTTCGGCAACGTGCACGGCGTCTACAAGCCGGGCAACGTCGTGCTCCGCCCCGAGCTGCTCAAGGACCTCCAGGCCGGCGTCGCCGCGAAGTTCGGCAAGGCCGACCCGTTCGACTTCGTCTTCCACGGCGGCTCGGGCTCCACGGCCGAGGAGATCGCCACCGCCCTGGAGAACGGCGTCGTGAAGATGAACCTCGACACCGACACCCAGTACGCCTTCACCCGTCCGGTCGTGGACCACATGTTCCGCAACTACGACGGCGTCCTGAAGGTCGACGGCGAGGTCGGCAAGAAGTCCACCTACGACCCGCGCACCTGGGGCAAGCTGGCCGAGGCGGGCATGGCCGTCCGCGTGACCGAGGCGTGCGCCGCGCTGCGCTCGACCGGCACCAAGCTGAAGTAAGCGTGTGAGGGGCGAAGGGCCCGGCACCCCGCTCCCGGGGTGCCGGGCCCTTCGCGTGCCGACGAGGAGGGTGAGAGGGCCTGATGTACGACTTCGACCGGGAGATCGACCGGCGCGGGACCTGGTCCGTCCAGTGGGACGGGATCGCGGACCGCTTCGGCGTGTCCGACCTGCTGCCCTTCACCATCTCCGACATGGACTTCGCCTCCCCGCCGGAGGTCCTCGCCGCCCTGCGCGAGCGCGTCGGCCACGGGGTCTTCGGCTACACGGACTGGCGGCTCGGCGACTTCCGCGAGGCGATACGCCACTGGTACGCGACCCGGTACGACACCGCGATCGACCCGGACTCCCTGGTGTACGCGCCCTCCGTGCTCAACCAGCTCTCGCAGCTCCTGCGGATGTGGACCGCGCCCGGTGACGGCGTGGTCGTCCACACCCCCACGTACGACGGCTTCCGCAAGGCCGTGACCGGGCTCGGGCGCGAGCTGCGCGGGGTCCCGGTCGGGGACGCGGAGGCCCTGGAGCGCGAGCTGGCCCGGCCGGACAGCCGGATGCTGCTGCTCTGCTCCCCGCACAACCCGACCGGCCGGGTGTGGACGGAGGCGGAGCTGACCGCCTTCGCGGAGCTGGCCGAGCGGCACGGCGCGAGCGTCGTCAGCGACGAGATCCACGCGGACCTGACCGGCGAGGGCCACCGGCACGTGCCGTGGACCCGGATCGCCGAGCGGGGCCGGGGGCGCCGCTGGGCGCTGGTCACCTCGGGCACCAAGGCCTTCAACTTCCCCGCGCTCTCCGGCTCGTACGGGATCGTGGGCGACCCCGACGAGCGCGAGGCGTTCGTGCGGCGCATGGAGACCGGCGAGGGGCTCGCCTCGCCCGCCGTGCTCTCGCTGACCGCCCACATCGCCGCGTACCGGCACGGCGCGGCCTGGCTGGACGAACTGCGCGGCTACGTCGCGGGCACGATGGAGCTGGTCCGGGAGCGGTTGGCCGAGGGCCTTCCCGGGGTGGTCTGGGAGCCCCCGCAGGCCGGCTACCTGGCCTGGATCGACCTGCGGCCCCTCGGGATCGAGGAGACCCGGCTCCAGGAGGAGCTGGTGACGGCGGAGAAGGTCGCGATCATGCCGGGCGGGACGTACGGCACGCCGGGCTTCGTCCGGCTGAACGTGGGCTGCCCCCGGAAGAAGGCGGAGCGGGGCGTGGAGGCCCTGGTCAGGACGGCCGGGCGGCTGCGGAGGAGCTGAAGGGGCGTCGGGCGGCGGGGCCGGCCGGCCCGCGGAGGCGATACCGGGGGGGCGGAGTGTCGCAGGCGTGTTCTAGTCTTCGTGCACCGTGCCCCGCTCTGAGGGCCGGAGACCATGGTTTTCTGGGGGGTCTCTTCATCGTGCGCAAGCGCACTCTCTCCGCCGCGACCTCGCTCGCGGTCCTCTTCGCCTCGGCGGTACTCGTCGCGGGCCCGGCCGGACCGGCCGCCGCGGACGCGGTCGTACCGCTGAACGTGGAAACGGTCGGTGACATGGTCATCGACGACGTCCACAAGCACCTCTACTTCAGTGACACGTACAAGAACCGCATCGTCGTCACCGACCTGAACGGCACGTTCCTCAAGGCCGTCGACAACCTTCCCTACGTCCGCGACCTCGACCTCTCGGACGACTCGGCCACGCTGTACGCGGCGGTGTCCGGCGGCGACAAGATCGTCGCCATCGACACCGCGCAGACCGTCGTCACCGCCGAGTACGCGACCGGCGGGGGCAGCCGGCCCTCGACCGTCACGGCCGCCGGCGGCCGCCTCTGGTTCGGCTACGGGGAGAACTGGGACTCGGACCTCGGCTCGGTCGACCTGACCACGCCGACCCCGACGGTCTCCCTGAAGCTCTCGGCGGGCGCCGACTGGTCCTCGCCGCCCGCGGTCCACACCGATCCGGCGGCGCCCGACACGCTCGTCGCCGCCGACGGCGCCATCAGCTCGGGCCCGATCGTCGTGTACGACACCGCGTCGGGCACGCCGGTCGTCCGCACTTCCGCCGAGCGCCAGGGGTTCGTGAAGGACCTGGACTTCGCCCCCGACGGCAAGAGCATCGTCGCGGCGGACCGGGTCACCTCGCTGACCCGGCTCAGCCTGACCGACCTCTCCGAGCTGGAGCACTTCCCGGTGTCCTGGTCCGCGGAGGGCGTGGACGTCGCCCCGGACGGGACCGTGGCCGCAGCGACGGACGACCGCGACGACGTGGGCGACATCTTCGTCTTCGCCGGCGGGTCCAAGGCCCCCGCGAGCGTCCGGGACACGCGGTCCTGGATGGTGCCCCGCGCGATGGCCTGGGCCTCCGACAGCACCCGGCTCCTCGTCCCGGCGCAGACGCCGGGCCAGTCGGAGCACACGCTCCGGGTCTTCTCGACGCCGAAGTACCACACCACCGGTGTCACGGCGAAGGCCCCGGCCACGGTGGCCGTCCTCAAGCCGGTCACCCTCTCCGGCACGGTCGCCTCGACCCTGCCGCTGCCGGCCGGCACGCCGGTCACGGTCACGCGGTACGACGCCGACTTCCCGAAGGGCAAGGTGGTCGGGACGGCGAAGCTCGGGGCGAAGGGCGCGTTCTCGTTCTCCGACACCCCGACGGCGGCCGGAGGCATCAAGTACTGGGTGACGTACAAGGGCGACGCCCGGCACGCCCCCTCCAGCGGCTCGGCCGTCGTCAAGGTGACGCCGTTCAAGACGTACCTGAAGCTGGACCGGCACGGCAGCACCGTCGACTACAACACCAGCGTGACGTACACGGCCTCCCTCGGCTGGTCGTACCGCAACCGCGTGGTGGAGATCTGGGCCGACCCGTACGGCCCCGAGCCGAAGCGGCTGCTCAAGCGCGGCACGGTCAACTCCGCCGGCAAGCTGTCGGTGGCGCTCAAGATGACCCGTGACACCTACGTGTCCGCGGTCTTCGCCGGCGACACCCGTTCCGGCGCGGCCGTCGCCACGTCCGCGGTGAACACGCGGGCCGGCGTGACGACCGCGCTCTCCCGCCACTACAAGTGGACGAAGATCGGCGGCACCTGGTACCAGACGTACCACCAGACCGCCGACCCGCTGGTCACGGCGTGGCACAACCCGTACCCGGGCCGGAAGACCCGGTACGAGCTCCAGGTCTGGTACGCGGGCGCCTGGCGCTACGGCGCCACGGACCTGGTCACGCTGAACCGCGGCGGCATGGCGTACATCGCCTTCGAGGGCGACGGCGCGGCGGGCTACCGCTGCCGGATCCGCACGTCGTACATCGACGACGTGTCCGGCGACCGCGTGAACAGCACCGTCCACGGCGCGTGGAAGTACTTCAACTTCACCCGCTGATCCCCACCCGCCGATCCGGATCCGCGCGATCCAGGGGCCCCGTCCGCCGCTTCCGGCGGGCGGGGCCCCGTCGTTCGCGGGACCATACGGGCATGGGCGAGCGGGACGTACGGATGGCCTCCGGGGCCGGGCGGTGGATCGTCCTCACCACCGTCCTGGGCTCGGGGATGGCGCTGCTCGACTCCACCGTCGTCAACGTCGCCCTGCCGCACATCGGCGAGGACCTGGGCGCCGACCTGGCCGTCCTCCAGTGGACGGTCAACGCCTACATGCTGACCCTGGCCGGGCTGATCCTGCTCGGCGGGTCGCTCGGCGACCGGTTCGGACGGCGCCGGGTCTTCGTGACCGGGGTGGTGTGGTTCGCCGCCGCCTCGCTGCTCTGCGGCCTCGCCCCGGACGCCGGGGTCCTGATCGCGGCCCGCGCCCTCCAGGGCGTGGGCGGGGCGCTGCTCACGCCCGGCTCGCTCGCGCTGATCCAGGCGAGCTTCCACGAGGACGACCGGGCCAGGGCCGTCGGGCTCTGGTCGGGCTTCGGCGGGGTGGGCGCGGCGATCGGGCCGTTCGTCGGCGGCTGGCTGGTGGACGGGCCGGGCTGGCGGTGGGTGTTCCTGCTCAACGTGCCGCTCGCCCTCGTCTGCGTGCCGGTCGCCCTCCGGCACGTGCCGGAGTCGCGGGACGAGGCGGCGCACGGCCGCTTCGACGTGCTCGGCGCGGTCCTGGGCGCGGCGGCGCTCGCGCTCGTGACGTACGCGCTGATCGGCTCGGCCTGGTGGGCGGGGGCGGCGGGGGTCGTGGTCGGGGCCTGCTTCGTGGGGGTGGAGCGGCGGCGCGGGGAGGCGGCGATGGTGCCGCCGTCGATCTTCCGCTCGAAGACCTTCACGGCCGTCAACCTCGTCACCCTCTGCGTGTACGCCGCTTTCGGCGGGTTCTTCTTCCTGGCGGCCCTCCAGCTCCAGGTGGTCTCCGGCTACTCGGCGCTCGCCGCCGGTACGGCCCTGCTGCCGACGACCGTGCTCATGCTGCTCCTCTCGGCGAAGTCCGGGGAGCTGGGGGAGCGGATCGGCCCCCGGATCCCGCTCACGGCCGGGCCGTTGCTGTGCGCCGCCGGGATGCTGCTGATGCTGCGGGTGGGGGAGGACGCCTCGTACGTACGGGACGTGCTGCCCGCCCTGCTCGTGCTCGGGCTCGGCATGACGGCCCTGGTCGCCCCGCTGACCGCGACCGTCCTCGCCTCGGTGGACGTGTCCCGGGCGGGCCTGGCGAGCGGGATCAACAACGCGGCGGCCCGGGCGGCCGGGCTGCTCGCGGTGGCCGCGCTGCCGATGCTGGCCGGGATGGGCCCGGAGGCGTACCGCTCGGCGGCCGAGTTCGGGGAGACCTTCCGGCGCGCGATGCCGATGTGCGCGGGGGTGCTGGTGGCGGGCGCGGTCCTGGCCTGGACGACGATGCGGGGGGCGGGAGCGGGGGCGGGGGCCGAGGCCGGTGGGGGCGCGGGTGCGGGTTCCGGGACCGGGGCGGAGGGCGGTGCGGAGGCCGGTGTGGAGGGCGAGGCCGGGGCCGGGGCCGACGGGTCCACCGGAGCGGGTGCGGGCTCCGGTGCGGAGGCCCGTTGCCATCCGGAGTGCCGGGTGCACTGCGGGGTGCAGGCCCCGCCCCTCGACCCGGGCGGCCGGGGCGCCACCCGGCACCGGCCCGGGGGCGGTCCGGGGGCCCCGCACTGAGGCAGACTGGGCCCATGGCCATCCACGAGAACCTGCTTGGGGGACCCGCCCCCACCCACCTGCCCGACGAACCGGGGCCGCGCGAGCTGCTCGCGAGCGGCACGGATCCGGCGGAGGTCGCCGCGAAGTACCCGACCTCCTCGCTCGCCTGGGCGCGCCTCGCCGACGACGCCTTCGAGGGCGGCCGGGTCGTCGAGTCGTACGCCTACGCCCGCACCGGCTACCACCGGGGCCTGGACGCCCTGCGCCGCAGCGGCTGGAAGGGCCACGGCCCGGTCCCGTGGGAGCACGAGCCGAACCGCGGCTTCCTGCGCGCGCTGCACGCCCTGGCCCGGGCGGCCGGCGAGATCGGCGAGAAGGAGGAGTACGAGCGCTGCACGGCCTTCCTGCGCGACTCCTCGGAGACGGCGGCGGAGACGCTCGGCTGACACCGGCACCGGCGGATCCCCGGGGCGGCGACCGACGAACGGCCGCCGCCCCACCGCTTCTTCGGAACTCCACGCCTTTCCGGAACCGCACGCTTCTTCGAAATCCCACGCCTTTCCGGAACCGCCCCCGCGCTTTTCGGGTCTGTTCGAACGAGCCCGGTACGATCCCCGGGACCACAGCACCGACGAGCGCCGGTACCGAGGCCCCACTTCCTCTTCCCCCCACACCGGCCGGAGCAGGGGAGAAGTCTCTCGTGGGCAAACGTGCCGCACCCGCAGGACGGCGACGGGCGCAGAGCCCCCGACGGGGCGGGGGCGGGCGCGGTCCCGTACGCCGGCTCGCCCTCCCCGCCCTGCTCCTGGCGTCCCTCGCGCTCGGCGGCGGCGCGGCCCTCGCCCACTTCAACGGCGGCGTGACCGACGGCCGGGCCGCCCCGGCCCTGCCCGTGCCCGGCCCCGGGGCCGTGGGCACGGACCCGGCGACCGCCCCGCCCGCCCCCCGGTCCGCCACGGCGGAACCGGCCGCGCCGCCGACGCGGGCGTCGACGCCGGACCGGACGCCCGCGCCCGCGCCGACCCCCACGCCGACCCCCGCACCGACGCCGACGCCGACGCCGACGGCGAGGCCGGAAGCGTCGGCGAAGCCGGGACCGGAGCCCGGGGCCGGTCCGGACGCGCCCGTCGTGCCGAAGTCCGGCCCCGGGACCTTCACCACCGCGCGGGCCTCCGGCGCCCCCACCGGCGAGAGCGGCGACCTGCGCCGCTACCGGGTCCAGGTCGAGGACGGCATCGACCTCCGGGCGGACGGGACGGCCGCCGAGATCCAGCGGATCCTGGCCCATCCGCGCGGTTGGGCCGCCCACGGCCGGGGCCGCTTCCAGTTGGTCTCCGAGGACGAGTCCGCCGACTTCGTCATCCGGATCGCCACCCCCGACACGGCGGACGCGCTCTGCCTGCGCGAGGGCCTGGACACCGGCGGCGAGCTGAACTGCGAGACCACCGAGGGCGTCGTCGTGAACCTCCGGCGGTGGATGCTCGGCTCGCCGACCTTCACGGGGGAGCCCGCCGAGTACCGCCACCTGATCATCAACCACGAGGTCGGGCACGAGATCGGCATCAGGGAACACATGGCCTGCCCGGGGCCCGGGAAGCCCGCGCCCGCGATGATGCAGCAGATCAAGGGTCTGGACGGCTGCGTTTCGAACGCTTATCCGTACGGCGAAGACGGGAGCTACATCACGGGGCCGATCGTGCCATGATGCCGTTGGGACGGCGTGCGACGGAGCGCGCCTCCCGAGGGGACCGGAGCTCCCGTGCCGCACGAGGTGCCGCACGGTGCGAGCGGACCGCTACCCGGTAGAACGTACCGAGGAGACAGAGATGTCCACCTTCCCGGGTTCTCCCGATGCCTCCGGGGTCTCTCCCGACCCCGACACCTCCGGAGCCCCTTCCGCGGCTTCCGGCGGCTCCGGCGCCGACGCGGCCGCCGACGCCCCGAACCTCGACTTCGCGGGTACGACGCCGTACGAGGACTACGTCCAGGCGGACGTCCTCACCCACCTCCAGCACCTCCGCTCGGACGACCCCGGCGAGATGGTCTTCCTGGTCACCACCCAGGTCATGGAGCTGTGGTTCACGGTGATCGTCCACGAGTGGGAGACCGCCAGCCGCGCCCTGCGCGAGGACCGGATCCCCGTCGCCATGGACGCGCTCAAGCGCTCCGTGCGCGAGCTGGAGGCCCTGAACCACTCCTGGCACCCGCTCGCCCAGCTCACCCCCGCCCAGTTCAACTCCTACCGGGGCTCGCTCGGCGAGGGCTCCGGCTTCCAGTCCGCGATGTACCGGCGGATGGAGTTCCTGCTCGGCGAGAAGTCCGCGTCCATGCTCGTCCCGCACCGGGGCGCGCCCCGCGTCCACGCCGAGCTGGAGAAGGCGCTCCACGAGCCGAGCCTGTACGACGAGGTCCTCGGCCTGCTCGCCCGGCGCGGCCTGCCCGTCCCGGCCGCCGTCCTGGGCCGCGACCTCGCGAAGCGGTACGAGCCCTCGCCCGAGGTCGAGGCGGTCTGGGCCGGGATCTACGCGGACCCCGACCAGAACGGCGAGCTGGTCCGGCTCGGCGAGGCCCTGAGCGACGTGGCCGAGCTGGTCTGGCGCTGGCGCAACGACCACCTGGTGGCGACCCGGCGCGCGATGGGCGCCAAGACCGGCACCGGCGGTTCGGCCGGCGTGGCCTGGCTGGAGAAGCGGGCCCAGAAGAACGTGTTCCCCGAGCTCTGGACGGCCCGCAGCCATGTCTGATCTCCTCAAGGGCCGTCTCAAGGACCAGCTCAAGGACCGCCTCAAGAGCCGTCGCGAGGACCACCTCGAAACCCGGGCCCGGGACCTCGACGCGGCCGACGGACTGGCCGGGCACCGCGAGAGGTTCGCCCTCGACGCGGACACCGTCTACCTCGACGGCAACTCGCTCGGCGCGCTGCCCGCCCACGTCCCCGCCCGCATGGCCGACGTCATCACCCGCGAGTGGGGCGAGCTGCGCATCCGCTCCTGGGACGAGTCCGGCTGGTGGACCGCGCCCGAGCGGATCGGCGAGCGCATCGCGCCGATCGTCGGCGCCGGTCCCGGGCAGGTCGTGGTCGGCGACTCGACCAGCGTGAACGTCTTCAAGGCGGTCGTCGCCGCCGCCCGTCTGGCGGGCGACGGACGCGACGAGATCCTGGTGGACGCCACGACCTTTCCCACGGACGGGTACATCGCGCAGTCGGCCGCACGGATGACGGGTCACCGGATCGTGCCCCTCGACCCGGCCGCGATGGCGGAGGCGGCGGGCCCGCGCACGGCCGCCGCGCTCGTCAACCACGTGGACTACCGCAGCGGCCGGCTCCACGACCTGCCGGGCCTCACGGCCGCCCTGCACGCGGCGGGCGCGCTCGCCGTCTGGGACCTGTGCCACAGCGCGGGCGCCCTGCCCGTCGGCCTGGACGCGCACGGGGTCGACCTGGCCGTCGGCTGCACGTACAAGTACCTGAACGGCGGCCCCGGTTCGCCCGCCTACCTGTACGTCGCCGAACGCCACCAGGCCGCCTTCGACTCGCCGCTGCCCGGCTGGAACTCGCACGCCGACCCGTTCGCCATGACCCCCGGGTACGAGGCGGCCGCGGGCGCCGTGCGGGGCCGGGTCGGCACCCCCGACATCCTCTCCCTGCTGGCGCTCGAAGCGGCGCTCGACGTGTGGGACGGGGTCGCGATCGAGGACGTGCGGGCCAAGTCCCTCGCCCTGACGGACTTCTTCCTGGAGTGCGTGGCGGCGTACGCCCCCGGGGGCCGGGTCGCGTCGGTCACGCCGGAGGCGCACGGCGAGCGCGGCAGCCAGGTCGCGCTGCGCTGCGCCGAGGCCCCGGCGGTGATGGCCGAGCTGATCCGGCGCGGGGTCGTGGGCGACCTGCGCCGCCCGGACGTGCTGCGCTTCGGCTTCACGCCGCTGTACGTCGGGTTCGCGGACGCGGAGCGCGCGGCACGGGTCCTGGCGGAGGTCCTCGCGGACGTACCGGCCGGCGCTCCCGCCGCGTAGGGGGCGCGGCTTCCGGCCGGTCGCACGGTCCGATGATCACCTGATCCGCGGGGCTCCGGTCCTGGTACCGTCCCCGCAGGTCAGGCCAATTCGGCCCCGTACCCGAGAGGTTGGAACAGCCATGGATCCCGCCGCGCGCGACGCCGCCGAAGAGGCGTCGGCCTTCTCGCACCCGGCCGTCGCCCCGGACGCCACCGCGGCGTACGGCGACCACCCCGACCAGGTGGTCGACTTCTACGCCCCGCGCGACGGGCGCGACCGGGCCCCGCTGGTCGTCGCCCTGCACGGCGGCGCCTGGCGGGCCCCGTACGACCGGGCGCACCTGTCGCCGTTCGCGGACTTCCTGGCCCGGCGCGGCTTCGCCGTCGCCAGCGTCGAGTACCGGCGCGGCGGCGGCCCGCCCCGCCAAGGCGGCGCGGCCCCGGTCGCCGGGCGCTGGCCCGAGACCTTCGACGACGTGGCCGCCGCCCTGGACGTCCTGCCGGAGCTGGCCGCCGTACACCTGCCGCAGGCGGACACGGGCCGGACCGTGCTCACCGGGCACTCGGCCGGCGGGCACCTGGCCCTGTGGGCCGCCGCCCGGCACGTCCTGCCCGCGGGATCCCCCTGGCGGCTGCCCGAGCCGCCGCCGCTGCGCGGGGTCGTCGCCCTCGCCCCGATCGCCCACTTCGCGCGGGCGGTCGAGCTGGGGGTGTGCGGCGGCGCGGTCACCGAGCTGCTCGGCGGGCCGGAGGCGTACGGGGAGCGGGCGGCCTGCGCCGACCCGGCCGTCCTCCTCCCGACCGGGATCGCGACCACCGTCGTGCAGGGCCGCGAGGACGTGGTCGTGCCGTACGCGGTGGCCGACGCGTACGCGGAGGCGGCGGCGAAGGCGGGCGAGACGGTCGGCCTGACCCTCCTGGAGGAGACCGGCCACTTCCCGCCGGTCGACCCGGCGACGGACGCGTGCGCGGTGGTGGCGGAGGAGATCGCCCAGCTCGCCTGGTGACGGAGCCCGGGGCCCTTCGTAGTACTCAGGACGGACGGGGAAGGATCCGTACGGAGCGGGACGACCCGCCCCGGCGGCCCCCGTACCGTAATCGGCGTGACTCAGACACAGACCCCCGGGACGAGCCGGGCCCCCGAGTTCCACCTGGTGCAGGCCGTCCTCGGCGGGCTGCGCCGGGAGCTCTTCGACGACGCCCTGGCCTACCGGCCGCTGGCGCCCGTGGAGGTGACCAGCCGGCTGGCGCGCTTCCTGCCGGAGCGGATACGGGCGCGCGCGGGGTTCTTCCCGCACGCGGTCGTGGTCTTCATGGCCTTCGTCGTCTTCGCCATGGGGTACGAGCGCGTCGACACCGGCTTCGGCCCGCTGGCGTTCCTGTTCGCCTGCGCGCCGGCCGCGATCGTGCTGCTCACCCTGGTCCGGCCGGTCCTGGCCTTCTGGGCCTCGCTGGCCGCGGCCCCCTTCATCGGGTACCTCGTCGGCTACGAGGTCGGCTGGCCCTGGTCGAACACGACCTTCTTCGCCCATCTGGCGGTCCTCGCCGTGGCCGCCGCCCGCACCCGGCCCCGCGCCGCGATGTGGATGTGGCTGGTGACGGCGGGCTACTCCCTCTTCCTGCCCGCCCTCTTCCGCATGGGCGGCGACTCCGAGTACGTCGCCATGCCCTTCGTCTCGGCGCTCGTCCTGCTCACCGTCACCGTCTTCCAGATCCGCCGCCAGGCCGACCGCGCGGTCACCGCCCAGCAGACGGTCACCGCGCAGGAGCGGTCGAAGCGGACGCTCCTCGAAGAGCGCACGACCATCGCCCGCGAGCTGCACGACGTCGTCGCCCACCACATGTCGGTGGTCGCCATCCAGGCGGAGGCCGCCCCGTACCGGGTCGAGAACCCGCCGCCGGAGCTGGAGCAGGCCTTCCTCACCATCCGGGAGAACGCGGTCGCGGCCCTGACCGAGCTGCGCCGGATCCTCGGGGTCGTCCGGGCCGAGGACTACGAGGCGCCCGACGCCCCGCAGCCGACCCTGGCCGACCTGGACGTGCTGGTCGCCAACGTGCGCGAGGCCGGTCTCGACGTGGAGAAGACGGTGACCGGCGCGGTGCGCGAGCTGCCGCAGGGCGTGGAGCTGTCCGCGTACCGGATCGTCCAGGAGGCCCTGTCGAACGTGCTGCGGCACGCGCCGGGCGCCGCGGCGAAGGTCGAGGTGTCGTACGTCCTCGGCGGCCTGGGCCTGCGCATCGCCAACGGCCCGGCGCGCGGCTTGGTGAAGCCCGCCCGCCACCCGGCCACCACCCCTCAAGGAGGGCTTCGCCCGCCCCCGACGATGGGCGCGGGGCACGGGATCACGGGCATGCGGGAGCGTGTGACGATGCTGGGGGGCGAGATGACGGCCGGGGCGACCGAGGACGGTGGCTACGAGGTGGCGGCCTTCGTCCCCGTGAGCCGTGAGGAGGCCGTGTCGTGATCCGGGTGCTGATCGTCGACGACCAGATGATGGTCCGGGAGGGCTTCTCGGTGCTGCTCGGCGCGATGCCGGACATCGAGGTCGTCGGGGAGGCGGTCAACGGCCGGGAGGCGATCGCCCAGGTCGCGGCCCTGCGCCCGGACGTGGTCCTGATGGACATCCGGATGCCGGAGCTGAACGGCATCGAGGCCACACGGGAGATCGTGGCGGCCGACGCGGACGCGAAGGTGCTGGTCCTGACCACGTTCGACCTGGACGAGTACGTGTACCAGGCGCTGCGGGCCGGGGCCTCCGGCTTCCTGCTCAAGGACGCCTCGGCCCGGCAGCTCGCGGACGGGGTCCGGGTCGTCGCGGCGGGCGAGGCGCTGCTCGCGCCGACGGTCACCAAGCGGCTGATCACCGAGTTCGCGAAGGCGCCGGGGGCCTCCCCGCGCCCGCCGGCGATGGCGCAGATCGGGGAGCTGACCGAGCGCGAGACGGAGGTCCTGGTGCTGATCGCGCAGGGCCTGTCGAATGCGGAGATCGCGGACCACCTGGTCGTCGCCGAGTCCACGATCAAGACGCACGTGAGCCGGATCCTGGTGAAGCTGGGGCTGCGGGACCGGACGCAGGCGGCGGTGTTCGCGTACGAGGCGGGGCTGGTGCGGGTCGGCGGCTAGCGTCGGCCCATGGACACCACCACGTACGCCCCCTGGTCCCCGGAGTTCGTGGCGGACCCCCACCCCGCCTACGCCGCACTGCGGGCGGCGGGCCGGGTCCACTGGCACGAGCCGACCCGCCAGTGGCTGGTCCCGCACCACGAGGACGTCTCGGCCCTCCTCCGGGACCGGCGCCTGGGGCGCACGTACACGCACCGCTTCACGCACGAGGAGTTCGGCCGGGAGGCCCCGGACCCGGCGCACGAGCCCTTCCACACCCTGAACGACCACGGGCTCCTGGACCTGGAGGGCGCGGACCACGCCCGCATCCGCCGCCTGGTGTCGAAGGCGTTCACGCCGAGGACGGTGGAGAACCTGGCCCCGACGGTACGGCGCCTGGCCGCCGGCCTGGTCGGGGACCTGCTGGCGGCGGGCGGCGGCGACCTCCAGGCGCTGGTGGCGGAGCCGCTGCCGGTCGCGGTGATCGCGGAGATGCTGGGGATCCCGGAGGAGGACGAGGGGCGGGACCGGCTGCGGCCGTGGTCGGCGGCGATCTGCGGGATGTTCGAGCTGAACCCGTCGGAGGAGACGGCGGGGCGGGCGGTGAAGGCGTCGGTCGAGTTCTCGGACTACCTGCGCGAACTGATCGCCAGGCGCCGCAAGGCTCCGGGGGCGGACCTGATCTCGGCCCTCCTCGCCGTCCCGGAGCTGACGGAACAGGAGATGATCTCGACCTGCGTCCTGCTCCTGAACGCGGGCCACGAGGCGACGGTGAACACCACGGTCAACGGCTGGCGGATCCTCCTCCAGGAGGGCGTCCGCCCGCGCCCCGAGAACCTGTCCACAACTGTGGAAGAACTCCTGCGCTACGACACCCCGCTCCAGATGTTCGAGCGCTGGGTCCTCGACGACGTCGAGATCGACGGCCTGACCGTCCCCCGCGGCTCGGAGGTGGCCCTCCTCCTCGGCTCGGCCAACCGGGACCCCTCCCGCTTCGGCCCCACGGCCGACACCCTCGACCTCACCCGCGCCGACAACCCCCACGTCACCTTCGGCGCGGGCATCCACTACTGCCTGGGCGCCCCCCTGGCCCGCCTGGAACTGACGACCCTCTTCGCCGAACTCCTGCACCGGGCCCCGGGCCTGCGCCTGGTCTCGGAGCCGGTGCGGAAGCCGGGGTACGTGATCAGGGGGTTCGAGGAGTTGGTGGTGGAGGTGTGAGGGCCGGCCCGTCCGGCGAGGCCTTCCGGCCGTTACGGGAGCGTCTGCGGGTCGGGCAGCGGCGGCGGCGCGAGCCGGGTCAGGAGGGACGTGGCCTCCGTCGTGCCCGTCTCCCGGTACGGGCCCGCCGGCCACAGGGGGCGGTCGTCGATCCACGCCACGACGACGGGCTGTCCGTCGTCCGTGCGGTCCAGCCAGCCGCGCAGTTCGGCCGTTCCGGTGGGGGACGGCGGGAGGCCGAGGCGGGGCTTCTTCTGCGGGCCGGGCGGCACCAGGGGCAGGACCGCCTCCGGCAGGTCCTCCGGGCCGCCGTGGGCCGGGAAGAGCACGAGCACGGGGGCGTCGTCGCGCGGGTCGTGCAGCAGCGCGTACCGGCGGACGACGGGTACGGGGGCGGTCGCCGCCCTGGCCAGGAGCCGGGCGGCCCCGGCCCCGCCCGTCAGGAACCGGAAGGTCCAGAGGGCCAGGAGGAGCAGGGAGACGCCGCCCAGTCCGAGGAGGGAGACGCGCTCGAACCCCTCCAGGGGCAGCAGCAGGAGTCCGCCCGCGAACGCGCAGCAACCGGTCGTGACCAGCACCTCGCTCAGACCGGAGATCCGCCGCAGGCCCCGCACCCGCCACCACGGCACCGACCGCACGTCCGCCTCCGGGCCGCGGACGCCCGGCGCGGGCTGCCGTCCGGCCAGGGCGGCCAGTCGTTCGTACGTCGGGGCGGGCGCGGTCCCGACGGGCGTCGCGGCGGCCGGGACCCGGACCGGGCCGCCCCGTCCCCGCCGCCGCAGGCTCACGCCGCCGCCGACCAGCCCCACGAGGAGACCGAGGGCGCCGCCCGTCGCGAGGGCGGCGGTCACGTCCTGGGCCGGGGAGCCGTGCGGTTCGTCGTCGACCCAGCCGTAGAGCTCGCCCTTCCAGGGGCCGTACGACACGACGAAGGCCGTCTCCCACTTCGCGAGCAGCGGGTCGCGGTCGGGGTCGCACCGGAACGGGCCGGTGTGCTCCCGCCCGTCCCACGGGTCCTTCCAGCGGACCACGCACTCGCCGCCGGGCTCCTCGCTCAGCACGGTCAGGTCGATCTGCGGGTCGTCGACCGACGCGAGGCCCCAGGGGACGGCGGGGGCGAGGACCAGGACCGAGGCCAGGACCAGCCAGCGCCAGCGGCCCGGGCGGCGGGGCTTCGCCGGGGGAGCGGTCCCCGCCGAGTCCGACTGCGGACCGGTGGCCGGCTGCGGACCGGCGGCCGGCTCTGGACCGGCGGTCGACTGCGGATCCGCGGCCGGTCGCGGACCGGACGGGGCCACGGCGGTGGGCAGACCCCGCTCCTCCGCCCGCCCCACGACCCGGCGCCGCGCGCCCCCGCCCCGTACCGGCTTCGCCCAGAACAGCTCCCCGCCGTGGGGGCGGGTGAGCACCCCGCCCGTGCGCGGGTCGCCGCACCACCACAGCACGCCGTCCGGACCCGGCCGGGCCGCGTCCTGGCGCCACCGCACGGCCACGACGGTGAGCGGCCACAGCGCGCCGGTCGCCGGGGAGGAGAGGACGACCGCCGGGGAGTGCAGACGGCGGGCGACCGGCACGGCGGCGTGCGCCGACCACTCCCCGGCGGCCAGGACGACCCGCATCCTGCGGGCGGTCACCAGGGCCCCGGCGCCGACGCAGGCGAACACGACGCCGAGGCAGACGGCCCAGGCGACCACGTCACCGGTCCACGCGGGCCCCGGCAGGATCCCGACGACCACGCCCCCGACGAGCGCGACGACGCTCCCGGCCAGTGTCCGCCCGGCCCGCTCCCGGTACCGGTCCAGCGCCTCGGCGGTCCCCGCCGTGTCCAGCGCGCGCACCATCACAACCCCCGTCGTGTCCCTGTCCCCCGTCCCCGCACGGAGGTTAACCGTCCGCCCGTACGGGACTCCCTCCGCGTCCCCGGAACCGTCACGCCCTCGGCAGCCTCAGCCCCCACGCCCCCTCCCGCACCGTCCACGTCCGCCGCCGCACCGGCCCCGTCAGGCGGCCGTCCGCGCGGTAGCGGAAGTCCGGGCCCGAGACGGTGAGGGTGTGGGCGGTCGCGCGGCGCGGCGGGGACGACGGGGGGTGGACGGTCACCTCGGCCGCGCCGGCGACCGAGCGGGCCGTCAGGGCCTCCAGGGGGACGTCCACGTCCGCGAGCAGCACGCCGTCCGCCTCCACCCGCAGGGGGTGCGTGCGGACCGCGAGGGCCGTCGGGGCCGGGCGGACCAGGGTCCGGACCAGGGAACGACAGGTGCCCCAGACCGACGGGGCCGCCGACGCCGGGGCGGGGACGGCCGGGACCAGGAGCTCCCCGAGGACGACGCCGTCGCTGTCGTCCACCAGGAGGTCCAGGCGGCGCACCGCCCCGTCCAGGGCCGCCCGCGCCGCCGCCGGCGTGGAACGCGGCACGCCGAGCGCGTGGGCCACCTCCACCGCCTCCGGGACCCCGATCGGCACCAGGGAGAGGGCCCCCTCCGCCAGCTCCCGCTCGCGGTGCAGCAGGGTCACCGCGCGCAGCAGGGCGTGGTCGTCCCCGAGCAGCACGGGGCGCCGGGAGCCGCGCCTGGCCAGGGCCCGGGAGAATTCCTCCGGCCCGTCCGGCAGGCAGATCTTCGCCTCCGCGCCGGCGGACAGGACATCCTTCGCGATCCGTACGGACTCGCCGTCGCTTCGGCGGGCGACCGGGTCGACGATGACCAGGAGCTGGTCGTGATCCGACACCTCGGTCCTTCCTCGGGTAGCATCTTTGTGCAAGAGCCCCTTGCGCTATTGCGCCAGGGGCTTCGTCTATTCCGGGGCACACCGGTGAGGCGGCGTACGCCCCCTGACCTTGGACATGCCCCACCCGGAAGGGGTGTACGCCTGTGCCCGCACTTGTGCTGCTCGGTGCTCAGTGGGGTGACGAGGGCAAGGGAAAGGCCACCGACCTGCTCGGTGGATCCGTTGACTATGTGGTGCGCTACCAGGGCGGCAACAACGCCGGCCACACGGTCGTCGTCGGCGACCAGAAGTACGCGCTGCATCTTCTCCCTTCCGGAATCCTCTCGCCGGGGTGCACCCCGGTGATCGGAAACGGTGTCGTCGTCGACCCGGCGGTCCTGCTCTCCGAGCTGAGCGGACTGAACGAGCGAGGCGTCGACACGTCGAAGCTCCTGATCAGCGGCAACGCCCACCTGATCACCCCGTACAACGTCACCCTCGACAAGGTGACGGAACGGTTCCTCGGCAAGCGCAAGATCGGCACCACGGGCCGGGGCATCGGCCCGACCTACGCCGACAAGATCAACCGCGTCGGCATCCGGGTCCAGGACCTGTACGACGAGTCGATCCTCACCCAGAAGGTCGAAGCGGCCCTGGAGGGGAAGAACCAGCTCCTCGCCAAGCTGTACAACCGGCGGGCCATCGAGGCCGAGCAGATCGTCGAGGAGATGCTCCAGTACGCGGAGCAGATCAAGCCGTTCGTCGCCGACACCACCCTGATCCTCAACAACGCGCTGGACGAGGACAAGGTCGTGCTCTTCGAGGGCGGCCAGGGCACCCTGCTCGACGTCGACCACGGCACGTACCCCTTCGTCACCTCCTCGAACCCGACCGCCGGCGGCGCCTGCACCGGCACCGGCGTGGGCCCGACGAAGATCTCCCGGGTCATCGGCATCCTCAAGGCGTACACGACCCGCGTCGGCGCCGGCCCGTTCCCGACCGAGCTCTTCGACCAGGACGGCGAGGACCTGCGCCGCATCGGCGGCGAGCGCGGCGTCACCACCGGCCGCGACCGCCGCTGCGGCTGGTTCGACGCGGTCATCGCCCGCTACGCCACCCGCGTCAACGGCCTGACCGACTTCTTCCTCACCAAGCTCGACGTGCTCACCGGCTGGGAGCAGATCCCGGTCTGCGTCGCGTACGAGATCGACGGCAAGCGCGTCGAGGAGCTGCCCTACTCGCAGACCGACTTCCACCACGCGAAGCCGGTCTACGAGATGCTGCCGGGCTGGTCCGAGGACATCACCAAGGCCAAGACCTTCGATGACCTGCCGAAGAACGCGCAGGCGTACGTGAAGGCCCTGGAGGAGATGTCGGGCGCCCCGATCTCCGCGATCGGCGTCGGCCCCGGCCGCACCGAGACGATCGAGATCAACTCGTTCCTGTAACCACAGGGGTACGTGAGAGGGCCCGCCCTCCCCGGTTCGCCGGGGCGGCGGGCCCTTTCCGTCTGCGCTCGCGCGCGGTTCGCCGTAGCCGATGGCCCCGGGGAGGCGGGCGACGGTCTCCAGGGCCTGTTCGGCGGAGTCGGGTTCGCGGCGGGTGACCCTCGCCCGGGGGGCGTCGCGGTGCTGGCAGTCGAGGGAGGAGGTGCCCGGCTCGTTCTCGCCGGGGACCCGGCGCCGGAAGACCTCCCTGGTGCCGGAGCCGGCGTTCCGGCTCACCAGCCGGATCGGCCCTTCACCAGGAGTTCTCCCTTCCGCAAGCCGGGCCACGAACCGGGCCGCAAGCCGGACCGCCAGCCGCGCCCCGGCCGGGCCATCAGCGGTTGCCGGGGGTGGGGAGCCTCTGTGTAATGGCCACGAGGGGGCTTCCGTACGAGGAGTACACGAGCAGTGCCGAGTGGTACCGAGCAGTGCAGGAGCACCCCATGCGCGTCGTCGAAGTGATCTCCTACGGCGGACCCGAGGTCCTCAGGATCGCCAACCGTCCCGAGCCGGAGGCCGGTGACGTCCCGGGCCGGGTGCGCGTGCGGCTCAAGGCCGCCGCCGTGCACCAGGCGGACCTGAGGATCCGCTCCGGGCGGTGGGCCGCCTTCCTGGGCGAGCTGGCCCCGCCCTTCGTCCTCGGCTTCGACTTCGCGGGCGTGCTCCTGGACGCCGCGCCCGGCCTCCCCGAGGGGACCCGGGTGGCCGGCTTCATCCCCTGGGTGACGGAGGGGACGGGCGAGGGCTCGTACGCCGAGGTGATCCGGGCCGACCCCGAGTGGCTGGCGCCGATCCCCGAGGACATGGAGTTCACCACGGCCGCCTCGGTGCCGCTCTCCGCCCTCGCGGCCTACCAGGCCGTCGACCTCCTGGACCTTCCCGAGGGCTCCCCGGTCCTGGTCAGCGGAGCCGGCGGGGTGGTGGGCCGCTTCGCCGTCCAGCACGCGGCGGCCGCGGGGTACCGGGTGGTCGTCCTCGCCGAGGAGGACGACCGGCACGAGCTGCTCCGGCTCGGGGCCGAGGAGCTGGTTCCGCGCGGTGACCCGGCGGACGTCGTCGCCAAGGTGCGCGCCCACGTCCCCGAGGGGGTCGCGGCGGTCCTGGACGCGGCGCTCATCGGCGCCCCGCTGCTGCCCGCCCTCAGGGACGGCGGGACCTTCGTCTCGGCCTCTGGGGAGCAACTGCCGGACCGGGTCCGGGACATCGACGTCACCGCGATCCGGCCCCGCCCGGACGCCGCCCGCCTGAAGGCGATCCTGGACGGCGTCGCCGCCCGCGAACTGACCACCCGGACGGCGGACATCGTCCCCCTGGCCTCCGCCGCCGAGGCCCACCGCCGCGCGGAGGCGGGGCACCGGCCGGGGCGGATCGTGCTGCTGATCTGACGCCCGGCTCCCCTGCGGCTCCTGGACTCCGGGAATGCTGATCTGGATCAACGGGCCGTTCGGCGGGGGCAAGACGCAGACCGCGTACGAGCTGCGCAGGCGGCTGCCGGGGAGCGTCGTCTGCGACCCCGAGCACGTCGGCTTCGGCCTGCACCGCATGACGCCCCCGGGGCTCCGGGGCGACTTCCAGGACCTCCCGGCCTGGCGGCAGGGGGTGTACGAGGTCCTGGACCTGGCCCTGCGCCGACACCCGGGCGTGGTGATCGCGCCGATGACGGTCGTGGAGCCCCGGTACTTCGACGAGACGGTCGGACGCCTGCGCGCGGCCGGTCACGACGTGCGGCACTTCGCGCTCCTCGCCGAGCGCGCGACGGTCCTGCGCCGCCTGCGCGAGCGCGGCTTCGGGCACGCGGCGCGGGTCCTCGGCGGGAAGGACGCCCCGCTCCGGCGGGAAAGCTTCGCCGTCTCGAAGCTCGACCTGTGCCTGGACCGCCTGCGGGGCGAGGAGTTCGCCGAGCACGTCCGCACCGACCGCCTCACGGTCCCGCGGGTCGCGGACCGCATCGCCGCCTCGGCCGGGCTGACCCTCGCCCCCGACACCGACGGCCCCCTCCGGGCACGGCTGCGCCGAGCGGCGGTCGGGGCCCGGCACCTCCGCTTCGACTGAACGCGCATAGAGGACGGGGCGTTCGTTCTCCGGACCACTGTCACGATTTCTGGTCTAGACCTTGACAGGTCCAGACCAATCACGCTTCGCTGGCCCTTCCCGATCCCGGATCCCCCCACCCGGAAGGACGAGCGATGCTCCGTAAGCTGCTCACCCTGTTCGCCGCGCTCTGTACGGCCGTCGGTGTCGCCGTACTGGTTCCCGCGACTTCCGCAGGGGCGGCCCCCGCCTGCGTGACGGCGTGGAACTCCTCCACGGTCTACACCGGCGGCAAGACCGCCTCGTACAACGGTCACAACTGGTACGCGAAGTGGTGGACGCAGAACGAGCGCCCCGGCTCCTCGGACGTCTGGCGCGACGAGGGCGCCTGCGGCACCGGCGGCGGCGGTGACGGCGGCCAGAACAACGGCTTCGTCGTCTCCGAGGCCCAGTTCAACCAGATGTTCCCGAGCCGGAACCCGTTCTACACGTACGCGGGCCTGGTCAACGCCCTCAAGTCGTACCCGGCCTTCGCCACCACCGGCAGCGACACCGTGAAGAAGCAGGAGGCCGCGGCCTTCCTCGCCAACGTCTCCCACGAGACCGCCGGGCTCTACTACATCGTCGAGCAGAACACGGCCAACTACCCCCACTACTGCGACTCCGGCCAGCCCTACGGCTGCCCCGCCGGCCAGGCCGCGTACTACGGCCGCGGGCCGATCCAGCTCTCCTGGAACTTCAACTACAAGGCCGCCGGCGACGCCCTCGGCATCGACCTCCTGAACAACCCCTGGCGCGTCGAGCAGGACCCGGCCGTCGCCATGTCCACCGGCCTCTGGTACTGGAACACCCAGAACGGTCCCGGCACGATGACCGGCCACAACGCCATGGTCAACGGCGCGGGCTTCGGCCAGACCATCCGCTCCATCAACGGCTCGCTGGAGTGCGACGGGAAGAACCCGGCCCAGGTGCAGAGCCGGGTCTCCAAGTACCAGCAGTTCACCCAGATCCTGGGCGTCCCGACCGGCGCGAACCTGTACTGCTAGCGGTCAGCTCCGCCACGCGACGAACGCGGACCAGGCGGCGGGCTCCACGGCGAACGTGGGCCCGCCGTCGTGCTGCTTGGAGTCGCGGAGGTGGACGGCGTGGTCGCAGGCGGCGACCTCGACGCAGTTGCCGCCGCCGCTGTCGCTGTAGCTGGACTTGAACCACCGCAGGGTGTCGTTCATCTCCGTACTCCCGCCGACTCCTCGACGACGCCCAGCGACCTGCGCGGATCCAGGGCCTGTGCCCGGATCTTCGCATACCGCTGCCGATGCGTACTCACCTTCGTCCGGTCGGTGATCAGCAGGCTCTCCCCCTGGATCTCCAGGAAGGTCACGCGGTCGTGAGCCGGGGTCTCCACGATGTTCAGCTCACCTCGTGCGCCCGCGTACCCCCCTCCCGGTCCGGCGTCCGTCGGCAGCACCTGGAGGTTCACGTTCCTCCTTCGTGCGCACTCCGCCAAGTACTCCAACTGCTCCCGCATGACCTCTGCGTTCCCGAAGGGCCGCTTCAGCACCGACTCGTCGAGGACGAGCTCGATCTCGCACACCGGCTTCCGGCCCGCGGAACTGCTCCGGCAGTTTCTCCAGACGTACGAGCTCCCGCAGCTCCTCGAAGATGCCCGTCCCGTTGCTCAGCGCCTGTTCGAGCTGCGTTGACGCAGGTCGACGGAGTGCCGACGCACCGTCAGCAGTCGTGGAAAACGCTGGCGTCGGCGCGGGAACATGTCTCCGTGATGGAAGAGAATCGGGAAGTGAATGTGGACTGGATTCCAGTTTCCGAATTCCAGCTTCGTGAGGCGGGCGTACAATTCGACGCCGTTCGAGTGGACGGTGAGGGCGGGCGTCGGCTGGCCGACCGGTTCGTGCACCCGCTGCTCCTGCGAAGTGCCGTCGCGGAGCTGTTCGCCTGCCGGAACGACCGGTGAAGCGGTCGTCGGTGCTTGTATGGCGCGCATGAGAAACGGAGACGACGCCCCGGCCCGCTTCAAGGACCTCGCGATCGACGCGGTCGACCACCAGGCGCTGGCCGACTGGTGGTGCCGGGCGATCGGTTACGCGCGCAGTCCCATGGCCGACGGGAGCACGCGCCCGCGGGAGTGGCCGGTCCCCCTCGTGGACGGAGCGGGGGCCGGGCCGCTCATCTGGGTCAACCCGGTGACGGAGGAGAAGGCGGTCAAGAACCGCGTGCACCTCGACGTGTGGGGGGACCCTGACCGGCTCGTGGCCGTGGGAGCGACTGTGATCAGGGCGCGCGACCACGAGATCGACTGGTGGGTGATGGCCGATCCGGAGGGGAACGAGTTCTGCGTCTTCCCCGAACCGGACGCGACCGCCTAGGAGTCGCGCCCCGCCCTCTCCACCGCGTCGAGCGCCGCCGACAGCCGCTCCAGGACCCGTACGGTCTCGTCGAACGCCTCCTGTCCGCCCAGCTCCCGCAGGAGCAGCGCGGCGAGTTCCGCGTGGCCCGGGTCGATGCGGCGGACCGCCGCCCGGCCCGCGTCGGTGGGGGCGAGGAGCTTGGCACGGCGGTGGGCCGGGTTCGGCTCGTAGGACGCCAGGCCCTCCCGTACGAGGAGGTCGGCCACCCGCTGGACGCTCTGGCGGGTGATGCCCATGACGCGGGCGATCCCGGCGACCGGCAGGGGTTCGGGGAGGACGGCCCCGAGGACCTGCCACCAGGCGGCGGTCAGGCCCGCCGGCTCGGCCAGCTTCTCCGAGACGGCGAGGAACTGGCCGTTCAGGCGGAAGACGCCCAGGGCCGTGCGGGACAGGGCGTCCTGCTGCGCGCGGCTCATCCGTTCAGTTCGGCGAAGGCCGCCGGGTCCGAGTCGTGGAAGAGGCGGAACCAGGCGTCCCGCTTCCCCTCGTACGCCCCGAGGCGGGCGAAGACCTCGCGGGCGAAGGCGACCGGCTCGGTCGGGCCCGCCGTGATGAGGTCGCCGTCCCGCACCGCGTCGGCGTCGACGTAGTGCTCGGCGCCCTTGTAACCGGTGGCCGCCAGGTAGAAGGGGGCCGCGCTGGTGTGGCGGCGGTCGTCGAGGAGGCCCTCGCGGGCCAGGCCCGCCGTGGCGCCGCAGATCGCGGCGACCGGGACCCCGGCGTCGAGGAAGGCGCGGGCCTTCGCGGCGAACGGGGCCAGCTCGTCGCCCTCGTCGTACTTCTCGGCCCCCGGCAGGATCAGCAGCGCGCTGTCCTCGGGGCGCAGGTCGTCGAGCGCGAGGTCGGGGACGATCCGGATCCCGGCGATCGTGGTGACGGGCTCGCCGGCGACCGGGCCGACGGTCCTGATCGTGTGTCCCGCGCGGGCGAGCCAGGCCGTGGCGTGGCCGGTCTCCCAGTCCGCGAGGGTGTCGTAGACGGCGAGGTGGACGGTGGTGGTGCCGCTCTCGTGTGCCATGACAGTAGGCTGTCATTCCGACAGGATACTGTCAATGGTGAGGGTCGGGGAAACAACGTGTCGCGTCCCTCCCGGTCTCGGTGGACAAGATGGCCATGGCCCTTCCCACCTGCGGTTCCTTACCCTCGGCCCCATGACCCCTCACGCCGCACCCGATCCGCAGGCCGGCGCCGCCGTCAAGGCCGCCGACCGCGCCCACGTGTTCCACTCCTGGTCCGCCCAGGGCCTGATCGACCCGCTCGCCGTCGCCGGCGCCGAGGGTTCGTACTTCTGGGACTACGACGGGAACCGCTACCTCGACTTCACCAGCGGACTCGTCTACACCAACATCGGCTACCAGCACCCCAGGGTCGTCGCCGCGATCCAGGAGCAGGCCGGGAAGCTCGCCACCTTCGCGCCCGCCTTCGCCGTGGACGTCCGCTCCGAGGCCGCACGCCTCATCGCCGAGCGCACCCCGGGCGACCTGGACAAGATCTTCTTCACCAACGGCGGCGCCGAGGCCGTCGAGAACGCCGTCCGCATGGCCCGTCTGCACACGGGCCGCACGAAGGTGCTCTCCGCCTACCGCTCGTACCACGGCGCCACCTCCACCGCGATCAACCTGACCGGCGACCCGCGCCGCTGGGCCTCCGACAACGGCTCCGCGGGCGTCGTGCGCTTCTGGGCGCCCTTCCTCTACCGCTCGCCCTTCTACGCCACCACCGAGGCGGAGGAGTGCGCGCGGGCCCTCCAGCACCTGGAGGACACGATCGCCTTCGAGGGCCCGGCGACCATCGCCGCGATCATCCTGGAGACGATCCCCGGCACCGCCGGGATCATGACCCCGCCGCCCGGCTACCTCGCCGGAGTCCGCGAGATCTGCGACACGTACGGCATCGTCTTCGTCCTGGACGAGGTCATGGCCGGCTTCGGCCGCACCGGCACGTGGTTCGCCGCCGAGCACCACGACGTCGTGCCCGACCTGATGACCTTCGCCAAGGGCGTGAACTCCGGCTACGTGCCGCTCGGCGGCGTCGCCATCAACGCCGAGATCGCCGCCACCTTCGACAAGCGCCCCTACCCCGGCGGCCTGACCTACTCCGGACACCCGCTGGCCTGCGCCGCCGCCGTCGCCACCATCCGGGTGATGGAGGACGAGAAGGTCGTCGAACACGCCGCGCACATCGGCGAGACCGTCCTCGGCCCCGGCCTGCGCGAGCTGGCCGAGCGCCACCCGTCGGTCGGCGAGGTCCGCGGCCTCGGCGTCTTCTGGGCGCTCGACCTGGTCAGGAACAAGGAGACGCGCGAGCCGCTCGTCCCGTACAACGCGGCCGGCGAGGCCAACGCGCCCATGGCCGCCTTCGCCGGCGCCGCGAAGAAGAACGGCCTGTGGCCCTTCGTGAACATGAACCGCACCCACGCCGTGCCCGCCTGCAACGTCTCCGAGGCGGAGGCCAAGGAGGGCCTCGCGGCCCTGGACGCGGCCCTCTCGGTGGCCGACGAGCACACCGTCTGACCACGGCCCGAACGCGTACCGGAGAGGTTCCCTCCGTCTGGACTAGGGTGTCCGGAGCCGGACGGAGGGGACCCACCACCATGCCCGCGAGCGGAGGAGTCACCCGCAACACCCTGCGACAGCAGATCGCGGACGCGCTGCGTGACGAGGTGCTCGCGGGCCGTCTCAAGGCCGGGCGGGAGTTCACCGTCAAGCAGATCGCCGAGCAGTACGGCGTCTCGGCCACGCCCGTCCGCGAGGCCCTCGTGGACCTCTGCGCGCAGGGGCTCCTCGACTCCGACCAGCACCGCGGCTTCCGCGTCCACCAGTACTCCGTGGACGACTACCGGCGGATGGTCGAGGCCCGGACGCTCGTCGTCGAGGGCCTCTTCCGCCGCCGCACCACCGCCCTCCCGCCCCGGCCCCCGGCCCCCGAGCCCGGCATCGGGGTCGCGCTCGTCTCCGTGCGCCGCCGGGGCGAGGCCGCCGCGCGCGCGGCCCGTGCCGGGGACCTGGACGTCCTCATCGGCTACGACATCCGCTACTGGCGCGAGCTGGGGCGCCTGATCGCCGCCAACGACCACCTCGCCGACTTCCTGCACCGCCTCCGTGTCCAGGCCTGGGCCTTCTCCGTCCCCCACCTGCGCTCCGAGCGGGACCTCCTGGGGTGGCTGTGGAGCGGGCACGTGGACCTGGTCGACGCGGTCACCCGCGGCGACGCGGAGGCGGCCGTGACGGTCGTACGGGAGTACAACGCGCACGCGCTGGAGTGGGCGGACCGGCTGGAGCACCTGGAGCGCCGGGGCGGGGCCTGAGCGGCGGGGCGGTTCTCGGGCGCCGGGGCGGGGCCTGAGCGGCGGGGCCCGGGCGTCGTCACGGGCGGGGGCCGGCGGGTTGAGGGAGCGCCTCCGGGGGCAGGTCCTCAGCGGGTGGGCGTGGTCGGACGATCCGACTACCCTGGCCGTCCCTGCAACTGACGGAGAGCGAGCCTCCCTTGGCCTGTGACCTGTGGCTGGTCCCCCTCGTCGACGTGCTGTGCCACAGCCCCGACAACCCCTTCGCCGAAGAGATCGCCGCCTACGACGCCGTCCTCACCGCCTCGGGCCTGCCGACCGTGCCCGTCTACGCGTACATGCCGGGGCTCTCCGGCGACGTCGCCCCGGTCGCCGGCTTCGACTACGAGGCCCTGCACTTCCTGCGCCGCGCCTACCTGCTCCAGGTGCACGGGCTGCCGGTCGAGCCGGTCGGCGAGCTCGGCGGGGACTACGAACAGCTCCTGGAGATGTTCGAGACGACCGCCCAGCAGTCGCACCTGGTGTGGCACTACGACCACGCGGGCGCGTACGTGCCGGTCGACTTCCCGGTGCCGCTCGCCAGCGACGAGCTCCTGGAGGGCGGCGGGCCGCTCGGCTCCTCGCACGGGCTGCTGCGGGAGCTCCAGTTCGTGGCGCCCTCGATCGGCATCGACCCGGCGAACCCGCCGGCCGCCCCGCTGCCCCCGGAACGGCCGACCTCCCTGGAGGAGCCGGCCGTCGGCCCCGGCCCGCACGACCAGGGGCCCTTCGCCCGGGAGCGCCACGTGTGGCTGGGGCTGCACGCGGCGGCGACCCGGAGCCTGGCCCAGGGCTCGATGATCATCCTGAGCTGATCCTTCGAGGGACCGGGCCCCCGGAGAGGCCTCAGCGGGTCTCCGGGGGCCGCTGGCGCGGCATGTTCGGGCGGGTGCCCGGCGGCAGCGGGAAGCGGCCGCCGGGCGGCTGGACGCCCTCGGGCCGGGACGGCGCCACGCCGACCGACTGGAGCGCCAGCGGCGCGGGACCCGAGCGGAACTCGACCATCCAGTCGGCGGTCTCCGCCCGTACCAGCTCCGTCACGTCCTCCGAGAAGCGGCGCAGCACGCCCAGACAGCGCTCGGCCGCCTCGCTGGCGGTGCCCTCCGTGGGCCCCAGGACCTCCCGGACGCTCTCCGAGGCCCAGTCGAACTGGAGCGCCTGGAGGCGCCGCTGCACCGCCTGGGCCGTCGCCACGTCCCTTATCCAGCCCGACGTCACCCCGAAGTACCGGTCGCAGGCCAGACAGGCGGCGCCGAGCAGCAGCGACAGGTAGCCCCAGCCGGCCGTGCCCGCCGCGACCCCGGTCAGGTCGAGCAGCGGCAGCGCGGCGCCCGCGATCACCCCGACGGCGGTGCCGATCCGCAGGAGGCGGGCGGCGCGGCGCTTCCAGACCCGGTCGGAGAGGTACCACTCGGCGGTGCGCAGCGCGTTCGCCTCCACCCAGCGGTACAGCTCGTCGAGCCGCTCGGCCGGCTCGCCCCAGTCCCCCAGGGGGAAGGCCCTGCCGGTCAGGTCGCGGCCGGACGGGGCACGGCCGGCCGGACCGGGACGACCGGTCTGTTCGGGGTGGACGTCTCCCCCGGGGTGCCCCGGCGGCTGCATCTCCGGCTGCTGGCTCACCGGGGGACTCCTCTGTTCGGCCCAGCGCCTCTGTTCCGCTCGGCGCTCGTGTCGCTCGTGTCCTTCTGTGACGTGCGGTGCACGTGGTGCCTGCCCTTCCTACCGCCGAATGGAGGGCGACGGGCACGGAATCCCGGGATTTCCGCCCGCAAGTGGGTGTTGATCAGGTAGAGGAGTCCGCGGTTTCTCACCCGAAAGAGTGGTGGAGGCAGGGCGGGCGGGGACCACGTAGGCTCGGCGTACCGACCGGACATAGGGACCGGACGGACCGACCAGACGCACCGACCCTCAGGAGTGACCGTGATTCCCGGTGGTGGCCAGCCCAACATGCAGCAGCTTCTCCAGCAGGCCCAGAAGATGCAGCAGGACCTCGCCCGCGCACAGGAGGAGCTCGCGGCGACCGAGGTCGACGGACAGGCGGGCGGCGGCCTGGTCAGGGCGACCGTGACCGGCTCCGGCGAGCTGCGCGGCCTGGTGATCGACCCCAAGGCGGTCGACCCGGAGGACACCGAGACGCTGGCCGACCTGATCGTCGCCGCCGTGCAGGCCGCCAACGACAACGCGCAGCAGCTCCAGCAGGCCAAGCTGGGCCCGCTGGCCCAGGGCATGGGCGGCCTGCCGGGCCTCGGCCTCTGAGGCCCTGGCCACGGCACCGTTCCCGCGGGGCTTCTAAGGCCCGGCCCCAGCCACTACCGTAAGAATCAAGCACCCCCGAGAAGGGCGTTCCGTTGTACGAAGGCGTGGTTCAGGACCTCATCGACGAACTGGGCAGGCTGCCCGGCGTCGGTCCCAAGAGCGCGCAGCGGATCGCCTTCCACATCCTCCAGGCGGAGCCGACGGACGTCCGGCGGCTGGCGCACGCGCTCCTGGAGGTCAAGGAGAAGGTCAGGTTCTGCGCGGTCTGCGGCAACGTGGCACAGCAGGAGCAGTGCAACATCTGCCGGGACCCGCGCCGGGACCTGTCCGTCATCTGCGTGGTCGAGGAGCCCAAGGACGTCGTGGCGATCGAGCGGACGCGGGAGTTCCGCGGCCGCTACCACGTCCTCGGCGGCGCGATCAGCCCCATCGAGGGCGTCGGCCCGGACGACCTGCGCATCCGCGAGCTGCTCGCGCGGCTCGCGGACGGGGCGGTCACCGAGCTGATCCTCGCGACCGACCCGAACCTGGAGGGCGAGGCCACCGCGACGTACCTGGCGCGGATGATCAAGCCCATGGGCCTGCGGGTCACCCGGCTCGCGAGCGGCCTCCCGGTCGGCGGCGACCTGGAGTACGCGGACGAGGTGACCCTGGGCCGCGCCTTCGAGGGCCGGAGGCTGCTGGATGTATGACGACCCAGCCCACGCGTGGGTGCTCCGAGGAAGGCAGCTCGATGTCTGACCCCACACTGCACTCCGTCACGCAGGACCCGGACGACTTCGCGGTCCAGATCGCCGACTCCATCGAGAGCTTCATCGTCGCGACCACCGAGGTGGCCAAGGGCGACGAGCCGGGCAGCACGGTCCCCTTCCTGCTCCTGGAGGTCTCCCAGCTCCTCCTGGCGGGCGGACGGCTCGGCGCCCACGAGGACATCCTCCCGGACGAGCGGTACGAGACGGACACCGGTCCGGAGCCGGACGCGGACGACCTGCGCGAGCGGTTCGCCGCCCTCCTGGAGCCGGTCGACGTCTTCTCGGAGGTCTTCGACCCGTACGAGCCCCGCAAGGCCCCGGTCCCGGCCCGGATCTCCGACAACCTGGCCGACATCGTCGCCGACCTGAGCCACGGCCTGGCCCACTACCGGGCGGGCCGGACCAGCGAGGCCCTGTGGTGGTGGCAGTTCTCGTACTTCTCCAACTGGGGCCCGACCGCCTCGGCCACCCTCCGCGCCCTCCAGTCCCTCGTCGCCCACGTCCGCCTCGACCAGCCGCTCGCGGCCCTGGACGGCCTCGACACCGACGAGGACCTGGGCGAGGACGACCTCGCGGAGGAGGCGGGCCGGGTGATGCTCCAGGAGATCGCGGGACCGCTGGGGCTGCGGTCGCTGAAGAGCTGAAGGGCCGGCGGGCCGGCGGGCCGGCGGGCCGGCGGGCCGGCGGGCCGGAGGACTTTTCGGGGTGTTCCGGTCCGGTGATCACCTGCTGAGCAGCCCGTCTCACCATGCGATACCTCGTAGGCGTTTTCGAGTCCCTCGTTAGACTGAGCCGATCGCAGCGCCGGCTGCGGCACAGACTGAGCGAGGAGCGCACGTGGGCCTTGTCGTGCAGAAGTACGGAGGCTCCTCCGTTGCCGATGCCGAAGGCATCAAGCGCGTCGCCAAGCGGATCGTGGATGCCAAGAGGAACGGCCACCAGGTGGTCGTCGTGGTTTCCGCGATGGGCGACACGACGGACGAGCTGATCGATCTCGCCGGACAGGTATCCCCGATTCCTTCCGGCCGCGAATTCGACATGCTGCTGACCGCCGGGGAGCGGATCTCCATGGCCCTGCTGGCCATGGCGATCAAGAACCTGGGCCACGAGGCCCAGTCGTTCACGGGCAGCCAGGCCGGTGTCATCACCGACTCGGTCCACAACAAGGCGCGCATCATCGATGTCACGCCGGGCCGGATCCGCACCGCCCTCGACGAGGGCAACATCGCCATCGTCGCGGGCTTCCAGGGCGTGTCCCAGGACAAGAAGGACATCACCACGCTCGGCCGCGGCGGCTCGGACACGACCGCCGTCGCGCTGGCCGCCGCGCTCGACGCCGAGGTCTGCGAGATCTACACCGACGTCGACGGCGTGTTCACCGCCGACCCGCGCGTGGTGAAGAAGGCGAAGAAGATCGAGTGGATCTCCTTCGAGGACATGCTGGAGCTCGCCGCCTCCGGCTCCAAGGTGCTGCTGCACCGCTGCGTCGAGTACGCGCGCCGTTACAACATCCCGATCCACGTCCGGTCGTCCTTCTCGGGACTCCAGGGCACGTGGGTCAGCAACGAACCGACAGGGGACTCCAAGGTGGAGCAGGCCATCATCTCGGGTGTCGCCCACGACACCTCCGAGGCGAAGATCACCGTCGTCGGCGTGCCGGACAAGCCGGGCGAGGCCGCGGCCATCTTCCGCGCCGTCGCGGACGCCGAGATCAACATCGACATGATCGTCCAGAACGTGTCCGCCGCCTCCACCGGCCTCACGGACATCTCCTTCACCCTCCCCAAGGCCGAGGGCCGCAAGGCCATCGACGCCCTGGAGAAGGCGAAGGGCGCGATCGGCTTTGACTCGCTGCGCTACGACGACCAGATCGGCAAGATCTCGCTGGTCGGCGCCGGCATGAAGACCAACCCGGGCGTCACCGCGGACTTCTTCCGGGCCCTCTCCGACGCGGGCGTGAACATCGAGCTGATCTCGACCTCCGAGATCCGCATCTCGGTCGTCACCCGCGCCGACGACGTCAACGAGGCCGTGCGCGCCGTCCACAGCGCCTTCGGCCTGGACAGCGACTCGGACGAGGCCGTGGTCTACGGGGGCACCGGGCGCTGACCCCGCCCGGGCCCCCGGCCCGGTTCTATCCGCGACTCCCCCCGCGCGGCGGCTCCGGCCGTCCGCCCGGGGGGAGTCGTGTGTCATGGATTTGTGTGATCTGTGAACGACCTGTGAGCAAAAAGGCGTCAGATATCCCTTGAACTGCGACGATGTCCTGGACGACGATGCACTTCCCCCTTGCTGCAACCAGTAGTTGGGTGGGGCGCGTCTCCGTGGACACTCATGGGCGCGTGGCGTCGGGCGCGCTGTGAAAGCGGGGCATCGGGGGAGAACGGTTACGCATGAGGACGAACAACCCGCCGTCGAAAACGACGGCGAGCGCGTACAACCCTGCCGGGGGTAGGCGTGTCCAACAGGCGTGGCAGAGGTACTCGACATCGCGACCATCGCCCCGCTGCGCGGCGCGGGCACGGCGTTGCTCCCCGTACGGAGCGGCGTCGCCGTCCCCGTGCGCGGTCCCGTCGTCGCCCCCTTCCGGCGGCCGCGGGCCCACGGCGGGATGCCGGTGATCGCCCCCGTGCCCACCGATTCCCGGCCCCCCCGGGTGAAAGGCATTCCGTCGCCCCGCACGAGCGGCGAGGGCGCCCCGGCCGTCGGCACCACCGTCGACCACCTGACCGAGACCTACCGCGCCCACTACCGGTCGCTCCTCGGACTCGCCGCGCTGCTCCTCGACGACACGGCCTCCTGCGAGGACGTGGTCCAGGAGGCGTTCATCCGCGTCCACTCGGCCCGCAAGCGGGTCCGTGAGCCGGAGAAGACGCTCGCCTACCTGCGCCAGACCGTCGTGAACCTCTCCCGGTCCGCGCTGCGCCGCCGCATCCTCGGCCTCAAGCTGCTCTCGAAGCCGATGCCGGACATGGCCAGCGCGGAGGAGGGGGCGTACGACCGGTTGGAGCGCGAGGACCTGATCAAGGCGATGCGCGGGCTCCAGCGGCGCCAGCGCGAGGTCCTCGTCCTGCGGTACTTCGCGGACATGACCGAGGTCCAGGTCGCCGAGACGCTGGGGATATCCCTGGGCTCGGTGAAGGCGTACGGCTCGCGGGGCATGGCGGCCCTGCGCGTCGCGATGGGAGCGACGTCGTGAGCGGGACGCGCGGAGAGAGGGGCAGGACCCCCGAGGAGCGGGCCTCCGCGGAGGAGGCGGTGACCTCCGAGGGCCGCGAGACCACCGAGACCGGCACGCCGGCCGACGACCGCACCGAGGACCACGGGGAGTCCGGGGAGTCCGGGGACTCCGGAGAGCCCGAGGAACGCGCCGGGGACGCCGAGGTCGGCGGGGACGCCGAGGAGCGCGGCGCGTTCGGGGAGTCCGGCGGGGCCGGGGTGCGCGGGGCCGATGCCGGGGACGGCGGAGAGCCCGGGGTACGCGGGGCGAACGCCGAGGACCACGAGGAGACCGGGGAGCCCGAGGGACGCGGGGGAGACGGGGAGCACGGGGAGCACGGGGCGGAGCCCCGGAGTGACGGGGAGACCGGGGGCGGCGGGGAGGCCGGAGGCCGTAAGGTCGCCGGGGGCCCCGGAGCCCGAGTCCGAGACGAACGTGACGATCTGAGTGGACAGCGCATGGTGAACATCGAGTCCGGGCCCGGCGAGGGCGACGGGGACGAGGAGCTGGCGCTGCGGCGGATGCTCCACGGCGCCGTGGAGGGACTGGAGCCCTCCCTCGGCTCGCTGGAGCACCTGCGCCGCGCCGTGCCCGCCCGCCGCGCCCGCAAGCGGCAGGCCGTCGTGGGCGCCGCGGCCGCCGCGGTCCTCATCGGAACGGCCGTGCCGGCCTTCGTGCACGTCGCCTCCTCGGAGGGCACCACCACCGCCAGCCCCGTCAACGTCGGCCACGGCGAGGAGGCCCAGGGCGGCACCGGCGCCGAGACCGGCGTCGAGGGCGGCCAGAGCGCCGAGCCCTCCGCGAGCAGCGTCTCCCCGAGCGGGGACGGCGGGCAGGGCGCGGCCGACGGCTCCTCCGGCAAGCCGGAGCGGCCCGGCGACGAGGCCTCCGGCGCGCTCCCGGGGGACGGACCGGAAGCCGTCGGCGTCGCCCGCTGCACGTCCGGCCAGCTCGGCTCCGGCGGCGCGCAGTCCGGCGGACCCGACGCCGAGGGCAAGGTGTACGGCAGCTTCCGCGTCGTCAACGTCTCCGGCACCCCCTGCGTCGTGGAGGGCGCCGGCGTCGTCGGCCTCGCGGCGCGGGGAGCGGCCGACCCCGGACGCATCTCGGTGGTCCGGCACAGCTCCGGCGACGCGGGCGGCGGACTGCCCGACCCCTCGGAGGAGGCCTCCCGGCTCCTCCTGAGGCCGAGCGGCTCCTACGAGGTGAAGTTCGTCTGGGTGCCGAGCGAGCCCTGCCCGACGACCGGCGGCACGCCCACCCCGACGCCGACCACCCCCGTCGAACCGCCGACCACGCCGCCCCCGACGACCGCCCCGACCGAGCCGACGGTCGCCCCCGACCCCAGCACGAATCCGGACTCCGGCGGCACCGGCGGCAGCCCGGAGCCGGGACCGGCGCCCGACGGCGGCGCGGTGGCCCAGTTGCTCCTGGCGGACGGCGAACCGGCGGACGGCAGCGTCGTGGTCAGCCACACCGCGGAGGGCGGCGGTCCCTCGCTGTCGACCGTCGTCCCCGGCGCCTGCTCCGGCACGGTCTACCGCACCGGCCTCCTCGGCGCTTCCTGAGGACCTCCCGAGCCCTCCCGGGGCCCGTCGGGCCCCTACAGGCCCAGCGCCGCGTCCCGGGAGGCCTCCGCGTCGCGGCGCACCAGCCGGAACCACATGAAGAGCACGAAGCCGGCGAAGACGAACCACTCCGCCGTGTAGCCGAGGTTCTGGAACGCCTTCGCGTCCAGACCCGTGCCCGCGGCGGCCGCCGCCGGGACCGGCGTGAGCCCGGCGGGGGAGTCCACGAGGGTGATCCAGGCGTCGTAGACGTCGTCCGTCACCACGTTCACCAGGGACGCGGCGCTGATCATGCCGAGCTGCCCCTCGGGCAGCCCGCCCGCCGTGTTCACGCCCTTCGACCCCTGGTTCTCCGAGGCCTGGAGCGCGCCCACCACCGTGACCTCGCCGGACGGCGGGGCGGGCACCCGCCCGCCCTCGGGGAGCCAGCCCCGGACCACCGGCAGGGACCGGCCGCCGTCCGTCCGCAGCATCGTCAGGACGTACGACCCGGTCCGGCCGTCCAGCTCGCGGCCCGGCACGAGGAACTGCTCCCCGAACCGGCCGCGCGCCTCGGCCGGGCGGCCCGAGGTCTCCTTGTCCACCGGGAGCAGCGCGTCCAGCGGCTCGGCCTTCGCCGCGCTCGGGGCGGGCCGCTCCTCCGCCTCCTGGTGGGAGTCGACGCGGTCCTCGAACTTGCCCAGTTGCCAGGTCCCCATGAAGACGCAGAACGGGATCGCCAGGAGGACGAAGAGGTTGATCCCCCACCAGCGGGGAGTGTTCAGGAACCGGTACACGCCCCCCACGGTACGCAAGTCCGCCCGGCCCCCCGTCGCCCGGGTGCCCGACCGGGACCTGACCGGCGGATCGGAGCCCGGGGCCTGTCCGGCCCGATCGGCAAGACACCCCCTAGACCGGCCGGGTCCCCAGGTGCTTCGCGGCGAACGCCAGGTCCAGGGCGACCTGCTTGATCCGCTCCTCCACCACCAGGGAGCCGTGGCCCGCGTCGTACCGGTACACCTCGTGGACCGCGCCCCGGGCCGCGAGCCGGTCGACGTAGTTGTCGATCTGGCGGATCGGGCAGCGCGGGTCGTTGACGCCGGCCGAGATGTGCACCGGGGCCTTCACCGCGTCCACGTACGTCAGCGGCGACGAGGCCGCGTACCGCTCGGGCACCTCCTCCGGGGAGCCGCCCAGGAGCGTGCGGTCCAGCGCCTTCAGGGCCTCCATCTCGTCCTCGTACGCCGTCACGTAGTCCGCGACCGGCACCGCCGCGAGGCCGACCGCCCAGGCGTCCGGCCGGGTGCCGAGGCCGAGGAGGGTCAGGTAGCCGCCCCACGAGCCGCCGGAGAGGACGAGCCGCTCCGGGTCCGCGAGCCCGCTCGTCACCGCCCACTCCCGGACCGCCTCGATGTCCTCCAGCTCGATCAGGCCGACCCGGTGCTTCAGCGCGTCCGTCCACTCCCGGCCGTATCCCGTCGAGCCCCGGTAGTTGACCCGCACCACCGCGTACCCGTGGTCCAGCCAGGCCGCCGGGCCCGACGCGAAGGCGTCGCTGTCGTGCCAGGCCGGACCGCCGTGCACCTCGAAGACCGTCGGGAACGGGCCCTCGCCCTCCGCCGGGCGCTGCACGAGCGCGTGGACCCTGCCGCCGGGGCCCTCCACCCACACGTCCTCCACCGGCAGCGACGGCGGCGCCTTCGGGCCGGGCGGGTCGAGGACGACCCCGCCGTCCGTGGAGCGCACCACCGGCGGCTCGGCGGCCGAGGACCACAGGTACTCCACGCTGCCGTCCGGCCGGGCCGTCGCGCTCGACACCGAACCGGCCGGGGTCTCCACCCGCACCAGGGCGCCGGTGGCGATCTCGTACCGCCACAGCTCGCTGCGGGCCTCGAAGCCGTGCACGATCAGCAGGCCCGAGCCGTCCGGGTACCACTCCGCCGACACGTCGCCCGGCAGGTCGAGCCGCAGGTCGGTCTCGGCGCCCGTCGCCACGTCCCAGAGCATCGGCTCCCAGCGCCCGCGCCGCTGGTGGCCGACGAGCAGCCGGGTGTCCCCGGCGGCCGGGGCGAAGCCCAGGACCGTGAGGCCCAGCTCCTCCGTGCCGCCCTTGGTGTCGTCGAGCTCCGCGACCGCGCTCCCGTCCGAGGCGCGCAGGACCCGCAGGGCCGAGTGCATCGCGTCCCCGTGCTCGGTGTGCTCGACCGCGACCAGCGAGCCGTCGTACGACAGGTCGCCGACCCCGGCCGACTCCCGGTGCCGGTAGATCTCCACCGGGGCGCCGGCCCCGGGCCGTACGAGGTGGACCGTCGAGCCCTCCTCGTCCGTGGAGCGGCCCACCACGACCGTGCCCTCGCGGCCGATGGCGAGCCCCGCCGGGTAGGAGGGGGCCAGGTCCGGCACGGCCGGCTCGTCCGCGCCGCCCGCGAACGGCTGCCGCATCCACACCCCGAACTCGTCCCCGTAGGACGGCAAGTCTGGAACGGAGGAGCTACGGCCGTCATCGAACCACCAGATCCACTCACCGTCAGGTGAGAGGGCCCCGTCCGTGGTGCCGTCCGGCCGGTTGGTGACCTGCCGCTGTTCGCCGGTCTTCCGGTCCCACGCGTAGATCTCGTACGTGCCGGTCGTGTTCGACACGAACAGGCTGCGGTCGGGGGCGTCCTCTGCCCAGTCGGGCAGCGAGACGCGAGGTGCTCGGAACCGCTTCTCCCAGTCGGGCATGGCTGCATCAGTCGTCATGCCCCCATTCAACCTGATGACGCGACCAGCCAAGAACGGGATTCGGAAACGCCAACCGCCGTGTTCTTTCCCGCATTTTGATCGCTAGGTCGCAAGCAGAGAACGGGCTAGAATCCAAGTAATGCCTGAAAATATTCGTGTAGTCGGCTGCGGCCGGCAGTCGGTCACCCGTACAGAAGACGAGAACTCCCTTTCCGTCAGCGCTCAGAAGCGCGACCTTCAATACTGGGCGGATACGCCCGGCCAGAACCGCATCGTTGTCGGGTGGGCACTGGACACGAACACCTCCGGAACGACGAACCCTTTCACTCGACCGCAGCTCGGTCCGTGGATAACCGAGCGCATGGATGAATGGGACGTGCTGGCGTTCCCGCGTATCGACCGGATATCCCGTAAGGTCCGTTACTTCTCCGAACTCCTTGACTGGGTCGAGGACAACAACAAGCACATCGTTACTGTTGACGGAAGCCTGAACACGCAGGCTGCCGGTGGTAGCGCGGTCGCCAAAGTGCTCTCCGTCCTGGCGGAGGAAGAACACCGCAAGATCCAGAAGAACGTCACCAACGGAATCAAGACCCTGCGGGAGCTGGGACGCTTCACCGGCGGTCCACAGCCTTTCGGCTACCGCTCCATCGACTCCGGAGACGAACACCGAATCCTCACGCCCGACCCCGTATACGCGGAGCTGCTCCGAGAGATAGCCGGGCGGGTGCGCAACGGGGATTCCACCTACGCGATAGCCGACGACTTCAACCGGCGTGGCATCATGACGTGGTCGGATCACCTCCGCTCCCTCAAGGGAAAGCCGGTGAAGGGGATCGTCTGGAAAGCCGCCACCGTTGCCCGCGTCATCCAGAATCCCGTCTGTGTTGGCTACCAGACGCATAACGGTGAGGTCTGGGAGACCGAAGAAGGTGAACCCAGCGTCATCGCCGACACTCCCATCCTGAAGCTGGGGGAGTGGGAGTCTGCGACGAAGGCGCTTACCGCTCGCACGCGGCTGAAGAAGGTAAGGCGCAGGGACACCGCTTGTCTGCTGACGGGCATTGCCATCTGCGGTGGATGCGGTACCGCGATGAACTGCCACCACACAACCAAGACCCTGAAGAACGGGGAGACCCGTACGTACAAGGACTACCGGTGTTCTGCGAAGAACCGGTCCGTCCGCTGTGAGGCACTGGCGACGATCAAGGAATCCGAACTCGAAGGGATCTTCACGGACGCGCTCATGGACTCGATCGGCCACGCGCCCGAGATGGTGAAGATGGTCGACGAGGGAGAGGACCACACCCCGGAACTGGAGCAGAAGCGCCAGCGCCTGAACCGACTGGAGAGCGACTACGCCGAGGGCAAGTACGACACCCCGGCGAAGGAGTCTTCCTACTGGCGGACTCTGGAGAACCTCACGAAGAAGATCGCCGAACTGGAGTCCCGGCCCATCCGCCCGCGCACGGTCACGTTCCAGCAGACCGGCCGGAGGTGGGCCGACAAGTGGACGGCGATGGGGACGCAGGACCGACGGGAGTTCCTGAGTGAGCGGAACGTGCGGGTCATCGTCTGGCGGGACCCGATGCCGGGTGTGAAGCGCGGCGTGGTCGTGCACTTCGGCAACCTGAAGGAGTTCGCCGTAGCGGGCGGGGTCGACGGGGCGGAACTCTCCGACTGGGGCGAGATGGGGTGGAACGTGCCGGAGCACTGGATGGACCCGGTGGCACTGCGTGACGAAGCAGAGCGGGACACCGTCACGGAGGTGTTCGGTTCGACGGAGCTTCCCGTGATCCTCATCAAGGTGCGGGACAAGACGCGCGAGATCTTCCCCGACGCGGTCTCGGGCTACGTGTCCACGCTGCACACCGCCGCGTGACCGCAGGCGGTCGCTGAGCGGCCTTGCAACCCCCGGTCCGGGTTCCTCCTGGGCCGGGGGTTCTTCGTGCTTCCAGGCGGCTCAGGGCTGCACTCCGCCCGCCTGTACGATGCCTGGCAGGTCGCCGCCGTCACTCCCGACCGCAAGAGACCGAGTCCGGGCCGCAAGCCTGGGCGACCACCTGTGAAGCGCCGTGCTCACCGCACGGCCACCCCCGCGAAGAAAGGGAGGCACATGTCCCGCCGTCCGGCGGGGGTCACCGGCGCACCCGTGTGCGTCGCACAGGAAGGAGTCACAGTCTGTGGCTATCAGCTTCGGTCACGACCGCCCGTGGGGCGGCGTCTCCCAGCATGAGTACCGGCGTATGGCTCAGCACCCCGGCCACCCGCTCGCCTACCGCGTGCACTTCGCCGCCATCGGATGGGCGGACAGGCATGGACACGCGGCCTTCGAACCGGGTCGCCTCGCGGCGCTGCTCGGCAAGAACGGCAACCGTCTCTCCGACCAGAGCACGCGCAACGCGATAGGGCGAGCCAAGGATCTACACCTCGTTTCGCCCCGCTCCGGGGCGGCATGCCTGGTGCTTCCCTCTCACCTGTTCCAGAAGGCCAAGGGCGCTCCCGTTCCATGCCGCGTTCACCAGGACCGCACGCCCTGCGTGTAGTCGGAGCACGTCCGGCGTGTGCCGTTACCCGCACTGAGCTGCGGAAATGTCCGCGTCCTCTCTTCTCTATTTGGAGTAAGCCCAGTGCGGCCCCCTCCGGGGCCGACAGAGTGAAGACACTTCGGCCATCGGCAAGAGCAAGCCGGGGCGCGGCAGCGCCCCACCTGCGCAAGTCGCAGCGGCGGAAGAGTCACCAGGGAGGGGCGGCTCCGCCGCCACAGAGTGAAGACGCTTGGACAGCGCGGCCCCGCAGGGGCCGCCATCGGGAAGACCAGAAAGCCACTCAGGTGGGGCGCTGCCGCGCCCCCAATGAGCGAAGCCACATGGCGAGGCGCTTCCTGCTGGGGGCCGCTACGCGGCCACAGGGCGAAGACCCCTACGCCAAGCCTCGAAAGGCTTCACTCTTGTGCAGGCTCCCGCCGCCGGCTGGAGCCTCACCGCTGCCCTGGCCTGCGAGTTTCCTCTAGCATTTCTCCTCGCCGTCGCCCTGGCGGCCCTTGGAACCGTGGCAGATTCTGAGCTGCTAAGACACGGCGGTCAGGCGTACGTGCTCAGGGGGTCACACCCCACCCCTTCGCCGTCGCTCCTCTGCCCGCCGACGCGTCCGCCTCCCCCGTCAGCGAACGGCTGTGCGCCACGCTGAGCGCCCGGCAGCTCGTGAGCCTGCCAGCGGTCCAGCGTCCGGCAACAGGTCACGAGGCAGACGCACAGCGTCCCCGCGTGGCCAGCATGGTCAGGCTCCAACCGGGCGCGGCAGCGCACACCAGGAGGGCAGGCAGGGTGTCGCGTAAACGGTCGGTTGTGCGACAGTGTGCCGCGCTTCGGCGCATGTCCGATTCGCCCCTGGCTCGCTGTCGCGTAACCCGTCGCAAAAGATCTCCCCTTCGCCTGGCTTTCGCGACACGTATGTGCGACAGTCCCGATCATGACCACGAACACCCCAGCCGATCAGGTCGAGCGTCACGGCTGCCCCAAGTGCCAGGCCCCCGCAGGAAGCCCTTGCCGTACCGGCGCGGGCAAGGTGGCAGCCAGCTACCACACGGGACGCTTCGCCCTCGTGCCCGCCTTGAAGGCGGAACTCACCGTGAAGACCCCGGCCGACCGCAACCCCGGCAAGCGATGGACGCAGGGCGCACCCGTTCCCCAGATGCCCGACGCCGTACCGGGCGCAGCGATCCGGCTCGGGTACGCCCGCACCTCGACCGCCAGTCAGGAACTCCAGTCTCAGTTGGATGCCCTGGCCCGCGCGCAGTGCACCCGCGTGTTCTCCGAGAAGATCAGTAGCCGGGTGAAGGAGCGGCCGGAGCTGGAGAAGGCCCTCACCCTGGCGCGGGAGATCAAGCAGGCCGCCCCCGGGCAGCCGGTCATCCTGACCGTGCTGGAGATGAAGCGTCTTGCCCGCAGCGCAGCCGAGCTGATGACTCTGTCGTCCACCCTCCAGGCGGACGGCATCCAGCTCGAACTTCTCTCCGGTCCCCTCCAGGGGGTGTACGACCCGAACGGGGCAGGAGCCATCGTCTTCGCCGTTCTCGCCGTCAGTGCGGAGGTGGAGCGGGAAGGCATCCGGGAGAAGACGATGGAGGGGCTCGAAGCTGCGGCCCGCAAGGGCAACGTGGGCGGACGGCCGTCCGTCATGGACGACGACAAGCTAGCCGTGGCCCGTGCCCGGCACGCCAAGGGTGAGAGCGTCACAGCCATCGCCAAGGGCCTGGGAGTCCACCGGGCCACCCTGTACAGGCATCTGGGAGAGAGCGCCTGAGACAGGCGCACAGCCGTTCTGACAAGCCCCTGGCGTACGCGTCGGGGGCATCGTCATGTTCAGCCCCCGGCACGGGCCTGCCCCTACCGCCTCGCGCCGCCGCGCTCACGGGAGGGGCGGGAGCTTGTATCTACTCGGCGCGCACCACCATCGCGAACGAGGTGCGCAGCCGACGGAACCCCTTGTGGTTACTCCGGCCCGTGTGACTCATGCACTCCACGTCCACGGCCGCACTGTCCGGCGACGGCTGCGCCGACCACTTGCAGTGCAGGCACTCGGCCTCGAACGTCACGTCCGTATCCGGGTGCTCCGCGATCCGATGCCGCACGTACCGCAGGACGGAACGGGTCACTGCGCGCCCTCCCGGGCCCTCATCGCCTCCGCCATCTGCTGGGCGACATCCGCCCGCACCATGCCCACATGTACGTAAGCCGTGCCCCTGTGGGTGACGACCGGCCGAAACGCCCCCCAGGCGCTCTCTGAGACGCCGAGAGAGGCAAGGGCCGCCCGTAACGCCTCGGTCGCCTGAACGGCCGTGCTGCGGCCGCCTCGCCACGTCCGCATGTCCATCACTCGGCACCATGCTCTTCCCGCAGGTGCGTCCGGAGAGCGACGTTCGCGTCGGACACCTTCGAGTAGTCCCCGACCGACCGTGCGTTGGTTCGAGTCACCGCGATGTCGAGGCATTCGCCGCAACATGCCGAAGGGTCCGGCTCCCCGACCGGAGCCGTCAGGTGTACCGGTCCCGCCATTGTCGTCTTGGGCCTACTCATCCTGTACAGCCTCCCGACCGAATGTCCTGAGCGAGCAGCCAGTTTCATCCGACCGGCGGGAGAGATCCACTTCTATTGGTGTTGTCGGGTAAAGATCATGGCCCACTCGCTGAGGAGCGACCGGCAATCATCCCCGAAGACGGCATGGGATTCGTACCGTTCGAAGTCCTCCCGGTACGCGCTTACATCCCTGTGGTCTCGGAGGATCAAAGCGCCCGTGTGCGTCTCGACTTGGACCAGCCGCCGGCCATAGATCGTGAAGACGCTGAGCGGGGTTTCCACCACAGGCCCGACAATCCCAAGGGGGATCACACCGAGCCGTACGTTCGGAAGGCGGGACACCGACGCCAGGCGGTCGAGCTGCATAGCCATCGCCAAGGGTGATGCCAGCGGCCAACGCGCCGCCTGTTCCGTGAGAAGGAATGTGAAGACCTTCGACGTGTCCATGAGAATCTGCTGGCGCTCCAGCTTCTTGGTGACCGTCTTGGACATGTCGCCGGAGTTGCGCGAGAGACTGGACCGCACATACTCAGGCGTCGCCAAGAGGCCCGTAATCATGGTCGGCAGGAAGAACCGGAACTCTGAGGTTAGGGCTTCCAGCCGGGCCAACTCGTTCTGCTTCTTGTCCAGCCCCCGGCGCAGCGAACCCCAGTCGTCCTGCCACTCCGTGTTGGCAGAACGGGCGAGGGCGAGTATCTCCGTCGCGACAGGACCGACCGCCCCGAGCGCCCCCAGAATCAGCTCGACGTCGACGAGAGTCGGCGTGAGCTTTCCGCTCTCGATATTGCTGACTTTCGTCTGCGACATGTTGCAGCGCCGAGCGAGCGCGGTCTGCGTGAGACCGGCTCGCTTGCGCTCACCGCGTAGTGCTTCCGCTAGGTCCGACCTGGACTGACCCAGCGATTCAGGATCAAAGGTCAAGGCCCTTCACGTACTCCTCGAAGGGAACCGACTCGGTCAGGGCGATCCGCTGGTATTCGAGGAAGGGGCTCACGTCCCCTTCGTGGATCTCCCGGTTGATCTGCGTTCCGTCCGGTCCGTAGTTCATGAGCACCACTTCCGAGCGGTCGAACATCCAGAAGTCCTGGACTCCCTCCAAGGGATTGGCGCGGTCCGTGACATCCAGAATGCGGATGTCCTCACCGGCCCATGCGTGCGGCTGGTAGTACATGAACTCATAGCGCAGGTAGTCCGACAGGGGGCGGGTCACGATGTGAACGCGGCCCTTGCTCCTTCCCTCCCGCCGCACCCGCTTCAGGTCGTCGGTGTACTCGTTCGAGTAGGCGTGAGGGTCGATGCGTTCCCCGGCGAGGAATGCCGCGATCTCCTCGGCCTCCTGCGGGACGCGGTATTCCGGCAGAGTCTCCAGCCGCCATGCCTCGCGCTGGAAGGTCTCGAACCGGGCCGCCCACTCGTCACCATCCAAGAGCACGGAAAGCCTCCCTCAGCGTCTCCTCCGGGATCTCCACGAGTCCTTCCCCGGTGGGGGCGTCGAACGCGTGGGACACGTCGCCCTGCACGACGAACGAGCCGGACGCCGTGCGGTAGACGTTCGGGCAGTCGTTTTTGTTGCACTCGCCGTTCCCATTGCCGGTCAGCCGGGTCAGTTCCTCACGAGCCATGGTGAAACCCCCTGTCCCGCGCCCCCTCGTGGGGCGGCTCCACGACCGTACGGAGCAGGCGTCACCGCCGTCTATGCGGTCACGCCAATATTGGCGTTGTCGCATAAAGAAGCCCCTCGGGAGGGACCGGAGGGGCGGGAGTCAGCGGACGAGCAGGGCGGCGGATGCCCGGTAGGACTGGACAGGCGTTCTCCAGTAGGGGCAAGATCCGTCGCCGTCGGTGTCCGCGAACCACCAGACCCACTCGCCGTCCGGGGACAGCGTCCCGTCCGTCGTGCCGTTCGGCCGGTCCGTGACCTGCCGCTGCTCCCCGGTCGCCCGGTCCCACGCGTACAGCTCGTACGTCCCCGTCGCGTTGGACACGAACAGCGAGCGGTCCGGTGCCTCCTCGGCCCACTCGGGCAGGGAGACGCGGGGCGCGCGGAAGCGCTGCTCCCAGACGGGCGCGTCGGGGCTCGCGGAACTCTCGGCGTTCTTGCTCTCAGTCATGGCACCCATCATGCTCCGGGCGGCGGACAACCGGGTCGCGTCCTCCGCAGCCTGTGGATAACCTCGCCGACATGTACTCTCCGACCCCCGAGGACTGGCGCGAGGCCAACCGGGCGCGCTGGGACGAGCGCGTCCCGATCCACGCGGCCGGCTCCTTCTACGACCTCGACGCCTTCCGCGCGGGCAAGGACGCCCTGCGGGACTTCGAGCTCGCGGAGGTCGGGGACGTCACCGGGCGGACCCTGCTCCACCTCCAGTGCCACATCGGCCTGGACACCCTCTCCTGGGCCCGGCGGGGCGCCGCCCACGTCGTCGGCCTGGACTTCTCCGAGCCGGCCGTCGAGACCGCCCGCGCGCTCGCCGCCGACCTGGGCCTCACGCAGGACCGGGCCGCCTTCGTCGCCGCCGACGTGTACGACGCGGCCGAGGCCGTCCCCGACAGCTCGTACGACGTCGTCTACACCGGCGGCGGGGCGCTGTGCTGGCTGCCCGACGTCGAGCGCTGGGCGGAGACCGCCGCCTCGCTCGTCGCCCCCGGCGGCTTCCTCTACCTGGCCGAGTTCCACCCGCTGACCGACTCGCTCGACGACGAGACCGGCAGCCGGATCGTGCACGACTACTTCGTCCGCGAGCCGTGGGTGGACACCACCCCGGGCACGTACGCCGACCTCGACGCCACCACCGTCCACAACCGCAGCGTGGAGTGGGTGCACCCGGTCGGCGAGGTCGTCACGGCGCTCGCGCGGGCGGGTCTGCGGATCGACTTCCTGCGCGAGCACGACGTCTCGCTCTTCCCCCGCTACGGCACCCTCCAGCGGCACGAGGACGGCTACTACCGCTTCCCGGCGGACCGCCCCCGCGTCCCCCTGATGTACTCGCTCAAGGCGTCCCGCCCGGCCTGAGCCGCCAGGACCGGGCCGCCCGGCCTCAGGCCGTGTCCCTCGGGCGCACGTGGTGCGTCCGGCGGCCGTCCGGGCCGAGGACCTGCGCCCCGATCTTGTGGGTGCGCAGCGACAGCGAGGTGCCCGTGATCCGCAGCGCCGGCGCGGCCCGGACGAGCACCGCCGTCACCTCGTGCAGCTCGTCGACGGTACGGAGCCACATCGCGAGCGCCAGGTTGTGCGGTCCGGTGACCGAGGTGACGAGCCGCGTCTGGCGCAGCCGGCCGAGCGCGGCGACCGTCTCCGGCACCTCGACGGGCGGGATGTCCGCCGCCACCAGCGCCCACACCGGGCGCCCGGAGAAGCGCGGCGCGGGCAGACAGTGGTGGTGGAACGCGTTGGCCGCCGTCAGGACGTCCAGCCTGCGCCGCACCGTCGACTCGCTCGTACCGCACTGCCGGGCGAGCTCGGCGGCGCTGCGGCGGGCGTCCCCCGCCAGCTCCGCGACGATCCGCCGGTCCAGGTCGGTGACGTACGGGTACGCGCGCGCGGGGGGCCGGCCCTGCTGCTTCCCGCCCGTCAGCTCCGTGAGGAGCTGGACCTGCCCGGGGGTGAGCTGGTCGATCCGCGACCGGTACGGGCGGTTGTGCAGCCGCGTGACGACCTGCGCGCGGCACCGAACCACCCCGGGCAGGCGCCGCACCCGCCCGGCGAGGTAGCCGTCGAGGGCGTAGAGGTCGGGGGAGGCGACGAGCAGCACCAGGTCGGCGTCGCCGGTCACCTGGTGGACGCCGAGGGTGCAGGAGTCCTCCGAGAGCTCGCCCGCGGTCGCCTCGATGTCCCCGGCGGCGCACTCCAGCTCCACCCACGCGTACAGGGTGGCCTCCTTGCCGCGCCGGGCGGCGAGCAGGGAACTCCAGGCGTAGCCCTTGCCGCTGAGGTGCTCCCAGCGCCGGGCGAGGGTGTCGGGGCTCGCCTCCAGGACGGCCGAGAGCTGGGTCCAACTGGCGCGCGGAGCCATCTGCAGTGCGTGGATCAGCGCCAGATCCGCCTCTCCCAGGACGGATTCCCCGGTATCCATGTGCCTCCTTGGCCGATCCCCGGAAAACCCCTCCCATGGGTTCCGGGGCGCCCCAGGATGTGCACCGGGGCACGTGCATTCAATCCCCTGACGGTGGCCTCCGCCATGACGTCGGGCACAAGGCGCGGACACGGCGGTCCGTGGCGTCCCCACGCGCGCGCGTAAGCAGGACGAGCAGGAAGGGCGGGATGACGAGGCACCTGCGGGGGAGCGGACGTCCGTCCGGTCGTCCGGCCGGAGCACCGGCCGTCGGCACGACCGGACACGTCCGGAGCATCGGGACCGGAGGGAGCGCCGGGGGGACCGGGAGCGGCGGGGCCACCGGGCGCCTCGGGAGCGCCGGGGGCGCCGGGGTCGTCGGGTCCGGGTCTCCCCCGGAGACCGAGCTGCTGTGGGGCGAACCGGTGACCGCCGGTCAACTCGCCGCCGCCGAGGGCGGGTACGACCGCTGCGACCCGGAGGAACGGCTCCTGTGGGAGCGGCTCTCCGTCTTCGAGGGCACCTTCGGCCGGGACGCCGTCCGCGAGGTGTGCGCCTCCGGCACGCTCCCCCCGGCCCGGATCCCGGCGGTCCTCGACCGGCTCGCCCCCCTCGCGCTCCTGCCCGTCGACGACCTCTTCGACGGCGAGGAGGACGCGGCCCGCTACTGGATGCCGCACCCCGTGCGCGCGGTGGGCGCCCGCAGGCTCACCGAACGCGGCGACCGCCGGTCCGTCGTCCTGCGCCACCGCAGGTGGTGCGCCCGGCTCGCCCGGCGGGCCGCCGACCGGTGGCAGAGCGGCCGACAGCTCGACGCCCGCGACCTCGCGCTGCGGGAACTCCCCGACCTGGCCGCCGCCATGGACCCCACGAACGCGCCGCTGTCCCCGAGCGCCGAGGCCGGCACGTCCGTCGAGATCACGGTCTCCCTGTGGTTCCTGTGGGTGGCCTGCGGCCGGGTCGCCGAGGGCCGGGCCCGGCTGCGGCACGCCCTCGCCCTGCACCCCGGGCCGCCGCCGGCCCGCGCCCTGTGGCTCGCCGCCCACCTGGAGCTGGAGTCGGGCCGCCCCGAGGACGCCGACCCTCTCCTCGTCCGGGCCTGGGCGGCGGCCGTACGGGACGGCGACGACCGGTGCCTGGGCCTGCTCGCCCAGTTGCGCGGCTCCACCGCCCTCCACCAGGGGCGCACGCGCGCGGCGGCGGCCGAGTTCCGGGAGGCGCTGGCCCTGACGGAGGAGCCCCCGGACTTCGGCCCCGGCCGCGAGATGGGCTGGGCCGGGCTCGCCCTCGCCCTCGCCCGCACCGATCCGGAGGCCGCGCAGGAGGCCCTGGACCGGCTGCCGCTCGAACGGACGGGACGGCGGGCCTGGGCGGGCCGGGACCTGTGGGCCGACGCCTGGGCGCACCACGCGCGTGCCGAGCTCCTCGCCTGGGACGGGGAGCGGGGGAGGGCCGTCGACCACGCCCGGCGGGCGCTCCGCGGCCATCTGGCGCTCGGCTCGGCGGCGGGCGCGTCCTGCGCGGCCGAACTCCTCGCGGAGCTGCGGATCATGACCGGCAGGCCCGTCTCCGCCGCCCACCTCCTGGGCGCCGTGGACGTGCTGCGGTCCTCCGTCTTCGGCGAGGCGTACCGCCCGGCGGCCTCCAGCGCGACGGCACGGCGGCGCAGCGAGCGGGCCCTGCGGGAGGCGCTCGGCGCGGAGGAACTGCGCCGGACGTGCGAAGAGGGCACCCGCCTGGGCCTGTTCGCCCTCTCGGAGGAGCCCTAGGGGGTGCCCGGCGGATCATGGCCGGGACCGCGACCCCGATCCGCCGGACAGACCCTAGGGGCCTGCCCGAGACCTCTCCGGGTCTTCTCAGGGGTTTCCGGCGTCTTCCCGGGGCCCCGTCGGGTAGTTACGGGGTGACGATCGGGAACAGCGGATCGGGCTTCGTCACGTACGAGAGGAGGCGGGCGAACAGGGCGGGGTCGCCCTTCACCCCGACCCCGAGCTCCCCGGGCCCCTGCCCGGCGAGCAGGCCGAGGAGCTGCTGCTTGGACAGGGTCAGGGTGAGCCCGGCGGGCGTCCGGGGCTCGGCGACCGCCCGGTGGGTGAGGGCGCCGTTGTGCAGGGTGAGCCGCCGCCGCTCGCCCACGGGGTCGTCCGTCAGGACCAGGTCGACGGTCAGGTCGTCGTCCCAGGCGCGCGGCCCGTCGATCGCGACGGCGATCGAGTCGATCAGCATGGGGACGGTGAGGGCCGCCGCCATCTCCGGGTTGGTCGTGTCGATCACCTCGCCCCCCGCCCCCTCCCGGAGCTCCTGCGCCGAGGTGAGGTAGAAGTTCCGCCAGGGGCCGTTCTCGGCGCCGTGCCCCAGTCGCTCGTACACCCCGGCGAGGACCTCCTTGGCCTCCTCGTGCACCGCGCTCGCCGGCCGCTCCTCGCCGACGGGGACCTCCGGCGCGGTGGCGAAGACCAGGTGGTTCAGGAGGGTCGCGGCGAACCGCAGGTCGCCCTCGTCCGCGTACGCGCGCGCCTTGGCGAGGGTCTCGGCGGGCCCGCCCGCCACCGCCACGTACCGCTTGGCGAGCTCGACCGGCGGGTGCTCCCACAGGTGGGCCACGTTGCCGTCGAACCAGCCCAGGTAGCGCTGGTAGACCGCCTTCGCGTTGTGGCTCAGGGAGCCGTAGTACCCGCGCGCGTGCCAGGCGCGGGCGAGCGCCGGCGGCAGCTCGATCGTCTCGGCGATCTCCGGCGCGGTGAGGCCCTCATTGAGCAGCCGCAGCGTCTGGTCGTGCAGGTACGCGTAGAGGTCGCGCTGCTCGGTCAGGAACCGCACCACCTCGTCGTGGCCCCAGGTCGGCCAGTGGTGGGAGGCGAAGGCGACGTCGTACCGCCCGTGGAAGTACTCGATCGCCTCGTCGAGGTACGCGGCCCAGATCCGGGCGTCCCGGACGACCGCCCCGCGCGGGGTCAGGACGTTGTGCATGTTGTGCGTGGCGTTCTCGGCCAGGCACAGGGCGCGGAGGTCGGGGAAGAGGAAGTTCATCTCGGCCGGGGCCTCGGTGCCCGGCGTGAGCTGGAAGACGATCCGCACGCCGTCGACCGTCTCCTCCTGGCCGGTCTCCGTGACGTCCACGGTCGGCGGGATCAGGCTGATGGTGCCGACGGACGTGGTCTGCCCGAGCCCGGTGCCGATCTGGGCGTCCGGCGCCTTCGGCAGGTTCGCGCCGTACATGTAGCCCGCCCGGCGGGTCATGGCGTTGCCCGCGTACACGTTCTTGCTGACGGCGTGCTCCAGGAAGCCGGCCGGGGCGAGGACCGGCACGCCCTCCTCGGCGCCGGGGGGCAGGACGCCCCGGGCGCCGCCGAAGTGGTCGCCGTGCGAGTGGGTGTAGACCAGGCCGGTGACGGGGCGGTCGCCGCGGTGCTCCCGGTAGAGCGCGAGGGCCGCGGCGGCGGTCTCCGTGGAGATGAGCGGGTCGATGACGACGACCCCGCGCTCGCCCTCCACGAGCGTCATGTTCGACAGGTCGAGGCCCCGCACCTGGTAGATCCCCTCGGTGACCTCGTAGAGCCCCTGCCGGGCGCAGAGCCGCGACTGGCGCCAGAGGCCGGGGTGCGCGGTGTCGGGGCAGTCCGCCTCCAGGAAGCGGTAGGCGTCGCCGTCCCAGACCGTCCACCCCCCGGCGTCCGTGACCGAGCCGGGGACGAGGGCGGCGAGGAAGCCCCGGTCGGCGTTCTCGAAGTCGGTGGTGTCCTCGAACGGGGGGAGGGTGTCGCTCATGGGCGGGGTGCTCCGTTCGGCGCGGACGGGTGCGTGGACGCGGATGCGTGCGTGGACGCGTACCGGATCCATCTGACCACCGGACCCCGGGGCCCGCACGCCGGGCCGGGGGAGGGGCGGAAGGTCCGCGGCGTACCTACCCTGGTGGGTACGGAGGTGACCCATGAGACGACGGCACCACTTCCACATCGACCACCTCGGGCACTCGGTCTCCGTGACCGTGGAGACGGGGCACTCGGCGGTCGTCGACGTCCTCGTCGACGGCAAGGAGACCGCCCGGGTCGGGATCGGCCACGAGCGGCAGGTCGCCCTCCCGGTCGCGCTGCCGACCGACCCGCCGACGACGGTGACCGTACGGGTGGCCGCCGGCCCCGGCGTACCGCGCTGCCTGCTGATTCCGGGGGACGAGGGGGACCCGCTGGTGATGGCGCCGAGGGCGTACTGACGTGCTCCGGGGAGGGGGGCTCAGGAGAGCCAGACCATGCCGATGATCAGGAAGACCACGAAGGCGATGCCACCGGCCACGGCGGCCGTCTTGCGCGGGCGGCGCCGGGACAGCTCGGCGAGTCCACCGGTGGCGGCCGGGCGCTCGCGGCGCCGGGAGGCGGGCGCGACGGCGGGTCTGGTCATCGGCGGCGGGGTGGGCGCGGGCACGTGCCGGGGCAGGGGCGCGGGGCGGTGCGGCGCGGGAGCGGCGGGGGCCTGGTGGTAGGAGCGCCAGGCGCCGGAGGAGAACCAGTCGGCGATGGCCTGGGCCGGGGGACGCTGCTCCGGCTGCTTCGCGAGCAGGCTCAGCAGGTACGACTCGAACTCGGACGGCAGCGCGACCCCGAGGTGCGCGGGCGGCGTCGGCGGGGTGTCGATGTGCTGGTACAGCAGGGCGGTCGCGGTGTCCGCGCGGAACGGGGGTCTCCCGGTCAGCAGTTGGTAGAGCACGCAGCCCAGGGAGTACACGTCGGAGGCGGGCGAGGCGGGCTGTCCGAGGGCCCGCTCGGGCGCCAGGTAGAGCCCGGTGCCCACGATCTGACCGGTCGTCGTGAGCGCGGCGGAGGGGTCGTCGACGAAGCGGGCGATGCCGAAGTCGGCGAGCTTCACGGTCCCTTCGGCGTCGATGAGCAGGTTTCCCGGCTTGATGTCCCGGTGCACCACGCCCTGCCGGTGCGCGGCCGCGAGCCCGGCGGCGGCGTGCGCGGCGACCACGGCGACCCGCTCGGGCGGAAGGACCAGGGGGTCGGAGGGGCTTCCGGCGAGGCTGTCGCCCTCGACCAGCTCCATGACGAGGAACAGCTTCCCGTCCCACGTGCCGAAGTCGAAGACGCCCACCACGTGCGGGTGGCTCAGCCGGGCGGCGGTCTGCGCCTCCAGGCGGAACCGGTCGCCGGCGGAGGGATCGGCCGCGTTCGCCAGCATCAGCTTCACGGCCACCGCCCGGCCGAGGACCTCGTCGGTGGCCTGCCACACCTCGCCCATGCCGCCCCGGCCGATACACACGTGAAGCCGATATCGGTCCGCGACCAGCACCTGGAGACCACCCTTTCGAAGATCGATCAACCTGACGGAAGGGAACCAGCGTAGAGCCGCGCGGCCGCGCTCCTCGCCGCGCTCCCCCTCCGAACGCCCTCGCGGTGCACGACGCCCTTGGTGCGGATGAACGGAAGGTGTCGGTGTACGGCTAGCATCGCGCCCGGAAAGGCCTTCGGGGCCTGAAGGGGCCTTTGGCCGGTGAGGAACGGAGCGGACCGTGGCGCGACCGCGCGTGGGTGTGGCGGTACTGACGATGGGCACGCGCCCGACCGAACTGCGGGCGCTGCTCGACGCGGTGGCGGACCAGGACGAGCGGGCCGCCCGGATCGTGGTCGTCGGCAACGGCACGGGCTCGCTCCCGGAGCTGCCCGAGGGCGTGACCGGGGTCGAACTCCCGGAGAACCGGGGGGTGACGGGCGGCCGGAACGTCGCGCTCGACACGCTCCGCTCGTTCGGCGACGTGGACGTGGTGGTGGACCTCGACGACGACGGCCTCCTCGTCGACCGGGACGTCTTCCGCCGCCTCGCGGACCTGTACGAGGGGGACCCGGCGCTCGGCGTCGTCTCGTTCCGGATCGCGGACGAGACCGGCGAGACCCAGCGGCGCCACGTGCCCCGCCTCGGGGCGAAGGACCCCCTGCGCGGCGGCGAGGTGACGACCTTCCTCGGCGGCGGCCACGGCCTGTCGATGCGGATGCTCGACGAGATCGGCGGCTGGCCGGAGGAGTTCTTCTTCACCCACGAGGAGACGGACCTCGCCTGGCGGGCCCTCGACGCGGGCTGGAAGGTCGTCTACGCGCCGGAGCTCCTCCTCCAGCACCCGAAGACCAGCCCGGCCCGGCACGCCGTCTACCACCGCATGACCGCCCGCAACCGCGTCTGGCTGGCCAAGCGCAACCTCCCGGCCCTCCTCGTCCCCGTCTACCTCGCCGTCTGGACCCTCCTCACCCTGGCCCGCACCCGCTCCCTCCCGGGCCTCGGCGCCTGGCTCGCCGGCTTCGCCGAGGGCGTCCGCCGCCCGGCGGGCCCCCGCGCTCCGATCCGCTGGTCGACGGTCCTGCGCATGACACGGCTGGGGCGGCCGCCGGTGATCTAGCGGGCCCGGCCGCGGTGCCTTTCGGCGCCGCGGCCCCCGCCTGGGAACACCAACAGGTCGGGCCCGGTACTGATCTCTCAGTACCGGGCCCGACCTGTTGTTTCGGCTGTCGGGGTGGCGGGATTTGAACCCACGACCTCTTCGTCCCGAATGAGGTCCGGCGAAGATCGTCATCAGCTTTGATGATGTTTTCCCTGTTCAGAGCGTTGGTGTGGATAGGAGCGGGGCGGTCTCGCGGGGGTTCGGGGAACGAATCGGCTCCCCAACGGCTCCCAGGTGATACGTCCTACTCTCCAAGGCTCGCAGGGGGCGGGGACACGGGAGTGGGGAGCCAGACGTCGGAAGGCCGGAAGCCTCAGCACGTTCTTCGGTGGTGTGGTGCAGATCACTCAAGGTTCCGGGGTGGGGATTGCCGGTTCGGGGCGTTGCGGCGCCCGAGAGAGGACAGGCTCGCCCATCATCTACCGGAGGCACCACCCATGACGCCGGAAGCTCTCGAAAAACCGCAGGCATTGGAAGCGGCGGCACCGCCTGTAACCGTCCCACCCCGCCAGGCTGACGTGTCAGAGACGGAAGGAGCTGAGGACCTCGACACCCTTTACGCGCGGTATGGCCTAGTCAGGCGGTGGCGGGTACTTCCTGAGCCGAAGCCCGTACCTGTTGATCCACAGTCCACTCGCGGCCTCCCTGTATTGGGTGAGGGCGACCTCATCGCGTACGGGGGTGATGGGGGAGTCCGCGACAGCTCCTACTTCTATTTCGGCAACGAAAGGGACGGTGGACGACTGCTGGTAGGACGCTTGTTCCTGGACTCCCCTCGACTCGAACCTTGGGAGATCGTGCGGACCTGGACAGAGGGGGAGGTCGACCGCCCATGGAGTGGAGCGGCCATCGCCGCGAAGCCCAGCTCCCCGGAGGCTCAGGCAGAGGCCCGTGAGGCCAGGCTCGCGGCACGTGCCGTGGAAGCACGGAACGAGGCGGTGCTCGGCAACACCGAGCTCATCGAGAAGTTCATGGCCGTCGACCTCGGCATGTGGCGGGGAGCTCGCTGGCAGGAACCGGTGACCACGGCTCTCCTTGGCGACTGGGCGAGCACCCTGTACACGCACGGCACCATCCGCCGGGGGGCTCTCTCCCGGCTGATGCGTGAGGTGAGGGAGATCCACCGACAGCTCACGCCACTGTGGCGTCGACGCTGCGCCGGAGAGCGGCTGCTCAGCCTTGATGTCCCCGTTCTGGAGAATGGGCTGACTCTCGCCGACCTCGTCGCAGGGGGGCCCGACCCGGCCGACATCCTTACGGGGATGCTGCCTGATGATCCGCATGTGCTCGCCGTGCTGGAGCAGATGTTCCCGATCGAGAGAGCCGTCGCGCTCGCCTGGTCCCGTTCGGGGACGTCGAGTTGGACCGAGGCAGCCGCCATGGTGTTGGCCCTCACCTCGCAGGCGTACGTGCAGGGTGACGCTGAGGCTCTGGGTGAGCGAGTACGCCGCAAACTCAAGCGGCTCGGTCGCCGCGCGCGTCACAGTCGGGACGGTGATGAGATGTCCCGTTTCCGAGCGGCCCAGTCGCCTGCTGTCGGTCGAGCCGATGACCGCACAGCGGAAGCGCGGGAGGTGTGAATGCCTGACACATTGACTCTCGCCCTGATCGCCATGGTCGGCTGCTTCGTCGTGCGCGAATCTCGGCGCGACGAACGACTAGGCGCTGCGCTCTTGGTCGGTGTTGCCGTTGTGGCACTGATGCTGACGCTGTACGGGGGCAGGTCCTGACTGACAGCGCTCGGCTGAAGCCCACTTGACGGCCGGCGCAAAGCCGACAGGGGCCTGACCCGCGATGTGGGTCAGGCCCCTGTCCTGGTGTTTCAGCTGCCGGGGTGGCGGGATTTGGACCCACAACCTCTACGTCCCGAACGAGGTCCGGGCAAGATTGGGACCTGTCAGTTTGAATTTTCCGCAGGTCAGGGCGTTGGACTCGGTGGGTTTCGCGTGGTTTCGGGAGGGCGTGGGGAACGAGTTTGCTCCCCGATGGCTCCCACGTGATGCGCCGAAGGTGGCCCCTCTTTCCTGCCGTGAACCTCAGCCGATCGGACGGAGGGGTGGCAGGAGTGCCAGGCTGGTCGCTCAGTGACTCCGTGCTGTTTGCAGACTGACACTTAGTTCGTGCCACAAGGGCGCGACGTCAGCCTCAGCCCCGGACTCGCCCCCGCTGAGCTGATCGGTGACCTTTGCCTCGTTCCGCTCTAGCAGGAAGATTCAGTCGGCCCGTCTCACCGGATCTCCCAACCTTGCGGCGGCTCTCGGTCACCTGCCAACGTAGACGCCGGTGCTCAAGGACGGCTTTCCACAGCTCCAGGCGATGGCGAGAATCCTTCGGAAGCATGAAGCGGAGGAGACCGAGGACAACGGCAGCCGCCAGCACGGGTACGGACCCCAGATGGTCGATGAGGAACGGCATGGATCAGCCCTTCCCGTCGCACAGGTCGAGCGAGGCGGTGCCCAGGACCACCCGATAGGTGTCACCGTGGCGGGTAAATCTTGCGCCCTTGATCCCGGCCTCCTGGTGCGTCAGGGCCAGAGCCAGGTCGCGGGGTTCGGGATAGCCGGTCCAGCGGAGCTTTCATGAGCCGCCGGCACCCCAAGGCCGACGTACGGGACCGTGCCGAATCACTTCCGGTTCCTTCCGCCGTTCGACTCCGGGGTGCTCCAGAGGGTCCCAGGACAGACTGGTCGCCCAGTGGCCACGTCGGTCAACCAGGTTGTAGCGGGAAACGAGACCTGCCAGCAGAGTGGTCGCTTCTCCCGAAATCGGGGGGACCGCTGCCAGTGTGCGTCGCTCGTGCGCGGTGAGGTCGTCGTCCAGCGTGAGATAGGGATGCCGGGGTACGTGGCTGCGCCTGTTGCCGCGTTGGCATCCGGCCGGGTCACCGGTGATGGTCAGCAGTGCACCAGTGGGCAGATGACGCAGACAGACGGAGCGTTGTCCGTGGCATGTGTAGGTGACCTCATGCCGTAGCCCAGGGACGCCGCGTGTGTCGGCCCCCACAGTGGCCATCAGCCGGGTGGCCACGTTCTCCGGGGCGCGCTCTGCCACCATTACCAACTGGTCCATGCGGGGTGACATCACTGGGTCATACGAGGCGACAACCGAATAGTTCCACCTAGCCGTTGGGCCGGTATACACATTGCCGTTGAAAAGTGCTAGCGCTAGTAGGGCCCGGAAGGCGCGCTGGTCGTCCGAGCAGTGGTCTAGGCCCAAACCGCGCGTGTCGCTGCTGATCGCGGACCGGGCGGCGGCTTTGCTCTCCCCGGTGTACTGGGCGCGGAGGGGAATCCGTTCCTCGGGCGCCATGGTGTGGACGGGCAATCCACCCAACTCGCGCGCGGCGATCAACCGTGCCTCTTGGAAAAGGATGGAGTTTCCGGACTCGCGTCGGATACGGCGTCCGAGTGTGGTGATATCTCTGTCGAGCGACATGACTGGCTCCCAGCGGGCGCGCCTCAGTGCTCCCGCCCACTGCGCCCCATAGGAGGAACGACAGTTTTCAATCACGCGCGCCCGACGGCACTTTGCGCCCTCAACCCTGGGTAGCTGCGGGAGTGACCCAAGTCCGACGTAACGGCGAGCGTGGTCGCCTGACCGAAGCATAGCGCCTTATCGATCGCGGCCCTGGTGTCGTGTGTGATGTCGCTCTGCGGATCAGACCGCGTGGAGAGTCAAGGTGCTTCCGTACTCGGACCGGAACTCACGGAGCTGCAGTCCGACCACGGTGGCCAGCTCCCTGTCCGAGTACCCGTGATCCAATCGGTGCGTCTCCAGGATGTTGGTCAGGATGCTCGGTTCTTCGCGGTCAGGTTCCGCGGGCTCGTTCCGGCGGTAACCGTGCTGCGTCAACTGGACCTGCAGACTCTTGTACTTGTTCTCATCGATGCGTTCCAGGCGCTTCGCGGTTTGGATCACTGCGGCCATGGACGCCTTCCAGTGTTGCTTGAGCTGGATCGCTCGCTGGAGCGTGAGGCCGGACAGGTGAGGTCCGATGAGGGAACCGGGCATCAGGAATTCGGAGGCGAAGGTGTCTGCTTCCCGTTCGCCATTGTCGCTCGGCAGCTGGTGCATGACGAGGTGTCCCAGCTCGTGAAGGACGGTGAACCGTTCCCGTGCCGGTGGCATGCCTTCGTTGAGGATGATCACGGGCAGGCTATTGGGTGTCCTGACGCTGAGACCGAAGATCTTTGGGGATTCCAGGTCCCGTCGTACGACGACGATGCCGGCTCTCTCGACGGTTCGGATGACGTCGTGTACCGGCCCATCGGGCAGCAGCCAGCTCGCTCGGACCTTTGCTGCGGCCTGTTCCGGAGTGTGCTCGTCTGCGTCGAGGACGGGCAGCCGGTATATCGGCTCGATGTCCACACTGGCTTCGAGCCGGCGGAGCTGCATGAGCAGCAGATTGACCTCGGCTTCGATCCGCTGGAGCGCGGTCTTGCCAAGGCCGGACTGCTTGCGGTGGTAGAAGCCTGATGGGCCTAGGCCCACGGGTTCATCCGGCCAGTCCAGGAGGTCTCTGGGGTAGCCGAGGGCTTCCGCCACCGCTTGCACACGTTCGGGAGTCAGGGTTCCGATGCCGTTCTCCGCCTTGGACAGGGCGGCCTGTGAGATGCCTGCGAGTCCAGCCAACTTGGACTGGGACAAGCCACGAGACTCCCGCGCGAGTTGCAGAAGGCGCGGGTTCATGGGTGGCTACCTCTCTTCGGTACCGGTCTGATCTGGGATTTCACGCCGCTTGGGCCGGACGATCGTATCCCGCTGCGGAGCCGACGGCATGGGCGCGACGGGGGCCGTGACACCAGTCTCATCGAGACCAAGATCCAATTCCAGGACCCACAGTTGGTCATCGTCGAGACTGCATGTGATGGCCATCCGCTCCAGGCCCAGCCCCTCCTTGTCGGGCAGATAGCCAGCGACCAGATGGGTCAGGGCCTCCAAGCCAGGCAGGACCTGGTTGGCGTACTCGCGTCGCTGCTGAGTCGGTACACCGCTCGTGCGCAGCTTGCGGTCCCTGAACTTCTTGAACCGCAGGACGATCTTCCCATCGAACGTAAGGAGGAGGAAGCCGCGGCTGTCCCCGACCTTGACGTCGTCGTAACCGTCGAATGCGTTGACCGCCTCGTAGCGAATGAAGTCGTACACGAGGTTGGCCCGCGAGCGGGCGCTGATCACGATGCCGAGTTCGCTGTCCTGCTTCAGCAGGGTGAGCCACCTGCGCCATCCGAGTTCGATGCAGCCAGCGATCTTGGGGAGATGTGGCGACAGGGTCGACTCGGCCTCTACTGCGTTGAGAGGTTCCGTCACAAGGAGATCTTGGCGGACTTAAGTATCCCGTGTCAATTATTCATCGAACTATTCCCCGAGTGGGTCTCGACGCTACTCGGGAGCGTGTCTGGTCCATCAGGACGAAGGGGGCAGAGCGCGGAGGCGTTCCCGGAACTCCCGCACGGCAGGCTCCGTGGCGTGAGGTTCGAGGTAGTGACTGAACTTCGTCAGGCGGACCTGCGCTCGGTCGGACCGGACGCTGCTCTCCAGCAGTTCCAGGCCAACGGCAGCAGCGGCCAAAGCGCCGTCCAGATCCCTGGCGGCCAGTCGTGCCGTGGCGAGGCGTCCGGAACGTACCGCCTGATCACGCGGGACTGCTCGGTCCACTGCGACTGAGAGGGCGTGGGTCGCTCGTTCCGGAAACCCGGCCCGGAGCATGATCTTGCCCTCGGTGGACTTGAGCTGGGCCTCGCCGTACCAGCCGAGCCAGCCGGGGCGGTCGCCTTCTCGGTGGGTGCCCCACAGGTCGTAGGCGCGGTTGAGGGACTTACCCGCTGCCTCGTGGCGGGTGTCGCGGGAGAGGGCCTCGGCCTGGTGGAGGTGGAGGTACGAGGCCGCTGCCGGTGGGAGGGCCGCAGGGGCGTTGCCGATGGCGGTCTCGATCAGCCTCACGCGGGCGGCGGTGTCGCCGGCGTCGGAGACGTGAATGCCCATCTCGGCGAGGATGAAGGCGCCGAAGCCGCTGTCCTGAGCGCTGTGGGCACTGCGGAGGGCGCCGACGTAGTAGCGCTGGCCGAGGGAGCGAAGGCCCTTGTCGTAGGCCATCCACCCGGCCAGGTAGGACACGCCGGCCGCCGTGGCGTAGAGGCGGTGTTCGACGGCATCGGTGTAGCGGCCGTGGTCGAGCAGGCCGGTGATCAGGGCGAGGTCGCTGGTCGCCTGGTCCAGCAGGCGGGCGCCGCCCATCTGGTCGTCGAGCACGCGCAGGGTCTCCACGCGCTGTTCGATGGTGGTCACCATGGCGTCGGTGACCCGGTCGCCGTCGAGTGCGGAGGCGAAAGCCTCGGGCGCGGCTGCCCAGTTGGCGGCTACGCCCGTCAGGGCCGCACCGGTGATGGAGAGAAAGGCCCGACGGTCCATGTGGCCGCTCCTGACCAGGTCGGTGAAGACCTTCACGGTGCCGGCCGGGGTCCAGGGTGCGACCAGGGCCGTCGACTCCCACGCCGGCAGCCATCGCGGCCAGGGCGCCGAGCGCACGTGGTCCTCGGGAACGCCCAGCAGGTCGGCGAGCACTCGCTGCGCGTCCGCGTCGGGGGCCTGGCCCTGCTCCCACTTCCAGATCGTCGTCCGGTTGGTGGCGAGGAGCACGCCCATTTCGGCGCCACGCTCGCACATCAGCCGGGCTAACTCGGCCTTGCCCCAGTACCGGTTCTCGCGCACGTAGGTCAGCGGGTGCAGCGTCGTCGGATCGGACATCCCAGCCTCCCCTCAGGTCGGTGGTCAGAGGCTACTCCCCGCGCGAGAAACGGGGGTTTCTCTCCTTGGAGGAACCCCCGGGAAACGTTCCGCGCTCTCGGCGCGCAGCCGTTCACTGTCAGAACACCGCTCGGAGCCGGACGACCGGCTCTCCTCGCCCTTCCGACCAGGAGGCCCCGTGGAAAAGCTGAGAACGCCGGCCCGCCCTGCAATGGGGCACCTGTTCCGTACGGCCGAGGACGTGGTGCCGCCGTCGCCGGACGAGGTGTTCGCGTACGCGGCCAGTCAGGTCGAGCGGGCAGCTTGCGGGCTGTGGCCCGGTGCTGAAGTGAGGCTCGGGCCGACGGTGCCGAGCGTCACCAGCTACGTGCGACGGGTGGAGGTGGACGGCCGACCGCTGTACGCGAAGCTGTCGGTCCTCGGCGTCTCGCTGGTGTCGCTGCTGCGGGGGTCCTGCGGCGACTGGGGCACCGTCTTGGACGCGCAGGCCGCGTACGTCGCCTCCCCTGGCTCCCTCCTGGAACGGGAAGCACGTCAGCTCGCGGTTCTCGCCGGACCTGCTGCCCTTCACGTGCCGACCGTCGCCGGTTACGAGGGCGGGGTGCTGTTCACCGAGCCGGTCCACGGCCCCACGCTGGCCGAGCTGTTGGCGCGGGCGCCGCATCGCACCGCTGTGCTGCTGGAGACGGTGATCGGCGAGATGGCGGTCGGCCTGCGGAGGCGGGGAGTCGCCGCGCGGGTCGGGCGGAGCGAGATCCGGGAACGGTCCATCACCGGCACCTTCCTGAGAAAGTTCAACGGCCTGTCGGGCAGTACCTGCCTGCGGCAGACCTGCCACGCGGAGGCGCTGGCGGCCGTCGTCGGGCGCCTGCACCAGGCCCGGCGCATCACGGCCTCGCCCGCGCGGGCGGTGGTGTTCGGCGACCTCAAGCCCGAGCACGTCGTCTTCCCCGACGGCGCTGAGCGACCCGCCTTCCTGGATCCCGGGCTGATGCGCGGCCGGCCCGCCGACGACGCGGCCAAGCTTGTCTCCCGGACGGTGCTGAACCTCGTCGCGCGTCCTCCCGGGACGGAAGGCGTACGAGCGCTGCTCGGGGGAGTGGCGGCGTACGCGGCCTCGGCGACGGTGGGCAGCGACCGGAGCGGGCGGGACGCCTGGCTGCGTCAGCTCACGCTCCTGTGGCTGATGGACACCGCGAACATCCTCACGACCTACCTGACCGCTCCCGCCGACCTGCCGCTCACCGCGCACGCCGCCGATGTGGTCAGGCGGGCGAGGGCGGTGTGCGACATGCTCGACCGGTCCACCGCGGCCGTGGTGTCGTACCGAGACGCGCGCGGCGTATGGCGCCTGTGTCTGGACAGCGCCGCGAAGACGGCTGCCTCATGACCACGATCGGGCTCATCGGCGCGGGAGCCGTCGGGCAGACCGTCGGCACGCTCCTCGTGACCGCCGGCTGGTGCGACGCGGTCGTGGTCGCCTCCGGCAGCGGTCGTACGGCGGCCTCCCTCGTCACCGATCTGGAGGACATGGCCCAGGTCACCGGCTCCCACGTCCGGGCGGTTCATGCCGCACCGGACGCGATGGGCGGCTGCGACGCGATCGTCGTCTGTCCCCGGGCCGCGTTCACCAACACGGCCACCAGCGACGTCCGCATGGCCGGGCTCGTGGCGAACGCCCCTCTGATCGCCGCGCTCGGGCGTCGGCTCTCCGGCTATCAGGGCGCGGTGGTCGTGGTGACGAATCCGGTCGACGTCATGACCCGGCTGTTCGCGGCCACGTCCGGCTGCGCCAGGGTGTTCGGAGTCGGCTCCAACACCGACAGCGCTCGCTACCGGCTCGCTCTCGCCCGGCTCTTGGACGTCCCGGTGGAGGCGGTCGCCGGGCACGTCATCGGCGAGCACGGCGACCACGCCGTGATCTGCGCGTCCTCCACCACTATCCGGGGCCGGTCCGTCGCCGTCCCCCTACGGGAGGTCCGCGCCGAGCTCGTCCACCGGCCCCGTCGCATCAACGGAGCTCTCGGCCGCACCCGTTCCGGCCCCGCTGGAGCCGTCCTCGCCGCGCTCGCGCACGCGCTCGGCCTAGTGGACGGGGTGATCGAACTGGCCGCTCCCTGGCGGGGCGACTGGTACGGAATCCCGCTGCGCTTCACTTCCGGCACACCGACCGTGTGCATGCCCCCGCTCGCCCCGGCGGAGTCCGTCCGGCTCCAGACCGCCGCCGCCAAGCTCCGCACCGCCTACGAACAGCCCGCCGTACGCACCGTCCTTCGAGGAGACACGTTCCGATGACCCCCCGTACCGCTGTCCGCACCGCCACTCGCATCGCCACGGCCGACGGTCAGGCCGTCACCGTCACCAGCCACTCGGCCGCCGTGACCGACTGGGCCACCCGCTACTTCGGCTCGTGGTGGAACGCGGCCCCCGCCGAGCCGCCGATCAGCGGCGCCCTGGTCTCTGCGGACGTCGACCCAGACGCGTACGAGGACATGGCCGCGGACGCCGATCTCGACCAGGACGCCGCCGAGGTCGACTACGCGGGCTCCCCCATGCTCCACACCCGTCACGCCGATGGCAGCGTCACCGCCGTACAGAGCGGAGAGCGCCTCGCCTACCGATGGAGTCCCTCCCTGCGCCGCCTGCGGATCGTCGGGGACGACGAGACGGCGGTGGCGACGGCCGCCGCCCGACTGGCCCGCGAGATCGTCCGCGGCATGCTCCTCGTCGAGGGATGGCAGATCCTCCATGCCTCCGCCGTCACCCGTGACGACGGCGCCACCCTGCTCGTCCTCGGCGACAAGGGCGCGGGCAAGACCACCACCGCGTTCCTCCTGGCGCGCGCCGGCTGGCGGCTCCTCGCCAACGACCGCGTCTTCGTCCGTCCGGAGCAGGGGTACGTACGGGTGCTGCCGTGGCCGTCGGCGGCTGCCTGCGGCTTCGGGCTCCTCGACGCGCTCGGCCTCTTCGAGCCCGTCGCCGACCGGCTCCGCGCCGGGGAACTCATGCACCCCACCCAGGACCAGCGGGTCACCAACGCACTCCTGGCCGGACGGCGCGAGCCGCTGTGGCGGGCGAGCGGCAAGGAGATGAAGCCCCAGTTCTTCCCCGACCAGCTCGACACCTGGCTCGGCATGACCCTGGCCACCGAGGGCCGGGCCGCCGGTCTGCTCTTCCCGCAGATCACCCCGGGCGGCGAGGCGCGGCTCCTCGACGAGCCGCGCCGCCTGGGCGAGGCGGACTTCTTCACCGCCGGTACGGAGGACCGCTACCCCGACGTGTTCGGGTTGCTGCCCATGACCGGCGGCTCCGCCGGTCTCGCGGACCGGCTCGCCGCCCTCCCGCACCAGGCCCTCGCCCTCGGCCACGACACGAGCGCCAACGCGGCCCTGCTGGAGAAGACGGCCGACGCCCTTCTCGACTGAGGCCCCGCCCAAGAACCTGTTCCGGCCGGGGTGACATCGGTCCGTCACTTTGCCCACGGCCCCCATCCGGGACACCTCCACCTCACCGGCCTCGACAGGGCCGGTGAAGCGGGACGGTCGCGACGACCACCCCGCATCGCACCACTCGACCCTTTCGAGAGGAGCACCACCATGACCGTTCTCGCCGAGAACCCCGCCACAACCCCCACGACCCGCGCGGAGACCACAACCGCCGCGACCCGCTCGCGGGACCCGAAGGAGCTGCTCAACGCCGTCACCCCGCACCTCCGGCACCTGACGGTGAACGTCCTCGACAGCGGCCTGACCGTCTGGGAGCGCGAGGTCGCCCTCCTCCTGCGCGATGAGGTGATGGTCCGCGACCTCGCCGAGTGCATCCTCGGCAACGCCGTGATGTACATGGTCGCGTCGATGGAACACCCCGACGTCCACCTTGGCGTCGGCAAGGTCGTCGACATCGGCGTCCACCAGGTCATCCTGGACACCCCGGTCTACTTCGCCCTCTGCGACCTGTACAACGAGGGCCGCTACAAGCACCACGCGCCCTTCATCCAGCGCCGCAACGACGGCACCGTGACCGACACGGCCGCCTTCCTCCGGTCCATCGGCTTCGCCCCCGACGAGGAGCTGTGGGCGCGCGACGGAGCGGACTGCTCGCCGTGCGACTCCAAGGTCCCCGACTCCCACTGACCGGGTGACCGGCGGCCGGAAACCGCCGACGTCCCGGACGAACCGCCCTAGGGTGGGGCCCCGCCGCCGCGCACACGGGTGGCGGGGCCGCCTCCCGTATCCCCCGCGAGGACACGACCATGACCACCGCCCCGCACAACTACGAGCACGAACGCGCTCTGTGGGACACCTTCGCCGAGAGCGCGTGGAAGGATCCGTCCAACGGCGACCCGGTGTTCCGATGGACTCAGTACAAGGATCACCCCGCCGACCCCGGCCCCGGCCTCCTCGGTGAACCCGGCACGGTCCTGGAGATCGGCAGCGGTACGGGACGAGCCTTGGCCCACCTCGCCGGCCGGGGCGTCAAGGCCACCGGCATCGACCTCTCTCCGGTCGCCGTCGCCCGCTCCACCGAGAAGTACAGCCACCTCGGCATCGAGTTCGTGTGCGCCGAGATCCTGGAGCACCTGGCCCAGGACCCGCGCACGTACGACGCGATCTACTCGGCCTTCGGCGCCGTCTGGTTCACCGACCCCGCCCTTCTCTTCCCGCTCGTCACCCAACGCCTGAACTCTGGTGGCGTGTTCGCCTTCTCGCAGCCGCCGGCCATTCCCGGTGCCTACGGCCCGCAGGGCATGTACAAGGGCGGCTTCGCCGGCCCCGCCATGTACACCTACCGCTACAGCCACACCCCCGAGACCTGGGCCGGTCTCCTCTCCGACGTCGGCCTCACCGATGTGTCCGTCACCGTCCTCGACGCCCCGGCCGAGGGCCACATCGGCACCCTCATCGGCCGTGCCGAGAAGCCCCGTTGACGCAGCCGGATCTCCTTCCCCGCGTACGTGCATCGTCCTTCGGGGAAGGCGGTCGCGCTGCGAGGATGAGGGGCATGACGATCATCGACGGTGAAGTCGCGCCCGGGTTCGAGCCGGTCCGCGAGGCGTTCGCGGTGAACTTCGCCCGGCGCGGGGACATCGGCGCGGCCGTGTGCGTCTACCGGTACGGCCGGCCGGTCGTCGACCTCTGGGGCGGCATCGCCGACCCCGAGACCGGCCGCCCGTGGACACGGGACACCTTGCAACTGGTCTACTCGGCGACCAAGGGCGCCACCGCGACCGCCGCGCACATGCTGGTGGAACGCGACCTGCTCGACCTCGACGCCCCGGTCGCTTCGTACTGGCCGGAGTTCGCCGCGAACGGCAAGGCCGACATCCCCGTGCGCTGGCTGCTGTCCCACCAGGCGGGCCTGGTGGCCCTGGACGAACCGCTTCCCGTGGCGGACGCCCTGGCCTGGAACCCGATGACGGCGGCGCTGGCGGCCCAGCGCCCGCAGTGGACCCCGGGCACGGCCCACGGCTACCACGGCCGGACCTGGGGTTGGCTGGTCGGCGAGGTCATCCGCCGCGTCTCCGGCCGGACGCCGGGCCGCTTTTTCGCCGATGAGATCGCCACCCCCCTCGGACTGGACTTCCACATCGGCCTGCCGGCGAGCGCACGCGCCCGGGTCAGCCGCATGGCCTACCGGGGCCCGTCCGTCGACCTCACCACCGTCCCCACCGCATCCGTCCCGGCGGAACTCCGCGAGCAGGTCGCCGCCTGGCGCGACCCCGACTCGCTCAGCAACCGCGCCTTCGCCGTCACCGACCCGGCCGCGATCGACTTCGACGCCCCGGAGGTGCAGGCGGCGGAGCTCCCCTCCTCCAACGGCATCGGCACCGCCCGCTCCCTCGCCCGCATGTACGCCGCGACCATCGGCGAGGTCGACGGCGTACGCCTCCTCACCCCCGCCACCCTGGCCTCGGCCGCCGAGGAACAGGCCAACGGGAAGGACCGGGTGATGCTGCTCCCGAGCCGTTTCGCGAGCGGCTACATGCTGCCCACCGAAGGCAACCCCATGACCGGCCCGAATGCCTTCGGCCACACCGGCCGCGGCGGCTCCCTCGCCTTCGCCGACCCCGATCACGGCCTCGCCTTCGGCTACGTCATGAACCACATCGTCAGCGGGTCCGACGACGAACGCGCGACAGCACTGGTCGACGCGGTTCGGAAGGCAGCGTCGTAAGCACCGCATCGCTGGAGAAGGTCAGCGCTCGGGGGTCGTCGCCGGTGTAGGTGGTGAAACAGGGTTCGACGCCAGCGACCTCGCAGATGGCGAGCCGGCTGCGGCCATCAAGGAGGACACCTTCCACGTCGAGGACGATGTCCTTGCGCAGGCCCTCGGCCTTGATGGATTCGGCGAGATCGAGTAACTCGCCAGGATCGAGCATCGGGAAGATGTCGGCGGCGGAGTGAATCTTCAGGGGGTGCTCCTTGAAGGTGGAGTTCAGCGCGTGCGGCGCTGCTGGCTGGTGGCGGTGTTGGTCGGGCGGTAGGCGGCCGACGGGGGTATCGGGGTACCGCTGGTGGTGACGGCGGTCAGGTTGGCGAGGCGGTGGAGCCGCCAGGTGAGGACTTCGCTGACGCTGGTGGCGGTGTCGGTTTCTCGTCGGGCGGTGGCTTCGGTGAGGAGAGCGGCGGGCTTGTGGCCCGCTGCTTCGGCTCGGTCGAGGGTGGCAGCAAGAGCGGGCCAGCCGGGCTCCGCGAGGATCCGTTCGGCTAGTTCGGGAAGAACTCGGCGCAGGGCGAACTCCTGTCGTCGGCGTAGTGACTCGGCCAGCCGTGTTCCTTGCTGTCGGAGCACGGTCAGTGGCTCGGCGGCCTGGGCCTGATAGGCGGCGCGGAGGTGGCCGGCGGCCTGGCGGGCGGCTTCGGCCTGCTGGGTATGGCCGTGGGTGCGGTGCCAGTGCTGGGCGGCGATGACCGCGAGCAGGAGGGCGTCGAGGACGATCGTGAGGAGGGCTCCATCCTTCGGGGCGGGTTCGCGCAGGATCGCCTTAACCGCCCGGCGGGTGGTTTGGGCCTGCTGATGTCGGGCGCGGATCTGGGACCGGCTGGCTCGTTCGAAGGCGATGGCGGCCTGGACGAGCTGCGGCCGGATTCCGGCGGGGGCGATCAGGGGAAGCACGTCGAGGGCTTCGGCGAGGACGGTGATGTGGGCCTGTCCGGTCTCGTCCTCGCCGTGGGCGAGGTGGTCGGGCGTCCGGTCGACGGCGCGTGCGAGTCGCCGCCAAGCCGGAGCCTCGCTTAGCTCCGTCGGCGTTGCCTCGGTGGTCGTGAGGCGTTCGGCGATCTTGGGGTAGGAGAGGTCGGCGGCGAGGGTGGAGCCGGAGAACCAGACGGGTTCGCCTTGGGCGTTGGTGTCACCGTCGAGGGCGGTCCTGTAGCCGCGGACGTCCCCGGAAGGAAAATGCTGGACGTCGATGAGGGCTCCGGCCCCTTCGACGAGCCGGAAGAACTCCTCGGTGGTCGTAGCGGCCGAGACGGCAGTGCGGACGATGGTGCGCAGGTGCTCGCGAGAGGTCCGGGCGTTCCCTGTTCGATGGGCCTTCTCCTGCTCGGCGCGGGTGGGACGTTTCGCGGCGGTGCGGTCGCCGCGCGGGACCTGCCGTAGGCCGTACTCCTTCTCGATGGCGACGAGTTCCTTGTCGGCGCGCAGGAAGTCGTTCCAGTTGCGGGGCGGGCGGAGGTCGCCCCGGACCTTGGTGGCGACGATGTGGATGTGGTCGTCGGCGTGGCGGACGACGACCCAGCGGCAGGCGTCGGGGTCGCCGGCCGGGGCGATGCCGGTGGCGTTCAGGACGCGGCGGGCGATGGTGGCCCACTCGTCGTCGGCCAGGTGGCGGTCTTCGGGGGCGGCGCGGATCGAGCAGTGCCAGACGTGGTTCTTCGGCGCCTTGGCGCCGGCCTGCTTGACCCGCAGGTCAAGGACGGCGGCGAGCTGAGCGAGGGTGGCGTCGGGGTCGCGGCCGGGGTCGGGGACGAAGCCGTCGAAGGAGGCGACGAGGTGAGGGTCGGCGTGCTCGTTGGCGCGCCCGGGCCCGTAGAGGTAGTTCAGGACGCCTCGGGTTTTGTGGCCGGGCTTGACGATGTTCGCGATCAATCAGGCCGCCCGGCGGTTCGTGGCAGCCACATCCGCGGCGGCGTCGACCGCCGTGATCGTCTGCTTCACCACAGCCACGAGCCGGCGGGCCTCGGCGAGCACGGCGGCGTCCACCGGGTGTGCATCGCCGCCGGAGTTGTAGCGGTGGGCGATCTGGTTCACGTTCGTGCCGATCCTGGTGAGCTCGGTACGCAGGGCTGCGTACTCGTCGACCAGGTCGTCGTTGGCGGTCCGCCCGGCGGGCAGGGCGAGATCGCCGTTCAGGTGGGCCATGACGACGGCACCGACAAAGTGCGCTCCGGCCAGGTTGTGGCGGCGGGCCTCGGCGAGGATCGCCTGCTTCTCGTCGACGCTGTAGCGGACGTCGACACGCTCTGTGCGCTGCACGTCCTGGCGGACGCGGCGGCGGGCGACACGACGCAGCGCGGCTTCGTCGGCGGCACGCACGGCCCCTGTCCCCGGTGCGCCCTCGCACCGGGGACCTGCCTCCGCCACCCCCGGGGCGGAGGCTCCCGCGTTGGACCGACCCTTGGACGGTCCAACGCCATACCTTGCTCCGCCCGGGGCAGAGGTGGTGGTCGGCTGCTGGGTGATGGACGGGGAACTGGGGAGGGGTTGTTCGTGCATGCGCGGGCTCTCCGATCGTGGGGGCGGTGACTGCGGAAGTGGTCTCGCCTCGGAGGAATTCCGAGGCGAGTGTCCGGTGGGTGGAGAGGCTCTGGCCTATCCGGCGACCTCGGTGGAGGACTGGTCGCGAACGCCTGGAGCAGGGCCTTGGCCTTCTCCAGGCGTTCGCGGCGGCCGGGCCTGAGGCCCTTGTCGCGGATGGTCGTCTCGATGTGGCGCCGGGAGACGCGGCCGTCACGTCCCAAGGGAGCGGTACGGCCGATCTCGACCACCTCCTCCCACGTGGCCATCGGCCGCTGATCGCCACGCTTGACGGGCGCTTTCTCGGGCTGGGCCACTTGTTCGGTGGCCTTCTCGGACTCCCCGGCGACGTGGGCGTCTGACGCCGGCTCCTTAGCGGCCACCGCCGCGCCACCTTCCGGAGTGGTGGCCGCCGTGATGTGGCGGCCCTCGTCGTGATGCTCTGCGTGGGCGGGGCGGCGCTGGACGAGGAGGTAGAGGTGGACGGCGCCGGCGAGGGCGAGCGGGGCGATGGCGGAGATGGCGCCGACGGTGATGTCGTCGAGGGCGAGCCCGCCCGGGCGGGTCTGCTGGTTGAGGCGGATGGCGTGCAGGACGTTGGCCCAGATGCTGGTGACGGTCGCGATGCCGACCAGGGCCGAGACGTATAGGCGGGGCTTCAGCGGCGCGCTGCGCAGGACGAGGAGGGCGCCGATGCCGATGGCGATGAAGCCGTCGATGACGAGGGGGAAGGCGTAGGTGAGCAGCCGGTGGATGTGGCTGGCGGCGGCCATTTGACGCAGGGCGTCGTAGGAGAGCGCGAAGGCTGACAGGGCCAGGAGGGCTACGCCGGTACGAATGGCGAGAGCCAGTGGCGTCGGCACGGAGACGGTCGGGGTGGGGGTGGGGGTGGTCAAGCGGTGTGCTCCAGGGATGGGTGTAGCCACCGGGTGAGTGGGTGGCCGTGAGCAGTGGGAACTCGTCCCACTCGTCCCGCCGCTGGTCAGGGCAGGTACGGGTGGGGCGGTGATGTCGGGTCGACTCGTTGCGGGTCGGTGACTCGTCCCCGCGCTGACCTGCGCGGGGACGAGTGGGACGAGTCGGGGAGGGTCAGGCGCCGGGCTCGGCCGGGAGGGTGGTGACTGCCTCGGGCGGGCAGTAGCGGGTCCAGGCGTCGGTGAACTGGGCGCGGGTGAAGCCCTTGGCCTGGTGGCCGCCGGGGAAGCGGCGGTTGGCCGACTTGATGCCGTAGTCCTGGAGCAGGATCTGCAGCCCGCGCGGGGTGAGCCCGTTGGGACCGTGCTCGGCCCAGGGCGCCTCGGGGTCGGCGTTGAGGATGTCCAGGAGGCGGCCGGTGCGGAGCACCGGCTGGTCGCCTTCGGAGGTGAAGGCACGGCGGATGTCGGCGAGGATGCGGATCTTCAGGCCACCGTCCTCGTCGCGCCCGGACTCGTAGTCGGTCATGGCCGTGCACGCGGTGCGGGCCAGGACGGGCCAGCGCCCGCCCGCGAGGTCGGCGACGCTGACCAGCGGCGCCCACGTGTCGGCGGCACGGTCCTCGACCGGCAGCTTCGGCTCCAGAGCGAGAGCCTTCTCGCGTACGGAGGCCAGCCAGGCCGCCAGCCGTGTGCGGAGCTCGCGTACCGCCAGGTCGTCGCGGCCGTAGCGCCAGAAGCTGACCTTCTCGGTCTCGGCCCGCCGCCGCATCCGGATGACGACCGACCGGTCCATGATCGTGTCGGGCAGATCGCCGATGCCGGCGAGGGCGGCCATGGCGAAGGTGGGGAACTTGACCACCTCGTGGCTGGGGCCGGTGACGCGCAGGGTGGGACGGTTGCGCTGGTGGCCGGCGTTGAGCAGGCCGCGCATCTCCTCGTTCTTCTCCGCGACCTTCGCGCTGCCGAAGATCGTGTCGACCTCGTCGACCAAGAGCGTGGGCGGGTCGCCCTCGCCGATCGACCGGAAGATCGCTGCGGCGGAGGCGTTGACCGTGATCAGCGGCTCGTGGACCGCCTCGATCAGGACTTCGAGGAGCCGCGACTTCCCGCACCGTTTGGCCGGTCCGACCACCGCCAGGCGCGGCGCGTGCTGCCACACGGTCTGCAGGTGGGTCGCCGCGGCCCACAGCGTGGTGGCGGTCAGGGCTTCGTCGCTCGGCATGACGACATAGCGCCGGATCGCGTCCCGGACCAAGTCCAGGACTTCCACGCCCTCGGGGTCCGCAGTGGGCGACGGGCTGTTCGGCCGGCCGGGGATCGCCGTCGGCGGCCACTTGACGGGAAGCGATGGCGTGTTCGGGGTGGCTTCGTCCATACTGGACATCGAGCTCCTCAATCTGCAGGCCATATGGGACGGCAATCCCGGCCTTGCGATCGGTCGTTCAGGGATGGGCGGTGTGAGGTTTGCGCTTTGAGCCCCTCGGTGTCTTCAGCACCGGGGGGCTTTCTGTTTGTCGGGCTAGGTGATGGCGGTCTCCAGTGGATCGCAGCGGTGCGGCACATCTATCACTATGCACTAGGCATAGCGGCTTTGCAAGCGGCAGAACATGGTGTACCGTCTAGGGTGATGCGAATTGCAGAAACATGCTGCAAGAGGAAGGAGGAGGAATGTCTGACGACGACCACGAGGACGAGCCCGAGGGCGTCCTGCTCAAGGGCGAGGACAACGCCGCCAAGCGGATCAAGGCCGAGCGCGAGCAGCGTGGCTGGAGCACCACCACGCTCTCCGACCGCCTCAACGAGGCCGGCTACGAGATGAACCCGTCGGCGGTGTGGCGGATTGAGAACGGCAAACGCCGCATCAACCTCGACGAGGCCATCGGCTTCGCCGAGGTCTTCGGGGTCTCGCTGTCCAACCTCGTCGGCCCCCCTGCCCTGGCCGCCGCCGGCCGCGCCATGGAGCTGATCGACACCGTCGTGGCCGCCAACGCGGCCGCCCAGAGAGCCCAGCACGCGTGGCGCAGGGCGACCAACGACCTGGCCGCCTACCTCGACGACCACCCGGGCATCCGCGAGGAAGCCGACGTGATGGTCAGCAACGCCATCGCCGAGAACACCATGAAGATCAACCAGGAGGAGTTCGGGCTCCCGCCTCAGCCGTAACCCGCTCCTCCGGCCGCCCTGGACCGCAAACCCCAGGACCCGGCCGCACCACACGCCCATCCCATCCCTGAACGACACCGGTCCGGCCGGGGTTGCCGCCCCACCCGCCGAGGCCAGGAGAGGACCCCGCTTGCGCCACACCGCGATACCCCACGCCTCCGCACAGCCCCGACACGCCGATACCGTGCCGTCGCGCCTCTACCTTCCCGAGGACGTCGCTGCAGTGCTCGGCTGCTCCGCCTGGTGGGTCAAGGACCGCGCCCGCCGACGGCTGATCCCGTACACCAGGGTTGGTCGGTCCTACCGCTTCACCGGCGAACACCTCGCGGAGATCATCCGCATGCACGAAGCCCAGCCCGCCGTGCCTCAGCAGCCGACTCCGACCGCTGTTTCCAAGGCGCCCCGTCTGGCCTCCCCGTCCACCCCGCCTGTTCCCGTGGTCCGGCTCCGAGCCAGGCCCCCGCGCCGAGTCAGCCAGGGCCACTTCGGGACCGCTGCGTAGCGCGAGGACGTAAGGACGGGAGGAACACATGGGATTCGCGGAGAAGCGCGGAAACTACTGGCGCGGCCGGTACAAGGTCGCGCCCGGCAAGCACCTCACGGTCGCCGACGAGCAGGGCAGGACCATCAGGTTCGCCACCAAGGGCGAGGCCCAGCGGGCCGCGAGCGAGGCCGAGAACAAGTACCGGCGTGGCGACTGGCGCGATCCGGCCCTTGGCCAGGAGACGTTCGGCGAGTATGCGAGCCGCTGGTACGAGGCCCAGGACCTGGCCGCCTCGACGATGCAGAACTACAAGCGCCACATCGAGGAGCACCTGCTCCCCGACTTTGAGGACAAGGCTCTCGTCGGCATCCTCCGCACGGACGTCGAGCTGTGGGAGAAGAAGGAGCGGGCCCTGTACGCGGCCTCCAGCGTCAAGACCTGGCGCTCGACGCTCCACCTAATCCTCGAAGACGCGATCGACGAGGGCCTGATCACTTCCAACCCGGCTGCCAGGCGGCGCGGGCGCGGCAAGCGCGCCGGCCGCTCACGCGACCGTGGACCGGAGAAGGTCATCACCGACGCACTCGGCATCCTGCTCATCGCCGAACGCGCCTCCCTGCTCTCCGGCCGCGACGACGAGTTCGTCGCCGTGGTGCATAAGGGCTACACCGGCGTGCGCTGGGCAGAATTGGTCGGCCTGGAGACAGAGTTCACCCGCCCCGGATCGTTCCGCGTCGAGTGGCAGCTGTACGAGCTGGACACGGGCGAGCTGGTGCGCGTCCCACCCAAGGACGACAGCTACCGCACCATCGACTCGCCGAGCTGGCTCTCTGCCATGGTCGCCAACCACATAGCCCGTACGAAACCGACGCCCTGCCCCTGCCACGGCAAGACCTACGTCTACCGAGGTCTCGGCGCAGCCCGTACCAGTAGCCACCAGGGAGCCAAGCTCGCCGACGTCGCCCGCCGCGCTGGCGTCTCCACGGGCACGGTGTCCAACGTCCTCAACCATCCCACCCGCGTCGCCGAGGCCACACAGGCGAAGGTGGAACAGGCCATCGCGGACCTCGGTTTCATACGTGGCGGCATGGTGTCCGAGCACGCGGCCCACTGGCGCCGAAACGGCTTCGCCACCTGGCTGTTCACCCCAGCGGTCTCCGGCTGGTACCCGAAGAAGGCACCTCAGGAGGCACGCCCCGTCCCGCTCCTCGGTGAACCGTGGCCCGGCGTCCCGTCCCGGGGCCGTAACGCCACCGACCGGGCCGACGCCTGCTGGGTCCCCATCGCCAAGGGCCTCACGCCCCATGGCCTCCGCCACACCCACCGGACGATGATGGAAGACCTCGGTACCGAGAAGGTCCTCATGGACGAGCGCATGGGCCACATCGACGGCTCTGTCTCGGCCCGCTATGCCCATGTCACTCCTGGGATGCGCCGCCGCCTCGTGGCTGGCCTGACCGAGCAGTGGGAGGCGGCGCTCGACGCCCGCCTAGTGATGTGCCCCACGTCACCGGTGCGCGTACTCAACGACCTACTGCAGGCACGTCTCGCCATGCACTGACTTCCCATTACGTATCGTCGCTGCGGTGGCCGTGAAGGCGGTATCCCATCTCGGCTGGGTGCCGCATGACCCGTGCGAGGCGCCAGGCGGCGTCATAGGACAAACGACCACGCTCCCGTAGGCGCAGCCGCAGAGCTAACACGCTGGTGACAGGGGCAAGCGCCCAGCGCAGTGCAGCAGTCTTCACCGCACCTCACCCGAGATGAGCGCGAGGCGGTGGGCGGTGTGCTCGTCGCCGAACGCGCGGACAGCGTCGACAAGGAGGGTGAGCAGTTCTCTGCGCCCTTCCTCCGTCAGACCGGCAGCGAAGTTGTGGAGCAGCTGTGCCACCGTCACCCACTGCTGGCCTGGCTGCCACTGCTGCACCTCTCGCACCAGGTCGTCGAGGTCGGTGCCCGTCGGCGGGCCTCCGAGCCGGGACCAGTGCTTCGACGCTCCCTCCAACAGTCCATAGAGGCGGGCGGCGGCCGGGTTGGCGAGGATCTCCTCCCGGAGGAACGCCTCGCGGGCGCGGACCTGCCGTCGTGCCAGCTCGTCCAGCTCATGGTCGTACCGGATGCGTTCCTCCTGCCGCCGGTACTCTTGCTGCACGCATTCCGAGTGGAGAGCGGCCCTCCGCGTGGTGTCGTCCACGTTGATGCGTACGTGCACGTCGGTGACCACCACGCCGTCGGCCACGAGGGGCAGCTTTGCCCGGACGGCGATGGTGATGTCCTGTTCGGCAGCTTCGGGACGGAGGACGTCACAGGACTCGGCCGCCCTCTCGATCGATCTCCTCGCAAGTCGTGGAGCCGTATGCCGATTCGCCGGCGTGGTGGCGTCGGCGCGGTGCCAGGTCACCCGGACCTCGGTGGTGAAGAACAGCAACGGGTCTGTGCTCTTGACGCGGTCCGTGAAGACGGATGTCCAGCGAGCGTCCTCTTGTGTCATCGGCACAGGTGCTTTGGCGGTCCGGCGTCTCATGCGGCGTCGACCTCCGCAACACCCTGAGGCTCATCACCGGGAGCGCTTGGCGGGGCGTACTGAGACACGACCGGCTCATTACGCCGGGCGATGAGGTCCTGGTCGAGCAGGGCAGACAGTTCGCGTTTGAGGTCCTCCTTCTCCTCGGTGTAAGGGCGGTCCTGCCCCTGCACCCACCATTGGGCGGAAGTTCGCAGAGTTTCGCGAAGGGTTGGCCCCTCGGTGCCTGGAACGTTCACGGCCTGGCGCAGGGTGTCGAAGACGACGGACTTGAGTTCATGCCGTTCCAGTGCCGCGTCCAGCCACGTGAAGACGGCTTTATCGAGGTCGCGTTCCCCTGTTGGCCCTGCGGCCTGGCGCAGCAGAGCGCGCCAGCCCGTCACTAGCCCTTGCACACTGGGGCGGAAGGAGTCCTCCTCGTCGATGTTCTCTTCGAACATGGCTTGGAGGAGTGGCGGAAGGCCGGTTGCCTCGGGCGGGGAATTCAGGGCCAGCGCGGTGAACGTTCGGTGCCCGACGGTCTGGCTTGTCGTGTCCGACTTGCACCAATCGACGACGTACCCGAACAACATCTGCCGTACGGTGGCGTCCTCCCAAAGGACGCGTACCGCCTCGCGTAACACGTCGAGCACGTCGGGACGACCTTGCGCTGCCACATTCCTGAGCCGCCGTAGCGCCTTGGCGGTATGCCGGCGGCCGAACGTGCCCGTACACACTTCTACAACGGCTCTCTGCAGGTGGGGCTGGCTTCGGTTCGACCAGGCGAGCAGCATGGAGTGGATATAGGGAGCGCTGGCGGCATGGATGGCTGCGGAGTCCAGAAGTTCAACGGCCAGCGGCCATAGCTCCTTGGTGGTTCCGTGCTTGTACCACTCCTCGACTATCCGCTCCAGCGGAGTCTGCCGCCGATGGCGAACGGCCCATTGCAAAGCGAACTGGCCCACGCGCTCTGCCAGGGCAAGCCGACCATCCTTGCTGATGATCTCTAGGGCTTCTCTGCTTGTGCTGGTGTCAAGGACAGGTGCCTGCGCGAGCCACTTCAAGAATGTGGTGCGAGCCAGAGGGCGGTCGTTCCAGAAGTACTCGATGACGGCGTCGTCCCAGTGCGGGCGGGTGAAGGTGAGGGTGCCGTCATGTTCACGCTCTGCTCCGATGGCCCTCGTCATAGCGATGACTCCGGGTTCCCGCTGTCCGTCCACCTCCACCTCTGCGCTGTCGAGCTGTTCGGTCAGCTTTGCCGCGCTGGCGTAGACATGCCCGACCGGATCGCTGCGCAGAACAGCCGCAGCCAGTAGGAAGTTGCGCTCGAAGCTGGTACGGGATCGCCCCTCGGGCTCGTGCCACGTGTACAGCGCGTCTTCCCAGTTGCTGTGGGCGGACGCGACGTTGGCCACTTGCTCCTCGAACGTCAGGCGGGGGGAACCGTCCCGCTGATGCCTGAGCGCGTGGCCTGGATTGGATGCATCTACGGCTGCGGATTGGGCCGCCCGGTGCTCTTCCAGCATGAGGTGCACGAGGTTGAGCACATCGGTTGGGGCCTGGTTGGTAAGAAGTGGCTTGATGCTTGGGTGACCAAGCCACTGATCTGCTGGAAAGTCGGGCTCCTGTCCGAGTAGCCAGCGCTCGGCGATGTCACGTGGATCCACCGTGCCTAACTCCGGAGCGACGCCGTCCGGCGCCCCATGGCTTATGCGTCTCCACTGCTCGGGGCGAGTGAGGACGATCAGTCGGCAGTCACGCCGCTGCAGGCGCTCGACGAGCTTGTTCAGGTTGGCCCCGAAGGAGTCCTCGACCGCGAAGTCATCTTCGTCTGGCGGTAGTTCCAGCAGGTACCCGCAACGGTGGTCGTGTGGAAGGCGCCTGGTTGGGAAGTGCTTGGAGCCGCCGAAGGGCAGCGGCCGCACTTCGGCGATGACGCCCTCATTCAGGAGATGAGCGAACAATGCGTAGGCGGTGAAGGTCCGGCTGCTGTTGTGCGGGCGGCTGATGACCAGGACGGAGCCCGCTGCACGCAGGGCTTCAAGAGCTTGCTTGAAGGAGCTGGGAGCCAGTCGGTCCTCGTAACGGGGCTCGGCGTACACCTCGTGGACTACGGCCAGGTACTCGGGCGAGATCGGGGCGTGCGAGTCGAGGGTCTGCTCGTACACGTACTTCGTGCCGACTTGTTCGCCGTTGTTGATGAAGGCTCGTTGCAGCACGGCGGCCTGCCCGACCGCCTCGACCGCGTCACGCGTCGGTGCCCACACCGTAGGCCGCCGCGGAAAGCTGTCGTCGGAGGGGCGCTCGGCGTCCGCGGTCTCTGCCGACGCCTTGATTGCTGGCGCGGTCGACGCATCGTTGCTGGGCGGGTCGGGAGGGAAAGGTGGCAGCTCGGGAAGGCTGGTCGGTTCGATAGCTGGATTCTGCGGTCCCGACGCGGGTTGCGCCCAGGGTGCCGGCGGCTTGCCCTCTCGCCCGTCGCTTTCCGTGGACGGGGGCAGGGCCTGCGGCGGGCGCTCTCCAGTAAGGCTGTCATCGAAGCTCATGCTGTTGCCGCCTGCCTCAGCCGATCGTGCCTTTTACCTCAATGCCTACCTGTTCGCCCGTCTCCTCGATGGTCCCGGCCTCCTGATCGACGCGTGCCCGTCCGCGTTCCGTGATGTCACCGCCGACGCGCATACCGACCTGCTTGCCGCGAAGGGATTCGGCCCTCTGCGAGACCTCCACCCCGGGCCGGTCCGCCTCCTTCTCATCGCCAAAGGGCAAGCGGCGCCCGTATACCTCCTCCAGGTCCCGACGAAGGCGTCCCAGAAGCTCCCGCAATTCGTTGTCGTCGCCCTGGAGAAACTCGGGCCGTGACAGGTAGACGCGGAGCGCGCCATGGGCCCCGGTGATGCGTGCGACGCGCTCGTCAGTGAGTGCGGGGGGCCTGACCAGCAGGGGCTGCGGCTGCTCCGGCACTTGCTCCGGCTCTTCCACCGGTACTCGACCTGCACGCCGCTCCAACACCGCACTCGCTCGGTCGAAGAGAAACCTGACCGCCTCGGTCAGCAGCGTTCCGGCAAGGACGGGAAATGCCAACGGGTCCATGTGCGTGCTTCCTCCCCCTGAGCCCGTACGACAGCCGCAATTCCCATCGGTAGGTGCGACCGGCATGTACGCGGGCAAAAACGGGCTTCACCGTACGAGGGTGATCAAGAGGAAGGACAGATGGGAAATCGGTCTCTTGGTGAGGTGGCCGAGGAGCAGGTGTTGACATTCGGTAGCGGCGCCATATCGCCTGGGTGATGAGTCGGTGGCTTCAAGCGTTTGCCCCAGCAGCTCTCGTCCTCGGCTGGAACCACACGATGTTCGATCTGTGTTCGCGCTGGGGTGGTGTCCGATTCAGGATGCCGGATGCCCATGCCGCCGGTGGTCGACGGTGTTCATGGAGTGAGGCGGCCGCATGAAGCCTGCGGGGGCATCGGACCCACGGCGGGGGTGCCTACTCAGGGGCCAGCGGGACCCTCAACGCAGTCCGGTGTGCTGCGCCCGTGGCGGAAGCCAGGCTGGGTCGACGCCTTGGGGAACCTGGCCATCAGACCCCGCCAGCAGTAAAGGTGGACCTGGACAAGAACGGATCAAAATTCCTTGAAAAGGACGCTGACCAGGAGGGGGGTGAGTCTGTCTTTTGATTCGGGTGCAGACGTCCACAGTCTGGCCACACCCTGGGGAGTGGCCCCAGGTCCTGCGAGCCTGAGACGATCGAGGCATCGACGGGGGCATTTGTAGCTCCAAGTCCCTGCACATGCGGTGCGATTGAGACGTCGACCTTCCGACTCACTTCTGGAGAGGCCTCATGTCTAGTTTTCCTTCGCGCGATGGCGCATTCGCCGAGTACACCTTCTGTTCTACGGGGTCCCCGGAGGGGCGGTGGGCTACGCCGCCAGTGCTGGTCGTGATCGTCGTACTCGTATCAGTGCTAGCTGTTCACGCTGGCCCTGACCACGCGGTTTCGGGTACGGCCGCAGTACTGGCCTCAGCCTTGGTCGAGTTGCTGGTCGGTAATCACGCTGCGCGCGCCAGGGCAGAACAGGGTTCGTAGCAGTGGGTCGGTGCGCCAAGAGCATCGACGTCGATGCAGGGCCTCGACTGCGCGAACTGGTGGAATACCTGCGTGAGCTTAAGGCTACGAGCCGTTTCACTTACCGCGAGATGGCCAGGCGCACAGGGCCCAAGCCCTATTACTGCGGTGCTTCGACGCTCAGCCAAGCAGTCACTGGGTCTCGGCTTCCTCGGCTCCAGGTCGTGGAAGCCTATGCTCGCGCAGTTGGTGATCGCGCCGACCACCAGGCGCGTCAGCTTCGCGTGGGGCAAGCCCGTCAACTATGGAAGGCTGCGGCCATTGAAGAGGCTCGTCCACTTCAGGTAGACCGTGGGCGTCGGCTCCGACAGATCCGTACGCCGGAGGCTCTCGGCCAGGGCCTAGCGAGGCTCCGCGCGCGGGCAGGCCAGCCGTCTCTGCGCGAGATCGAACGAGAGACCGCTGCTCGTGGACACCGAGTGCCGCGATCGACATGCCGGCTGATCTTGGCTGGGTGCGTCCTGCCCACCTCGGAGCAGTTGACAGTCCTCCTGTATGCCTTCGCTGTCACCGAAGCTGCCTCCATGGGCTGGCGTATCGCGCTGAGCCGGATCGCGACGAGCAGGGACCCTACGCCGATCTGGCCCGGTGGGTGTGTGTGCCCAGACGGAGACCCCGCCGTTATCGCGTTTCTCGAACGTCGTGATCGCGACGAAAGGATCAAGCGGAAGACCGGGTAACTCCGCCAGGACGAGGACTACGACGCGTGGCTGGAGGTGCGAGCTGCCAAGGCTTTCTATCGGCGCTGGTGGGACTACCTGGACGAGGACGAGCTGGATCAGTTTGAGCAGAGTGGGTGACTGCCCCTACAGGCTGGATGGCATGCCGAAGGCCGCCAACAAGCGGTGACTGGGAGCGGCGAGCAGGGCGGCCACGGAGACGTGGGGGTCAGGTTTCTGGGCTCGGCTCCCAAACGGCTCCCAAGGTGAGCCCGGAAACCACTCAGGGGCCCGACCCGCTCTCGCGGATCAGGCCCCTGACCTGGTCTTACGGCTGTCGGGGTGGCGGGATTTGAACCCACGACCTCTTCGTCCCGAACGAAGCGCGCTGCCAAGCTGCGCTACACCCCGATGTCGCTGCTCTGCGTGTTCACGTCGCGGCGACATCGATTACTTTAGCCCACGCGCGCGCTGAGGCGAAATCCGGTATTCGGGGGCGTCGCCCCGGGGTCAGGGGCGGGCCGTCAGGGTGAGGAGGGTGGCCTCCGGGGGGCAGGCGAAGCGGACCGGGGTGTAGCGGTTGGTGCCGCAGCCCGCCGAGACGTGCAGGTAGGACGTGTGGCCCCCGGCCGTGTGGGTGGAGAGGCCCCGCGCCCGGTCCGTGTCCAGGTCGCAGTTGGTGACGAGCGCCCCGTGGAGGGGGACGCGGAGCTGGCCGCCGTGGGTGTGCCCGGCCAGGACCAGCTCGTACCCGTCCGCCGTGAAGGCGTCCAGGGAGCGCAGGTACGGGGCGTGGACCACGCCCACCGTGAAGTCGGCGTCCGGGTCCGGGCCGCCCGCCACCCGCTCGTACCGGTCGCGCTTGATGTGCGGGTCGTCCAGGCCGGTGAACGCCAGCTCGGCCCCGGACAGCTTCAGCCGGCCCCGGGTGTTGGTGAGGTCCACCCAGCCCGCCGCGTCGAAGGCGTCCCGCATCCCCTCCCAGGGGTTGTGGACCGCGCCGACGGCCGGCTTGTTGCCGTTGAGGCCGTGGCGGCCCTGCGCCTTCTCCAGGAGGTAGCGGGCGGGGTTGCGCAGCTTCGGGCCGTAGTAGTCGTTCGAGCCGAAGACGTACACGCCCGGGAACTCCATCAGCGGCCCGAGCGCGTCCAGGAGCTCCGGCACCGCCTCGGTGTCGGAGAGGTTGTCGCCGGTGTTGACGACGAAGTCCGGGCGGAGCCCGGCGAGCGACTGGAGCCAGGCCCGCTTCTTGCGCTGCCCGCTCACCATGTGGATGTCGGAGACCTGGAGGACCCGCAGGTCGCCCATGCCCCGGGGGAGGACCGGGACCGTCACCCGGCGGAGCCGGAAGGAGCGGGCTTCGAAGCCCGCCGCGTAGACGAGTCCGGCCGCGGCCGTCGCCGTGAGACCTGCCGTGATCTTCAGGGGGATCCCGTACCGTGCGCGCATCCCCCCATCGTCGCAGACCCGTGCGGGGGAAATGCGCGGGCGGTGGGGGTGCGGCACCTGCCACACTTGGGTCATGACCACGCTCAAGGCGAAGCTCCATGACGACCTCAACGCCGCGATCAGGGAGCGCGACGAACTGCGCTCCTCGACCCTGCGGCTGACCATCACCGCGATCACCAAGGAGGAGGTCGCCGGCAAGACCAAGCGCGAGCTCTCCGACGACGAGGTGCAGAAGGTGATCGCCAAGGAGGCGAAGAAGCGCCGCGAGGCCGCGGACGCCTTCGAGCAGGGCGGTCGCCACGAGTCCGCCGAGCGGGAGCGGGCCGAGGGCCTCCTCCTCGACGCGTACCTGCCGAAGCAGCTCAGTGACGAGGAGCTCGACGGGATCGTCGCGGCGGCCGTCGAGGAGGCGAAGGCCGCGGGCGCCGAGGGGCCGCGCGCCATGGGCGCCGTCATGAAGATCGTGAACCCGAAGGTGGCCGGCCTGGCGGAGGGCGGCCGGGTCGCCGCCGCCGTGAAGAAGCTGCTCGCGGGCTGATCCGCGCAGAACGTACGAGAGAGGGCGCCCCCCCGTCGCGGGGGGCGCCCTCTCTCGTACGCGGTGGGGCCGGTCTCAGTCGAACAGGCCCTGCGGGAGCGTGATCCCGGGGATGTTCGGCCTGCGGTCGCCGGGCTTGCCGTCACGGGGCTTCTTCGGCTTGTTCGGCTTCCCCGGCTTGTTCGGGCCCTCGTCCCCCTCCTTCTCCTCGTCCTTGGGCTTGTCGGCCCGCGGCACGGAGACGGGGGTGAAGGACGGGGTCTGGCCGGCGTCCAGCGCGCCGGTCATCGCGATCTTCCAGATCGGACCGGGGAGGCAGCCGCCGCAGACCTTGTCGTAGTACTCGCCGCCGATGGTGATCCGGAACATCGACTGCTTCTCGCCGACGTCGTCGCCGACCCAGACCGCGGTGGAGAGGTTCGGGGTGTAGCCGACGAACCAGGCGTCCTTGCGGTCGTTGGTCGTACCGGTCTTGCCCGCGTTGTCCCGGTCGCTGAGGCCGGCCTTCGTACCGGTGCCGTCCTCGACGACGCCCTTCAGCATCTGGTTGACCGTGTCGGCGGTCCGGTCGCTCATCGCCCGCGAGCACTTCGTCTGCGGCACGTTGAGCTTGTCGCCGTTGGCGGTCTTGATCGACTCGATGGCGATCGGGGTGCAGTACAGACCGCGGTTGGCGAAGGTCGCGTAGGCGGACGCCATCGACAGCGGGGTGCTGACCTCACCGCCGAGGGTGATCGAGGCGTTCTCCTCGATCGGCTTGCCGTCGCCGCGCTCGTAGCCCAGCTTCTTCGCCATCTGGATGGTCTCGCACAGACCGGTCTGCTGCTCCAGGAGCGCGAAGTAGGTGTTGATGGACTTGCCGAGCGCTCCCGTCATGTCCCAGGTGCCGGCCTCTTCCTCCATCTCGTTCTGCAACTGCCACTTGTCGTAGCCGGTGGGGGTGCCCTTGCAGGTGCGGAAGGAGCTCTTCTCCAGCTCGATCTTCCACGGTGTGGTGTACGTCTGCGCCGGGCTGATGCCCTTCTCCAGGGCCGCGGCGGCGGTGATCGGCTTGAAGGTCGAGCCGACCTGGAAGCCGTACGTGCTGCCCCCCATCCGGTTGCTGACGGCGAGGTTGAGCGTCGTCTCGTTCTTCTTCGGGTCCAGGCCGTACGGGCGGGACTGGCCCATCGAGAGGATCTTGCCGGTGCCGGGCTGGACCTGCACCACCGAGGCGGCGACCGGGTCGTCCTTGTTGACCTTCGCGATGGCGGCCTCGTTGGCGGCGGCCTGGGCGCGCGGGCTGAGCGTGGTCCTGACGGTGAGGCCGCCCAGGTTCCACAGCTTCTGCCGCTCCTCGGACGTCTTGCCGAAGACCGGGTCGCTGAGGATCGTCTTGCGGACGTAGTCGCAGAAGAAGCCGGCGCCGTCGACGGCGGTGATGCAGCCGTTCTTCGGGGTCTTCACCTTCAGCTTCAGCGGGGCGGCCTTCGCCGCGTCCGCCTCGGCCTGGCTGATGTCCTTCACGTCGGCCATCCGCTGGAGGACCACGTTGCGGCGCTTGGTCGCCTCTTCGACGTCGTTGATCGGGTCGTAGCGGCTGGGCGACTGCACGAGGCCGGCCATCATCGCCGCCTCGCCGAGGCTCAGGTCGGCGGCGTGCTTGGAGAAGTACCGCTGGGAGGCGGCCTCGATGCCGTACGCCTGCTGCCCGAAGAACGTGATGTTGAGGTAGTTCTCCAGGATCTTCTTCTTGCCCAGCTCCTCCTCGACCTGGATCGCGAACTTCAGCTCGCGGACCTTGCGGCCGATGGTCTGCTGGGTGGCCTGCGCGACCTTCTCGGGGTCGTCGCCGGCCTCCTCGACGAAGACGTTCTTCACGTACTGCTGGGTGAGGGTCGACGCGCCCTCGGAGACCCCGCCGGACTGCGCGTTGCGGTTGATCGCGCGCAGCACGCCCTTGAGGTCGATCGCCCCGTGCTCGTAGAAGCGCCCGTCCTCGATCGCGACGATCGCCTTCTGCATGTACGGGGAGATCTTCTCGATCGGGACGACCGTCCGGTCCCGCGAGTACACCGTGGCGATCAGGCCGCCCTCGGAGTCGAGGATCTTGGTGCGCTGACTCAGCGGCGGGGTCTTCAGGTTCGAGGGGATCTCGTCGAACCCCTCGACCGTGCCCTTCGCGGCCAGCCCGAGTGCCCCGGCCGCGGGCAGGGCGATGCCTGCCAGCACGGCTCCCGCGAGCACACTGACACCGAGGAACTTGGCGGCCTGCTGGGTCCCGGTCAGACCACCGCCCGAGCGCTTCTTTGCCATGGGGGGCAGCCTAATCCGTAGACATGAGCGAACAGCGGGAGCGGGGGCCCCTCGGAGCGTTCGGGTACCGGACCGTGACATCCGGGAGCCGATCGGGGCGCGCGCGTGCCCAGGTTTCCATTCGCCGGACACGCGCCCAGGCCTTGGCCTAAGCTGCTCACAACTGTCACAGCAGTGCGGTCCGACAACAAGGCCCGGTTGTGACGTCGGCATGAATTTCCGTGACCCCGAAACACGGGAAGCTCGTGTCCGATTCCGGCACATGCGTCACGCGGCGTCCCAAGTGATACCGCTGAGGAAGGGCATATCCACGAGGTATGTCCGCTATCCCACGCATGTCCATCGATCACTCCCCTGGGTGATCTGACGCGCACGCATAGTCCGTTCGGGCCATTCAAGATTGGGCCCGAAGGGGGTGTTGCGCTGTGTCCACCTTCCGTAACGTCCCAACTGGCAGCGGTGAATATGCCGCTGCCGCCGTGGGGGAGCCTCGATTCGGGAGAGGACGGCGCCGGTATGGGCTGGGTAGCTGACTGGAGTGCGCAGGCGGCCTGCCGCACTACCGATCCGGATGAACTTTTCGTGCAGGGAGCGGCGCAGAACAGGGCCAAGGCGGTGTGCACCGGATGCCCGGTGCGGACCGAGTGTCTCGCCGACGCCCTCGACAACCGTGTGGAGTTCGGCGTGTGGGGCGGCATGACGGAGCGCGAGCGCCGCGCCCTGCTGCGCCGGAGACCGACCGTCACCTCGTGGCGCCGGCTCCTGGAGACCGCGCGCACGGAGTACGAGCGGGGGGCGGGCCTGCTGCCCGTGGCGATGGACGACGACGCGACGTACGAGGAGTACGCGGCGGTCGGCTGAACGCGCCGGGGCGTGCGCCCCCGACGCGCGGAAACCCTCCGGGCGATTCGGCCGATTCAGTCGAACCGCATCGGTCCGGAGAGGGCGGAGACGGCTCAGGCCGAGGGCGTTCGCCCGCCGGTGAGCCGGTCGCCGATGGCCCGCAGCCCGGCGAGGTCGTGCACATCGCCGGGCAGGGCGGCCACTTCCGCCACCGCCACTTCGGGGTGGCGCGCGGTGAAGCGGTCGCGCGTGTGCTGCTCGCGCGCGAGCACCCGCATGCGCTCGGCATGCAGGTACAGGAGCCCCGCGGTGAGCTGCCGTACGTCTACGGCGTCGTCCGCGGTGTCGTCATGTGTGTCACGTGTGCGGTGTGCGTCGTGCTCGTCGTGCGTGTCGCGTGCTTCAGGTGCGTCGGCGTGCTGTGCGGCCGGACCGGTCGCGGCTGTGGGGGCAGCCTCGGATCCGGCGGGTACGGCAGGGGTGACGGGTGCGGAAGGTGCGGCGGCGGTGGCGAGTCGGGACGGCTCGGGGTCGGTGGCCGGGGAGCCACGCTGACCAGTCTTCCCGTCCCCCTGATCCACAATGCGACCCCCGTCAAGATTTTCCGCGGCGGCCCGCGCCCGCTCCGCCGAGAGGCCGGCGGCCCCGCTGCCGTGCACGCGGTTGAGGACGAGACCGGCCAGCGGCATCCGCTCCGCGGCCAGCCGCTCCACGAAGTACGCGGCCTCGCGCAGCGCGTCCCGCTCCGGCGTGGCCACCACCAGGAAGGCCGTGCCCGGGGCCTGGAGCAGCTTGTACGTGGCGTCGGCGCGGGTCCGGAAACCGCCGAACATCGTGTCCATCGCCGCCACGAACGTCTGCACGTCCTTGAGGAACTGACCCCCGAGCAGCTTTCCGAGCGTCCCCGTCATCATCGACATGCCGACGTTGAGGAACTTCATCCCGGCCCGGCCGCCCACCTTCGCCGGGGCCATCAGCAGCTTGATGAACTTCCCGTCCAGGAAGGACCCGAGCCGCTTCGGCGCGTCCAGGAAGTCCAGGGCCGAGCGGGACGGCGGGGTGTCGACGACGATCAGGTCCCACTCGTCCCGCGCCCGGAGCTGGCCCAGCTTCTCCATCGCCATGTACTCCTGCGTACCGGCGAACCCGGCCGACAGGGACTGGTAGAAGGGGTTCTCCAGGATCGCCCGGGCCCGCCCGGCGTCCGCGTGCGCCTCGACGATCTCGTCGAAGGTCCGCTTCATGTCGAGCATCATCGCGTGCAGCTCGCCGCCGTCGGAGCCCTTGATCCCCTCCACCTTGCGCGGGGTGTTGTCGAGGGAGTCGATCCCCATGGACTGGGCGAGGCGGCGGGCCGGGTCGATGGTGAGGACGACGACGCGCCGCCCGCGCTCCGCCGCCCGCACGCCGAGGGCCGCCGCCGTGGTCGTCTTGCCGACCCCGCCCGCGCCGCAGCAGACGATGATGCGGGTGCCCCGGTCGTCGAGCAGCGGGTCCAGCTCCAGGACGGGGGCGGTGTCGATCCCGGCGGCCGCGGCCGTCTCGCCCTCGTCGTTCCCGGCCATCCCGTGCTCGCCCGCACCGGCCGTCCCGGGCTCGCCGGGGACGAGGGGGGTCTCCTGCCCGTCCGTGGCGGTCGCCGTCTTCTCCGTCACGCGCCCACCCCTTGCCTCCGCAGTTCCTTCGCCAGTCGGTAGAGCCCCGCGATGTCTCCCCCGTCGCCCAGGTACGGCAGCTCGTACGCCGGGACGCCGACGCCGTCCAGGACGGTGCGCTGCGCCCGCTCCAGCTCCACCCGCCGGGCGTGCTCGGCCGCTTGGTCGAGGAGCGGCTCGACCAGGCGCGCGGAGCCCGCGACGCCGACGGAGGCCAGGGTCTTCGCGATCGCCTCCCGGTGGTCGCCGGAGGCGGCCCGTACCGCCGCGGTGTCGAGGACGTGGGGCCGGACCATGTTCACCACGACCCGCCCCACCGGCAGTTCGGCCGCGCGCAGCTCCGCGATGCCGTCCGCCGTCTCCTGGACCGGCATCTCCTCCAGGAGGGTCACCAGGTGGACCGCCGTCTCGGGGGACTTGAGGACCCGCATGACGGCCTGCGCCTGGTTGTGTATCGGGCCGATCCTGGCCAGGCCCGCCACCTCGTCGTTGACGTTCAGGAAGCGGGTGATGCGGCCGGTGGGCGGCGCGTCCATGACCACGTGGTCGTAGGTCGGGCGGCCGTCCTTCTCCCGCCGCCGGACCGCCTCGCACGCCTTGCCGGTCAGCAGGACGTCCCGTACGCCCGGGGCGATCGTCGTCGCGAAGTCGATCGCGCCGAGCTTCTTCAGGGCCCGCCCCGCGCTGCCCAGCTTGTAGAACATCTGGAGGTAGTCGAGGAGCGCGCGCTCGGCGTCGATCGCCAGCGCGTACACCTCCCCGCCGCCCGGGGCGACGGCGATCTTGCGCTCCTCGTACGGAAGCGCCTCCGTCTCGAAGAGCTGTGCGATGCCCTGCCTGCCTTCGACCTCGACGAGGAGGGTCCGCTTCCCCTCCGTCGCGAGGGCGAGGGCGAGGGCGGCGGCGACCGTCGTCTTACCGGTACCGCCCTTGCCGCTGACGACCTGGAGCCTGCTCACGCTGTCGAGCCTAACCACTGGCGGCCGCGCCCAATCAGGAGGCCGCCCCCGAGAACCTCCCCAGGGGCCGCCTCGGGGTCGCGCGGGAGAGCCCTCGCAGACCCCCTCCGGGACCCCTCGGAGAGCCGCCTCGGGAAGCCGCCCCCCGGCAGCGGATACAGTCGGGCCCATGACCAAGTGGGAGTACGTCACGGTGCCGCTTCTGGTGCACGCGACCAAGCAGATTCTGGACACCTGGGGCGAGGACGGCTGGGAGCTCGTCCAGGTCGTGCCCGGGCCGAACAACCCCGAGCAGCTCGTGGCCTACCTGAAGCGGCCCAAGTCGTGAGCGGGGCCGTCGAGGCGAAGCTCGCCGAGCTGGGCCTGACCCTGCCGGAGGTCGTGCCGCCGCTGGCCGCGTACCAGCCGGCCGTGCAGTCGGGCGTGTACGTCTACACCTCGGGCCAGCTCCCGATGGTGGCCGGCAAGCTTCCGGTGACCGGCAAGGTCGGCGCCGAGGTCACCGCCGAGGAGGCCAAGCAGCTCGCCGCCACGTGCGCGCTCAACGCCCTCGCGGCCGTGAAGTCGGTCGCCGGTGACCTCGACCGCGTCAAGCGCGTCGTGAAGGTCGTCGGCTTCGTCGCCTCCGCCGCCGACTTCACCGGGCAGCCGGGCGTGATCAACGGCGCCAGCGAGCTGCTCGGCGCCGTCCTCGGCGAGAAGGGCGTGCACGCGCGCAGCGCCGTCGGCGTGGCCGTGCTGCCGCTCGACGCGCCCGTCGAGGTCGAGGTCCAGGTCGAGCTGACCGAGGCCTGACCGCCCCGCGGGCAGTACGCGTGAACGGCCGGCCGCCCCCACCGGGGCGACCGGCCTTCGCGCGCGTGGTGCCCCTGTGCCTTTCGGGAGCGTGGGTGTGGGTCCCCCGCGTCTTGTCGGGCCCGCGTCCTGCGGTCCCCCGTGCGTGGCACCCCCGTGGCCTCTCGGACCCGTGCGTGGCACCCCGTACGCCTTGCGCCCCCACGCGCGTGGCACACCTTCCGCTTCCGCCCCCGCGCGTGGCGCCTCCCCGCCTTCCCGCCCCGTGCCTTCCGGCCCCCGTCCCGGCTCGCCCTCGTGCATTCCCGTCCTTGCGCATAGCATCCGGCCATGTCGAATGGTCAGTCGAAGCAGTCGAACGGACAGTGGTACCCGCCGGAGTGGCCCGACCGCATCCGCGCCCTCGCCGCCGGTGAGCTGACCCCGGTGGTGCCCCGGCGCGCCGCCACCGTCCTGCTCCTGCGGGACGGGGGAGCCGGGCCCGACGTCCACATGCTGCGCCGCCGCACCTCGATGGCCTTCGCGGGCGGCGCGTACGCCTACCCCGGCGGCGGCGTCGACCCGCGCGACGAGCACCCGGTGCGCTGGGCGGGTCCGTCCCGGGAGACCTGGGCGGCCCGGCTCGGCCTCGACGACCCTGCGGAGGCCCAGGCCGTGGTCTGCGCCGCCGTGCGCGAGACGTACGAGGAGGCGGGCGTGCTGCTCGCCGGGGAGACCGAGGACGGGGTCGTCGGGGACACGACCGGCGAGGACTGGGAGCGGGACCGGGAGGCGCTCGTCGCCCGCGAGCTGTCCTTCGCCGACTTCCTCGACCGGCGCGGGCTCGTCCTGCGCTCCGACCTGCTCGGCGCCTGGGCCCGCTGGATCACGCCCGAGTTCGAGCAGCGCCGGTACGACACCTGGTTCTTCGTGGCCGCCCTCCCGGCCGGCCAGCGGACCCGGAACGCCTCCACCGAGGCCGACCGCACGGTCTGGATCCGCCCGGCGGAGGCCGCCGCCGGCTACGACCGGGGCGAGCTGCTCATGATGCCGCCGACGATCTCCACCCTGCGCACCCTGGAGCCGTACGGGACGGCCTCCGAGGCCCTCGCGGCGGCGGAGGCGCGGGATCTGGCCCCGGTGCTCGCCCAGGCGCGCCTGGAGGGCGAGGAGCTGGTCCTGAGCTGGCCGGGCCACGAGGAGTTCACCAAGATCGTCCCGGCCGGAGGCGCGCGATGAGCGACGCCGCCGCCCTGCCCGGGCAGCCGCGCGGGCTCGTGGTCACCGGGCCCGCGACCGACCGCGCCGTGAACGTCCTGGCGCCCAACCCGTCCGCCATGACCCTCGACGGCACCAACACCTGGCTGCTCTCCGAGCCCGGCTCGGACCTGGCCGTCGTCGTCGACCCCGGCCCGCTCGACGAGGGCCACCTGCGGAACGTGATCGACACCGCCGGGAAGCTCGGCAAGCGGGTCGCGCTCACCCTCCTCACCCACGGCCACCCGGACCACGCGGAGGGCGCCGGGCGCTTCGCCGAGCTGACCCGGACGCCCGTGCGCGCCCTCGACCCGGCGCTCCGGCTCGGCGACGAGGGACTCGGCGAGGGGGACGTGGTGACGGTCGGCGGCCTGGAGCTGCGGGTCGTCCCGACGCCCGGCCACACCTCGGACTCGCTCTCCTTCCACCTCCCCGCCGACCGGGCGGTCCTGACCGGCGACACGATCCTGGGGCGCGGGACGACGATGGTCGCGCACCCGGACGGGCGCCTCGGGGACTACCTGGACTCGCTGCGGCGGCTGCGCTCGCTGACCGTCGACGACGGGGTGCGCACGGTCCTGCCGGGCCACGGGCCGGTCCTGGAGGACGCGCAGGGGGCCGTGGAGTTCTACCTCGCGCACCGGGCGAGCCGGCTCGCCCAGGTCGAGACGGCGGCCGAGAACGGCCTCCGCACGGCGCCGGAGGTCGTCGCCCACGTGTACGCGGACGTGGACCGCTCCCTGTGGCCGGCGGCCGAGCTGTCGGTGCGGGCGCAGTTGGAGTACCTGCGGGAGCGCGGGCTGATCTGAGGGGCGCAGGGCCTTTCGGGGACCTGGAAGGGGCACGCCCGCGCGTGGGGGCGTGCCGGGCGGAAGGGTCCTCGTGTCACGATCCTGAACCAGGAGGTGCCCCGGGTCTCAACCCCCGGCGACCCGTGTTTTACGCTCCCTTTACATCTGGTCGTGGCTCCGGCCATAGCTTTCGGGGGGAACGCCTGTGTTCGTCGTCGCCATCCTGCTGTTCATAGCCGCAGTGGTGCTCTACTTCGTCGCCCGCGCGCAGGACTCGAAGGGGCTGAAGCTCGGCGCCCTCGGCGCCGTGATCGCCGGTCTCTTCTCGCTGATCACGAGCATGACGTACGTGATCAGCGCGTACGAGGTCGGTGTGCCGGTCGCCTTCGGCAAGGTCGGCACGCCCATGACCTCGGGCCTGCACCTGAAGTCGCCGTTCACCAACGTCACCACCTTCTCCACCCGCCCCGTCGACCTCAACCTCTCCGACAAGGACGTGGTCGAGGTCCGCTCCTCGCAGGGCGGTGTCATGTACGCCGAGGTGACCGTGAAGTGGGCGGTCGTCCCGGGCAAGTCCGTCGAGCTCTACAAGCTCGCGGGCAGCGAGGACGCCATCCAGCAGCGGCTCGTCTTCCCGGACAGCCGCGAGATCGTCCGCAACGTCTTCGCCCGCTACACGAGCGAGCAGGGCTACGCCTCCGACCGCGAGAAGATCAACGCGGAGATCGCCACCCTGGTCAAGGAGCGCCTGGCCCCGCGCGGCATCGACGTGACCACGGTCAACCTGCGCAACGTGAAGCCCTCGGAGGCGCTCCAGGGCCAGATCGACCGCAAGATCCAGCAGCAGCAGGCCACCGAGCGGGCCACCGAGGCCGCCCGCACCGCCAAGGCCGAGTCCGACCGGCGCCGGATCGAGGCGGAGGGCATCGCCCGCGCCAACAAGATCCTCAACGACTCGCTGACGGACAAGGTCCTGATGAACCAGTGCATCGACGCCTTCAAGGAGGCGGCGGCGAAGAACCCGGTCTACACCGTGCCCTGCGCGAACGGCGCCTCGGCCCCGGTGATCGTGGACGGTTCGAAGCGCTGATCCCGCACTGACCGACCGTACGCGCGTACGCACGCGGAAGGCCGCCCCCGTGGACCGGGGGCGGCCTTTTCCGTACGTACGCGCGCGTGCTCGGGTCGTCTACCGCGAGCGCTTCGCGAGGCGCTCCACGTCGAGGAGGATCACGGCGCGGGCCTCCAGGCGCAGCCAGCCGCGCTGGGCGAAGTCCGCGAGCGCCTTGTTGACCGTCTCGCGGGAGGCGCCGACGAGCTGGGCCAGCTCCTCCTGGGTGAGGTCGTGGACGACGTGGATGCCCTCCTCCGACTGCACGCCGAAGCGGCGCGACAGGTCGAGGAGCGCGCGGGCGACACGGCCCGGCACGTCGGAGAAGACCAGGTCGGACATCTGGTCGTTGGTTTTGCGCAGGCGGCGGGCGACCGCGCGCAGCAGCGCGGTGGCCACCTCGGGGCGCGCGTTCAGCCAGGGCTGGAGGTCGCCGTGGCCCAGGCCGAGCAGCTTGACCTCGGTCAGCGCGGTCGCGGTGGCGGTGCGCGGGCCCGGGTCGAAGAGGGACAGCTCGCCGATGAGCTCGCCGGGGCCGAGGACGGCCAGCATGTTCTCGCGGCCGTCGGGGGAGGTGCGGTGCAGCTTCACCTTGCCCTCGGTGACCACGTACAGGCGGTCGCCGGGGTCGCCCTCGTGGAAGAGCGCGTCGCCACGGGCGAGCGTCGCCTCACTCATCGAGGCGCGCAGCTCGGCAGCCTGCTCGTCATCGAGCGCCGCGAAGAGCGGGGCGCGCCGCAGAACGTCGTCCACGAGTTCTCTCCATACTGTCGACCTGCTCACGGGATCCGGATCCCATGATGCCGGACGTACAAAACAGTGCGATCAATCACAACAAGTTTGACGCACCGCGCCGCACTTCCGTACGTCAGGGGCCCGATCGGGGGCTGATCGGCCGTGCCCGGGGCAGATGTCGGTGGCGGCCCCTAGGCTGGCCGCGTGTCCAACTCGCCGGTGAGAGCGCAGGCCAAGGGGGCTGTAAGAGTGTCGGCCGAAAGTAATTCCGCCGTGGGCGAACACGGTGCGTCGAAACGGGTGAAGGCGACAAATCGGAAGTCTGCGTCCGAGCCGGGAAGCGCGGCCGCACCCCGACCGAGCAAGCCCGAGACGGCCCGCGCCGCCACGTCCGAGACGGCCCGCGCCGCCAAGTCCGGGTCGAGCCGCGCCGCCAAGCCCGAGACGAGCCGCGCCGCCAAGCCCGAGTCGCGGCTCGCGATGGTCCGCCGGGCGCGCCGGATCAACCGCGAGCTGGCCGAGGTCTATCCGTACGCCCACCCGGAGCTCGACTTCCGCAACTCCTTCGAGCTGCTCGTCGCCACGGTCCTCTCGGCCCAGACCACCGACCTGAGGGTCAACCAGACCACCCCCGCCCTCTTCGCGAAGTACCCCACGCCCGAGGACCTCGCCGCCGCCGTGCCCGAGGAGGTCGAGGAGCTGATCCGGCCGACCGGTTTCTTCCGCGCCAAGACGAAGTCGATCATGGGCCTCTCCGCCGCCCTCAGGGACGACTTCGGCGGCGAGGTGCCCGGCCGCCTGGAGGACCTCGTCAAGCTCCCCGGCGTCGGCCGCAAGACCGCCTTCGTCGTCCTCGGGAACGCCTTCGGGGTCCCCGGCATCACCGTCGACACCCACTTCATGCGCCTCGCCCGGCGCTGGAAGTGGACCGAGTCGGACGACCCGGTGAAGATCGAGGCCGAGGTCGCCACGATCTTCCCGAAGAGCGAATGGACCATGCTCTCCCACCGGGTGATCTTCCACGGCCGCCGCATCTGCCACGCCCGCAAGCCCGCGTGCGGCGCCTGTCCGATCACCCACCTCTGCCCGTCGTACGGGGAGGGCGAGACCGATCCCGAGAAGGCGGCGAAGCTGCTCAAGTACGAGAAGGGCGGCTTCCCCGGCCAGCGGCTCAACCCGCCGCCCGGCTACCCGGGCCGCCCGGCGCCGCCCCTGGGCGCGAGCGGCTGAGCCCGGCGAGCCACCGCACGCACCGGCGAGCCACCCGCACGCCTCGGCGAGCACCCGCACGCCCCCGGCGAGCCACCACCCGCCCCCGGCCGGGGAGAGGCCCCGACCCGGGAACGATCCCGTCCGTCCATCGCGTTGTGAACCAACGGGGGTGCCTATGACGCGCACTGAAGAAGAGACCCAGGGGCACGAGCCCCACGGGTACGAGGCCCGCGGGCTCGGCACCGGCGGCCTCGTCAGCCGCGACGGCCTGCCCGCCTGGCTCGCCCCCGTCGACCGGGCCGCCCGCACCGTCCGGCCCGAGCAGTTGAGCCGCTTCCTGCCGCCCGCGAGCGGGGACGGCCGCCAGTCCGCCGTCCTCGTCCTCTTCGGCGAGGGCGCGCGGGGCCCCGAACTGCTCCTCATGGAGCGCGCCGGCACCCTCCGCTCGCACGCCGGGCAGCCCTCCTTCCCCGGCGGCGCCCTCGACCCCGAGGACGGCGCCCCCGAGGACGGCGGACTGCTGCGCGCCGCCCTGCGCGAGGCCCAGGAGGAGACCGGGCTCGACCCCGCCGGAGTCCAGCTCTTCGGCGTGCTGCCCCGCCTCTACATCCCGGTCAGCCGCTTCGTCGTCACCCCGGTCCTCGGCTGGTGGCGCGCCCCGAGCCCGGTCGACGCCGTCGACCCCGGGGAGACCGCCCGCGTCTTCACCGTGCCCGTGGCGGATCTCACGGACCCCGCCAACCGCGCGACCACCGTCCACCCCAGCGGCCACAAAGGCCCGGCGTTCCTGGTCGAATCCGCCCTGGTCTGGGGTTTCACCGCCGGAGTGATCGACCGGATCCTCCACTTCGCCGGCTGGGAGCTGCCCTGGGACAGGTCCAGACAGGTCCCGCTCGACTGGCGCTCATGACAGGCTGACCCCGGGGCGACCGGAAACGAATCTGCGAGGCTATTGACGGTGAACGTGCTGGACATCTTGTTGCTGCTCGCCGCCGTGTGGTTCGCGATCATCGGTTACCGCCAGGGATTCGTCGTCGGCATCCTCTCCGTGATCGGATTCCTCGGTGGCGGTCTCGTCGCCGTCCTGCTGCTCCCGGTCCTCTGGAACGAGCTGACCGACAACAGCGAGGTCTCCACCACGGCGACGGTCGTCTTCGTGATGATCGTCATCGTCTGCGCCTCCGTCGGCCAGGCCTTCACCACCCACCTCGGCAACAAGCTCCGCCGGCACATCACCTGGTCGCCCGCGCGCGCGCTCGACGCCACGGGCGGCGCCCTGGTCAACGTCGTCGCGATGCTGCTCGTGGCCTGGCTGATCGGCTCGCTCATCGCCAACACCACGATGCCCACCCTGGGCAAGGAGGTGCGGAGCTCCAAGGTCCTGCTCGGCCTGGAGCGGGTGATGCCGGAACAGGCGTCCGGCTGGTTCGCCGACTTCCGCTCCACCCTGGCCCGCAGCGGCTTCCCGCCGGTCTTCAGCCCCTTCGTCAACGAGCCGATCACCCCGGTCACGCCCCCCGACCCGGCGCTCGCGAACAGCCCGGTCGCCGACCGCGCCCAGCGCTCCATCGTGAAGGTCGTCGGCACCGCGCAGAGCTGCGGCAAGGTCCTCGAAGGCACCGGCTTCGTCTTCGCCGAGCGCCGCATCATGACCAACGCCCACGTCGTCGGCGGCGTCGACGAGCCGACCGTCCAGATAGGCGGCGAGGGCAGGCTCTACGACGCCAAGGTCGTCCTCTACGACTGGCAGCGCGACATCGCCGTCCTGGACGTGCCGGACCTCAAGGCCCCGCCGCTCGTCTTCACCGACGAGGATGCCCGGAGCGGGGACGGCGCGATCGTCGCCGGTTTCCCCGAGAACGGCGCGTACGACGTGCGCTCGGCGCGCGTCCGCGGCCGGATCAGCGCCGACGGACCCGACATCTACAGCCGGGGCCAGGTGAACAGGGACGTGTACTCGCTGTACGCGACGGTCCGCCAGGGCAACTCCGGCGGCCCGCTCCTCACCGAGGACGGCGAGGTGTACGGCGTGATCTTCGCCCGCTCCCGCGACGACGCGAACACGGGCTACGCCCTGACGGCCGACGAGATCCGCGGGGACGTCGAGCGCGGCCGGACCGCCGTCCAGCAGGTCGACACCCGGGCCTGCGCCCTCTGATCCCCGCGTACTCCCCGTACTCCTTGTGCTGTGCCCCCCGGAGGGCCCCGAAGATCAGTCGCGGGGGTGCCTGAGCCGGGCCGAGACCCAGCGGGCCCGGCGGCGCAGGATGCGCGAGATCCCCACCCCTTGCACGGCGTGCGTACGGCCCGGCTCCGGAGGTCCACCCCTTCCGAGGGGTCCCGGTCCGGCGGCCGAGCCGCGGTCGCGTGCTGTCGTGTCACCGTAGTCGTGCGTCCAGCCCATACCCGGACGTGTGCCCGGGGCCCAAGGTCGGTAACCTCCCCGGAGCCCGCCAATCGGAGTATGCGCCGGGCACATGGCCGTTCGAGGCAACTCCGTTCGTCGGACAGGGGTCCGACGGCGAGTCAGCGGCCCGGCGGGACGGGGTCGACGGTCCGTCAGCGGTCCGGCTCGGGGTCCTTCAGCCAGTTGACGAGCTCCGTGGTGAAGGCCACCGGGTCCTCCTCGTGGGGGAAGTGCCCGAGGCCGTCGAAGAGCCGCCAGCGGTACGGTGCCTCCACGTACTCGCCCGAACCGGCCGCGCTGCGGGTCCGCATCACCGGGTCCAGGGAGCCGTGCAGGTGGAGCGTCGGCACCCGCACCGGCCGCTTCATGCGCCGGTTGAACTGGACGCCGTCCGGACGGGCGAGCGAGCGGACCATCCAGCGGTACGGCTCGATCGAGCAGTGCGCCGTCGACGGGACGAGCATCGCCCGCCGGTACGTCCCGATCGCCTCCTCGTCGACGATCGGCTGCGGCCCCGACCAGTCCCGGATCAACTCCCCCACGAGCGCGGCGTCGTCCGCGACGAGCCGGCGCTCCGGCAGCCACGGCCGCTGGAAGCCCCAGACGTGCGAGCCGGCCCGCGACTGGGCGAAGTCGGAGAGCATCGCCGAACGCCAGCGGCGCGGGTGCGGCATGGAGGAGACCACGAGCCGGCGCACCAGCTTGGGCCGCATCACGGCCGCCGTCCAGGCAAGGTAGCCGCCCAGGTCGTGCCCGACGAGCGCCGCGTCCGGCTCGCCGAGCGAGCGGACGACGCCGGTGATGTCGAGGGCCAGGTTGGCGGGGTCGTAACCCCGGGGGGTGCGGTCGCTGCCGCCGACCCCGCGCAGGTCCATCGCGACGGCCCGGAACCCGGCCTCGGCGAGGGCGGGCAACTGGTGGCGCCAGGTCCACCAGAACTGCGGGAAGCCGTGCAGGAGCAGCACCAGCGGCCCGTCGCCCATCTCGGCGATGTGGAAGCGGGCGCCGTTGGCGGCCACGTCCCGGTGGGTCCACGGCCCGTCGAGCCGTACGGGTCCGCCGCCGGCGGTGCTGCTCTCGGGAAGGGTCATACGGACGAGCGTGCCACAACGGTGCCCTTGTCCTGGTCAACGGAGCCCTTGACCAGGGCCTTGGGCGCCTCGGGACGCGGGTGCGGCTTGACGTTCTGCACGATCGCGGCCGTCTGCTTGGCGGACGCGATGGACTTCTCCGGCGGCTTGACCTTCTTGAACTTGGAGTACGCGAAGAGGCCGAGGAGCCCCGCGAGCAGCACGTTCGCCGTGAAGGAGAGCAGGAAGCACCAGACGAGGTTCCAGCCCCCGTTGCCGTTGTGCCCGCCGGTCCAGGTGTTGATGGCGTACGCGAGGGCGAAGCTCAGCATCGGCAGCGAGAACAGCAGCACCACGGCGGCCGCGATGCCCGCCCCGCTGCCGATCGCGCCCCGCTTGACGTCCTGGCGGATCTCGGCCTTCGCCAGGGCGATCTCGTCGTGCACCAGTGCCGACATCTCGGCGGTCGCCGAGGCGACCAGTTGGCCGAGGCTCGGCTCGCCCTTGTCGTACAGGTCGCTCATCGCTGCTCCCTCTCCTCGTCTACGGTCCGACTCAGATCATGCCGGACGGTCGGCCTCCTCGCTCGATGCCCCCGCCAGTTGGGCGCGCTGTCGGTGTTCGGCGGCCTTCCTCTCGTGGATCGCGGCCATCCGGAGGTGGTATTCCGGGCTGTTCTCCTCGTAGATGTCCGGGATGCCGTCCTCGTCCTCGTCGCGCTCCTCGTCGGCGTAGAGCGCGTCGTACTTCCGCACCCGCAGCTTCAGCAGGACCGTGGCGAGGACGGCCGCGACGAGCGAGCCCGTCAGGACGGCGGCCTTCACCTGGCTGGTGAGCGCGGGGTCCCCGGCGAAGGCGAGCTCGCCGATGAGGAGCGAGACGGTGAAGCCGATCCCGGCGAGGGTGGCGAGGGCGAAGACGTCCGGCCAGTTCAGTTCGGGGTTGAGCTCGGCCCGGGTGAAGCGGGCGGTGAGCCAGGTGCCGCCGAAGATGCCGACGGCCTTGCCGACGACGAGGCCGAGGACGACGCCGAGGGTGACCGGCTGGGTGAAGACGTCCCCGAGCGACTTGCCTGAGACGCTGACGCCGGCGGAGAAGAGGGCGAACAGCGGCACCGCGACACCGGCCGAGAAGGGGCGGACCAGGTGCTCGATGTGCTCGCCGGGGGAGTGCTCCTCGCCCTCCCGGGTGGTGCAGCGCAGCATCAGGCCCATGGCGACGCCGGCGATGGTGGCGTGGACGCCGCTGTTGTACATCAGGCCCCAGATCACCAGGGCGAGCGGCACGTACACGTACCAGCCGCGGACCCCCTTGCGGAGCAGCAGCCAGAAGACGGCGAGGCCGGCGAGGGCGCCGCCGAGCGCGGCGAAGTTCAGGTCCGTGGTGAAGAAGACCGCGATGATCAGGATGGCGAAGAGGTCGTCGACGACGGCGAGGGTGAGCAGGAAGGCGCGCAGCGCGGACGGCAGTGAGGCGCCGATCACGGCGAGGACGGCGAGCGCGAAGGCGATGTCGGTCGCGGTGGGGACGGCCCAGCCGCCGAACGCACCGCCGCCGAGGACGTTGACCAGGGTGTAGACGAGGGCGGGCACGGCCATGCCGCAGAGCGCGGCGACGACGGGGAGCGCGGCGGCCCGGGGGTCGCGCAGCTCGCCCGCGACGAGTTCGCGCTTGAGCTCGACGCCGGCGACGAAGAAGAAGACCGCGAGGAGGCCGTCGGCCGCCCAGTGCTCGACGGAGAGGTCGAGGCCGAGGGCGGCGGGACCGAAGTGGAGGTCCCGCACGGACTCGTAGCTGTCGCTCAGGGGGGAGTTCGCCCAGATCAGGGCGGCGACGGCGGCGAGGAGGAGCAGCACGCCGCCGACGGTCTCGGTGCGCAGGGCGTCGGCGAGGTAGCGGCGCTCGGGCAGGGGGAGCAGGCCGAGGAACTTGCGGTCGGTGGGCGCGGACATGCGGGGGACCTCCGTCGGGCGGGCAGGGCGAAGCACATGCCGACCAGACTTCCCGGCGCACCTGGGTCTTTCTGTCGCGTTTCTGACGCGACCCTCACCCTACCCAAGGAGGCGGTGGGGCATCCGGCGAGAAGCAGCCTAGGGAGTTTTTACCGGTTCGTCCCCTCGGGGAGGCGCGTGGGGGCACGGGGAAGGCCCGCCCCGAGACCGGGGCGGGCCTTCCCTTCGGTGCGTACCGATCCGTACGTACCGCTCGTGCGTACCGGCTGCGGCTCAGTCCTCGCTGGAGGTGGCCGGGAGCTGGGTCTGGATGAGCGACATGACCGAGGAGTCGGTCAGCGTGGTGACGTCGCCCAGCTCCCGGTTCTCCGCCACGTCGCGCAGCAGACGGCGCATGATCTTGCCCGAGCGGGTCTTCGGCAGCTCCGCCACCGGCAGGATCCGCTTCGGCTTGGCGATCGGGCCGAGGGTCGCGCCGACGTGGTTGCGCAGCTCGGCGACGAGGTTGTCGTCCTGGGTCGCGGTGCCGCGCAGGATCACGAAGGCGACGATCGCCTGACCGGTCGTCTCGTCGGCGGCGCCGACGACGGCCGCCTCGGCGACGGCCGGGTGGGAGACGAGGGCCGACTCGACCTCGGTCGTCGAGATGTTGTGGCCCGAGACGAGCATGACGTCGTCGACCCGGCCGAGCAGCCAGATGTCGCCGTCCTCGTCCTTCTTGGCGCCGTCGCCCGCGAAGTACTTGCCCTCGAAGCGGGACCAGTACGTGTCGATGTAGCGCTGGTCGTCGCCCCAGATGGTGCGGAGCATCGACGGCCACGGCTCGGTGAGGACCAGGTAGCCGCCCCCGCCGTTCGGCACCTCGTTGGCCTCGTCGTCCACGACGGTGGCGGCGATGCCCGGCAGCGGGCGCTGGGCGGAGCCCGGCTTGGTCTCGGTGACGCCCGGCAGCGGCGAGATCATCATCGCGCCGGTCTCGGTCTGCCACCAGGTGTCCACGATCGGGGTCTTGCCGGCGCCGATGTGCTCGCGGTACCAGACCCAGGCCTCGGGGTTGATCGGCTCGCCGACCGAGCCGAGGACGCGCAGGCTCGACAGGTCGAACTTCGCGGGGATGTCGTCGCCCCACTTCATGAACGTGCGGATCGCGGTCGGCGCCGTGTAGAGGATCGTGACGCCGTACTTCTGCACGATCTCCCAGAACCGGCCCTGGTGCGGAGTGTCCGGGGTGCCCTCGTACATGACCTGCGTCGCGCCGTTGGCCAGCGGGCCGTAGACGATGTACGAGTGCCCGGTGACCCAGCCGATGTCGGCGGTGCACCAGTAGACGTCGCTCTCCGGCTTGAGGTCGAAGACGGCGTGGTGGGTGTAGGCGGCCTGGGTGAGGTAGCCGCCGGAGGTGTGCAGGATGCCCTTCGGCTTCCCCGTGGTGCCCGAGGTGTAGAGGATGAAGAGCGGGTGCTCCGCCTCGAAGGCCTCCGGGGTGTGCTCGGCGGACTGGCGGGCGACGATGTCGTCCCACCAGACGTCGCGGCCCTCGGTGAAGGCGGTGTCCTGGCCCGTGCGGCGGACCACGAGGACGTGCTCGACCTGCGGACACTTGGCGACGGCCTCGTCGATGGCCGGCTTGAGGGCGCTCGGCTTGCCGCGGCGGTAGCCGCCGTCGGCGGTCACGACCAGCTTGGCGTCGGCGTCCTGGATCCGGGAGGCCACGGCGTCGGCCGAGAAGCCGCCGAAGACCACCGAGTGGGCGGCGCCGACGCGGGCGCAGGCCAGCATCGTGACGGCCGCCTCGGGGATCATCGGCAGGTAGACGGCGACCCGGTCGCCCTTGCGGACGCCCAGCTCGGTCAGGGCGTTGGCGGCCCGGGAGACCTCGTCCTTGAGCTCGGCGTAGGTGATCGCGCGGCTGTCGCCCGGCTCGCCCTCGAAGTGGATGGCGACCCGGTCGCCGTGCCCGGCCTCGACGTGCCGGTCGACGCAGTTGTACGCCACGTTCAGCTCGCCGTCCGCGAACCACTTGGCGAACGGCGGGTTCGACCAGTCCAGGGTCTCGGTCGGTTCGGTGGCCCAGGTCAGCCGCTTGGCCTGCTCGGCCCAGAAACCCAGCCGGTCCGCCTTGGCCTGCTCGTACGCCTCCGCCGTCACATTGGCGTCCGCAGCCAGCTCGGCGGGCGGCGCGAAGCGGCGCTCCTCGCGGAGCAGATTGGCCAGGCTTTCGTTGCTCACGACATCTCCCTTTCCCAGGGCGTCCTCTGTGCGTATGTGTCCCGCGTCATAGCTCATCAGTCAGATGCCCGGGTGACAAGAGCAACCAGGAAATTGGTTTAGACCTGTGGGTGGCTCGACGTGGGTGGCCCCTTCTTCCCGAGCGGTGGGAGAAGGGGCCACACAGTCTCACGGACGGACGGTGCCGATGGTTCAGGGCGCGTGCGGCCCGGCGACGTGCGCCGGAGGGCGTGCGCCCTGGCGGCGGGGCCCTGGGAGGGGGCGCCTGGGCGAGAGGAGGTGTCTGGGCGGGAAGGGGTGTCCGGGCGGGGGAAGGTGCCCGGATGAGGGAGGCGCCCGCCCGGAAGGGAGTGCCCGCTCAGGAGGCGCGCGCTGTTTCCAGGCAGGCCGTCGGGCCTGTGGCCGCCTCGGCCTCCGCGTCGGCCTCCGGCCCGTTCTCCGGCCCGTTCTCCGGTCCGGTCCCCGGCCCGGCCGGCAGGGCGGTCGGCATGACGCGGGTGAAGACGTCGTCGTAGGCGTCGTGGCCGTGCGGCTCGTCCGTACCGCTGAGCAGGTACGCCTGCGCCTCGCCCACGTGGAAGTACATCCCGTGCAGCGTGAGGCTGCCGTCGGCGAGCCGGCGGGCCACCGGCTCGTACGCCCGCAGGTGCTCCAACTGCTGGACGACGTTGGTCAGACAGAGCTGCTCGACCGCGTCGGCCGGCAGGCGCCCCGCGATCCGGGCCCAGGCATGACGTCTGCTCGCCATCCGCTCCAGGCTGGGCCGGCCGTGCCGGAGCCAGCGGCGCAGCGGGGACGCCGGATCGTCCGGGCCGGCGTTCATGAGGGCCTGCATCGCGCCGCAGCCGGAGTGGCCGCAGACGGTGATCGACTCGACCCGCAGCACCTCCACCGCGTACTCGATCGCCGCCGCCACCGAGTCGTCCCCGCTCTCCTCGCCGGGGAGCGGGACGAGGTTGCCGACGTTGCGCACGGTGAAGAGGTCGCCGGGGCCGCTCGCCGTGATCATGCTGGTGACCAGGCGGGAGTCGGCGCAGGTCAGGAAGAGCTGCGAGGGACGCTGGCCCTCCCGGGCGAGCCGGGCCAGCTCGTCCCGTACGAGCGGAGCGGTGTTCCGCTGGAACTTGCCGATGCCGCTCGCCAGCTTCAGCCCCGGCGCGGGCCGGTCCGCCGCTGTCTCGCCGGACTCCTGCCGCTCGGCCGGCGGCTCCCCGCACTGGTGGTTGTGCCAGGGGGTCCAGGGGCGGCAACAGGAGTGCGGGGCCGCGCCGGGGGAGGGCTCGGCGATCCGGGTCCCGGAGGGCCCGGTCGTCTCGACCTTGCCGCCGTGGGCGAGGTGCCCGGACGTCCAGTCGCTCAGCGTCTCGTACGCCGCGTGGTCCATGAAGGACCCGTCCAGCTCGACCACCACGTCGGAACCGGGAGGCAGTTGGTGCAGGGCCCGGCTCAGACGGGGCACGGCGAGGAAGGTCAGTTGGCCCCGGACGCGCAGCAGTTGGCGCCCGTCGCGCTCCTCGCGGGTGATCCGGGTGCGGGTGAGCCGGTGCAGGGCGACCGCGACGGCCACGCCGATGCCGAGGGCCACGCCCTCCAGGATGCCGATGAGGACGACTCCGGCCAGCGTCACCACGTAGACGACGACTTCACGGTGACGGGTGACGGTGCGGATGTGGGTGATGCTGACCATCTGGATGCCGACCACCATCACGAGGGCGGCGAGCGCGGGCAGCGGGATCAGGTCGAGCACGGGCACGAGCAGCAGGGCGGCGAGCACGATCCACAGGCCGTGCAGCATGGTGGAGGCGCGGCTCACCGCGCCCGCCGAGACGTTGGCGACGCTGCGGACCGCGACCCCGGCGACCGGCAGGCCGCCGAGCGCGCCGGAGACCACGTTCGCCATGCCCTGGCCGGCGAGTTCGCGGTCGAGGGCGGTGCGCGGGATGCCCAGGCCGTGGTCCGGGCGGGCGGCGACGAGCTTGTCGACCGCGACGGCGGAGAGCAGCGACTGCACGCTGGTGACGAGGGTGATCGTGAGGACGCCGGCGGCGATGCCGAGGACCGGCCCCTCGGGCATCCCCGGCAGGGCGTGGCTGCTCCAGGACGGCAGGTCGACGCGGGGCACGGCGAGACCGGCGAGCACGGCCACCGCCGTCGCGCCCGCCACCGCGACGAGCGCGGCCGGGGCCTTGCGCAGGAGTCTTCCGGCGCGGCCCGGCAGGCGCGGCCAGCAGAGCAGCGCGGCCACGGTGAGCGCGCTGATGGCGAACGAGGCCGGCTGGACGTGCGCCAACTGGGCGGGCAGACCCAGGGCGTTGTCCACGGCGGAGCTCTGGGGGGTGCCGCCGAGCACGATGTGCAGTTGCGCGAGGGCGATGGTGACACCGATGCCGCCCAGCATGCCGTGCACGATCGCGGGCGAGACGGCGAGCGCGGAGCGGGCCACGCGCAGGGCGGACAGGCCGAGTTGGGCGAGCCCGGCGAGGACGGTGATGGCGCAGGTGGTGCGCCAGCCGTAGAGCCGGATGAGCTCGGCGGTCACGACGGTGAGGCCGGCGGCGGGGCCGCTCACCTGGAGCGGGGAGCCGCCGAAGCGGCCGGCGACGAGTCCGCCGACGGCGGCGGCGACCAGGCCGGCCTGGAGCGGGGCTCCGGTGGCGAGCGCGATGCCGAGCGAGAGCGGCAGCGCGATCAGGAAGACGGCGATCGACGCGGACACGTCGACGGAGGCGATGCGGAAGCGGCGCGGCCCCTCCGGGGGGCTGTGCGGCCGCTGGACGCGGGGTCGGGTGGTCGTGCGGTCAGGGGTGCAGAGGGTCATGTTCCCGTCTCCTCCGGGGCGGCGCGGTCGCGGCTCGTGCGGGACGAACGCGGGGCTCGCGGCCGTGGGTCACGGCGTACAGCGGCGGGATGTGCGCTAGGGGCCTCTCGACGCGAGGCCCTTCGAAGAAATCATCAACGCTCGGTAAATGGATCGTAATGGAGAGTAAAGATCCTGGCAGTACTTTCCGGGCAAATGGTGCAGTGGTTCACCTGTTCTGGTGATTAGTGCGTATTACTCCGCTTGTCGTTTCATCTGCCCGGCCGTCGCGGTGCGACGTTGACGCCGCTCGCACGGAACCGAGGAGAGGTGGGCGGATGACTGCCGCCGGGAGAAGGACCACTGCCCAGAAGAGGGTGCTCGCCGCCGGCGCCCTCGCCGTCGCCCTGATCGCCGGCGTCGCCGGCTGCTCGGGCTCCGACGGGGACGCCACGAGGGGAACGCAGGGCGGCGGCCCGGGTGCCAAGAAGGGCCCGGGCGCGGCCCCGCAGACGGTGCCCCGGCTGATCGGCGACGGCTCGACCGCCTTCACCGGCGCCCAGCCGAAGCAGCCGGCCTGGCAGCGCCTCAAGCCGGGGGAGGCCCCGCCGCAGTTCGTGGTCTTCTCGTGGGACGGCGCGGGCGAGGACAGCCAGAAGCTGTTCTCCCACTTCCGCCAGGTGGGCAAGAAGTACAACGCCACCATGACGTACTTCCTCAGCGGCGTGTACCTGCTGCCCGAGGACAAGAAGAAGCTGTACGACCCGCCGCAGCACGGTGCGGGCCGCTCAGACATCGGCTTCAACGACACCGAGGGCATCCGCGCCACCGTCCGCGAACTCCGCGGGGCCTGGCAGGACGGCAACGAGATCGGCACCCACTTCAACGGGCACTTCTGCGGCCCCGACGGCGGTGTCGGCACCTGGTCCGTCGAGGAGTGGAAGAGCGAGATCAACCAGGCCAAGTCCTTCGTCAAGACCTGGAAGACGAACGCCGGCCTGCGCGCCGAGCAGCCGCTGCCCTTCGACTACGACAAGGAGCTCGTCGGCGCCCGCACCCCCTGCCTGGAGGGCCGGAAGAACTTCGTCCAGGCGGCGGCGCAGATGGGCTTCCGCTACGACACCAGCGGCGTCAACGACCAGATCTGGCCCAAGAAGGACCTGGGCCTCTGGGACCTGTCGATGCAGCTCGTGCCCGTCCCCGGCCGCGCCTTCCAGACGCTGTCCATGGACTACAACTTCCTGGTCAACCAGTCCCCCGGCACCACCCAGGGCGACCCCTCCCAGCACCGGTACTGGGGCAACCAGATGCGCGACGGCCTGGTGCAGGCCTTCGAGCGCTCCTACCGGGGCAACCGCGCGCCGCTGATCATCGGCAACCACTTCGAGTCCTGGAACGGCGGCACGTACATGAAGGCCGTCGAGGAGACCATCGCCACCGTCTGCGTGCAGAAGGACGTCAGGTGCGTCTCCTTCCGCCAGCTCGCCGACTGGCTCGACGCCCAGGACCCCGACGTCATCGCCAAGATGCGCGCCCTGAAGGTCGGCGAGGCCCCGGCGGCCGGCTGGAAGCAGTTCCTCTCCGCACCGGCCGCCCCCGCTTCTCCGGCCGCTCCGGCCTCCCGGCCGGCGGAGCCGGTGGGCGCCGCCGCTCCCGCGGCGGGCTGACCCGGCCCGTCGGGCCCGGCGGGAACCGCTACACCGCCAGCGGCTCGCCGAGGACGAAACCGGGGTCGACCTGCGCCGCCAGGTCGACCCCGGTCCTGGCGCTGCCCCAGCTCTCCGCGTTCCGCAGGTGGAAGTGGACCATCTGCCGCGTGTACCGCTCCCAGTCGCGGTGGGCGTACGAGTCGTCCGCCGCGTCCTGGAGGGCCTGGAGCGCCATGCGGTTCTCCGCCTCCAGGAGCTCGAAGCGGGACGGGCGGCCCTTCTCCATCGCCCGGACCCAGTCCGAGTGGCCCACCGTCACGAGCAGGTCCTCTCCGACCTCCTCGCGCAGGAAGTCGAGGTCGTCCGGGCCCTGCACCTTGTTGCCGACGACCTTGAGCGCGACGCCGAAGTCCCGCGCGTACTCCTTGTACTGGCGGTAGACCGAGACCCCCTTGCGGGTCGGCTCCGCCACCAGGAAGGTCATGTCGAAGCGGGTGAAGAGGCCGGAGGCGAAGGAGTCCGAGCCCGCCGTCATGTCGACGACCACGTACTCGTCGGGGCCGTCGACCAGGTGGTTGAGGCAGAGCTCCACCGCGCCGACCTTCGAGTGGTAGCAGGCGACCCCGAGGTCCGACTCGGTGAAGGGGCCGGTCGCCATCAGCCGGACCTCGCCGTCGTCGAGCCGGACCGGACGCGCGCACGCCTCGTACACCGGGTTGTCCTCACGGACCCGCAGCAGCCGGGAGCCCGCCCCGGGCGGCGTCGTCTTGATCATCGTGTCGGCGGAAGTGATCCGCGGGTTGGTGCCCCGCAGGTACTCCTTGATGAGCGGCAGGTGCGCGCCCATCGCGGGCAGCGCGGCGGCCTCCGCCTCGGACAGGCCGAGCGCGGCGCCCAGGTGCTGGTTGATGTCCGCGTCGACGGCGACGACCGGAGCTTCGTTGGCGGTGAGGTGACGGATGAAGAGCGAGGACAGCGTGGTCTTGCCGCTGCCGCCCTTCCCGACGAAAGCGATCTTCATGTTCACCTAGGGTAGCCGCACGATCGCCGCACGTGGTCGGGTTGCGTGAAGAAGACCACTCCATCGTGGGGCGGGGGCGCCGGACGCGTAGCCTCCCTACCTATGAGTACGCACGCCTCTGACCCCCTGGCCGCGCTCGCCTCCCTGCCGGGCGTCGCCGACGCGGTGGACTCCGTACGCAAGGCCGTCGACCGGGTCTACGGCCACCGCGTGATGCGCCGTCGCAGCAACGAGATCTCCTCCGAGGCGGCGCTGCGCGGAGCGCGCGGTTCGGCCGCCCTGTCCGGTGCCGACTGGGCCCTGGAGGAGGTCCGCCGACGCACCGACTTCAGCGCCGACCCCGAGGCCCGCACGGTCGGTGCCGCCCTGCGCCTGGGCGCCGAGGCCGGACAGCTCCTCTCCATCTGGCGCCAGTCGCCGCTGCGCGTGCTCGCCCGCCTCCACCTGGTCGCCGCCGGCGAACCGGACGACTCGGTGGGGCGGCCCCGGCTGGACGGCGAGAAGGTCGACGAGCCGCTGGTCGAGGGCCCGGTGCCGACGCCCGCCGAGGTCGCCGGACGGCTCGACGGCCTCGCGGAGCTGATCGTCGCGGGCAGCGGGGCCCCGGCGCTCGTGACGGCCTCCGTGGTGCACGGCGAGCTGCTCGCGCTGCGCCCCTTCACCTCGTACAACGGCCTGGTCGCGCGGGCGGCCGAGCGGATCGCGCTCGTCGGCAGCGGTCTCGACCCCAAGGCGGTCTGCCCGGCCGAGGTCGGCCACGCGGAGCAGGGCCGGGCCGCGTACCTCGCCGCGTTCGAGGGGTATCTGTCGGGAACGCCGGAGGGCGTGGGCGCCTGGATCGCGCACTGCGGGCGTTCGGTGGAGCTGGGTGTCCGGGAGTCGACGGCCGTCTGCGAGGCGCTCCAGCGCGGCGCGGCCTGAGGGCCGCCTGAGAGCGGGGGGCCGAGCCCGGGTCCGGGGCCGAGCCCGCTTCCGGGGCTGAAAAGGGTTGCGGCGGTACCTCTTCAGGTACCGCCGCTGGCACGTCCACCCAGTTACCAAGCGTCCTCGATATGTGCCCATCAGGCCGGGAACTTTGCCCGTGGCCTGGTGCGGCTGGCCCGTAATCGACGGGTCGACGTCGCGTGGGTACCTAGTTTTCGTGCTAGGTCCGTGGGGCCTTCATGCTCAACAGGTGATCCTCTCGGATGTCCCAGGTCTCGCGGGCCTGATTCCTTTTTACTCCTCTTGGGGTGGAAGCGAAAGTGCTGGTTCCACTTCTCTGGGTTTTGCTCAAATTCGGGCAAAGCCGCCAGGGGTCCGAGAGGCGGCGGGGGCGGCCTGACGGCGTCTGGCGGCGTACCAGACGAGCCCGGCTCCTACGGCTGCCGCCCCCACGGCCGCCGCGGCGACGAGCGCGGGCCGGGGCGGCATCCGGAAATCGGGCAGCCGCTGCTTGAGGCGGACCGGCTTCTCGAAGGAGAGCACCGGCCACTCCCGGGCGACGGCCTCGCGGCGCAGTGTCCGGTCGGGGTTGACCGCGTGCGGGTGGCCCACGGCCTCCAGCATGGGGATGTCGGTCGCCGAGTCGCTGTACGCGTAGCAGCGCGAGAGGTCGTAGCCCTCCGACTCCGCGAGCTCCCGGACGGCCTCGGCCTTCGTCGGCCCGTAGGCGTAGTACTCCACCTCCCCGGTGAAGCAGCCGTCCTCGCCGACCACCATCCGGGTGGCGACGACCCGGTCGGCCCCGAGCATCTCGCCGATCGGCTCGACCACCTCGGCGCCGGAGGTCGAGACGATGACGACGTCCCGGCCGGCGGCGTGGTGGGCCTCGATGAGGGAGGCCGCCTCGTCGTAGATGATCGGGTCGATCAGATCGTGAAGGGTCTCGGCGACGAGTTCCTTCACCTGGGCGACGTTCCAGCCTTTGCAGAGCGCGGAAAGATATTCGCGCATCCGCTCCATCTGGTCGTGATCGGCCCCGCCCGCCAGGAAGACGAACTGGATGTAGGCCGTCCGCAGGGCGGCGCGGCGGCTGATCAGCCCGCCCCGGTAGAAGGACTTGCTGAAGGTCAGCGTCGAGGACTTCGCAATGACCGTCTTGTCCAGGTCAAAGAAGGCGGCTGTGCGCGGCAAGGAGTGGTTTTCCACGAGCCCGAGCATAGGTGCCCGCCATTCGGCGTACGCTGGGGTGCGTGGGTTTGCCTGAGAAGCCTCTCGGGTACACCATGGAAGTCACGGATCGTTCGCGACCGTGCTACCCCGGTCCGGCTCCTCCCCCCCCGAGTCGGCCGGAGAGACGACCCCCGCTCTCCCCCCCGGCGGGGGTCGTCGCATGTCCAGAGCCGTTTTGGGCCTGTGGAACATCGCCCGCTCCCTTCTCTTCGCCCCTCGGCCACGGGTTGGCCATCGGGCTGTCGCACTCTCGATTCCTCACTCAGAGTAACCAGTGGGATGCGTTCCGGGCAGCCCCCGGAGGGGTGGCGCGGTTATTCACAGGCCCTCACTTATCCACAGTTTTTCGGTGAGATCCCCACGATTTCCTGGATGGCCCCACGGTGATTCCTGTCGCGAAGTGCGCGGCCGGAGGGAATCACGAGAGGGGCGTGTGCCGTGGACGCATCCAGGACTTCAGGGGCAGGGGCAGGGGTCGGAGGCGCGGGGCGGGGCCCGTCGGCGCAGGGGGCCGGGGCGCGGGGCGTGGACGAGGTGCGTCGGGCCGGGCCGCTGATCGTCACCGAGGACCTCGGGCTGCTCGATGACCTCCTCCGGCTGTGCGCGGCGGCCGGGGTCGAGCCCGAGGTGCACCACCGGGTGCCGGAGCGGCGGGCGAGCTGGACGGACCCACCGCTCGTCCTGGTCGGTGACGACGCCGCCGCCCGCTGCCGGGGAGCGGTGCGCCGGCCGGGGACCGTCCTCGTCGGGCGCGACCCGGACGACCCGGAGGTGTGGCGCCTCGCCGTGGAGATCGGCGCGGAGTGCGTGCTGCGGCTCCCGGACGCCGAGGGCCTCCTCGTGGACCGCATCGCCGACGCGGCCGAAGGGGTGGGCCGGCAGGCGCTGACCGTCGGCATCGTCGGCGGCCGCGGGGGCGCGGGCGCCTCCACCCTGGCCTGCGCCCTCGCCCTCGCCGCCGCCAGGACCGGGCGGCGCACCCTCCTCGTCGACGGCGACCCGCTGGGCGGCGGCCTCGACGTGCTGCTCGGCGGCGAACGCGAGGAGGGCAGGCGGTGGCCCGACTTCGCCGCCTCGAAGGGCCGGCTCGCGGGCGGTGCCCTGGAGGAGTCCCTGCCGTCGGTGCGGGGCGTCCGGGTGCTGAGCTGGGGCAGGGAGCCCGCGCTGCCGGTGCCGCCGGAGGCCGTGCGGTCCGTGCTCGCCGCCGCGCGCCGCCGGGGCGGGGTCGTCGTGGTCGACCTGCCGCGCGGGGGCGACCTGCCGACCGCCGAGGCCCTGGCCCAGCTCGACCTCGGACTGCTCGTCGTACCTGGGGAGTTGAGGGCCGTTGCGGCGGCCCACCGGGTGGCCGCGACCCTCGGGGCGGCCGTGCGCGACCTGCGGGCCGTGGTGCGCGGGCCGTACGCGACGGGGCTCGACGAGCGGTGGGTCGCCGACGCACTGCGCCTGCCGCTCGTCGGCGAACTCCCCTACGACCCGGGGATCGTGGCCGACCAGGACGCGGGTCTTCCACCGGGCGCCGAGCCCCGGGGGCCGCTCGGCCGCTTCTGCGCCGCCTTCTGGGAGCACGCGCTCACCCCCGGCGGTGCGGCATGACCGGGAACCGGGACGAAGGCGGCGGCACGGGACTGCTGGACGCCGTGCGGCAGCGGCTCGCGGCGAGCGGGGCCGAACCCACCCCGGCCCGGGTCGCGGCGGCGCTGCGGGCCCAGGGACGGCTGCTCGGCGACGCGGAAGTGCTGGGAGCGGCGGAGGAGCTGCGGTGCGAACTGATCGGCACCGGACCGCTCGAACCGCTCCTCGCCGACCCGGCCGTCACCGACGTCCTGGTCTCCGCCCCCGACCGGGTGTGGGTGGACCGGGGCGCCGGACTCGAACGGGTCCCGGTCTCCTTCCCCGACGCGGCGGCCGTCCGCAGGCTCGCACAGCGCCTCGCGGCCGTCGCCGGACGCAGGCTCGACGACGCCCGCCCCTGGGTGGACGCCCGGCTCCCCGACGGCACCCGCATGCACGCGGTGCTGCCGCCGGTGGCGGTCGGCTCGACCTGCCTCTCGCTGCGGGTGGTGCGCCCGCGGGCCTTCTCCCTGGAGGAACTGACCGCGGCGGGCACGGTGCCGCCCGGCGGCGCCGCGGTCCTGCGGGCCCTGATCGACGCCAGGGTCTCGTACCTCGTCAGCGGCGGCACGGGCACGGGGAAGACCACGCTCCTCGCCTCCCTGCTCGGCCTGGTGGGGGAGCGGGAGCGGATCGTGCTGGCCGAGGACTCGGCGGAGCTGCGGCCCGACCACCCGCACGTGGTGCGCCTGGAGGCCCGGCCCGCCAACCAGGAGGGCGCCGGGCTCGTCACCCTGCGGGACCTGGTCCGGCAGGCGCTGCGGATGCGGCCCGACCGGCTGGTGGTCGGCGAAGTGCGCGGCGGGGAGGCCGTGGACCTCCTGGCAGCCCTCAACACGGGCCACGAAGGGGGCAGCGGGACGGTGCACGCCAACACGGCGGCGGACGTACCGGCGCGGCTCGAAGCCCTGGGGACGGCGGCCGGGCTCGACCGGGCCGCCCTGCACAGCCAGTTGGGCGCCGGGCTCTCCGTCGTGCTCCACCTCGTACGGGACCGGGACGGGCGGCGTCGGATCGCCGAGATCCACGTCCTGGAGCGCGACCGGGAGGGGCTGGTCCGGACGGTTCCCGCCCTGCGCTGGGGCGCGTCCGGGTTCGCGCGGGAGCGTGGCTGGGAGCGGCTGAGGACGCTGATCGGAGGGGGAACGTGGTGACGGCGGAGGCGGTACGGGGCGTGGCGCAGGGCGCGGCGGTGCTCTGCGCGGGGCTCGCCCTGTGGTGGGCGGTCGAGCGGCGGCGCGGGACCGGCCGGGCGCGGGCGGTGCTCGCGGGCGGTGTGCCCGAGGAGGCCGGCCGGGGGACCTGGCCGGTGGCGGTCGCGCACGGGTGGGCCCTGCTGCGGGGCAGGCGCGCGTGGCTGTGCCTGCCGGTGGCGGGAGTCCTCGCGCTGCTCGGGGAGTCGCCGCTGCCGCTGGTGGCGGGGGCGCTCGCGGTGCCCCTGGTCGGGCGGCGGCTGCGGGCCGCCGGACGGCGCAGGGAACGGGAGGCGCGGGCCGAACGGGTCGTGGCCCTTTGCGGGGCGGTCGTCGGGGAGCTGCGGGCCGGCTGGCAGCCCGCGCAGGCGTTGTCCTTCGCGGCCCGGGAGACCGGAGCCCTGGGCGACGAGGAGGCACGGGTGCTCGCGGCGGCCCGGTTCGGCGGGGACGTGCCGGAGGCCCTGCGCAGGGCGTCCCGGCAGGACGGTGCCGACGGCCTCGCGGGCATGGCGGCCTGCTGGCAGGTGGCCGTCGACGGGGGCGCCGGCCTGGCCGCCGGGCTCGACCGGCTGGAGGCCTCCTTGAGGGACGGGCACGAGCAGCGGGAGCGGCTGCGGGCCGAACTGGCCGGAGCCTGGGCCACGGTGACCGTTCTCGCGCTGCTCCCGGCGGCGGGGCTCGCCCTCGGCACGGCGCTCGGGGCCGACCCCCTGCGGGTGCTGCTCCACACCCCGGCGGGTCTGGGCTGCCTGGCCGTCGGCGGGGCCCTGGAGGCGGCCGGCCTGTGGTGGGCCGCGCGGATCGTACGGGGAGGCGAGCGGGCGTGATGCCGCTGGACGTTCTTCAGGCGGGGGCGCTCCTGACGGCGGCGGTGTGCCTGTGCGCGCAAGGCGTCCGCGAGGCGCTGCGCGAGCTGGGGGCGCGCCGGACGCGGAGGCGGACGCGGAACCTTCTCGGGGTGCCGGCTCCGCCGCCCCGGAAGGCCCGGGCGGGGTTGCCGCCGTGGGTGGGGCTCTGGGCGGTGCCGGTCGTGGCGGTCGGGCTCGGCTGGGTGCTCTTCGGCGGGATCGCCGGCCTGGGCGTCGGAGTCCTGGTGGCCTGCGGGGTACGGAGACGGCTCCCCGGGCGCCGGGCGTCGACCGATCCGGACGGTGGCGAGGAGGAGGCGGTACGGCATCTGCCGCTGGCGGCCGACCTGTTGGCGGCCTGCGCCGTCTCGGGGGCCGGGCCCGGAGAGGCGGCGGAGGCGGTGGGCCGGTCGCTGGGCGGCCTGCTCGGGGAGCGCCTGTCCCGCACGGCGGCCGAACTGCGCCTCGGCGGCGAACCGGCCGAGGTGTGGGGGAGGTTCGGCGCGATACCGGGTGCCGCGGGACTCGCCCGTTGCCTGGAACGGGCCGGTTCCTCGGGGGCGCCCTCGGCGGAGGCCGTGGCCCGGTACGCGACGGCCCTGCGAGCCGCCCGCGCCCGTACGGCGGCGGCCGGTGCGCGCCGGGCCCAGGTCCTGATCAGCGCGCCCGTGGGGCTCTGCTTCCTGCCGGCCTTCCTGGCGGTGGGGGTGGCCCCGGTGGTGATCGGCCTCGCGACGGGCCTGCTGCACGGATGAGAACGACGACGACACGCGACGACATACGACGAGACACGACGAGTGGAACGGAACGAGGAGGACGACATGGCAGGGACAGGGACAGTGAAGGTGAAGTCGGCAGCGGTGGTGACGGTGGTGACGGCCGTCCTGGGGCGGGCCGGCGGATGGTGGCGGGCGCGACGGGAGGCGGCGCGCCGCGACGCGGGGATGAGCACGGCCGAGTACGCGGTGGGGACGATCGCGGCGGCGGCGTTCGCCGCGGTGCTCTACAAGGTCGTGACCAGCGGAACGGTCTCGGGAGCGCTGGAGTCGATGATCGGGAAGGCGCTCGATGCGTCGTTCTGAGGCGCGTCGTTCTGGGACGGGCCGTTCTGGGACGGGCCGTTCTGGGACGGGTCGTTTCGGAGCGTGCCGTTCCGACCGGGGCTTCGCGACCGTGGAGGCGGCGATGGTCCTGCCCGTCCTGGCGCTGTTCACGGTGACCCTGCTCTGGGCCCTCGCCGCGGCCGCCGCGCAGCTCAAATGTGTGGACGCGGCTCGGGCGGGCGCGCGGTCGGCGGCCCGTTCGGAACCGGTGGCCGCCGCGGAGACGGCCGCGCGGTCCGCGGCGCCCGAGGGCGCCCGGGTGTCGGTGACGCGCTCGGGGGAGCTGTGGCGGGTGACGGTGGAGGCGGCGGCCCCCGGCCCCCGGGGCCTGGGCCTCACCCTGCGGGCGGACGCGGCGGCCCTCGCGGAGGACACCGGCTTCCTCGCGGAGGGCGGCGCGGCGGTGGGTGACTTGGGGTCCGGGACCTCGGGGACCGGGGATTCCGGGCTCGAGGATTCCGGTACCGGGGGCTCGGAAGCAGGAGTTTCAGGGGCCGGGGTCTCGGAGCCCGGGGGACCGCCGTGAAGCCCGGCCGTCACTCACCCGGCCGTCACTCACCCGACCGTCGTGGACCCGGCCGTCGGGACGACCGGGGCGCGGCGACCGTGTGGACGGCGTTCGCGGCCTGCGTGCTGTGCGTGGTGTTCGGGGCGCTGCTCGCGCTGGGCCAGGCGGTGGTGGCCCGGCACCGGGCCGGAGGGGCCGCCGACCTGGCCGTCCTCGCCGCCGCCGACCGGGCCCTGTGGGGCGAAGCCGAGGCGTGTGCCACCGCCTCCCGGGTGGCCGGTGAGCAGGGCGCCGAGCTGGTGCGGTGCGCGGTGCGGGGTGAGCTCGCCGAGGTGACCGCGCGGGTGGTGCGCGGCCCGTACCGGCCGGAGGTCAGGTCCCGGGCGGGGCCTCAGGAGCCCCTGCGGGGTCCGCCGGAGCCGCCTCCCGATCCTCCGGGGCCCAAGGACCCTGCGGAGCCGGCGCCCGAGCCTCAGGCGCCTGCCGTCGGCCTTCCTCCGCCTCCCGGGCACCCTCCGGAGCCGCCTCCCGGTCCTCTGGAAGCGCCTCTCGGCCCTCCGGGACCGTTTCCCGGTCCTCCGGGGCCCCGCGGAGGAGTTCCGTGAGGAGGCGGACCGCGCCGCGTTTGTGGAGGGGGTCGTTGCCGTTGCCGCACTTCGGGGACTGGACGCAGGACGGGCAGCCCGCCTCGCACTCGCAGGAGGCGATGGCCTCCCGGGTGGCCGTCAGCCAGGCGCGGGCCGTGTGGAAGGCCCGTTCGGCGAAGCCCGCGCCGCCCGGGTGCCCGTCGTACACGAAGACGGTGGGCAGCAGGGTGTCGGGGTGGAGCGGCACGGAGACGCCGCCGATGTCCCAGCGGTCGCAGGTGGCGAAGAGCGGCAGCATGCCGATGGAGGCGTGCTCGGCGGCGTGCAGGGCGCCGCCGAGGATCTCCGGGTTGATCCGGGCGGCGTCGAGCTGGTCCTCGGTGACCGTCCACCACACGGCACGGGTGCGCAGGGTGCGGGGCGGCAGGTCGAGCTTGGTCTCGCCGAGCACCTCGCCCGTGATGAGGCGGCGGCGGAGGAAGGAGACGACCTGGTTGGTGACCTCGACGGAGCCGTAGCAGAGGCGGCCGGCTCCCCAGGGGATCTCGGTGTCGGTGTCGAGGACGGAGACGGAGGTGGTGTCGCGGGCGGTGGTGGAGTACGGCGGGACGGCCTCCTCCACGAGGGCCACGGAGTCCTTGAGGTCGAGCTCCCGCACCAGGTAGGTGCGGCCCTGGTGGAGGTGGACGGCGCCCTCGTGGACGGAGGTGTGGGAGGCCGCCTCGTCGACCGTGCCGAGGAGGCGGCCGGTGCCGGCCTCCACGATCCGCACGGGGCTGCCGCCGCCGCCCCGGATGTCGGTGAGGTCGGCGGCCCGCTCGCGGCGGGTCCAGTACCAGCCGGTGGAGCGGCGGCGCAGCAGGCCGGCGGTCTCCAGTTGGGGGAGCAGGCCGGGGACGGCCGGGCCGAAGAGGGCCAGGTCGGGTTCGGTCAGCGGCAGCTCCGCCGCCGCGGCGCACAGATGGGGGGCGAGGACGTAGGGGTTGTCGGGGTCCAGGACGGTCGACTCGACCGGCTGCTGGAAGATCGCCTCGGGGTGGTGGACCAGGAAGGTGTCCAGCGGGTCGTCCCGGGCGACCATGATCGCGAGGGCGCCCTCGCCCGAGCGGCCGGCGCGGCCCGCCTGCTGCCAGAGGGAGGCCCGGGTGCCCGGGTATCCGGCGATCAGGACGGCGTCCAGGCCCGAGACGTCCACGCCCAGCTCCAGGGCGGTCGTGGCGGCCAGGCCCAGGAGTTCCCCGGAGTGCAGGGACCGTTCCAGGGCGCGGCGCTCCTCGGGCAGGTAGCCGCCCCGGTAGGCGGCGACGCGGCGGGCCAGGGCGCGGTCGGTCTCGGCGAGCCGCTCCTGGGCGATCACCGAGATCAGCTCGGCGCCGCGCCGGGAGCGTACGAAGGCGACCGAGCGGACGCCCTGCCGGGTCAGGTCGGTCAGCAGGTCCGCGGTCTCGGCGGTGGCCGTGCGGCGCACCGGCGCGCCGCGCTCCCCGTGCAGCTCGGTCAGCGGCGGCTCCCAGAGGGCGAAGACCAGCTCGCCGCGCGGGGAGGCGTCGTCGGAGACCTCGGTGACCGGCAGGCCGGTGAGGCGGCCGGCGGCCCGGGCGGGGTCGGCGGAGGTGGCCGAGGCGAGGAGGAAGACCGGTTCGGAGCCGTACCGGGCGCAGATCCGGCGCAGGCGCCGCAGCACCTGGGCGACGTGGGAGCCGAAGACGCCCCGGTAGGTGTGGCACTCGTCGATCACGACGTAGCGCAGGGCGCGCAGGAAGGAGGACCAGCGGGGGTGGGAGGGGAGGACGCCCCGGTGCAGCATGTCGGGGTTGGTCAGGACGAGGTTCGCGTACTGGCGGACCCACTCGCGCTCCTCGACCGGCGTGTCGCCGTCGTAGAGGGCGGGGCGGATCCGGTTGCCGAGCGGGGCGGCCAGTTCTTTCACGGCGCGCCGCTGGTCGGCGGCGAGGGCCTTGGTGGGTGCGAGGTAGAGGGCGGTGGCCCCGCGTCCGTTGGGGGCCTCGGAGCCGTCCAGGAGGGTGGTGAGGACCGGGGCGAGGTAGGCGAGCGACTTGCCCGAGGCGGTGCCGGTGGCGATCACCACGGACTCGCCGTCGAGGGCGTGCTCGGCGGCCTCCGCCTGGTGGGCCCACGGGTGCTCGATCCCGGCCTCCCGGATCGCCGCGATCACCTCCGGACGGATGCGGCCCGGCCAGACCGCATGACGACCCGCCCGGGCGGGCATGTGCTCCGTATGAGTGATGCGCGCGGCCCGGCTCTCGCCCGAGGAGAGCCGGTCCAGGACCATGCCGGGAGAGGGGCGGCTGCCCCTGTCCCCGGCGGGACGACTGGGGCGGTGATTCTTGGCCATCGGCATCGAGTGTGTCACTGCCATGACGGACAATGCTTCCAAGGCGTCGTGCATGGCTGTGCGTAAGTGATTGAATGCCATCGCGGCTGGCGATCCGTTCCTCGGCCCCGTCCGGGAGCCCCGAGAGAACGATCGCCCGATAGCAAGGTGCTGGAGGATCCGTGGACCTGTCCCTGTCGACTCGCAATGTGACCGGCGCTGGTGGTGACCGTACGGTCGTCGAGGTCGGTGGCGAGATTGATGTGTATACCGCGCCCAAGCTGCGCGAGCAGTTGGTCGAGTTGGTGAACGACGGCAGTTACCACCTGGTCGTCGATATGGAGAGCGTGGACTTCCTCGACTCCACCGGCCTCGGTGTGCTCGTCGGCGGCCTGAAGCGCGTCCGTGCCCACGAGGGCTCACTGCGCCTCGTCTGCAACCAGGAGCGCATTCTCAAGATTTTCCGGATCACGGGCCTCACCAAGGTGTTCCCGATCCACACCTCGGTCGACGAGGCCGTCAACGCCGTCGACTGAGCCCGGGGGGTTCGCATGGCCACCGTTGAACTCCGCTTCAGCGCCCAGCCCGAGCACGTCCGGACGGCCCGCCTGGTGGCGGCCGCGGTGGCGCGCCGGGCGGGGGTGGACGAGGCGCTCCTCGACGAGGTGCGCCTCGCCGTCGGCGAGGCGTGTTCCCGTGCCGTCGGGCTGCACCGCAGCAACGACGTCACGACCCCCATCCGGGTCGCCCTGACCGAGGAGGAGAAGTCGTTCTCCATCGAGGTCGGCGACGAGGTGCCGGGCGCGGGGGTGGCGGCGGCCGATGCGGTCGGGGTGCCCGGCGCGCGGGCCGCGGCCCCGGCCGAGGACTTCGACGACGCCGACGGCGAGGACGAGATGGGCCTCGCGGTGATCCGCGGGCTCGTCGACGACGTCGAGGTGAGCGCCGGCGCGGACGGCGGCACCCTCCGTATGACCTGGCCGGTGAGCACGGCGGACGTCCTGTCCTGAGGCGTTCCGGTCCTGCGGGACGCGCAAGCGGTAGAAATTCGAGGAGGGGCCCGCGATGCGGGCCCCTCCTCGTCACTCTTCTCCCGCCTTCGGGACAGCCGCGCGGGGGGTTCCGGGTCCCCGTATGTGCCGGTTCGTCTCCCTATGATCCGTCCCCATGGACCGATCCGTCCCCATGGACCCCCCTCCCCCCGTCTCCCTCGCCGCGGCGGTGCTCACGAGCGGGAACCGGACGATCGTGGTCGTCGTCGCGGCCGTCGCCCTCGCCGCGCTGGTCGTCGCCTGGTTCTTCGCCCGCCGGGTGCTCGCGGCCGGTGAGGGCACCGAGAGGATGCGGGAGATCGCCGCCGCCGTGCAGGAAGGGGCCAACGCCTACCTCGCGCGGCAGCTCCGTACCCTCGCCGTCTTCGCCGCCGTCGTGTTCCTGCTGCTCCTCGCGCTGCCCGCCGACACCTGGTCGCAGCGGGCCGGGCGCTCCCTGTTCTTCCTGGTCGGGGCGTTGTTCTCGGCGGTCACCGGGTACCTCGGCATGCGACTCGCCGTACGGGCGAACGTCCGGGTCGCCGCGGCGGCCCGGGACGCCGCTCCGGCACCGGGCGAACCGGAGCGGGACCCGGACGGGGCCGCGCACCGGGCCGTGCGGATCGCCTTCCGCACGGGCGGGGCCGTCGGCATGTGCACCGTCGGCCTCGGGCTGCTCGGCGTCGCCTGCGTCGTCCTCGTCTACGCCGCCGACGCGCCCAAGGTCCTGGAGGGGTTCGGACTCGGCGCGGCCCTCATCGCCATGTTCATGCGCGTGGGCGGCGGCATCTTCACCAAGGCCGCCGACGTCGGCGCCGACCTGGTCGGCAAGGTCGAGCAGGGCATCCCCGAGGACGACCCGCGCAACGCCGCCACCATCGCCGACAACGTGGGGGACAACGTCGGCGACTGCGCCGGCATGGCGGCCGACCTCTTCGAGTCCTACGCCGTGACCCTGGTCGCCGCGCTGATCCTCGGCAAGGCCGCCTTCGGCGACCACGGCCTCGCCTTCCCCCTGATCGTCCCCGCGATCGGCGTGGTCACCGCCGTGATCGGCATCCTCGCCGTCTCGCCCCGGCGGACCGACCGCGGCGGGATGAGCGCGATCAACCGCGGCTTCCTCGTCTCGGCGGTGGTCTCCCTCGCGCTCGTCGCCGTCGCCGCCTTCACGTACCTGCCGTCCACCTACGCCGGCCTGGAGGGCGTCACCGAGCCCGGCCTGCGCGAGCACGGGGGCGACCCGCGCGTCCTCGCCCTGGTCGCCGTCGCCCTCGGCATCGTCCTGGCCGCGCTCATCCAGCAGCTCACCGGCTACTTCACCGAGACGAGCCGGCGGCCCGTGCGGGACGTCGGCAGGTCCTCGCTCACCGGCCCCGCGACCGTCGTCCTCGCGGGCGTGGCCCTCGGCATGGAGTCCGCCGTCTACACGGCGCTCCTGATCGGGCTCACCGTCTACGGGGCGTTCCTGCTCGGCGGGACCTCGGTCGTGCTGGCGCTCTTCGCGGTCGCGCTGGCCGGGACGGGCCTGCTCACCACCGTCGGCGTGATCGTCGCGATGGACACCTTCGGACCGGTCGCGGACAACGCCCAGGGCATCGCGGAGATGTCCGGGGACGTCCGGGGCGCGGGCGCGCGGGTCCTGACCGACCTGGACGCGGTCGGCAACACGACCAAGGCCGTCACCAAGGGCATCGCCATCGCCACCGCCGTCCTGGCGGCCTCGGCGCTCTTCGGCTCGTACCGGGACGCCATCGCCACCTCGGTCGCGGAGGTGGGCGCGCGGGCGGGTGGGCTCACCCTCTCCATGGACATCTCGCAGCCGAACAACCTCTTCGGCCTGATCCTCGGCTCCGCGGTCGTCTTCCTCTTCTCGGGGCTCGCGATCAACGCCGTGTCCCGGTCGGCGGGATCGGTGGTGTACGAGGTGCGGCGGCAGTTCCGCGACCACCCCGGGATCATGGACCACACCGAGAAGCCGGAGTACGGGCGGGTCGTCGACATCTGCACCAAGGACGCGCTGCGCGAACTCGCCACGCCCGGGCTGCTCGCCGTGACGGCCCCGATCGCGGTGGGCTTCGCGCTCGGCGTCGGCCCGCTCGGCGCGTACCTCGCCGGGGCGATCGGCACGGGGGCGCTGATGGCGGTCTTCCTCGCCAACTCCGGCGGCGCCTGGGACAACGCGAAGAAGCTGGTCGAGGACGGGAACCACGGCGGCAAGGGCAGTGAGGCGCACGCGGCGACCGTCATCGGGGACACCGTCGGCGACCCGTTCAAGGACACGGCGGGGCCGGCGATCAACCCCCTCCTGAAGGTGATGAACCTGGTCGCGCTCCTCATCGCCCCGGCCGTCGTGCGGTTCGGGCACGGGGACGACGCGAATCCCTGGGTACGGGCGGCCGTCGCCGCGGTCGCGCTGCTCGTGGTCGTCCTCGCCGTGCTCCTCTCCAAGAGGCGCTCCGTGGAAGCCGCCTGACCGGGTGGCCGCTTGACGGGGCGTCCTCCTGACGGGGCGTCCGTCTGACGTGGCATCCGTCTCATTCACGGAGACGGCGGGGTACGTGAGCGGTCTCTCCCTTGGTTCAAAAGACTTCAATACGGGACGAATCAGTCGTACGAAAGGTGGAAGTAGCCCGTTCGGCGTGTATGTTCCGGGGCCGAGAGCCTTGGAAGGGACCGATCCGGTGAACAAGAAGCTTGCGGCCGCACTGTCCGGCGGCGCGGTACTGGTGCTCGCGCTGTCGGGTTGCAGCGACGACGAGGGCAACAAGGTGGAGGACTGGGCGAAGACGTTCTGCGACCAGGCCAAGCCCCAGATCCAGAAGCGGGCCGACGCCCACCAGATCATCATCTCGACGGCGGCCGACAGCAAGCCCGCCGAGATCCAGGCCGCGGACTCGAAGGCGTTCCAGGACATCGCCGACGCCGACCGCGCCCTCGCCAAGGCCGTCGAGAGCGCCGGCGCCCCGCCCGTGGAGAACGGCGAGAAGATCAAGCAGGACGCGGTCAAGGAGCTCAACGAGACCGCGGTGGCCTACGAGGGCCTCAAGAAGCAGGTCGACGCGCTGGACCCGTCGAACCAGCAGAAGTTCGCGGACGGCCTCCAGAACGTCGCCAACGGGCTGACCAGGATCGAGAAGATGGACCAGAACGCCCTGGCCAAGCTGGAGGGGGGCGAGATCGGGCAGGCGATGGCCAAGCAGCCCGGCTGCCAGAAGCCCACCGCCTCGACCCCGCCGAAGCCCTCGGGCTCCGCCTCCCCGGGGGCCGGCTCCACCGCGGACGCGGGCGGCGCCGCCGAACCCACGGGGAAGGCCTCCGCGGAGCCGGACGGCAAGGCGCCCGCCGGGCCGAGCGACAAGGCGTCCGCGAAGCCGAGCGCGAAGGCCACGGCCACCAAGAGCGAGGAGTAGGCCTCCCGGCTGTTTCGACGGGGCGGTCGTCCGACGGGGCGGTCGTCCGATGGGGCGGTCGTCTGACGGGGCGGCCGTTCCGATGTCGGTAACCGCCGTCGTCCCGACGCCGGTGGCCGTCGTCCCGACGCCGGTGGCCGCCGTCCCGATGTCGGTGGCCGCCGATGTCGGTGGTGGCCGTCACAATGGGCGGGTGAGTACGACCAGCCTGACTTCCCGCCTCCCGGCGCCCGCGCACGCCGCCCGTCTGCGCGAGGCGCTGCTCGCCGCCGACTTCACCGCCGACGGCCTGCTCGACCTGCTCGGCGCCCCCGCCTACGCGGCGCTCGCCCGCAGCGAGACCGTGCCCGCCCTGCGCGCCACCGGCGGCGGCACCCCGCTGGAGACCCTCGTCCGGCTCTTCCTGCTCCAGGAGCCCGTCGAGCACGCCCGGGCCGCCGCCGCGCTCCCGCTGGACGAGGCCGTCGCCGACGGCTGGGTGGTCCGCGAGGACGACACCGTGCACGCCACCGTCGACGTCCGGCCCTACGGCGGGCCCGACGGCGAGGACTGGTTCATCGTCTCCGACCTGGGCTGCGCGGTCGGCGGCGCCGGAGGCATCGGCAAGAAGGACGAGGGGGTCGTCCTCGGCGTCGGCGGGGCCTCCACCACCCTGGCCGGCATCACCGTCCGCACGCCGGTCTCCGCCGCGCTCGACCTCGGCACCGGCTCCGGCATCCAGGCGCTGCACGCCGCCCAGCACGCCACCCGGGTCACCGCCACCGACCTCAACCCACGCGCCCTGGACTTCACCCGGCTCACCCTCGCCCTCTCCGGGGCCGCGGAGGCCGAGCTGGTCGCGGGCTCGCTCTTCGAGCCGGTCGGGGACGACACGTACGACCTGATCGTCTCCAACCCGCCGTTCGTGATCTCCCCCGGTGCCGGACTCACCTACCGGGACGGCGGAATGGGCGGCGACGACCTGTGCCGCACGCTCGTGCAGCAGGCGGGCGAGCGGCTCGACGACGGCGGGTACGCCCAGTTCCTCGCCAACTGGCAGCACGTGGACGGCGAGGAGTGGCAGGAGCGGCTGCGGTCCTGGGTGCCGCGCGGCTGCGACGCCTGGATCGTGCAGCGGGAGGTCCAGGACGTCACCCAGTACACCGAGCTGTGGCTGCGGGACAGCGGCGACCACCGGGGCGACCCGGCCGCCTACCGGGCCGCGTACGCCCGCTGGCTCGACGAGTTCGAGGCCCGCAAGACGCGGGCGATCGGCTTCGGCTGGATCACGATCCGGCGGAACGGAGCGGTGGCCTCCGGCGCGGTCGAGCCCTCGATCGTGATCGAGGAGTGGCCGCACCCGGTCGAGCAGCCCCTCGGGCCCGCCGTCCGCGCCCACTTCGAGCGCCAGGACTACCTGCGGACCCACGACGACGCGGCCCTCCTCGCCGACCGGTTCGCGCTCGCGCCCGAGGTGGTCCAGGAGCAGGTCGGCCTGCCCGGCGCCGAGGACCCGGAGCACGTGGTGCTCCGGCAGAACCGGGGGATGCGCCGCGCGACCCGGGTGGACCACGTCGGCGCCGGGTTCGCCGGCGTCTGCGACGGCACCCTCAGCGCGGGCCGCATCCTCGACGCCATCGGCCAGTTGACGGGCGAGGACCCGGTCCTGCTGCGGGACCGCACCCCGCAGGCGATCCGCCTCCTCGTCGAGGAGGGCTTCCTGCTGCCCGTCGGCGAAGGGGCGGCGCAGGAGGGCGTCTGACGCGGAAGGAGGGCGTCTGACGCGGATCGAGCCGGGTCGACACCGGCCGACCCCGCGCCGGCTCGTCGAGGACGAAGTGCTGCTCCGGGCCGGGCCGTTCCCGCCGAGGGCGTCGACGCGCTGTTCGCGGGGCTGGAGAGCCGGGACCGCCGTCCTCGTCCTCGGCCGGGTGGAGCGCCGGGTCCGTGCCGTCGCCCCCCTCGCCCCCGCCTGAGGGCCCTCCTCCGAAGGACCGGGCAGACACGTTCCGTTTCCTCGGTACCGCCCGGCCCGCGGCCGTCGGCGGAGCGCTCTCCCACCGGGCGCCGTCCGACCGGGCCGCCCCGCCGGTGTCCGTCGGAACACTGCCGGTCGGACCGCTCCTCCAGGTTCTCCGCTTCGTCTGCCCGGACAGGAACCGGGTGTCGCCGACGACTGCTTCCACTTCGTCGGAAACGCCGTCCCCGCGGCTTCCGCCTCCCGCGGGTACGGCGGCACGACGGCCGTCGCCGACGAGGGCCGGTACGACCCCTTCGGCGCCGTCCTGCTCCCGCCCCGGCACAGGACCCGCTCCGGGCCGGACGAGCCCTCCCGTACGTCCTCGACGCGATGCGAGGAGGGAAGGGAGTGACATGAGTGACAGGAGAGGGGGCAGGTGGGGGAGCGGCAGGTCGAAGGAGGGGCGAGGGGCAGGTCACTACCGGCCATCTTCGTGAAACCCGGCCGGGTGGCCCACGGCGTTCACCCGGAGTTCGCGCCCGCGTCTTCCGGGGGTGCGAGCCTCCCCTCCGGGAGACGAACACCGCAGGCGAACGGGGTGGGGTACGGGTATGGAGAGCGGGCCGGCGATCTTCGCGGGAGCGGCGTTCACGCTGTTCGGAGGCGCGCTGCTGCTGTGGACCACCGTGCGCGTGCTGCACCGCGAGCCCGTCGCCCTCGGCGTCCCCCCGCGCGCCGCCGTCGCGCTGACGAGCCTCTCCGGCGCCGCCTCCCTCGCCCTCGGCGTCTGGTGCTTCGGCCGCCTCTGAGCACCCTCCGGGCACTCCGCTCCGGTACCGTCGCCGATCCCCGGCGCGCATCCCTCGCCCCGCCGGTCCGGGAGTCCGGGCGGCAGGAATGCCAGGACTCGGGTTACCGTTCGAGTGGCCGTTGCGGGCTTTCGCCGTTTGACACGGGGGCGGGTTGTACCGTCACACTCCGCAGCGACGGGAGCGTCACCGTCCGTGCCGCTGCCGTGCGTGCCGGCGCCGTACGGGCCCGGTGCGCGTCCCGTACGTGCGCCCCGTACGTGTCCAGAGAGTGCCGAACCGGAGAGAAGAGCGAAGTTGTCCCCGACCAGCGAGACCGCACACGGCGGCCGCCGACTCGTCATCGTCGAGTCGCCTGCCAAGGCGAAGACGATCAAGGGCTACCTCGGCCCCGGCTACGTCGTCGAGGCGAGCGTCGGGCACATCCGCGACCTCCCCAGCGGCGCCGCCGAGGTGCCCGAGAAGTACACCGGCGAGGTGCGCCGCCTCGGGGTCGACGTCGAGCACGACTTCCAGCCCGTCTACGTCGTCAACGCCGACAAGAAGGCGCAGGTCAGGAAGCTCAAGGAGCTGCTCGCCGAGTCCGACGAGCTCTACCTCGCCACCGATGAGGACCGCGAGGGCGAGGCCATCGCGTGGCACCTCCAGGAGGTCCTGAAGCCCAAGGTCCCGGTCCACCGGATGGTCTTCCACGAGATCACCAAGGACGCGATCCAGGCCGCCGTCGCCAACCCGCGCGAGCTCAACCAGCGCATGGTCGACGCCCAGGAGACCCGCCGCATCCTCGACCGCCTCTACGGCTACGAGGTCTCGCCGGTCCTGTGGAAGAAGGTCATGCCCCGGCTCTCCGCCGGCCGCGTGCAGTCCGTCGCCACCCGGCTCGTCGTCGAGCGCGAGCGCGAGCGCATCGCCTTCCGCTCCGCCGAGTACTGGGACCTCACCGGCACCTTCGGCACCGGCCGCACCGGTGACGCCTCCGACCCGTCCTCGCTGGTCGCGCGCCTCGCGTCGGTCGACGGCCGGCGCGTCGCGCAGGGCCGCGACTTCGGCCCCGACGGACGCCTGAAGACCGCGAACGTGCTCCACCTGGACGAGCAGAACGCGCGGGCGCTCGCCGCCGCGCTGGCCGACACGGCGTTCGCCGTGCGCTCGGTCGAGTCGAAGCCGTACCGCCGCTCCCCGTACGCCCCCTTCCGGACCACGACCCTCCAGCAGGAGGCGAGCCGCAAGCTGGGCTTCGGCGCGAAGGCGACCATGCAGGTGGCGCAGAAGCTGTACGAGAACGGCTTCATCACCTACATGCGTACGGACTCCACGATCCTCTCCGACACCGCCGTCTCGGCGGCCCGGGCGCAGGTCACGCACCTGTACGGCGCCGACTACCTGCCGGAGAAGCCGCGCGTCTACGCCGGCAAGGTCAAGAACGCGCAGGAGGCGCACGAGGCGATCCGGCCTTCGGGTGATCGTTTCCGCACTCCGGCGGAGACCGGTCTGACCGGCGACCAGTTCAAGCTGTACGAGCTGATCTGGAAGCGGACCGTCGCCTCCCAGATGAAGGACGCGACCGGCAACTCGGTCACCGTGAGGATCGGCGGCCGGTCCTCCGACGGCCGCGACGCCGAGTTCAGCGCGTCCGGCAAGACCATCACCTTCCACGGCTTCATGAAGGCGTACGTGGAGGGGGCCGACGACCCGAACGCCGAGCTCGACGACCGCGAGCGGCGCCTGCCGCAGGTCGCCGAGGGCGACCCGTTGACCGCCGAGGAGATCACGGCGGACGGCCACGCGACCAAGCCGCCGGCCCGCTACACCGAGGCCTCGCTGGTCAAGGAGCTGGAAGAGCGCGAGATCGGCCGCCCGTCGACGTACGCCTCGATCATCGGCACCATCCTCGACCGCGGCTACGTCTTCAAGAAGGGCACGGCGCTCGTGCCGTCCTTCCTGAGCTTCGCCGTCGTCAACCTCCTGGAGAAGCACTTCGGGCGGCTCGTCGACTACGACTTCACCGCCCGCATGGAGGACGACCTCGACCGCATCGCGCGCGGCGAGGCCCAGGCCGTGCCGTGGCTGAAGCGCTTCTACTTCGGCGAGGGCGCGACCTCCGGCGAGGGCGGCGCGGCGGACGCCGGGAACGGCGACGGCGACCACCTCGGCGGCCTCAAGGAGCTCGTCACCGACCTCGGCGCCATCGACGCGCGGGAGATCTCCTCCTTCCCCGTCGGCAACGGCATCGTGCTCCGCGTCGGCCGCTACGGCCCGTACGTCGAGCGCGGCGAGAAGGACGCCGAGGGCCACCAGCGCGCCGACGTCCCCGACGACCTCGCGCCCGACGAGCTGACCGTCGAGCTCGCCGAGGAACTGCTCGCCAAGCCGAGCGGCGACTTCGAGCTGGGCACCGACCCCGCCAGCGGCCACCAGATCGTCGCGAAGGACGGCCGCTACGGCCCGTACGTCACCGAGATCCTGCCCGAGGGCACTCCGAAGACCGGCAAGAACGCGGTCAAGCCGCGCACGGCCTCGCTCTTCAAGTCGATGTCCCTCGACACGGTGACCCTGGAGGACGCGCTCAGGCTGATGTCCCTGCCCCGGGTCGTCGGCGCGGACGCCGAGGGCGTCGAGATCACCGCGCAGAACGGCCGCTACGGCCCGTACCTGAAGAAGGGCACGGACTCGCGGTCGCTCACCGACGAGGAGCAGCTCTTCACGATCACGCTCGACGAGGCCCTCGCGATCTACGCCCAGCCGAAGCAGCGGGGCCGGGCCGCGGCCAAGCCGCCGCTGAAGGAGCTGGGTACCGACCCGGTCAGCGAGAAGCCCGTGGTCGTCAAGGACGGGCGCTTCGGCCCGTACGTGACGGACGGCGAGACGAACGCGACGCTGCGGACCGGCGACAGCGTGGAGACGATCACGCCCGAGCGCGGTTACGAGCTGCTCGCGGAGAAGCGGGCCAAGGCGCCGGCGAAGAAGGCCGCCAAGAAGGCGCCGGCGAAGAAGACCGCCGCGAAGAAGACCGCCGCCAAGAAGACCGCGGCGAAGACGGCCACCACCGCCAAGAAGACGGCGGCGAAGAAGACGACGGCCACGAAGAAGACGGCGGCGGCTTCGGCCGCGGAGAAGGCCGAGTAGGCGGAACGGGCGCCGCGTCGGGCGTCTCGTGACGACGGTGAAGGGGCGGAGACCACCGGTCTCCGCCCCTTCACCGTTCCTCCCGCATTCCTCCTGTCACAGCCTCGTCCGGATGTTCGGGCGCAGGCCGCGGGGAGGAAGTGCGTCCGGATAGGGTGGACGGATGACGCGAGCAGAGCAGCCAGACCGTCTCGGCGATTCCGACGCCGCACTCGTCGCGGATTCCCGGGAGCGCGCCGTACGCGCCCTCTTGCGCCACCAGCCGCTGCGCCGGCTGTGGAGCGCCCACCTGCTCGGCAGTACCGGCGACGCCCTCGCCCTCCTCGTCCTGGTCCTCCTCGGTTTCCAGGCGGCCGTGACGGAGGACGCGCTCGGGGGCGGCTACCGGGGGGCCGCGTTCGCCGTGGCCGCCGTCGTCGGCGCGCGCCTCGTCGCCTCCGTCCTCTTCGGGGCCGTCCTCCTCGGACCGCTGATCGCGCTCACCGGTCCCGGCGGGAAGCTCGACCGGCGCTGGACCATGATCGGCGCCGACGGCGTGCGGGTCGCGCTCCTCGTCGTCGCGCCCCTGTGGATCGACTGGACCCCCGGCAGCGCCCTCTGGTACCTGCTCGGCACCGTCTTCGTCACCGGCGCGGCCGAACGGCTCTGGACGATCAGCCGCGAGGGCGCCGCGCCCGCGCTGCTGCCCGCCCCGCCCCTGGAGGGCGCCGCCGTACGGCCGCTGCCCGACCACCTCGGCGCGCTGCGCCGGCTGTCCCAGCGCACCGGCTTCCTCGCCGTCCCGGCCGCCGCCGTCGTCCTGCTCGCCGCCACGCTGGTCGGCGAGCTGCTCGGCGTCGGGCTCGACTGGTTCTCGCTGCACCGGGCCGCCCTCGGCTCGTACGTCGCTGCCGGCCTGTTCGCCGCCTCCGTCACCGTCCTGTACGCGATGGCGCTGCCCGGCGGGGAGACGCCCCGGCCCCGTTCGCCCCTGGAGGGCCTGCGTCGGCCGTCCGTGAAGAAGGGCGACCCGAGGAAGGGCGATCCGAAGGACGGTGGCCCGAAGGATGGTGGCCCGAAGAACAGTGGTGCGGACAAGGGCGGCGCGGACAAGGGCGGCAAGGGCGGTGCCGCCGGGAAGGCCGGCCGCACCGGGATCCTGACCCCCCTCGTCCTGGCCTGCGCCACCGTCGCCGGGGCGATCGCCGCGGCCGCGTCCGTCGCCGTGCTCCACGCGGACGACCTGGGCGGCGGCCCCGTCACGTACGCCCTCCTGATCCTGGCCCTCAGCGGCGCCACCGCCGTCGGCATCCGCACCGCGGGCTCCGTGCTGCCCGTCCTGTCCCGGCGCCGGCTGCTCGCCCTCGCGATCACCGTCACCGGGGTCGCCCTGATCGCCGCGGGCCTGGTCCCGGACACGGCGACCGTCCTCTTCCTCGCCGTCCTCGCCGGATACGCGGCCGGGGTCGCCGCGAACACCGGCCACGTCCTGATCGACCAGGAGGCCGAGGAGCCCCGCCGGGCCCGGACCACCGAGCACCTCCAGGCCACCGCCCGCCTCGCGATGGGCATCGGCGCGCTCGCCGCCCCGCTGCTCGCCGCCGCGATCGGACCGCACCGGATCGGCTCCGGCAGCTCCGTCCTCGCGCACGGCGGCGCCGCCTTCACGCTCGCGCTCGTCGGCGCCCTGCTGCTCCCGGTCGCCGCGCTCGTCCTCGCGAAGACCGACGACCGGGCGGGCGTGCCGCTCCGCCGCGACCTGCGCGACGCGCTGCGCGGCTCCGACCCGGCCCAGGCGCCGTCCCCGACCGGCTTCTTCCTCGCCCTGGAGGGCGGCGACGGCGCCGGGAAGTCCACCCAGGTCCAGGCGCTCGCCGACTGGATCCGCGCCAAGGGCCACGAGGTCGTCGTCACCCGCGAGCCCGGCGCCACCCCGATCGGCAAGCGGCTCCGCTCGATCCTCCTCGACGTCTCGTCGGCGGGACTCTCGAACCGGGCCGAGGCCCTGCTGTACGCGGCCGACCGCGCCGAACACGTCGACTCCCTGGTCCGGCCGGCCCTGGAACGGGGCGCGATCGTCCTCTCCGACCGGTACATCGACTCCTCCGTCGCCTACCAGGGCGCGGGCCGCGACCTGTCCCCGACCGAGATCGCCCGCATCTCCCGCTGGGCGACCGACGGCCTCGTCCCGCACCTGACCGTCGTGCTCGACGTCTCCCCGGAGACGGCGCGGGAACGATTCACCGAGGCGCCCGACCGGCTGGAGTCCGAACCGCCGGAGTTCCACGCGCGCGTACGGGCCGGTTTCCTCGCCCTCGCCGCCGCCGACCCCGCCCGCTACCTCGTCGTCGACGCCGGCCAGGAGCCGGAGGCCGTCACCACCGTCGTGCGCCACCGGCTCGACCGGATGCTCCCGCTCTCCGAGGCCGAGGTGAAGGCCGCCGAGGAGGCCCGCCGGAAGGCCGAGGAGGAGGCGCGGCGCAAGGCCGAGGAGGAGGCCGCCCGCAAGGCCGAGGAGGAGCGCCTGGAGCGCGAGCGCCAGGCCCAGCTCGCCAAGCTGCGCGCCGAGGAGGAGGAGCGCAAGCGGCGCGAGGAGGAAGAGGCGCGCCGCCTGGAGGCCGAACGGAAGGCGGAGGAGGCCCGCCGGAAGGCCGAGGAGGAGCGGATCGCCGCCGAGCGTGCCGCCGAGGAGGAGCGCAGGCGCCTCGCGGCCGAGGAGAAGGCCCGCAAGGAAGAGGAGGAGCGGCTCCGCAAGGAGGCCGAGGAGGAGGCCCGGCTGCGGGCCGAGGCCGAGGCGCGCCGCCTGGAGAAGCAGCGCAAGGCCGAGGAGGCGCTGCTCCGCGCCGAGGAGGCCCGCCGCGCCGCCGAGGCCGCCGCCGCGGCGAAGGCGGCGGAGGAGGCCGCGGCGAAGGCGGCGGCGGAGCGGCTCGCGGCCGAGGCGGCGGCGAAGGCAGCGGCCGAGCGTGCCGCCGCCGAGCGCGCCGCGGCGGAGCAGGCGGCGGCCCGGCGGGCGGCCGAGGCGAAGGAGGCCCGGGAGAAGGCCGCCCGCGAGCAGGAGGCCCGGGAGAAGGCGGCCGCGGAGAAGGCGGCCGCCGAGGCCGAGGCGGCGGCCGAGCGCGAGGCCCGCGCGAAGGCCGCGGAGACGGCGGAGAAGGCGGAGCGGAAGAAGGCCGAGGCTGCGGCGAAGGCCGCCGCCGAGCGTGCCGCCCGCGCCGCCGAGGTGTCGGCGAACGAGGTCACCGTGCCGACGCCGGTCGTGAAGCCGGATGTGAAGTCGGACGTGAAGCCGGACGGGGGCCGTCCGGGTGCCGGGCGCTCCCCGGAGAAGGACGCCTCGAACGCTTCTTCGGCCGCCACGACTGCCTCGGACGCCCCGACCGTCTCGCCCGAAGAGGTCACCGTGGCCACGCCGATCGTGCGGCCGGAGGCGGAGACGCGGCCGGAGGCGGAGACCCGTCCCGAGGCGGAGACCGCCGTGCTGCCGCAGATCCGCGAGGACCGGGGCGCGGACGAGACGGCGGTGCTGCCGCAGATCCGCGAGGACCGGGGCGCGGACGAGACGGCGGTGCTGCCTCCCGTACGGGATTCCCGGAACACCCGGAGCCCTCGGAGCACCCGGGCCCCGCGGGATCCCCGGACGCCCGGTCCCGCCGCCGACGACCGGCTGCCGAAGGACTTCTTCCGCGACGAGCGGGCGGGCGGTTCCGCCGGCGCGTCCCAGGAGGAGCCGTACGGGGCGGACGACCGCACCAGGGAGCTGCCCCAGCTCGACGAGAACGGCCGGCCGCGCCGCTCCGACTGGGCCGAGGAGACCCCGCTCGACGACCTGCCGACGCTGGCGGACGAGCTGTTCGGCCCGCACGAGGACGAGGAGGAGGGGCCCCGGCGGCGCCGCTGACGCCGCCCGGTCCTTCCGGACCTTCCGAGCCCTCCGGCCGGGGACCTTCGGGTTCCCGGCCGGAGGGCTCTGCGCGGGGCCGACGGAGGTCGGCAGGGCCGGCGCGGGGACTGACGGGGGCCGACGGGGCTGACGACGGAGGCCGGCCGAGGCCGTCGGGGCCTGTCGGGAGGCTGTCAGGGCCTGTCGGGGTCTGTCGGGGTCTGTCAGAGGGCTGCCCCACAATGGAGGGCGTACCTGAGGAGGGGCAGACATGGCCGTATGGGACGACCTGGTCGGACAGACCCGGGTCGAGGAGCAGCTCTCCGCCGCCGCGCGCGACGCCGACGCGTTCGTGACCGCCCACGAGGCCGGCGAGTCCGTCCCCGAGGCCTCGAAGATGACCCACGCCTGGCTCTTCACCGGTCCGCCGGGGGCCGGCCGGGTCGACGCCGCGCGGGCCTTCGCGGCGGCCCTCCAGTGCGTGAGTCCCGACCGGGCCCTCGGCGGAACGCCGGGCTGCGGCTTCTGCACCGGCTGCCACACGACGCTGGTCGGCACCCACGCCGACGTCACGACGGTCTCCGCCGTCGGTACGGAGATCCTCGTCCGCGACATGCGCGACACCGTCCGCAAGTCCTTCACCGCACCGGCCAACGGCCGCTGGCAGATCATCCTGGTCGCCGACGCCGAGCGGCTCAACGAGCGGTCGGGCAACGCCGTCCTGAAGGCGGTGGAGGAGCCCGCCCCCCGCACCGTCTGGCTGCTCTGCTCCCCTTCCCTGGACGACGTGCTGCCCACGATCCGCTCCCGCTGCCGCCACTTGAACCTGCGCACCCCCTCGGTGGAGGCCGTGGCCGACGTACTGGTGCGGCGCGACGGCATTGAGCCCGGGGTCGCCCTGGCCGCCGCCCGCGCCGGGCAGGGGCACGTCGGCCGGGCCCGCCGGCTCGCCACGGACGAGCGGGCCCGCGCGCGCCGCGCCGTCGTCCTCAAGCTGCCGATGCGGGTCGCGGACATCGGCGGCTGCTTCAAGGCCGCCCAGGAGCTGATCGACACGGCGGCCGAGGACGCGAAGCAGGTCGCGGAGGAGATCGACACGAAGGAGACCGAGGAGCTGAGGGCGGCGCTCGGGGCGGTGCAGGGCGGGCGGATGCCGCGCGGCACGGCCGGGATGATGAAGGAGCTGGAGGAGAACCAGAAGCGGCGCGGCCGCCGGACCCAGCTCGACACCCTGGACCTCGCCCTCACCGACCTGACCGGCTTCTACCGGGACGTGCTCGCCCTCCAGCTCCGCTCCCGCACGCCCCTGACGAACGAGGACGTGCGGGACGCCCTGGAGACCGTCGCCCGCGACACCACCCCGGAGCGGACCCTCCGCCGCATCGAGGCCGTCCTCGCCTGCCGCGAGGCCCTCGACCGGAACGTGGCGCCGCTGCTCGCGGTGGAGGCGATGACGATGGCGCTGCGGTAGCGGTACGCGGACGGGTACGGGAACGGGTACGGGGGCAGGGGCGCGGTGACGGGCGTCCGGGAACGGCCCCTGTGCGGCCCGTGCGCGACCCGTCACGATTGGACACGTTCCGTACCGGTCCGGATACGCTCCGGGGATGGACTCCAGGCGCTTGCTCCGTACGTCCGCCGTGGCCCTCGCCGCGGCCGGTCTGATCCTCTCCGGCTGCTCGGGCGGGAGCGACGCCGCCGCGCCCCGCGGGACGGCCCAGGGCCGGTCGGCGCCCTCGGCCGCGCCCGAGGCGCTGAAGGAGTTCTACGCCCAGAAGCCGAAGTGGCGCGACTGCGGCGTGACCGGCTTCCAGTGCGCGACCCTGAGGGCCCCGCTCGACTACGCGAAGCCGGAGGCCGGGGAGATCGAGCTGGCGGTCTCCCGGGTGCGGGCCACGGGCCCGGGGAAGCGGCTCGGCTCGCTCCTGGTCAACCCCGGCGGGCCGGGCGGCTCCGCCGTCGGCTACCTCCAGGGGTACGCGGGCGTCGGCTACCCGGCGCCCGTCCGCGCCCGCTACGACATGGTGGCCGTCGACCCGCGCGGAGTGGCCCGCAGCGAGCCGGTCGAGTGCCTGACGGGCCCGCAGATGGACGCGTACACGCAGGTCGACCAGACCCCCGACGACGCGGCCGAGACCGACGCGCTCGGCGCGGCCTTCAAGGACTTCGCAGCCGGCTGCGCGAAGCGCTCGGAGAAGATCCTGCCGCACGTCTCCACCGTCGAGACGGCCCGCGACATGGACGTCCTGCGGGCGGTCCTCGGCGACGAGAGGCTCCACTACGTGGGGGCGTCGTACGGCACCTTCCTGGGCGCCACCTACGCCGAGCTCTTCCCCGGCCGGGTCGGCCGGCTCGTCCTCGACGGGGCGATGGACCCCTCGCTCTCCGCGCTCGACCTCAACCGCGACCAGACCGCCGGCTTCGAGACCGCCTTCCGCGCCTTCGCCGCCGACTGCGTCGGCAAGCCGGACTGCCCGCTGGGCACCGGGTCGGTCCCGGAGGCCGGCGAGGCGCTGAAGAAGTTCTTCCGCGACGTGGACGCCGAGCCGCTGCCCACGGGGGAGAGCCGGAAGCTGGGCGAGTCCCTCGCCACCACGGGCGTGATCGCGGCGATGTACGACGAGGGCGCCTGGCCCCAGCTCCGCGAGGCCCTCACGCAGGCGAAGGGCGGCCAGGGGGCGGGTCTCCTCGCGCTCGCGGACAGCTACTACGAGCGCGAGCCGAACGGCGAGTACGCCAACCTCATGGCCGCCAACGCCGCCGTGAACTGCCTCGACCTGCCGGCCGCCTACCGCGGCCCGGCCGACGCGGCGAAGGCCGTCCCCTCCTTCGAGAAGGCCTCCCCGGTCTTCGGCGCGGGCCTCGCCTGGGCGGCCCTCAACTGCACCTACTGGCCGTCCCCGGCCACCGGCCGCCCCCACCGCATCGCCGCCGAGGGCGCCGCCCCGATCCTGGTCGTCGGCACCACCCGCGACCCGGCCACCCCGTACAAGTGGGCCGAGTCCCTCGCCGGCCAGCTCTCCTCCGGCACCCTCCTGACCTACGAGGGCGACGGCCACACCGCGTACGGCCGGGGCAGCGACTGCGTCGACACGGCGATCAACACCTACCTCCTCGAAGGCACCCCTCCGAAGGACGGAAAGCGCTGCTCGTAGGCCCTCCCCGGGGGTGGTCGGACCATCCCCGGAAACTGTGTAGACTTGGCGACGCCGCTGCACCCACCATGGGACCGCACGGCTTGCCGCCTTAGCTCAGTTGGCCAGAGCAACGCACTCGTAATGCGTAGGTCTCGGGTTCGAATCCCGAAGGCGGCTCGGATCAACCCCAGGACTCACTCGCCGTGACCTGGGGTTTTTTCATGCTGTGATCGTGGTTCCGTCGGCGTGCCAGGTCAGAGGTGGGCCCCTGGTGGCCGGCCGGGTGAGACGTGCGGGACCCGGGCTACGCCTTGAAGACGCCCCGGTTGAGGCGCAGTGTCGCCACGACGGCGGTGATGGCGGTTGCCGTGATGACGGCCGTGCCCATGATCGAGTCGGTGGCGGCGAGGATGCCGCCGAAGCCGGCCACGCCCAGTGCCGCGCCCACCGCGAGGGACGTCTCCTGGAGGGCCGCGGCGCGTGCGACGTCCTTCGGTGGGACGCTGCCCAGGAGGTAGGCGTCGCCGGAGGCCATGGAGACGCCGACGCCGAGGCCGATCAGGAAGCTGGCGGGCCACAGGCCGACGAAGGCGGCCACGACGAGGCCGGCGGCGCAGGTGGCCAGGCTGACCTGGAGCATGTGCACCGCGGTGAAGCGGGCCTGGAGCTTGTGGAACGCGAATCCGCCGAGGGAGACCCACAGGGCCAGGACCGACACCGGCAGGATCGACAGGAGCGAGTCGGCCTCCGCGCTGAACAGGAAGACCGATCCCGTGTAGGCGGCGGAACTCACGACGAGCGCCAGCGAGGGTGCGCCGAGCCGGGAGAAGCTGAGCATGCGCACGTCGATCAGCGGGTCGTGCGAGCGGAGCTGCCGGAGGCAGAAGACCGCCAGGACCAGGCAGCCCGCGACCGTCGCGAGGACGCGTCCGAACGCGGCGCCGTGGCTCTGCAGACCGGCCACGAAGAGTCCGAAGCCCACGAAGGCGAGGGCGGAGGAGGCGATGTCGACCTTGGCCGACGAGGCCTGTCCCAGGGTGACGCCGCGCAGCAGCGCGGTGGCGAGCACCCCGCACACCAGGGCGACGGCGGCGGGCAGCCAGAAGAGCGTCGCGTAGGCGTCCATGCCGACGAACGCCCGGCCGATCAGGGGACCCGTACCGGCTCCGACGCTGTACGTGGTGATCCACAGGGAGTAGCCGAGGGTGCGCTCCGACGTCTCGGGCAGTCCGCCGATGACCGAGGCGACGCTGGAGACGATCAGCGCGTAGCCGAAGCCCTGGACGAACCGGCTCGCCGTCCACGTCGCCGCCGAGTCCAGTAGTGCGGGGCTCGCCCCCGCGAGGGCGAAGACGAAGAGGCCGGTCGCCAGCGTCACGCCGGGGCCCAGGCGCGCGCCCAGGCGCGAGCCGAGGACGACGCTGGAGGCGAGGGCGATCGTGTACCCGTCGATGAACCACAGGCGCCACGAGTCGGTCAGGACCGGCAGGTCGTGGGCGACGGAGTTGAACAGCGTGGAGTCCACGCCGCCCAGGAACATGGGGACCAGCAGCAGCGGGAAGAGGACCTTCTTCGACACGGCGGTGGACCGTGCCGGGGCAAGGACGGTTCCGGTCAAGGCAGACCTCGTCTCAGTGGGCTTTCCCGGGCGGGTGCGGCAGGAGGACTCCTGCGGCGACGCCCGGCAGGACTGTGGGATCCGCCGTCGGTCTTCTCCCTCCGGGGCCGGTGGGGCGTGTGCGCGCCGCAGGGCGCTCGGGGCCGGTTCTCGAGGGCGCCATGAAGTCTCCGGGTCGATGGGGAACCGCCTTGGGTGGTTCTACCAGTCCGTGATCCTCGCGGCAACCGGCCGAGCCGGTTCCATCGCCTGCCCGGGGCGTCGCGTGCGGGACGTGCCGGGGCCGGCCCCGCGGATACGGCCGGGGCCGGCGTGGCCTCACCTGTGCGGCGACGGGTGCGGGTGCCCTACATGCCCCGGGGGGAGGGGAATTCGCGGTTGCTGAGGTACTGCGGGCGCGGCGCGTCCGCGGCGTAGGGGGCTCCCAGCGTGTTCTCCACGCTGTTGTAGACGATGAAGACGTTCGAGCGCGCGAACGGCGAGAGGTTGCCGTTGGAGCCGTGCAGCAGGTTGGAGTCGAACATCACCGCGGAGCCGGCGGGGCCCGTGATCTGCTCGATCCCGTGCTCCTCCGCCATGCGCGTCAGGTGCGCGCGGTCCGGGGAGCCGACGCTGGGGGCGGCCACGCGGAGCGACTCCTTGTGGTAGTCCTGCGGGGTGGCCCCGACCGTGGGGACGAACGTCTTGTGGGTGCCGGGCATGACCATGAGCGGGCCGTTGAACGGGTGGTTCTCGGTGAGGGAGATCGAGACGCTGAACGCGCGCGGCCGGGGCATGCCGTCCTCGGAGTGCCAGGTCTCGAAGTCGGAGTGCCAGTGGAACGGGGCGCCGCCGAACCCCGGCTTGTAGTTGACCCGGCTCTGGTGGACGTAGACCTCGGAGTCGAGCACCTGGCGGGCGATGTTCGTGAGCCGGGGCGACCGGAGCAGCTCGGCGAAGATCTCGCTGACCTTCTCGACCTCGAAGACGGAACGGACCTCGTCGGAATCCGGTTCCAGGATGACGCGTTCGCTCGCGCGCAGCTCCGGGTCCTCGCCCAGGCGCCGGAGTTCGGAGAGGTAGAGGTCCACCTCCTGCGGGGAGAGCAGGTCGTCGAGGACCAGATAGCCGTCGGACTCGTACCGGTCGAGCTGCTCGCCGTCGAGCGGGCCAGGAGCCCCTCCCCACACCGACGGGTCCGTCCGCGGCCGGGGAACGGCCTCGCCGAGGACTCGGGTCGGATACAGGTCGGGGCGCTGAGCGACAGTCATGTGCTGTTCTCCTTTTCAGGGGAGCGGCGGCCTTTTCTGCCCGCACGGGGGCGCAATCGGGGGCGCGATTCGGCTCGCGGGCGAGGTGCCGGAATTCCAGGGCCCTTCTGTCCCGCGGCTCACCGGTTCGTCCCCCGGTCCTTCGATACTGCAAGCCCGCGGAGGGCGAAGGAAGGGTTCCCGAGTGTCCTGAATCGTCCTTGACCCAATCAGGACCGCGCATCGCGCCGTCCGTTCACGGGGCGTGGACGCGGGAGTGCCGTGCCCCCGAACAGCGCGGAACCGCCCCGAGCGGTTCTCTTGCTTGTCCTCCGCAGAGGAACTGGCTAGGGTGGTTCCATGTCCGGCAGACGTTTCCCCGAGTTCCGTCTCGGCAAGGTGCTGGCGACCAGCTTCACGGCGACCCTCACGGAACGCCGCGGCGAACCCGTCGAGCGCGTTCCCGTTCCCGAGCGACTGGTCGACTGGCTGGCGGTCCACGGGCTCCGGGTCGACGCGTGCAGCGAATCCCAGTGGGAGCGTGCCCGGCAACTGCGGGAAGCGATCCACGAGGCCGCCACCGCCGTCGCGACGCGGGCTCCCCTTCCCGCCGCGGCCGTGCGGATCATCAACGACCGCAGTACGGGCGGCCGGGCCTCGGCGGTCCTCTCGCCCCGCGGCGGGCAGGAGTGGCACCTGGATTCCGCCTCCGTCGAGGACGCCCTCAGCGTGATCGCCGCCGACGCGGTCGACATCGTCTCGGGCGCGCGCGAGGGGAGGATGGCGCTGTGCGCGTCCCCGACGTGCCGGGCCGCCTTCTTCGACACCAGCCGGGGCGCCACGCGCAGGTGGTGCGAGATGAACACCTGCGGGAACCGCGAGAAGAAGGCGCGTTTCCTCGCCAACAAGCGCCAGGCCCCGAGCCGCGCCGACTGAGGCCGAGCCGGCCGCGGTTCCGCCCCCACACCCCTGCCACCTGGCCGTTTCCTCCTGTCGGGGGAGGCGACCGACGCGGTCCCACGGTGGCCGGAACGCTCCGTGTAGAGCCATTGCGAACGGGTAGCCGCACCCTCGTCGCTCACCGCGACCGCGTCCAACGCCGGGCCCTGACCTGCGCGTTGGAGGCGGCCCGCGCTGCGGAGTGCTGCTCGCGAGTTCGGAAAGCCGCCGCTCGACGGCCGTCGGGCGCTGTTGACGACGAGGGCAGGGCGTCGTCGCCACCAGACTCCCGCATCCCCTCGTCCCGTCACCGTACGCAGGTGCAGAGGGGGAGACATGCTGGACGTCCTGGGAATCGACGCCACGTCGGAAGTGGTCTACCGCGAGATGCTGGCGCATCCGCAGGAGGGCGTGGCCGAACTGGTGCGCAGGCTGGAACTGACCGAACGGGAGGTGCGGACGGCACTCGACACCCTCGGCGAGCTGGCCCTGGTGTGGCACTCGCCCGAAGACCCCCAGAGCTTCCACGTCGTGGATCCCCACCTCGCCGCGGAGATCCTGCTCGCCAGGGAGCGGGCCGAGCTCGCGGCGCAGCAGCAGCGCGTGCAGGAGGCCCAGGCCGCCGCCGTACAGCTCAAGTCGGAGTTCACCCAGGAGGGTCCCAAGGACGAGGTGCACCGCCTGACCGGGGTCGACTCCGTACGCGACTACCTGACGGCGCTGCACGACAAGGTCCAGGACGAGCTGCTGACCCTGGCGCCGGGCGGGGCGCAGACGGAGGACAACCTGCGCAGCTCGCGCCCGATCGCGGACGCCCTGCTCGCGCGCGGGGTGCGGATGCGCACCGTCTACCTGGACAGCGTCCGCAACGATCCCCCCACGGTCGCGCACGCGGACTGGCTCGCCGAACGCGGCGGCCGCATACGCACCGTGCCCGCGCTGCCGAACCGCCTGATCATCTGCGACAAGAAGATCGCCATCGTCGCCGTCGACCCGGACGACACCTCGGCCGGGGCGGTGGTCCTCCAGACGGCCGGCGTGGTGGCGTCCCTGTACGCCCTCTTCGAGAACGTCTGGCAGACCGCCCGGCCCATGACGGAGGCCGCCCGGCCGAGTGACGGACAGGACCTCAGCCCGCAACAACTGGAAGTCCTGCGGCTGTTGTCCCTCGGCCACACCGACGACTACGTCGCGGCGCGTCTGGGCGTGTCGGGCCGCACGGCGCGCCGGATCGCCACGAAGCTCATGGACCACCTCGGCGCCCGAAGCCGGTTCCAGGCCGGTCTGCACGCGGCTGCCAGGGGCCTCATCCGGCCGTGACGGCCCGTACGTCACCGATCGACGAGCAGCCGGAGGGGAACGGCCAGACGAACAGGACGTCCCACTCATGTACCTCGTACAGCTCACCCTCGCGCCCCCGGGCGACGCCCACCCGCCCGCCGAGCTCGCGCGGGCGCTCCACGACGCGGCGCCGGACGTCGTCGAACACGCCGGCGTTCACACCCCGACGCGGTCCCGCCTCGTCGTCAGCCTCTTTCTCCGCGCCGCCTCCCTGGACGAGGCCGAGGCGGCGGCGCAGCGGATCTGGCAGCGCGCGACCGCCAGTCGCCCCCTCCTGGCCGCCTGGTCGCTGCGGCGGGCCGAAGTGCCCCTCCATCCCTACGACGCGGGGTGAGGCTACGACGCGGGGTGAGGCCTGCTCCTCCCGGCGTCCTTGCCGCGCGCCGCCGCCGCCCGTGCCGCGCGCCGCCCCCGTCCGTGCCCGAGCGGTGCGGTGCGGTGCGGTGCGATGTGGGGAACTCGTATACGCATTTTCGAGTTTCCCAAACGTCCACACCGGAGAATGTCGCGATCGCCGTGGCCCTGTGACCGGATGACCAATCCGATCGCCGTCCTGAACAGGTCAGGACCGATTTAGGTCAGCCGTCCGCCCTTCCCTCTCCGCTCCGCACCTCGCAGACTCGTTATTGCCGGACAGCAAACCAGCGAGAAGGGCGAGTCATGAAAGAGCGCGTGTTCGTCTCCGACAGTTCTCCGGTGGAGAGGTTAATTCCCTGCCTCTCACCCGAGGACGACGGCGGGTGGCAGTGACCGTATGACGACCTCGAAGAACAGTGTCCAGGGACATTCGATGGCGGACCTCGCCGAGGAGTACGGCACCCCGCTCTTCGTCTACGACGCGGACGTCCTCGCGGACACGTACCGCACGTTGCGCGGCCTGCTCCCCGGTGCCGCCGACATCTTCTACTCGCTCAAGGCGAACCCGAACGTCAGCGTCTGCGCCCTGTTGAACTCGTTCGGCGCGGGAGCCGAGGTCTCCTCCCACGCCGAGCTGGCCACCGCCCTGCGGGCGGGGGTCGACCCCGGCGACATCATCTTCCTCGGCCCCGGCAAGGACGAGCGGGAACTCACCGCGTGCGTCGAGGCCGGCATCCACGCGATCGTCTGCGAGTCGCTGGACGAACTCGAACTGCTCGACTCGCTCCTGGCGGCGGCGGGACGCGACGGCTTCCCGGTGCTCCTGCGGGTCAACCCGGCCTTCGGCAGCAAGGGGTCCGGGCTCGCCATGGGCGGCAAGCCCCGGCAGTTCGGCATCGACGAAGCCGAACTGCGCGGTTCCGGGCACCGCCTCGCGGCCCTCCGCAACATCCGGGTGAAGGGCGTGCACGCGTACATGGGGACGCGGTTCCTCGACCACGAGGACGTCGTCGAGAACACCCGGCGCATCCTCGCCACCGCGGAGGACCTGTCCGAAGAGCTCGGCTTCCCCCTGGAGACGGTCGACTTCGGCGGCGGACTCGGCGTCGCCTACTTCGACAACGAGAAGGACCTGGACCTCGACGCGCTGGGCGCCGGCCTCACGGAGGTCATCACCCCCTTCTCGGCGCGCCACCCGGGCTGCCGGATGATCATGGAGCTGGGCCGCTTCCTCACCGCCACGGCCGGTACGTACGTCGTCCGCGCCCGCTACGTGAAGGAGTCCATGGGGGAGAGCTTCGTGGTCGCCGACGGCGGCACGAACCACCACATGGCGGCCGTCGGCGTCGGCAGCTTCGTCAAGCGCAACTTCCCGGTCCGCCACCTGGAGGACCGGGCCGGGGGAGCGCCGCGCCCCTACAGCGTGACCGGGCCCCTGTGCACGCCCAACGACGTGGTGGCCAAGAAGGTCCCCCTGCCGGAAGTGCGGCCGGGAGACCTGCTCGCGGTGGAGCGGTCCGGGGCCTACGGGCCGACCGCCTCGCCCGGCCTCTTCCTGAGCCACGGCTTCCCGGCCGAGGTGCTCGTCCGCGACGGGCGCGCCCACCTCATCCGGGAGCGCGACACGACGGAGGACCTGCTGGCGAAGCAGCACCTCGTCGACCTCCGGTCCACGTCCGCCTGAACGCGTGGTCCGTGCGGGCACGTGGTCCGTGCGGGCACGTGGTCCGTACGGATATCCGGTCCGAATGAACACCCGGCCCGAATGAACACCCGATCCCGATGAGAAATCGATGCGAATGAAAACCGCAGCGAAGCAGGTCGCGCGAGTCGGACTGGACGTACTCGACCGCTCCGAACTCCGCCGCCTCGTCGAACGGCCCTGGTTCTTGCGCTTCAGTTTCGCCCCGGAGGAAATGGCCCACGCCGACACCCTCGGCGAAGACCGCCGCCTGGAATTCCTGGCCGGGCGGTTCGCCGCCAAAGAGGCCCTCTTCAAAGCCCTGGGAATCGGTTTCCTGCAAGGTGTGGCGCCACGGGAGATCTGTGTGGAGCACACCGCACACGGCGCCCCCGTCGTCCACCTCCGCGGACGAGCCGCGCACCTGACCCCGTCATCCGTCTCGGTCTCCATCACCCACAAGCAGAACGTCGTGGCCGCCGTCGCCATCAGCCTCCCCGAGGCCATGGGCGCGACCGCCGACGACGCCACCGGCGAAGCCGCCGGGAACGGACGAACCGAACCCCCCGTACCGAAGGAGCCCGACGCCGTGCCGCCACCCGACACCTCCGCGACCCGTACCCGCGACGAGCGGGAAGAGCGGACCACCGCCTTCCTCCGCGTACGCGTCGGCCAGGAAGAGGCCCACTACGGGGGCAACCTCGTCGACGGCGCGCGCATCCTGCGCCTGTTCGGCGACCTCGTCACCGAGATCACCGTCCGCACGGACGGCGACGAGGGGCTGCTGGCCCAGTACAGCGACATCCGCTTCTCCGCGCCCGTGCGGCCCGGCGACTACATCGAGGCGCGCGCACGGCTGGTGCACCGGACCCGGCTGCGCCGCGTGGTCGAGCTGGAGGCGCACAAGGTCCTCCGCGCCAGCCCCGAAGGGGCCGACAGCGCCTGCGAGCTCCTCGACGAGCCCCAACTCGTGTGCGCCGCGACCGCCACCACCGTCGTGCCCCACCACCGGGCGCGCACGGCGACCGCCCGCACCCCCGCGGCCGAGGAGGCCTGATGCCCCGCACTCCGCAGCTCCTGCACGAGATACTGGACCGAGCCGCCGACCGCGCTCCGGAGTCGGCCGCGCTGAGCTCGCGCGACCGCGGCCTCACCTACCGGGAACTCGCGAACGCCACCACCGCCCTGGCCGCCCGCCTGCGGCGCGAGGGCCTGCGGCGCGGCGACCGGATCATCGTCACCGCCTCCGACGGCATCGGCATCGCCGTCCTGGTCTACGCCGCCTCACGCGTCGGCGCCGTCTTCAGCGTGCTCCACGAGCAGGTCCGCGGCGGGCCGCTGGAGCACGTCCTGCGCGACTGCGAGCCCGCGCTCCTGGTCTCCGACGACCCCGGTGCCGGACGGACCGCCGCCGAGCACGGCGTCCGCTCCCTCGCGCTCGACGAGCTCGTGCGCACGGCACTCGACGCGGACGCCGCCGAGGCCGCCGCCCCCGCCGGCCCGGGCGCCCCGAGCGTGGACCCCGTCAGCCTGATCTACACCTCGGGCACCACCTCCCTGCCCAAGGCCGTGGTCAGCACCCACCAGCAGGTGCTCTTCGCCGCCACCGCGATCCAGGAGTGCCTGGAGTACCGCAGCGACGACGTCGTCTACTGCCCGCTCCCGCTCTCCTTCGACTACGGCCTCTACCAGGTCTACCTCGCGGCCCTCGCCGGCGCCCGGCTCCACCTGGCCACGGTCGCCGAGGTCGGCCCCCCGCTGCTGCGCAGCCTGGAGGAGGCGGGCGCCACCGTCCTGCCCTCCATGCCCTCCGTCTCGGACCGGCTCGCCTGGCTGCTCGGCCGCAGCAGCGGGGGCCCGAGCCGCCTGCGCCTGCTCACCAACACGGGTGCGGCGCTCTCCGAGCCCACCATGACCGCGCTGCGCGCCGCCCTGCCCCACCTGCGGATCCAGGTGATGTACGGCCTCACCGAGTGCAAGCGCACGGCGATCATGCCCCCCGACGGGGACCTGGACCACCCGGGCTCCTGCGGGCTGCCGCTGCCGGGCACCGAGGTGTTCGTCATCGACGACGACGGCGGCCGGCTGCCCGCGGGAGAGGTCGGCCAGATCGTCGTCCGCGGACCCCACGTCATGGCCGGGTACTGGCGCCGCCCCGAGCTGACCGCCGAGCGCTTCCCGCGCACGGAGGGGCTGTTCCCCGAGCTGCGCACCGGCGACTACGGCTGGCAGGACAAGGACGGCTACCTCTACTTCTCCGGCCGCCGGGACGACCTCTACAAGGAGCGCGGGTTCCGCCTCAGCACCACCGAGGTCGAGGCCGCCGCGACCCGGGTCGACGGAGTGACCTCCGCCGCCGTGCTGCCTCCCGAGGGCAAGCGGAACGCTCTCCTCGCCGTCGTCGCGGACATCACCGCCGACCAGGTGCGCGAGGGCATGCGGGACCACATCGAGCCCTTCAAGATCCCGCGCCGCTGCGTCCGCCTCGACGCCCTGCCCACCAACGGCAACGGCAAGGTCGACCGCAAGAAGCTGGCCGCCCTGGTCGCACAGGACCCGCCCGCGTCGGCCACCACCGAGGCCCTCCAGGCGCGCCTGTCCCACTGACCCCCTCGTACGCCCCGCCGGGGCGACGCCCGAGAACCACGATCATCCGACCCACGTGAGGAACCGACCATGGACCGCCAGCACGTCGTCACCGCCCTCGAGAACGCCCTCACCGACGTCCTGGAGCGCCCCGTCACCGGTCTCACCGGCGACGTGAAGCTCTTCGCCGACCTGCACCTGGACTCCACCACCATGCTCGAGATGCTCATGTTCCTGGAGGACTCCATCGGCCTGGTCGTCGACCCGGAGGAGCTGGACGCGGACGACTTCGTCTCCGTGGACACCTTCACCGACTTCGTCCTCGCCACGCGGGGCGAGCAGGTCGCGGCATGACGCTGACCCAGCCCGACCTCGACGTCTTCACGACCCTGGAGTCCGAGGTACGCAGCTACTGCCGCAACTGGCCCACCGTGTTCGACCGCGCGCACGGCAGCCGGATGTACGACGAGGCCGGGCGCGAGTACCTCGACTTCTTCGCCGGGGCCGGCTCCCTCAACTACGGCCACAACAACCCCGTGCTCAAGCGCGCCCTGCTCGACTACCTGGAGCGCGACGGCGTCACCCACGGCCTGGACATGTCCACCACGGCCAAGCGCGCGTTCCTGGAGAGCTTCCAGAACACGGTGCTGCGCCCGCGGGACCTGCCCTACAAGGTGATGTTCCCGGGCCCGACCGGCACCAACGCCGTCGAGGCCGCCCTCAAGCTGGTGCGCAAGGTGAAGGGGCGCGAGACGGTCGTCTCCTTCACCAACGCCTTCCACGGCATGTCCCTGGGCTCCCTGGCCGTGAGCGGCAACGCCGCCAAACGGGCGGGCGCGGGCGTCCCGCTCGTCCACACCGTCCGGATGCCCTTCGACCGGTACGCGGAAGGGGCGACGCCCGACTTCCGGTGGTTCGAGCAGATGCTCGTGGACCGCGGGTCGGGGCTCGACCGGCCGGCGGCGGTGATCGTCGAGACGGTCCAGGGCGAGGGCGGCGTCAACGTGGCGCGTCCCGAGTGGCTGCGCGCCCTCGCCGGGCTCTGCCGCCGGCACGACATGCTGCTGATCGTCGACGACGTCCAGATGGGCTGCGGCCGCACCGGCGCCTTCTTCTCCTTCGAGGAGTCGGGCATCGTGCCGGACGTCGTCACCGTCTCCAAGTCCATCAGCGGCTACGGACTGCCCATGTCGCTCTGCCTCTTCCGGCCGGAGCTCGACGTGTGGGAGCCGGGCGAGCACAACGGCACCTTCCGCGGCAACAACCCGGCCTTCGTCACCGCGGCCGCCGCCCTCGCCACCTACTGGGGCGACGACGCGCTGGAGCGGCGGACCCTGGCGCACGCCCGGACCATCGAGGCCGCGCTCCGCGAGACCGCCGCGCACCACAGCGGGTCGGTCTGCCGCGGCCGCGGGATGGCCTGGGGCCTGGAGCTCGCCGACTCCGGGCACGCGGGGCGCGCCGCGCGCCGCGCCTTCGAGCTCGGGCTCCTCGTGGAGACCGCCGGGGCCCGCGACGAGGTCGTGAAGCTGCTGCCCCCGCTCACCGTCACCCCCGACGACCTCGACGAGGGACTGCGCACCGTGCAGCGCGCGGTCCACGAGACGGCGTGACCGGCGCTTGCCGCTGATTCGGCAGACACCCCGACAGACGACCCGAGAGACGCCCCGAGAGAAAGGCTCCGAACCGGCATGACGACCACCACGCCCTCCGCGACCGCCACGGAGCGGGACACCGCCGAGAAGAAGCGGACCGTCTTCCGCGCACCGGTCCCCCAGGACGCACCCGCCGTGTGGAAGATGGTGGAGGACACCCCCGGCCTGGACTCCAACAGCATCTACTACTACTCGCTGTGGTTCCGGGACTTCGCCGACGGCTCGCTGGTCGCGACCGTGGACGACGAACTCGTCGGCTTCCTCACCGGCTACCGCCGCCCCCAGGAGCCCGACACCTACTTCGTGTGGCAGACCGCCGTCAACCCGCGCCACGGCATCCCGTTCCTCGGCGTCAAGCTCTTCCAGGAGGCGGCCGACCAGCAGGTGGCCGACGGCGCCCGGTACGTCGAGGCCACCGTCTCCGCCGAGAACAAGGCGATCATCATGGTGCTGAAGCAGTACGCGAAGAAGCACTCGGCCTCCGTCGAGACCCGCGTGCTCTTCCCCGGCTCCCTCTTCGCCGACGGCGAGGACCACCACGACGAGGTCCTGTACCGCATCGGTCCGCTGACCGCCGGCTGAACCGGGCCGCCCGTCACCGGCCCGAGCAGCACCGCATCCGACGACCGGGAGCCGACCACCATGACCACGCACCCCACGACGACCACGCGACCCACGACACCACACCCCACGACACCGGACCTCACGACACCGCACCTCGACATCGGCGACACCCGCTTCCGCATGGACTCCGAGGAGGTGCGGAAGGCACGGGACGCCCACTGGTACGCGCGTACGGACTGGGGCATCGCCGTCCTGCGGTACGAGGACAGCACCGCCCTCCTGAAGAGCCCCCTGCTGACGCAGGGGTCGGCCAAGTGGCCCGCCCAGCACGGAGTCGTCGAAGGCCACTTCGACGAGTGGTGGCGGAAGACCCTGCTGGTGCTGGAGGGCGACGAGCACCACCGGATCCGCCGCCTGGTGAACCCCGCCTTCTCGGCGCGCCGCGTGGCGCCCCTGCACGCGAAGTTCCAGGCCCTGGCGAACGGCCTGGTGGACGAGTGGATCGACGACGGGCGCACCGAGTTCGCGAGCCGGTTCACCGCGCCGTACGCGACCCGGATCCTGTGCGTGATGCTGGGCATCGACGAGAACGACTGGAAGGAGATCCACGAACTCGCCTCCACGATCGGCCTCGGCCTCGGCGTCACCATCCAGGAGAACATCGCCCGGATCGACCGGGCCGTCGTCGAGCTGACCGAGTACGCCGAGTCCCTGGTCCGCAGCCGCAGGGAGTCCCCCAGGGGCGACATCCTGAGCACCCTCGTGGAGACGAGGGACGAGGACGCGGGCAAGCTCTCCGACGAGGAGCTCATCAACCTCGTCATCCTGCTGATCTTCGCGGGCATCGACACGACCCGGAACCAGCTCTCCCTGGCCGTGCAGGCCTTCGCCAAGCAGCCCGACCAGTGGGAGAAGCTGGCGTCTGACCCCGAGCGCTACGCCGTCGCGGCGACCGAGGAGGCGCTGCGCGTCAACCCGATCGGCCGCTGGATCTCGCGCGAAGCGGCGGAGACGTTCCAGTACAAGGAGCGCACGATCGAGAAGGGGACCACGCTCCACCTCTTCACCAAGACGTCGGGCACCGACCCGGCCGCGTTCGACGACCCCGACCGCATCGACCTCGACGCCGAGCGCCCCCCGCACTTCGCGTTCGGCGGCGGACTGCACCACTGCCTGGGGCACTTCGTCGCCCGCGCGGACATCGGGGTGGCCCTCTCGACGCTGGCCACGCGCCTGACCGACCTGCGCGTGGAGGAGGACGCCGAGTGGCTGCCCGACTCCGGCAACACGGGGGCGGTCGTGCTGCCCCTCACGTTCACCCCGCGTTCCCGCACCGCGTTCCCGAACCGCGCTTCCGATCGGAGGAATCCATGAAGATCATCGTTGACGAGGGCAAGTGCCAGAACCACGGCCTGTGCGCCATCTCGGCGCCGGACCACTTCGAGCTCGACGCCGAGGGGAAGCTGACGTACCGGGAGACGTTCGGCGAGGAGGACCTCGACGCGGTCGAGGACGCCGTCGACTCGTGCCCCCTCCAGGCGATCGTCGCGGACCGTGACGCCGCATGACCGGCGCGGCACTGCGCATCGGCATCGTCGGCTCCGGCATAGCCGGCCTGCGGGCGGCCCAATCGGTCCTCGCCCGTGAAACCGGTGCCAGGATCACCGTCTTCGGGGACGAGGCCCACCGCACGTACAACCGGCCGGGACTCACGAAGAAGCGGTACCCGCCGTCGGCCGGCCTCGGGGCGGCCCTCACCGAGGACCTGAGGGTCGGAGGGGCCGAGACCGGCGCGCTCGACTGGCGCCTCGGCACCCGCGTCGAGGCGGCGGACCTGCGCGACGGGGTCCTGCACCTGAGCACCGGCGAGACCTTCGCCTACGACGGCCTGGTGGTCGCCTCCGGGGTGCGCCCGCGGACCACCGCCGCCGGCGGCGAGGAGTGCGCCCGGCACGTGCACAGGACGCTGCGCGGCCTGGACGACGCGCACTCCGTCCACCGGGAGCTCCACAGGAGGGAGGCGGTGACGATCGCGGGCGCCGGGTTCGTCGCGTGCGAACTGGCCTCGCTCGCCGCCGAGTACGGCTGCGACGTCGTCATGCTCGAGGCGAGGGGGCACGGACCCTTCGAGGGCGTCCTGGGCGAGGACGTCGCCCGCGCGCTCGCGCGGTGGGTCACCGCGCACGGCGTCACCCTGCTGACGGGCGGGGACGCGGAGGAACTCCTCTGCGACCGCTCGGGGAGGCCGTCCGGAGGCGGGCGCCCGGCGTCGCCCCCCGGGGTGGCGTCCGAACGGCCGCTCTTCATCGAGGCCATCGGCAGCGTCCCCAACGTGGAATGGCTGGACGGGAACGGCCTGGACCTGTCCGACGGGGTGCGGGTCGACGCGTACATGCGCGTACCGGGGCACGAGGGCGTCTTCGCGGCCGGTGACGTCGCCCGCTATCCCGATCCGTGGGGCGCGGAGAACCCGACCCGCATGGAGTTCTGGAAGAACGCGATCGACACCGGCAACATCGCCGGAAAGGCGCTGGCGTCGTCCCTGGGACACGAAGCGGGGACGTCCGGGATCGCGTACTTCCCGAGCACGGCCACCGAGATGTTCGGACTGCGCCTCCAGATCGCGGGAAACCCCAGGAACGCGGACTCCGTGGAGATCGTCCGCGGCGACCTCGAACGCCCCGGTGACGGCGTCCTCGTCGCGTACCTGCGGGAGGGCGTGACCGTCGGGGCGGCCTACCTGGACGAGGGGGCCCGGTTCAACCGCCTCTACATCGAGCTCCTGAAGTCGCTGAGAACGCGCTAGCCCGTCGCTTTCGCCCCGTCCGTCACCACACCGTCACCACCACACCGTCACCACACCAGGAATCCGAGAAGGATCAGGAGGAACATCATGCAGGTTCGCAGGATTTCGGAGATCGAAGGCACCGACCGCGATGTCACGGCGGCGAGCGGCGCGTGGCGCAGCAAGCGCATCCTGCTGGCTTCGGACGGATTCGGGTACTCGGTCTCCGAGACCGTCGTGTACGCCGGAACCGAGACCGACATCTGCTACGCGAACCACGTGGAAGCGGTCTTCTGCATCTCCGGGAAGATGATCCTGGTCGACCGCGACGAGGGCGAGGAACACGTCATCACGCCCGGCACCCTCCACATCCTCGACGACGCCGACAACCACACGATCAAGCCCGTCGAGGACAGCACGTTCCTGTGCATCTTCACCCCGCCCCTCACCGGCCGTGAGGACCACGACGAGAACGGGGTCTATCCGCTGATGACGGACGAGATGGTGGAGGTCTAGCAGGCCGCGTCGCGGCCCCCGCGCGTCACCGGAGTGCCCGCCGGTCCACCGGCGGGCACTCCGGTGACGCGCGTCCGGGACGATGCCCGGGAGGCGCGCCCCGGCCCCCGCCGCCCTGCCCGGCGAGGCCACCGCCACGCGTCCCGCCGTCGTCGCCCTGCCCCCGGGCGCTTCCGGCCACCTCCCCGAGGACGCCGACGCCGACGCCGACGCACTCCCGCACGCCGCGCACACCTCCGCACGCCGCGCACACTCCCGCCCCCGGGCACCGTGACGTCGTACATCAGCGCCGTCCACACGAAGTGCGGCGTCGACAACCGCGTGCGGGCCGCGCTGTTCGCGTACGGGACAGAGGTCCTGGCGGCCTGAACCGGCGAACCCCTTCCGCGCGCACGCGCAGGACGGGCACGGGCCCGCCCGCTCCGTGAGCACCCCATCTCCTCGCGCACGCGCGCACGCGCGCGGAAGGGGTTCGCCCTTGCCGGAGGCATTGGTCTAGTCCAAACTGATCATCGACGAAGCCTCTGCAGAGTCGGCCGTGCACGGCCCGCCGGGCCGCCGCCGGTCATGATCGACAGGACGCGGTCATCGATGAGGGGGATGCCATGTCGGAGCGGGCGTCGGCCACGGGGGTTCCCGGGGGTGATCCGGACGACGGGCCGGGACCGTTCGGCGCGCGGCTCCGGGCGCTGCGCAGACGGGCCGGGCTGAGTCAGGAGACGGCCGCCGCGCGGGCCGGGATCAGCACCCGGGCACTGCGCGACATCGAGTGCGGGCGGGTCCGGCGGCCCCAGGCGCGCACCCTCCAGCGGCTCGCCGGGGCGCTCGGCCTCACCGGCGACGAGCCGGCGGACCTGCTGGCCGCCGCCCGCGCCGGGGCGCCGCGCGGTGCCGGGCGGCCGCGGCTCCTCATCCTCGGCCCGCTCTCGCTCCGGCGCGGCCGGACCCCCGTCCCCGTCACCAGCCCCATGCTGCGCCGCCTCCTCGGGCTGCTCGCGCTCAAGCACCCCGAGCCCGCCACCCAGCGGGAGATCACCGACGTCCTCTGGCCGTCCGGGCCGCCCAGCTCCCACCAGAGCCTCGTCCACACCTACGTCAGCCAGGTCCGCCGGCTCCTCGAACAGGACGGCCCGTCGCCCGGCGTCGTCCGGACCCCCGTCGGCTACCTCCTCGAAGCACCCCGGAACCAGATCGACCTCGGCCACTTCGACGAACTCCTCGACCAGGCCGAGCGCCTGCACCGTACGCCCGACCCGGCGTCCGCCCACGAGGCGCTGACCCAGGCCCTGCGCTGGTGGCGGGGCCCGGTCCTCGCGGACGCCGACCCCGTGCTGCGCCAGCACCCCGCCGCGGTGGTCGCCAACGAGCGGCGGGTCAGGGCCGTCCTGCTCCACGCCGACACCGCCCTGCTGCTGCGCCGGCCCGAGGAGGCCGTCCCGGTGCTGTGGGACATGGTCAACGCCGAGCCCCTCCACGAGGGCCTGCACGCCCGGCTGATCCTCGCCCTCGCCAGCCGCGGCGAACAGGCCGCCGCGCTCGGCGTCTTCAGCCGGCTGCGCGACCGCCTCGACGACGAGCTGGGCATCGCGCCCGGCGCCGAGGTCCGCGACGCCCACCTGCGGGTCCTGCGCCAGCAACTGCCCCTCGCCCGCCGCCCCGGCCGCCCCGGCCCGCGCCCCGACCGCCCCGCGCCCTCCGGCCGCACCGACCCCGCCGGACCCCTCCCGGCCCAACTGCCCGCCACGGCCGGGCCCTACGTCGGACGGCGGCGGCAGATGCGGGAGCTGGACGCCCTCGTCTCACCCGACCCGGCGGCCCGCGCGCACGTGATGGCGGTGGTCGGCGCGCCCGGGGTCGGCAAGACCGCCCTCGCCAAGCACTGGGCGCACGCCCGGCGCGAACACTTCGAGGACGGGCAGCTCTTCGTCGACCTGCGCGGCCACTCCCCGCTCCCGACGCTGCGCCCCGGCGACGTCCTCGCGCAGTTCCTCCGCGCCCTGGGCGCCCCGCCCGGCGGGCTGCCCGCCGACGAGGACGAGGCCGCCGCGCTGTACCGCACGCTGCTCGCCGACCGGCGGATGCTGATCGTCCTCGACAACGCGCGCGACGCCGAACAGGTCAGGCCGCTCATCCCCGGCGCCCGGGGCTGCGCCGTGGTGATCACCAGCCGCAGCCGGCTCGCGGGCCTCGTCGCCAGCGACGGCGCCCACCAGCTCGTCCTGGACGTCCTCGACCCGGAGGAGGGCCGCGGGCTGCTCGCCGCCACCATCGGCGAGAGCCGGGTCGCGGCCGAGGAGGAGGCGGCCCGCAGGCTCGTGCGGGTCTGCGGCGGCCTGCCCCTCGCCATCCGGATCGCCGGGGCCAACCTGCTCGCCCGCGACGTCCGCATCGCCGACCACTGCGCCGCCTTACCCGGCGACGACATGCTCAGCCGCCTGCGCGTCGAGGGCGACCGGCGCTCGACCGTACGGGCCGCCTTCGACCTCTCGTACCGCGCGCTCCCGGCGGCGGGCCGGCGGATGTTCCGGCTGCTCGGCCTGATGCCGGGACCCGACCTCACCGTGGACGGCGCCGCGGCCCTCGCGGACACCACCTCGGCCGAGGCGGCCGGACTCCTCGCGGTCCTGACCGACGCCCACCTCGTACGGGAACGGGCGGCCGGCCGGTTCGGACTCCACGACCTGCTGCGCTCGTACGCCCGCGAGCTGGCCGGCCGGGACGAGGCGCACGCCGCCCGGCAGCGGCTCTTCGACTGGTACCTCTACCACGCCGACGCGGCGGCCCGGCTGCTCCACCCGGCGGAGGCGGCCGCGTCCGCCGGCGCGGCCGGGCCCTCGGCCGCGCTGGTCTTCTCGGACCACGGCGGGGCCTCGGAGTGGCTGGACGACGAGCGGGAGAACCTGGCCGGAGCCGTCCTCCAGGCGTCCGGAACCGGCTTCACCACCGTCGCCTGGCGCCTGGCCGAAAGTCTCCACCCCTACCTCTCGACGAGGATGTACACGGGCGACTGCCTCAAGGTCGCGACCGCCAGCCTGTTCGCCGCCGTCGCCGACGGCGAGCCGCGGGCCCAGGCCTCCGCCCAACTGCGGCGCGCCGAGTGCCACCGGGCGCTGGGGAACGACGCGCAGGCCCTGGAGCTGTTCGGCAGCGCCCTGGACCTCGCGCGGCAGGCCGACTGGACCGAGGGGCAGGTCCTCGCCCTGCGCCGCATCGGCGCCGCGCACCAGGAGAACGGCTCCGCGCGCCTGGCCTCCGGCTACCTCTCCCGGGCCCGCGAACTCGCCCGGTGCGGGACCGGCGCCGGCGCCGCCGAGGGCCTCGACCTGCCCGGGTGACGGTCCGCCGGTGCGGCGGCTTTCGGCCAACTACCGTTTTGTTGCGGGAAGTTGAACGTGCGGAAGGACAAGTACTCCGGCAGTTGCCACAGTTCTGCCGGTTGCCACGGGCATACCTGCGGCGGGCGCCGGAAGCACAGGTGGGCACCGGTGCGCCCGTCCCCGGGCGGGCCTCCGGAGGCCGCCGGTCCTCTGGTCCGGCTGTAGGGGGTCGCCCAGTCCGGGGCCATACGGTGTGGCCGCACCGCAAAGCCGTTGCCCGAAGCGATCCCCACGTCATACCGAAGCGATCCACACGCCATACCGAAGCGATCCACACGCCATACCGAAGCGTTCCGGAGCCGCCGCCCCCCCGGACGGGCTCCCGCACCGTTCCCGCACCCTCCCCTGCCGACCACATCCGTGCGACCAGAACGAGGTGACGATGGAAACCGCGACACAGATCCCACGCCAGGAAGCCCGCAGGGCCGCCCCCGTGGACGATTTCGTGGTCACGTTCTACGAGCGGGCCGTCGGGCGCGCCGACTTCAGCCCCGCCGGGATCGCCGAGGAGCTGGGCGTCCCGCGCCACCGGGCCGAGCAGGCGGTCGCCGTGCTGCGCGAACTGCGCCTGGTCAAGCCCGCCGAGGACGGCACGGGCCGGCTGGTCGCGGTCAGCCCGGAGGCCGCCCAGATGGAGCTGCTCGTCCCCCTGGAGCGGGAGATCCTCGACGGACGCCGCCGCCTCGCCGGGTTCAAGGGGCAGCTCAGCTCCTTCGCGGCCGCGTTCGAGAAACAGTCCCGGGCCCGCGCCGAGTCGGTGGTGATCACCGACGACCGGGAGGAGATTGAACTGCGCCTCCTCGAAGCCGCCCAGGCCTGCACCACCGAGGTCCTGGTGATGCAGCCCTGCGTGGCCCGCGAGACCCCCGAGCTGCGCCTGGCCCGCCCCCTCGTCCTCGACGTGCTGCGGCGCGGCGCGCAGGGGCGGATCCTCTACCCCCACACCGCCCGCGGCGACTCCGACACCCGCGCGCACCTCGGCGAGATCCTGCCCGCGGGCGGCCGGGTGCGCACCACCAAGGAGGTGCGCGACCGCTTCCTGGTCTTCGACCGGAAGACGGCCTTCATCCCGGCCGGCGAGGGCGAGGCCATCGCCGTCGTCTACGACGGCGCGGTCGCGTCCTTCCTCGCCGGGCTGCACGCCCGGGTCTGGGAGTCCGCGTTCGACTTCGACTCCGGGGCGTCCGGCTACGCCGGGACGATGGGGGACCTGAAGGCGACCCTGCTCGCCCTGCTCGCCTCCGGCGCCAAGGACGAGGCCATCGCCCGCCGGGTGGGCATGTCCGAGCGGACCCTCCGCCGCCACGTGGCCGCGATCATGCAGGAGCTGTCGGCCGGCAGCCGCTTCCAGGCCGGCGTCCTCGCCGCCCGGGCCGGCCTGGTCGACCTGACCCTGGAGAGCGCCGCGTGAGCCGCTACGACCACGTCGACCTGACCCCGGGGAGCCCCGCGTGAGCCGCTACGACCACGTCGACCTGACCCCGGGGAGCCCCGCGTGAGCCGCTACGACCACATCGCGTACACCCCGTCCGTACGCAAGGCCCAGGAGGAGATGGGCAGTGCCACGGCGGCCGGCCGGCGCCTGCGGGAGCCGGACGGGGGGCCCGAGCCGCTCACCGCCGACGCGGCCGGCTTCATCCGGGGCCTGGACGGCTTCCTGTTCTCCAGCGTGAGCGAGAGCGGCTGGCCGTACATCCAGTTCCGGGGCGGCCCGCCGGGCTTCGTCCACGTCCTGGACCCGCGCACCCTCGCCTACCTGGACGTCCGGGGCAACCGGCAGTACATCACCACCGGCAACCTGCGCGGCGACGACCGGGTCGCCCTCTTCTTCATCGACCACGCCCGCCGGACCCGCCTCAAGCTGTTCGGCCGCGCCACCGCCGTGCCGGCCGGCGAGGACCCCGCGCTCGCCGCGCGCCTGGACGCGACGCGTACCGAGGGAACGGTCGAACAGCTCGTCACCGTCCGGGTCGAGGCCTTCGCCTGGAACTGCCCCAACCACATCACCCCCCGCTTCAGCCAGGAGGAGCTCTCCGAGGTCCTGGCGCCGGTCCGCGGCCGCCTCGCCGCCCTGGAGGACGAGAACGCGGCCCTGCGCGCGGAGCTCGCCGCGCTGCGGGGGGACGGCGGTCCGCCTTCTCCCTGAGGCCCGGGGGATCGTTGCGCCGCTCCGTCCACTGACCGAATTCGGCAGCCGGTTCCGGGCATTGAGGGAACCCCTCCCCGGGGGTCAGTCTGGAAACAGCGAAGAACCCTCGAAGCGAACGGAGAAATCGCGCGATGGTCAGCGACGTGATCGACCGCAACGACCGGTTCCGGGGAATCCTGGACCGGCTCGCCACCAAGTCGATCGACGACTACTACAACCCGTACCGGCTGTTCGAGTGGCCGGACCGGCTCCCCGAGGACATGTGGTGGATGAGCCCCGAGCTCACCACCACGTACGGTACGGAATGGGCCGAGAAGCTCACTCCGCAGCAGCTCCACGCGCTTTCCAAGCACGAGAGCATCAATTTCTACAGCCTCAATGTGCACGGCATCCGGGAACTGCTCATCGAGGTGGTCAACCGGATCCACACCGCCGGTTTCGAAACGCCGTCGGAGTTCTTCCACCACTTCATCGGTGAGGAGAACGAGCACATGTGGTTCTTCGCCGAATTCTGCCTCCGCTACGGCGGGAAGATCTACCGGCAGCCGGCCGGCGGCGCGGAGGCGGCCGCCCCCTCGGACAAGATCCAGAGCCTGCTGGTCTTCGCCCGCATCCTGATCTTCGAGGAGCTGGTCGACCACTTCAACTCGGCGATGGCCGAGGACGAGCGGCTGCACGAGACGATCCGCGGCATCAACCGCATCCACCACCAGGACGAGTCCCGGCACATCGCCTTCGGCCGCGAACTGGTCAACCTGCTCTACCTCGACCTCAAGCAGACCGCCACCGAGCAGGAGCTCGACGAGGTCTCCACCTATCTGCGCCGCTACATGAGGCACAGCTTCGAATCGCTCTACCACCCCCAGGTCTACCGCGACGCCGGCCTGGAGCGCCCGCACGAGCTGCGCCGGGCCCTCCTTGAGTCCCCGGCCCGCGCCGAGGCCGAGCTGCGCACCTTCCGCAAGACCGCCAGGTACCTCGAGAAGACGGGAATCGTCCGATGAACCGCCTGACCGGGAGCGACGGCGCGCCCGCGCTCGCCATCCTCGGGCCCGGGGCCACCCGGCTCGTCCGGGAGCTGGACGGGGTCTTCGCCGGCTGGGGGCTCGCGGACGGCGCCGAGGAGATCAGCGCCCCGCCGCTCTTCCCGGTGACCGACCTGGAGAAGTTCGACGTCTACACCAACTTCCCCCACCTCGCCTGGGTCGCCGGTTCGCTCGACCTGGCCGACGACCAGTTCAAGCCGGTGGAGGGGAAGTTCGGCCCCGGCGCGGTGGCCGAGGCGCGGTACGGGCTCCCGCACGCCACCTGCTACGGCGCCTACCTCTTCCACGAGGGCGGGCAGGTCGCCGACGACGCCCTGGTGACCCTGGTCAACCGCTGCTTCCGCAACGAGGACCACTACGGAGGCCTGCGCCGCCTCGCCAGCTTCCAGATGCGCGAGATCGTCGCGCTCGGCGGCTTCGAGCACACCCAGCGCGTCCTGACCCGCTTCACCGGACGCATCCAGGCCTTCGCCGCCGCGCTCGGCATCGAGCTGGGCAGGGAGGCGGCGAGCGACCCGTTCTTCCGGAACGACGGCGGCCGCGCGCTGATGCAGAAGCTCAGCCCGGTCAAGTACGAGTTCCAGTACGGCGACCTGGCGATCGCCTCCGTCAACACCCACCGCAACTTCTTCGGCGAGCGCTGCGGGATCCGGCTGGAGTCCGGCGAGCACGCCTACACCTCCTGCGTGGCCTTCGGCCTGGAGCGCTGGCTCGCCGTCCTGACCGAGCACTTCGAGGAGGACCTCGACGCGGCGCTCGACGCGGTGCGCGAGGCCGCCGCGGCCACGAGCACCGCCGCCGCCGAAGCGCCGTGACCCGGCCCCTGATCGGCGTCGACCTCGTCCCCCTCTCCCGGGTCCACGCCCTCCTCGCGACCGGAACCGGCCCTGACTCCGGCACCGGCACAGGACCCGGCCCCGGAACCGCAACCGGCACCCACCCTGGTACCGGCCCCGGAACCGCCCCCACCCCCGGGCCCCTCCTCACCCGCCTCCTCTCCGCCGAGGAGCTCGCCGCCTCCCGGACCCCCGACGGCGCGCCCGACCCGTCGGGGATCGCCGGGCGCCTCGCCGCCAAGGAGGCCGTCTTCAAGCTCCTCGGCTCCGTCGGGAGGCCCGTCCCCTGGCAGGGCATCGAGGTCCTGCGCGGCCCCGGCGGCCGGCCCGGGGTCCGGCTCTCCGGCCGGGCGGCCGAGCTGGCCCGTACCGCCGGGATCGGCCCGATCGACGTGAGCATCAGCCACGACGCCGGCTTCGCGATCGCCGTCGCCGCCGCCACCACCCCGTACGACCGCACCTCCCCCGCACGACCGCACGACCGCCCCGTTCCGCTGGAGCAGTGACCCCGAAGGGAAACGCCATGAGTTCCGCAGGTATCGACAAGGTCCGGGACTGGATCCTCGGCCGTCACCCCGAGCGCACCGAGCTCGCCTCCGACGTCGACCTCATCGAGAGCCGGCTCGTCGACTCGCTCGCCTTCGTCGAGCTCGTCTACACGATCGAGGACGCCGCGGGCGTCGAGATCGACTTCGACAACATCGACATCGACGACTTCCAGACCCTCGCCAGCATCGAGAAGGCCTTCTTCGCCTGATCCCGCTCCGCCCGATCCCGAGGAGGGGTCTTCATCATGGATGCAGTCTCGTACACCGCCCAGTGGATGGCCGCGGCCCGCGCCGAGGAGTCCGAGCGCGAGGACGCGCTGTTCGTCGACCCGTTCGCCCGCGACCTGGCCGCCCCCCGCGGCTTCGAGCTGATCGAGCGCTACGCCGGCGGCGGCCTGCTGCCCTTCATCACCATCCGCACCCGCTTCCTGGACGACGCGATCAAGGACGTCCTCGCCGAGAGCGGGATCCAGCAGGTCGTGCTGATCGCGGCCGGCATGGACACCCGCGCCTTCCGGCTCGACTGGCCGGACGGCATCGAGCTCTACGAGGTCGACCACGCCCTCCTGATCGCCGAGAAGCGCCGCCGGCTCGACGCCCTCGGGGCCGAGCCGCGCGTCGACCGGCGCGAGGTCTCCGCCGACCTCACCCAGGAGTGGCTGCCCGCCCTGGAGGCCGCGGGCTTCGACCGCGACCGCCCGACCCTGTGGGTCGCCGAGGCGCTGACCTTCTTCCTCACCGAGGAGCAGGCCGCCGGGCTGCTGCGGCTGCTCGCCTCCGCCTCGGCCCCCGGCAGCCACCTGGCCTTCGACATCCTCGGCCGCGCCCTGCTGCGCAGCCCGTTCTCGAAGCGCTTCCTGGACACCCTCGCCGCCGACGGCACGCCGTGGATCTTCGGCACCGACGAGCCCGAGGAGTTCCTCACCGCGAACGGCTGGAAGACCACCGACCTGCGCGAGCCGGGCCAGCCCGGCGCCGGCGAGGGCCGCTGGCCGTACGACGTCCAGCCGAGGGACCGCCGCGGCGCCAACCGGCTCTGGCTGATCCGCGCCGAGGTCGTGAAGTCCTGATGGCCGACACGACCACCGACCGCCGGATCACCCTGGAGCGGATCGAGTCGTACCTGCCCGAGCGCAGCGTACGGATCGAGGAGCTGGGCGAACGGCTCGGACTGCACCGGGCGCAGCTCGGCGTGTTCCGCAAGTTCTACGGCCTGGACCGGCTCCGGTACGACCCCGAGCTCCCGCTCCTCGACCTGCTGCGGCCCGCCGCGCGCGGCGCCCTGGCCGCCCTCCCGGAGGGCGGCCGGGTGGACTACCTGGCGTACGCCCACGTCACCCAGGCGGTCGCCCCCGCCGACGTGGACGTGGCGCGCCTGGTCGGCGACGACCTCGGGCTCGCCGACACCGAGGCGTTCGGCCTCAGCCACCAGGCCTGCGTCAGCAGCCTCGGCGCCATCGAGGTCCTCGGCGAACTGCTCCGCGCCGAGGGCGGCGAGGGCGCGTACGCCCTGATGGTCACCGGCGAACAGGCGTACTCGCCGGTCGTCCAGCACGTCCCCAACACCTCGATCATGGCCGACGCCGCCGCCTCCTGCCTGATCACCCTGGACGGCGAGGGGGACGTGGTCCGCTCCTTCGCCACCCGGACCCTGGGCGAGTACGCCCAGTGGCTGGAGCTGACCCCCGAGCAGAACACCGAGTTCGGGGAGCAGTACGGCGGCCGGATCGCCGAGGTCATCCACCAGGCGCTGGAGGAGGCCGGGCTGACCCTCGACGACGTCGACCTGGTCATCCCGCACAACGTCAACAAGCTGGCCTGGCGGCAGACGATCAAGGAGCTGGGGGTGGAGCCGGAGAAGGTCTTCCTGGACAACGTCCCCCGCTACAGCCACACCTTCGCCTCCGACGTCTTCGTCAACTACACCACCCTGCGCGACGAGGGCCGCCTGGTGGACGGCGCCCACTACCTCCTCGTCTCCGTCGGCCTGGGCGCCACCTTCGGCGCCATGGTCATCACCCACCGGGCGGGGGGCGGTTCCCGATGAACCGTCAGGAGCTGATCCTCACCATCGAGAAGGCGCTCGGCGAGGTCCTGGAGCGGCCGGTCACCGGCCTCACGGAGGAGACCGCGCTCTTCGACGAGCTCCAGCTCACCTCCCTCGCCGTCCTGGGACTCCTCATGACCGTCGAGGAGGCGACCGGGATCTCGGTCGACCCGGAGGCGCTCGACATCGACCACCTGCGGACCGTGGGCTCCTTCGCCGACTACGTCGAGGCCGCGCTCCGCGCAGAGGAGGGGACGCCATGAGCGGACTCGCCGTCCGGGCCGCCGCCGCGGTCCGCGCGCCCGAGGCCCGGGAACCGGACGACCGGGCGGCCGCGCTCGGCTACTTCCACGACCTGCTCGCCCCCTTCGGGGAGAAGCCGGACGAGGAGCTGTTCGACGGCGGCCGGCACGTCCGGCACCGCGACCTCGCGGACCTGCTCGTCGCCGACGAGGGCGTCGGCGCCAGCAGGCCCGAGCTCCTGATCGTCACCCACGCCCTCCCGGACGTGGTGCCGTTCACCGCCGTCGCGCCGTACCTCACCGACCGCCTCGGCGGCCGGGCGGCCAACTTCGCGATCGCCCAGCAGGGCCTGGCCGCGCCCTTCACCGCCCTGCGGATCGCCTCGGCGTACGCGAAGGCGGGACGGGCGGCGGAGGTCGTGATCGCGGTCCTCGAACAGACCACCCTGCCGACGCCCTTCCCGCTGGTCCGGGAGACGCCGCTGGTCGACTCGGCCGCGGCGCTCGTCCTCGGCACCTCCACCGGGCAGGGGGACGGCCCCCGGTTCGTCCGCGCCCACGCGGCCGGTTCGGCGGCGGACGCCCTCGGCCGGGAGCTCGGGGAGGACGGCACGCTCCTCGTCCTCGGCCCCTGGGTGACCGGGGACCTCCCCGACCACGGCGGTCCGGTGCACCGGGTGGCCCCGGGCGGCTACTGCACCAGCCTCTGGCTGGACCTCGCCGACCACTGGGGGGAGTGGGGGCGCGAGCACCGGCGGATCGTGCTGTGCGACACGGACCCGCGCTCGGGCCGTACGCACGTGGCGCTCTTCGCCGGCGACGGGGGCTGACCCCGTCGGCCGCCCGGAAGGCCGTCGCGCTCCCGCCCCCGACGGAAGCGCGACGGTCCGCCCGCGGCCACCCCCTCCGTACCGGAAACGCGAGGGCCCCCGCGGCCGCCTTCCACGGCTCTCGCGGAAGGCTCCGGACCGGCCCTCGCGGAAGGCTCCGAACCGGCTCTTGCAGAAGGCTCCGACAGACACCCGACGCGGCACCCGAAGGGAAGGCTGGAACACCATGACCACGGCTGAGGAGCGGACCATCAGGCTGGACTCCGCGCGGGCCGGGAGAGGCCCGGCGACCTGGGGCCAGCGGGCCATCTGGGGCGTCGTCACCCGGCTCGGCGACGACGCCCCCCGGTACAACCTGCCCGTCCACCTCCCCGTCTCCCCGCCCCGCCCGGTGGACCGCGTGCTCGCGGACCTGACCGAGCTGCTCCTGCTCCACGACAGCCTGCACACCCGCTTCCTGCCGGACGGCGAGGACGGTCTCGAACAGGTCGTGGACGGCAGCGGCGAACTCCCGGTGGAGGTCCGCACGGGCCCGGCGGAGCGCTCCGCCGAGGACGGCGCCGCCTTCCTCGGCGAGCTGGCCGGACGCCCCTTCGACCACACCCGGGAGTGGCCCCTCAGGGTCGGCCTGATCGAGTCCGGCGGCCTGGTCCACCGGCTCGTCCTGACCGGCGCGCACACCGGCATGGACTACTGGGGCCTCGGCCGGCTCCTGCGCGACCTGGAGTCCGTCCAGGCGGGCGAGACCGCCGCGTCGCTGCGCGCGTCGCGCCCCGCCCTCCAGCCCCTTGAGGCCGCCGAGGTCCAGGCCTCCCCGCTCGGCCGCCGCCGCGACGAGGCGGCCCGCCGCTACTGGGTCGAGCAGCTCACCGCGGGCCCCCGGCGGATCGTCCGGGAACCGGCGGCGCCGGAGCTCGCGGACGATCCGGACCGCGGGTTCCCCAACGCGCTGCTGCGCTCGCCCGCCCTCGCCGTCGCCGTCGGGCGGGTCGCGGCGGAGCTGGAGGTGAGCGACGCCGCCGTCCTCCTGGGGGCGGCCTCCCACCAGCTCGCCCGGATGTCCGGGAGCGGCGACGTGCTCTTCCAGGTCGTGGTGGGCAACCGCTTCCAGCCGTCCGCCGCCGCCTCCGTCAGCACGGTGGCGCAGGAGGCCCTCTTCCGCCTCACGGACGCGGACCGGGACTTCGAGGACGCGGTGCGCCGGACCCGGTCCGTCGCGTTCAGCGCCTTCCGCCACGCCGCGTACGACAAGTGGGCGCTCGACCGCGAGGTGGCGCTCCTCGTCGAGAAGGGGGAGGCGGCCGACCACTCGTACTGGTGGAACGACACCCGCGACCCCGGCGTAGGGCCCTTCGACGGCGTCGAGAGGCCGAAGGCCCCGCTGAGCGAGCTGATCGGACGGACCGAGCTGAGCTGGCCGACGGAGTTCCCGGCCCGCAGGAACGTCTCGGCGGCGGTGGACGTGCTGACCGCCCCGGGCGCCCTGGACCTCGCCATGACCGCCGACCCGGCGGTCCTCGACCGCGCGGGCATGGAGCGCTTCCTGCGCGGGGTCGAGCGGCTGGTCGTCGCTGAGGCGATCGCGCTGGGGGACTGATGACGCCGCTGACGGAGAAGAGGTACGCGGGGATCGCCTGGACCGAGGCGGGCTACCGGGTCGAGGTCCTGGACGGCACCGGCCGCCGGGTGGCGGAGCCGCGCGACTGGGGCGCCGCCCGGGTCGCCGAACTCATCGCCTGGCTGCGGGAGTTCGACGGCGGGCCGGCCCCGGCCGTGGTCCTGGACAGCACCAACGGCCTGCTCGACGGCCCCATGACCGCCGCCGGCCTGGAGGTCTACCGGGCGGACCCCTGGCTCCTTCCGCCCCGGCCGGGCTTCGGCTCCGTCCCGGCCGGACAGCTCGCGGAACGGGCCCTGGCCGCGCCGGGCGAACTGGCCCGGGTGACCGCCGAGGGCGGCACCCTGACCGGCCGCGCCGAGGAGTACTTCGACGGCGTACGGCGCGGGGAACCGGCGCAGAAGGCCCTGACGGCGGCCGGGCGCTGCTTCGAGCACGGCCGCCGGGACGTCCCGAAGGTGGCGCTCACCTTCGACGACGGCCCCGACCCGGTCTTCACCCGGCAGGTCCTGGAGATCCTGGACCGCTACGGGGCCCGGGCGACCTTCTTCTGCGTCGGCCACCACGTCGCCGCGCTGCCCGACGAGGTGCGCCGGATCGTGGCGGGCGGCCACGGCCTCGGCAACCACTCCTGGTCGCACCCCTTCCTGTTCGACCTGACGCCGGGGCAACTGCGCGAGCAGATCGACCGGACGACGGAGGAGCTGGACCGGGTGGCCGGCGCGGCCCCGGCCTGGTTCCGGCCGCCGTACGGGGCGCTGAGCCCCGAGGTGCTCGCCGCCCTGGCCGAGCACCCGGCCACCCTGACGATGTGGGACGTGGATGCCCGCGACTGGTCGCGGCCGGGGCCCGAGCAGATCGCCAAGACCGTCCTGGAGGGGGTCGGCCCCGGCTCGGTGGTCCTGATGCACGAGGGCGCCGGGGACCGCAGCCAGACCGTGGCGGCCCTCCCGGCGATCGTCGAGGGCCTGCTCGCGCGCGGCCTGGAGCCGGTCGCCCTGGACGAACTCGCCCCGCCGCCCCGCACGGGCCCCGAAGGCGCCTGAACCACCCCGCGCACCCCGACCGACGACCGGAGGACTGAAGGGTCATGGAAGAACGCTTGGCAGAGCCCGCCCGGACGGCGGCGCCCCCGCCGACGAAGGACGACGGGCCGCCCCCGGGCGGGCCGGGGAGGCCGGAGACACCGGAGACGCCGCCGCCCGGAGAACCGGGGAAGCCCGGTGCACGGGCCTCGGGGCCCTCCCCGGACGAACCGGCGATCTGGTCCCGCAACTTCCGGTACTACTTCACCGCCCGCAGCGCCGGCCTGCTGAGCTGGGCCATGCTGCCGGTCGCGGTCGCGGCCGGTCTGCTCAGCGGCGGGTACGGCCTGGACACGGCCGGGTACTCGATGGCCTTCCTGGTCGCCCCGTTCGCCGGCCTGGTGCTGTTCGGCGGGGTGCTCGCCGACCGGTTCACCGCCCGCCGGATGATGATCATCGCGGACCTGGCCAACCTCACCGCCCACGTCCTGCTGGCCCTCCTCTTCCTCCACGGCATCGACCACCTCTGGCAGTTGTACGCGCTGCTCGTCGTCGCCGGCACCGCCAACGCCCTGTTCCAGCCGGGCGCCTCCTCGACCGTCCCCCTGGTCTCCCGCGACGTCCAGGGCGCCAACGGCGTGCTGCGCACCTCCGAGGCGATCACCGGCCTCGGCGGCCCGGCGCTCGCCGGCGCCCTGGTGGGCTTCGGGTCCACCGGCTGGGTCATGGTGATCTCCGCCGTCGCCTACGGCACCAGCGCGATCTGCCTGTTCGCCCTCCGGCTCGGCGTGGTGCCCGCCCCGCCGGCCGGCGAGAGCCTGTGGCGCAACCTGGCGGTCGGCTGGCAGGAGTTCCGCTCCCGGAGCTGGCTCTGGGGCGTCATCCTGATCTGGATGTTCTACGCGGTGCTGTCCTGGGGGCCGCAGCTCTCGGTGGCCGCCGGCGTCATCGTGCCCGAGCACGGCGCGAGCGCCTTCGGCCTGATCAACGCCGCGCTCGGCGCCGGCACCGTGGCCGGCGGGCTCCTCGCGATCCGCTACAAGCCCCAGCGGCCGCTCGCCGCCGGGGCCGTGGCGATGATGGCGTACCCGCTCTACCCGCTCGGCATCGTGCTCGGCTGGCCGGTCTGGCTGCTCATCGCCGCCCAGGTCCTGGTCGGCGCCGGCATCGGCGTCTGGGGCGTCATGTGGGCCACCAGCGTGCAGACGCAGGTGCCGGGCGAGGTCCTCAACCGCGTCCACGCCTACGAGGTCGCCGGGTCCGTCGGCATGTACCCGATCGGCAGCGCGCTGGCCGGGCCCGCCGTCGGCGCGTTCGGCACCGACACGGTCCTCGTGGTCGGCGTGGTGGTCTCCTTCCTCACCGCCACCGCCCTCCTGGCGACCCGCCCGATCCGCACCCTGCGCCGTGTCCCGGACCGCGCCTGACGGAACCGGCGCGCCCGCTTCCGGCCGGGACCGCGCGCCCGCTTCCGGCCGGACCCGTACGCCCGCGCCGGACCGGGCCCGTACACCGGTCCCGGTGCGCGCCCCGGCTCCCGTGCCCGACGGGGTCCGCACGCCCCTGCCCGGCCGCCGGATCCGCACGCCCGTCGACGGCGTGCACCACCTGGCCGCCCGGAGCGAGGAGGTGCTCGGCGCGCTGCCCGTCGCCGCCGCGGACCGGGCGGCCGCGGCGGGGCTGCCGCCGTGGCGGGCCGTGGAGCACCTCGCCTCGCGGACCCTGCTGCGGTTCCTGCTGCGGGAGGCCGGCGAGGACGCCGGGGACGGGCCGGTCGCCGCGCTTCCGGGCGGCCGCCCGTACCTGCCCGGCCGGCCCGGCCCGGGGGTGAGCCTCTCGCACTCCGCGGACTGGGTCGCCGCGGCCGTCGGCCGGGGCCGGGACGTCGGCGTCGACGTCCAGGTCCCGGCCCCCGTCGGCGACCGCCTGCTGCGGCTCTGCTGCCTCCCCGGGGACGCCGACGCCCTGGCCGCCCTGCCCGAGGACGCGCGCAGGCTCGGCTTCGCCCGGGTCTTCGCCGTCCAGGAGGCCTGCGTGAAGGCCCTGGGCGAGGGCCTCTCCGGCCGCCCCTGGACCGTGCCGGTCCCCCTCGACCCCCGCACGGGCGCCTGGCACCGCGTCCACTGGTCCGCGCCCCACGGCGACCCCCACGACGGCCGCGACGCGGTGCCGGTCGCCTGCGCCTGGACCGAGCCGGTGTCCCGGCGGGCGGGCGCCGGTGGCGGTGAGGGCGCCCGACCCCGTACAAACACCCGTACGAGCACCTGAAGGTGACCGGCGGGACGAGGGAGAAGCGTGAGCACTGCGGAGTTGGACGTCACCGAGCGGACCCGGCTGCGGAGGATGCGGGAGCAGGGGAGCCACGGGCGGGCCGATCTGGACGCGGTGCTGGCCGCCGGGTTCCTGTGCCACCTCGGGGTCGTCGTCGACGGGACGCCGATGGTGGTGCCCACCGCGTACGGGGTGGAGGGGGACCGGCTCTACCTCCACGGGTCGGTCGCCAGCCGCAGCCTCGTCCGCGCGCCCGACGCCACCGTCTGCGTGACGGTCACCCACGTCGACGGGCTCGTCCTCGCGCGGTCCGTCTTCGAGCACGGGGTGAACTACCGGTGCGCGATGGTCTACGGGGTCCCCCGGCTCGTGACCGACCCCGAGGAGAAGCTGCGGGGCCTGCGGGTGCTGACCGAGCAGAGCGCGCCGGGGCAGTGGGAGTACGCGCGGAAGCCCAGCCGCAAGGAGCTGGCCGCGACCGCCCTCCTCGTGCTCGACCTGACCGAGGCCTCGGTGAAGACGCGGAGCGGGCCGCCGGACGACGGGGACTCCGAGGACGCGGCGCTCGGGCTGTGGGCGGGGGTCCTGCCGGTGGTGACCGCCTTCGGGCAACCCGTCACCGATCCCGCCCTGCCCGAGGGCTTCGCGCCGCCCGCCCACGTCGCCTCCCGCGCGGGGCGCGCCGCGGGGCAGTAGGCGGAGGGGGCCGGGTCCGTACGCGTGCGCGCGAAGTCCGGGTCCGTACGCGTGCGCGCGGAAGGGGCGGCGGGGCCGTCGTGCCCCGCCGCCGGATTCCGCTCCCGCGCGCGCGTGCGGTCAGTCGCCGTGGCCGGTGCCCCCGCTGCCGAAGCCTCCGCTGGAGATGCCGCCCCACTTGCGCTTCTCCTCGTCCGGCGGCTGGGGCGAGGTCTCCGTGCCGGAGTGGTTGAGCTGGTACGGCATGAGCCGGTGTTCGCCGTCGGTGTGCGGCATCTCGGCCCCTTGGCGGTACTCGCTCGCCTCGCCGGGCAGGGAGCCGTCGTCCGGCCGGTGCGGATGCTCCTCGGTCTTCGGCGGGGCCGACTCGCGGTTCCGGACGCGGATGCCGAACGCGAACGCGCCGATGAGGACGGCGACGACGATGAGGCCGCCGAGAACCTGCGCCAGACCGGACTGCCAGACTCCAGCCGCCAGGTTCTCTGTTGCGCTGAGAGTGTTCATGTCTACGGATTACCCGATTCCGCTTCTTTGGATGCGCCGCGCGGGAATCTCTTCGGATTTATCTGAAACATCTGCCCGCTCCCGTCGCGTCAATGAGGTGTACGGCGACCCCACGGCATGACCGCACGACACGACCGCACGCCGTGACCGAGATGCCGCGACCGAGACGAGGAGGGGCATGAGAAAGTCCCGGGCGAACGAGTTCCTGGAGTTCGCCTCCGCGCGCACGGGGCCCCTGTTCCGCTCGGCTTGCCTGCTGACCAGCGGCGACACCCATCTGGCCGAGGACCTCACCCAGGAGACGCTGGGCCGGATGTACGCCCTGTGGGGCCGCGTGGCACGGATCGGGAACCCCGCCGCGTACGCCCAGACGGTGCTCGTCCGCACCTTCCTCAGCCACCGGCGGCGCCGCTCGGCCACCGAGCGCCCGCTCGGCGAGCTGCCCGACCGCGTCGCCGAGGCCGGCGGGGACCCGGCGCTCCGGATCGCCCTCCTCGACGCCCTTGCCGGGCTCGCGCCCAAGGACCGGGCGGTCGTGGTGCTCCGCTACTGGGAGGACCGCAGCGTCGAGGAGACCGCCGAGGCCCTGCACGTCAGCTCCGCGGCGGTCCGCACCCGGTCCGTACGGGCCCTCGCCAAGCTGCGGGAGCGGCTCGGCGGCGACCTCGCCGAACTCGCCGTCCGCTGACCGGACCCCGCCCCCGTTCCCCACCCCTTCCGCCCCGAACCCGAGACGGTGATCCCGCATGCCCCGAAACGAAGACCCGCAGCACGACGGCCCCCACGACGAAGGCGACGACGGCTTCGAGGAGGAGCTCGGCGCCGTCCTGCGCCGCACCGGCGGCGCCTTCGCCGCCGACGACCGGCGCGGGCTCGTCGAGGGCGGCCTCCGGCGCGGCCGGCGCCGCCTGGTGCGCCGGAGGCTCGCGGTGGCCGGCAGCGCCCTCGCGCTCGCCGCCCTGGGCGTCGGCGGGGTGTACGGAGGCCTGCTCTTCGGCCCCACCGGAGCGGCGGACACCGCGTCCGTGGCGACGGCGCCGAAGCCGACCTCCACCACCGGGCCGCCGGCCGACATCGCGCACCTCCCCGTCAAGGAGCTCGCGGCCGTCCTCAAGGCCCACACCCCCGCCGGGCGGTGGAGGATCGACGACGAGGACGGGGTGGGCCAGAGCGTGCTCGGCGTGTACGACGACGGACACGGCAAGGCCGCCGTCTCCGTCTCCCTCGCCCGCGCCCACGGCGCCGGCGAGGCGGGTGAGGGCATGGTCACCTGCCCCGACAAGGCCCACGCCCCCGACGTCGAGTGCACCACCGAGAAGCTCCCCGGCGTCGGCCGGCTGATGCTCCTCCAGGGGTACGAGTACCCCGACCGGCGCGAGGAGACCAAGAACTGGCGGGCGACCCTGCTCACCCGGACCGGCTTCCTCGTCGACGTGAACGAGTACAACGCACCCGCCGAGAAGGGCGCCCCGGTCAGCCGGGAGAACCCGCCCTTCACCCCCGCCCAGCTCAAGGCCCTCGTCACGGCCGACGCCTGGAGATCACTGCTCGCGAAGCTGCCCGAGCCGCCGCGGCCGACCGCGCCCCCGAGCACGCCGGACGAGCCCTCCGCCGACGCCCTCCAGGCCACCCTGCGCTCCCTCCTCCCCCGGGAGGCGAAGGTGAAGGACAAGGGCGGGCAGAGCGGTTACGGGTACGTCGTCGTCGACGACGGCAGGGGCCGGAGCCTCGTCGAGATCAACGTCCAGACCGGCATGGCCGACGTCGCCGCCCACCTGCACGGCATCGGGGCCACCACCCTGCCCGACGGCCGCCTGGTCGGCGTCACCCAGGAGGCCGCCGAGAAGGGCGGCGAAGGCGTCGTCGCGCGGACCGTCGACACCCTCACGCCCGACGGCTTCCGGGTCGTGATCACCACCCTCAACTCCGACGGTTACCGGGCCCCCGCCACGCGCGCCGAACCCGCGCTGACCGTCGAGCAGTTGAAGACGATCGCGCTGAGCCCGAAGTGGTGGAAGACGATCAAGTAGGACCGTGGGGGAGGCGTACGGGGGCGAACCCGGCCCCCGTACGCCCTACTTCGCGTCCGAGTACCGCTCCACCGTCGCCGTCGTGAACGGGAACCGCACCGGCGTCTCCCCGAACGTGATCCTCCCCGCCTCGTCCCCGGCCGCCCGGATCGCCTCCGTGACGGCCTCCGCCTCCTGCGCCGGGCAGTGCACGATCACCTCGTCGTGCTGGAAGAAGACCAGCTCCGCCCGCATCCCGGCGAGGGAGCGCCGTAGCGCCGCCAGCATGAGGAGCGCCCAGTCGGCGGCGCTGCCCTGGACGACGAAGTTGCGGGTGAAGCGGCCCCGCGCCCGTGTGTTCCCCGAGGCGTACCCGGGCGTGAACTCGCCCTCCTCCGCGACCGGTTCCTCCCCGCCCTCCTGGGGCAGGCCCGCCTCCTCGGCGTCGCCCGCGCCGGCCGCGCGCGGGCTGGTCCGGCCGAGCCAGGTGCGCACGAGCCGGCCCTCCTCGCCCGCCCTCGCCGCGTCGTCGACGTACGCCACGGCGAGCGGGAAGCGGCGGCGCAGCGCCGCCAGGTTCTTCAGGCCGTCGCCGCTGGTCTGCCCGTAGACCGCCCCCAGGAGCGCGAGCTTGGCGTGCTCGCGGTCGCCGGAGAAGGCGCGGGCCGAGAGCCGGGTGTACAGGTCGTCGGGGTGGCCGGCGACCTCCATCAGACCGGGGTCGCGGGAGATCGCGGCGAGGACGCGCGGCTCCATCTGGTCGGCGTCGGCCACGACGAGCCGCCAGCCCTCGTCGGCGACCACGGCCCGCCGGATCACCTTCGGGATCTGGAGGGCCCCGCCGCCGTTGGTCGTCCAGCGCCCGCTGACTGTCCCCCCGGGCAGGTACTCCGGCCGGAACCGGCCGTCCCGCACCCAGTCGGCCAGCCAGGACCAGCCGTGCGCCGTCCAGATCCGGTACAGCTTCTTGTACGCGATCAGCGGCTCCACCGCCGGGTGGTCGACCTGCGCCAGCTCCCAGCGGCGCGTGGACCGCAGCCTGACGCCGGCCTGCGCGAAGGCCTTCACCACGTCGGCGGGCAGGTCGGGCCGGACGCGGCGGCCGAGGGCGGCCGACACCTCGTCCGCGAGCTCGGCCAGGCGGCGCGGCTCGCCCCCGCCCGCGTACCGCTCGCCGAGCAGTTCGTTCAGGAGCTCCCGGTGCACGTCGGCCCGCCACGGCAACCCGGCCCGGTGCATCTCGGCGGCCACCAGCATCCCCGCCGACTCGGCGGCCGTGAGCAGCCGCATCCTGCCCGGGTGCTCGGCCAGGCCGTGGCGGCGCAATTGCTCCGCGTAGACCGCGAGGAGCCCCTCGAAGGGCACGGAGGCCGCCCGGCGCGGCTCGAAGAGCGAGTCCTGCGGGCCGGGCCCGGCGGTGCGGGGCGGCGGGTCGGGCGGCACCGGCGCGTTCCGCAGGCGCGCCCAGGCGGCGGCCGCCGAGCGGGGCTCGCCGAGCCGCCCCTCGTGCCCGAGGAGCAGTTGCTCGGCGCCCTCCACGTCGTAGCACCGCTCGACCCGCACCCCGGCGGCGAGCAGCCTCGGGTACACCCCGGCCGTCGACCGCCACACCCACCGGGCCACCTCCGGCCGGCCCCGCACGGCCGCCACGAGGTCCGGCTCGCGCCGCACCGGCCCGGCGGGCGCCCCGTCCGGGCCGAGGGGCGCGAGCAGGGCCCCGTCCCCCTCCTCCTCGGCGGCCAGCGCCCACCTCTCGTTCATGGGGGCGAGTCTGGCAGCCGCCACTGACAGACCCGGTTCTCCTACGCTGTGGCGCGGACACCGGAATCGAACGTGGAGGGGGAGGACGATGTACGCGAGGTCCCTGGGGGACGACGGGGCGGAGCTGTGCCCGCTCGAACCGTGGCAGGCGGACGAGTTCCTGGCGCACATGGACCGGGGGCGGGAGTTCATCGGCGCGCGCAACGCGCTCCCGGACGTCGTCACCGACCTGGAGTCCAGCCGGGCCTTCCTCCGGACGTACGCGGAGAGGACGGCGGCCGACACGGGCCGCATCCACGGCATCCGGCTCGACGGGACCCTGGTCGGCGCCGTGATCCTCCGGACGCTCGACACCGCGCACGGCACGGCGGAGGCGGGCTGCTGGCTGGAGCCGGCCGCGACGGGCCGGGGCCTGGTGACCCGGGCGGCGCGGGCGCTGGTCGACTGGGCGATCGAGACGCGCGGGATCCACCGGGTGGAGTGGGTCGTCTCCTCCGACAACGCGCCGAGCATCGCCGTGGCCCGCCGCCTGGGCATGACCCGGGACGCGGTCCTGCGCGAGAGCCACCCCCACCGGGGCCGCCGCCACGACGAGGAGGTCTGGTCGGTCCTGGCGCCGGAATGGCGGGCGGCGAAGGCGGCGGGAACGGCCGGCTGAAGGACGAGGGGACCGGGGCGGCGACCCGGCTCCGACCCCGGTCGCCGCCCCGTCGTCCCACCATGACCGGTCGCCGGACGGCCCGCCACGCGAGGAGGACCGGGGCCGGGGGCGCCCGGCGGGGGCTGAGACCATGGGGAGGGGAACGGGCACCGGGACGGAACGGGACGCGAGGACGGCGTGGGCACCACCATCGACAAGGCCTTCGAGGCGCTGTACGCGAGCGACGACGGGTCGCTCGACACGGCGGCCTCGCTGCTCGCCGCCGACCGGGGCGCCGACACGGAACTGGCGCGGCGCGGCGAGGAGTTCGTCCGGACGCTGTGGGGGCGCGGCTGGCAGCCCGCGGACCTGGTCCGCACGGCCCGCCGGGACCTGGCGGAGGAGCACGTACGGCTCCTCGCGGGCCTGATCAGGACGGAGACGGCGGGGTACGGGCGGCTGCCGCACCGCTGGGCGGCGCAGGTGGCCGAGCTGCCCGAGGGGCCCGGCCGCCCGGCGGACCGCTTCTCGTACGCGACCGCCGTCCTGGAGCTGTACCGGCTGCTCGTCCGGCTGCCGCGCCTGGACGCGGTCGGGCCCGCGCCGGGGGAGGCGCTGCCGCCGCCGGTCGCGGGGGAGCCCCGGATGCTGGGCCGGATCAGGGCGCTGCTCGCGAAGGCGGAGGCGACCGGGTACCCCGAGGAGGCGGAGGCGCTGACGGCCAAGGCGCAGGAGCTGATGGCCCGGCACAGCCTCGACGAGGCGTCCCTCGCGGCGGGGGCGCCGTCCCCGGAGGCGCCCGGGGCGCTCCGGATCGGGGTGGAACCGCCGTACGAGCAGGCGAAGGCGATCCTGCTGGACGCGGTGGCGACGGCGAACCACTGCCGGGCGGTGTGGAACGAGGCGCACGGCTTCTCGACGGTGGTCGGCTTCGAGTCGGACCTGGACCCGGTGGAGCTCCTGTACACCTCGCTGCTCGTGCAGGGGACGGCGGCGATGACGCGGGCGGAGGCGGAGCAGCGGGCGGGCGGCCGCAAGCGCACGAAGTCCTTCCGGCAGTCCTTCCTGCTCGCGTACGCGAACCGGCTGGGCGCCCGGCTCTCGGCCACCTCCCGCCGGGTGGCCGCCGAGGCCCCCACCCTCCTGCCGGCCCTCGCCTCCCGCGAGGCGGCGGTCACCACCCGCACGGACGAACTCTTCCCCGAGACCCGCACCACCCGCGTCCGCGCCGCCTGGGACGAGGCGGGCTGGACCCACGGCGCGACGGCCGCCGACCGAGCGACCCTCCACCCGCAACGCCACCGGGTGGAGGGCGGCGCGTAGGCCTGCGGCCCCGCCGCCGGACCACCCGCGCGGGACCCCGAACCCCTCCGCCTCCGAACCCCTCCGCCTCCGAACCCTTCCGTCTCCGAACCCTTCCGGCACCGGGCACCCGCCCGGCCGGGGCGCCCACCCCGCACGGCTCCCGGCCCGGCCACTCCGGGGCCCGGTCTCCGACGAGGCCCGGTCTCCGACGAGGCCAGGGCACCCGCCCGGCGCGGGCACCCACCCGGCCCTGTCGGGCCCCGGCCCGGCTCCGGCCCCGGCCTGGCCCCGGTCCGGCCTTCTTCCCGGGCTCCGTCCCGGTGGGCCCCGGCCCTTGCCCGGCCCCGGCCCTTGCCCGGCCCCGGCCCTTGCCCGGCCCCGGCCCTTGCCCGGCCCCGGCCTTGCCCGGCCCCGGCCCTTGCCCGGCCCCGGCCTTGCCCGGTCCCGGCCATGTCGGGCCCCGGCCCTGTCGGGTCCCGGCCCCGGTCCGGCCTTCTTCCCGGCCCTCGCCCCGGCGGGCCCAGGGACTACGCCCCCGCCGGCACCCCCACCCGCCCCCGGCAGGGTTTCGGGAAGGGGCGGGGTGGGGGACCCAATGGTCGTTTCGTGACGAATCGTACGGATACGCTTCCCGCATGAGCTGGCTTCGGGCCTTGAAGGGGACCGCCCGCTCCGGGCTCACCGTCGAGCGGCGGCGGCTGGAGCCGGCGGGGGCGGCGCGGGGCGCGCTGGGGCTCGCGCTCGTCGTCGGGTTCTCGCTCGCCCTCTTCGGCCCCGCCGTCGCCGTCTCCTCCGCCTTCGGCGCCTTCCAGGCCGCCATCGCCACCTTCCAGCGCTCCTGGCGCCCCCGCCCCACCCTCGCCCTCGCCTCCGGCGCCAGCCTCGCCGCGTCGACCTTCGTCGGCTACCTCGTCGGCGCCCACGACGGGTTCTTCCTCGCCCTGCTGCTCCTCTGGACCTTCCTGGCGGGGCTCGCCTGGGCCGCCGGCCCCACCGCCGGCCTCATCGCCTCCTCCAACGTGGCGATGATGCTGGTCACGGTCACCCTCCCCACCTCCGTCGCCACCGCCGCCGGCCACGCCGCCGTGATCTTCGCGGGCGGCGTCGTCCAGGCCGCCCTGGCCGCCCTCCTCCCGGCCCGCCGCTGGGGCGCCCAGCGCGACGCCCTCGCGGACGCGCTCGCCGCCGAGGCCGACTACGCCCGCCGCCTGCGCCACGACCCGGTCGCCCCCTTCGACCCCGCCCCGCTCATGACCGCCCGCAACGCCGCCGCCGTCACCCCCCGCCAGGCCCGCCGCCGCCCGGCCGAACTGCACGGCTCCCGGGGCCTCGCCGAACGCATCCGCCCCGTCCTCGCCTCGCTCGCCGACCCGGCCGTCGGCGTCCCGGGGGAGGGCCCGCAGCGGGACCGGGTCCGCGAGCTCCTCGACGCGGCCGCCGCCGTCCTCGACGCCGCCGCGCACGCCATCCGCCACGGCGACCCGGTCGCCCTGCCCGCCCCCGCCCTCGCCGCCCTCCGCACCCCCGGCACCGGCTCCGTCCTCACCGGCCCGCCCCGCCGCGCCGCCGTCCGCCTCACCGCCCTCCTCGGCGACGTCCTGGAGACCGCCGAGCCGCACACGGAGACGTCGGTCCGCACGGGCGTCGCCCGCTCCCGCCCCACCCTCCTCCGGCTCGCCCCCCTCGTCCTCGCCCAGGTCCGCGCCGAGCTGCGCCACGAGTCCCCGGTCCTGCGCCACGCGATCCGCGTCTCGGTGGTCACCGCCGCCGGCTACCTCCTCGGCACCGTCCTCCCCTTCGGCCACGGCTACTGGGCCCCGATGGCCTCGGTCATGGTGATGCGCCCGGACTTCTCGCAGACGTACGCCCGCTCGGTGGCCCGCTTCGGCGGCACCCTGGTCGGCGTCGGCCTCGCGACGGCGGTCGTCCGCTCGGCGCACCCGGGCGCGTACCTCTCCGCCGCACTCGCGGTGCTGTGCGCCTTCGGGATGTACCTGCTGATGCGGACGGGGTACGCGGCGAGCCAGGTCTGCGTCTCCGCGTACGTCGTCTTCCTGCTCGGCACGGCCGGCGAGGGAGTGGACCAGACCGTACGGGAGAGGGTGCTGCTCACCCTCCTCGGCGGGCTCCTCGCGATGCTGGCGTACGCCGTCTACCCGGCCTGGGAGACGCCCCGGCTGCGCGGCCTGCTCGCGGACTGGCTGGAGGCCGTCGGACGGTACGCGGCCGTCGCCGCCGCCGGGTACGCCGACCCGGCGGGCCCGGCCGACCCCGTCGTCCGCGACGCGCTCCTGAGGACCCGCGCCGCCCGGGTCGCCTGGCAGGAGGCCCTGGAGCGCGCGGCGCACGAGCCGGTGCGCCACCGGGGCCTCTCGCACGCGGCGGTGGAGCAGGCCGAGCACGCGCTCGGGGAGTTCGGCCGGGTGGCGATGCTCATGGAGGCCCACCTGCCCGACCGGGGTGCCGCGCCCCTCCCGTACGCCGCCGTCCTCGCCGAATCCCTGCGCCGCTCGACCGGGCGGGGCGCGAAGCAGGTCCGGGAGCGCGAGGAGCCGACCTGGGACGACCTGCGGGAGACGGTCGACGCCTGGTCCGACGAACCACCGGACCACTTCCTGCTCCACAAGGGCGCCGTCCTGCTCCTGGAGAGCCTGGACGAACTGGCCACGGCCCTCTCGGAGACCACCCCGAGCCGCTGATTCCGAAGGGATTCCGGCGCCGTGTCACCCGACGCCGGGGCGTACGGAGTTGAGAAGGGTGAGGGTCGCGGACGGTCGCGGCCCCGGGATCCCGGGAGCACTCGGATGAAGAAGCACCTGCCGGCCACCGCCGCCGTGGCCGTGGCGGCCGTCGCGGCCTCCCTGGCACTCGCGGCGCCGTCCGCCGTGGGAGCGGCCCCCGCGCCCGCCACCGCGACCACGACCACGGTCGCCGTCCCCGCCAGGACCGTCACCGCCCCCGCCCCCGCCCGGATCCGTACAGTCCATCCCGGCGAGCGCGTGGACGCCGGACGGGGCTACACCGTCTGGCTGACGAGGGAGGGGAAGCACTGGAACGGCCCGGAGGAGTACGAGAACTTCCGCAGCGTCGTCGACGGCAACATCGACCGCTCCGAGCCCGGCGTCAGCCACCAGAGCGAGGGGACCGCCGAGGGCGTCTTCCACTCGGGCCTCTACTACGGCACCACCAGGGCCGGACGCGTCGAACTGACCGGCTCCGGGGGCCGCAGGACCGTCGCCACCCTCCTCGCGCTGCCCGGCCGCCCCGACTGGGGCGTCTGGTACGCCCACACCCCGGCGCCCACCGGGAAGGAGGGCCTCGCCGTCGCGCTGTACGACCGCCGGGGCGCGCTCCTCGCCGACCTGCCGGCCGGGCCCTTCTGAGCCGCCGGCCCACGACGCGCGGCGGGGCCCGGCACGGGGCGGGCCCCGCCGCGCCCCCCTTTCCGTCCCCACCGATCGCGAGGTCCGACACCGTGCCGCACGAGTCCGCCACCGGAGACGACGACCCCGCCGCCGGAGACGACGGGTTCACCGGGTTCGCCGTCGCCGCCTGGCCCCGCCTGGTCCGCACGGCCCAGCTCCTGACCGGGGACTTCCACGAGGCCGAGGACCTGGTGCAGACGACGCTCGCCAAGGTGTACGGGCGGTGGCGGCGGGTCCCCCGGGACGAGGTCGACCTCTACGTCCGCCGCGCGCTGATCAACAACAACCTCAGCCGGATCCGCCGGAAGCGGGTCGCCCACCTGCTGACGCCGGCCCTGCCGGACTCCCTCCGCCACACCTCCGGGGGCCACGCCGAAACGGTCGAACAGCGCACCGCCCTCTTCGCCGCCCTCGCGGACCTCACGCCCCGCCAGCGCGCCGTGGTGGTGCTCCGGTACTGGGAGGACCTGACGGAGACGGAGACGGCGCGCGTCCTCGACTGCTCGGTCGGCACGGTCAAGTCCCACGCCCGGCGCGGCCTGACGGCCCTGCGCACCCACCCCCGCCTCGCCCCCGCACCCGGTACCGGTAACGCACCTGATACCGGTACCGATGCCGCACCCGGTACCGATGCCGCACCCGGTACCGATACCGGCCGGGCTCCCGCCTCCGCCCCGCCGTCCCCCGCCCCCTCCGGAGCCCGCCGATGACCCCCGAGCCCTCTCCCGACCCCGGCCCTGAGCCCGACCCCGCTCCCTCCCCCTCCCCCTCCCCCTCCCCCTCCCCCTCCCCCTCGCCCCCCTCCGACCAGGAGCACCTCCGCCACCTCCTCGCCCAGGCCGTCCGTGACGTCGTCCCCGGCCCCGTCCCCCTGGCGGCCGTCCGGCGCGCGGGTCTGGCGCGGCGGCGGCGCCGGGCGGCGGGCCTGTCGGCGCTCTCGGTGCTGGGCGCCGCCGCGGCCGTGGCGGCGGTCGTGGTCCTGACCCCCGTGCGCCCGTCCCCGCCCGGCCCCGCCCCCGCCGCCGCGCAGCCGAGCACCGCCCGGACCCCGTCCCGTACCCCGCCCCCGAGCCCGCCCCGCGCCCCGGACCCGTCACCGGTCCGGGTGGTGGCCCCCGGCGAGCGCGTCGACGCCGGGCAGGGGTACACGGTGTGGCTGACGGAGGAGGGCAAGCACTGGAACGGCCCGGAGGAGTACGAGAACTTCCGCAGCGCCGTCGACGGCAACGTCGACGCCTCCGCGCCCGGCGTCAGCCACCAGAGCGAAGGGGGCCCGGCGGGCGCCTTCCACTCGGGGCTCTACTACGGGACCCGTACGGCGGGCCGGGTCGAGCTGACCGCCCCCGGGGGCCGCACGGTCCTCGCGACCCTCCTCGAACTGCCCGGCCGGCCCGGCTGGGGGGTCTGGTACGCGCACACCGGACCGGGCGTCGGGGAGACCGCCGTGACGCTGTACGACCGGGCGGGGAAGCGGCTCGCCGACCTCCCCGGCTGAGGGGCCGGAAAAGCGCATACCGGCAGGTGGCACGCTCTGTCGCGTATCCGCTACAGCACCCCGCGTGCACGTGCATCTGCTCACGCAGCCGCATATGAACACGGCTATGATCCGAGCAAGTTGACACCTGCACCAAGCAACTCGGGAGCTACCAGTGCATCCTGCGCATCACGCGTACAACGGCATGGCGGCCACCGAGCTGCGCGGTGTCGTGTGGCAGAAGAGCAGGCACAGCAACTCCCAGGGTTCGTGCGTGGAGTTCGCAAAACTTCCGGGGGGAAACGTTGCCGTCCGCAATTCCCGTCATCCCGACGGGCCCGCGCTCGTCTACACGCCCGCCGAGATAGAGGCGCTCCTGCTCGGCGTGAAGGACGGGGAGTTCGACCACCTGGTGTGAGCGCGCAGGACGTACGGGGAAGGGCCCGGCGGTCACCGCCGGGCCCTTCCCCCTGCCTACGTCTCGGCTACTCCGGTCCGATCCGGAACAGCGCCCACACCACCTTGCCGCGGAGCGTCCCCGCCAGTGGGTGCCAGCCCCAACTGTCGCTGAACGAGTCCACCAGGAACAGGCCGCGCCCCGACTCGGCGGAGAAGTCCTCCTCGCCGCCGCGCGCCTCCGGGCTCTCCACGCTGGGGTCGCGCACGGCGCACACCAGGCGCGAGGCCCAGCGCATCAGGTGCAGGCGGACCGGCGGGCCCTGGACGTCGTCCTGACACGCGTCCGAGGGCACCGCGTGGCGCAGCGCGTTGGTGACGAGCTCGGAGACCACCAGGGCCACGTCGTCGAAGCGCTCCGACAGCTCCCAGCGGTCGAGCGTCGCACTGGTGAACTTCCGCGCCCCGCCCACGGCTTCGTACCGCGCGGGGAGCGCACAGGAGGCGGAGGTGGAGACGGCGCCGGGATCGAGCGGCGGAAGGCCCTGCCGTAACGGCTCGAGCACGGTCGATCCATTCGTCCCCATGCGAGGCACTCCCGGGAATCGCGACTGTGGTGCGACAACACGAACGAGTACGCGGCTGCGCGGGCCCCATGGTTCCGAATGCGACCCCCGGATGCAAGGGCAGATGCACGTGCACGCGCCGGGCCTGTCCTTTCCTGTGCCTAATCTGTGCATAAGTCGTCCGCGCCGGGTCCACTCCCGGAAGGGAACTTCCCCGGATCTGCACGCACTGTGCCCGTGGATGCCCGGAACTCGCCGCCTTTCCGTAATCGAATGTGTACGCGCTGAAGCGTTTGGTGGCAGAATCCGGGGCTCGACGGGGATGCGACGGGGGATTCGACGGGGGTCGACACCGTAAAGGGGAGGCTGGGGCCGTGACCGCAGGCGAATCGGGCGGAGCGAACGGAAGCGTGGTGCGGCGCATCCTGCTGGGCTCCCAGCTCAGGCGGTTGCGCGAGTCGCGCGGCATCACCCGGGAGGCGGCCGGTTACTCGATCCGCGCGTCCGAATCCAAGATCAGCCGCATGGAGTTGGGACGCGTGAGCTTCAAGGCCAGGGACGTCGAGGACCTGCTCACGCTCTACGGGGTCGGGGACGAGGCCGAGCGCGGCGCCCTCCTCGGCCTCGCCCGCGAGGCCAACGTCGCGGGCTGGTGGCACAGCTTCGGCGACGTCCTGCCGGGCTGGTTCCAGACGTACATCGGGCTCGAAGGCGCCGCCTCCCACATCCGCGTCTACGAAGTGCAGTTCGTCCACGGCCTGTTGCAGACCGAGGAGTACGCCCAGGCCGTCGTCACGCGCGGCATGCCCGACGCCCCGCGCGCCGAGATCGACCGCCGGGTCGCCCTGCGGCTCGAACGCCAGAAGGTCCTGGTCTCCGAGCGCGCCCCGCAGGTGCACGCCGTCCTCGACGAGGCCGCGCTGCGCCGCCCGTACGGCGACCGGGCCGTCATGCGCGGCCAGTTGAAGCACCTCATCGAGGTCTCCGAGCATCCCGGCGTCACGCTCCAGGTCATGCCGTTCAGCTTCGGCGGCCACGCCGGCGAGAGCGGCGCCTTCACGATGCTGAGCTTCCCCGAGTCCGACCTCTCCGACGTCGTCTACCTGGAACAGCTCACCAGCGCCCTCTACCTCGACAAGCGCGAGGAGGTCGCCCAGTACCGGCGGGTGATGGAGAAGCTCCAGCAGGACGGGCCCGATCCGGCCGAAAGCCGGGACATCCTCCGGGGTCTCCTCCAACTCTCCTGACGCATCAGTACGATGACGCCACATCAGGCGTACGGGATTCGTACATCAGTCGCATCGCGCGGGTAGCGGGTAGAGGGGTCTCCACCATGTCGCACTTCACCGACCTGGCCCACCAGTACATCGACGGCGAGTGGAAGCCGGGCAGTGGCTCGTGGGACATCATCGACTTCAACCCGTACACCGGGGAGAAGCTCGCCTCGATCACCGTCGCCACCGTCGCCGAGGTCGACCGCGCCTACCGGGCCGCCGAGCGCGCCCAGACCGCGTGGGCCGAGACCAACCCGTACACCCGCCGGCTCGTCTTCGAGCGCGCGCTGCGGATCGTCGAGGACCGCGAGGAGGAGATCGCCGAGACGATCGTCGCGGAGCTGGGCGGCACCCGCCTCAAGGCGGCCTTCGAGCTGCACCTCGCCAAGGAGTTCTTGCGCGAGGCGGTCCAGCTCGCGCTGCGCCCCGAGGGCCGCATCCTGCCCTCCCCGGTCGACGGCAAGGAGAACCGCGTCTACCGCGTCCCGGTCGGCGTCGTCGGCGTCATCTCCCCCTTCAACTTCCCCTTCCTCCTCTCGCTCAAGTCGGTCGCGCCCGCCCTCGCGCTCGGCAACGCCGTCGTCCTCAAGCCCCACCAGAACACCCCGATCTGCGGCGGCACCCTCGTCGCCAAGGTCCTGGAGGAGGCCGGGCTCCCGGCCGGTCTGCTGAACGTCGTCGTCACCGACATCGCCGAGATAGGCGACGCGCTCCTGACCCACCCGGTCCCGAAGGTCATCTCCTTCACCGGCTCCGACAAGGTCGGCCGGCACGTCGCCACGGTCTGCGCCGAGCACTTCAAGCACGCCGTCCTCGAACTCGGCGGCAACAGCGCCCTGATCGTCCTCGACGACGCCGACGTCGACTACGCGGTCGACGCGGCCGTCTTCAGCCGCTTCGTGCACCAGGGCCAGGTCTGCATGGCGGCCAACCGCATCCTGGTGGACCGCACCCTGGAGGCGGAGTTCACCGAGAAGTTCGTGGCCAAGGTGAAGACCCTGCGCGTCGGCGACCCGGCCGACCCGGCCACCCACATCGGCCCGCTCATCAACTCCCAGCAGGCCGAGTCCGTCTCCTCCCTGGTCGACCAGACGGTCGCCGCCGGCGCCACCGCCCTGCTGCACGGAGCGACCGACGGCAACCTCGTCTCCCCGTCCGTCCTCACCGGCCTCGCCGCCGACTCCCCGGTCCTGAGCCAGGAGATCTTCGGCCCGGTCGCCCTGATCGTGCCCTTCGACGGCGAGGAGGAGGCCGTCCGGATCGCCAACGGCACCCCGTACGGCCTCAGCGGCGCCGTCCACACCGGGGACGTCGAGCGGGGCGTACGGATCGCCAAGCGCATCCACACCGGCATGATCCACATCAACGACGGCACCGTGCACGACGAGCCGATCGTCCCCTTCGGCGGCGAGAAGCAGTCGGGCGTCGGGCGGCTCAACGGCGACTCGATGGTGGACTCCTTCACCACCCAGAAGTGGATCTCGATCCAGCACGGCCGCAGCCGCTTCCCCTTCTGACCGGGGCCGGACCCGAGCCGGATCCCGTCCGGACCCGAGCCGGACCCGAGCCGGATCCGATCCGGGATTCCTTTGCGGACCGTACCTGTCCGCAAGCCTCCGTAACGTGCTCCGTGTCGGAAGAACCCGGCAGAACCCCGGCACGGGGCACGTACGGAAGGCGGACGTCATGGTTGCTCTTGTTCCCGCAGGGACCCCCGGCGACGAGCGCGGCACGCTCCTCGACTTCGTGGAGGCCCAGCGCGCCGCGCTGCGCCGCGCCGTCCTCGGCCTGACCGAGGAGCAGGCGGCGAGCACCCCCAGCGCCAGCGAGCTGAGCCTGTCCGGGCTGCTCAAGCACGTCGCCGAGGTCGAGCTCAACTGGCTCCGGCTCGCGCAGCAGCGGCCCAACGAGAGGCAGCGGACCCGGGAGACCTGGGGCGAGGCCTTCCGGCTCGTGGACGGCGAGACGATCCCGGAGACCGTGGCGTTCTGGGCGGACGTGGCCAAGCAGACGGAGGACTTCGTCCGCTCGGTGCCGAGCCTGGACGAGACCTTCCCGCTGCCGGAGGCGCCCTGGTTCCCGAAGGACGGGCGGGTCACGGTCCGCTGGATGGTGCTCCACCTCGTCCAGGAGATGGGACGGCACGCCGGCCACGCCGACATCATCCGCGAGAGCATCGACGGCAAGGGCTCCTTCGAGCTGATCGCGGCGGAGGCGGAGGCGTCGGGGCGGTGATCGCCGCGCGTACCCTGGTCGGGATCGACCAGGAGGTACGTGGGATGTCGGCCATCCGTCTTCTCGTCCTGGGCGCGGTGCGGCAGCACGGCCGCGCCCACGGCTACCAGGTGCGCAACGACCTGGAGTACTGGGGCGCGCACGAGTGGTCGCACGCCAAGCCCGGCTCGATCTACCACGCGCTGAAGCAGATGGCGAAGCAGGGACTGCTGCGCGCGCACGAGGTCGCGCCGAGCGCGGCCGGCGGCCCGCCCCGCGTCGAGTACGAGCTGACCGAGGCGGGCACGGAGGAGTACTTCGCGCTGCTCCGCGCGGCGCTGACCACCTACGACCAGAAGGTGGACGTCCTGTCGGCGGGCATCGGCTTCATGGTGGACCTGCCCCGCGCGGAGGCGGTGGAGCTGCTGCGCCGGCGGGTGCGGGCGCTCGACGAGTGGCGGGCGGCGGTCACCGACTACTACACGCCGGAGGGCGGCCCGGGGCAGCTCGGGCACATCGGCGAGATCATGCACATGTGGATCGGCTCGGCCGACGCGGGCAAGGAGTGGACGCTCGGCCTGATCGAGCGGATCGAGGGCGGGGCGTACGTGTTCGCGGGCGAGGGCGACCCGTTCGTGGGGGTACTCGCGGAGGGCGAGGAGAACCCGTACGCGACCTGAGGGGCGCGGGGTCCGTCCACGGGTCCCACCCGCAAGCCCGTCCACAGGCCCGCCCACGACTCAGGTAATCAAGTTTGACTAAGGACCTGCGAGGGCATACCTTGCTCCGTCGGTGGCGCCTGGTCAAATTTGACTAGGCAGGTTTCGGGAGGAGACGGATGACGGCGGAAGCGATCCGCGTGGAGGGCGCGCGGAAGCGGTACGGAGACAAGGACGCCCTGGACGGACTCGACCTCGCCGTCGGGCGCGGCACCGTCCACGGCCTCCTCGGCCCCAACGGGGCGGGCAAGACCACGGCGGTGCGGATCCTGGCGACCCTGCTCCGGCACGACGCGGGCCTGGTCCGCGTCGCCGGGCACGACGTGCGCACCGAGGCGAGGGAGGTGCGGCGGCGGATCGGGCTCCTCGGCCAGCACGCCGCCCTCGACGAGGAGCTGGGCGGCCGGCAGAACCTGGAGATGTTCGGCCGGCTCCACCACCTGGGCGCCCGGCGCGCCGGGACCCGCGCCGACGAGCTCCTGGAGCGCTTCGGCCTCGCCGGCACCGGACGCAAGCCCGTCCGGCAGTACAGCGGCGGCATGCGGCGGCGGCTCGACCTGGCGGCGTCGCTGATCACCGAGCCGGAGGTGCTGTTCCTCGACGAGCCGACCACCGGACTCGACCCGCGCGGACGCGCCGAGGTCTGGGAGTCGGTGCGCTCGCTGGTGGGCGGCGGCACGACCGTCCTGCTCACCACGCAGTACCTGGAGGAGGCCGACCGGCTCGCCGACCGGATCTCGGTCGTGGACCGGGGGCGGGTCGTCGCCGACGGCACCGCCGACGCGCTGAAGGCCCGCGTGGGCGCGGACCGGATCGACGTGGTCGTACGGGACGCCCACCGGCTCGACGAGGCGGCGGCCCTCCTCCCGGCGGCGCGCGCCGAGGTGGCCGTGGACGCCGACCGGAGGCTGCTCAGCGCCCCCGCGGCCGACCGCACGGCCGCGCTCGCCGAGACCGTGCGGGCGCTCGGGGCGGCCGGGATCGAGGCGGAGGACATCGCCCTGCGGCGCCCGACCCTCGACGAGGTCTTCCTGCACCTGACGGGCCGCGAGGACGGGGAGGTGGCGGCATGAGCGCCGCGTACGCGGTGGGCGACTGCTGGACGATGACCCGCCGCGAACTGGCCCACTGGGCCCGGCAGCCGGTGCAGGTCCTGGTCGGCCTCGTCTTCCCGGTGATGATGCTGCTGATGTTCGGCCACCTGGTCGGCGGCGGGCGGGCCGTCGACGGCGACTACGTCGACTACCTGGTGCCCGGCATGCTCGCCCTGACCATGGTCTTCGGCCTCGAAGGCACCATGACGGCGGTCACCCGGGATCTCGACAAGGGCGTGATCGACCGCTTCCGCGCCATGCCGATGACCGACGGCGCGGTCCTCGTCGGACGGGCGGCGGCGGACATGCTCCAGTCGGCGGTGGGACTGCTCCTGATGACCGGCGTGGGGTACGCGATCGGCTGGCGGGCGCACGGCGGCCCCGGGGCCTTCCTGGGCGCGCTGGGGCTGCTGCTCCTGCTGCGCTTCGCGATGCTGTGGATCGGGATCCTCCTGGCCCTGGTCGCGGGGCGGGCGGAGCTGGTGCAGGCGGTCCAGATCCTGGTCTGGCCCTTCGGCTTCCTCTCCAACGCCTTCGCCTCGCCCGACGCGATGCCGGGCTGGCTCGGCACGCTCGTGGAGTGGAACCCCATGTCGGCGACCGCGACGGCGGTGCGCGAGCTGTTCGGCAACCCGGGCGGCGAGCCGGGGCACCTGACGGCGGCGGTGGTCTGGCCGCTGCTGCTCCTCGCGATCTTCTTCCCGCTGGCGGTACGGAAGTTCGGCCGGCTCGGGCGGTAGCGCGGGCCGTGCTCACGTCAACGGCCGTCCGTCCTCGTCCAGTTCGAGCTGCGGGCGGCCGGTGACGATCAGCCAGGCCGGGAGCGAGGCCAGGCAGAGCAGGGCGAGCATGGCGGGGGAGGCGGCGAGGACGGCGCCGGTGAAGAGGCTGATCCAGCCCTGCCGGGTGGTGGCGAGCAGCACCCCGAGGACGGCGGAGGAGATGGCGACGGCCGGGTGGACCTCGGGGACGAGCGCCTGGGTGAGGAGGCCGAAGGCGGCGCCGATGAAGACGGCGGGGAAGATCCGGCCGCCCCGGAAGCCGCAGGCGGCGGCGACGAGGAGGGCGACGAGCTTGACGACGGCCAGCTTCGCCAGCTCGCCCGAGGACCAGCCGCCGATGTTCGCCGTGAGCTCCTTGATCTCCTCCAGACCCTTGAAGAGGGTCAGGTGCCCGCCGAGGGCGCCCAGGAGGCCGAGGACGAGACCGCCGGCGGGCAGCATCAGCAGGGGGTGGCGCAGGCGCCGGAAGACGGCGTGGACGTACGGGAAGAGGAAGCAGGCGGCGAGGCCGAAGACGGCCGCGGCGGAGGCGATCACCAGGGACGCGAGGAGGTCGCCCCAGTCGGGGTCGGTCAGCGGCGGGAGCCCCAGGGCGAAGGTGGGCTCGGCCAGCAGTTGGGTGGTCATGGCGCCGGCTCCGGCGGCGACCAGCGGGGCGAACAGGCGGTCCCAGAGGGACCCGGGGCCCGGGTGCCCGGCCAGGGCCTCGGAGATGACGAGGGCGGCGGCGACCGGGGTGCCGAAGAGGGCGCCGATCGTGGCGGCCGAGGCGAGCGAGACCCAGGCGATGCCGGGCACGGCGGGCGCGGCCTTGCGGCCCAGCCAGTACGCGAGCGCGATGTTGGAGGCGATGATCGGGTTCTCGGGGCCGAGGCTCACCCCGCCGGCGAGCGCGAGGGTCCCGGCGACCAGCAGCCCCGGCACCGCCCCCGGGGTGATCGGCTTCCCGCCGAGCCCGGTGGTCGCCGGGTCGGGCCCGGCGTGCCCGGGCGCCTTCCACACGACCAGGCCCACGGCGACGCCGGTCGCCGTGAGCATGACGATCATCCAGAGCGAGGAGTACCCGCCGACCCCGAGGGCGTCGGGCAGGTCCTCCCAGAGCACGTGCTTGAACTCCTCCGAGAGGGCGCTGACCCCCAGGAAGAGCAGGCTCGCCAGGACCCCGACCACGAGCGCGGGCAGGATCTGCGGCAACAGGACCCGCAGCGGGGCCTCGTCGGCGGCGGGGGACGGCGCGGCCGGGGCGCGATCGGTGGACACGGCCCCACCATAGGGGAGCAAAAGCCGCGAACCGTCTAGGGCCTGTCCGGCGGATCGGCCCCGGCCGTGATCCGCCGGACGGGCCCTGGGTCCGGCCGGGCCTTCCCGGGCACCCGTCACCAGGTGTCCCGCCGCCCCGGCCGCGCCCCGGAGCCCCTCACACCCGGGGCGCGATCACCACCGCCGTACCGTAGGCGCAGACCTCCGTCCCGACGTCCGCCGCCTCCGTCACGTCGAAGCGGAACGCCAGGACCGCGTTCGCGCCGCGCGCCCGCGCCTGCTCCACCAGGCGTTCCATCGCCTGGTTGCGGGTCTCCACCAGGGTCTTCGTCAGACCCTTCAGCTCCCCGCCGATCATCGACTTCAGGCCCGCGCCGATCTGGCTGCCCAGGTGCCGGGAGCGGACGGTCAGCCCGAAGACCTCGCCGATCACCTGCCGGACCTCATGGCCGGGGACGTCGTTCGTCGTCACGACCAGCACTTCGGGATGCGGCCCCTGGCCGCCCCCGTACTCCTCGATGCCCATCGGCATGCACCTCCTGATCACCTACCTTCTGCCCCGCGGGACCCCTCCGCATCCCGTGGGGGGCCGGGTGGAACCGGGGGAGCCCGGCCCACGTTGATAGCTTGGGGCAGCCCGTCCCCACGCCCCCACCGACCGCAGGAGCCCGGAACCCGTGAACACGCTTGCCCTCGGACCGAGCTGGCTGGACCCGGACTATCTGATCCAGACCTTCGGTCTGATCGGTGTCCTGGTGATCGTCTTCGCCGAGTCCGGACTCCTCATCGGGTTCTTCCTGCCCGGTGACTCCCTCCTCTTCACCACCGGCCTGCTCGTCACGACCGGGAAGCTGGACACGCCGCTGTGGCTGGTCTGCACCCTGGTGGTGGCCGCCGCGGTCATCGGCGACCAGGTCGGCTACCTCTTCGGCCGCAAGGTCGGACCCGCCCTCTTCAAGCGCCCCGACTCCAAGCTGTTCAAGCAGGAGAACGTCGAGAAGGCGCACGAGTTCTTCGAGAAGCACGGCCCGAAGTCCCTCATCCTGGCCCGCTTCGTCCCGATCGTCCGCACGTTCACGCCGATCATCGCGGGCGTCAGCCGGATGAACTACCGCTCGTTCATCACGTTCAACGTCATCGGCGGCGTGCTGTGGGGCGCCGGAGTGACCCTCCTCGGCGCCTCCCTCGGCAAGATCGACTTCGTGCACCAGCACATCGAGATGATCCTCGTCGGCATCGTCCTGATCTCCGTGGTCCCGATCGTCATCGAGTACCTCCGGGCCCGCTCCCAGTCCAAGAAGGCCCGCGCGGCCGGGGGCGGCGACCACGACGCCCCCGGCACCCCGCAGCAGGCCCCCCGCGGCCGCCACGCCAAGCGCTGACGACCGACGGACACAGCCCTGGAGCAAAGCCCCTAGAAGCCCCTGGTGCGCTTCGCGGCCCGCCTGGCCGCCGCCGCACCGGGGGCCCGCAGGAAGAGGCGGGCCAGCTCGCTCCCCAGGTTCACCCCGATCGCGATCGCCAGCGCCAGCGCCGCCGCCTTCGCCAGGGACGCGAACCCCTGGTCCAGATTGTGCTGGGCGATCGCCAGCACCCCGAAGTACGTCGCCGAACCGGGCAGCAGCGGCCCGATCGCCGCCGTCACGTACGGCAGCGACGACGTGTGGTGGTACCGGGCGATCAACTGCCCGAAGAGCCCCACCAGACCCGCCGCCACCGCCGTCGCCATCACCGCGGAGCCGCCCGCGGTCACCGCGATCGACGCGTACACCACCCACGCCACCCCGCCGTTCAGCGTCACGAACAGCACCGTCGCCCGCGACTGCTGCAACAGGATCGCGAAGGTCGCCGACAGCGCCATCGACGCCAGGATCTGCGTCACCGGCCGCTCCACCGCCCGCAGCGCCCCCTCCGGGTTCAACTGCGCGTCGAACTGCACCGCCAGGTACAGCACCGACAGCACGCCCACCACGATCGCCACGAAGAAGTACATGACCTCCAGGAGCCGCGCCGAGGCCGTGATGTAGAAGCCGGTCAGACCGTCCTGCACGGCCGCCACGAGCGCCCGCCCCGGGATCAGCGCGAACAGGCCACCGGTGATCACCGCCGACGGCCGCAGGTCCGCGTGCAGCAGCGTCAGGAGCACCCCCATCGCCGCCGGCGGCATCGCCGCCACCAGGAACTGGTAGAACTCCGGCAGCCCCCGCCCCGCGCACAGCCACGCCAGCCGGTCCCCGAGCACCGCGCCGAGCGCCGCCACCAGGAAGACCGTCAGACCGCCGCCCAGCAGCACCGACGCCGCCCCCGCGAGCACCCCCGCCGCCGTCGTCAGCGCCCAGCCCGGATACGGGTGCCGGTTGCGCCGGATCTCCGCGAGCCGCCGGTACGCCTCCTCCGGCGCCACCTCGTGCGCCTGCTCGTCGTGCGCCGGCGCGTTGATGTCCGCGATCAACTGGTACACCGCCGCGAGCCGCGTGTAGTCCGTGCCCCGCCGCCGCACCGTCCGGTTCGCCGTCACCGGGTCGTCCACGAGCGACGGCTGGTACGTCACCGACAACAGCGTGAACGTCACCGTCGGCTCGCACCGGTCGAGCCCGTACGAACGGCAGATCGCGAACATCGCCGCCTCGACGTCCTCCGCGCCCTCCCCGCCCGCGAGCAGCAGCTCGCCGATGCGCAGGGTCAGGTCGAGGACGCGCGGCACCGACGGCCCCGACTCGTCCCCCTTGCGCGGCGCCTCCGGCACCGGCCGCTCGCCCACCGGAAGCCGCAGCATGGTCCGCATCCGGTCCTGCCACGGCGCGTCCCGCGCCAGACGCACCAGCGGCACCCCGTACGCCGGCGTGAAGGCGGGCGGCGAGTTCTTCGCCGAATACGTGGCCGGGGGAGCGAACGCCGAACCCTCCGGCTCCCGCTCCGGCTCGGGCTCCGCCCGCAGCCCCGACGGCAGGGCGAACTCGGAGGTCGGGTGCTCCTCCTCCGGTGGCGCGGGCCGCTCCACCCCGGCCGGCGGGACGAACGCGCTCCGCGCCTCGTCCGACTGCGGTTTCCGGTCCTCCGGGACCTCCTCGACCCCTTCGTCCCGCACGTCCATCGAGCCGCCCGGCTCCGCCACCACTCTGCCGCCCCGCTCTCCCTAGGAGGAATCGTGGCTTCCAGTATGGGCGCGCGGCGTACGGACGTGCGACGACCGGGCCACGCGCACGCGAAGGGCGGCGCACCCCCGGGGGTGCGCCGCCCTTCACACGCTCAGGACCGGAACCGGTGCGACGGCCCCGGAACCGGCTCAGTGGCCGCCCTGCTCCTTGGCGCGCGCGTACGACTTCTCGATCTCGGCCTCGGCCTCGGCGCGACCGACCCAGTCCGCGCCCTCGACCGACTTGCCCGGCTCCAGGTCCTTGTAGACCTCGAAGAAGTGCTGGATCTCCAGGCGGTCGAACTCCGCCACGTGGTGGATGTCCCGCAGGTGCTCCATGCGCGGGTCCGTGGCCGGCACGCACAGCAGCTTGTCGTCGCCGCCCGCCTCGTCCGTCATGCGGAACATGCCGATGGCGCGGCACTTGATCAGGCAGCCCGGGAACGTGGGCTCGTCCAGGATGACGAGCGCGTCCAGCGGGTCGCCGTCCTCGCCGAGGGTGTTCTCGACGTAGCCGTAGTCGGTCGGGTAGGCCGTCGACGTGAAGAGGCGACGGTCCAGACGGATGCGACCGGTCTCGTGGTCGACCTCGTACTTGTTCCGCGATCCCTTGGGGATCTCGATGAGAACGTCGAACTCCACGGGTGGCTCCTCCTGAATCAACACAAGTGAATGCTCGCGACACAGCGCGGTGGTTAAGTGTCCCTCACGCACGTGTGTGATCGCGAAAGGGGCTGGTCAGCAATGCCCGAGCCGAGGACCTGGCAGCTCACGGCGGGCTCCGCCGCCCTCGGTCTGGCCCTGGCCGCCGCGGCGGTGACCGCGGCCGGCCCGTGGGACTCGGGCCAGCGTACGGCCGAGCGGGTCCGTGCCGCCGCCCCCGCGGCGGGTGGCGCACGTCACGCCCCGCCCCCCGCCCCCGCCGCGCCCCGCCGCCCCGCGCCCGCCCCCAGCGCCCCCGGCGTCCTCGCCGCCCTGCACCCCGCCGCCCCCTCCGCCGGCCCCGCCGACGGACAGCCCGGCGAGCGCCCCGCCGACCTCGCCGCCGTCCTCGTCCCCCTCCTCGCCGACCCCGGCCTCGGCCCCCTCCGCACCGCCTCCGTCGTCGACACCGCCACCGGCAGGCAGCTCTACGGCGAGGGCGCCACCACCCCCATGACCCCCGCCTCCACCGTCAAGATCGCCACCACCGCGGCCGCCCTCTCCGCCCTCGGCCCCGACCACCGCATCGCCACCACCGTCACCGCCGCCCCCGACGGCAAGGCCGTCACCCTCACCGGCGGCGGCGACCCCACCCTCGACGACACCCGCCTCGAGGCCCTCGCCACCGACACCGCCCGCGCCCTCAAGGCCCGCGGACACACCTCCGTACGCCTCGCCTACGACGCCGGCCTCTACACCGGCCCCGCCGTCCACCCCATCGGCCCCAACGAGAACATCGCCCCCGTCACCGCCCTCATGACCCGCGCCGGACGCCTCGACGACAGCCCCAGCGGCCCCGCGCCCCGCAGCGCCGACCCCGCCCGCGCCACCGCCACCGCCTTCGCCGGCCTCCTCGCCGCCGCCGGCGTCCGGGTCACCGGCGACCCCGCCCCCGGCCCCACCCCGAAGGCCGCCCCCCTCGCCCGTACGTACTCCGCCCCCCTCGCCGACCTCGTCGAACGCACCCTCACCCACAGCGACAACGACCTCGCCGAAGCCCTCGCCCGGCAGACCGCCCTCGCCCGCAGGCTCCCCGCCGGCTTCGACGGCGCCGGAAAGGCCGTCCGCGCCGAACTCACCGCCCTCGGCCTCCCCGTCGCCGGAACCCGCTTCGCCGACGGCAGCGGCCTCGACCGGAACGACCGCGTCTCCGCCGCCCTCCTCACCGGCCTCCTCACCCGCGCGGCCGACCCCGCCCGCCCCGCCCTGCGCCCCCTCCTCACCGGCCTCCCCGTCGGCGGCTTCACCGGCACCCTCGCCGACCGCTTCGACACCGCCCCCACCGGAGCCGGCCTCGTCCGCGCCAAGACCGGCACCCTCACCGGCGTCAACACCCTCGCCGGCACCGTCGTCACCCCCGACGGACGCCTCCTCGCCTTCGCCTTCCTCGCCGGCCGCACCCCCTCCCCGCAGCAGGCCCAACCCGCCCTCGATCGCCTCTCCGCCGCCCTCGCCGGTCAAGACCCGTCATAACGGGACCCGTACCGAACACACACCGAACGCGCCCCGAGACCGTACGGTTGACACATGACGAGCATCGGTGGAGCAGGCACAGCCGGGATGGTCGACTGGAACCTCGCGGTCGCGACCGCGACCCGCCTCGTGCGACCCGGACCCGAAGTCGGCCGCGACGAGGCCCGCGAGGTCGTCGCCGAACTCCGCAGGCACGCCAAAGCCTCGGAGGAACACGTCCGCGCCTACACCCGCATGGTCCCCGAGGGCCACGAACCCCCCGACACCCCCGTCCTGATCGTCGACCGCGCCGGCTGGATCAAGGCCAACGTCGCCGGCTTCCGCGAACTCCTCACCCCCCTCCTCGGCAAGATGCAGGAACGCCGCTCCACCGTCCCCGGCAGCGCCGTCCTCGGCGCCGTCGGCGGCAAGGTCACCGGCGTCGAACTCGGCATGCTCCTGTCCTTCCTCGCCTCCCGCATCCTCGGCCAGTACGAGACCTTCGCCCCCGCCGGCCGCGCCCTGTCCACCGGCACGAACGGCCCCGGACGCCTCCTCCTCGTCGCCCCCAACATCGTCCACGTCGAACGCGAACTCGAGGTCTCCCCGCACGACTTCCGGCTCTGGGTCTGCCTCCACGAGGAGACCCACCGCACCCAGTTCACCGCCGTCCCCTGGCTCCGCGACCACCTCCAGGGCGAAATCCAGTCGTTCCTCGCCGCCACCGACGTCGACCCCGGCACCTTCGTCGAACGCCTCCGCGAAGCCGCCCAGACCCTCGTCGGCGGACGCCCCGAGGGCGAGGAGGGCGAACCCGCCCCCTCCCTCGTCGAACTCGTCCAGTCCCCCGAACAGCGCGAGATCCTCGGCCGCCTCACCGCCGTCATGTCCCTCCTCGAAGGCCACGCCGACTACGTCATGGACGGCGTCGGCCCCCAGGTCGTCCCCTCCGTCGCCGAGATCCGCGAGAAGTTCCAGGCCCGCCGCGCCCGCGGCGCCTCCCGCCTCGACCTCGCCCTGCGCAAGCTCCTCGGCCTCGACGCCAAACTCCGCCAGTACCGCGACGGCGAACGCTTCGTCCGCGCCGTCGTCGACCAGGTCGGCATGGACGGCTTCAACCGCGTCTGGACCTCCCCCAACACGCTCCCCACCAAGAGCGAGATCGCCGCCCCCGCCGACTGGATCGCGAGGGTGCACCGTAAGGCAGACTCGTGAGACGCGTGGGGCGGACGGCACGGGAACACCGGTCGCCCCTCCGCCAATCACCCGTCCGAGGGACCCTGACCACGGGGTGAGGCGTGCAATGCTCGGGTAACGGCCGGGTTTCTGTCACCATCGACGCACTCTGAGTGACCGAACCCCCCATTCCGACCGTTAAGACTCCGACCGAGGCACCCCAACCCCATTCACGAAGGGCACCGGACATGGGTCCCCATCCTGCGGTCGCGGCGATACGCCTGGCGGTCCGCCGCGTACTCCACGACGTCCTCACCGAACACCGGGCGGAGCAGCCCGCCGAGCACCGGAACGGCACTCCCCCCACCGCGCCCGACGCGCACGCCCCCCTCGTGCTCGTCGCCTGCTCCGGAGGCGCCGACTCCATGGCGCTCGCCTCCGCCCTCGCCTTCGAAGCCCGCAAACTCCCCGTCCGCGCCGGCGGCATCACCGTCGACCACGGCCTCCAGGACGGCTCCGACACCCGGGCCGCCGAGGTCGCCGAACGCATGACCGCGCTCGGCCTCACCCCCTCCGAGGCCCTCACCGTCACCGTCGGCCGCGAAGGAGGCCCCGAGGCCGCCGCACGCGACGCGCGCTACGCCGCCCTCGACGCCGCCGCCGAACGCCACGGCGCCGCCGCGGTCCTCCTCGGCCACACCCGCGACGACCAGGCCGAGACCGTCCTCCTCGGCCTCGCCCGCGGTTCCGGAATCCGCTCCCTCTCCGGCATGGCCGCCGTCTCCGGCGCCACCCGCCGCTACCGGCGCCCCTTCCTCCAGCTCGACCGCCAGACCGTCCGCAAGGCCTGCGTCGCACAGGAACTCGCCGTCTGGGACGACCCCCACAACACCGACCCCGCCTACACCCGCTCCCGACTCCGCCACGAAGGCCTCCCCGCCCTGGAGAAGGCCCTCGGCAAGGGCGTCGTCGAAGCCCTCGCCCGCACCGCCCAGCTCTCCCGCGACGACGCCGACGCCCTCGACACCTGGGCCGCCGACGCCGAGACCACCGTGCGCGACGAGGCCGGCGCCCTGGAATGCGCCAAACTCTTCGGACTGCCCCCCGCCGTACGACGCCGCGTCCTGCGCCGCGCCGTCATCGCCGAGGGCGCCCCCGCCGGATCCCTCTTCGCCCGCCACATCGAGGAAGTCGACCGCCTCGTCACCGGCTGGCGCGGCCAGGGAGCCATCAACCTGCCCGGCCGCGTCGAAGCCCGCCGCCAGGGTGGCAGACTGGTCATCCGGCAAGGCTGACGCACGCTGCAACGAAAGTGACCCGGGTGAACGAGAAGGACATGGGCACCGACCTCCAGTCGGTGCTCATCACCAAGGAAGAGATCGACGCCAAGCTGGCAGAGCTGGCCGCGAAGATCGACGCGGAATACGCGGGCAAGGACCTGCTCATCGTCGGCGTCCTCAAGGGCGCCGTGATGGTGATGGCGGATCTGGCTCGCGCCCTGTCCACCCCCGTCACCATGGACTGGATGGCCGTCTCCTCCTACGGCGCCGGCACCCAGTCCTCCGGCGTCGTCCGCATCCTCAAGGACCTCGACACCGACATCAAGGGCAAGCACGTCCTGATCGTCGAGGACATCATCGACTCCGGCCTGACCCTGTCCTGGCTCCTGTCGAACCTCGGCTCGCGCGAACCCGCCTCCCTGGAGGTGTGCACCCTCCTGCGCAAGCCCGAGGCCGCCAAGGTCGCCATCGACGTCAAGTGGATCGGCTTCGACATCCCCAACGAGTTCGTCGTCGGCTACGGCCTCGACTACGCCGAGAAGTACCGGAACCTCCCCTTCGTCGGCACGCTCGCCCCGCACGTCTACGGCGGCTGATCCCACGGCCGTACGGGGAACCCGCACCGCCTTCCCTCCGTTGAACCACGGGAAGGCGGTCGCGGGCGACGATGCTGAGGTACCGTCCGAAGAACAGCTTTTTCACACAGCAGTACTCACAGCAGCATTTTCCTACGGGCAGGAGGGACGGAGCGCTGTCGCTCCGTATGGATGGACGTGAAGCGATACTTCCGTGGGCCGGTCATGTGGATCGTGCTGGCCGTCCTCGCCGTGGTCGTGCTGATGCAGGTCGTCGGCTCGTCCGAGGGCTACAAGACGGTGGACACCGGCAAGGTCGTCCAGGCGATCGACAAGAACCAGGTCAAGCAGGCAAAGATCACCACCGGTGACGAGCAGCTCATCAAGATCGAGCTCGTCAAGGGCCAGAAGATCGACAAGAGCGACAAGATCCAGGCCAGCTACATCGGCAGCCAGGGCGTCGCCCTCGCCGACAAGCTCCAGGAGAAGTTCGAGGCCGGACAGATCGAGAAGGGCTACACCGTCTCCCCGACGAAGCAGTCGCCCTTCGTCTCGATCCTGCTCTCCCTCCTCCCCTTCGTCCTCATCGTGGTCGTCTTCCTCTTCCTGATGAACCAGATGCAGGGCGGCGGCTCCCGCGTCATGCAGTTCGGCAAGTCCAAGGCGAAGCTCATCACCAAGGACACGCCGAAGACCACCTTCGCCGATGTCGCCGGCTCGGACGAGGCCGTCGAGGAACTCCACGAGATCAAGGAATTCCTCCAGGAGCCCGCCAAGTTCCAGGCCGTCGGCGCCAAGATCCCCAAGGGCGTCCTGCTCTACGGCCCCCCCGGAACCGGCAAGACGCTCCTCGCGCGCGCCGTCGCCGGCGAGGCCGGGGTCCCGTTCTACTCGATCTCCGGTTCCGACTTCGTCGAGATGTTCGTCGGCGTCGGCGCCTCCCGGGTCCGCGACCTCTTCGAGCAGGCCAAGGCCAACGCACCGGCCATCGTCTTCGTCGACGAGATCGACGCCGTCGGACGCCACCGCGGCGCCGGCCTCGGCGGCGGCCACGACGAGCGCGAGCAGACCCTCAACCAGCTCCTCGTCGAGATGGACGGCTTCGACGTCAAGGGCGGCGTCATCCTGATCGCCGCCACGAACCGTCCCGACATCCTCGACCCGGCGCTCCTGCGCCCCGGCCGCTTCGACCGGCAGATCGCCGTCGACCGCCCGGACATGCAGGGCCGCCTGGAGATCCTCAAGGTCCACCAGAAGGGCAAGCCGGTCGCCCCGGACGTCGACCTCGGCGCCGTCGCCCGACGCACCCCCGGCTTCACCGGCGCGGACCTCTCCAACGTCCTCAACGAGGCGGCGCTCCTCACCGCCCGCAGCGACCAGAAGCTGATCGACAACAAGGCGCTGGACGAGGCGATCGACCGCGTGGTCGCGGGCCCGCAGAAGCGGACCCGCATCATGTCGGACAAGGAGAAGAAGATCACCGCGTACCACGAGGGCGGCCACGCCCTGGTCGCGGCGGCCTCGCCGAACTCCGACCCCGTCCACAAGATCACCATCCTGTCCCGCGGCCGCGCCCTGGGCTACACGATGGTCCTGCCGGACGAGGACAAGTACTCCACCACCCGCAACGAGATGCTCGACCAGCTCGCCTACATGCTGGGCGGACGCGCCGCCGAGGAACTGGTCTTCCACGACCCGACCACCGGCGCCGCGAACGACATCGAGAAGGCCACCGCCACGGCCCGCGCGATGGTCACCCAGTACGGCATGACCGAGCGCCTCGGCGCGATCAAGTTCGGCGGCGACAACACCGAGCCCTTCCTCGGGCGCGAGATGGCGCACCAGCGCGACTACTCGGAAGAGGTCGCGGCGCTGGTCGACGAAGAGGTCAAGAAGCTCATCGAGACCGCCCACAACGAGGCCTGGGAGATCCTCGTCGAGAACCGCGACGTCCTCGACAACCTGGTCCTCGCCCTCCTGGAGAAGGAGACGCTGGGCAAGGAGGAGATCGCGGAGATCTTCCGCCCCATCGTGAAGCGCCCGGCCCGCCCGGCGTGGACCGGCTCCTCCCGCCGCACCCCCTCCACGCGCCCGCCGGTCCTCTCCCCCAAGGAGCTGGCCCTGACGAACAGCGCGAACGGCTCGGCCACCCCGGTGGAGACCACCAAGGGCATCGACATCGCCCCGGTGGACCCGCCGTCCCCCGAGGACTGACCCCGGCGGACCCGGAATGGATCCCGCGCCCCCACAGGTTTTAGCCTGTGGGGGCGCGGCCATGCGCGCACACAGTCAGACGGAACGAGGCAAAGATGACCGACCCGGTGACGCTGGACGACGAGGGCAGGATCGGCGACTTCGACGAGAAGCGCGCCGAGAACGCCGTACGGGAGCTCCTCATCGCGGTCGGCGAGGACCCGGACCGCGAGGGCCTGAGGGAAACGCCGGCACGAGTGGCGCGAGCGTACAGGGAACTCTTCGCGGGCCTGTGGCAGAAGCCCGAGGACGTGCTGACGACGACGTTCGATCTGGGGCACGACGAGATGGTCCTGGTGAAGGACATCGAACTGACGTCGCAATGTGAGCATCATTTGCTCCCCTTCCATGGCGTAGCTCACATTGGTTACATTCCGGCTGAAACGGGCAAGATCACGGGCCTGTCCAAGCTGGCGCGTCTCGTGGACGTCTTCGCCCGCCGCCCGCAGGTGCAGGAGCGCCTGACGACGCAGATCGCCGACTCCCTGATGGACATCCTCGAAGCGCGCGGCGCGATCGTCGTCATCGAGGCCGAGCACATGTGCATGTCGGTCCGCGGCATCCGCAAGCCGGGCGCGAAGACGACGACCTCGGCGGTACGTGGACAACTGCGCAACGCCACGACGCGCGCCGAGGCCATGTCCCTGATACTGGCCCGCTGAGGTCGGGCGGGGCCGGGCGCGGAACCGCGCAGTGCGCGGTGGCGTCCGTTCAGGCGTTCGGAAGGTCGTGGCGCCTGAGGGAGGACCCGCTCGTGTCGGTGCAAGCTGCCCGTTATCTGTATCTCGCGCGGCACGGGGAGGCGACGGCGGACGAGAGCGGGTTGTCGGAGGACGGGCGGCGGCAGGCCGGGTTGCTCGGGGAGCGGTTGCGGGGGGTTCCGCTCGCCGCCGTGCATCACGGGCCGCTCGCGCGGGCCGAGGAGACGGCGCGGCTGGTCGGGGAGCGGCTCGACGGGGTGCCGCTGCGGTGTTCCGCGGCGGCCGGGGACTACATCCCCTACGTGCCCCGGCGCGAGGAGCTGCCGGCGGAGTCGGCCGACGCCATGCTCGACCGGCTGGCGCGGTTTCCGGCGAAGGAGCGTGAGCAGGGGCCCGGTCTGGCCCGGGAGGCCCTTGGGCTGTTCACGGGGCCCGTGGACGGGGACGAGCCGCGGCACGAGCTCGTGGTGACCCACGCCTTCCTCGTCGGCTGGCTGGTCCGGGACGCCCTGGACGCTCCGCGGTGGCGGTGGCTGGGGATCAACCAGGCCAACGCCGCGCTGACCGTCGTCCGGTACGCGCCCGGCCGGCCCTCGTCCGTCCTGCTCTTCAACGACACCGGGCACCTTCCCGCCGAGCTGCGGTGGACCGGGTTTCCGCCCGAGCTCAGGGTCTGAGCGGCGGGAGCTCCGTCACTGTGCGGTCGACGGCCCGTTCTCGTCGTCCTCGGGGAGCTTGCAGACGCGCTCCAGGAAGAAGGCGGCGGCGATGACGGCCAGGCCCGCCAGGACCGCGAAGGCCGCGTAGAGGGCCTGGTCGCGGCGGGCCGGGACGTCGAGGAAGCCGAGGAGGAAGACGCCCGTGCCGCCGTACATGCCGGCGACGAGGGCGGCGACCAGGGCGCTGGCCTGGCCGAAGACCACCGCGCGGGCCGCCATCAGGGGCTCGACGCCCTTGGCGCCGGGGCGGCGCTCCCGCTGGGCCCTGAGGCGGGCGCGGATCGAGAGGGCGGTCGCGGTGAGGACGACGGCGATCACGGCGAGGACGACGGGCGCGGCGACCGGCACGCTCGGGAGGGAGCCGACCGCGTCCCAGAGCCGGGCGCCGCCCCAGGAGAGGACGCCGGCCGCCAGGAACAGTCCGGCGAGCACCTTCAGCCGCAGTTGTTTCACCGGGTGTCCTTCGTGTGGTCGCGGGCGGTCTGGCACGAGCCTAACGACTACTCGGGCAGACGGAGTTCCAGGTCGGTACGGAGGGTGACGCCCTCGTCGCCGGCGGCGGAGAGGAGGTCGGCGACCGGGCCGTGGCCGGGGAGCCGGGCCTCGGGGTCCACGTCGTGCCAGGGGGCGAGGACGAAGGCGCGCTGGTGGGCGCGGGGGTGGGGCAGGGTGAGGACGGGGTCGTCGGAGACCACGTCCGCGTACGCGACGATGTCGACGTCGATGGTGCGGGGGCCCCAGCGCTCCTCGCGGACGCGGTGGAAGGCCTCCTCGACGGCGTGGGCGCGCTCCAGGAGGGAGGAGGGCGGCAGGGTCGTCTTCACGAGGGCGACGGCGTTGAAGTACGAGGGCTGGCTGCCGGGGTCGACGCCCCAGGGCTCGGTCTCGTAGACGGGGGAGACGGCCTTGACCCGGAGGCCGGGGGTGTCGGCGAGGGCGTCGACGGCGCCCTGGAGGGTCTCCAGGCGGTTGCCGAGGTTGGCGCCGAGGGCGAGGACGGCCCAGCGGGGGTTGGAGAGGGTGGTGTCCGCGGCGTCGACGGTCTCGACGACGGAGGCGGGTACGGGCTGGACGGTCGGGTCGCTCTGCGTCGCTTTCATCGTCGGCTCCGGGTGATCGTGACGGTGACGTCGTCGAAGGGCACGGTGATGGGCGCGTCCGGCTTGTGGACGACGACCTCCACCTCCTGTACCCCGGCGTGGCTCAGGCACTGCTGGGCGATGCGTTCGGCGAGGGTCTCGATGAGGTCGACGGGTTCGCCCTGGACGACGTCGACGACTTCCTCGGCGACGATTCCGTAGTGGACGGTCTTCGTGAGGTCGTCCCCGGCGGCGGCGGGACGGGTGTCCAGGCCGAGGGTCAGGTCCACGATGAAGGTCTGTCCCTCCTCGCGCTCCTTGGGGAAGACGCCGTGGTGGCCCCGGGCCTTGAGGCCGCGCAGCGCGACACGATCCACGCGAATCACTCCTGCTGTCGTAGTTCGGGTGGCCACGCAGCCGGGTGCGGACGGCCGGGTGTCCGTCGTCGAATCTACCCGCGAGGACCGACAGGGCATGCCCGTGGGGGGCCGGGGGTGGATGGAACCGCAGGTCAGAGGGGTGGTTCGGGGTCGTCCGGGGCGTCGTCCAGGGTGGGTTCTGCGGAGTCGGGGTCGTCGGTCTCGGCGAGGACGGGGGAGGCGTGGTGGGACCAGATCCGCCAGCCGTCGGGGGTGCGGCGGAAGACGTTGGTGGCGACCACGAGCTGTCCGACGAGGGGTCCGAGTTCGGCGCCGTCCTCGGCGGGGCCGCCGCTGAGGATGTTCTCGGTGCAGGTGACGAGGGCGGTGTCGCCGGCGAGGGAGACGTGGAGGTCGGTGAGGAAGAACTGGATGTAGTCGGTGTTCGCCATGATCAGGGCGTACGAGCGGAGGACCTCGCCGCGGCCGGTGAGGACGGGCCAGCCGGGGTGGACGCAGGTGACGGGGGTGGCGTCGTCGTCGAGCCAGAGGCCGGAGACGGTGTCGAAGTCGCCGGTCTCCATGGCCTCGTAGAAGGCGGTGTTGGCGGCTTCGACGGCCGCTTCGTCGGTGGCGGGGGTCACCTGGCTCCTTCGATCGCGCGGGCGACCCGGACGGCGTCGGCGGTGGCGCGGACCTCGTGGACGCGGACGGCCCACGCGCCCGCGTGGGCGGCGAGGGCGGAGACGGCGGCGGTGGCGGCGTCGCGTTCGCGGGCGGGGGGCGGGGCGGCTCCCTCGTGGGCGAGGACGTGGCCGAGGAAGCGTTTGCGGGAGGCGGCGACGAGGAGGGGGCGGCCGAGGGCGTGGAGCTCGGGGAGGCGGGCGACGAGGGCGAGGTCGTGGGGGGCGAGCTTGGCGAAGCCGAGGCCGGGGTCGATCACGATGCGGTCGGGGTCGACGCCGCCGTCGACGACGGCCTCCAGGCGGGTGCGGAGTTCGGTGAGGACTTCGGTGACGACGTCGTCGTAGACGGCGAGGCTGTTCATGGTGTCGCTGAAGCCGCGCCAGTGCATGACGACGAAGGGGACTTCGGCGGCGGCGACGGCGGGGACCATGCCGGGGTCGGCGAGGCCGCCGCTGACGTCGTTGACGAGGACGGCGCCGGCGTCGACGGCACGGGCGGCGACGGTGGCGCGCATGGTGTCGACGGAGACGGTGACGCCTTCGGCGGCGAGGCCGCGGACGACGGGGACGACGCGGCGGAGTTCTTCCTCCTCGTCGACGCGGGGGGCTCCGGGGCGGGTGGACTCGCCGCCGACGTCGACGAGGTCGGCGCCCTGGGCGACGAGGTGGAGGCCGTGTTTGACGGCGGCCGTGGTGTCGAACCAGCGGCCGCCGTCGGAGAAGGAGTCGGGGGTCACGTTGACCACGCCCATGACCGCGCAGCGGTCCCACTCCGGCAGGCCCCGGGCCGTGCCCCGGCCGATCGTCGTACTCATGGGACCAGCGTAGGGCTCGGGGCGGGGTCAGGCGGCGCGGGCCTCGTGTTCGGCGGGGGCGGCCGGGGTGAGGTGGGCGCAGGGGCGGGGGGCCGGGGCGGGGCGGCGGCGGGTGAGGGGGCGGGGCAGGGAGAGGTTCACGAAGCCTTCGGCCTGCATGGCGGCGAAGCCGATGCGGGGGAGGTCGCGGCTGGTGCGGTAGACGACGAAGCGGGGTTCCCAGCGGGGCCGGAACTTGGCGTTGAACTTGTAGAGGGACTCGATCTGGAACCAGCGGGAGAGGAAGACGAGGAGCCCGCGCCAGAGGCGGAGGACGGGTCCGGCGCCGATCTTCTCGCCGCGGGCGAGGGCGGCGCGGAACATGGCGAAGTTGAGGGAGACGCGTGCGATGCCGAGGGCGGGGGAGGCCTGGAGGGCGGCGACGATGAGGAGCTCGTTCATGCCGGGGTCGGCGGAGCGGTCCCGGCGCATGAGTTCGAGGGACATGCCGTCGCGGCCCCAGGGGACGAAGTGGATGATCGCCTTGAGTTCGCCGTAGGGGGAGTCGGGGTCGCCGTCGTCCTGTTTGTGGGCGGTCGCTATCACGGCGTCTCCGTCGCCGGGGGTGCCGATGCGGCCGAGTGCCATGGAGAAGCCGCGTTCGGTGTCGGTGCCGCGCCAGTCGGCGGCGGCGCGGCGGATGCGGGCGAGTTCGGTGTCGTCGAGGTCGCGGACGCGGCGGACCCGGGTGGTGTAGCCGTTGCGTTCGATGCGCTTGACCATCTGGCGGACGTTGCGCATGGCGCGGCCGGAGAGGGAGAAGTCGGCGACGTCGACGACGGCCTCGTCGCCGAGTTCGAGGGCGTCGAGGCCGGTTTCGCGGGTCCAGACCTGGCCGCCGGTCTCGGAGCAGCCCATGACGGCGGGGGTCCAGGAGTGGATCTTGGCTTCGTCCATGAAGCGTTCGATGGCGCCGGGCCAGGCCTCGACGTCGCCGATGGGGTCGCCGCTGGCGAGCATGACGCCGGAGACGACGCGGTAGCAGACGGCGGCCTTGCCGCTGGGGGAGAAGAGGACGCCCTTGTCGCGGCGGAGGGCGAAGTGGCCGAGGGAGTCGCGGCCGCCGTGCTGGTCGAGGAGGGCGCGCAGGCGGGCCTCGTCGTCGTCGGTGAGGCGGGCGGCGGGGTGTTCGGGGCGGAAGGCCAGGTAGATGGTGGTGAGGGCGGTGAGCATGCCGAGGGCGCCGAGGGAGTAGCCGACGGTCCAGTCGACGCCGTGGGTGTAGGCGACGGGGCCTTCGACGCCGAAGAGTCCGTACAGGACGTGTTCGAGGCGGTCGGCGAGGCTGGGGCTGCCGAGGGTGCGGCGCGGGTGGGCGCTGACGATGACGAGGCCGAGGGCGAGGGATCCGGCGCCCATGACGACGAAGTTGGCGAGGGCGCGCCAGCGGCTGCGGGGGTCGGGGAGGGCGGCGAATTCGCCGCGGTGGCGGAGGAGGAGGGCGAGGAGGGCGAGGGAGAGGAGGGCGCCGAGGACCGAGTGGCGCCAGACGAACTGGGCGGTGGCGCCGAGGGGGAGGAGGACGACGGCGGCCCGCCAGGCGCGGCGCTTGTGGCGCTTGAGGCCGTGGGCGAGGAGCAGGAGGAGGACGCCGGCGCTCAGGGAGAGGGCGGCGGAGAGGGGGCCGAGGGTGCCGGGGAGGACTTCGGCGAGGGCGTGGACGCGGCTGGCGCGGAAGCGGGGGAAGACCCCGGCGGCGATGTCGAGGAGGCCGACGAGGGTGCAGGCCGTGCCGACGAGCGAGGGGACCTTCTCGGGCCGGGGGCCGCGGAGAATCCGGCGTACCCGAACCGGAACCAATCCTCTTTTGTCCCCATCTAGCGTGACAGACATGGCTTCCCGTACTTCCCGTGGTCCTGCGCAGGGTCTTTGACTCCGGTCGGGCCCTGCGGCGCGTTCGGCGGGCCGTTCCGGTCGGTGCGCCTTCTAGGACGGCGTCGTACGGGGCCGGGTTCATCGGTTCACAGGAAATTCTCGGAAAGAAGGCTCGGTCGTCCCATGGGTCTCACCAGTACCAAAGTTCTCGTGCTGGCGGTCGTGGTGGCCGTGGCGCTGTTCCTGGCCACGGTCCTGCTGTGGCCGCGCCTCGCGCGCGGCGGGTGGCGGTCGGTCACGGGCCGGGTGGGGCTGCTGCTCGTGACCCAGGTGACGCTGTTCGCGGCGGTGGGGCTGGCGGCGAACCGGTCGTTCCTGTTCTACGGCTCGTGGGCGGATCTGTTCGGGCAGGAGCAGGACATGGGCGTGGTCGTCGACCACGCGGCCGCTTCGGAGGACGTGCGGGTGGTGGGGACGCAGGCGCTCGACGTGCCGGGCGGCGGGCGCCGGGAGGTCGGCGGGCAGATCCAGAAGGTGGTGGTGGCGGGGGAGCGGTCGAAGATCGTCTCGCCGGCCTATGTGTACCTGCCGCCGGAGTACTTCCAGGAGCGGTACGCGAAGCGGACGTTCCCGGCCGCGGTGGTGCTCACGGGGTACCCGGGGGCGGCGGAGAACCTGATCAAGGGGCTGAAGTACCCGAGGACGGCGTACCTCCAGGCGAAGGAGGGGCGGATGCAGCCGATGATCCTGGTGATACTGCGTCCGACGGTGGCGCCGCCCAGGGACACCGAGTGCGTGGACATCCCGGGGGGTCCGCAGACGGAGACCTTCTTCGCCCAGGACCTGCCGAAGGCGGTCTCGGAGACGTACCGGGTGGGGACGAAGCCCCGGAACTGGGGCTTCATGGGGCACTCGACGGGGGGCTACTGCGCGTTGAAGATCGCGTTGCGCCATCCGGACCGGTTCGCGGCGGGGGCGGGCTTCTCGGCGTACTACCGGGCGGCGGAGGACGTGACGACCGGTGACCTCTTCCGGGGGGACGACCGGCTGCGCAAGCGGGCGGACCTGCTGTGGAGCCTGGACCACCTGCCGCAGGGGCGGTCGTCGTTCCTGGTGACGTCGTCGAAGAAGGGCGAGGGGAACCTGAAGGAGACGCGGGAGTTCATCCGGAAGGTGAAGAGCCCGGCGGACGTCTCGTCGATCGTCCTGGAGAGCGGCGGCCACAACTTCAACACGTGGAACCGGGAGATTCCGCCGGGCCTTGTGTGGATGGGCGGGAAGCTCAGCGCGAACTGAGCCTCCCGCGGGATCCGGGGGATCCGGGGGATTCCGGCCGGTTCCGAGGGTTACGCGGCCGAGGCCCGGCGCAGGGCGCGGTGGACGCCGGCCGGGGTGAGGACGCCGAGGGGGCTGCCGTCGGCGTCGGTGACGGTGAGGCGGCCCGTGTCGTGCTGGAGGAGGACGGCGAGCGCCTCCTTGAGGGAGGTGCCAAGCGGTACGGGGGCGGGGTCGCCCTCCCCGGGGCCCCCGGCCGGCACGGGGTCGAGGTCGGCCTCGCCGACGGGGGTGACGGCGAGGCGCTTGAGGCCGCGGTCGCTGCCGACGAAGTCCGCGACGTACGGGGTGGCGGGGGCGCCGAGGACGGTGGCGGGGGTGTCGAACTGTTCGATGCGGCCCTGTCCGTAGACGGCCATGCGGTCGCCCATGCGGACGGCCTCCTCGATGTCGTGGGTGACGAGGAGGACGGTCTTGCGGACGGTGGCCTGGAGGGCGAGGAACTCGTTCTGGAGGCGTTCGCGGACGACGGGGTCGACGGCGCCGAAGGGCTCGTCCATGAGGAGGACGGGCGGGTCGGCGGCGAGGGCGCGGGCGACGCCGACGCGCTGGCGCTGGCCGCCGGAGAGCTGGGCGGGGTAGCGGGAGCCGTAGGTGGCCGGGTCGAGGCCGACGAGGTCGAGGAGTTCGGCGGCACGCGCGCGTGCGGCCGCCTTCTTCCAGCCGAGGAGGGCGGGGACGGTCGCGGTGTTGTCGAGGACGGTGCGGTGGGGAAAGAGCCCGACCTGCTGGATGACGTAGCCGATCTTGCGGCGCAGGGCGACCGGGTCGACGCCCGCGATGTCCTGTCCGTCGACGAGGACGCGGCCGGAGGTCGGCTCGACGAGCCGGTTCACCATCATCATCGTGGTCGTCTTGCCGCAGCCGGACGGGCCGACCAGGGTGACGAGTTCGCCCTCGGCGACCTCGAAGGAGAGGTCGTCCACGGCGGTGGTGCCGTCGTCGTACCGCTTGGTCACGTGCTCGAACCGGATCATGGTTCCCCATTCTGGCCCCTGGACGGCGGGGGTGTGTGAAGGGCGTGTTGCCGCATTGTGGCGGACTCCGGCGATTGTCGGTGGTGGGGGTTAGGGTCGTCCACACATGCGTTCGGGTGGGTGGGGTACCGGGGGGAGGATGATGAGTGCGCCGAACTGTCTGGTCGCGAACGACTGGATCTGCGGGGAGTACCTGCGCACGCGCCGCGAGGAGCTGACGGACGCGCTGCTCCAGCATGTGGGAATCACGGCCGTCTCGGTGCTGATCGCGCTCGTCGTCGCGGTGCCGCTGGCGCTGCTCGTGCGGGCCAGGCCCCGGTTCGCCGGTCCGGTCCTCGGTCTGACGACCCTGCTCTACACGGTCCCGTCGCTGGCGATGTTCTCGCTGCTGCTGCCGTTCTTCGGGCTCTCGGCGGCGCTCGTGGTGACCGGCCTCGTGCTGTACGCCCTGACGATCCTCGTGCGGAACACGCTGGCGGGGCTCGCCGCGGTCCCGGCCGAGACGCGGGAGGCGGCCCGGGGCATGGGGTACGGCTCGCTGCGGCTGCTGTGGGCGGTCGAACTGCCCCTGGCGCTGCCGGTCCTGATGGCCGGTGTGCGGATGGCGACGGTGTCCACGATCGCGCTGACGACGATCGGCTCGGTCGTCGGGCGCGGCGGTCTCGGCAATCTGATCGAGGACGCCCTGCCCACCTTCTTCAAGGCGCAGGTGCTCGCCGCCTCGGTGCTGTGCGTGCTCCTCGCCGTCGTCGCCGACCTGCTGCTCCTGGGCCTCCAGCGGCTCCTGACGCCCTGGGCCCGCATACGGACCGCGCCGGGAGGTGGGTGAGGTGGGGGTCGTGACGGACGCCTGGGGCTGGCTCACCACCGGCGCGCACTGGACGGGCGACGGCGGCGTGGGGCAGCGGCTCGCCGAGCACGTGTACGTGAGCGGGCTCGCGCTCCTGATCGCCTCGGCGCTCGCGCTGCCGCTCGGCCTGTGGCTGGGCCACCTGGGCCGGGGCGGCGCGCTCGCGGTGAACGTGTCGAACGTGGGCCGGGCGGTGCCCGTCTTCGCGGTCCTCGCCCTGTTCATGGTGTCGCCCCTGCGGAACGCCGGATACGTGCCGACCGTGGTGGCCCTGGTGCTGTTCGCGATGCCCCCGCTCCTCACCAACGCCTACGTGGGGGTGCGGGAGGTGGACCGGTCCGCGGTGCGGGCCGCCCGGGGCATGGGGATGACGGGCGGGCAGGTCTTCCTCCGGGTGGAACTGCCGCTCGCCCGGCCGGTGGTGATGACCGGCGTCCGCTCGGCCGCCGTCCAGGTCGTCGCCACGGCCACGGTCGCGGCGATGGTCGGCCAGGGCGGTCTCGGCCGGATCATCACGGCCGGGTTCGCCACGTACGACACGGGGCAGGTGGTGGCGGGCGCCGTGCTCGTGGCCCTGCTCGCCCTCCTGGTGGAGGGCGCGCTCGTGGGCGCGGACCGGCTCCTGTCGGGGCCGGGGCAGGCGCGCGCACCGAAGGACAGAACGATTCGATGAAGCCGACTGGATGGGTGATCTCGTGAACAGGGTCTCGCGTATCGCGGGCGCGCTGCTGGGTACGGCGGCGCTGACGGCCGCCCTCGCGGCGTGCGGCGGTGACAGCCTGGAGGACGGAAAGAAGGGCTCCGACGGTTCGGGGAGCTCCGGCGGAGGGTCCAAGGGCTCCCTGGTGGTCGGCGCGGCCGCCTTCACCGAGGCCAAGGTCCTCGCGGAGCTGTACGCCCAGTCGCTGCGGGACGCCGGATACTCCGTCTCGATCACCACCGTGAAGAACCGCGAGCTGTACGAGCCCTCCCTGGAGAGCGGCGAGATCGACGTCGTCCCGGAATACGCGGCGACGATCGCGGAATTCCTCAACGCGAAGGCGAACGGGCCGAAGGCGCCCGAGGAGAAGCCGGTCGCCTCGGGCGACGCGGCGGCCACGGTCGAGGCGCTGCGGAAGCTCGCGGAGCCGCGCGGCCTGAAGGTCCTCGCGGTCGGAGGGGCGGTCGACCAGAACGCCTTCGCGGTGGCTAAGGAATTCGCCGAGAAGAACAAGCTGAAGACGCTTTCCGACCTCGGTGCCTCCAAGATCAAGGTGAAGATCGCCGCCGGTGACGAATGCGCGGTACGCCCCTTCTGCGCCCCCGGTCTGAAGAAGACCTACGGGATCGACGTGGCCGGGATCGACCCCAAGGGCGTCGGCACCCCGCAGGCCAAGCAGGCCGTCAAGGACGGGGTGGACCAGTTGGTCCTGACGACCACCACGGACGCCACGATCGAGAACTACGGACTCGTCTTCCTCACCGACGACAAGAAGCTCCAGAACGCCGACAACGTGCTGCCCGTGGTCAACGCCAAGGACGCCGGTTCTCCCGAGATAGCCGCCGCCCTCGACAAGATCACCAAGGTGCTCACCACAGCGGATCTCGCCGAACTCAACCGCAAGGTGGATGCCGAGCGGGCGAAGCCGGAGGACGTCGCCAAGGAGTATCTGACGGCGAAGGGGCTGCTCAAGAAGTAGGCGCGGGGCGGGGGGAGTCGGCCCGAAACGGAACCGGAAGGGCCGATATCCACTTCCGGTGGCGAGAAGTGGCCAAGAGATTGCCGGGCCGACCCCCCACGTGACGCCTACGCACGGTAAATTTCAGGCCATGCCACGTGGACGCCACCGCCATTCCCCGCCTCTGCACAAGCTGCTGCCGCCCTCCGCGGTCGCCGGCGCCGCGGTCGTGTGCGCCGCGGCCGCCTGGCTGCCCGGAGACCTGGTGGTCGTACGGCTCCTGACCGCCGCCGCGGCGGCCGCGGCCGTCACCGGCGCCGTCCTCATGCGCAGTTGGGACCGGGGCGCCGGGCTGCGCGTCGCCGAGACCGAGCGGGCGCGCGCCGCCGACCAGTGGAAGGCCGAGGAGCGGGTCGCCGAACTGGAGTCCGACCTCGACGAGTCCCGCGCCCTGCGCGCCCGGCTCGACGCCAAGCTCCGCGCCAAGCGCGTGGAACTCGCCGGGCTGCGCGGCGAGCACGCCGACCTGCTCCGCCGCTACGCCACCGCCGAGACCGAGCGGGCCAGCGCCCTGGAGGGCCGCCGCGTCCTCGCCCTGGAGAGCGCGGGCGGCGACGCCAAGGCCCTTCCGGCCGCCGGCTCCACGCCCACCCCCGAGGCCTTCCGCCGCGCCGCCCAGGCCCTGCGCGACCTCCCGCGCAACGCCGCCGCCCAGCAGGCCCGCCGCACCGCCGAGGCGGCCCGCGCCCGCGACCTCGCCGAGCGCGCCCGGGAGACGGAGGAGCCGCAGGGGAAGCACGCGGCGGCCACCGGGACCGAGCAGCACACCCGGCCGGCCGCCCTCGCGCTCCCGCCCGCCCCCGCTCCCGCGCCCGTCCCGGTCGCCGCCGCGATCGTCCCGTACGCCGCGCGCAGGTCCGCCCCGCGCCCGGAGGGCGGCTTCGACTTCTTCGGCACGCAGAAGACGGCGGACGCCATCGAGGCCGTGCAGAACACGGACCTCGCCGACGTCGTGGGCGAGGAGGTCCTGGCCGCCGGGGCCGCGCTCGGCACCCCCGCCCCGGCCGCCGGGCCCGCCGCCGGCATCGGCACCCCCGTGCCGCCGCGGACGGTCGGCCAGGTCATCGACCTGACCGCGCACGACGAGACGGAGCAGCTCGACGTGGCGGAGCTGCGCGGGGCCGTGAACTCGTGACGCACCGCCTCGCCGACTTCCCCGCCGGTGAGGCCGCCCGCCGCCGGGACGAACTGCTCGCCCTGTGCGCCCAGGCCTTCTGCGGCGCCCCTTGGCACGAACCGCCGCTCGGCGCCGTGCGGACCGTGGAGCGGCTGCTCGGCTCGGCGGCCGGGCGGCCCGACTTCCGGGCCGTCGCCGCGTTCGGCCCCGACGACGAGCTGCGGGGCTTCACGGCCGGCTGGACCGACACCGTCCTGACCGGCCGCGAGCCCGCCTTCGAACTCGCCGAACTCGTCGTCGCCCCCGCCCACCAGGGCCTGGGCACCGGCCGCGCCCTCCACGACGCGATCCTCGCGGACCTGGCCCCGGGCTCACGCCTTCTGATGACCCTCGACGTACCGGAGCTGACGAAGCGGTACGAACGCTGGGGCTGGAGCATGTACGACCGGCGCACACCGGGCACGTCGGGGCACGCGTACGCGGTGATGCGCCGCGAGGACGGATAGCGCCGGATTCTACTCGCTCTTCTTGTCCTGCTTTGTCTTGCTCTATTTGTCGATGTCGCCGACGACGAAGAAGAGCGAGCCCAGGATCGCCACCATGTCGGAGACCAGCGTCCCCGGCAGCAGCTCGGCGAGCGCCTGGATGTTGTTGAACGAGGCCGAGCGCAGCTTCAGCCGGTACGGGGTCTTCTCGCCCTTCGACACCAGGTAGTAGCCGTTCACGCCGAGCGGGTTCTCGGTCCACGCGTACGTGTGGCCCTCCGGCGCCTTCAGGACCTTCGGCAGCCGCTGGTTGACCGGCCCCGGCGGCAGCTCCTCCATCCGGTCCAGGCAGGCGTCCGCCAGGTCCAGGGAGTTGTGCGTCTGGTCGAGCAGGCACTCGAACCGGGCCAGGCAGTCGCCCTCCTCCCGCACCGCCACCCGCAGGACGTCCGCCAGCTCCCCGTACGCGAGGTACGGCTCGTCGCGGCGCAGGTCGAAGTCCACGCCCGAGGCGCGGGCGATCGGCCCCGACACCCCGTACGCGTGGACCGCCTCCCGCGACAGGACCCCGATCCCGCGCGTGCGGCCCCGGAAGATCTCGTTGCCGAGGACGAGCCGGTCGTACACGTCCATCCGCGACCGCACGTCCGCGACCGCCTGCCGCACCCGCCCCGTCCAGCCGGCCGGCAGGTCCTCCTTGAGGCCGCCGACCCGGTTGAACATGTAGTGCATCCGGCCGCCGGACGCCTCCTCCATCACCGCCTGGAGCTCCTCGCGCTCCCGGAAGGCGTGGAAGACCGGGGTGATCCCGCCCAGTTCGAGGGGGTACGAGCCGAGGAACATCAGGTGGTTGAGGACCCGGTTCAGCTCGGCGAGGAGCGTACGGGTCCACACCGCGCGCTCCGGGACCTCCATGCCCAGCATCCGCTCGACGGCCATCACCACGCCCAGCTCGCTGGAGAAGGCGGAGAGCCAGTCGTGGCGGTTGGCCAGCATGACGATCTGCCGGTAGTCCCGCGCCTCGAAGAGCTTCTCGGCCCCCCGGTGCATGTAGCCGACCACCGGCTCGGCCGACCGGATCACCTCGCCGTCCAGGACGAGCCGGAGCCGGAGCACGCCATGGGTCGAGGGATGCTGCGGCCCGATGTTCAGCACCATGTCGGTGCTCTCCGCCGCGCCGCCGATTCCGACCGTCGTCTCCGTCATGCGGCCAGTATCTCCCGTACGGGACGCACCCCTACGGCCCGTCCGCCGGCGGCACCCGCCGGGTCAGCCAGAGGAAGTCGCCGAGACCGCCCCGGGCGGTCAGCTCGGCCGCCTCGCCGGCCGAGGACAGGGCCCTGAGGTACCCGGCGGGGTCGGCAGAGGCGAGCGCGAGGGGCGGCCGGTCCCCGGTCACCCCGAGCCGCCGCAGCGCCTCCCGCTGCGCGACCAGCTCCGTGTCCGCCCCGCCGGGCGAGGCGGCCGCGCACGCGTCGAGCGCCACGTGGGACGTCAGGTCGCAGGAGCCGTCCGGGACCGGCGGGACCTCGCGGCCCGCCCGGAAGCCGGTCAGGGAACCGAAGGGCGGCCGGGAGCCCCGTACGTGCGCGTAGTCCACGGCCACCGCGCGGCCCGCCGCCAGACAGGACACCGCCGACGCCCAGGCCTCGTCGCGGGGCCGCCCGATCTCGGCCCGCGCGCCGGGCTCCCGCAGCGGCCACCAGCGCTCCAGCCACTCCGCGTCCACCCCGGAGACGGGCGCGCCGAGCCGCTCCGTACCGTCGTCGCGCACCTCCACGTACCGGGCCGTGCCCGTCGCGTCCGCCTCGGCCACGTCCACCGGCACGTTGTCCAGCCACTCGTTCGCGAAGAGCAGCCCCCGCGCCCCGCGCGGCGGCCGGTCCGTCCACTCCACCCGGGGGTCGAGCCCGTCCGGGCGACCGGCGCGCTCCACCGCGTGCGCCCGTACCGAGAGACCGCTCCCGGCGGTCGCCGCGAGCACCCCCGCGAGCAGCTCCCCGCGCCCCGCGCCCACGTCCACGAGGTCGACCCCGTCCGTCCCCAGCTCCTCCGCGACCTCGCCGAGGAGCCGGGCCACGGCCCCCGCGAAGAGCGGGGAGGCGTGCACCGAGGTGCGGAAGTGCCCCGCGGGCCCCTCGGGCCGCAGATAGAAGCCCCCCGGGCCGTACAGCGCCCGCTCCGTGGCCTCCCGCCACCCCTGCCACCGCCGCGTCTCGTCCGTCACGGAACCCAGTGTCCACCTCGGGGAGTACGGTCTCCGGGGCAAGGATCGACCCCACGGTTGATCCCCGAACCCTTCCGCTTCCCTACGCTGGGTGACGTGCAGCGCCTCTACGACTTCCTCCGCAGACACCCGACGGGCGTCGACACCTTCTGGGCCGTCGTCCTCCTCGGGTTCTCCCTGCTGTGGGTGGGGTCGACCTACCCGACGGTCCGTCACCCCGTCGCGTACGGCGTCGTCGCCGCCCTTTTTTCCCTGGTCGTGGCCCTGCGCCGGCGGGTCCCCGAGAAGATGCTGCTGCTCACCGTGGCCCTCGGCCTGACCCAGCTCGCCCTCGGCCTGGAGCCGTTCCTGGCCGACTTCGCCATGTTCGTGATCGTCTACACGGTCGCGGTGCACGACGGACCGCGCTGGGCGTCCCGGCTCGCCCTCGCCGGCGGACTGGGCGCCGCCACGCTCTCCCAGCTCAGATGGCCGCTGGACGACCCCTCCACCTCCGGCCCCGCCCGGGTCTTCTTCACGGTCATCATGACCGTGCCGTTCGCCCTCGCCTGGGTCCTCGGCGACTCCCTGCGCACCCGCCGCGCCTACTTCGCGCAGTTGGAGGAGCGGGCCTCCCGCCTGGAGCGGGAGCGCGAGGCCCAGGCCAAGGTCGCGGTCGCCGCCGAGCGGGCCAGGATCGCCCGCGAGCTGCACGACGTCGTCGCGCACAACGTGTCGGTGATGGTGGTCCAGGCCGACGGCGCCGCCTACGTCATGGACTCCTCGCCGGAGACCGCGAAGCAGGCCCTGGAGACCATCTCCGGCACCGGCCGGCAGGCCCTCGCCGAGATGCGCAGGCTCCTGGGCATCCTGCGCACCGGGGAGCACCAGGAGGCCGGGGAGTACGTGCCGCAGCCCGACGTGGGCCAGATCGAGGACCTCGTCGAGCAGGTCAGGAACGCCGGACTCACCGTCGACTTCGCGATCGAGGGGAGCCCCCGCCCGCTGCCCAGCGGCGTCGAGCTCACCGCGTACCGGATCGTGCAGGAGGCCCTCACCAACACCCGCAAGCACGGCGGCCCCGACGCGGGCGCCAGCGTCCGCCTGGTCTACTTCGACGACGGCCTCGGGCTCCTCGTCGAGGACGACGGCCGGGGGGCGCCGCAGGAGATGTACGAGGACGGGGGCGCCGACGGGCGGGGCCACGGCCTGATCGGCATGCGGGAGCGGGTCGGCATGGTCGGCGGCACCCTGGACGCGGGCCCGCGTCCGGGCGGAGGCTTCCGGATCAGCGCCCTGCTCCCCCTCAAGCCCGCCCACTGACGACCCCTAAGGAACAAGCCCCATGGCCATTCGCGTGATGCTCGTCGACGACCAGGTGCTGCTGCGCACCGGTTTCCGCATGGTGCTGGCCGCCCAGCCCGACATGGAGGTCGTGGCGGAGGCGGGCGACGGCGCCGAGGCCCTGGAGGTGCTGCGCTCCACGGCGGTCGACGTCGTCCTGATGGACGTGCGCATGCCGCGCCTGGACGGGGTGGAGGCGACCCGGCGGATCCGCGCGCAGACCGACCCGCCGAAGGTGCTGATCCTGACCACCTTCGACCTCGACGAGTACGCGTTCTCCGGCCTGAAGGCGGGGGCGAGCGGCTTCATGCTGAAGGACGTGCCGCCGGCGGAGCTGCTCGGCGCGATCCGCTCGGTGCACAGCGGGGACGCCGTGGTGGCGCCCTCGACCACCCGCCGCCTCCTCGACCGCTTCTCGCCGATGCTGCCCTCCACGGGCCGGGAGCCCGAGCACAAGGAGCTGGGGCGCCTGACCGACCGGGAGCGGGAGGTGATGCTGCTGGTCGCGCAGGGCCTGTCGAACGGCGAGATCGCCGCCCGCCTCGTCCTCTCCGAGGCGACGGTGAAGACGCACGTGGGCCGCATCCTGACCAAGCTGGGCCTGCGCGACCGGGTCCAGGTGGTGGTCCTGGCGTACGAGTCGGGGCTGGTCAGGGCGGGCGGCGGCGGGGCGGCGTAACGCCGTGTCTCCGGAGCCGTGCCTCCCGGAGCCGTGCCTCCTAGCGCAGGACCGACTCCAGGAAGTCGCTGCCGAGCCGGGCGGTGACGGCCACGTCGAGCTGGTGCAGGACGTACCGGCCGCGCCGCTGGGTGGTGACCAGACCGGCCTTCTTCATGACCGCGAGGTGGCGGGAGACCTCGGGCGGGGTGATGCCGTACGCGTCGGCCAGCTCGCTCGTCGTGTACGCGCCCCGGGCGAGGCTGCGGCAGAGCCGCATCCGCATCGGGTGGGCGATGGCCTCCAGGCGCAGCTTGACCGCCTCCACGGGAGCTCCGCCGCCGAGGTCCCGGGCGGGCACGGGGTACTGGATCACCGGCTGCCAGCCGGGCGCGTGCAGCGCGAAGAGGTGCGGCCAGCCGAAGGCGGTCGGCAGAAACGTCACGCCCGTGCCCCCGGCGGCGGTGCGGCCCTGCACCAGCTTGTCGACGACGATCCGGGAGCCCCGCTCGTCCTCCTCCAGGGTCATCGAGGAGGAGGCGTCGGCGACGGCCTCGGCCAGGCCCTTGCGGCGCATCAGCTCGGTCTTGTGGCGGGCGTCGGCGGCGAGCTGGATCCGGACGCGGCGCCAGGTGTCGGCGAAGAAGGCCTCGTCGCAGTCCTCCAGGAGCCGCCGGACCCACGCGCGCGTGCCGGGCGGGTCCACGAGCATCCGCTCCACGAAGGCGGCCTGGCGCGGGCCGCGCGCGGCGGCCAGGTCGAGGGCGCGGCGGCGCATCCGGTCGTCGACGAGCGGCGAGGGGGCGCCGTGCGTGTAGTGGCTGGCGCAGGAGATCTCCAGGGCCGCGCCCACGTACTTCTCGTCGTCCATCCGGTCGAGGTCGTCCAGCTCCTCGGCGAGGGTCTCGCGGGGGCGGGCGGGCAGCAGGACGTCGGACCGGGTGGAGCGCCACATGAAGTCGGCCTCGTGGAGGCGGTCCGCGAGCTCCGGCTTCAGGGCGGCGGCCGTGGCGGTGGTCCAGGCGTGGAGCCGGGCGTGGTGCGCGGGCTCCGCCAGGGCGTGCAGGGCGGCGCCCAGCTCGGCCAGGGGCGAGGGGCAGAAGGAGATCCGCTCGTGCGGCAGTCCGGTGATGTCGATGGTCACGCTCACCGTGCCATGGTGCGGGACGGACCGGGGGCGGTGTCGCGCCGATTGACGGGAGCCGTCAACCGACGCCCGCGGGCGGGCCCGCCCGCCGTTTGACGGGGCTCGTCAATCGGCGGGCCGGGGCGCCGGGGAGCGGCGCACGGTGGGGACATGAACGCGATGCACCAGTACCTCTTCGACGCCTACCGCGCCGCCCGGGTCGGCGAGCCGCCGCCCCCGGAGCCCGGCACCCACGACCTCGCCGTCCTGCGGGCGCTCCGCGACCGGCGCCGCTTCGAACGGGTCCTCGCGGGCCGCCCGGCCCGGGGCGGCCTCCGCAGGGCGCTGCGCCGCGCGGGCGCGTTCGGCACGGGCCTGTTCCGGACGGCTCGGTCTCGTACGGCTCGGTCTCGTACGGCTCCGTCCCGTACGGGTCCTTCCCCCACGGGTCCTTGCCGTACGGCCCCGGTGGCGGGGTGCCACCCGGCCGACTGAGGCACCGGGGTGCCCGTCAGCCCCCGGAACCGGCCCCCGGCAGTCGCGACAGGAAGTCCCGCACCGCCTCCCGTACGTCCCGCGCCGTCCACTCCAGGCCCGGCCCCGCCACCGTCAGCTCGGTCCGGGCGGTCCCCGGCGGGCCGCCCGCGCCCGGGGCGGACCAGCGGCGGAAGAGGACGGTGCCGGTGGCCTCGGTCTGGGCGAGGGCCGCGGCCGTCAGGACCTCCGGGGAGTACGGCAGCCAGACCTGGAACTGGTGGGTGTGCGGGACCTCGGGGTGGACCCGGAACCAGCCCGTGCCCGCCTCCGCGAACGCCTCACGGAGCGCACCGGCCACCACGCGCGCGTGGGACACGTACGCGGGCAGCCGGGGCAGCTCGACGTCCAGGCCCCGCAGCGCGGAGAGCGCCGCCGGGTACTGCTGGAAGACCTGGCCCCCGTACCGGTGCCGCCAGACCCGGGCCTCCTCCATGACGTCCTCGGGCCCGGCGAGCGCGGCCCCCGACTGGCCGCCGAGGGACTTGTAGAACGACACGTACACGCTGTCGGCGAGCCCCGCGATCTCCGCGAGCCCCCGGCCGAAGCGGGACGGGCACTCCCACAGGCGCGCCCCGTCGAAGTGGACGACCGCGTCCCGCTCCCGGGCCGCCTCCACCACCTCCGTCAGCTCCTCCCAGGTGGGCAGCACGAAGCCGGCGTCCCGCAGCGGCAGCTCCAGCATCAGCGTCCCGAACGGCTCCGGGTGGTCCCGCACCTCCTCGGCCGTCGGCAGCCGGGGCGCGTCGGTCGGGTGGACGGTGCGGAGCCCGGACACGGCCCCGAGCGCCCCGCCCTCGTGGACCTCCGGATGGGCGAGCGGGTGGAGGGCGACGACGGGGCTGCCGGTGCGCCCGGCCCAGCAGCGCAGCGCCACCTGCTGGGCCATGGTGCCGGTCGGGAAGAAGACGGCGGCGGGCATGCCCAGCTCCTCGGCGACCCGCCGCTCCAGGGCCTCGACCACACCGTCGCCGTACGCGTCGGGCGCCGCCCCGCCGTGTCCGGCGGCCTCCGCCCATCCGGCCAGCTCGCGCAGGTGCTCCCCGACCGTGCCGTCCACGGGGGCGTGCCACAGCTTCCGGGCGGCCCCGCCCCACACCTTCGCCCGGTGCAGCCGGGCGGCCTCCTCGTCGCCGGGGTCCACGGGGCCACCGGTTTCCACAGGTTCCGCAGTTTCCATGGGGCGATCATCACACCGCCGCCCACAGCCTGTGGACAGCCACGGAAGGGCACGTGTCCCTGGCGTAGCATGACCAGAAATCGTCCGGTACCCGCCGAGGACTGGAACGGAAGGCCGTCCCCACCGTGAACGCAGCACCAGCGCCAGAGCCCCGAGCCGAGGACCGACCCGCCCGGCTCACCGTCGGAGTCGTCGGCGCGGGCCGGGTGGGCCCCGCCCTCGCCGCCTCCCTCCGGCTCGCGGGACACCGCCCCGTCGCCGTCTCGGCGGTCTCCGACGCCTCGCGGCGCCGCGCCGCCGCACTCCTGCCGGACGTGCCGGTCGTGGAGCCCGCGCGCGTCCTCGCCCTCGCCGACCTGGTCCTGCTCACCGTCCCCGACGACGCCCTGCCCGGTCTGGTCGAGGGCCTCGCGGACACCGGGGCCGTACGGCCGGGCCAGTTGCTCGTCCACACCTCCGGGCGGTACGGGGCGCGGGTCCTCGATCCCGCCCGCCGGGCCGGAGCCCTGCCGCTCGCCCTGCACCCCGCCATGACCTTCACCGGCACCGCCGTGGACGTGCAGCGGCTCGCCGGGTGCTCCTTCGGGGTGACCGCGCCCGAGGAGCTGCGGCTCGCCGCCGAGGCCCTGGTCATCGAGATGGGCGGGGAGCCCGAGTGGATCGCCGAGGAGGCCCGCCCGCTCTACCACGCGGCCCTCGCCCTCGGCGCGAACCACCTGGTCACCCTGGTGGCCCAGTCGATGGAGCTGCTCCACAAGGCCGGGGTCGCCGCCCCCGACCGGATGCTCGGCCCCCTCCTGGGCGCCGCCCTGGACAACGCCCTGCGGTCCGGTGACGCGGCCCTGACCGGCCCCGTCGCGCGCGGTGACGCCGGCACGGTCGCCGCCCACGTCGCCGAACTGCGCAAGCACGCGCCCGGCACCGTCACCGGCTACCTGGCGATGGCCCGTACGACCGCCGACCGGGCGCTCGCCCACGGCCTGCTCAAGCCCGAGCTGGCCGAAGACCTGCTGGGGGTGCTCGCCGAGACCCCGGCGGGCACGACCGGCACCACCGGATCCCCCGACGGGCCGCAAGGAGACGACAGATGAGCCCGCTCGCCCACGACCGGGCCCCCGACCCGAACCCGGACCGGGAACCGGCTTCCGGCCGGGCTTCGGCTTCCGACCCGGTCTCGGCTTCCACCCCCGGCCCGGCTTCCGCCTCCCACTCGGCCTCCGATCGGGCCTCGACCCCCGACCGGGCCTCGGCCTCCGGCTCGGCTTCCGCCCCCGGCCACACCACCCCCAACCGCACCGCCCCCGGCCGGCCCGGTCGTCACCGGCCCGCCGGGCTGGTTCCCACGGCCGGGGACCTCCGGGACGCCGTCGCCCGGCACGGCCTGCCCGGGAGCAACGCCGTGGTCATGACCATGGGCGCCCTCCACGAGGGCCACGCCACCCTGATCCGCGCCGCACGCGCGCGCGTGGGGGAGGAGGGCTTCGTCGCCGTCACCGTCTTCGTCAACCCGCTCCAGTTCGGCGCGGGCGAGGACCTCGACCGCTACCCCCGCACCCTGGACGCCGACCTGGAGCTGGCCTTCGACGCGGGCGCGAGCGTCGTCTTCGCGCCCTCCGCGGACGAGGTCTACCCGGGCGGCGAGCCGCAGGTGCGGATCACCGCGGGCCCCATGGGGGAGCGGCTCGAAGGCGCCTCCCGGCCCGGCCACTTCGACGGCATGCTGACCGTCGTCGCCAAGCTGCTCCACCTCACCTCCCCCGACCTGGCCTTCTTCGGCCAGAAGGACGCCCAGCAGCTCGCCCTGATCCGGCGCATGGTCCGCGACCTGAACTTCCCGGTCGAGATCGTCGGCGTGGAGACCGTCCGCGAGGACGACGGCCTGGCCCTCTCCAGCCGCAACCGCTACCTCTCGGCCGGGGAGCGCCGCACCGCCCTCGCGCTGTCCCGCGCGCTGTTCGCCGGCCGGGAGCGGCTCGCCGCCCAGGAGGCGCTGCGCGCGCGTGCCGCCGCCCTGCCGGGCGTCCGGGACCGGGCCGAGAACCGGGCCGAGGCGCTCTCCAGGCTCGGGGAGGCCCGGGCCGCCGCCGACGCCCACGCGGTCGCGCAGGCCGCCGAGTGCGCCGGCGCCGGAGCCGTACGGGCCGCCGCCCGCGCCGTCCTGGACGAGGCGGCCGAGGCGGAGCCGCCGCTCACCCTGGACTACCTGGCCCTCGTGGACCCGGCGGACTTCACCGAGGTCCCCGACGACCACCAGGGGGAGGCGGTCCTCGCCGTCGCCGCGCGCGTGGGGAGCACGCGGCTCATCGACAACATCCCCCTGGACCTCGGAGCCGCCACGTGACCGGAATACGGCTGCACGCCCCCGAACCGGGCTGGGCCATCGACGCCGACGTCGTCGTGGTCGGCTCCGGTGTCGCCGGACTCACCGCCGCCCTGCGCTGCACCGCCGCCGGGCTCCGTACGGTCGTGGTCACCAAGGCCCGGCTCGACGACGGCTCCACCCGCTGGGCGCAGGGCGGCATCGCCGCCGCGCTCGGCGAGGGCGACACCCCCGAGCAGCACCTCGACGACACCCTCGTCGCGGGCGCCGGGCTGTGCGACGAGCGGGCCGTGCGGACCCTGGTCACCGAGGGCCCCGACGCCGTCCGCCGCCTCATCGAGACCGGCGCCGACTTCGACAAGACCTCCGAGGGCGAGATCGCGCTGACCCGCGAGGGCGGCCACCACCGGCGCCGGATCGCCCACGCGGGCGGCGACGCGACCGGCGCCGAGATCTCCCGCGCCCTGGTCGAGGCGATACGCGACCGGGGCGTGCGCACCGTCGAGCACGCCCTCGTCCTGGACCTCCTCACGGACGCCGGGGGACGCACGGCCGGCGTGACCCTGCACGTCATGGGCGAGGGCCGGCACGACGGCGTCGGCGCGGTCCACGCGCCCGCGGTGGTCCTCGCCACCGGCGGCATGGGCCAGGTCTTCTCGGCCACCACCAACCCGCCGGTCTCGACCGGCGACGGCGTGGCCCTCGCGCTGCGCGCCGGGGCCGAGGTCTCGGACCTGGAGTTCGTCCAGTTCCACCCGACGGTGCTCTTCCTGGGCGCGGGCGCCGAGGGCCAGCAGCCGCTGGTCTCCGAGGCGGTACGGGGCGAGGGCGCGCACCTGGTCGACGCGGACGGGGTCCGCTTCATGCTGGGGCAGCACGAGCTGGCCGAGCTGGCCCCCCGGGACGTCGTCGCCAAGGCGATCACGCGCCGGATGCAGGAGCACGGCGCCGAGCACATGTACCTCGACGCCCGGCACTTCGGGGCGGAGATGTGGGAGCGGCGCTTCCCGACGATCCTGGCCGCCTGCCGCGCCCACGGCATCGACCCGGTCACCGAGCCGATCCCGGTGGCCCCGGCCGCCCACTACGCCTCCGGCGGCGTCCGCACCGACCTGCGGGGCCGGACCACCGTCCCCGGCCTGTACGCGTGCGGGGAGGTGGCCTGCACGGGCGTCCACGGCGCCAACCGGCTCGCCTCGAACTCGCTCCTGGAGGGCCTGGTCTTCGCCGAGCGGATCGTCGAGGACGTCGTGGCGGCCGCCCCGCGCGCGGCGGGCGCCCCGGTGCCGCACCCGGCCCCTTCGGTCCTGCCACTGCCCGCGACGGACGCCCGGACCCGCATCCAGCGGACCATGACGAACGGCGCCGGGGTGCTGCGCTCGGAGGCCAGCCTCCGGGAGGCCGCCGACGCCCTCGACGCGCTGCACGAGGAGGCCGTGGCGGGCGGCACCGACGACAGCAAGGCCGCCGAGCCGGGCGTGGACTCCTGGGAGACCACCAACCTGCTGTGCGTCGCCCGGGTCCTGGTCGCCGCCGCCCGCCGCCGCGAGGAGACCCGCGGCTGCCACTGGCGCGAGGACCGCCCGGACCGCGACGACGCGCACTGGCGCCGGCACCTCGTCGTACGCCTGACGCCGGGGCGGACGCTCGACGTCCGCACGACCGACACGTACGACTTCCCCGCCACCGTCACCGCCTGACCCTTCCTTCCCCCCACCGTCGACGCCCCCAGGGAGCAGCAAGTGAGCACGCCCGAGGAAGCCCGTCCCGAGCCCGTGGACGTCCCCCTCATCCAGATCAGCGCCCCCGGCGCGGACGCCGAGGAGGCCGGCGGCTGCGGCGACGGCTGCGGCTGCGGCGGCGAGGAGTTCGAGTGCGGGCTCGACCCGGCGCTCGCCGAGCTGCTCGCCGACGCCGGCCTCGACCCGGTGCAGGTGGAAGATGTCGCGCACCTGGCGATCGCGGAGGACCTCGACGGCGGGGTCGACGTGACGACCGTCGCGACCGTCCCCGAGGACGCCGTGGCCACCGCCGACTTCACCGCCCGCGAGGCCGGCGTGGTGGCCGGCCTGCGGGTCGCGGAGGCGGTCCTGTCGATCGTCTGCACCGACGCGTTCGAGGTCGAGCGGCACGTCGAGGACGGCGAGCGCGTCGAGGCCGGGCAGAAGCTCCTGAGCGTCACCGCCCGCACCCGCGACCTGCTCACCGGCGAGCGCAGCGCGCTCAACATCCTGTGCCGCCTCTCCGGCATCGCCACCGCCACGCGCGCGTGGGCGGACGCCCTGGAGGGCACGAAGGCGAAGGTCCGCGACACCCGCAAGACGACGCCGGGCCTGCGCGCCCTGGAGAAGTACGCGGTCCGCTGCGGCGGCGGCGTCAACCACCGCATGTCGCTGTCCGACGCGGCCCTGGTGAAGGACAACCACGTGGTGGCGGCCGGAGGCGTCGCCGAGGCCTTCAAGGCCGTGCGCGAGCTGTTCCCCGACGTGCCGATCGAGGTCGAGGTCGACACGCTGCACCAGGTCCGCGAGGTCCTGGACGCGGGCGCCGACCTGATCCTGCTCGACAACTTCACCCCGGGCGAGACCGAGGAGGCCGTGGCGCTCGTCGCGGGCCGTGCCGTCCTGGAGTCCTCGGGCCGCCTCACCCTGGAGAACGCGGCGGCGTACGCGGCGACCGGCGTCGACTACCTGGCGGTCGGCGGCCTCACCCACTCCTCCCCGATCCTCGACATCGGCCTCGACCTGCGCGAGGTGCGGGTCTGATGCTGCTCACCATCGACGTCGGCAACACGCACACGGTCCTCGGCCTCTTCGACGGGGACGAGATCGTCGAGCACTGGCGGATCTCCACGGATCCGCGCCGGACCGCCGACGAGATGGCGGTCCTGCTCCAGGGCCTCATGGGCATGCACCCGCTGCTCGGCGTCGAGCTGAGCGACGGCATCGAGGGGATCGCGATCTGCGCGACGGTCCCCTCGGTCCTGCACGAGCTGCGCGAGGTCACCCGCCGGTACTACGGGGACGTCCCGGCGGTCCTGGTGGAGCCGGGCGTCAAGACGGGCGTCCCGATCATCACCGACAACCCGAAGGAGGTCGGCGCGGACCGCGTCATCAACGCGGTCGCGGCGGTCGAGCTGTACGGCGGCCCGGCGATCGTCGTCGACTTCGGCACGGCGACGACGTACGACGCGGTCACCGCGCGCGGGGAGTACGCGGGCGGGGCGATCGCGCCGGGCATCGAGATCTCGGTGGAGGCGCTCGGCGTGCGCGGGGCGATGCTCCGCAAGATCGAGCTGGCCCGCCCGCGGAACGTGATCGGCAAGAACACGGTCGAGGCGATGCAGTCGGGCATCATCTACGGCTACGCGGGCCAGGTCGACGGCGTGGTGGCCCGGATGAAGCGCGAGCTGGTCGGCCCGAAGGGCGACCCCGACGACGTGACGGTGATCGCGACGGGCGGCCTGGCCCCGATGGTCCTCGGCGAGTCCACGGAGATCGACGAGCACGAGCCCTGGCTGACCCTGATCGGCCTGCGCCTGGTGTACGAGCGGAACGTGTCGCGCATGTAGCCCGCGCGGCCGCCTCCCGGGGCGGCCGCACGGCCGGAGGGCCCCGCACGGGACGACCCCGGTGCGCGGGCACCGGCCCCGCGCACCGGGCCCCGCACCGCCGAACGGCTGCCCCGCGGCGCGCCATAATGATCGGTAAGCGAAAATTGTCCGATTAGCGCGTACCGTCGGCCCATGCCCACGCCATACGGATCCCGTGGCGGCATGGTGTTCGGCGCGGACGAGCTGCGTGTGCTCCGCCGCGCCCTTGCCAGCGCCCTTCACCCCGCCCCCCTTCAGGACGAGGACGTCCAGGACTGCCTGCGCCTGGCCGAATCCGTGGACGAGGCGGTACGCGAGGCCGGTCGGCTGCGCGCCTTCCTCCTCGCGGACCTGGCCCGCTACCGCGAGGCCCTGCCGGGCTCCCTCAGCGGCTACCTGGAGCTCCTCCGGGACGCGCTGGCCGCCGGGTACGACCCCGGGGCCGACGACCTCGCCGCCCTGCGGGCGCTGCGCCGCAACCCCGCCGCCGCCGAGCTGCTCGCCCGCTGCCAGGGCCTCGCCGAACGCTCCGTACGCGCGCGCCTGGCCCGGGTCGTCCAGGCCACCGCGCCCGCGGCGGACCGTGCCCCCCGGACCCGGCTGCTGGCCCTGCCCGGCGGACGCGCGGCGGCCGACGAGCCCAAGCCGACCCCGCCCGTCCCGGCGGAGCGCCCGGTGCCCAAGCCCTCCGAGGTGTTCCCGCCGCGCCGGCGGCCCGTTCCGCCGCCCCCGCCCGAGGAGCGGGCCGCCGGATAGCTACCCTGTTCGTCATGGAATACGTATCCGCGCTCCTGCCCCCCGTCGTGATGGCCGCCTTCTTCATCGGCCTCGTCGTCACGATCGTCAAGAGCCAGGGCGGTCCGAACAAGGCCAAGGAGGACGCGATCGTCGACGCCGCGCTCGCCCGCGCCGAGGCCGCCCGCCAGGCGGACGGTTCCCCCGCCTCCTGACCCCACCGGGGCCCGCGCCGTCCGGGACGTACGGCCTCACGGGGCCGTGCGTCCTTTTTTGCCCGGCCGCGCCCCGTTCCCCTCGGTTTTCCGCCGTCAATCGACGCTTATGGACGCTTTGCGCACTATGGTGGCGCTGTGCCCCGTCCTTTGGGAGAGCTCGAAGACGCCGTCATGACGCGCGTGTGGCAATGGAACCGCCCGGTGACCGTCCGGGAAGTTCTGGAGGACCTCCAGCAGGAACGGTCCATCGCCTACACCACCGTCATGACCGTCATGGACAATCTCCATCAGAAGGGCTGGGTCCGCAGGGAAGTCGAAGGCCGCGCCTATCGCTATACGGCGGTCTCCACCCGCGCCGCCTACGCGGCCGCACTGATGAACGAGGCGTGGAGCCGGAGCGACAATCCCGCCGCCGCCCTCGTCGCCTTCTTCGGCATGATGTCGCCGGATCAGCGCGAAGCCCTCGACGACGCCATTCGCGTCGTCCAGCGGGTCACCCCGCTTCCCGCGTCCCCGCCCGCCCCGCCCGAGGAGGGCGCCGGGGGAACCGGGCCCGAGGAGCGATAGCGTCCCCCCATGTCGTCGTCCGCATCCCCGGCCGCCTCTCCGGCCGCCAAAGCCGTCACCGTCCGCCGGGCCCGCACCACCGACGTCGCGGCGGTCCGCCGACTCGTCGATCCTTTCGTCCGGCGCGGCATCCTGCTCGACAAGGCGACCGTCACCCTTTACGAGTCCATCCAGGAGTTCTGGGTGGCGGAACGCGACGAGGACGCCGCCGTCGTCGGCTGCGGCGCACTCCACGTGATGTGGGAAGACCTCGCCGAAGTGCGCACTCTCGCCGTCGATCCCGAGTTCAGGGGAGCCGGCGTCGGACATCAGGTGCTGGACAAGTTGTTGCACACCGCCCGATGGCTCGGGGTGCGGCGGGTATTCTGCCTGACCTTCGAAGTCGACTTCTTCACGAAGCACGGCTTCGTCGAGATCGGCGAGACCCCGGTCGACGGAGATGTCTACAGCGAGCTCCTGCGTTCCTATGACGAGGGAGTCGCGGAGTTCCTCGGTCTCGAACGAGTGAAGCCGAACACCTTGGGCAACAGTCGGATGCTTCTGCACCTCTGACCCGGAACCCTATGTCCGAAACGCGCATGTTTCCCGCGCCGTCGGGGTTCTGAACCTCTCCCAGGGGTTTGTGTTTTCCCGGGAAAAGCGGTTTCCTTTCCGCGTACTGCATTTTCGATGAAAGGAAATCCGGTGGCACAGAAGGTTCAGGTCCTTCTTGTCGACGACCTCGACGGCGTCGAGGCGGACGAGACCGTGACGTTCGCGCTGGACGGCAAGACCTACGAGATCGACCTCACCACCGCCAACGCGGAAAAGCTCCGCGGTCTGCTCGAGCCGTACACCAAGAGCGGTCGGCGCACCGGTGGCCGCACCACCGGCGGCCGCGGCAAGGGCCGCGCCGTGGCGACGGGCAGCCCCGACACCGCGAAGATCCGCGCGTGGGCCAAGGAGAACGGCTACGAGGTCAACGACCGCGGCCGCGTGCCCGCCACGGTGAAGGCGGCCTACGAGGACGCGAACCGCTGAGGCGAAAGCTGCTGAGCCGCCGGCCCGCGGGCCCGCGCACTCAGCAGCCGCACCCGGTGGCACTCGACGGCGGCGGCGGCCACGAGCCGCACCAGGCAGGGGGCGCTCCCTCCGCCCCACGGCGCGGCCCGCACGGCCGGGAGCGAGGACTCGACCCCACGGCCCGGCACGGGGGCCCGCAGCCACACCGCGGCGTCCGGCGCCCCGGGGCCGTCCCGCCCCGGGGGACGGGGCGCGGTCATCCGGCCGCCGGTGCCGAGGGCCGCGAGGTCCAGGGCGATCCCGCCCCACTCCAGCCAGTCGAGCAGCCCCGGCAGCTCCTCCGCGCTCCCCGCGGCCACGAGCAGCCGCATCCGGGACCCGGCCAGGGCCACCGGCCCGGTCGCCGCGCCCACCCGGCGCAGGACGCCGCGGCCGGCCGCGGCGGGCAGCTCCAGGACGTCGAAGCGCAGCCCCGTGACCAGCGCCACCGGCGGGCCCGCCACCGTCGCCCAGCCGAGCCGGTCCTCGTACCAGCGCGCCGGGTCGTCGTCGAGCGGCACGCGGGGGGACGGGACGGTGAGGGCCATGCCCGGGGAACTCCCGCGAGGACGACTTGGTTACGCCCCGGAAGCCGTTTCGGACCCTTTACCGAACCGCTCCCGAACCGCTCCGCGGTGACGCACGGTCCCCCGCCGGACGCGCGAGGTGTCCGGGATGGGGTGTACGAGTGCATTCGAGCGCGCAAGGGTGTTCGCTGGTAGCGGAGGGAACCGGGGTGCTCGGCATGGAGTGTCGGTCCGCACGGGTAAGACATTCCTAGTGGAGAGGGGTGCCCCCGCGGGCTTCGGCGTCTCACGTTCGCCATCGGCGTACTGAAGGCGCGGCTAACTACTTGGCCTGCGGGAACATCGTCTCGCACCATCGGGTTGGAGCATTTGTCGGCTGTTCGGCAGCAGGTCTCCCCACGGACAAGGGGGTGATCCGGACGGATGTCGGCAGTTGGAATGAGCGGTCCCCGCTTGCGGGACTAAGCTGCGGAAGGACAGGGAGGGGATCGACCCCTAACTGACTGACCGCTCTGAGGAGCGATTAACGATGTTCGAGAGGTTCACCGACCGCGCGCGGCGGGTTGTCGTCCTGGCTCAGGAAGAAGCCCGGATGCTCAACCACAACTACATCGGCACCGAGCACATCCTTCTGGGCCTTATCCACGAGGGTGAGGGTGTCGCCGCTAAGGCCCTGGAGAGCCTCGGGATTTCGCTCGAGGCGGTCCGCCAGCAGGTGGAGGAGATCATCGGCCAGGGCCAGCAGGCCCCGTCCGGGCACATCCCCTTCACCCCTCGTGCCAAGAAGGTCCTGGAGCTGTCGCTCCGGGAGGCCCTCCAGCTCGGCCACAACTACATCGGCACCGAGCACATCCTGCTCGGCCTGATCCGCGAGGGCGAGGGCGTCGCCGCCCAGGTCCTCGTGAAGCTGGGCGCCGATCTCAACCGGGTCCGGCAGCAGGTCATCCAGTTGCTCTCCGGCTACCAGGGCAAGGAAGCCGCCACGGCCGGCGGTCCTGCCGAGGGCACCCCCTCGACGTCCCTGGTCCTCGACCAGTTCGGCCGCAACCTCACCCAGGCGGCCCGCGAATCCAAGCTCGACCCGGTCATCGGGCGCGAGAAGGAGATCGAGCGGGTCATGCAGGTGCTGTCCCGCCGCACCAAGAACAACCCGGTGCTCATCGGCGAGCCCGGCGTCGGCAAGACCGCCGTCGTCGAGGGCCTGGCCCAGGCGATCGTCAAGGGCGAGGTGCCCGAGACCCTCAAGGACAAGCACCTCTACACCCTGGACCTCGGCGCCCTGGTCGCCGGCTCCCGCTACCGCGGTGACTTCGAGGAGCGCCTGAAGAAGGTCCTCAAGGAGATCCGCACCCGCGGCGACATCATCCTGTTCATCGACGAGCTCCACACCCTCGTGGGTGCGGGCGCCGCCGAGGGCGCGATCGACGCCGCCAGCATCCTCAAGCCGATGCTGGCCCGCGGTGAGCTCCAGACCATCGGCGCCACCACGCTCGACGAGTACCGGAAGTACCTGGAGAAGGACGCGGCCCTGGAGCGCCGCTTCCAGCCCATCCAGGTCGCCGAGCCGTCGCTGCCGCACACCATCGAGATCCTCAAGGGTCTGCGCGACCGGTACGAGGCCCACCACCGGGTCTCCATCACCGACGAGGCCCTCGTCCAGGCCGCGACCCTGGCCGACCGGTACATCTCGGACCGCTTCCTGCCGGACAAGGCGATCGACCTGATCGACGAGGCCGGTTCCCGGATGCGCATCCGCCGGATGACCGCGCCGCCGGACCTCCGCGAGTTCGACGAGAAGATCGCCGGCGTCCGCCGCGACAAGGAGTCCGCGATCGACTCGCAGGACTTCGAGAAGGCCGCGTCCCTGCGCGACAAGGAGAAGCAGCTCCTCGCCGCGAAGGCCAAGCGCGAGAAGGAGTGGAAGGCCGGCGACATGGACGTCGTCGCCGAGGTCGACGGCGAGCTGATCGCCGAGGTCCTCGCGACCGCCACCGGCATTCCGGTCTTCAAGCTGACCGAGGAGGAGTCCTCGCGTCTGCTGCGCATGGAGGACGAGCTCCACAAGCGCGTCATCGGCCAGAAGGACGCCGTCATCGGTCTTTCGCGGGCGATCCGCCGTACGCGGGCCGGCCTGAAGGACCCGAAGCGCCCCGGTGGCTCGTTCATCTTCGCCGGTCCGTCCGGTGTCGGTAAGACCGAGCTGTCGAAGGCCCTCGCCGAATTCCTCTTCGGCGACGAGGACGCGATGATCTCCCTCGACATGTCGGAGTTCAGCGAGAAGCACACGGTTTCCCGCCTCTTCGGTTCGCCGCCCGGATACGTCGGCTACGAAGAGGGCGGCCAGCTCACCGAGAAGGTGCGCCGCAAGCCGTTCTCCGTCGTCCTCTTCGACGAGGTCGAGAAGGCCCACCCCGATATCTTCAATTCCCTTCTCCAGATCCTGGAGGACGGTCGCCTGACCGACTCCCAGGGCCGGGTCGTGGACTTCAAGAACACGGTCATCATCATGACGACCAACCTCGGGACCAGGGACATCTCGAAGGGCTTCAACCTGGGCTTCGCGGCCCAGGGCGACACGAAGTCCAACTACGAGCGGATGAAGGCGAAGGTCAGCGACGAGCTGAAGCAGCACTTCCGCCCGGAGTTCCTCAACCGTGTGGACGACATCATCGTCTTCCCGCAGCTCACCCAGGACGACATCCTCCAGATCGTCGACCTGATGGTCGGCCGCGTGGACGAGCGCCTGAAGGACCGGGACATGGGCATCGAGCTCTCCCAGTCCGCGAAGGAGCTGCTCGCCAAGAAGGGTTACGACCCGGTGATGGGCGCCCGGCCGCTGCGCCGGACGATCCAGCGCGAGATCGAGGACACGCTCTCGGAGAAGATCCTCTTCGGCGAGCTGCGCCCCGGTCACATCGTGGTCGTGGACACGGAGGGCGAGGGCGAGGAGCGCAAGTTCACCTTCCGCGGCGAGGAGAAGTCGGCCCTGCCGGACGCCCCGCCGGTCGAGGCGGCGGGCGGCCCCGGGCCGAACCTGTCCAAGGACGCGTGACGCCGCGCTGAGCCCGTAGCGCGCAGAAGGGGCGGCCCCGGAACCGGAAACGGTTCCGGGGCCGCCCCTTTTCCTCACTCGTCTTCGACGGTGAGCCGGTCGCCGAGGGCGGCGGCGCCGGACAGCTCGGCGGGGGGCGGGTGGTCAGCTCATGTGTGGATTTCGACCCCGGGTACGAGGTGCTCGGTGCCGGTGAACCGGTCACCGAGGCCTGTGACGGAGCTGAGCCGGGTCAGGGGTGCCAGCGGAGCGAGGTCGTGGACCCGTCCTTCGAAGCTGCCCATGAGCGTCAAGTGGACCAGGGACGGGAAGGTACGGGCGATGACGTCCAGAGGGGCACCGTCGTCGTCGCATCGCACCAACAGCTTCTCCGTCCGCGGCAGCCGCAACGACTGCGGGAACGCGGCCACGGCCTTCGCGTGCAGTACGAGCGACGAGAGCTCGTCCAGGACGGCCAGGACGTTCCAGTCCTCCCCGCCCGACGGGGCGGAGTGGTGGGCCTTCAGCATCCTGAGCCCGGTCATACGGCGGAGGAAGTCGATTCCCCCTTCGGGAAACCCGTCCAGTGTGAGGACCTCCAGCGCGTTCTCCGAGGGGAGGGGATCCAGGAACCGGGCGAAGGACCCCGGGATCCGCAGTCTCCGTGCCCCGCCGATCGCCTCGCGCAGCAAGGACATGCCGTAGGGGGTGATTCCCGCACGCAGGTCGAGGCCCTCGGGGCGCAACCCGAGACGCAGGATCTCCGCTGCCTGTCCGTCGGACACGACGGTGAAGTCGAGGGAGTCCGTGTCGAGCCGGGCGATGATCTCGTCCGTGTAGGCGGTCATCGGGAACCGGGTCCATCCCCACATGAGCTGGGAGCGCACCGGCAGGAACGGATGCCCGGCGAACCGGGCCAGGTAGGGCAGCGCGGCGTCATGGGTGATGTGGGTCGCCGTGATCACCACGGCCAGCGCCGACTCGTCGTCCAGGCCCTCCGGACCCGGCAGCAGGTCCAGGACCGCCCGTCCCGCCGACGCCAGCTCGCGCGCCTCGTTCGCCCCGCGCGGTGGGACGGCCTCCGCCGCCCGCGCCAGGATCCGTTCCCGGATCTCGGGTGCCACCTCCGTCGCGTGGTTCAGCGCCGTCGCCGCCACCACCAGCACCCGGAGGTGTGTGCAGCGGTCCGGGGCCGCGTCCGCCGCCTTCAGCAGCTCCTCGAAGATCTCCGCGCACTCGCGTGGGCGCGCGTGCCCGACGGCCATGCGGATGACGTCCTCCCACTGGTCGTCCGCCGCGTGCCGGGAGAGGACGCCGATGTCCCAGCGGTCCACGAGGGCCTTCGCGGCCAGGTAGTCCTGGAAGGTGCGGTGGACGAAGTCGACCGTGTCCTCGGTCGGCTCCCGCAGCAGTCCGCTGCGGTGGAGCAGGTGGGTGAAGACCGCGCCGGCGTCGTACCCCGCCGCCTCCGTGACCGCCGGTACCGCCTCCCGTACGACCGACTCCGCACGCGAGCGGTCCATCGTCGTGCGGCCGTTGAGCGTCAGCCAGTACGCGAGGCGCTGGACCAGTTGGATCTGGGGGGCGTCACCCAGGTCGATGCCGTACGGCGTCCCCATGTCCCGCTCGCGGTCCCGGCGCGAGAGCAGCATCGAGAGCGCCGCGTCGTACAGCGCCTTGCGGCCGCGCGGCAGGAAGCCGCGCCTGCCGTGGTGCAGGGCGCAGATCAGACCGCACATCAGGGGGTTGGTGGCGAGCCGGGCGACGTCCGGCGTCGTGCGCAGGGCGTCGAGGAGGGGTTGTTCGTACGGCGCGGCCCCGGGTCCGGCGGCCCTGTGCCAGCGGCGGACGAAGGTGGCGACCTCGGAGGAGGACATGGGGGTGAGGGTGAGTTCGGTGAAGCCGTCCGACGCGAGCCAGTCGTCGCGTACGGCGGTGGGGCGGGAGGTCACGAGCCAGCGGTTGCCGTCATAGGAGTCGAGGAGGTCGCGGAGCCAGCGGCGCGCCCGGTCGCGCTCGGCCTCGGGGATCTCGTCGATGCCGTCGACGAGGACCAGGCCGCGTCCGGCGGCGAGGACGCGGTCGGCCCAGCCGTCGGGCGGGGAGAGGGGACAGTCGACGGCGGAGAGGAAGCGGTCGGGGGCGGGGAGCCGCTCGCCGTGGCGGGTGAGGGCACGGAGGGGGAGGACGAAGGGGATCCGGCCGCGGAGGTACGCCATGTCGTCCGCGCCCTCCTCGCCCGAGGCGGAGACCGCCAGCCACTGGACGAGGGTCGTCTTGCCGGAGCCGGCCGTACCGCGCAGGAGCACCTTGTCGTGCCGGGCGAGGATCCGGTCGGCGCGGCTGTTCTCGGAGGAGCCGAGCAGACGGCGGGCGGAGACGAGGAGGGCGCGGTGCGCCTCGGCCGACATCGTCCTCAGCGCCGCCATCGTGGCGGGGGAGAGGGAGTCGCCCGGGGCCGCCGCGGCGATGTGGTCCGCCTCCCGGTCGGGGCGACCGTCCGGTTCCGCCGCCCCCACCCCCTGCAACGACAGGTACGCCACGTCCAGCGGCCACTTCTCCGGCGCGTCACGGAGGTCCACCCCGTGGATGGTCAGCCGGCCGTGCTTCTTCGCCAGGTGGGCGAGGTAGCGCCGCTCGAACTCCGCTTCCCGCGTGTCCGCCCGGGGGGTCCGGCGGATCAGTTCGTCCGTCTTCGCGAGGAGCTCGGCCTGGGCGCGGGTCTGTTCCACCAGGCTGCGGGCGACGAAGGTGGAGCGCTTGGTGAAGAACTCCAGGATGTGGAGGCAGGCCCACTCGGTCAGGGTCTCCAGGTAGAGGACCGAGTCGGTGGAGAGGCCGTCGGGGGCCGGCGCGGCGGCCCGCAGCCGGCGGGCGAGGTCGCGGTGGCCGAGGCGGACGGCCTGGACGTCGTCCATGTCGAGGTCGCCGAGGGCCAGCAGGTGCGCGGCCAGCGCGTCGGTGACGGCCTCGGTCTCGTCGGCGGGGAACGGCGGCTCCCCGTCCCCCCGCCGGGAGCGCTCGACCAGGGCGGCCGCCAGCCCGCGGACGTCCTTCTCGGTGAGGGCGCGCTTCTCGCCCCGGAAGGAGACGAGGCCGGAGAGCCGGACCTCGGCGCCCTTGGGGACGAGCCCCGCCCCGGGGCCCTCGGCCACCAGGAGCTTCTTCAGGAGCGGTCCGATCGCGGCCGAGGCGAGGCGCGTGCCGATGAGTGCCGGTTCCATGGTGACCCCCTGTGTTTCCGCGGAGCGGTCAGCGTAGTGGGGGAGGGGTCGGGGCGGGGGCCGGAGGTGTGACGCGGGCCGCTTTCCGGGGCCTTCTCAGAGGCCCGGGACCCTTTCCCGTGGCCCCCGTCACGTGACCCAGGCCGCATTCGGAATGCCTTTCCGAGTGACCCAGGTCCCATCCGAAACGGCCTCCGGGTGACAAGGCGCACAGGGGTTTCGAGGGGTACTAACCGGAATAGTGGTGAACATTGCCGTTTATTTCGGACTTATGGGTGCGAAGTGGCGGGCCGGAGGGTCCATCGGGTCCCCGGCCGGGCCCGGACCGGCCTCCTGGGCGGTCCGGGCTCCCGAGACATGCGGTTAAACCGGTTTCCTTGGTCTGATATGTCCGATTTCGAAGCCCCTGCTCCCGGTCGTCAAGACCTGGACTTTCCCCGTGATCGCTACGACGCCATGTCGTAGATGGGGTGTTTTGGCCTGGATGGGGGTCCGGGTTACCAAAGATGAGCAAGCCCGACGCCGCACCGAAAGCGCGTCGGGTCCCGTACTCCCCGGAGGTTGTCCCCCGTATGTCGAAGCGCGTTATGAACCCCGCCACCCGTGCCGCCGCCGTCGCTCTCGCCACTGCCGGCCTGGGGGCGTCGCTGGTGGCCGGAGCAGGGTCCGCCTTCGCCGCCGAGGGCAAGGCCGTCGTCCCGACCGCCGCGACCGCGTCCGCCGCCGTCGCCGCCCAGGCCGAGACCCAGGCGCACCTCGCCGCCCAGGTGAAGGCCGCCGCCGCGAAGACCGTCGCCGTCAAGGCGACCGCCACCAAGAAGGCCGTCACCGCCAAGAAGGCCCCGGCCTGGGTGAAGCCGGTCGCCGCCTACACCCTGAGCGCCAGCTTCAACCAGGGCGGCGCCATGTGGGCCCACAAGCACTCCGGCCAGGACTTCGCCGTTCCGGTCGGCACCCCGGTCAAGGCCGCCGCCGCCGGCACCGTCGTGAAGGCCGGCCCGTACGGCGGCGGCGACGGCCCCGCGTACGGCAACGCCATCGTGGTCAAGCACGGCAACGGCACGTACTCGCAGTACGCCCACCTGTCGAAGATCCAGGTCAAGATCGGCCAGAAGGTCGGCGCCGGCCAGAAGATCGCCCTCTCGGGCAACACCGGCAACTCCTCCGGCCCCCACCTGCACTTCGAGATCCGCACCACCCCGAACTACGGCTCCGCCGTCAACCCGGCCGCCTTCCTGCGCGCCCACGGCGTCGGCATCTGACCGGCCGACCCCCGCAGTACGTCTATGAGGCCCGGTGGGCCTCGTCGATGAGATCGAGGGCGACCTCGAGGACGGCTTCGTGCTTCTCCTCGGGGTCGCCCTCGACGTTCTGCATGAAGAACGTGCCCGCGTGGAGCGTGAAGACCGCGCTGATGCAGCGGACCTTCTCCTTGACGGGGAAGTCGTCGTCGTACAGCAGGCCGGTCAGCGACATCATGCGCTCCTTGAAGGTGAGCCCGACGCTCAGCTCGCGCACGGCGGCCTGGTTCTCCTGCATGAAGCGGAAGAGCGGCGCCGCCGCGAGCAGCGCCACCTGGTAGCGGCGCACGATCTCCCGCTTGGTCTCGATCGTGCGGGGCTGTTCCCCGGCCCAGTCGATCAGCTCGTCCATCGGCCTGGTCAGGTCCTGGAAGATCCCGATCAGGATGTCTTCCTTGGTCTTGAAGTGGTAGTAGAGCGCCGCCTTGGTGACGTCGAGGCGTTCCGCGATCTCGCGCAGGGAGGTCTTCTCGTAGCCCTGCTCCGCGAAGAGTTCGAGGGCCACGTCCTGGATGCGCTGACGGGTGTTGCCTCGGGCCATGGGGTGCCCTCCACTTTCCAAAGAACTTACTTGACGACCGGCTAGTTACAGATCTACCGTACCCAGTGTAGTAACTAGCCGGGCGGCAAGTAAGGGAATGACATGGCGACGCGACAGACCGTTCGAACACTAGAGGGAGAGGCCCCGCCGGCGCGCAGCGTCCGTGTCGTCCTGCTCGCCCTCATGATCGCGATGCTCCTCGCGATGCTGGACAACATGATCATCGGCACCGCGATGCCGACGATCGTCGGCGAGCTCGGCGGCCTGGAGCACCTCTCCTGGGTCGTCACCGCCTACACCCTGGCCACCGCCGCCTCCACCCCCCTCTGGGGCAAGTTCGGCGACATGTTCGGCCGCAAGGGCGTCTTCCTCACCTCGATCGTGATCTTCCTGATCGGCTCGGCGCTCAGCGGCATGGCCCAGGACATGGGCCAGCTCATCGGCTTCCGCGCGATCCAGGGCCTCGGCGCCGGCGGCCTCATGGTCGGCGTGATGGCGATCATCGGCGACCTCATCCCGCCCCGCGAGCGCGGCAAGTACCAGGGCATGATGGCCGGCGTGATGGCCCTCGCCATGATCGGCGGCCCCCTCGTCGGCGGCACCATCACCGACCACTGGGGCTGGCGCTGGTCCTTCTACATCAACCTGCCGCTCGGTGCCGTCGCCCTCGCCATGGTCACCACCGTCCTGCACCTGCCGAAGAAGCCGCGCGGCACGGACACCCGGATCGACTTCCTCGGCGCCGCGCTCCTGACCGTCGGCATCACCGCGATCGTCCTGGTCACCACCTGGGGCGGCACCGAGTACGCCTGGGGCTCGGCCACCATCGTCGGCCTCGCGGTCGGCGGCGTCGCCGCGCTCCTCGCCTTCCTGTGGGCGGAGACCCGGGCGAGCGACCCGATCGTCCCGCTGCACATCTTCCGCAGCCGCAACTTCACCCTGATGTCCCTGATCGGCTTCGTCGCCGGCTTCGTGATGTTCGGCGCGGTCCTCTACCTGCCGCTCTTCCAGCAGTCCGTCCAGGGCGCCTCCGCGACCAACTCCGGACTGCTCCTCCTGCCGATGCTGCTCTCCATGATGGCCGTCTCGCTGGTCGCCGGCCGCGTCACCACCAGCACCGGAAAGTACAAGGCCTTCCCCATCGCGGGCGGGGCCCTCATGACGGCCGGCCTCTTCCTGCTCTCCACCATGGACACCGGCACCTCGCGCCTGGTCTCCGGGATCTGGATGGCCGTCCTCGGCGCCGGCATGGGCTTCCTCATGCAGATCACCATGCTGGTCGCCCAGAACAGCGTGGAGATGAAGGACATGGGCGTCGCCTCCTCCTCCACCACCCTCTTCCGGACGCTCGGCTCCTCCTTCGGCGTCGCGATCATGGGCGCGCTCTTCACCAGCCGCGTCCAGGACGAGATGGCCGCCCGGGGCGGCTCGGAGCTGACGGCGCGGACCGCCCAGCTCGACGCGGCCAGCCTCGCCAAGCTCCCGGCGCAGCTCCGCGAGGCCTACCAGCACGCGGTGGCCTCCGGCACCCACGGCGCCTTCCTGCTCGCCGCGGCGGTCGCCGTCCTCGCCTTCGTCCTCGCCTTCTTCGTCAAGGAGGTGGCGCTCCGTGGCGCCGGACCGGACACCGCGAAGGAGCCCGCCGACGGCGGCGCGGCGAAGGTGTCCGAGAAGGTCTGAGACACCCCTGTACGCCGGTGGGGCCGGGTCCCGGAAAAGGGACCCGGCCCCCTGTCGTACCGGCGGCCCCCTGTCGTACCTGGCCCCACCGCCGTACCGGACGCCCCTACTGATCCGGCAGCCGCAGGACCGGGAAGCTGCCCGTGTTCGTCGGCGCGTGGTCCGGGAGCCACAGGACCGCGATGGCCCCGCCCACCCCGTTCGGCGCCCCCTCGGCGGCCACGTTCCGGAAGGTCAGCCGGGCGCCGAGGACCCGGGCCTGGCCCGACGCGATCGTCAGGCCCAGGCCGTGGCCCTGGCCCGCGCGGTCGCTCGACCCCGTACGGAACCGGCTCGGGCCCTCCCTGAGGAGGGACTCCGGGAAGCCCGGACCGTGGTCGCGGACCCGCACCACCCGGCCCTCGACCGTCACCTCCACCGGCGGCTTCCCGTGCTTGGCCGCGTTGGCGAGGAGGTTGCCCAGGACGCGTTCGAGCCGGCGCGGGTCGGTGTTCACCCAGGAGTCGTGGACGACCCGGACGACGACCTCGGGGTCCAGGGTCCGCACCCGCCGCTCCACGAACTCCCCGAGCGCGATCTCCTGGAGCTCGGCCCGCTCCGACGCGCTGTCGAGCCGGGCCACCTCCAGGACGTCCTCGACCAGGGTCCGCATCGCCTGCGCCCGGTCCCGCACCAGCTCCGTCGGGCGCCCCGGCGGCAGCAGCTCGGCCGCCGTGAGCAGCCCCGTGACGGGGGTGCGCAGCTCGTGCGCGATGTCCGCGGTGACCCGCCGCTCGGCCTCGATCCGCTCGTTCAGGGCGTCGGTCAGGGCGTCGACCGCCCACGCCAGGTCGTCGGTCTCGTCCCGTACGACCCCGCCGACCGCCTCCCGCACCCGCACGTCCGTGTTGCCCTGGGCGACCCGGCCGGCCGCCACGGCCGCCTTCCGCAGCCGCCGCGAGAGCCGGCCGCCGATGAGCACGCCGAGCGCGCACCCGCCGAAGACCACCGAGACCGAGCCGATGACGAGCGCCCGGTCCAGATCGCCCATGATCTTCGCGCTGCGGTCGGCGAAGGGGATGTGCAGCGACAGGACGTCGCCGTTGGCGAGCGGCACGGCCGCCCACACGTCGGGCGGACCGCCGTGCCGGTGCTCCTGCACGTACGTCCCGCGCCGGTTGTCCCGCATCAGCCGGTCGAGCTCCCGCGGCAGCGCCGGATCGTTGATCTTGGTGCCGAAGCGGGGCTCCTTGGGCTTCGACGTCTCGTACAGCCGCTGCGCGAAGAGCAGCCGCTCCATCTGGACCTCGCGCGCGTTGTCGAGCATCGAGATCCGGGCGGCGTTGTGCACGACCACGCTCAGGGTGACCGCGATGAGGGCGCCGACCGCCGCGATGGCGACGGCGATCTTCCAGCGGACCCCGGTGCGCAGGGGGAACGGCCTCACCCGCCCTGGCCCCGGAGCTTGTAGCCGAAGCCGCGCACGGTCTCGATTCTGTCCTGGCCGATCTTGGCCCGCAGCCGCTGCACGTGCACGTCCACGACCCGGGTGTCGCCGCCCCAGCCGTAGTCCCAGACCCGCTCCAGGAGCTTGTCCCGGGACAGCACGGTGCCGGGCGCCGACGAGAACTCCAGGAGCAGCCGCATCTCGGTCGGGGTCAGCGCCACCGGCGCCCCGCCCCTCCTGACCTCCATGCCCTCGGTGTCGACCTCCAGGTCCCCGAAGACGAGCAGCCCGCCGTCCCCCGGCCCCTCCCCGGCCTCGCCGCCGCCGGCGTGCCCGAAGCGGCGCAGCACGGCCCGGATGCGGGCCATCAGGACCGAGCCGTCGAAGGGCTTGGTGACGTAGTCGTCCGCCCCGGCCTCCAGGCCGAGGACGACGTCGATGGAGTCGGCGCGCGCCGACAGCATGATCACCGGGACCGTCGACTCGTCGCGGATGCGGCGGCAGAGGCTGACGCCGTCCATGCCCGGCAGCATCACGTCGAGCAGGGCGATGTCCGGCCGCCGCGCCCGGAAGGAGTCCAGGCCGGAGAGGCCGTCGGGCATGGCCGTGACCCGGAAGCCGTCCCGCTCCAGGGCGAGCTGGGTGGCCTCACGGATGACGTCGTCGTCCTCGACGAACAGGACATGGGTTTCGGCCATCGTGGGGGTTCCTCCGGGATCGTGCGCTCTCCGGGTCTCTTCGGCGCGCTTTTCCTGCGTCTCTTCGGGTGCGGCTCAGTCCCCGGGGGACTGGCTCGGCGCGGGCTCCAGGCCCTCGCCCTCGCCGACCGACCGGCTGTAGTCGTTGTGGACCCAGTCGTGCTGGGTGAACCTGTTGCCGGTCCAGCGGTACGTGATCACGTCCTCGCCCGAGGGGTACGCGACCGGGTCGCCCTTCGCGTACACCTGCTTGGTGACGATCAGGTCGCCCCGGTCGATCGTGGCGTACACCGCCGCGTCCTCGGCCGCGAAGACGTTCTCGTAGCCGTCGTTCCGGCTGCGGTAGACGTACGTGCCGATGCCGATGCCGTCCCCGCAGGTCATCACGTTGACGACGACGTCGGGGGCGGGCGCGTTCGTGAGGTTGCCGTAGGAGGCGTCCACCGGGTACGAGTCCGCCGCGCACGGCTTCAGGTCGTCCTTGAACCGCTCGCTGATCTTCGGATCGGCCTTGAGCAGGCGGATCGGGTCCACCCGCTCCGCCGACTGCGGGCCCGTGACGGCCGCCGCGGAGGGGGTGGGGGCGGCCGCGGCGATCCCGTCGCTGCGGGCCGCGCCCTCGTCGCGGGAGCCCGTGCCGCCGGTGGAGCAGGCGGCCAGGGAGAGGCCGACGGCGACGAGCCCGGCCGTCGCCGTGGCCCCCGCGACCCGGGCGGTACGCCGAGGGCGGCGGCGACCGGCGGGAAGCCGGTCACCGCCGCCGCGGAGGCCTTCGTCGGATCCGGAACCTCTGCCGGATCCGTCGTCGGGACGGTCGTCGGGTCCGTCGCCGTGTCCGGGGTCTCTGCCGGACGCGTCGTCGGGCCCGTCCTCTATGCCGCGCACCGCGCACGCCCCCCTTCGTCGCCTCGTACGGTCGTCCGCTCCCCGGCCCGCCCCAGGGCGCGGGCGTCGAGGTCGCGGCTCTCCAGCTCCTGCCGGAGCCGGGCGAGCGCGCGGTGGAGCGTGGACTTCACCGTACCGGTCGACATGCCGAGCGCCGCCGCCGTCTCCTCCGTGCTCATCTGTTCCCAGTGGCGCAGGACGACGACGCTGCGCTGCTTCGGCGCGAGCACCTTCAGGACGTCCATCAGGAGGGCCCGGTCAGCGTGCTGCTCGGTCGCGTCGGCCACGCTCGCGTCGGGAAGCTGCTCGGTCGGCACCTCCTCCAGCTTGCGCGAGCGCCACCACTCGGTCCGGGTGTTGATCATGACCCGGCGCAGGTAGGCGTCGGCGAGGGACTTGTCGGCGATGCCGTCCCAGCGGCCGTACGTACGGGCCAGGGCCGTCTGGAGGAGGTCCTGGGCGTCGACGGGGTCGGCCACGAGACGGCGCGCGCTGCGCAGCAGGGCGTCCTGCCGCGTGCGTACGTACTCCTCGAAGTCGAGCACCTCACCGTGCCTCATCCGAACCGCCTCCATCCCCGTGACCTGCTTGTTCCTCGTGTCGTGGACGACGCTACGGAGCGGTTGTCACGGGGCTGTGCGGGGCAGCCGTCGGTGGACGCACGGCTACCCATCGGTTGTGTAACAGCGGGGGAGGAAGGGGTTTCGGAGCCGGCCCGGCGGAAGAGGGGCGGGTCTCGGGGGAGGGGACGTCGGATCTCAGGGGAGAGGGGCGGCGGACCTCAAGGGAGGGGAGCGGCGGGCTTCAGGAGAGGGGCAGGCGGTAGAAGCCGCCGTCCAGGGGCTCGACGAGGCCGTCCGCGACCAGGCCGTCCAGGGCCCTGGCCCGCTGGACCGGCTCGTCCCAGACCGCGTCCAGGGCCTCGCGCGCCACCGGGTCCGCCGAGTCCCGCAGGACGGCGAGGAGCCGCCCCCGGACCTGCCGGTCGGTGCCCGCGTACGTCTGGCCGCGCCGCGGCGGGCCGTCGTGCGCCGGCTTCCCCGAGAGCCGCCAGGCGCACTGCCCGGAGATCGGGCACCGCCCGCAGTCCTCGTTCTTCGCCGTGCACACCAGGGCGCCCAGCTCCATGGAGGCGGCGGCCCAGCGGGAGGCCGTCTCCTCGTCCTCCGGCAGCAGGGCGCGGGCCAGCCGCCGCTCGGCGGCCGTGGTCGCGTTCGGCGGGTACTGGACGCCGGTCGCCGCACGGGCGAAGACCCGGCGCACGTTGGTGTCCAGGACGGCGTGCCGCTGCCCGTAGGCGAAGGAGGCCACCGCGGCGGCCGTGTACTCCCCGATGCCGGGCAGCGCGAGGAGCTGCGCGTGGTCGCTCGGCACGTCCCCGCCGTGCCGCTCCGTTATGGCCGTGGCCGCCGCGTGCAGCCGCAGCGCGCGGCGCGGGTAGCCGAGCCGGCCCCAGGCGCGGACCGCCTCGCCGGGGGCCTCGGCGGCCAGGTCGGCCGGGCGGGGCCAGCGCGCGAGCCACTGCTCGTACACCGGCAGGACCCGGACGACCGGGGTCTGCTGGAGCATGAACTCGCTCACCATGACCCCCCAGGCACCGGCCTCGGGGCGGCGCCAGGGCAGGTCACGGGCGTGCTGGTCGAACCAGGCGAGGACGGGCCGGTGCAGCTCGGCGGGGACGGCGGGCACTCCGGGGATCCCGGCGGCCCCGGCGGCTCCGGCGGCGGAGGACGTGTCGATGGAAGTCATGGCACCCACGATCCTGACACGGTTCCGGGGTGATCAGTGCGCGTCGTACGGCGCGTGCCGCCCCTGCCCGGGGTTCTCGTAGGGGGAGGCGGGGTCCCCGTACGGGGGAGCGGGGTTCCCGTACGGGGAGGGGGCGGGGTTCTCGTACGGGGGAGCGGGGTCTCCGTACGGGGAGGGGGCGCCGTACGGAGTGGCGGGCGCGGCACCGTAGGGGGCCGAGGGGTCGTGGGCGTACGGGGCCGAGGGGTCCTGGGCGGGCGCGGAGCCGTACGCGGGGGCGGAGCCGTACGGAGGGGCGGCGTCGTACGGAGGAGTGGCGTCGTACGCAGGAGCGGACCCGTACGGGGTGGCGGGAGCGGCGTCGTACGAAGGCGCGGACCCGTACGGGGAGGCGGGCCCCTGCGGGGGCGCGGGGTCGAACAGGGAGGGCTCGGCGGGGGCGGCGGCCGGGGCGGACGCACGGGGGCCCGGACCCGCGCACCACACCACCAGCGTGTTCCGGCTCGACCGGGCCGCCTCGACCAGGGACCGCACCGGACGCTCGGCGAACCGCATCACCAGGAAGGCGACCAGGGCGCCGAGGAGCAGGCCGGCGGTCACGTCGTGCGGGTAGTGGACACCGACGAAGACCCGGGAGAAGGCCATGAGCAGCGCCATCGGCACGGTGAAGCGGCCCAGCCCGCGCCAGGACAGGGCGAGCGCGATCGCGGCGGCGCCCGCGATGGCCGAGTGGTTGCTGGGGAAGGACCAGTCGCCGTAGGGCGGGCAGGTGACGAGCGGGGCGGGCGCTCCGGCGACCGCGCGGCACGGACGTTCCTCGTCGATCAGCGACTTCAGCGCCTCGCTCACCACGTAGCCGAAGGCGGTGGCGAGCGGGGCGAGCAGCGCGAGCGCCATCGCCCCGCCCGAACCGTCGCGGGAGCGCCACCAGCCGGCCACGAAGAGCACGCCGAAGAGCAGCAGTCCGGCCTCGGTCCAGACCTCGGCCAGGAGCTGGAACCAGTGCGGCGTGGCGTGGGCGAGGTCGGCGACGTCGAGATACAGACGGTCGGAGAGGTCGAGGAGGGTGTCCATGGGGAACGACGCTAACCGGAATCCGGAGCGCCTCGCCCCTGGCCGTCGGCCGGAGCGACCCCCGACGAAAGTGGGGGGCACCGATTCGCTCCGGTTGGCCCCGTTTTCACTCGTGGACCCGGAAAAAGTTCCCGGAAAGACGGATGTGATCATCGGCAAAACTTGAGGTCTCGGGCGGCGGGTGGGGCGGGAGTTGGGCCCGATCTCTCGTAAGGTTCGGGTCGTGGGATCTTTGCGCAATCCGGTCGGGCCGCTTCCCTCCACCATCTACTGGCGACGGAGGGCGGTGGCGGTGTGCCTGGTGGCACTCCTCGCCCTGCTCACCGTGTGGGCCGTGACGTCCGGCGGCGGGGGCGGCGGGAAGCCGAGCGACTCCGCCAACGGCTCGTCGCCCACCCCGCCCTCGATCACGCCCGGGCCCTCCGGGTCGGGTCCCGCGATCAGCCAACAGCCCGGTGGACGCGACGAGTCGGGCGAGGAGGACGGGGCCTCCGGCGGCAACGGCGGCACGGACTCCGGCGGCTCCGGCTCCGGCTCCGGTGGCGCGGACGCGGGTGCGGACGCCGGTACGGGCTCCGGGGGTTCGGGCTCCACCGGGAACTCCGGATCGGGCGACCCCGCCAAGAACGGTGACGGCGACGGGGCCGGCGGCGACGGCGGCGCGGGCACCGGCGCGGGCCGGCAGCTCCCGGCCGGCACGACGGTCCCCAACTGCCCCGCCGGATCGCTCCAGTTGACGCTCAGGTCCGTCAAGGTCACCTACGAGACGGGGGAGAGGCCCCGCTTCCAGCTCGTCGCGAAGAACACCTCGGACGTCGACTGCAAGGCCGACTTCGGCCCCCGCAACGCGGTCCTGACGATCAGCGACGCCAAGGACGACGAGGTCTGGTCCTCCGACCACTGCCCGCGTCCCGGCACCCCGCTCCTGCTGAGCCTGCCCGCGGGCGCGACCGTCACCCACACCGTGGAGTGGGACCGCGGGCGCAGCGCCCCGCGGTGTGCCACCGCCCCGGCGGGCCCGGCCGGCCCCGGCACCTATCTGGTGGAGGCCGCGATGCCGGGCGTGAAGATCCTCCCGGCCGCGTTCACGCTCGCCAAGGACTGAGGGCCCGCCGGGCCCCGCCGCTCAGACGTACCGCTCCAGGATCGAGGACTCCGCGAGCCGGGACAGGCCCTCGCGGACGCTGCGGGCGCGGGCCTCGCCGACGCCGTCGACGGCCTGGAGGTCGTCGACGCTGGCCGCGAGGAGCTTCTGCAGCCCGCCGAAGTGCTCCACGAGCCGCTCGATGATCGCGCCCGGCAGCCGCGGCACCTTCGCGAGGAGCCGGTAGCCGCGCGGCGAGACGGCCGAGTCGAGGGTCTCGGGCGAGCCGCTGTAGCCGAGCGCCCGTGCCACGACGGGGAGTTCGAGCAGCTCGGTGTGGGTGAGCGCGTCCAGTTCGGTGAGCGCCTCCGCGACCGTCCGCGAGCGCTTGGCCGTCGGCTCCGGCACGTAGTCCCGGATCACCAGCTCGCGCTCCGGCTCCACGCCCGCGATCAGCTCGTCGAGCTGGAGCGAGAGCAGGCGCCCGTCGGTGCCGAGCTCGACCACGTACTCGGCGATCTCGGTGGCGATCCTGCGGACCATCTCCAGGCGCTGCGCGACGGCGGTGACGTCCCGGACCGTGACCAGGTCCTCGATCTCCAGGGCGGAGAGCGTGCCCGCCACCTCGTCGAGCCGGAGCTTGTACCGCTCCAGGGTCGCGAGCGCCTGGTTGGCGCGGGACAGGATCGCGGCCGACTCCTCCAGGACCCGGCGCTCGCCGTGCACGTACAGCGCGATCAGGCGCATCGACTGGGAGACGGAGACGACCGGGAAGTTGCACTGCTTGGAGACCCGGTCCGCGGTGCGGTGGCGGGTGCCGGTCTCCTCGGTGGGGATGGAGGCGTCCGGGACGAGCTGCACGCCCGCCCGGTGGATCTTGGTGATGTCCTTGTCGAGGACGAGCGCGCCGTCGAGCTTGCACAGCTCGCGCAGGCGGGTGGCGGTGAACTCGACGTCCAGCACGAAGCCGCCGGTGCACATCGAATCGACCGCCTTGTCCAGGCCGAGCACGATGAGCCCGCCCGTGTTCCCCCGGAGGATCCGCTCCAGGCCGTCGCGCAGGGCGGTGCCCGGCGCGACCGCGCTCAGGGCGGCGCGCATCAGCGCTTCACTGCCGGAGCCCGCGCCGGATTTCCCAGGAGCTGCTGCCCCGTCCTTGGCTGCCACTGCACTCCTCCGGCTCGTACGGATGGGCGAGACCAGGGCAAAGTCTAGCGACACCACCCCGCCGCCCTCCGCCCCCGACCGAACGCGGGTGGTGCGAAAGGGGTCCCCACCCGGGGCCGGAACCAACCCTTCCCCACCCCGAAACCCTTGTCGCACACCGCACCCGGCCCTTACCGCAGGCTTTGCCGGATCCTTGCCGGGGACATGGCCGGACCCTGGTCGGGAGCTCTGCGCCGCCCGCGTCGGAGGCCCTGGTGGGGTCCTGGCCCCGCCCGCGTCGGAGGCCCTGGTGGAGGCCCGGCCCGGTCCGCCCCTCCCTATCCCTCCGCGCCCTCCGGCGCCTTCGCGCGCCGCCCGCGGGGCAGGACCCGCAGCGCGTCGCCCATGTCCGCGACCTCCGTCACCCGCATGCCCGGCGGCACCTTCCCCGGGTCCGTCGGGACCAGCGCGTGCGTGAAGCCGAGCCGGTGCGCCTCCGCGAGGCGCCGCTGCACGCCCGTCACCCGCCGGACCTCGCCCGCGAGCCCGACCTCCCCGATCGCCACCAGGTTCTTCGGCAGCGGGGTGTCGCTCGCCGCGGAGGCGAGCGCGAGCGCGATCGCCAGGTCGGCGGCCGGCTCGGAGAGCTTCACTCCGCCCACGGTCGCGCTGTAGATGTCCCGCTTGCCGAGCGCGCTGATCCGGCCGCGCTGCTCCAGGACCGCCAGCATCATCGAGACCCGGGAGGTCTCCAGACCGGAGACGGTCCGGCGCGGGGAGGGGATCTGGGAGTCCACCGTCAGCGACTGCACCTCGGCGACGAGCGGCCGGCGGCCCTCCAGGGTGACCGTCAGGCAGGTGCCCGGCACGGCCACGTCGCGCCGGGTCAGGAAGAGCCCCGACGGGTCGGCGAGACCCGTGATCCCCTCGTCGTGCAGCTCGAAGCAGCCGACCTCGTCGGTCGCCCCGTACCGGTTTTTCACGCCCCGCACCAGCCGCAGGCGCGCGTGCCGGTCGCCCTCGAAGCTCAGCACCACGTCGACCAGGTGCTCCAGGAGCCGGGGGCCCGCGATGGCCCCGTCCTTGGTGACGTGGCCGACCAGGAGCGTGGACATCCCGCGCTCCTTGGAGGCCCGGATCAGCGCGCCCGCGACCTCGCGGACCTGCGCCATGCCGCCGGGCGCGCCGTCGATCTCGGGCGAGGCGATCGTCTGCACCGAGTCCAGGATCAGCAGCGAGGGCTTCACCGCGTCCAGGTGCCCGAGGACCGCCGACAGGTCGGTCTCCGCCGCCAGGTACAGGTGGTCGTCGATCGCGCCGATCCGGTCGGCGCGCAGCCGGACCTGGCTCGCGGACTCCTCGCCCGTGACGTACAGCGTGCGGTGCTCGTCGCTCGCCGCCTTCGCCGCCACGTCGAGCAGCAGCGTCGACTTGCCGACGCCCGGCTCGCCCGCGAGCAGCACCACGGCGCCGGGCACGAGCCCCCCGCCGAGGACCCGGTCCAGTTCGTCGACGCCGGTCGAGCGGGCGGTCGCCTGCCGGCCGTCGACCTGGCCGATCGGCAGGGCGGCGGTGGAGACCCGGCCCGCGGCGGTCGTCCGGACGGCGGGCGCGCCGTACTCCTCCACCGTCCCCCAGGCCTGGCACTCGGGGCAGCGGCCGAGCCACTTGGCCGTCTGCCAGCCGCACTCGGTGCAGCGGTAGGACGGTCGCTCCTTGGCGGATTTCGTACGGGCAGCCATGCGCCCCACCGTAGCCGCCGCCACCGACAACGGGCCCCGGCCCCGCGAACCGGGGTCCGAAGCCCGCACGGCCCGTCCACGGGACGCCGGATTCCTGTCCTCTTTCGAGCGATACCTTCACCCGTAGGGATGAGAAGTGCGCGACCGGTACGAAGAATGCCCCTGGTCCTGCCTACGGTCGCCCAGTGACGAGCAGCAGGCTGGAAACCCCCGCACGCACCACCGGCGCACACCGGGCGCACCGCACCACGGACCAGGGACCGCGCACGCTCGGCCGGCGGCCCCCCGCCCACTACGAGTCCGCCCTCGACGGCCTCTTCACGTACTGCCTCTCCGTGCTCTGCGACCACGACACGGCCACCGCCGTCCTCGGCGACGTCCTCGCCGTGGCCGAGCGCCACCGGGGCCGCTGCCCCTCCGACGAGGACGGGCGCACCGCCTGGCTGTACGCCCTCGCCCGCTGGGCCTGTCTGCGCACCCTCGGCGAGCAGCGCCGCAAGCGCCAGGGCGCCCACACCGGCCGCCCCGCCGTCACTCCGCCCGAGCCGCCCCGGGTCTCCGCCGAGACCGCCGAGCGGCACCGCGCCGAACTCGCCCTCCTCGCCTGGCCCGAGGCGGCCGGCACCACGCCCGGGCAGCGCGAGGCCTTGGAGCTCGCCGTGCGGCACGGCCTCAACCACCGCCAGGTCGCCGCCGTCCTCTCCCTCGACCCGCTCGCCGCCCGCGAGCTCCTCGCCACCGCCAACTGCGAGGTCGAGCGCACCCGGGCCGCCCTCGCCGTCGTCGAGACCGGGAGCTGCCCCACCGTCGCCCGGCTCACCGGCGACCACCGGGTGCTCCTCTCGGCCACCCTGCGCGCCGAGCTCGTCCGGCACGTCGACGACTGCCCCCGCTGCCGCCGCGCCGCCGAGCGCGTGGGCGCCGCGGGGCCCTGGCCCGGCGCCGGCTCCCCGCCCCCGGACCGGCTGCCGCTCGTCGAGGCACCCCGGGCCGCCGCGTACATGGCGATGCTGCACGTGCCCCGCGCGCGTGCCGGCGCCCCCCGCTTCGCGCCCACCGGCTTCCCCATGGACCCCAAGGACCACACGGCCCGCCGCGACCGGATGCGGGCCCGCGCGGTGACCACCACCGTCGTCGCGGCCGTCGTCGCCGCCCCCGTCCTCGCCCTGTGGACCACCTACCGGGGCACCACCGAGACCACCGCGCACGACGGGGGACGGGTCAGCGCGCGCGAGACGGACGACGAGGCCGGCCCGGACGGGCGCCCGTACGACCGGTACGAGAACGCGGGCAACGCCCGCGCCACCCCCGAGCCCCGCTTCACCCGGGGCAGCCGCTCCCCCGACGTCTCCGTCGAGGTGGTCAGCCCCGGCGGCCCCACCGGCTCCGGAGCCCCCTCGAAGCCCGGCGAATCCGCCCCCGGCTGGGTCACGGTCACCGCGCGAGGCCACGGCGACCTGACCCTCCTGACGCTCACCGCCGCCGGGGACGCGCCCGTCGAGTGGTCGCTGTGGACGGACGCGCCCTGGATCTACGTGAGCCGCGCCACCGGCGCGCTCCGCCCCGGCGAGCAGGTCACGATCGCGGTCCGCGTCGACCACGCGCGCGAGCCCGCGGGCGCGTGGAGCGCCCGGGTCGGGGTGAACCCCTCGGGCGCGGTGGTGCGCATCACCGGAGCCGGCCCGGCCGGGCCGAAGGAGGTCTTCCGGCCGGCCCCGAACGTCCCCCGCCCGCCGAAGCCGACGCCGCCCCCGCCGGGCACGACCGATCCCACCACGCCCCCCACGACCCCTCCGCCGACGACCGAACCGCCGACCACCCCGCCCCCGACGACGGAGGAACCGCCCACGACCCCGCCGCCCACGACGGAGGAGCCGACCACCCCGCCGCCCACCACGGAGGAGCCCCCGCCGCCGACCACGGACCCGGGCACGACCCCGCCGCCGACGGCGGAGGAGCCGCCCCCGTCCTCTTGAGGACCCCGAGGACCCCGAGGGCCCCGGGAACCCTCAGACCCGCGGGTCCGCCGGGTGCGGGGCCACCAGCGGCAACTGCGAGGCGAGCCGGGCCTCGCACAGGCCGGCCAGCACCTCGTACGCCTCCTCGCCCATCATCTCGGTGAGCTCGGGCCGGTACGTGACGTAGACCGGCTCACCGGCGCCGTGCGCCGAGGTGGCCGAGGTGCACCACCAGTGCAGGTCGTGACCGCCCGGGCCCCAGCCCCGGCGGTCGTACTCCCCGATCGACACCTGGAGGACCCGGGTGTCGTCGGGCCGGTCGATCCAGTCGTACGTCCGGCGCACCGGCAACTGCCAGCACACGTCCGGCTTGGTCTCCAGCGGCTCCCGGCCCTCCTTCAGGGCCAGGATGTGCAGCGAGCAGCCCATGCCGCCCGCGAACCCGGGACGGTTCTGGAAGATGCAGGAGCCCTCCCAGCGGCGGGTCTGCCGGTCGCCGTCCTCGTCGAGCTGCGTCCAGCCCGTCTCCGTGCCGACGTCGTGGAACTGCCACAGCTCCGGCGTGAGCCGGGCCACGTGCTCCGCGACCCGCTTCTCGTCGTCCTCGTCGGAGAAGTGCGCGCCCAGCGTGCAGCAGCCGTCGTCGGCCCGGCCCGCCTGGATGCCCTGGCAGCCGCTCCCGAAGACGCACGTCCACCGCGAGGTCAGCCAGGTCAGGTCGCAGCGGAAGACCTGCTCCTCGTCGGCCGGATCGGGAAACTCGACCCACGCGCGCGCGAAGTCCAGGCCCTTCTCGTCCGGCACCACGTCCTCGGCCCGCTTCCCGGCGCCCCTGGCCGCCTTGGCGGCCCTCACGTTCGCAGGAACGGCGCTGTCTTTGTCCTGCTTCGCCTTTTTCGTCTTTGGCACGCTCTCCAGCGTATGCGGCGCGCGCAGTAGCGTTCCGCCCATGAGACTCGGAGTCCTCGACGTCGGTTCGAACACGGTGCACCTCCTGGTGGTGGACGCGCACCCCGGCGCCCGCCCCCTGCCCGCCCACTCCCACAAGGCGGAACTGCGCCTCGCCGAACTCCTCGACGAGCGGGGCGCCATCGCCCCCGACGGCGTCGAGCGGCTCGTCGCGACCGTCCGGGACGCGCTCCACGCCGCCGAGGACAAGGGCTGCGAGGAGGTGCTGCCGTTCGCGACCTCCGCCGTGCGGGAGGCCGTCAACGCCGACGCCGTCCTGGCCCGGGTCAAGGACGAGACCGGCATCGACCTCCAGGTCCTCACCGGCGAGGAGGAGGCCCGGCTGACCTTCCTCGCCGCCCGCCGCTGGTTCGGCTGGTCCGCTGGCAAGCTGCTCCTCCTCGACATCGGCGGCGGCTCCCTCGAAGTCGCGTACGGCATCGACGAGGACCCCGACACGGCCGTCTCCCTGCCGCTGGGCGCGGGCCGCCTCACCGCCGGCTGGCTGCCGGGCGACCCGGCCGACAGCGCCGACGTGAAGGCGCTGCGCCGCCACGTGCGCGCGCAGATCGCCCGTACGGTCGGCGAGTTCAGCCGCGCCGGGCGCCCCGACCACGTCGTCGCCACCTCCAAGACCTTCAAGCAGTTGGCCAGGATCGCCGGGGCGCCCGGCTCCAGCGAGGGCCTCCACGTCCAGCGGACCCTGAGCCGCAGGTCCCTGGAGGAGTGGGTGCCGCGCCTGGCCGGGATGACCGTCGTCGAGCGCGCGGCCCTGCCGGGCGTCTCGGAGGGCCGCGCCGCCCAGCTCCTCGCGGGCGCGCTCGTCGCGGAGGGCGCGATGGACCTCCTCGGCGTCGAGGAGCTGGAGATCTGCCCCTGGGCCCTGCGCGAGGGCGTCATCCTGCGCCGCCTGGACCACCTGCCGGAGGAGTGAGGCCGGGGGTACGCCCCCGCTCCCGCCGCCCCGGGCCGGAACCGGACCGGCCGGAACCGGTGTGGCCGGAACCACCCTCCGGTCCCGCGGCCCGCCCCGTACGCTGTCTGCGTGGCAGATCCAGTGGTGCGCGTCCCGGATGCGAAGGTCGCCCTGTCGACGGCCTCGGTCTATCCGGAGTCGACGGCGACGGCCTTCGAGGTCGCCGCGCGCCTCGGCTACGACGGCGTCGAGGTCATGGTGTGGACCGACCCCGTCAGCCAGGACGTCGAGGCCCTGCGCCGGCTCTCGGACCACCACGGGGTGCCGATCCTGGCCGTCCACGCCCCCTGCCTCCTCATCACCCAGCGCGTCTGGTCCACCGACCCGTGGGTCAAGCTCCGGCGGGCCCGGGCGGCGGCCGAGAAGCTCGGCGCGTCCACGGTCGTCGTGCACCCGCCGTTCCGCTGGCAGCGCCAGTACGCCCGGGACTTCGTGAGCGGCATCTGGCGGATGGCGGACGAGACCGACGTCCGGTTCGCCGTCGAGAACATGTACCCCTGGCGGTACAAGGACCGCGAGATGCTCGCGTACGCCCCCGAGTGGGACGTCACCAAGGACGACTACCGGCACTTCACCGTCGACCTCTCGCACACCGCGACCGCCCGCACCGACGCCCTCGCCATGATCGACCGCATGGGCGACCGGCTCGGCCACGTCCACCTCGCCGACGGCCGGGGCTCCGCCAAGGACGAGCACCTGGTCCCGGGGCGCGGCACCCAGCCCTGCGCCGAGGTCCTGGAGCGGCTCGCGGTCACCGGCTTCGACGGGCACGTCGTCATCGAGGTCAACACCCGCCGCGCGATGTCCGCCGCCGAGCGCGAGGCGGACCTCGCGGAGGCCCTCGCCTTCACCCGGCTCCACCTCGCCTCCGCCGCCGGCCGCCCCTCCCGGGCCCCGCGCCCGTGACGGGACCGGAGCACCGGTGACCGCGCCCGGACGGGGCCCCGGGGCCGGACAGGGGTCCGAGGCCGCACCCGGACAGGGCTCCGAGGCCGGACGGGGCCCGGCGGACCCCGCCCCCCGCCGCCGCGGCCGCCCCTCCCGCACCGCCGAGGAGAGCGGGCCGGGCGCGCGCGAACGCATCCTGGCGGCGGCCCGCGCCCAGTTCGCCGAGCGCGGCTACGACAAGGCCTCGGTGCGCGGCATCGCCCGCGCGGCCGGGGTGGACCCGGCCCTCGTGCACCACTACTTCGGGTCGAAGGACGAGGTCTTCGCCGCCGCCGTCGAGGTCTCCTTCGAGCCCGCGACCGTCGTCCCGGCGATCGTCTCCGGTCCCCGCGACGGCATCGGCGAGCGCCTCGCCCGCTTCTTCATCGGCGTCTGGGAGAACCCGGCCAGCCGCGCTCCGCTCCTCGCGATCGTGCGCTCCGCGCTGACCCACGAGGCGGCGGCCGCGGTCCTGCGGACCTTCGTGCTGCGGCGGCTCCTGGAGCGGATCGCCGCCGAGCTCGACGTACCGGACCCGAAGCTCCGCGCGGAGCTGGCCGCCTCCCACATGATCGGGATCGCGATCCTGCGGTACGTGATCCGGGTCGAGCCGCTGGCCTCCGCCGACCCGGAGGAGATCGTCGCCCAGGTGGCCCCGACCCTCCAGCGCTACCTGACCGAGAGCTGACGGGGAGTCGAACCGGATCAGTCGAGCCGGACACCTGACCGAAAGCTGAACATCCCGTCCGGCATGCGGACGAGCTGTCCAGATCTTGGTCCGGCGGCGTACGCTCGAAGGCAAGCACACCCGTCACGAGGAGCGAGCGACGATGCCCGAGCTGAGGTCCCGCACTGTCACCCACGGCCGCAACATGGCGGGCGCACGCGCCCTTATGCGCGCCTCCGGTGTACCCGGCGCGGACATCGGCCGGAAGCCGATCATCGCGGTCGCCAACTCCTTCACGGAGTTCGTCCCCGGCCACACCCACCTCCAGCCGGTCGGCCGGATCGTCTCCGAGGCCATCACGGCCGCCGGGGCCATCCCCCGCGAGTTCAACACGATCGCGGTCGACGACGGCATCGCGATGGGCCACGGCGGCATGCTCTACAGCCTGCCCTCCCGCGACCTGATCGCGGACAGCGTGGAGTACATGGTCGAGGCGCACTGCGCCGACGCCCTGATCTGCATCTCCAACTGCGACAAGATCACCCCCGGCATGCTGATGGCCGCCCTGCGCCTGAACATCCCGACGGTCTTCGTCTCCGGCGGCCCCATGGAGTCCGGCCGCGCCACCCTCGTCGACGGCACGGTCCGCACGCTCGACCTGGTCGACGCGATCTCCGACGCCGTGAACCCGAAGATCTCGGACGAGGACATCCTCCGCATCGAGGAGAACGCCTGCCCGACCTGCGGCTCGTGTTCCGGCATGTTCACCGCCAACTCGATGAACTGCCTGACCGAGGCCATCGGCCTCTCCCTCCCCGGCAACGGCTCGGTGCTCGCCACCCACACCGCCCGGCGCGCCCTCTACGAGAACGCCGCCCGCACGGTCGTCGACATCACCCGCCGGTACTACGACGAGGACGACGACTCCGTCCTGCCCCGCTCGATCGCGACCCGCGCCGCCTTCGAGAACGCCATGGCCCTCGACATCGCCATGGGCGGCTCCACCAACACGATCCTGCACCTGCTCGCCGCCGCCCAGGAGGCCGAGCTGGACTACGGCCTGACCGACATGAACGAGGTCTCGCGCCGCGTCCCCTGCCTGGCCAAGGTCGCCCCGAACGTCGCCAAGGACCGCACGTACTACATGGAGGACGTGCACCGCGCCGGCGGCATCCCCGCCATCCTCGGCGAGCTCTACCGCGCGGGCCTGCTCAACGAGGACGTCCACTCCGTCCACTCCCGCTCCATCAAGGAGTGGCTGGACGCCTGGGACGTGCGCGGCGGCTCCCCGACCGAGGAGGCCGTCGAGCTGTGGCACGCGGCCCCGGGCTGCGTCCGCTCCGCGACCGCCTTCTCCCAGTCCGAGCGCTGGGACACCCTCGACACGGACGCGGCGAACGGCTGCATCCGGGACGCGGAGCACGCGTACTCGAAGGACGGCGGCCTCGCGGTCCTGCGCGGCAACCTCGCCGTCGACGGCTGCGTCGTGAAGACGGCCGGCGTCGACGAGTCGATCTGGACCTTCGAGGGCCCGGCCGTCGTCTGCGAGTCGCAGGAGGAGGCCGTCGAGAAGATCCTCAACAAGCGGGTCAAGGACGGCGACGTGGTCGTCATCCGCTACGAGGGCCCCAAGGGCGGCCCCGGCATGCAGGAGATGCTCTACCCGACCTCCTTCCTCAAGGGCCGGGGCCTGGGCAAGACCTGCGCCCTGATCACCGACGGGCGCTTCTCCGGCGGCACCTCGGGCCTCTCCATCGGCCACGCGTCCCCGGAGGCGGCCTCGGGCGGCACGATCGCCCTCGTCGAGGACGGCGACCGCATCCGCATCGACATCCCGAACCGCTCGATCGACCTCCTCGTCGGCGAGGACGTCCTCGCCGCCCGCCGCGAGGCCCTCGGCGGGGCGTACGCGCCGAAGAACCGCGAGCGCAAGGTCTCGGCGGCGCTGCGGGCGTACGCGGCGATGGCGACGAGCGCCGACAAGGGCGCGGTCCGCGACGTGACGAAGCTGGGCTGAGCCCGGCGGGACGCACGTGAGGGGGCCCGGGGCCCGTCCGAAGCCCCGGGCCCCCTCACGCGTGCGCGTACGGCGGTCTTGCGGAGTGCTCGCGGCGGGTCTTAAGGCGGTCTTGCGGAGGTCCTGCGAGGACCCGCCGGGCGTTCACCAGGACGCCGGGTCGCGCGCGTCCACCGCGAACACCGAACCGTCCGGCGCCGTCCCGAACACCCGGCCCCCGGCGACCAGCGGCTCGGGCACCAGGGGCGCGTAGGCGAGCCGCCCGTCCGCGATGCGGGGCCGGGTCTGGCCGACGAGCGCCCCGCGCGCGGTGTCCACGGCGAGCAGCCGCCCGTCCTGGACGGAGAAGTAGAGGCGGTCGCCGGGACCGAGGACCGGCGCGGAGACGTTCCCCGCGGCCGTCTCCATGTCCCACAGCACCCGCCCCTCCCCGGCGGCGGTGTCGAAGGCGGTCACGTGCCCGTCCGCGTCGAGCAGGTACACGACGCTCCCGCGCACGACCGCGCCCCGGAGGTCGAACCGGTGCGGCAGGGCCAGCCTGCGCACGGAACCGGTCCCTCCCGCGCCGGGGCCGAGCAGGACGAGCGCGTCCGTCTGCGTGCCCTGGTGGAGGGAGCCGAGGACGAGGGACCCGTCCCCGGTGCGCCCCAGCGGATCGAGGTCGCCCTCCAGGTCCCGCCGCCACACCACCTCACCGGTCGCGGGCCGGACCGCGCCCACGCGCGTGCGTGCCCCGTCGGGCGCGCCCTCGAAGACCGTGAGCAGACCGGAGGCGGCGTCGTACGGACCCGTGCGCGGCGCCCCGAAACCGGTCAGGCCGTGCCGCCACAGCTCCTCGCCGCCCCGGCCGTCGACGGCCCGGACGCCACCGGTCCCGTCGGTCAGGACGACGGCGGACCCGGCCGGGCGGTACAGCTCGGGACGGTCGGACCGGGCGCTCCAGACCGGGGCGCCGTCCCCGGCCGCGTGCGCCCGCAGCGGGCCCGTCGGGGCGGCGGCGCCGACCCGGCCGCCCGCCAGGAGCACGGGCGCGCGCGGCGCCTCCCCCTCGACGGTCCCGGTCCGCGACCACAGGACCTTCCCCGTCACGGGGTCGAGCCGGGCCAGGCCGACGCCCCGGGCCGCGCAGTACAGCGCGTCCCCGCCGCCGGCGCAGGCGGGAGCCGCCTTCGGGCCCCGCTCCTGGAGCCCGGTGTGCCAGCCCGCGAAGGCGGTGGCCACCTCGTCCGGATGCGGCGGCGCGGCCGGGTGCCCCTCGTGCGCGGGGCCCAGCGCCGCGTACAGACCGGCCCCGGCGAGCGCGAGCGCGGCGACGACGGCGATCGTCGGACGCGGCCGGATCCGCCCGCCGAACCGTCCGCCGGTCCGCCCGCCGAGGCGGTGGCCCCGGCGGGCCGGGGCCGGGGCGGAGGCCCGTACCGGCGTGTCCGCGTCCCACGCGGGCGCGTGGCCCGGCTCACCGCCGTGCCCGCCGCCGTCCTCGTACCCGCTCCCGACACCGTCCCCGCCGCCCGGCAGCGCGGGCCGCCGCCGCTGCGCCGGTATGAACGCCTCCGCCGCGTACGAGGGCGGCTGAAGCGCCCGCATGATCTGGGCCGGGGTCGGCCGCTCCACGGGCTCCTTGGCGAGGCAGCGCGCGACGAGCGGCGCCAGCTCCCCGGGCACGCCCGTCAGGTCGGGCTCGTCGTGGACGACCTGGTACGCCACGACGTACGGGCTGTCGGAGTCGAACGGGCCGTGCCCGGTCGCCGCGTGCACCAGGATCGAGCCGAGCGCGAAGACGTCCGCCGCGGGCCCGACCTCGCGCGGCCGCTGGAACTGCTCGGGCGCCATGAACGGCGGCGAGCCGATCAGCTTGCCCGTCTCGGTGTGCAGGTCGCTGTCGACGGGCCGGGAGATGCCGAAGTCGATGACCTTGGGGCCGGTGTCGGTGAGCAGGACGTTGCTGGGCTTGAGGTCCCGGTGCACGACCCCGGCCCGGTGGATGTCGCGCAGCGCCTCCGCGAGCCCGGCGGTCAGCCGGCGCAGCTCGGCGGGGGACAGCGGACCGTTCCGCTTCACCTGGTCGGCGAGGGTGGGGCCGGGGACGTAGAGGGTCGCCATCCAGGGGCGCACGGCGTCGGGGTCGGCGTCGACGACCGGGGCGGTGAAGGCCCCGCTGACCCGGCGGGCGGCCGCGACCTCCTGGCGGAAACGGGCCCTGAACTCGGGGTCCTCCGCGTACCGTCCGTGCACGACCTTGACCGCGAGCCGCAGCCCCGAGGCCGAGGAGGCGAGGTGCACGACGCCCATGCCCCCCGCGCCCAGACGTGCCTGGAGACGGTAGTCGCCCGCGTACTCGGGCCCCTCCGCTTCCCGGCCGGCACCGGTCCCGCGCAACGGTGGCACCGCCCACCCCCGTGTGATTCCCCGTCACCTCGCGCCCGCGTGCGCGACGCGACGAGCCTAGTCGATGGCACCTCCGATGTGGGTGGGGCTTGCTAGCCTGCGCGTCGCGGAGAGTGAGTCTCGGCGGAGCGCTTTTGCGCCATGGGGGGAGAACACGATGGACACGACGGGCATGACGGACGTGACCGGAGCGACGGACACCACAAGCACCACGAGCATGGGCACGGACACGAGCGGCATCGCGGCGGAGGGCCGGGCCGTGGCGGTGACGGCGGCGAACGCCACCCGCTACCCGGTCGCCCCGGGCTACCGCCTCAACGTGCGTTCGGGCCCGGGCACCCAGTACCCGCTCGTCCGCTCCCTGCCCCTGAACGCCACGGTGGCGATCTCCTGCCAGAAGTACGGCGAGACGGTCACCGGCCCGTACGGCACGACGAACATCTGGGACAGCATCGCCCCGGGGGAGTACGTCTCCGACTCCTACGTGCACACGGGCAGCGACGGCCTCGTGGCACCGCGCTGCGCCTGACCTGCCCGGACGCCGTCCGGGGATAATCGACCCCGTGAGCGACGACGAGCAGACCCCGCGTACGGCAGACGGCGCGACGGACGACGCGGCCGCCGGCAGGACCGGCGGCCCCACCGGCGGACCCCGCCCCGAGGAGATCCGTTTCTTCGGCACGACCTGGGTCGACCACACCGGCCACTACGCGCTGCGCCGCGCCGGCCTGGCCGTCGGCGCGCTCGCCGCCGCCGTCGCGGCCTGCCTCGTGCTGCGCTTCGCCTTCCAGGGGCTCCGGATCGCGAACACGGGCGGCATCGTCAACGGCCTGGTCGTCGTCATGTTCGCGGTCTGCAGCGCCATCGCCTGCCGCAAGACCTGGGAGGGCTTCCGGCGCCGCCCGGACGACCCGGCCCGCGAGGACTCCCTGCGCAGCCTCAAGGCGATCGGCTTCATCGGCTCGCTCCTCGCCTACAGCGCCCGCTGCCTGACCGAGGCGCCCGGCGAGAAGCTCCACCGCGCCGAGTACGAGGCGGCCCTCGCCCGGTACGAGAAGCGCCGCGGCTCCCGCACGGGCAACCCGGCCGCCCGCAAGAAGCCCAAGCGCGGCAAGTAACCCGCCACCCCACGGAGGCTTGACGGCCGGCACCCCCAGGCGCACTATTCATCACATGGTGAATTACTCGACGGGCGCCGACGGAGACGCGGACACGGCCGCGAGCCGGGGCCGGAACGACACCGACACCACCGCCCCCGCGGCGATCACCGCCCGCGCCCTCACCGCCGTCCGCGGCGACCGCACCGTCCTGCGCGGCCTCGACTTCACCGTCCCGGCCGGCCGCATCACCGGCCTCCTCGGCCCCTCCGGCTGCGGCAAGACCACCCTCATGCGCGCGATCGTCGGCACCCAGGCCGAGGTCGGCGGCACCCTCACCGTCCTCGGCCGCCCCGCCGGCGCCCCGGCCCTGCGCCCCCGCATCGGCTACGTCACCCAGGCCCCGTCCGTCTACGACGACCTCACCGTCCGCCAGAACCTCGACTACTTCGCCGCCGTCCTCCTCCCCGGCCGCGCCCACCGCCACGAACGCCGCGCCGCCGTCGACCGGGCCGTCGCCGACGTCGACCTCACCGCCCACGCCGGCTCCCTCGCCGGCCGGCTCTCCGGCGGCCAGCGCAGCCGGGTCTCCCTCGCCGTCGCCCTCCTCGGCGCCCCCGAACTCCTCGTCCTCGACGAACCCACCGTCGGCCTCGACCCCGTCCTCCGCCGCGACCTGTGGGACCTCTTCCACCGCGTCGCCGCCGACCGCGGCACCACGCTCCTCGTCTCCTCCCACGTCATGGACGAGGCCGAGCGCTGCCACCGGCTCCTCCTGATGCGCGAGGGCGAGATCCTCGCCGAGGACACCCCCGAGGCCCTCCGCCGCCGCAACGACACCCCCACCGTCGAAGAGGCCTTCCTCCACCTCGTCGACGCGGCCGCGGCCCGGGAGCGACAGCGCCCCGGAACCGCCCACGACAAGCAGCACCAGGACCAGGACCAGACCCAGGAGCCCCGGCCATGAGCAGCGCCCGCACCCTCGCCACCGCCGCCCGCGTCCTGCGCCAGTTGCGCCACGACCCGCGCTCGATCGCCCTCATGCTCCTCGTGCCGTGCGTGATGCTCTTCCTGCTCCGGTACGTCTTCGACGGGAGCCCCGGCACCTTCGACACCATCGGCGCCTCGCTCCTCGGCATCTTCCCGCTCATCACGATGTTCCTGGTGACCTCCATCGCCACCCTGCGCGAACGCACCTCCGGCACCCTGGAACGCCTGCTCGCCCTCCCCCTCGGCAAGGGCGACCTCATCGCCGGCTACGCCCTCGCCTTCGGACTCCTCGCCGTCGTCCAGTCCGCCCTCGCCACCGGCCTCGCCCTCCGGTTCCTCGGCCTCGACGTCGTCGGCTCCCCCTGGCTCCTGCTCCTGGTGGCCCTCCTCGACGCCCTGCTCGGCACCGCCCTCGGCCTCTTCGTCTCCGCCTTCGCCGCGTCCGAGTTCCAGGCCGTCCAGTTCATGCCGGCCGTGATCTTCCCCCAGCTCCTCCTCTGCGGCCTGTTCACCCCGCGCGACCGCATGGCCCCCGCCCTCGAAGCCGTCTCGAACGTCCTGCCCATGTCGTACGCCGTCGACGGCATGAACGAGGTCCTCCGCCACCCCGAGGCCACCGGTGCCTTCGTCCGCGACGTCCTCGTCGTCGCCGGCTGCGCCCTCCTCGTCCTCGCCCTCGGCGCCGCCACCCTCCGCCGCCGCACGGCCTGACCGGCCGTGACCGCCCCTCGGACACCCACCGCACCACCACGGCCCCGGTGCGAGGATGACGGCACGACGTACCCCCTCCGGCGAGGTGAACAGAGCCATGACCCAGACCGTCGCAGTCCTCGGCACCGGCAAGATCGGTGAAGCGCTCCTCAGCGGCATGATCCGCGCCGGCTGGCGCCCCGCGAACCTCCTGGTCACCGCCCGCCGCGCCGAGCGCGCCGAGGAGCTCCGCACCCGCTACGGCGTCGAGACCGTCACCAACGCCGAGGCCGCCAAGCGCGCCGACACCCTCATCCTGGCCGTCAAGCCCCAGGACATGGGCCGCCTCCTCGACGAGCTCGCCCCGCACGTCACCGCCGACCGCCTCCTCATCAGCGCGGCGGCGGGCATCCCCACCTCGTTCATCGAGGAGCGCCTCACCGCCGGCACCCCCGTCGTCCGCGTCATGCCGAACACCCCCGTCCTCGTCGACGAGGGCATGTCCGTCATCTCGGCCGGCAGCCACGCCACCCCCGACCACCTCGCCCACACCGAGGAGATCTTCGGCGGCGTCGGCAAGACCCTCCGCGTCCCCGAGTCCCAGCAGGACGCCGCCACCGCCCTCTCCGGCTCCGGCCCCGCGTACTTCTACTTCCTCGTCGAGGCCATGACCGACGCCGGCATCCTCCTCGGCCTGCCCCGCGCCCAGGCCCACGACCTCATCGTCCAGGCCGCCATCGGCGCCGCCGTGATGCTCCGCGACAGCGGCGAGCACCCGGTCAAGCTCCGCGAGGCCGTCACCTCCCCGGCCGGCACCACCATCAGCGCCATCCGCGAACTGGAGAACCACGGCGTACGGGCCGCCCTCATCGCCGCCCTCGAAGCGGCCCGCGACCGCAGCCGCGAGCTCGCCTCCGGCAACGGCTGACCGCCCGCGCCGCCCCCGCCGGGGTCACCGGACCCCGGCGTCCCCGGCGGAGGCCCCCCGCACCACGTCCTCCGTGGCCACCACCCGCGCGAAGCGGCCCCCGTGAAGGGAGACCGCCGTCGCCCGCGTCAACTCATCGGCGCTCGCCGTCCAGCCGTACGGCCCCTCCAGGTCGAAGGTGTGCATCGCGTCCAGCGGGAACACCACGTCGTACCCGAGGTTCCCGCCCATCCGGGCCGTCGTCTCGTTGCACATGTTCGTCTGGATCCCGACGACCACGATCTGCCCGACGCCCCGCCCCCGCAGCCACGCGTCCAGGGACGGCTCCCCGTAGAAGGCGGAGTTCACGGACTTCACCACGAGCAGCTCGGGCCCGGAGCCCTTCCCCCGCCGCTCCTCCACGAAGTCCTTGAAGTCGTTCCCCCCGTGCCCCGCCCGCAGCGGCGAACGCGACCCCTCCGCCGAGTCGTGCCGCACGAGGACGACGGGCCGCCCGGTCGCCTGCCACAGATCGAGCAGCACGGCGATGTTCCGCTCCGCATCCGGATTGTTCCGCTTCCCCCAGTACTCCTCCTCGAAGCCCTTCTGTACGTCGACGACGACGAGCGCTGCGTTCTCCGCGATCTCCATGCCGACGATCCTTCCGCCGCCGGGCCCCCGGTCCCAGAGGGCCGCATGCCACCGACCGATGGTTTACTGCCAACCATGGCGCCGCCCCCGGAAACCCGCCCCCAGCGCATCGCGCTCCTCGTCTTCCCGGGCGTCCGCGCCTTCGACGTCTCCGTCATCACCGAGGTCTGGGACAGCGACCGCACCCTCCGGGGCGTCCCCCCGTTCGCCCTCCACCGGGCGGCCGCGGACCCGCACACCCCGGTACGCCTCCGGGGCGGCCTCACCCTGACTCCCGACCGCCCCCTGACCTGGCTCGACGACCTCACCCCCACGGACCTCGTCATCGTCCCGGGCATCGAGGACCCGGGCGCCGACGTCCCGCCCCCGGTCCTCGACGCCCTCCGCCGCGCCCACACCGCCGGCATCCCGGTCGCCTCCCTCTGCGCGGGCGCCTTCGTCCTGGCCCGCGCCGGACTCCTCGACGGCCGCCGCGCGGTCACCCACTGGCACCTGGCCCGCACCCTCGCCGCCCGCCACCCGGCGGTACGGGTCGAACCCGACGCCCTCTTCGTCGAGGACTCCGGCGTCTGGACCTCGGCCGGCACCGCGGCGGGCATCGACCTCTGCCTCCACCTGGTCCGTACGGCCCACGGCGCCGAAGCGGCGGCGACCGTGGCCCGCTCCATGGTCACGGCCCCCTTCCGTACGGGGACCCAGGCCCAGTTCATCGAGCGCCCGACGCCCCGCGCCGACCGCGACGCCGACGCCCTCGCCGCCGTACGCACTCACGCCCTGGCCCACCTCTCCGCACCCCACACGGTCGCGAGCCTGGCCGCCGTCGCCGGAATGTCCCCCCGCTCCTTCGCCCGCCACTTCCGGGCCACCACCGGCACCACCCCCCTGCACTGGCTCATCACCCAGCGCGTGGCCGCCGCCCAGAAGCTCCTGGAGCGCACCGACCACCCCCTCCCCGAGGTGGCCCGCCGCGCCGGCTTCGGCAGCGAGGTCACCATGCGCCAGCACTTCGCCGCCCACCTCTCCACCAGCCCCCGCGCCTACCGCAACGCCTTCCGCCACCGGGCCCCGGGCCAGGCTTGACACGTCCTCCCCGGCTCCGTAGTGTTCTCCGAGTTGTCCGACGTGAGCACCGACCCCGGTCGGCCCCGGACAGCCATTCCGCAAGATCCTCAGAAGCCGACAGCGCTTTGCCGTGCCGTCGTTCTTTCCGTGCGTTTTTGCGAAATGAGGAATCCGCGTTCGAAGGTTTGAGCGCAGGCCCCCGATTAGCGTCGGAGGCGGGGAATCCGCTAAAGTCTCACTCGTCGGAACGGCCCAACAGCCGGAAAGACAACTCCCGCTGACCGGGAATCAGACGCCGAAAGGATCTGATAGAGTCGGAACCGCCGGAAGGGCCC
>NZ_JBIAEA010000006.1:0-77537 GCF_042868165.1 Streptomyces sp. NPDC007872
GTTGATTTTTGGCACGCTGTTGAGTTCTCAAGGAACGGACGCTTCCTTCGTACTCACCCTCTCGGGCTTTCCTCCGGGCTTTTCCCTTCGGTCTTTCGTGTTTCGAGCTTAGCAGATCCGTTTTCCGTTTCTGCCACCCCCCGAAGCGGGCTGCTGGGGCTGGAATTCGCTTTCGCGCTTTCCGTTCCCGGCGGGGTCAAACATTACCAGGCTTTCTCGGTCCCCCTGACCACGTCCCACTGCGAGCACGCAGAGGTGTAGACCACTGGGGTTAGGATCTGGCTTGATAGGTGCTGCCGACCCGCGACTCAAGGCCGCGCTGGGGTCAGGCAGAAGTACGACAGTACATCCCACCGTCAGTAGACGCAAACCGTCGCCGGTAGTCCCTAGCTCCGCCCAACTGGTACGTCTCGTGCGGAACCGGGACTTCCTATGACATACGCTTCGGAACAGTTCGCCGTCCAGGACAGGTAGTGACGGCGCCACACAATCTCCGCCCCTGGGAGGCTTCCCATGACAGTCGTGACCTCGCCGCTCGCCGGCCGTGCCATCGGTCTCGCTGCAGTTCCCGATCCGGTCTTCTCCGGTGCGATGGTCGGTCCCGGTACCGCCATCGATCCCGTACGTGAGCCCTCCGAGGCCGTCTCCCCCGTCGACGGGGTCATCGTCTCCATGCACCCGCACGCCTTCGTCGTCGTCGACGCCGAGGGCCACGGTGTGCTGACGCACCTCGGCATCGACACGGTCCAGCTCAACGGCGAGGGCTTCGAGCTGCTCGTCAGCAAGGGCGACACCGTGACGCGCGGACAGGCCGTCGTGCGCTGGGACCCGGCCGCGGTCGAGGCCGCCGGCAAGTCCCCCATCTGCCCCGTCGTGGCCCTGGAGGCCACCGCGGACTCGCTCTCCGACGTCGCCGAGACCGGCGAGGTGGCCACCGGCGACAACCTCTTCGGCTGGAACTGAGCCGGTCCGTCCGCTGTGACGACCGCGAGTTCGACATTCAACGCGGCGGCAGGGGCCGCCGCTCAATCGGAGACGGGTGAGATGGAGACAACGCTGCGAGGCGTCGGCGTCAGCCACGGAGTGGCGATCGGCGAGGTCCGGCACATGGGCACTGCGGTTCTGGAGCCGCCGGCCAAGTCGATTCCGGCCGAGGAGGCGGAGCGCGAACAGGGGCGCGCCCGTCAGGCCGTGGAGGCCGTGGCCGCGGATCTGATCGCCCGGGGCAACCTGGCCGGTGGCGAGGCCCAGGCGGTGCTGGAGGCCCAGGCGATGATCGCCCAGGACCCGGAGCTCATCGCCGACGTCGACCGCCGGATCGCGGTCGGCAGCACGGCCGAGCGCGGCATCTACGACGCCTTCTCGCACTACCGCGAGCTGCTCGCCGGGGCCGGCGAGTACATGGCGGGCCGGGTCGCCGACCTGGACGACGTGCGGAACCGGATCGTCGCGCGGCTGCTCGGCGTGCCGATGCCGGGCGTGCCGGACAGCGACGAGCCGTACGTGCTGATCGCGCGGGACCTGGCGCCGGCCGACACGGCGCTGCTCGACCCGGCGCTCGTGCTCGGGTTCGTGACCGAGGAGGGCGGGCCGACCAGCCACAGCGCGATCCTCGCGCGGGCGCTGGGCGTGCCGGCCATCGTGGCGCTGCCGGGCGCGGGTGAGCTGGCCGAGGGCACGCTCATCGCGGTCGACGGTTCCACCGGTGAGCTCTTCGTGGACCCGAGCGAGGAGAAGAAGGCGGCGCTGACGAAGGCGGCCGCCGAGCGCAGGGCCGCGCTGACGACGTCCACCGGTCCGGGCGCGACCTCGGACGGGCACAAGGTGCCGCTGCTGGCCAACGTCGGCGGTCCGGCGGACGTGCCGGCGGCGGTGGAGGCCGGTGCGGAGGGCGTCGGTCTGTTCCGTACGGAGTTCCTCTTCCTGGACGACAGCAAGAAGGCGCCGTCCGAGGAGAAGCAGGTCGAGGCCTACCGTCAGGTCCTGGAGGCGTTCCCCGAGGGGCGTGTGGTCGTGCGCGTCCTGGACGCGGGCGCCGACAAGCCGCTGGACTTCCTCACCCCGGCCGACGAGCCGAACCCGGCGCTCGGCGTGCGGGGGCTGCGGTCGCTGCTCGACCACCCGGAGGTGCTGCGGACGCAGCTCTCCGCCCTCGCGAAGGCGGCCGAGGGGCTGCCGGTGTACCTCGAGGTCATGGCGCCGATGGTGGCCGACCGTACGGACGCGAAGGCGTTCGCCGACGCCTGCCGTGAGGCGGGGCTGCGGGCGAAGTTCGGTGCGATGGTCGAGATCCCCTCGGCCGCGCTGCGGGCGCGCTCGATCCTGCAGGAGGTCGAGTTCCTCTCGCTGGGCACCAACGACCTGGCGCAGTACACCTTCGCGGCCGACCGTCAGGTCGGTGCGGTGTCCCGGCTCCAGGACCCGTGGCAGCCGGCGCTGCTCGACCTGGTGGCGCTGTCCGCCGAGGCGGCCAAGGCCGAGGGCAAGAGCTGTGGTGTCTGTGGCGAGGCCGCTTCGGATCCGCTGCTCGCGTGCGTGCTGACGGGTCTGGGCGTCACCTCCCTCTCCATGGGTGCGGCGTCGATTCCGTACGTGCGGGCGACGCTGGCCAAGTACACGCTGGCGCAGTGCGAGCGTGCCGCGGCCGCGGCGCGGGCCGCGGACACCGCGCACGAGGCGCGGCTGGCCGCGCAGGCGGTGCTGTCCGGGGAGTGATCCCCTGAGGTGAGCGACGACGAAGGGGCTTTCCGTCACGAGGTGGCGGGGAGCCCCTTCGTCGTGCGCGGGGTCAGTGGTGGGTGGTCCAGTCGTCGTCGGGGCCGGGGGCGAGGGGGAAGCCGGCGCGGTACTCGACGCCGGGTTCCGGGGAGAGGGGTTCTCCCGTGCGGGCGTCGGTGCAGTAGGCGGAGAAGACCTCGGCCTCGGTGAGCGGGGTCAGGGTGCCGTCGGTGAGGCGCCAGCCGTGGAGACGGTCGCGGGTGTCGGGGGCGGTGGTGCGCAGGACGAGGCCGCCGGGGGCGCCGAGGGCGATGCCGGCGGCGAGGACGGCGGTGAACTCGGTGGCGAATCCGGTGCCGGTGGTGTCCTCGGGCGGTGGGGTGCCGTCGGTGTGGAGGACGGCGAGGAGTTGGTCGTCGGCGGCGGGGACGCTGCAGACGAGGTGGTGGGTGCCCGGTCCGGCGGCTTCGAGGAGGCGGACGAGCAGGCGGGCGGCCCGCTCGTAGGCGGCTTTGCCGATGTCCTTGCCGCAGGTCGCGCAGTCGCCGGCGGTGGCGAGGACGGTGGTGGCGTACTCCCAGGTGGCCTGGCGGACGGCGGTGTCGACGAGTTCGGGGAGGAGGGCGGCGAGGGGCTGCCCGGTGTAGGTGACGCGGGCTCCGGTGGCGGCGAGGTGGGCGGTGAAGCGGCTGCGGCTCGCGGGCCGGTCGGGGTCGGTGGCGGTCTCGGCGCACCAGGCCGCGTACTCCTCGGGGTCGAAGAGGGCGACGGTGGTGTGGGTGCCCTGGCGGGCGAGGGTCTTGAGGAGGGCCTCGACCTGGTGCAGGTAGGCGGTGTGGTCGTCGAAGAGGAACGTGCGGTAGCGGCGCATGGCCGCGAAGTCCTGTTCGTCGGCGAGGAGCCCGACGGTGCTGGGAACCTCGCGGCGCAGGGCGCGGCGGAGGTTCGTCGGGGTGGTTCCGGTCCGTGTCATGTCTCCCCCTGGTGACGGTCCGATCGGTGCTCACTCACCGTAACCTTCGCCACTGACAGTGACGGTTCGGGGAGGGGATGGACGACGGGCAGGCCGCGTGCGGGGGTTGACGGCGTGCGAGGGGTCATGTGGAGACGCTCCGGGGAGGGTGGGCCTCCCCGGAGCGTTCCGGATCGTGTGATCGGTGGTCAGCGGGTGCGGTAGGCGTCCGTCAGGGTCTGGGTGAGCGTGTTGCCCTCCGTGTCGGTGAGTTCGGCGCGGAGCGAGACGGACCGTCCGGCGGCGGGGTTGCGGAAGGCGGCCCGGCCGTCGGTGACGGGGACGCGGGTCCAGGTGGCGCCGCCGTCGGTCGACACCGACACCGTCAGGGAGCGGACGCCGGACCCGGCCGCCGCGCCCTGGACGGTCATCGGCACGTGGACCCGGTCGTCCGCCGGGCCGGTGCCGTCGAGGCCGAGGGCCGGGGCGAAGCGGACGGTGCTGAGGGGAAGCGCGGTCGGGCGGGTGGTCGCGGCCGAGGTGAAGGTCCAGGCGGCGGTGACGCGTCCGCCCGGGGCCGTGCCGTCGCCGCGGGTCGCGGTGGCGGTCAGCCGGTACGGGGCCGCCCCCGGGGTGGTGGTGAACGTGGCCCGGCCGGGCGTGCCCCGGCGGGTGCCGACGAGGACCCCGTCGCGGTGGAGCGTGGTGGTGGCGGAGCGGAAGCGCGGTGCGCTCGGCGCGTGGCCCTCGCCGTCGGCGAGCAGCGGGACGTCGAGGGAGAGGGCGGCGCCGTCGCGGACGCCCGCCGGACGGGCGCCGGGCGCGGTGGCGAGGGCGGGTCCGAAGACCGCGTTGTCGAAGGTGTGGGTGGTGGTGGCGCCCGCTCGCACCGCGAACCCGTTCTCGGCGTACCGGTCGGGCGCCGCCCCGGGAGCGGCGGGGCCCTCGTACTCGACGTTCCACCGGCCCCGCTCGGGGGTGACGAGCACGGTCGCGGTGCCGAGCGGCCGGAGGGGCTGGACGAGGCCGACGGTGGGGCCGGCGCTGGGCTGGACGGAGACGAACGCGTTCCCTGTCCCGCCCTCCGGGGCCGCGCGGCGGATCTCGACGGTGGCGAGGGAGGCGGTGGACGGGTGGCGGACGAGGCCGGTCAGGGCGCGCGCGGAGGTGAAGGAGTAGCCGAGGGCGTAGTCGTCGGTCCCGCCCTCCCAGTACGTGTCGAACCACTCCTTCACCGAGGCCGGTTCGGCGTCGGGGCCGAGGTGGGCGACGCGCAGGTCGGGGCCGGCCATGACGTTCGCGGAGCGGGTCGTGCCGCCGTGGGTGACCTCGACGACTCCGAGGCGGCTGAGGAAGCGGGCGTCCGGGTCCTGCGGGCGGACGTCCACCGGGGCGGTCGTGCGGGCGTCGACGGTGACCGTGGTGTCGCGGTCCAGGTCCAGGCGGGGCTGGACGATCCAGTCGGTCCCGGAGCCCTCCTCGGGCCCGGACAGGGTGGAGTCGAGCAGGTAACGGCCCTCGGGGAGGCGGACGGTGACCGTGCCGGAGGCGTCGTGGGGCGAGACCTCCTCGGACGCGCCGGGGCCCGAGACGCCGGTGACGTGGGTGAGGTACGCGTCGGTGGCGGTCCCCTGGCGGTCGAGGTGGCGGATCGTCAGGGTGTACGTCTCGGGGGCGCGGGCCGTCGCCACGGCGGCCGGGGGCAGGGCGGAGAGCGTCATGCCGGAGAGGACCCCGGCGAGGGCGAGGGTGCGGAGGGCCGTGCGGCGGGTCGCGGGGCGGGGTGCGAGGTGGGGGGCGGGGTGGGGCGTGCCCGGGGCGGTGCGGCCGGAGGTCGTTGCGTCGTTCATGTCCAGCACTGCTCATGGCGGCGGGGGCGTTCCCGTGACCTGGGCCACAGCCCCGGAAGGCGTGTGGCCCGGGTCCCGTAAGGCGTGTGGTCCAGGTCACGGGAACCCGGACGAACCGCCGTCCAGTGCCAGTTGTGGAATCACCTATGAGAGATCGTTTCCGTGCCGGGGACCCCTCGGCGCTCGGCGAGGCGTACGACGAGCACGCACGCGTGCTGTACCACTACGCGTTCCGGGTGTGCGGGGACCGGGCGGCGGCGGAGGACGTCGTCTCCGCCGCCTTCCTGGAGGCCTGGCGCTGTCGCGGGAAGGTGCACGCCGACGGCGGGAGCCTGCGTCCGTGGCTGCTCGGCATCGCGACCAACATCATGCGCGGCGCCGCCCGCGAGGCCCGGCGGCGGGACGCGGCCCTCGCCCGGCTCCCCGAGCGCGGTGTCCTGCCGGACTTCGCCGACGACGTCCTCGCCCGGATGACGGACGGGGAGCAGGTACGGGCCGCCCGCGTCGCGCTCGGCGGGCTCCGGCGGCGCGAGCGCGAGGTCTTCACGCTCGTGGTGTGGGCCGGTCTGGACTACGCGGCGGCCGGTGAGGCGCTCGGCATCCCGGTCGGGACCGTCCGCTCCCGGCTGTCCCGGGCCCGCGAACGGCTGCGGAGGCTCGCGGAGGCCGAGCTGCGGGCGGCGCGGCGGCGGGAGCGGTCCGCCGCCGTCGCCGTCCGGGCGGGCGGCCCCGCCCACGCGGCCGGCGGGCGCGATCCCGCCCCCGCACGTGAAAGTCGGCCCGTACGTGAACGCCGGTCCGTACCCGCGCGTCGGTCCGCGCCCCCGCCCCTACCGGCGGCAGGCCCCCTCCCGTCCCGATCGAATCCGGAGAAGCAGGCATGAACGCCTTCACCCCCCGACCGCCGCGCGGCGCCGGCGCGGACGCGCTCCTGCGGGCCGAGCTCGCCGAACTGCTGCCCCCGCCGCCGGTGCCCGAGCTGACGCCGGAGCGGAACCTCGACCTGCGGCACGCCGTCCTGCGGTCCGCCCTCGCCGCCGGGGACGGCGGCCCGGCCGCCCGCCCGCGCCGGAAGGTCCCGCTCCGGCTGCTCGCCGTGCCGGTGGCGGCCTGCGCGGTCGTCGCCGGTCTCGTCGTGCTCGCCCCCGGGGAGACGCCGACCGGGTCGCCGGGCCGGGTCACGGCCGGGCGGCCGGCCCCGTCCGAGGCCGTACGGCTGTTGTCCCAGGCGGCGCTCGCCGCGGCCGTCGCCCCCGCGCCGGAGGTGCGGCCCGGGGAGTACGTCTACGTGAAGAGCCTCGTCGCCCACGCGGGGCGCGACGCGGCCGGGGGTCCCGCCGTATTGCCGCCCGCACGCGTGCGCGAGGTGTGGCTCTCCGCCGACGGCAGCCGCCCCGGTCTGCTGCGCGAGGCGGGGGCCGCCGACACCCCGCTCGGCTCCCCGGGGCCCGTGTACGAGCTGGATCGCCCCGGGGCCGAGCCGCGGAAGAGCACGCTCGGGGCGGAGCCGCCGTCCGTCACCCGCCCTACGCACGCGTACGTGGCGACGCTCCCCACGGGTCCGGAGGCGCTGCTGCGGCTGGTCCGCGAGCAGACCCGGGGCGCCGGGGGCTCGGGGGCCGACGCCGACCAGCGGGCCTTCGACGCGATCGGGACCCTGCTGGCCGAGACCTGGGCTCCCCCGGAGGTCACCGCCGCGCTGTACCGGGCCGCGGCCCTGATCCCCGGCGTGACCGTGCTGCCGTCGGCGACCGACGCGGCCGGGCGCGAGGGCGTCGCCGTGGCCCGTACCGCCCGCGGGGAGCAGACGCAGTGGATCTTCGACCGTACGACGTCGGCGTTCCTCGGGGAGCGCACCGTCCTCGCCGGGAGCACGCCGGCCGGGCGGGCGGGCACCGTCCTCGGGGTGTCGGCGGTGCTCGTGAAGGGGGCCGCCGCCGCGCCGGGTGAGGTGCCGGAGGCGTAGAGGGGAGACGCCCGGGGCCCCGATCACGGTGGATCGGGGCCCCGGGCGTTCGTGCGTCTAGGCGCGGCGGTTGGCGGCCAGGGTCTCGTAGAAGTGGAGGAGGCCGAGGTCGTCGACCGAGCCGGCGTTGACGGCCTTGGCCAGCGGGGTGCCCTGGAGGAGGCGTTTGACCGGGACCTCGATGCGCTTGCCGGTGAGAGTGTGCGGGACGCCCGGGACCTCGATGATCTCGTCGGGGACGTGGCGCGGGGAGAGTTCGGAGCGGATGGTCCGCTTGATGCGGGTGATCAGCTCCTCGTCGAGGACGGCGCCCTCCACGAGGTGGACGAAGAGCGGCATCCAGTAGCCGCCGTCCGGTTCCTCCAGGCCGATGACGAGGGATTCGCGGATCTCCGGGAGGCGTTCGACGGCCTCGTAGATATCGGCGCTCCCCATGCGGACGCCCTGCCGGTTGAGGGTGGAGTCGGAGCGGCCGTGGATGACGACCGAGCCGTGGTCGGTGATCGTGATCCAGTCGCCGTGGCGCCACGCGCCCGGGAACATCTCGAAGTAGCTGTCGCGGTAGCGGCTGCCGTCGGGGTCGTTCCAGAAGTGGATCGGCATGGACGGCATGGGGTTGGTGACGACGAGTTCGCCGACCTCGCCGACGACGGGCTTGCCGGAGGGGTCCCAGGCCTGGAGGTCGGTGCCGAGGCCGGCGGCCTGGAGCTCGCCGATGTGGACGGGGAGGGTGGGGACGGCACCCGCGAAGCAGGAGCAGACGTCCGTGCCGCCGCTGACGGAGGCGATCCAGAGGTTCTCGCGGACCTCGTCGTGGAGCCAGCGGAAGCCGTCGGGGGGCAGCGGGGAGCCGGTGGTGGCGACGCACCGGACGGCCGAGAGGTCGAAGTCGCGGCCGGGGTGCACGTCCGCCTTGGCGCAGGCCATCACGTACGCGGCGGAGGTGCCGTACAGGGTGGCGCCGGTGCGTTCGGCGACGCGCCACTGGGTGGCGGTGTCGGGATAGCCCGGGCTTCCGTCGTACAGGACGATCGTCGTGCCGGTGAGCAGGCCGGAGACGAGGAAGTTCCACATCATCCAGCCGGTGGAGGTGTACCAGAAGAACACGTCCTCGGGGCCGAGGTCGCAGTGGAGGCCCAACTGCTTGACGTGCTCGACGAGGATGCCGCCCTGGGACTGGACGATCGCCTTCGGCAGGCCGGTGGTGCCGGAGGAGTACAGGACCCACAGCGGGTGGGCGAAGGGGACCTGCTCGTAGACCGGCTCGGTGTCGGCGGCGATCAGGTCGTCCCAGGCGAGGGTTCCCTCGGGGGCCGGGGTGCCGAGGAGCGGGATGTGGACGACGGCGCGGAGGGTCGGGAGCTCGGCGCGCAGCTCGGCCACGGTGTCGCGGCGGTCGTGCTCCTTGCCGCCGTAGCGGTAGCCGTCGACGGTGAAGAGGACGACCGGTTCGACCTGCTGGAAGCGGTCGAGGACGCTGCGGGCGCCGAAGTCGGGGGCGCAGGAGGTCCACACGCCGCCGACGGCGGCGGTGGCGAGGAGGGCCACGACGGACTGCGGGACGTTGGGCAGGTAGCCGCTGACGCGGTCGCCGGGGCGTACGCCGAGGGCGCGCAGCTCGGTGGCGAGGGAGCCGACCTGGCGGCGGAGCTCCGCCCAGGTCACCGGGGTGGGCTCATGTGTCTCGTCCACATGGAGCAGGGCCGTGTCGTGGGGGCGCTCGTCGGCGGCGCGCAGGGCGTGCTCGGCGTAGTTGAGGGTGGCCCCGGGGAACCAGTCGGCGCCGGGCATCGAGCGGTCGCCGAGGACGCGCTCGTACGGGGTGGAGAAGCGGATGTCGAACCACTCGACGACCGCCCGCCAGAACGCTTCGAGCTCCTCGACCGACCAGCGGTGGAGCGCCGGGTACCCGCCCTGGGCCGGGGCGCCGTGGTGTTCGGCCGCCCAGGCCTGGAAACGGGTGACGGCGGCCGTGGCGATGCGTTCCTCGTCCGGCTGCCAGAGCGGCTCGGTCTGCGCTGATGTCATGGGGCGGCTCCCTGGCTGTACGCGGGGTCTGCGTGTGTCCCGCGCACGTGCTGGGGTGTGCGCGCGACGCGGCTGACAGGACGATGCCATGTGATCGTCTTTCGCACCAGGGCTGTCCGCCCATGGTCCGGTAGTTGAATATGTGCTCCCACCACGGGTGAACGGCGGTTGAACGCGGCTCGTTCCGCCTTTTCCGGGTGGCAGGGTGAGCCGCATGGACGGTCGTGAACTGCTGCGTTCGATGAAGGTGTTCGGTTCCGTGGAGGGCTTGCGGACGGTGCGGTCGGCGTGGCGGCGGCGCCGCACGGGCACGTGGGGGACGCCTCCGAGGGGGGCGGAGCGGGCCCGGGTGCCGGGACTCGCGGAGTCGGCGGAGCCGGCGCCGGGCGGGGGGACGATCCGGTTCGCGCGGTCCTCGCTGCGGCTGTGCGTGTCGGCGGGCGGCACGGTGTTCTGGGGGTGGGACGGGGCCGGTCCGCTGCCCTCGTACGCGCTGGCCGACGGGGCGCCCGAGCCGGATCCCCGGGCGGCCCTGGAGCCGGACACGGACGGCGGGTGGCGGATCGTTTCGGAGCGGGTGACGGTGGCGGTCTCCCGGCACGGGGCGGTGGAGGTCCGGACGCCGGGCGGGCTGCTGCTCCGGCGGGACCTGCCGCCGCGTTGGTGGGAGCCGGTGGACGCGGGGCCGTCCGGAGGCGCGGGACCCTCCGGGACCGCGCGCTGGATGCAGCGGAGCGAGGTACCGGCCGACGCGCGGTTCTTCGGGCTCGGCGGGCGGTCGGGGGGACTGCGGCTGCGGGACGGCTCGTACGGGCTGCGGAGCACGGCGTCCCGGGGGCGTTCCGGCCGGGAGGACCATCCGTCGCACCTCGCCATGCCCGTGCGGTTCATCGTCTCGGACGCCGGTACGCACCTGGTGTTCCACGACAACTCCTGGGACGGCCGGGTCGTCCTCTCCGAGGGCGAGGAGGGGGCCGGGTCCGGGCACGACCGGCCCGGGACCTGCGAGGTCCGGATGGAGGGCGGTCCGCTGCGCTGCTGGGTGGTGGTCGGCACCCCCGCGCGCGTGCTGCACGGCTGGGCGGCGCTCACCGGCGCGCCCGCGCTCCCGCCGTCCTGGGCGCTGGGCCCGCAGCACGCGCGCGAGGGCTCCGGGGACGCGGCGGAGGTGCGGGGCACGGTGGACGCGTACCGGAAGCACGGGCTCCCGCTGTCCGCCGTACATCTGGACGCCGGGCACCTGGACGCAGGGCATCCGGGTGCCGGGCCCTCGGACGGTCTGTCCGGGCTCGCGGAGGAGCTGCGGGAGGAGGACGTGCGGCTGGTGGCCGCTGTGGACCCGGCGGTGCGGGCGGAGTCCGGGGACCGGGTGCACGACGGCGACCGCCGGGGGGCGAGCGGCGTGTGCGGCCTGGCGGCGGCCCGGGCCGGGTACGAGGAGCTGCGCCGGCTGCGTCCCGACGAACGGCCCTTCCTCCTCTCGCGCTCCGGCTGGGCGGGGACGCAGCGGTACGGGGGCACCTGGGCGGGCGGGGTGACGACGGGGTGGCCGGGGCTGCGGGCCTCGCTCTCGCTGGTCCTGGGGCTCGGCCTGTGCGGGGTGCCGTACGCGGGGCCGGACGTGGACGGCTCCGGAGCCGACGGCGGTCCGTCGCCGGAGCTGTTCCTGCGCCGGTACCAACTGGCGGCGTGGCTCCCGCTGTTCCGCACGCGCGCGGGGACCGGCCCCGGGCCGCACGAACCGTGGGAGTACGGGCCCGAGATCCTGGAGCACGCGCGCGTGGCGGTGGCCGAACGGGAGCGGCTGCGGCCGTACTTCACGACCCTGGCGCGGCTCGCCCGGATGACGGGCGCGCCGTACGTCCGTCCCGTGTGGTGGGGGACGCCGGAGGACCGGGCGCTGCGGGACTGCGAGGACGCGTTCCTGCTCGGCGACTCGCTGCTCGTGGCGCCGGTCCTGACGCACGGCGCCGACCGGCGGGCGGTGCGGCTGCCGCGCGGACGCTGGTACGACACGGCGACGGGCCGGGCGTACGAGGGGCCCGGGCAGGTGCTGCTCGACGCGCCGCTGTCGCGGGTGCCGGTCCTGGCCCGGGCGGGCGCGGTGCTCCCGGTGCGGGACGAGGGTGGCGACCCGGTCCTGGAGGTGTGGGCGCCCGCCGCCGGGCGGACGGGCGGGGGGCTCGTCGTACGGGACACGGGGGACGGCTGGGAGCCGGCCGAGATCGAGCGGTACCAGTCGCGCCTCGTGGACGGGCGGGTGGTGGTGGAGCGGGTGACGGACGACGGGGTGGCGGAGCCGGGGCTGCCGGTGCGGGTGCGAGGGGTCTGAGGCGCGCCCACCGGAGCCCTCTTCTCCTCCCGGCCGAACTCCCCCTCCAGGCCGCTCCTCCTCCGGACCGCTTCCCTCCAGGCCGAACTCCCCCTCTCAGCCGTACTCCCCCGCGAACCACTTCCGTACCGCCTCCGTGTGGAGCGGGAAGGCCAGTTCCTCGGGGGCCCGGAGGAGGTGGTGGCCGCTGGTCTCGTCCGTCGGGGCCGAGGCGGGCAGGACGGAGGCCGGGCGCGCCGGGAGGAGGCCGAAGAGGAGGAGGTGGCCGGCCGGGGAGCTCATCGCGTCGGCGAGGCGGACCTCCTCGGCGGCGGCCTCGATGCCGGTCTCCTCGCGCAGTTCGCGGGCGACGGCGGCCCGCCAGTCCTCGCCGTGGTCGATGAAGCCGCCGGGGAGGGCGATCCCGCCCCGGCGGGGCTCGATGGTGCGGGTGATGACGACAAGCCCCGTGCCGTCGGCGTCCGTGACGGGCAGGAGGGCGACGGCGACGGGCAGCGGGTTGCGGTGGGCGGTGCGGCCGCAGCCCGGACAGGTGCGGGGCCAGCCCGCGCCGGCGGGGTGGGCCGCGCCGCAGGAGGAGCAGTGGGAGTCCTGCGCGGTCGAGTCGGTCACGGCCGGGTCCCTCACGGTCGGGTGCTGCGCGGTCGGGTGCTTCACGGCCCGACCGTATGCGATCGCCCTTTCCCGGCGCTGCCGGAACTGGTAGACGGGGCCCATGACAGGTCTCGCCCCTCTTCTCCGTACCCTCTCCGTCGCGGCCGCCGGGCTGGTCGCCCTCGTCGCCGCTCCCCCGGCCCCGGCCGCGCCGGAGCCCCGGGCGCCGCGGGAGTTCGTGGCCCTCGACTCCGTGGACCGGACGATCCTCCAGGAGATGCGCTACACGACGGCGCACAACTTCACGGGCGTGCCGGTGGACGGCTACCGGCAGCCGCTGTGCGTCCTGACCCGCCCGGCGGCGGAGGCGCTGCACCGGGCGCAGGTGCGGCTCCTCGCCCGGGGCTACACGCTGAAGGTGTACGACTGCTACCGGCCGCAGCGGGCCGTCGACCACTTCGTGCGGTGGGCGGAGGACCTGGAGGACGAGCGGATGAAGAAGGAGTTCTATCCGCTCGTCGACAAGTCGAGGCTGTTCGAGGACGGTTACATCGCGGAGAAGTCCGGGCACAGCCGGGGTTCGACGGTGGACCTGACGATCGTGCGGCTGCCGGCACCGCCCACGCGCGCGTACCGGCCGGGCGAGCGGCTGGTGGAGTGCTACGCGCCGAAGGAGGAACGGTTCCCCGACAACTCCGTGGACATGGGGACGGGTTACGACTGCTTCGACACGCGCTCGCACACGGACGACCCGCGGATCACGGGTGTGCGGCGGGCCAACCGGAACCTGCTCAAGGGGGCGCTCGCCGAGCAGGGGTTCGTGAACCTGCCGGAGGAGTGGTGGCACTTCACGTTCGGGCCGGAGCCGTTCCCGGAGACGTACTTCGACTTCCCGGTGGCGCGGAGGTCGGTGGCGGGGCACTGAGTCTCCCCGTGGAGGGCCTCCTGCCGGGGCCCTCCACCAGGGGGATCGATCAGGAGGGGACGGCCGCGTGGGTGCGGTCGGCGAGGATGAGGGCGTGCTCGACGACCGCCACCAGGACGTTCTTCACCGACTCGCGGTCCCGGGCGTCGCACATGACCAGTTCGACCTCGGGGTCGAGGTCGAGGGCCCCGCGCACGCTCTCGGCGGGGAACCGCTGGGCGCCCTCGAAGCAGTTGACGGCCACCGTGAACGGGATGCCGCGCCGCTCGAAGTAGTCGATGGCCGCGAAGCTGTCCTCCAGGCGGCGGGTGTCCGCGAGGACGACCGCGCCCAGGGCTCCCTGGGCCAGCTCGTCCCAGAGGAACCAGAAGCGGTCCTGGCCGGGCGTGCCGAACAGGTACAGGACGAGGTCCTCGCGCAGCGTGATCCGGCCGAAGTCCATGGCGACCGTGGTGGTCGTCTTGGACTCGACGCCGTGCAGGTCGTCGACGGGCCGCCCCGCCTCGCTGAGCATCTCCTCGGTCCGCAGGGGCCTGATCTCGCTGACCGCGCCCACCAGGGTCGTCTTGCCGACCCCGAACCCGCCGGCGACGAGGATCTTCAGGGTCACCGGTTCGACGAAGGGCTTGGTGCGGCTAGAGCGCCCGAAGGCCATTGATCACCTCGCGGAGGATGTTCACGTCCGGCAGTTCGGCCGGCGGAACGGGGCGGGTCACGTGGACGAGTTCGTCCTCGACGAGATCGCCGACGAGGACCCGGACCACCCCGACGGGGAGGTCGAGTCCGGCGGCGAGCTCGGCGATCGACTGGGGCTGCTCGGAGCAGCGTTCGACGATCTCCACGTGTTCCGGGGAGAGCGTCTGGTCCCGGCCGGGGTCTTCGGCGGCGGGTTCGGGGACGACCAATGCGATCAGGTCGAGCCGGTGGCGGGTGGCGGCGCTCGTCCGGCCACGGGTCATCGCGTACGGGCGGACCACCGGTCCGGCCTCGTCGTCGAACCAGTGGTGGGGGCGCGGGGTCCGCTCCTCCGCCGTCCGGTTCCGCTCGGCTGCGTCACTCATGCCGTCCCACTCACCCTCCCGAGGGCAGTCCGGTCCGGGGGGCCGTCGCGAGGTGGGCCCCGACCCGCTTCACCATCAGCGTCATCTCGTAGGCGACCTGGCCGACGTCGGAGTCGGCGTCCGCGAGCACCGCCAGGCAGCTTCCGTCACCGGCGGCCGTGACGAAGAGGAAGGCGTCCTCCAGCTCGACGACCGTCTGGCGCACCTTGCCGGCCTCGAAGTGGCGGCCGACGCCCTTGGCGAGGCTGTGGAAGCCGGAGGCGACGGCGGCCAGGTGCTCGCCGTCCTCCCGGGTCAGGTCCTGGGAGGCGCCGGTGGCGAGTCCGTCGCTGGAGAGCACCAGGGCCTTCCGGATGGAGCCGACGCGCTGGACGAGTTCGTCGAGGAGCCAGTTCAGTTCGCCGTTTCCGGAGGTCGTGCTGGGTGCTGCGGCGTTCGGTGCGGTCATCGACCGTCCCCCTCGGGTGTCGTTCCTGGTGCTGTCGGGTCGTCAGGGTCGGCGGTGTGCCGTCGGCCGCGCTGCCAGCCGCGCTGCATGGCGGCCATGCGGGCGCGCACCTCCTCGGCGTCGCGCTCGAAGGAGTCCGGCGCGGCGGGCGCGGCGGTCTGCTTGTCGGTGCCGGCCTTGCGGTCGGCCTCGCGCAACTGGGGCGCGAGGCTGGCCTGACGGACGCGGCGGGGCAGGCCGTCGAAGAGCGCGGGGGCCGGGGCCGGAGCCTCCGGCGGGGCCGGGTCGGTCGCGGGAGGTGCGGGGCGCGCGGGGCCTTCCGGCGGCGGTACGGGGCTTCCCCGGCGTACGGGGCTGTCCGGGCGTGCGGGAGCCTCCGGGCGTACGGGGGCGTCCGGACGCGCGGGACCTCCCGGGCGTGCGGGGCCTTCGGGCCTCGTGGGTCCCTCCGGGCGCGCGAGGCCCTCCGGGCGTACGGGGTTCCCCTGGCGCGCGGGCCCCTCCGGGCGTACCGGGACGAGGGTGGGGCCCTGGCGGTCGTCGTGGCCGGGGCCGTTGCCCGGGCGGCCCGGGACGGGGTGGGCGCGGCCGGGGAGGGGGTGGGAGCGGTCGGGGCCGTCGAGGCGCCGGCCGTGGTCCACGACGAGCGTCGGGGTGTGGCGGCGCGGCAGCGGCACGGGGCGGCGGGCGGTCCCGTCGGCGGGTCCCTCCTCCTCGCGGCCGGCGGCGGCGCGGTCCGGGGCCTGTTCGTGCTGCTCGCCCGCGGGGGCGCGGCCGGCGCGGCGCCGGTCCCGGGGCTTGAAGAGGCCGCCGCGCTCGCTCTCGGTGTCGAGGAGGTCCGCGGACCGGTCGAGGAGCACGTCGAAGTCGTCGTCGAGCGGGGCCTCCAGCTCGACGGGGCCGTCGAGGGGCGCGGCGGTGACGTCGGGGACCCGGGCGAGCGCCGGACGGCGGACGGGCAGCGCGGCGGAGTCGCCGTCGGCGCGGTCGGACGCCTTGCGGTCCAGGCGGAAGCCGGCGCCCTCCGTCTCGGGCGCGTCGGTGAGCAGCGCGGCCGGGATGAAGACGACCGCGGTGGTCCCCCCGTACGGGGAGGTCTGGAGCGAGACGCGGACGTTCTGGCGCTGGGCGAGCCGGCTGACCACGAAGAGGCCGAGGCGGTCGGTGTCCGAGAGCTCGAACTCGGGGGTCTCGGCGAGCCGGAGGTTGGCGTCGAGCAGGGCGTCGGGGTTCATGCCGAGGCCGCGGTCGTGGATCTCCAGGGTGAAGCCGTTGGCGACCCGCTCGCCGAGCACCTGGACGGCGGTGTGCGGGGGCGAGAACACGGTGGCGTTCTCGAGGAGTTCGGCGATGAGGTGGGTGAGGTCGGCGACGGCGGGGCCGCCCACGCCGAGGCGGGGCAGGCGGCGCACCTCGATCCGCTCGTAGTCCTCGACCTCGGCGACGGCGGCGCGGACGACGTCCATGAGCTGGACGGGCTTGCGCCACTGGCGGGAGGGGGCGGCGCCGGACAGGATGACGAGGCCCTCGGCGTGCCGCCGCATGCGGGTGGTGAGGTGGTCGAGCCGGAAGAGGTCGGCCAGTTCGTCGGTGTCCTCCGTGCGCCGCTCCATGGTGTCGAGGAGGGTGAGCTGGCGGTGGAGCAGGACCTGGTTGCGGCGGGCGAGGTTGACGAAGACCTCGGAGACGCCGCGGCGCAGCTCCGCCTGCTTGACGGCGGCCTCGACGGCGGCGCGCTGGAGGGTGTTGAGGGCCTGGCCGACCTGGCCGACCTCGTCCTCCCCGTAGCGCAGGTGGGGCACTTCGGTGGTGACGTCGACCTGTTCGCCTGCGGCCAGCCTGCGCATGACGCTGGGCAGGCGGACCCCGGAGACCTCCTGCGCCTCCTTCTGGAGGCGGCGCAGGTCGCGGACGAGGTCGCGGCCGATGCGGACGGAGATGACGATCGAGGCGAGCAGGGCGAGGAAGCCGAGGACGCCGGCGACGCCGACCTTGAGGAGGACGCTGTACGCGGCGGGCTGGACGCGCTCCTGGTAGCGGTCGCCCGCGGCGGTGTTCTCGCGGGCGAGGACGTCGAGGACGGGGCCGGTCTGGTCCTGCCAGCGGGCGGCGGTGACGGCGCGCGGGCTGTCGGTGGGGCCCTGTTCGACGACGGCGTTCTCGGCGGTGCGCAGCGCCAGGGTCTCGGGGCCGCGCCAGAACTTCTCGAAGCGGTCGCGTTCGGCGGCAGGCAGGAGTTCGAGGTTGACCTCGTAGAACTGCTTCCGGTTGGCGATCAGGTCGGACACCGCGCGGATCTCCTGGGCGGTGACGCGGTCCGCGATGAGTGCGGAGAGCACGAGGGCGTCCTCGCGGGAGAGCAGTTCGCGGGCGCGGGTGATGCCGACGAGGGCGCGGCCCTGCTTGTCCATCTCCACGTTCTCCAGGGCGTGGAGGGTGATGAGGAAGCTGTAGCAGGGGTCGACGAGCCGGTTGTAGAAGTCGAGGGCCTGCATGCGGCCGATGCTGCGGTTCTCCACGGAGCGGCGGAGGGATTCGAGGCCGTCGAGCGCTTCGAGGAGGCTGTCGATCCGCTGGGCGGTGACGGGCCGCATCTCCTCGCGGACGCCGGGTTCGGCGGCGTTGGCGCGGATGCGGGCGATCTGCCGGTCGGTGGCCCTGCGGGTCTCCTGGAGCGAGCCGAGGGCCCCGGAACCGCGGGGGTCGGCGAGGTAGATGAGCGACTGGCGGCGTTCGAGCTGGATGACCCGGGCGGTGTCCTCCAGGGGGTAGCCGACCTTGTCGACGATGTAGCCGACGTCGAGGAGCTGGTCGGCCTCGCGGCCGGTGAGGACCGTGGCGAAGCCCCACAGGCCGGTGAGGGAGACGAGCGGTACGAGCAGCAACGCCACGATCTTCCTGCGGATGGACTTCCCGCGAAAGCGCATGGCCTCCCCCAGCTCGGCCCCCGTTCGTCGCGAGGGTCCTTCACTTCGTGACGTCGGGCGTCAACACACGGCGTCAACCTTGAGTTTCAACAAACGGCGGCGCGAGCCTACTACTGCATCGCGGCCATCCCGAAGGTGTGTCCGGGCTATTTTCAGCCTGTCGAGTGAGCGTCGATCACGAGATGTCCTGTTATTCAGGGAGTTGGGATCGGTCACTGTGGCGCAGGACACCTGATGACGTGCGGCTCCGCCAGCCTGCGGAGATGGCTGGAACTGTGTGTTCCGCGCGGACGGGGTCTCGCGTTCACCCCCGAGGGGGCGAAACCTTTTCCCTCTGTCGTGCGTCATTAGGCACGGGGAGTGTTCTGTCCGCGTAAAGGCTCGCACAACGGGCAGCCGTTCCCTGAAGTCGTTCAGTGGTGGGGAGTGACAGGACAATGGAACACGAGGCGCGGTCGGCGGGGCAGTTGTGGGTGGAGGACGAGCGGGGCCGACGACGGATGCCCGATCCGGTGCGCGACGCCGCGGTGCGTGCCGTGCTGCTCACGTCGGTGACCCTCATCCAGGCGGTGGTGGCGTTCTTCTGCAGCCTGGCGGGTTCGTGGCTGGCCTTTCCGATCACCATCACCGCGGTGGTCTCGACGGTCGTGGCCACCTGGAGCGTCCTCGACGTCTGGGTGACCCGCCAGGTGTGGCGCCAGCGCAACGGAGTGGTGTCGGAGCCGAGCAGCACGGCGCGTCCGCCGCTGCGGGCGCGGCGCGACGAGGTCCGGATGGAGGCGGCACCGCTGTCCGAGGCGGCGCCGCTGTCGGAGGCGGCCTGAGCAAGGAGTGACACGGAGAACGGCCCGGCCCCCGATCGAGGGGGCCGGGCCGTTCTCCGTCGCGCGGACGACCGGTCGCGCGGACGACCGGTCGCACGAACCCCCGGTCAAGAGTCGCCCGATTGCACGGACGCCCGGTTACGCGACGTCCGTCGGGGCCGGGTCGTCGGACGCGTGGCGGCGGAACATCCGCGTCGCCGTGATCTCGCCGTGGATCGCCTCCCCCTCCGGTTCGGTCCGCGGAAGGCCCGGGCGCAGGTGCTCCTCCACGCTGATGTACTTCAGCCCCGCCCGCAGGTCGGCGTCGTTGCGGAGCCGGATCACCAGCGGGAACTCGGCGAGCGCGGTCGTGTCGAACAGGCCGGTCGTGTACAGGAGCTGGACGCCCAGCGCGTCCGACACGGCCCGCTGGAGCTCCAGGAGGTACGTGGCGTTGGCGCGGCCGATCGGGTTGTCCAGGAACAGCGTGCCCGCGTGCCGGTGCTTGTCGCGGCCGCGGTCGTTGGAGCGGAGCGCCGCCATCGTGCAGTACAGGGCGATGGCCGCGGTGAGGAGCTGGCCGCCGGAGAAGACGTCGCCCATCTGTCCGACGGGGACCCGCTCGGCGCGCAGCACCGCGTCCGGCTTGAGGATCTCGACGGAGACGCCCTTGGGTTCGAGGGCCGCCTGCACGCCCCGGAGCAGCAGGGACATGCCGTCGCGGCGCAGGTCGGAGTTCTTCTTCACGGCGGCGCGGGTGGCCTCGTCGACGACCTCGCCGAGCCGCTCCGCGAGGGTGGCCTGGTCGGGCTCCTCGAAGCGGATCCGCAGGAACTCCTGGCCGGACCACTCGCCGAGGCCCTCGGGGAGCCGGGAGAGCCGCTGGGCCGAGCGGAGGGTCGCCAGGGAGGACTCGACGAGGCCGCGGAGGCGGTCCACGATCGAGTCCCGGTTGCGCTCCAACTGCTCCAGTTCGTCGGTGAGGACCCGCAGCCGGGGCGCGAAGGCCTCGGCCCACTTGGCGGCGTGCTCGGGGAGCGCGGACGCCGGCAGTTCGCGGATCTGCTGGCGGGCCGGGGTGCGGACCTGCTCGTAACGGGTGGAGTTGGCGTGCCGGACGAGGACGTCGCTCGCCTCGCGCACGGCGGCGTCCGCGGCGGACAGCTCGCCGGTCCGGCCGCGCAGGGCCCGGCGCGCCTCGGCCGCCGCCGTACGGGCCTCCTCCAGGGTGCCGGGGTACGGCCCGGTCTCCTCCTGCTCCTCGTCCGCGTGGTCGCGGAGCTGGTCCCGGAGCAGGGCCGCCGTCTCGTCGAAGCCGCCGACCGCGTCCTCGGCGGCCCGGTGGTCCCGGAGCAGTCCGGCGTGGGCGGCGCGGGCCGACTCCAGGGCGGCGCTGCGGGCGGCGAGTTCGGCGGTGGCGGTGCGCAGGAGGGCCTGGGCGCGCTCGGCGTCGGCGGGGACGAGCTCCTCGGGCAGCTCGGTGTGCGCCCCGCCGTCCTCAGGGGCGAGGCGTTCGGCCTCGCCGCGGAGCCGGCCGAGCTTCTCGCTCGCCTCCGACGCGCGGGTCTCCAGCATCTGGACCAGGGACTCGGCGCGGGCGGCGGCGGCCTGCCGGGACGGGCCGTCGGCGCCGTCGGTGGACTCCAGGAGCTGTTCGGCGCGGGTGCGGACCTTGTTGGTGAGGCGGTTCAGCTCGGCGAGGGCGGCGGACTCGTCGCTCTCGGCGCGGGCCTGCTCGGCGCGCAGGTCGGCGCCGACGCCGACCTTCTCGTACAACTGGGAGGCGGCCCGGTAGGCCTCGCGGAGGGTGGGCAGGGCGGTGCGGGGCGCGGCCGCGTCCGCCTCGGGGAGGGGGTCGGGGGCGCCCGCGATCTCGGCGCGCTCGGCGCGCAGGGCGCGGGCGGTGCGGTGGGCGTCGTCGGCGGCGCGCTGGGCGGCGCGGCGGTCCTCGTCGGCGGCGCGGGCGCGCTCCAGACAGGTCTGGGCGCGGGCCTCGGACTCGGCGGCGTCGTCGGCGAGTTCACGGAGCCTGGCCTGCCAGGCGGACCGCTCGCGCAGCCGGAACGCCAGGCCCGCGAGGGCGTCGGCGACCCGGCGGGCGCGCTGGGCGGCTTCCTGGCGCTCGTCGCGGACGCGGGTCGCCTCGGCGGCGGTCTCGTCGGCCTCCGCGCGGGCGGTGCGGGCCTCTTCGAGGGTCGCGGCGGCCGCTTCGGCGCCTTCGCGGGCGGCCTCGGCGGCGGCGGCGAGCTCGGTGAGCATGCCGGGCGGGCAGTCGGCGCGCCAGGCGCCGATCCGGGCGGCGAGGGAGCGGTCGCCGGCGAGGCGGGCGGCGAGGGCGCGGATCTCCTCGTCGCGGGCGGCGGCACGCGCGCGCAGGGCGTGCCGCTCCTCGTCGGCCGCGTGCTCGTCGTGCATGGCCGGGTTCGGCGGTACGAGGAAGACGCCGGAGTCCTCGCCGTCCGCGCGCGCCGGTACGGGGGCGAGCAGGGCGGCGGCGGTGCCGACGGCGACGGCGGAGCGGGGCAGCAGGGCGGCGGCGGCGAGGACCTCGCGGGCGCGTCCGTACGAGACGGGGTCGGTGATCACGACGCCGTCGACGAGTTCGGGGCGGGCGGCGAGCACGCGCGCGTGGTCGGCGGGGTCCACGGCCTGGGCGAGGTAGCGCCAGCCGGGGAGCGCGGGGATGCCGTGCTCGCCGAGGTGCTCGACGGTGGCGAGGACGTCGGGTCCCGGCGGCAGCAGGCCTCCGTCGCCGAGGGCGCCGAGGATGCGGGAGTCGTCGGCGGCGGCGGTGCGCAGTTCGAAGAGCTGCCGCTCGGCGGAGGCGACGGCCCCGTCGAGCAGGGAGCGCAGCTCGTCGGCGGACCGGTCGAGGTCGGTGACGGTGAGCGGGCCGCCGTGGGCCGTGCCGTCGTCCCCGGCGGGGTGTCCGCCCGAGGGCAGGCCCAGGAGTTCGGCGAGGCGCTCCTCGGCGGCGAGGGACTCGGCGGCGCGGCGCTCCGCGTCGTGGGCGTTCCCGGCGGCGGCGGCCGCGTCGGCGGCGCGGGCGGCGGCGAGTTCGGCGCGGGTCTCGGCGGCGGCGGCCCCCCGCGCGCGCTCGATGGCGGCGGCGGCGGTCTCGCGGGCCGTGTCCCAGGCGGCGACCGCGGTCTTCTCGGCGTCGCTGGCGGCGAGCGCGGCGCGGGCCGGGTCGGCGTCGGGCGCGGTGTCGTCGAGCCAGCCGGCCCGTACGGCCTCGGCGGTCTCCTGCTCGACCTCGGCGAGCCGCTGGCGCAGGTGGCCGGCCTCGCTGCGGGCGCGCTGGGCCTCGGTCGCGGCGGCGGTGGCGTCGCGGTGGGCGGTCTCGCCCGCCTCCTGGAGGGCGGTGGAGCGTTCCTCCTCCTCGGCCGCGTGCCGCTCGCCCTCCTCGGCGGCGGCGGCGAGGGCCCGTACGAGGTCGGCGGCGGCCGTGGCGCGGGCCGCGAGGGCGGGGGCGGCGTCCCGCTCGGCCTCGCGGATGGCGGCGGCCACGCGCGCGGAGCGGTCGCCGGCGGCGCGGTGGCGGAGCACGGCCTCGGCGGCCTGCCAGGCGGAGTGCAGGGTGCGGGCGTCGGTGAGTTCGCGGCGCTGGGAGGCCGCGCCCTTCTCGGCGGCGGCCAGGGCCAGGAAGGCGTGCCGGTAGGCGAGTTCGGCGGCGACGAGGGCGCTGCGGCCGCGGGCGTCCTCGGCCTCGGCGACGGCGTGGGCGGCGGAGGTGACCTGCTGGGCGAGCTCGGCGCCCCGGCCGCGCTCCTCGGCGGCGCGGGCGGAGAGCCGGCGGGCGAGGGTGCGGGTGCGGCGCTCGGCGGCGGTGTGGACCTCGCGCGCGTGGGTCCGGACTCCGGCGGCCTCGACGATCCGGTTCAGGAGGTCCACGGAACCGGCCGTGAAGTCGCGCTCGGCGGTCAGTTCGGCGCGGCGGCCGAGCTTGTTGCCGAAGCCGCCGACGAGGTCGGCGAGGCCGTCGGTGTCCCGGGTGTCGGTGACGGCGCGCAGCAGCAGGTCGGTGAAGTCGGAGTCCTTCTTGACCGCGAAGAGGCCGGCGGCCTCGCCCTCGTCGGCGTTCATCTCGCGCTGGTAGCGGAAGAGTTCGGGGTCGAGGCCGAGCTCGCCCAGGTGCTCGTTCCAGCGGTCGTGGATCTCCTCCCAGACGACCTCCAGGTGCGGGTAGGCCTTGCCGGCCTCGGTGAGCGCGTCGCGGAAGCCCTTCATGGTGCGGCGGCGGCCCCGCGCGCCGGAGGCGCCCTCGACGGGCGGGCGGACCGACGTGGCCTCGGCGACGGGGAGGTTGTCCAGGCTGAGGCCGGGCCCCGGCCGGAAGGAGTACCAGGCTTCGGCGAACTTCCGCGGGTCGTTGGAGACCTGGCGGCCGCGCCACTCGCTGGCCTTGCCGACGACGACGAGTTCGCCGGTGAGGGTGTGCTGCCACTCCAGGGCGACGTGGCCGCAGTCGTCGGCGAGGAGGAACTTGCGCAGCACGCCGGAGCTGGCGCCGCCGAGGGTGTTGCGGTGGCCGGGGAGCATGACCGAGAAGATCAGCTTGAGGAGGACGGACTTGCCGCCGCCGTTCTCCAGGAAGAGCACGCCCGCGGGGGCCGGGCGGCGCGGCGGGCCGACCGGCTCGTCCTCGAAGAACTCCGCCTGGGTGGGGGCGGGGTGGGGCACCGGGGCGCCGACTCCGCGCAGGTCCAGGACCGTGTCGGCGTAGCGCGCGCCGGCGGGGCCGATGGAGTAGAGGCGGACCCGGGACAGCTCGTACATGGCGGGGACTCTCGTGCTGGGAAGGTCGGTGGGGCGGCGGGACCGCGCGGGACGTGGGCGGGGCTACGAGTGGAAGGGGAGGCCCGCGTCGGCCGCGAGCTCCAGGTCGTCGCCCTCGGGCGGCGGCAGGAGGGTCGCGGAGCCGTCGCTGACGGGGACGACGCCGAGGTCGAGGAGCTCGGCCATGGCGGCGGAGCCGGCCATGTCGCGGACCTGGAGCTGGTAGCGGGCGGTGGTGCGGTAGGAGCCGCCGCCCTCGTCGCCGGTGCGCTGGAGGAAGCCGGAGTCGGTGAGGAACGCGGCGGCCTTGCCGACGATGCCGGTGGTGGATCCGGCGAGTCTGCGGGCGTCCTTGGTGGCGCCGGTGGCGCTGCGGCGGGCGTAGGTCCGCCAGGCGGCCTCCAGGCCGGGGGCGCCGGAGGCCGGGTCGGTGTTCTCGCCCTCCTCCTCGGCGCGCTGTTCGAGGCGCAGGCAGGCCTGGCGCACGAAGGCGTCGACGCCGTTGACGGTGAACCGGCCGATGTACGCGTCGTCGGCGAGGTCCTCGGGGCGGGGGAAGGCCATGGCGGCGACGGCGAGGTGGGCCAGGCCGTGCAGGAACCGGTCGGCGGAGTCCGTGGAGGCGCGGCGGGCGTAGTCGCCCATGCGGACGGCGAAGACGGAGTCCTCGCCGGCGGTGACGGCCATCCCCGCGCGGGGGGAGACCTCCAGGACGACGAGGCCGAGGCCGGTGGCGACGGCGTCGGCGAGGCGCGCGAAGGCGGGGTCCTCGCGGTAGCGGCGCAGGAGGTCGGCGTACTCGGCGTCGCGGGCCGGGAGCAGCTTGGGCTGGAGCCCGAAGGAGACGAGCCGGGCCGCGTCGGCGGCGTCGGCGGGGGTGACCGCGGGGCCGCCGGACGCGGCGGGGGCGGCCGGGGTCTGCGGGGGTTCCTGCCTGTTCCACGCGTCGGCGTGCGGGGGCTCCTGCTCGCTCCACGCGTCGGCGTGCTCGGCGTGGGTCTCGCTCACGGCTGGGGCTCCTCGGGACGGTTCTCGGTCGGTACGGCGCGGTCGGCGGGCCGGGGTACGGGCAGCGGGACGGGGGTGACGGCGGCCGGGGCGGCGGCCCTCTCGGCGGGGGCGGGCGGTTCGTCCGTGAGCCGCACGGCGCGTACGGAGGGGAGGTCGCCCCGCCGCGCGGCCCCGGCGCGGGAGGGCCCGGGCAGGGGGACGGTGCCGAGGCGGGGGCGGGGGCGGGGGGCCGGGGCGGTTTCGGCGTCCGGCTCGGCGCCCGCCTCGGGTGCCGGCCCGGTTTCGGGTGCCGGTTCCGATACGGATGCCGGTTCTGGTACGGGTTCCGGCTCCTGTACGGGTTCCCGTACCGGCTCCGGTGCCGTGGTTTCCGGCCGTGGCTCCGGAAGGGCCGTGGCTCCGGGCAGGGCGGCGGCTGCGGGTACGACGGTGTCCGCCGGGTCGGTCGGACCCGACAGGTCATTCGGGCCCAGCAGGTCATGCGGGCCCGGCCGGTCGTTCGGAGCGGGGTCGGCCCCCTCCGTACAGGAGGGCGGGGTGGCGGGGGGTACGAGGGTCACGTCGCCTCCGTGCGGTCGGCGGCCATGCCCGCCGCGTCGAGGAGTGCCGTACCGACGACGAGGTCGGCGCCGCCGAACTCCGGGTCGTCGAGCGGGGTGCCGTCGTCGACGGCGAAGAGCAGCCGCTCCTCGCCCTGGCGGTAGGCGGTGCCGACCGGGGGGCTCGCCGCGTGGACGGCGAGGAGGGCGACGAGGTACGGGAGGTCGGGGTCGATCGCGCGGGCCTCGGCGAGCAGGCCGGAGAGGCGGCGCGGGGCGTCGTGCTCCAGGTCGAGCAGGCGCATGGCGTGCCCGAGCTGCTCCTCGCTGAAGCGGGAGTCGTCGGGAGTGGCGATCAGGTCCGGCTCGGGCATCTCCGCGCCGAGGTGCTCGCGCTCGACGGGCGGGGTGAGCAGCAGGTCGACGAGGTCGCCGAGGCGGACGGAGGCGGGGGTGCGCAGGCCGGTGCCGTGGGCGAAGAAGGCGTCGGTGGCGCGGGTGGCCTGCTCGACGGGGAGCGTGAGCAGCGGGGCGACCAACTGCCCGTACAGGTCGAGTCCGGTGTACGCGGTGGGGACGGCGAAGGCCTGGCGGTCCTGCTCGGCGCGGAAGAGCGGCCCGGCCTCCAGGAGGCGGGACTGGAGCTGGGTGTGTCGCCGGATGCAGTCCTTGACGATGTCGACGAGTTCGGCGGCGCGCCGCTTGTGCTCCGCGGTCTTCGCGTCGGTGGCGGCCTCGGCCTCGTCGCGCGCCTTGCGGATGTTGGTGAGGATCGCGTTCTCGTGGCGGTAGCGGTCGGCCACGTGGTCGAGCGCCTCGGCGATCATGTCGGGGACCGTCCGGAGCCAGTCGACGGCGCGGACGTTGCGCCGGGTGGCCTCCAGGGTCCTGCGGAGGGTCTCGGCGTACTGCACGGTCCGGTAGCGGGCCTGCTCGGCGGCGAGTTGGGCGTCGGCGAGGCGGCCCCGGTTGATGAGGACCTCCAGCTTCACCTCGGCGGCGATCTGGGCGCTGGTGACGTCCGTGTCGAGGGCGCCGACGAGGACGTTGACCGCTTCGTCGGTGGTGCGGAGGTAGACCCCGCCCCCGTATCCCGGGACCTCCTCGACGAGTTTGAAGTCGTAGTCCCTGCGGACGTAGACGCCGTCGGTGCCGAAGGTGCCGTAGACGGCGCGGAAGCCGCGGTCGACGCTGCCGACGTTGATCAGGTTCTCCAGGACCCAGCGGGCCACGCGCTCGTGCTCGGCGGCGGGGCGCTCGGGGGCCTGGGCGGCGACGCGGGGCAGCAGGCGGGCGACCATCTGCTCGTGGTCGGCGCCGGTGTCGAAGTCCATGTTCAGGGTGATCAGGTCGATCGCGGCGAGGGCCACCTCGGCCATCGCGTAGACCGTGTACTCGCCGGCCAGGTTCGCCTTGCGGGCGTCCAGGTCGTGCAGCGGGGCGGTGCACGCGAGCGCGCGGAGCCGCCGCGCGAGCCCTTCGTCGGCGGCCGGGCCCTGCGCGGGCCGCGGCCCCGCGCTGAGCTGGGGCGGAGCGAGGTCCGTCGAGGCAGGCGAAGTCACGGTGCACAGATTAGGTCCTCACCCTGACAACGGTCGAAACCGTGCGGATGCGCCCGGTCCCCCGGGGTTCAGCGGCGGGCGTCCGGCGGGGTGCCGGCGGCCCGGGCGCAGGCGTCCGCGACCCGGGCGAGGGAGTCGTCGAGGTAGCGGGCGAGGAGGCGTTCCGCCGTGCCGCGTTCGCCGGCGCGCAGGGCTCCCAGGATCTCCCGGTTCCGCGCGAGGAACGGCTCGTGGAGGGCGCGCGGGTCGCCGACGAGGTGGAAGGCGAGGCGGAGTTCGGCGAGGACGCCGCGCATCAGTTCGTCGGTACGGGCGCTGCCCGCGAGGGCGACGAGTGCGCGGTGGAAGTGGATGTTGGCCGTGGAGACGCCGTCCCAGTCGTCGGCGCCGGCGGCGGCCTCGCCCTCCGCGACGGCGGCGGCGAGCCCGTCGAGGGCGAACGGCCCCCGCCCCAGGCCCCGGACGACGGCGCACTCGACGAGCCTGCGGACGCGGTGGATGTCGGCCACGTCGTCGGCGGTGAGGACGCGGACGAAGACGCCCCGGTTCAGTTCGTGGACCAGGAGGCGCTCGTGGGTGAGGAGGCGGAAGGCCTCCCGCAGGGTGTTGCGGGACACGCCGAGGGCGCCGCCGATCCCGTCCTCGGAGAGCCGGACGCCGGGCGCGAAGCGGCCCTCGGCGATGCGGGTGCGCAGGACGTCCGCGACCCGCTCCGCCGTGCTCGTGCGCCCGAGCAGCGCGCGGTCGTCCGCCAGGTCCCCGGCTCCGTCGCCCGCCCGTCCCGCCACGGCGCTTCCTCCCTCTCCGTCGTCGGCGCTCCCGAGGCGTCCGCCGCCGGTCCGGCCGCACGGAAGTCAACCGCACGGTGGTGGACGGGACAACACGCTTCCCGGCGGCTTCCCTGCGCATTCTTGTCGGATCGTTCAACGATCCTCTACGTTGAGAGCACCCTACGGTCCCGCCGTGCCCGCGCGGGCACGCCCTCACCCCGCGAGGCGCAGATGAGCACGAACCGGGTGTCGATCGACCTCAACGCCGATCTCGGCGAGGGCTTCGGCCGCTGGACCCTGACCGACGACGAGGAACTCCTGTCCGTGGTCACCAGCGCCAACGTGGCCTGCGGCTTCCACGCCGGGGACGCGGCCACCATGCGGCGCGTGTGCGACCTCGCGGCCGCGCGCGGGGTGCGGATCGGGGCCCAGGTCTCCTATCGCGACCTGGCCGGCTTCGGGCGGCGGTCGATGGACGTCCCGGCGGCGGAGCTGGCCGCCGAGGTGGCCTACCAGATCGGCGCCCTGGAGGTCTTCGCCCGGGCGGCGGGCTCCCGGGTCGCGTACGTGAAGCCGCACGGCGCCCTCTACAACCGGGTGGTCCGGGACGGCGAACAGGCGGCGGCGGTCGTCGAGGGCGTGCTGCTCGCGGACCGGACCCTGCCGGTCCTGGGGCTGCCCGGGTCCCGGCTGCACGAGGCCGCCGCGGCGGCCGGGCTCCCGGTCGTCGCCGAGTCCTTCGGCGACCGGGCCTACCGGGCGGACGGCTCCCTGCTGCCGCGCGGGCGGGAGGGGGCGGTCGTCACCGATCCCGCCGAGGTCGTGGAGCGGTCGGTGGCACTGGCCCGGCTCGGGACGGTCACCGCGCACGACGGGGCCTCCGTGGCCGTCCGGGCCCGTTCGCTCTGCCTGCACGGGGACACCCCGGGCGCGGTGGAGCTGGCCCGGCGGGTCCGGGAGGGCCTCGAAGCCTCCGGGGTGCGGGTGGAGGCCTTCGTATGAGCGGGGACCTTTCCGGAGCCCCTGCCACGGACGTACGCGTGCGCGTGCTGCGCGTGGGCGAGCGGGCGCTGCTCGTGGAGCTGGACGGCGGCGCCGAGGCGGAGGCTTTCCACGCCGAGGTGCTGCGGCGGCGGGCCGCCGGCGTCCTGCCCGCCGTGCGGGAGGTCGTGCCGGCGGCGCGGACCGTGCTGCTCGACGGGGTGGAGGACCCGGACCGGCTCGCGGCCGAGCTGCCGGGCTGGGAGGTGGGGCCGCTCTCCGCGCGCGTGGAGCGGGTCGTGGAGGTGCCGGTCCGTTACGACGGGCCCGACCTGGCGGAGGTCGCCGCGCACTGGGGCGTGTCCACCGGGGAGGCGGTGCGGATCCACACGGCGGCCGACTTCCGGGTCGCCTTCTGCGGGTTCGCGCCGGGCTTCGGCTATCTGACGGGGCTCGGCGAGCGGTACGAGGTCCCCCGGCGGGCCACTCCGCGCACCGCCGTCCCGGCCGGCTCGGTCGCCCTGGCCGGGCCGTACACGGGCGTGTACCCGCGCTCCTCCCCCGGCGGCTGGCAGGTGATCGGCACCACGGACGCGGTCCTCTGGGACACCGGGCGGGACCCGGCGGCGCTCCTCTCCCCCGGCACCCGGGTCCGGTTCACGGAGGAACGCCCCGGCACGGGGGGCGGGCGATGACGGGCAGGGCCGTCGACGTGGTCCGGCCGGGGGCGCTGACCACCGTGCAGGACCTGGGGCGCCCGGGGTACGCGCACCTGGGCGTGGTCCGCTCGGGCGCGCTCGACCCGGCGGCCGTGCGGCTCGCCAACCGGCTCGTGGGCAACGCGGAGGAGGCGGCGGTCCTGGAGACCACCGTCGACGGGTGCGCGGTGCGGGTCCGGTGCGCGGTGACCGTGGCGGTGGGCGGCGCGCCCTGCCCGGTCCGGGTGGACGGGCGCCCGGCCGCCTGGGGCACGGCGGTCCGGGTGGGGGCCGGAGCGGTGGTCGAGGTCGGGACGGCGGCGCGGGGGCTGCGGGCGTACGTGGCGTTCGGCGGCGGGATCGAGGTCGAGCCGGTGCTCGGCAGCCGCTCCACCGACCTGCTGTCCGGCCTCGGCCCGGCGCCCCTGACGCGGGGGACGGTCCTGCCGCTGGGCGCGGACACGGCGGTACGCGTGCCGGTCGACGCCCCTCCCTGGCCCGGACCGCCGGACGCGCTCGTCCTGCGGGTCCGGCTCGGGCCCCGCGACGACTGGTTCACGCCCGGCGCCCTGCACACCCTCGCCACGCGTGCGTACCGGGTGTCCCCGGCGAGCAACCGGATCGGGCTGCGGCTCGAAGGACCGGCCCTGGAGCGGGCCGTGCCCGGGGAGCTGGCGAGCGAGGGCATGGTGCTCGGCGCGGTCCAGGTGCCGCCGGACGGGCTCCCGGTGGTCTTCCTCGCGGACCATCCGACGACCGGGGGCTATCCGGTGGTCGGGGTCGTCCGGGAGACCGACCTGGGCACGGCGGCCCAGGCCGTGCCGGGGACGACGGTGCGGTTCGTGCCGGTGCGGTGAGCGGAGGCCGGTCACCGGTCACGGCTGCGAGCAGCGCCGCCCACCCCCCTCCAGGCCCCATCCGCCCGGTCCACGGCGCCCTCGCTGAGCGAGTCCCCGAGCACGGCGAAACGGAGAGGGCCGGCGGGGGCGGGAGGGGGGCCTTCCGGGGGCCTGGCCTCCGGGGATCGGGGTTCCGGGGATCGGGGCGCAGGCACCCTGGGCGGGAGCACCCCCCGCGCGTGGCGTCCCCCGTCATCGGCGGGCCTCCTCCGAAGCCGAAGCCAGCGGCTCCGGAGCCGGAAGCCCCTCCGGTGCGGGAAGGGCCCCCGGTACGGGAAGCGCCTCGTGGGCGCGGAGGAAGGCGGCGACGGAGCGGTCCCAGGCGAAGCCCTCCGCACGCGTGCGTGCGGCCGGGCGGCGGACCTCCTCCGGGACGGCGAGGAGGCTCTGGACGCCGGAGGCGAAGGCCGCCGGGGTGTCGGCGGCCGCGACCCCGGCCGTGCCGACGACCTCCGGGAGGGCCGAGGAGGCGCTGACGACGACCGGGGTCCCGCAGGCGAGGGCTTCGAGGGCGGAGAGCCCGAACGTCTCGGCGGGCCCCGGCGCCAGGCAGACGTCGGCCGCCGCCTGGAGGTCCGCCAGGGCCTCCCGGTCGGCGAGGTGCCCGACGAACCGCACCGGGAGGCGCCGCTCGCGCGCCCGCCGCTCCAGGGCGGCCCGCAGCGGCCCGTCGCCCGCGACCACGAGCGCCGCCGCGACCCCCGCGGCGCGCAGCTCCTCCAGGGCGTCCAGGGCCGTGCCGGGCCGCTTCTCGACGGAGAGCCGCGAGCACAGCAGGAGCAGCACCCGCTCCCCGCCCGCGTACCGGGCCCGCGTCGCGGCGTCGCGGCGGCCGGGCCGGCAGTGGTCCAGGTCCACACCGAGCGGGGCCCGTACGACGTTGCGGGCCCCGATCCGTACGAACTCGCGCTCCGCCCACTCCGTCGTGCAGACGACCCGCGCGAACGCCCAGGCGGTGCGGCGGTTGAGCCGGTCCGCCGCGCGGGCCGCGAGGGCGGGCGGCACGCCCCAGGTGCGCAGGACCCCGTCCGCGGTCTCGTGGGAGACCATGACCGACGGCACGCGGGCGCGTCGCGCCCACTCGCCCGTCCACCGCAGGGTCGTGCGGTCCGAGACCTCGATCCGGTCGGGGGCCAGCTCGTCGAGGAGCCGGGCGACCCGGCGCCGGTCGGCGAGGACCCGGTAGCCGCCGGTGCCGGGCAGCACGGGGCCGGGGAGGGTGACGACCCGGCCCTGCTCGGTGCGGCGGTCGCTCGCGGTGGCGCCGGGGACGACGAGGACCGGCTCGTGCCCGGCCGCCAGGTAGCCGCGGCCGAGCCGGTCGAGGGCGGTGCGCAGGCCGCCCGAGGTGGGGGTCACGAAGTTGGCGAGCCGCACGATCCGGAGCCCGCCGCGACCGGCGGCTCCGCCCGTACGCGCGCCCGTGCCCGTACTCGCGTCCACGCCCGCGGCCGTATACATCCCCGTCCCCGTCCCCGTCGTCGTACGGACGCCGCTCACGCCGCCACCGCCGTCCGCGCGTGCAGGACCTCCCGGTAGTGGCCGATCAGTTCGTCGCCGAGGGCCTCCCAGGTGCGGCCCTCGACGGCGGCGCGGCCGGCCCGGCCGTAGGCGGCGCGCAGGTGCGGTGCGGCGGCGAGCGCGGCGACGGCGTCGCGCGGCGCGTCCGGGTCGCCCGGGGGCACGAGGAGCCCGGTGCGGCCGTGGTCGACCAGGTCCAGGGGCCCGCCGGCGGCCGGGGCGATCACCGGCACCCCGCTCGCCATGGCCTCCTGGACGGTCTGGCAGAAGGTCTCGTACGGGCCGGTGTGGGCGAAGACGTCGAGCGAGGCGAAGATCCGGGCGAGGTCGGCGCCGGTGCGGCGGCCCAGGAACCGGGCGCCCGGCAGGGCGGCGCACAGGGCGGGCCCGCTCGGGCCGTCCCCGACGACCACGACCCGTACGCCGGGGAGCCCGCACACCCCGGCGAGCAGGTCCACGCGCTTCTCGGGGGCGAGGCGGCCCACGTAGCCGACGAGGAGTTCGCCGTCCGGGGCGAGTTCGCGGCGCAGGGCGGGGTCGCGCAGTCCGGGGCGGAAGCGGGCGGTGTCGACCCCGCGGCCCCAGAGCCGGACGCGGCCGATGCCGTGGGCCTCCAGGGCGCGCAGGGCGGCGGAGGACGGGGCGAGGGTGCGGTCGGCGGCGCCGTGCACGGCGCGGAGGCGGCGCCAGGCGGTCCCCTCGCCGGTCCCCACGTACGTGCGCGCGTAGCCGGCGAGGTCGGTCTGGTAGACGGCGACGGCGGGGACGCCGAGCCGGGCGGCGGCCGTCATCCCGCGCACGCCGAGGACGAACGGTCCGGCGAGGTGGACGAGGTCGGCGCGGTGCGCCGCGATGGCCGCGGCGACCCGGCGGCTGGGCAGGGCGACCCGGACCTGCGGATAGCCGGGCAGGGGCAGGGACGGCACCCGGACGACGGGGCAGGGGGCCTCGGCGTCCGCGGCCGGGTCGGCGACGGCGGGGGCGATGACGAGCGGGACGTGGCCCCGCCGGACGAGGTGGCGCGCGGTCTGCAGGGCGCAGTGCGCCACACCGTTGACGTCGGGAGGGAAGGATTCGGTGACGATGACGACACGCATACGGGTGTTGTCGTCGCGCCCGGCGTGGTCCCGCCGAAGTCGATCTGGACGGGGAGGGAACGTCCCGTGAGCGTTTCCCGCGCGGGCGCCTCCGGGAACGTCCGTGCGCCCCTTCGGGAACACCTGCGAGCCCCCTCAGGAACCCGTGGGGCCCCTCAGGAACCCGCGAGCCCCCTTCAGAAACCCGTGTCCCCCTTCAGGAACCCGCCAGGCCCCCAAGAAAACCTACGGGGGCGGGCCGCACCGTCCGGCGCGGCCCGCCCCCATGAGGCGCTCGGGTCCTCAGACCTGGAGGTCCGGCCCTATCCGGTTGCGCACCGCCAGTTGGACCTCGACCTCCTCGGCCGGGTCGGCGGCGAGGCGGCGCAGGCGTTCGGCGACGCGGATGTCACCGGTCTCGGCGTGCTGGGCCGCGACCTCGCGGGTGGTCTCCTCGCAGTCCCAGAGGCACTCGACGGCGAAGCCGGTCGCGAAGGTGGGGTCGGTGGCGGCGAGGGCGCGGGCCGTGCGGCCGCGCAACTGCGAGGAGGCCGTCTCCCGGTAGACGTGCCGCAGCACGGGGGCCGCGCAGGCGATGCCGAGGCGTCCGGCCCCGTCGACGAGGAAGGGGAGCGCGGGGGCGTCGGGGCCCTGCGAGCGTACGGTCTCGCGCAGCGCGCCGAGGACTGAGGGGGAGTCCTCGGCCGTGCCGCGGCAGGCCAGTACTTCGGCGGCGGCGGTCCCGAGCGCGTCGGTCCGCCGGATCCACGCGCGGGCGCGGGCGACCGCGTCCTCGCCGCACATGCGCCGGTAGGCGGCGACGGCGGCCTCGGCGGTATCGCGGGAGCCGCCGTCGGCGGCGTGTTCGACGAGGTCGAGGACGGCGGGGTCCCGTGACGCGGCGAGGTGGTGGAGGGCGGCGCCCCGGGCCCCTTCCGCGCCGTCGCGGGCGGCGGCGAGGAGCTCGGGCCGGTCCTCGGGTCCGGCGACGGCGGCCAGGCAGCGGGCGGCGGGGCCGTGGAGGGCGGCGCCGCGCTCGTACCCCTCCTGCGCCCAGTCGAGGACGGCGCGCACGCTCCAGCCGGGGCGGGGCCCGGTGGGACGCATCTGGCGCTGCCAGCGGTCGAAGGAGCCCTGCTCCATGGCGGCCCGGACGCGGGGGCCCACGGTGTCGCGCCGGTCCTCGGCCCACAGCCGCCAGGGCCGGGGCTCGAAGGCGTCGCGCACGGTGCGGGCCAGCTCGGCGTCGCCCTCCGCGCCGGCCGCGAAGCGGGCCAGTACGGGCGGGGCGAGCGCGCGGAGTCCGGCGTCGTCGTCGCGGAGGGCCAGCTCGTCCAGGGCCCAGGCCCAGTTGCTGCCGGTCGCGGCGTAGCGCCGGAGCAGCAGCAGGGCGTCCTGGCGCCCGTAGGAGGCGAGGTGGCCGAGGACGGCGAGCGCGAGCCCGGTGCGGGACTCCTCGGTGTCGAGGGGGTCCTCGGCGCCGAAGAGGTGCGCCTCGATCTCGTCGAGGCCTCCGTGGAGGTCCAGGTAGAGACGGGCGTAGTAGAGGGAGCGGTTCTCGACCTGCCAGTCGTGGCGGGGGTCGTCGAGAACGCAGTGGTTCAGGGCCGCGAGGGCCTCGGCGCGTGGCGCGGCGAGCGCGTGCAGGGTGCCGTCGCCGCGGCCCCGCTGCAGCAGGCCGAGCAGGGTGCCGCTCGGCGCTATGACTGGATCGAACATGGGGAGACGCCTCACATCAAGCTGTCGACACGACCGGGGGATGCCGGGATGACCGGGATGAACCGGGTCAGGCGGTACATCGGTGTACGCCTAGGCCGTGCGGCGACATGTCGGGCCGCTCGTCGTCCTGCGCTTGCCAGTGATCATCTTCCTCTGCCTCTCGTCGGTGGCCCGTTTCGCCGGGTCCGACGTCATGATGACCCACCCATTTCGCCACCGCGACCACATTTACGACGCCGCCTCACCTGGGGTTCAGCGCCCGTTCACCGGGTTCCGAAGAGTTCCAGGAGTTCGGCCTTGCCGAACATCCGGGCGGTGTCGACGGCGGACGGAGTCCCCGCCTCCGGATGCGCGCCGCCGGCGAGGAGGGCGCGGATCACGTCGCCCTCGCCCTTGAAGACGGCGCCGGCGAGCGGGGTCTGGCCGCGGTCGTTGGCGCGGTCGGCGTCGGCGCCCCGCTCCAGGAGGGCGGAGACCGCGGCGGCGTGGCCGTGGTAGGCGGCGAGCATGACGAGGGTGTCGCCCCGGTCGTTGGTGAGGTTCGCGGGGACGCCCGCGTCGACGTAGGCGGCGAGGGCTTCGGCGTCCCCCGTGCGCGCGAGGTCGAAGACCTTGGACGCCAGCTCGATGACCTCGGGGTCCGGAGTCTCGCTCATCGGGTGGGACCGCCTCTCTCCTGCGGTGTCGGGCCGTGCACGGCGAGCGCGGCCGTACGGGTGAATCGACAGGGTACTGCCCGTCCGGGGACATGACCGTGTGCGACCGAGGCAAAGATCACGGCGTTCCGTCCGCTCCCGATCCGCCTATAGCGCACCCCGGGCGTTTCGCCACCCGACCGTGCGTCCGCCGTCCGCCGGTCAAGTGAAATCGCTCGTTTTTCACTCCAATGAACCTTTAGTCACATAGATACCTGCCGTGAACCTGGAAGAACTCGTGGTGACTGTCCCCTCAACCAGGAGAACACCCAATGATCCTGTCCATCTCAGGCGTGGTCCTGCTCGGCATCATCTGCTTCCTGTTCTTCAAGAAGGACGGCCTGAAGCCCTCCCACGCCATCGTCAGCTCGCTGTTCGGCTTCTACCTCGCGGGCACCGCCATCGCCCCGAGCATCACGGCGGGCGGGCAGAGCCTCGCCGGCCTCCTGGGCGGGATCAAGTTCTGACGCCCCTCAGCCCCTTCCACCACTTCAGGAGTACGACGTGGCCCGGCGACCACTCCCCCGCATTCTGAGCAGCGGCAGCGCGCAGATCGCCCGCAGTCGAGAGATCGCGCGCACGGCCGCCGACAGCGCCACCGACGTGCTCCATCCGCTGATCACGGTCTCCCGGGGTCTGCGGAAGCTGGCCGCGTCCGCGCGCGTCAGGTGGGCCGCGACCCCCAAGGAACGGCGTGGTCCCACGCTGTTCCTGGTCGCGGCCTGCGTCCTGGTCGTCGCCCTCCTGCCGTACGGGCCGCTCCTCGCGCTCGTCACGGTCATGGGCGCCGCCGCGTGGAAGGGGCGCGAGCGTCGGGTCGTCAAGACCGGGCCCGACGAGGCGGAGACCGCCCGCCTCAAGGGCCTGTACGAGGCGCTCGTACCCTACTTCTCCGTTCCGGAGGACCCCTCCCCGCTCTTCTCCCACGGGGGCGACTGGAGCGGGGCCTTCGGGGAGTACGCCTTCGACGAGGACGGGCGTCTCACCCGGCTGAGGATCGCGTACCCCCCGTACTTCACCGACGGCGATCCGGCCGCGCGCGCCCGGATCGAGCAGTTGCTGCACGCCAAGTCGGGGCGCGGCCGCGAGTACCGCTTCGACTGGGACGAGGAGGGCAACCGGCTCGTCCTGAGCGTGCTGCCCGCCCTGCCCACCACCGTCGCCGCCCAGCGCTTCGTCACCGTGCCGGGCGAGACCGTCCTCGGCTTCACCGACGCCGACGCCGTGCAGCGGACCGTGCCGGTGGTCGCGGCGGACGGCACGGAGGACGCCCCGGCCGTGGTCTGGCGCACCGGCCCCCGCTCCACCGAGCCGCACCTGCTGGCCGTGGGCCGGCCGGGCAGCGGCACCACCTCCCTGCTGCGCTCGATCGCGCTCCAGGCGCTCCCCCACGGCGACGTCCTGATCGTCGAGGGCGGTGGCACCGGCGAGTACGCGTGCCTGGCCGGCCGCGCCGGGGTCCTCTCCGTCGAGTGCGGGCTCTCCGGCGCCCTGGCGAGCCTGGAGTGGGCGTCGCACGAGACCGAGCGGCGCCTGATCGCCGCGAACCGGGCCCGGCAGGCCGGCCTGCCCGTCCCGGAGGACACCCGGCGGCCGCTGTGGATCCTGCTCGACCGGCCGAGCGTCCTCGGCCACCTGGCCGCCGCCGACGGCCGCCCCGACCCGCAGGAGCTGCTCCAGGTGCCGCTGCGGTACGGGCGGGCGGCGCAGGTCACGGTGGTGGTGGCCGAGCAGTCCGACAACGTGGACATGCTGAGCGAGGCGGTACGGAGCCACACCAGGGCCCGGATCGTCCTGGGCCCGGCCGCGCCCGGTCATATCGAGGCCGTCCTCGGCGCCCGGCCGCACACCACGCCGACGCCCGACGTCCCCGCGGGCCGCGGCTACGCGCGCCTGGGCACCGGCCCGGTCCTGCGGCTCCAGGTGCCGGCGACGCCCGACCCGTACGACGACGCGACGAGCGACGCGCACCGCCGGGCGGTCCTGGACCTCCTGCCGGAGCGGACCCCGGCCGCGCCCACGACGGCTCCCGCGCCGACGGTGGTGATCGAGAAGATCCCCGTCACCGCGTCCGAGCCGGCTCCGGCGCCCGGTCCGGCCCCGCTCCACGCCCCGGTCCCGGCGGAGGGCTGAGCACCGGGAACGACGCGGAGGGGCGGGTACGGACACCACGGTCCGCACCCGCCCCTCCGTACGTTCCGGAAGGCATCCGCCCCGGCGGGACTACGCCACGAACGAGCGCGGCGGCTCCGCCCCGCCGCCGCCCGCCCCGGACTCGACCAGGCGGGCCGCGGCGGCCAGCCGCACGGCCGCCTCGTCCGCGACCGGGCCGCCGACCGTGAAGGGCAGCCGGACGAAGCCCTCGAAGGCGCCGTCGACGCCGAAGCGCGGGCCGGACGGCACCCGGACGCCGACCCGCTCGCCCACCTCGGCGAGCCGGGAGCCGGAGAGGCCGCCGGTGCGCACCCAGAGGGTCAGGCCGCCGCGCGGGACCACGAACTCCCAGTCCGGGAGCTCCCTGCGGACCGCGGCCACCAGCGCGTCCCGGTTCTCCCTGGCCTGGGCGCGCCGGAGGCCCACGGCCTCCTCCCAGCCGCCGGTCCGCATCAGCCAGTTCACGCCGAGCTGCTCCAGGACGGGGGTGCCGAGGTCCGCGTACGCGCGGGCGGCCACCAGGGAGCGGATGACGTCGGGCGCGGCCCGGACCCAGCCGATGCGCATGCCCGCCCAGAAGGCCTTGCTGGCCGAGCCGACGGTCAGGACGGTGGAGCCGGCCGGGTCGAAGGCGCAGACCGGCCGGGGCATCTCCAGGTCGTCGTCGAGGTGCAGCTCGGCCATGGTCTCGTCGACGACGAGCACCGTGCCGGCCGAGCGGGCCGCCTCCACCAACTGCCGCCGCTGGTCCTCGTCCGCGAGCGCGCCGGTCGGGTTGTGGAAGTCGGCGACGACGTACGCGAGGCGGGGCGCCGCGTCCCGCAGCACCTGGCGCCAGCGGCCCAGGTCCCAACTGCCGAGGCCCTCGGACATGGCGACGGGCACGAGCCGGGCCCCGGCCTCGCGCATGAGCTGGAGGATGTTGGCGTACGAGGGGGACTCGACGGCGATGCGCTCGCCGCGCCCGGCGAAGAGGTGGCAGATCGCGTCCATGGCGCCCATGGCGCCGGTCGTGACCATGATCTGCTCGGGCATGGTGGGGATGCCGCGGGCGGTGTACCGGTCGGCGAGCATCTGCCGCAGCGCGGGGAGGCCCGCCGGGTAGTCCCCGTGCGTGTGGGCGTAGGGCGGCAGCTCCTCCAGGGCGCCCTGGAAGCCCCGGGACAGCCAGGGTTCGGGGGCGGGGAGGGCGGCGCAGCCGAGGTCGATCATCGAGCCGAGGGCCTCGGGCGGCAGCGGTTCGAGGCCGCGCGCGGGCAACGGGTTCCCGGCGGGGACGGCGGTCCAACTGCCGGCGCCGCGCCGCGACTCCAGGAAGCCCTCGGTGCGCAGCGCCTCGTAGGCCGCGGCCACCGTCGTGCGGCTGACGGCGAGCGCGAGGGCGAGCTCCCGCTCGGCGGGCAGGCGGGCGGCGACGGGGACGCGGCCCTCGAGGACGAGGAGCCGGATGCCGTCGGCGAGGGCGCGGTAGGCGGGCGGCTTGCGGGCACCGGGCCCGGCGGGCCGGGCCTGCTGCGCCTGGAGCTGTCGGGCGAGCTGTGCCGGTCCCACCGCCGAAGTCCACTGAGCCATGGAAATCAGTCCACCTTCCTCGAATTGGCCATGGTTGGCCTTCGATCCCCTGCCACAGAGTGGCACGAGTCAGTCCACTACCACCACCCTGGGGGGCAGCACCTTGTCCATCGCCTCCGGCCTCCGCGGCCGGCACCTCACCCGTCGGCTCGTCCAGCTCTACGCGGGACTGACGCTGTACGGCGTCAGCTCGGCGCTCCTGGTGCGCGGCGCGCTCGGCCTGGAACCCTGGGGCGTCCTCCACCAGGGGCTCGCCGAGAGGACCGGGCTGACGATCGGCGTGGTGTCGATCGTGGTGGGGGCGGTGGTGCTGCTGCTGTGGATCCCGATCCGGCAGCGGCCCGGCCTCGGCACGGTCTCCAACGTCTTCGTGATCGGCCTGGCGATGGACGGCACCCTGGCCCTGGTCCCGGAGTCCGGCGCCCTGGCCGTGCGGGTGCCGCTGATGGCGCTCGGGATCGTCCTCAACGGGCTCGCGACCGGCCTGTACATCGCGGCCCGGTTCGGTCCCGGCCCGCGCGACGGCCTGATGACCGGTCTGCACCGGCTCACCGGCCGCTCCATCCGCCTGGTGCGGACGCTCCTCGAAGTGGCCGTGGTGGCGACCGGCTTCCTGCTCGGCGGCTCGGTGGGGATCGGCACGGTCCTCTACGCGCTCTCGATCGGCCCGCTGGCCCAGTTCTTCCTGCGCCGGTTCGCGGTCCCGGAGCGGGAGGGCGGCATCGCGGTGGCCTCCTCGGGCCCCGCCCCGACGGAGGGGTCCGGCCCGGCGGAGGGGTCCGGCCCGGCGGAGGGGTCCGGCCCGGCGGAGGGTCCCGGCCCGGCCGGAGAACCCGGTCCGGCGGAGGGCGCCGATCCGGCCGGAGACCCCGCCCCGGCGGAGGACGCCGGTCCCGCGACGGCCCCCCGTCCCCCGGCGGTCGCCCCCGGGACACCGGAACAGGCCATACTGCGGCGGTGACTCGCGTACGCCACCCCTACCTCGACCACCCCTCCCCGCTCCCGTTCGCCCACCGCGGCGGCACGGCGAACGGCCTGGAGAACACCGCGGCCGCCTTCCGCCGGGCCGCCGCGGCGGGCTACCGCTACTTCGAGACCGACGTCCACACGACGTCCGACGGGGTGCTCGTGGCCTTCCACGACGCGACCCTGGACCGGGTGACGGACGCCTCGGGGCGGATCCGCGACCTGCCGTGGGAGGCGGTGCGCGAGGCCAGGGTGGCGGGCCGGGAGCCGCTGCCGCTCTTCGCCGACCTCCTGGAGGAGTTCCCGGAGGCCCGCTGGAACGTGGACCTGAAGACGGAGTCGGCCCTGGGCCCGCTGGTCGACCTGATCCGCAGGACCGGCGCCTGGGACCGGGTCTGCGTGGGCTCCTTCACCGAGGCCCGGGTGGCCCGGGCGCAGCGCCTGGCCGGTCCGCGCCTCGCCACCTCGTACGGGGTGCGCGGGGTGCTCGGGCTGCGGCTGCGCTCCCTCGGCGTCCCGGCGGCGCTGCGGGCCGGCGCGGTGGCGGCGCAGGTGCCGGAGCGCCAGGGCGGGGTCCCGGTGGTCGACCGGCGGTTCGTCCGCGCGGCGCACGCGCGCGGGATCCAGGTCCACGTGTGGACCGTGAACGATCCGGCCCGCATGCACTCTCTCCTCGACCTGGGGGTGGATGGCATCATGACCGATCACCTGGAGACGCTGCGCTCGGTGCTGACCGAGCGGGGCGCGTGGACCTGAGCGCGCCCGGGCGGCCCGGGGACCGACCGCAGGGGGCACGGGCCCACGGGGACGAACGAGGGGGCGGCCGTGACCGCTGAGACCACCGAGCCGGAGGAGTACGCCACCGGCCCCGCCGAGCGGCGGCGCGAGCAGCGGGGCTGGTACTTCTACGACTTCGCGTGCTCGGTGTACTCGACGAGCGTGCTCACCGTCTTCCTCGGCCCGTACCTGACCTCGGTGGCGCGGGCGGCGGCCAACCCCGAGGGGTTCGTCCACCCGCTGGGCATACCCGTGCGCGCGGGCTCGCTCTTCGCGTACGCCGTGTCCGCCTCGATCGTGGTCGCGGTGGTCGCGATGCCGCTGGTGGGCGCGGCGGCCGACCGCACGGGCCGGAAGAAGCCGCTGCTCGCGGCGTCCGCATACCTGGGGGCGGCGGCCACGGCCGGGATGTTCTTCCTGGACGGCGACCGCTACCTCCTGGGCGCCTTCCTGCTGATCGTGGCGAACGCCTCGCTCTCGGTCTCGATGGCGCTCTACAACGCCTATCTGCCGCAGATCTCGGAGCCGGAGGAGCGGGACGCGGTCTCCTCGCGCGGCTGGGCCTTCGGCTACACGTCCGGCGCGCTGGTCCTCGTCCTGAACCTGGTCCTCTACTCGGGCCACGACTCCTTCGGGCTCACCGAGGGGGAGGCGGTCCGGATCTGCCTGGCCTCGGCCGGCGTGTGGTGGGGCGCGTTCACCCTCGTGCCGCTGCGGCGGCTGCGCGACCGGCGGATCCCCCCGGGGACGCGGGAGCGGGCGGGCGAAGGCTCGGTCGGCAGCGGCTGGCGCCAGTTGCGGGCGACCCTGAAGGACATGCGCCGGCACCCGCTGACGCTCTCCTTCCTCCTCGCCTACCTGATCTACAACGACGGCGTGCAGACGGTGATCTCACAGGCCTCCCTGTACGGTTCGGAGGAGCTGGGCCTGGACCAGACGACGCTCATCACGGCGGTCCTGCTCGTGCAGGTGCTCGCGGTGGCCGGCGCCCTCGGCATGGGGCGGCTCGCCCGGTCGTACGGCGCCAAGCGGACGATCCTGGCCTCGCTCGCGGTCTGGGCCCTGATCCTGGCGGCGGCCTACGTCCTGCCGGCCGACGCGCCCGTCTTCTTCTACTCCCTGGCGGCCGCGATCGGCCTGGTCCTGGGCGGCAGCCAGGCCCTGTCGCGCTCGCTGTTCTCGCACCTGGTGCCGCGCGGCAAGGAGGCGGAGTACTTCTCGGCGTACGAGATGAGCGACCGGGGGCTCAGTTGGCTGGGTCCGCTCGTGTTCGGTCTCGCGTATCAGCTCACCGGAAGCTACCGGGATGCCATCATCTCCCTGTTGATCTTCTTCGGCGTAGGCTTCGTCCTGCTCGCCAGAGTGCCGGTACGACGCGCGGCCGAGGCCGCGGGAAACGCGGTGCCGGAGCGTATTTAGACGTGGCGGTGAAAGGGCGGTAGTGTACGCGTTTGGCCTGCCAGGCGGACCGTTACTGCGTGCTGCTTTGGTGAAGACACCACGTCACACCTGCCGTCAGATGTGACAAAACGGGCACTGGTGGGTACAACAAGGGGCGGCACGACGGGCGACGCATGACCCGGCACGGGAATCTTTACCGCCGACCGGACGTTGACCGGATAACGACGACAGCGACATCTGTCCTGTGGGCGACAAGCCCGGGAGGCACGATTCATGAGTGAGCGAGCTCTTCGCGGCACGCGCCTCGTGGTGACGAGCTACGAGACCGACCGCGGCATCGATCTGGCCCCGCGCCAGGCGGTGGAGTACGCATGCGAGAAGGGACATCGCTTTGAGATGCCCTTCTCGGTAGAGGCGGAGATTCCGCCGGAGTGGGAGTGCAAGGTCTGCGGAAGCCAGGCACTCCTGGTGGACGGGGACGGTCCCGAGGAGAAGAAGGGCAAGCCTGCGCGTACGCACTGGGACATGCTCATGGAGCGGCGCACCCGCGAGGAGCTGGAGGAGGTCCTCGCCGAGAGGCTGGCCGTCCTGCGCTCCGGCGCCATGAACATCGCCGTGCATCCGCGCGACAGCCGCAAGTCCGCCTAGCGGACCGCCGGACGATCAACGCCGCGGGGTCCGGTACACGAAGACGTGTACCGGACCCCGCGGCGTTTTCCGTACGCGCCCCCCGAGGGACGCGCTCCTTCAGGAGGCGCCGGAGTCAGGGCGTCAGGGGCGGGCGGGAGTCGTCGGCCCGGTACGGGCTCCGAGGGGCGTCCTCGCGGACGACCTCGCCCTGGACCACCTTCCCGTCCGGGCGGCGGACGCGGGCCTGCTGGAAGGCGTCCTGGAGGCTGCCGGGGGACGCGGCGCGCATCCGGCGCTCGACCGCCTTCTCCGCGGACCGGCCGAGGAAGGAGCGGACCGGGGGGATCAGCAGGAGCAGACCGGCCGCGTCGGAGATCAGGCCGGGGATCATCAGGAGCAGGCCGCCGAGCATCAGGAAGCCGTTGCGGTCCTCCGCGCCGGTCCGCTCCGGCGCGGTGGGCACCCCGCCGGCCCGCGCGGCCTCCTGGGCCTGCTGGAAGGTCGAGGTGAGGTTCCGGAAGGCACGCCGGCCGGCCCGCTTGACGACGACGGTGCCCAGCAGGGCCCCGCCGACGAGCAGCGCGAGGACGGTGAGCCCGCCCGCCGCGTCCGCCACCACCGTGAGCAGCCAGATCTCCAGGACCAGCCAGGAGACGAGGCCGAGCGGGAGGAACGTACGCGCGCGGGAGCGCTTCTTGGGGGCGGGGGAGGGCGATGCGCCGGTCGTCATGGTCCCCAGTGTGCCCGGAGCCCCGCCGGAACGGCGTAAAGGAAGGATCGGTGCGGAAGGATCGGTACGGAGTGACCGGTACGGGGGGTGCCGGATCAGGAGGGCTTGCGGCCGAGCCGCTTGCCGACCTTCTCCGCGCGCGCCGTCAGGCCCCAGCCGGTGACTCGCCACAGCGCCTCGACGAGGATGTCGCGGCTCATCTTCGAGTCGCCGACCTCCCGCTCCACGAAGGTGATCGGGACCTCGACGACGTGGTAGCCCGCGGCGACCGCGCGGCGGGCCAGGTCGACCTGGAAGCAGTACCCGGCCGAGGCCACGTCCTCCAGGCCCAGGCCCTCCAGGGTCTCCTTGCGGAAGGCCCGGTAGCCGCCGGTGACGTCGCGGATCGGCACGTCGAGCATCACACGCGAGTAGAGGCTGCCGCCCCGGGAGATGAACTCGCGGGACTTCGGCCAGTTGACGATCCGGCCGCCCGGCACCCAGCGGGAGCCGAGCACCAGGTCCGCGCCCTTGAGGGCGGTGAGCAGCCGCGGCAGCTCCTCGGGCTGGTGGGAGCCGTCGGCGTCCATCTCGACGAGGACGTCGTAGCCGTGCTCGATGCCCCACCGGAAGCCGGCGAGGTAGGCGGCGCCGAGCCCCTCCTTGCCCTTGCGGTGCAGGACGTGCACGTGGTCGTCGTCGGAGGCGAGCTCGTCCGCGAGCTTGCCCGTGCCGTCGGGGCTGTTGTCGTCGGCGACGAGCACGTGCGCGTCGGGTACGGCTTCCCGCACCCGCGCGACGATCGGCTTGATGTTCTCCGCCTCGTTGTAGGTCGGAATGATCACCAAGGCCTTGCCGAGCGGGCCGTAACGCCTCTGGCCACCGTCGTTCACTACTGCCCCTTCGGATGCATACACAGGCCCCCACCATAGCGAGGTCTCCGCAGTGCTCCGGCGCGGCGGGTCGGGTGGGACGGGTGACGTGCGGCGCGGGGCCCGCCGTCCTTCGGTCCGGCCCGGGATCCGCCGGCTGCGGGTCGATCGGAGCCGTTGTCTACTGAACGTCCGGGCCCCGCCCGGGTCGCACCTTCCGCCGGCGGCCTTCCCCCGCGGCCGAGGCGCGGGCGGCGTTCGGCTGACGCGCGGGGCGCGATCCGGTCGGACGTCCTGTGGTGGACGCGGAGAACCTACCCGCCCCCGGCGGGCGACTGTCAATACCCGCCCGGCCCGTGGCCGTCTCCCCGGGGCCGGTCCCGGGGGAGGATCCGCAGGTCGGGGACGGCGGTGCGGGCCGGCGGCCGGAAGGGCGGACGCCTCCGCGTCACACGTCCGGCCGCACGAACACGGTCCGTCCGTTCACCACCGTGCGCAGGCAGGCGGGGAGGTCGGCGCCGGGTGTCAGGTCGGGCAGGCCGGGCGTGCCGGAGCGCGGGTCGGTGGACCAGCGGGCGACCCGGTCGTCGGGCGCCTGGACGACGAGTTCCTCGGTGCGCCAGACCGCGTAGTCGGCGGGGGCGCCGGGGACCAGCGTCCCGGCGTCGTCGCGGCCGACGGCCCGCCAGCCGCCCCGGGTGTGGGCGGTGAAGGCGGCGCGGGCGGAGATCCGGTGCCCGGGGGTGCGGTGGAAGGCGGCGGCCCGGACGGTGCCCCAGGGGTCGAGCGGGGTGACGGGGCTGTCGGAGCCGAAGGCCAGCGGCACGCCGGCGCGCAGCAGCGCCGCGTACGGGTTGAGGGTGCGGGCCCGTTCGGCGCCGAGCCGGTCGGCGTACATGCCCTCCTCGCCGCCCCAGAGCGCGTCGAAGGCGGGCTGGACGGAGGCGGTGAGGCCCAGTTCGGCGAAGGCGGCGATGGTCTCGGGGGTGAGCATCTCGACGTGCTCGACGCGGTGCCGGGCGGCCCGGATCCGGGCGAGGCCGAGCTTCTCGGCGGCGGCCCCGAAGCCTTCCACGACCGCGGTGACGGCGGCGTCCCCGATGGCGTGGAAACCGGCCTGGAGCCCCGCCTCGGTGCAGGCGACGACGTGGAGGGCGACGGTGGCCGCGTCCAGGTGGGCGGCGCCGGTGTGGCCGGTGTCGGTGTGGTCGGCGTACGGCTCGTGGAGGCAGGCCGTGTGGGAGCCGAGGGAGCCGTCGGCGAACAGGTCGCCGGCGGCGCCGAGCGCGCCGAGGTCCCGCGCCCGCTCCACGTCGAGGTCGGCCCAGTAGCCGACGACCCGGGGCCCGGCCTCCTCGCGCGCGAGGTCGAGCAGTCCGGTGAAGTCCTCCTCGGAGGAGATCCGCGGACCGCCGCACTCGTGCAGGGTGCCGATGCCGAGGGAGGCGGCCCGGGCGCGGGCGGCGCGCTGGGCCTCGGTGCGCTGGCGCGCCGACACGGCGCCGAAGGCGGCGGCGCGCACGGCGTGGTGGGCGTCGCCGGTGAGCGGCCGCAGGCCGTCGTGGAAGCCGTCCAGGTCCCGGACGCCGGGCACGAGGTCGAGCATGGCGGTGGTGACGACGGCCGAGTGGACGTCGATCCGCGTCAGGTAGAGCGGGCGGCCGCCGGTGAGCCCGTCGAGCTCCTCGCGGGTGGGCGGGCGGCGCTCGGGCCAGCGGGAGGCGTCCCAGCCGTGGCCGACGAGCACGCGGTCCTCGGGGCGGGCGGCGGCGTGGGCCCGGATCCGCTCCGCAGCCTCGGCGAGCGAGGCGGCGGAGGAGAGGTCGAGCCCGGTGAGGGCGAAGCCGGTGGCGGTGGTGTGCACGTGCGCGTCGACGAACGCCGGGGTGACGAGCGCGCCCTCCAGGTCGACCACCTCGTCCACGCCGGACGCGAAGGCGTCGGCCGCGCCCTCCGATCCCACCCAGGCGACGTGCCCGCGCTCCACCACCATGGCGGTGGCGAAGGGGTCGGCGGGGCTGTGGACTTCTCCGCCGCGCAGCAGCACGGTGCGGTGTTCGCCGGGAGACGCGGCAGGCGTGGACTCACTCATGCCCCCAGGCTAGGACCTGGGGGGACCCGGTTTGTCCGGCAGGTCCCCCGACGGACGGCGAAGGGCCCGCCGGGCGGATGCCGGCGGGCCCTTCGGGCGGGTTTCGACGGGTCAGACGCGCGGCGGTCTGGCCTCGTACGGGGTGGACAGGACGACCGTCGTACGGCTGGACACACCGGCCTGGGAGCGGATGCGGCTGAGCAGGTGCTCCAGCTCCAGCGGGGTGGCGACCCGGACCTTGAGGATGTAGTTCTCGTCGCCCGCGACGCTGTGGCAGGCCTCGATCTCGGGGATGTCGGCGAGCCGGTCGGGGGTGTCGTCGGGGGCGCTGGGGTCGAAGGGTTTGACCGAGATGAAGGCGGTCAGCGGCAGGCCCACGGCCTCCGGGTCGACGACGGCGGCGTAGCCGCGGATGACACCGCGCTGCTCCAGGCGGCGGACGCGCTGATGCACGGCCGACGTGGACAGGCCGGTGGCCTTGCCCAGGTCGGTGTAGCTCATGCGCCCGTCCTTGACGAGCAACTCCACGATCTGACGATCCAGCTCCTCCATGCGGTGACCCTAGTGCTCCGGAGAGGCCGGGCGACAGCCCGGGGCGGCCCCTATGGGGTGCTATGCGCCGTCACGAGGCACCTGCGACGGGCATGTGACGAACACCACAGGTTTGCGCCGGGCTCGGGACACCGCCTCACGGTTATGCGGAGTTCCGCATGGGAAGTGGTTGCTGTGGTCGAAGGCCGCACAGATCCGGCCGACCCACCCGAGGGGGAGATTCTCCATGCAGGAGCCTGTTGATTCGGTCGACACGTCCGACGAGCTCGACGCGTACGACACCTTTGAGATGTTCCGGGTGGTCTGCCCGGAGTGCGCGCAGCCCATCGCGCTGCTCGCGGACGAGGACGTGCTGCCGGAGCACGCGCTCTGCCCCACGCCGTGGAACCCCTTCGTCCTCACGGTGTGCCCGGGCACGGGCCTCGCGGCCTCCGCGGCGCGTCCGGCCGACGACTCCCTGGAGGTCCTGGAGCAGGACACCGCGCTGCTCCTGACGCTCCCCCAGGGCCTCGACTGGCGCACGCAGCCCTTCTCGCACGTCGGCGGCCCGGGCTCGCGCCCGATCCGGGTGCCGCAGATGCGCCGCGCTGCCTGAGACCGCACGCCGCCGGCCGTCTCCCCGTGCCGCGCCCGTGGTGCGGTACGGGAGGGCCCGGCGGTGCGCCGGAGCCGCCCGGGTACCGGGCGAACTGCCGCTCGAATCCGTCCGGCGGTGACCCTTGGCCACGGGAGCGCGTTGGTCCGGGCATGACCACGCTGCACACGACTCCCAGCGGTTACGGTCGGCACCGGCAGGCCGAGCCGCGCATTGAAGAATCGGTTCCTCAACCGGCTGCGACGCCGTCGTCGGCGCCCGTCTCCACGCCCGTACCCGCAGCCGTGTCCGCGCCCCTGCCCCTGCCCCTGCCCGTCCCGGCTCAGGGGCAGGGTCAGCCCCGGGCGGAGACGGGGGCGGAAGCCCGGCCGCAGACCCGGGTGCGGCCCCCGGAGCGGTCCCCGGCCCCGGTCGGCCCTCCCCTCCCGGTCAACCCGCCGGTCACGATCACCACCCCCGTCCCGGTCGCCGCCCCGGTCCCTCTCTCCGCCCAGGCCCCGGTCCCGGTCTCCGTCGGCCTGCCCGCCCCCGCTCCCGTACCGGCGCATCCGCCCATCTACCAGGACGTGCTCTCCCTCTGGGCGAGTCAGGGCCGCGCCCTGCCCGGCCACCGCGACCAGGAGTGGACCCGGCTCGCCGCGGGACCCGTCTGGGCGGACCGGACCGTCCGGGTCAGCGGGACTCTGGTCCGACCAGGTGACGGGCGATGACCATCCGCTGGATCTGATTGGTCCCCTCGACGATCTGGAGCATCTTGGCCTCGCGCAGGAAGCGTTCCACCGGGAAGTCGGTCGTGTAGCCGTACCCGCCGAGCACCTGCACCGCGTCCGTCGTGACGCGCATGGCGGCGTCCGTGCAGAAGAGCTTGGCCATCGCCGCGCACCGGCCGAAGGGCCGCCCCTCGTCCCGCAGCCGCGCCGCCTCCAGGTACAGCGCCCGGCCCGCCTCCACCTGGGTCGCCATGTCGGCGAGGAGGAAGCGGAGGCCCTGGAAGTCGGCGATCGGACGGCCGAACTGGCGGCGCTCCCGGGCGTGTCCGACGGCCGCGTCCAGAGCCGCCCGGGCCAGGCCCACGGCACAGGCGGCGATGCCGAGCCGCCCCGAGTCCAGGGCGTCGAGCGCGATCGCGAAGCCCTGCCCCTCCTCGCCGAGCCGCCGCGCGTCGGGGACCCGTACGCCGTCGAAGCGCAGTTGCGCGGTGGGCGAGCCGCTCGTCCCCATCTTCCGCTCGGGCGGGTCCGCGCTCAGGCCCGGCGCGTCCCCCGGGACCAGGAAGGCCGTGATGCCGCGCGCGCCCGGGCCGCCGGTGCGGGCCATGACCGTGCAGAAGTCGGCGATCCCGCCGTGCGTGATCCACGCCTTGGTCCCGTCGATCGTCCACGCGTCGCCGTCGCGGACGGCCCGGGTCCGCAGGGCCGCCGCGTCCGACCCGGCGGAGGGTTCGGAGAGGCAGTACGCGCCGAGGAGGCCGCCGCCCAGCATCGCGGGCAGGTGCGCGGCCCGCTGCTCCCCGGTGCCGAAGCCGGCGAGCGCGTGGCAGGAGAGGGTGTGGACGCTGACGCCGAGGCCGACGGTGAGCCGGGCCGCGGCGAGCTCCTCCAGGACCTGGAGGTACACCTCGTACGGCTGGCCTCCCCCGCCGTACGCGGGGTCGTACGGCAGTCCGAGGAGCCCGGAGCGGGAGAGCAGCGCGAACAGTTCGCGGGGGAAGCGTCCGGCGGCCTCCTCGGCCGCGGCGGACGGGGCGATCTCCCGCCGGGCGATGTCGCGCACCAGGGCGAGCAGCTCGCGGGCCTCGTCGGTGGGCAGCCGGCGCTCCACGCCGTCCGCGGGGGTGTCGGGCACGGTCGCGCTCCTCCCTGCCGGGCGCGGGCGGGTCGCACGCGGGATGCCGGGGTCGCGGGGAGTATGCCCGCCCGGCGGCCCCGGTTCACACGGCCGCCGGGGGATCACACCGACGCCGTCACATGAGGCCCGCCCGGGTGACGAGCACGGCGAGCAGCACGACCAGGGTCCAGCCGAGGACGTGTTCCAGGAGCTTGGGGCCGTCGTCGTCCCGGGGACCGCCCGTGCGGGCGCGGAAGAGGGCGAGGCCGTGGGTGGTGGAGGTCATGGCGACCACCATGCGCCACGGAGGCGGCCCGGGGGTAGAGATGTCCGTCACGTCCCCCGGGGCCGCGCCGCCGCGCGGGAGGGGGCCGAGGACCCCGGGGCCCTTGCGGCGGGCGGCCGGGAGGCGGTCGGGAGGCGGGGGCGGCGGACCCCCGCTGTGCCGGACGCCACGTCGCCGCCCGCACCGCACCGGCCCTCTCGGTGTGCCGTCCGTGCGGAGCGCGCGGCTCCGGCCGCCCCGCCCTCCTCGCCTCGCTTGCGTCCGACGCCCGCGTACACCGCGACGTCCGGGGCGGGCGCCTCCGGTCGCCACGCGGAGCAGGACACCACGCCGGGCTCCGGCGGCTCCGGGCCGTCGATGCGCGATGCGACGTCGGTCACGCCTTCGACGTGGCGCAGCGCTCCCGCGACTCCCTCTGCCCGTAGGAACTTTGCCCCTCACCGCTCCCCCTGCCCCCAGGGCCGTGTCCGCTCACAGCAGGCCGAGCGACCGCAGCGCGCGGCGCCGGGCCGGTGTCGGGTCGGTCGGCCAGTAGACGTAGCAGACGCCGCCCGTACCGCTCCTGACCTTGCCGTTCGCGTCGTACCGCTTCGTCCGCAGCCAGATGTTCTCCCACTCGCGGCGCCGGTAGACCCGGCGGACGGCCTCGTTGTCCGGTGAGGCCGGGTCGTTGGCGACGACGTCGCCGTCCGGGGTGAAGCCGACGACGGTCATCAGGTGGCCCGCGGTGCCGTACCCGGCGCCGGTCAGTTCCTCCTTGAGGAAGGACTGGGAGGTGATGACCGGGATCCCGGCCCGGACCAGGCCCTCCAGTTCGGTGAGCGAGCGCAGTCGGGTGACCACGGCGTTCATGTCGGGGTAGGTCGCGGCGTAGGCGGCGTTGAAGGGCCAGTTGCCGCAGCCCTCGTACTGGTTGTCGTAGGTGAAGCGGGCCGCGTGGCAGACCTGGGGGTCGGCGAAGGCCGGGTCCACCCAGGCCAGGTCCTCCGCGGAGGGCCGGCGTCCCCAGTACTCGACGACCATCTGGGAGGAGGTCGGGCTGCACCAGGCCTCGCCACCGTTGTCGTACTCGGGATACTGCCCGACGTGGGTGTTCTGCGAGTAGCGGGGCACGGCCAGCTCGCGGGCGGGGCCGGGCGCGGAGGCCGGGACGGTGAAGCGGTCCGGGACGTCCGAGGCCATGGCGCCGATCCGCCACACCGTCGGGGTGAGGCCGCTGCCCGGTGCCCGGTACAGGGTCAGGCGCAGCCGGTACGCGCGCAGCCGCAGCCCGCCCGCCGGGTCGTCGATCGCGAAGGTGTCGGTCCAGACGCTGCTCCGGCCGTCGGTCTGGTCGTCGACCGAGGTGCGCCGGATGTCCTCCTCGCCGTCGCCCGAGGCCCAGCGGCCCAGGACGTACCAGGGAGTCGCGGTGGAGTCGGAGTACGTGCCGGAGAGTTCGACCTGGATCCACGTGCCCGGGGGCGTGCGGGCGTTCCAGGAGGCGATGACCTCGGTGGCGGGCACGGTGGAGGTGTGGACGGGCGAGGTCCAGCTCGCGTACTCCCAGGAGGAGGTCCGTCCGGTGTGCGGGTCGGTGTGGTCGGTACGGCCCTCGGGCCGGGCGAGGACCAGGCCCGGACGGTGGCCCGGGACCGCCTTCGTACCGGCGCCGGTGCCGCTCCGCCAGTCCGCGTACGAGGACCAGAAGCGGTTGTCGACGAGAACGGGCGCGGGAGTCCGGCCGGCGGGGGCCGCGACGGCGGGGACGGCGGAGGCGGCCGTCCCGGCGGCGGCCGCGAGCGCCGCGGCGAGGACGGTTCTGCGCGGGGTGGAGCTGGTCATGGGCGGTGACCCCCAGTCGAGAACGGTGGGCGTGCGGAGAGGTCGACGTGCGGGCGTACGGAGGAGGTGTGGACGTACGGAGGAGGTGTGGACGTGCGGGCGTGCGGAGGCGTGGACGTGCGGGCGTGCGGAACTCCGGACCTCGTCCGCGCCCGCCCCGGAACCACGGGCGTGCGGACGGGTCGCGCGGGCCCACTATCCCGGCTCCCGGCGGGCCTCCGCCAGCACTTCGCCCCGCGTCGCCGTACCAATATTGGTCTCGTCCACTGACGGCGGTACCTCCCTGACCTGCGGCGGTCTCCGCTCCCCTACCCTGGGCCCCATGGACGACCTCGACCGCACCGCCCGCGCGCTGCTCCGGCTCCCGCCCTCCTGCGGGCCGGTCCGGCTGGTCGCGGTCGACGGCCACGCGGGCTCCGGCAAGTCCACCCTCGCGGCCCGCCTCTCCGCCGCCCTCGGCGACGCCCCCGTCCTCCACCTCGACGACCTCGCCACCCACGAGGAGCTCTTCGCGTGGACCGGCCGGCTGCGGGAGCAGGTCCTGGAGCCCCTCGCGCGGGGCGCGGCCGCGTCGTACCGTCCGTACGACTGGCGACTGCGGCGCTTCGGGCAGCCGCGCGCGCTGCCCCCGGCGCCGGTGGTCCTCGTCGAGGGCGTCGGCGCGGGCCGGCGGGCGGTGCGGCCCTTCCTGGCGCGCCTGCTGTGGATGGAGCGCGGCGCGCGGGAGTCCTGGGAACGGGGCAGGCGGCGGGACGGCCCGGAGCAGGCCGCGTTCTGGGACGGCTGGACCGTGGCGGAGACTCGCCATTTCTCCGAGGACCCCTCCCGGCCCTTCGCCGACACCCTGGTACGGGAGTGCCAGGAGGGGTACGAGTGGCTTTCCGGGCCCCGTGTGACAGCGGGCGCGGACCAGATCATCACTCATCGTGACGGCTTTCCGTCCGTGAACTGAGGGGCTCCGGCTCCGCTTGCGCAAGTGCCCCAACTCCGCTTGACCCAGCGGGCGTACAGGTCTTACGTTCTGAATGTGCGGCTTTCAGGAGCCGCCGCGGACACGAAGCCCCCGGTTGTTCCCCCGTGATCGGGGGCTTCGTTCTGCCCCCGGAGTCCCTTTTCGGACCCTCTCCGGAGTTCCCTGCGTCCCCTGACGCTCACCCAGGGTCACCGCTTCCGGATCATGCGCTTCTCCTTAAGCGGCCGCCCCCTGCGCAGGTACGATGCCCGCAGGTGCGGTCAAATCCCGTCCATGCGATGACGGTTGTGGGGGACCCGATGGACATCGGCACACAGGGCTCGCAGCCCCCGGCCGAGCTCGCCTGGCTGCGCGGAGTCGACGCCTACACGATGGGCGCCTATCCGCAGGCGGAGGAGGAGTTCCGGGCGGCGGTGCGGACCGATCCCGGGATGGCGGACGCCTGGCTCGGGCTGCACGCGCTCCGGGTCGACACCACGACCGCGCTGCTGCACATGTACCGCCACCGCGAGCGCTTCGGCGAGCAGCGGACCCGCTACCGGCGCACCCTGAACTCCTGGTACTGGCTCGGCTGGTGGGTGCAGCCGGTCCTGGAGAGCCCGCGCGACCTGCTGCTCGCGCACGCCTCCCACTGGCTCGACGGGCGCCACGTGCCCGAGCTGGACCGGGCCCTCGCGGGGCTCCCCCCGGTCGACACCGACCCCCAGGTGCGCTTCCTGCACGCCTGCCGGGCCTATCTCGTCAAGGACTGGGACCAGCTCGTCCGGCTCACCGAGCCCCTGGTCGACGATCCGCTGCTCGGCATCGAGGCCGGGCTCTTCGGCGGCATGGCCCGGGTGCGCCTGGAGATGTACGGCCAGGCCGAGCCGCTGCTCTCGGCCTCCCTGATGCGGTGCCGCAGCGAGCAGCCGCAGCGCAAGGAGCTGCGGTACTGGCTGGCCCGCGCCCACGAGGGCACCGGCCGCAGCGCCGCCGCCCTGCCGCTCTACCGGGCCGTGCACCGGATCGACCCGGCGTTCATGGACACGGCGGCGCGGCTCGCGGCGATCACCGCGTACGACGGCTTCGAGGGGTACGACGGCCTGGAGGACCCGGCCGGGCTCGCGACGGTCGCCCTGGGCACGGTCGGCGGCGGTCTCGGCCAGGACGCGGCGGACACCGTGCCGGGCGCCGAGCCCGACGCCGGCGGGCTCGGCGACGGGCTGCTGCTCGCGCCCGATCCGGTGCCGCCGGCCGCACCGCCGGAGGCCGTACGCCACAAGGCCCGGGTCCCCCGGCAGCCGGAGCCGCCGCGCTTCCCGGCCGGGCCCACCGATCCGGCCCTGCTCGCGGAGGCGCTCGCCGAGCTGGAGGGCATGGTCGGGCTCGAACCGGTGAAGCGCCAGGTCAAGGCGCTCTCGGCGCAACTGGAGATGGCGCGGCTCCGGGCCGACCGGGGGCTGCCGGTCCAGCCGCCGAAGCGGCACTTCGTCTTCTCCGGCCCCTCGGGCACCGGGAAGACCACGGTCGCCCGGATCCTGGGCCGGGTCTTCTACGCCCTCGGGCTGCTCGGCGGCGACCACCTCGTGGAGGCCCAGCGGGCCGATCTGGTCGGCGAGTTCCTGGGCCAGACGGCGGTCAAGGCCAACGAGCTGATCGACTCGGCGGTCGGCGGGGTGCTCTTCGTGGACGAGGCCTACGCGCTCTCGAACACCGGCTACAGCAAGGGCGACGCGTACGGCGACGAGGCGCTCCAGGTGCTCCTGAAGCGGGCCGAGGACAACCGCGACCACCTGGTGGTCATCCTGGCCGGCTATCCCGAGGGGATGGACCGGCTGCTCTCCACCAACCCCGGCCTGTCCTCCCGGTTCACCACCCGGGTGGACTTCCCGTCGTACCGGCCGCTCGAACTCACCGCCATCGGCGAGGTCCTCGCGGCGGCCGACGGGGACAACTGGGACGACGAGGCCCGCGACGAGCTGCGCTCGATCAGCGGGCACGTCGTCGAGCAGGGCTGGATCGACGAGCTGGGCAACGGGCGCTTCCTGCGCACCCTGTACGAGAAGTCCTGCGCCTACCGGGACCTGCGGCTCTCCGGCTACCCGGGCAGCCCGACCCGGGAGGACCTCGCGACCCTCCGGCTCGCGGACCTCATGCAGGCGTACGGGGAGGTCCTGTCGGGCCGCGGTCCGGTCGACCGCGGCCCGCAGCAGGAACCGCCCTCGTACTAGCCGGCCGTACTAGCTCCGCGCGGGAGCCGGGGACGAGGACGCGCCCGGCACCGGGGCCGGAGCCGCGTCCGGTGCCGGAGTCGGGGCCGCGCCCGGTGCCGTGACCGGGATCGTGACCGTGGCGGTCCGGGGGCGCACCCGGTGGGCGGGGTCGCGGACCTCGCCCACCAGCGTCTCCAGGACGTCCTCCAGGGCGACGAGCCCGAGCACCCGTCCCGAGCCGTCCGCGACCTGGGCCAGATGGGTCGCGGCGCGGCGCATGACGGTGAGGGCGTCGTCGAGCGGCAGTTCCGCCCGGAGCGTCGCCATCGGCCGCCACAGCCGCTGCGGCACCGCCCGCTCCCGCTCGTCCAGGTCCAGGACGTCCTTCACGTGCACGAAGCCCGTGAAGGCCGCGCCCGTCTCGGCGCGGACCGGGAAGCGGGAGTACCCGGTCCGTACGGTCAGCTCCTCGATCTCGCGCGGGGTGGCGGACGGCGGGACCGTGACCAGGGTGGCGGAGGGGATGAGGACGTCCGTCACCGGGCGGGAGCCCAGTTCGAGCGCGTCCTCCAGGCGCTCCTGCTCGGCCGGGTCGAGCAGGCCGGCCTGTCCGGCATCCTCGACGAGGCGGCCCAGTTGGGCGCTGGTGAAGACGGCCTCCACCTCGTCCTTCGGCTCGACCCCGAACGCCCGCAGGACCAGCCGGGCGCAGGCGCCCAGGGCGGTCGTCACGGGACGGCAGAGCCGGGCGAAGCCGACGAGGGCCGGGGCCAGCCACAGCGCGGTCCGTTCGGGCGCGGCCATCGCCAGGTTCTTCGGCACCATCTCGCCGATGACGAGGTGGAGGAAGACGACGGCGGCCAGGGCGATGACGTAGCCGAGCGGGTGGATCAGGCCCTCGGGGACCCCGACCGCGTGGAAGACGGGTTCGAGGAGGTGGGCCACGGTCGGCTCGGCGACGGCGCCGAGCGTCAGCGAGCAGATGGTGATGCCGAACTGCGCGGCCGCCATCATCCGCGGCAGGTTCTCCAGGCCGTACAGGACCTGCTTGGCCCGGGCGCCGCCGAGCGGCTCGATCTGGCTGCGCCGGACGGAGACGAGCGCGAACTCGGCCCCGACGAAGAAGCCGTTGGCGAGGACCAGGAGGACGGCGAAGAGGAGTTGGAGCGTGCTCATCGGGCGCCCTCCGCGACCAGCGGCCCGGCGGAGGAGGCCGCCGGGACCGGAGCCGGGTCCGCACCGGAACCCGAGCCCGAAGCCGGGACCGAGGCCGGGTCCGGAGCCCGGTCCGGAGCCTGGTTCGAAGCGGAACCCGAAGCCGCGTCCGGAACCGGAACCAGGACCGCGTCCGCACCCGCATCCGTCCGGACGATCCGGACGTGCTCGGCGCGGTAGCGGTCGACCCGGCGGACCGAGAGGTGCCAGCCGGGCAGCTCGACCCGGTCCCCGGCGGTGGGGATGCGTCCGAGGAGGTCGGCGACGAGCCCGGCGACGGTCTCGTACGGTCCGTCGGGCACGTCGAGGCCCATCCGGCGCAGGGTGTGGACCCGGCAGGAGCCGTCGGCGTCCCAGGCGGGGCGGCCGTCCTCGGCGGGGGCGGCGACCAGCTCGGGCCGTCCGTCGGCCGCCGTGTCGTGCTCGTCGCGGACCTCGCCGACGAGCTCCTCGACGATGTCCTCCAGGGTGACGACGCCGGCGGTGCCGCCGTACTCGTCGACGACCACCGCGATCGGCTGCTCCCGGCGCAGCCGCTCCAGGAGGGCCTGGGCGGGCAGCGACTCGGGGACGAGGAGCGGCGGGACCGCGATCCGGCCGACGGGGGTGCGCAGCCGGGCGTGCGGGGCGACGGCGAGCGCGTCCTTGAGGTGGACCATGCCGACGACCTCGTCGATCCGGTCGCGGTAGACCGGGAAGCGCGAGAGGCCGGTGGCCCGGGTGAGGTTGAGGACGTCGGCCGCGGTGGCGTCCCACTGGAGGGCGCTGACCTTCACGCGCGGGGTCATGACCCGCTCGGCGGTGAGGCCGCCGAGGGACAGGGTCCGTACGAAGAGGTCGGCGGTGTCCTGTTCGAGGGCACCGGCCAGGGCCGAGTGGCGGGCCAGGGAGACCAGCTCGCCGGGGGTGCGGACCGAGTCCAGCTCCTCGGTGGGCTCGACGCCCAGGAGCCGGACGAGCCGGTTGGCGACCCGGTTGAGCAGGGCGATCACCGGCCGGAAGAGGGCGGAGAAGCGGCGCTGCGGGGTGGCGACGAAACGGGCCACCTGGAGCGGCCGGGAGACCGCCCAGTTCTTGGGCACGAGCTCGCCGACCACCATCTGGACGGCGGAGGCGAGCAGCATCCCGATCACCACCGACACCCCGGAGACGGCCCCTTCGGGCAGTCCGGTCGCGGTGAGCGGCCCGTGCAGCAGCCCGGCGAGCGCGGGCTCGGCGAGCATGCCGACGACGAGCGAGGTGAGGGTGATGCCGAGCTGGGTGCCGGAGAGCTGGAAGGACAGCTCGCGCAGCGCGGTGACGACGGCGCGGGCGCGCCGGTCGCCGGTGGCCGCGGCCCGCTCGGCCTCGGCCCGCTCGACGGTCACGAGGCCGAACTCGGCGGCCACGAAGAAGCCGTTGGCGAGGATCAGGAGGAAGGCCGCGGCGAGCAGCAGAAGGGAGACGATCATGCCGCCGCCTCCTGGGAGGGGGCGGCGCGGGTACTACCGGACGATCCGTCCATTGCTGGAGGGAGTCACTCCTCGGGTCGAAGGGGTGGCCTCGCGGGCCGCTGCGGCGGCCCTGCACGGGCGAGGCGGCGGTGCGCCGGGCACCACCGCCTCCAGAGTAGTCACGCCGACGCCCCGAGGGGCAGGGGGTCGGCTCCGGATGGGGGACGGACCGGGGTTCTCCCGGACACTTCACCCGATGCGGCCCCTGGGGGTCAGGGGCCCTCCGTGCCCGTTCCCCGGCTCTCGGCCAGGGCCCGCAGGGCGCGGGCGTCCCGGACGGCGGCCTCCCTGGCGATGCCGGGCTGGATGCCGAGCGCGGGCAGGCTGGTGCCGTCGCTCAGGTCCAGGAAGACCCACGGGTCGCCGGAGCGGAGGTTGACGCGGAGGATCTCCGCCCAGGCGAGCCGACGGGTCCGGGTGATGTTGACGACCGTGACGCCCTCGTCGTCGGCGACGACCTTGGGGCGGCTCAGCAGGACGAGGACCCCGAGGAAGAGCGCGGCCGTCAGCACGAAGCTGGCGCGCTCCCCCGGTCCCAGCTTCTCCAGCATCATCGCCACCAGGGTGACGGTGGCGAACATCGCGATCCCCACGGTCAGCAGGACGGCCCGGGTGCGGCCGGGACGGAAGGTGACCGGGAGGGCGGGCGTCGTGGGCTCGGACATGCGGGTTCCTCGGTGCCTGGTGGTGCCTGGTGTGACACCCGGGTGGTGCCTGGTGGGACGCGGGGCCCGGCCGTCAGAGGCGGCAGGCGTGGATCGCGGTGGTGAGGATGGCGCGGGCGCCCAGCTCGTACAGGTCGTCCATGATCCGCTGCGCGTCCTTGGCGGGGACCATCGCGCGGACGGCGACCCAGCCCTCGTTGTGCAGCGGGGAGACGGTCGGCGACTCCAGGCCGGGGGTGAGGGCGACGGCCTGCTCCAGGTGCTCGGCGCGGCAGTCGTAGTCCATCATCACGTACGAGCGGGCGACGAGGACGCCCTGGAGGCGGCGGAGGAACTGCTGGACCTGCGGGTGGTCGTCCGTGGCGCCCTGGCGGCGGACGACGACGGCCTCGGAGGTGAGGATCGGCTCGCCGATGACCTCCAGGCCGGCGTTGCGCAGGCTGGTGCCGGTCTCCACGACGTCCGCGATGACCTGGGCGACGCCGAGCTGGATCGCGGTCTCGACCGCGCCGTCCAGGTGCACGACGGAGGCGTTCAGCCCCAGGTCCGCGAGGTGCTTGGCGACGATGCCCTCGTAGGAGGTGGCGATCGTCATGCCGCCGAAGTCCTCGGGGCCCTTCGCGGTGCCCGGCCGGGTGGCGTACCGGAAGGTGGAGCGGCCGAAGTTCAGCGCGAGGATCTCCTCGGCGCTGGCGCCGGAGTCCAGGAGCAGGTCGCGGCCGGTGATGCCGATGTCCAGCTTCCCGGACGCGACGTAGATCGCGATGTCCTTCGGGCGCAGGTAGAAGAACTCGACCTCGTTACCGGGGTCGATGACCACCAGTTCCTTGGACTCCTTGCGCTGGCGGTAGCCGGCCTCATGGAGCATGGCCGACGCAGGTCCGGAGAGGGAACCCTTGTTGGGGACGGCGATGCGCAGCATGGGACGGCTTCCTTTGCCTGGGGAGTTGTGGTGCGGGGGGCGGGTGCGGCTCAGAGGTGGGCGTAGACGTCGTCGAGCGAGATCCCGCGGGCGACCATCATCACCTGGACGTGGTACAGGAGCTGCGAGATCTCCTCGGCGGCGGCTTCCTTGCCCTCGTACTCGGCGGCCATCCAGACCTCGGCGGCCTCCTCGACGACCTTCTTGCCGATGGCATGGACGCCCTTGTCCACCAGTTCCGCGGTGCGGGAGGTGGCCGGGTCGCCGTTCTCGGCCTTGAGCTTCAGCTCGGCGAAGAGCTCTTCGAAGCTTTTACGGGTTCTGTTCGCCATGATGGTCCTAAGAGTACGGGGTGTGAACGCGCCACTCAGCGCCAGGGTTCGCTGACCGTGCGCAGTGTGGTGGCGGTGGCGACGGCGGCGGTGACGGCCTCGTGGCCCTTGTCCTCGGAAGAGCCCTCCAGGCCGGCCCGGTCGAGCGCCTGCTCCTCGTTGTCGACGGTGAGGACGCCGAATCCGACGGGTACGCCGGTGTCGATCGAGACCTGGGTGAGGCCGTGGGTGACGCCCTGGCACACGTACTCGAAGTGCGGCGTTCCGCCGCGGATGACGACGCCGAGCGCCACGATGGCATCGTAGCCGCGCCCGGCGAGGACCTTCGCCACGACCGGGAGCTCGAAGCTGCCGGGGACGCGCAGCAGGGTCGGCTCGTCGATGCCGAGCTCGCCCAGGGCGCGCAGGGCGCCGTCGACGAGGCCGTCCATGATCTTCTCGTGCCACTGGGCAGCGATGACCGCGACCCGGAGGTCGCCGCAGTTCTTCACGCTGAGGACGGGTGCGCCCTTGCCGCTCATGTTTCTCCTTGCCGGTGGTGCCGAAGGTGCTGGTGGTGTCTGTGATGCCGTTGGTACTGGTGGTGCCGGTGGATGCGTACGGGGTTACTGGTTGCCGCAGGTGGGGGCCGGGGAGCCGTCCAGCCAGGGCAGGTCGTGGCCCATCCGGTCCCGCTTGGTGCGCAGGTAGCGGAGGTTGTGCTCGCCCGCCTGGACCGGCATGGGCTCGCGGCCCTCGACGACGAGGCCGTACCGGGTGAGGGCGTCGATCTTGTCGGGGTTGTTGGTCATCAGGCGCAGGCTGCGGACGCCGAGGTCGACGAGGATCTGCGCGCCGGCCGCGTAGTCGCGGGCGTCGGCGGGCAGCCCGAGTTCCAGGTTGGCGTCGAGGGTGTCGCGGCCGCGCTCCTGGAGCTCGTACGCGCGCAGCTTGGACAGCAGGCCGATGCCGCGGCCCTCGTGGCCGCGCAGGTAGACGACGACGCCCCGGCCGGCCTCGGTGATCCGGTCCATGGAGGCCTGGAGCTGAGGGCCGCAGTCGCAGCGCAGCGAGTGGAAGACGTCGCCGGTCAGGCACTCGGAGTGGACCCGGACGAGGACGTCCTCGCCGTCGCCGACCTCACCGTGGACGAGGGCGACGTGCTCGACGCCGTCGACGGTGGAGCGGTAGCCGTACGCGGTGAAGTCGCCGTGCGCGGTGGGGAGGCTGACCTCGGCCTCGCGGCGGACGGTGGGCTCGGCGGAGCGGCGGTAGGCGATCAGGTCCTCGATGGAGATGATCGTGAGGCCGTGCTTGCGGGCGAAGGGGACGAGCTCGGGCAGGCGCAGCATGACGCCGTCCTCGCCCGCGATCTCGACGATGGCGCCGGCCGGGCGCAGTCCCGCGAGGCGGGCGAGGTCGACGGCGGCCTCGGTGTGCCCGTTGCGGACGAGGACGCCGCCGGGCTTGGCGCGCAGCGGGAAGACGTGGCCGGGGCGGACGAAGTCGGAGGGCTCGTGGCGTCCGCTCGCCAGCATCCGCAGGGTGGTGGCGCGGTCGGCGGCGGAGATGCCGGTGGTGACGCCGTGGGCGGGGGACGCGTCGACGGAGACGGTGAAGGCCGTGCGCATCGACTCGGTGTTGTGCGCGACCATCTGCGGGAGTTCGAGGCGCTCCAGCTCCTCGTCCTCCATGGGGGCGCAGATCAGGCCGCGGCACTCGCTCATCATGAAGGCGACGATCTCGGGGGTGGCCTTCTCTGCGGCGATGACGAGGTCGCCCTCGTTCTCGCGGTCCTCGTCGTCGACGACGACGACGGGGCGGCCGGCGGCGATGTCCCGGATCGCCTGCTCGACGGGGTCGAGGGCGAGGTCCTCGGCGTCCCAGATCGGGAGGGTGCTCATGCGTGGGCTCCTTCCAGAGCGGGGGCGGTGCGGGAGCGGAGCCACCAGTCGCGCATGCCCCACAGGACGAGCGCGCCGTAGACGACGTAGACGAAGCCGGAGAAGGCGTAGCCGTTGGCGAAGTTCAGCGGAACACCGACCAGGTCGACGAGGAGCCAGGCGAACCAGAACTCGACCATGCCCCGGGCCTGGGCGTACATGGCGACGACGGTGCCGACGAAGATGTAGGCGTCGGGCCAGGGGTCCCAGGACAGGGTCGGGAAGGCCTTGAAGAGGAGGGCGACCGCGACGGTTCCGGCGGCGGCCGCGGCGACCATGGCGCCGCGCTCGCGCCAGGTGGCGAAGCGCACGGTGATGTGGCCGTCCGCTCCCTGGTCCTTCCCGCGCTGCCACTGCCACCAGCCGTAGAGCGCCACGAGCACGACGACGACCTGCTTGCCCGCGCTGCCGGCGAGGTGGCCGTAGAAGGCGGTGAAGAGGACGACGCCGGCGAGGAACTGCACGGGCCAGGTCCAGACGGAGCGGCGCCAGCCGAGCGCGAGGGCGGCGAGCCCGAAGACGTTGCCGATCATGTCGGACCAGATGATGTGCTGGCCGAGGAGGGTGAAAGCCTCGGAGTCGAGCCAGTTCACTTGACGTTCTCCCCGGCGTTCGGGCCGAGCAGCCGCTCGACGTACTTGGCGATGACGTCCACTTCCAGGTTGACCGGGTCGCCGCTCTTCTTGATGCCGAGCGTGGTCAGGTCGAGGGTGGTGGGGATGAGGCTGACGGTGAACCAGTCGTCGCCGACCTCGACGACGGTGAGGCTGACGCCGTCGACCGTGATCGAGCCCTTCTCGACGACGTACCGGGCGAGGTGGGCGGGGAGGCCGACCCTGACCAGCTCCCAGTGCTCGGACGGGGTGCGCTCCAGGACGGTGCCGGTGCCGTCGACGTGGCCCTGGACGATGTGGCCGCCGAGGCGGCCGCCGACGGCCATGGGCCGTTCCAGGTTGACGCGGGAGCCGACGCCGAGGGCGCCGAGGCCGGACCGCTTGAGGGTCTCGGCCATGACGTCGGCGGTGAACTCGCCGTCGCCGTGCTCGACGACCGTGAGACAGACACCGTTGACGGCGATGGAGTCGCCGTGCTGGGCGCCTTCCGTGACCAGGGGGCCGCGCAGTCGGAAGCGGGAGGCGTCCTCCAGCTTCTCGACGGCGACGACCTCGCCCAGCTCTTCGACGATTCCGGTGAACACGGTCAGGCTCCCTTGAGGGTGGCGGTGATGCGGAGGTCGGGTCCGATGCGGACGGTCTCGGTGATGTCGAGCCGCAACGCTTCGGCGATGGTGCCGATTCCCGCCCCGGCGAGGACCTGCGGACCGTCGCCGAGGAGGACGGGGGCGAGGTAGCCGACGACCTGGTCGACGGCGCCCGCGGCGACGAAGGAGCCCGCGAGGGTGGGGCCGCCTTCGAGGAGGACCGAGCGCACGCCCCGGGCGTGGAGCGCGTCGAGCAGGTCGTGGACGCCGATCCGGCCGTCGCGCGGGGGCAGCCGGAGCAGTTCGGCGTCGGGCAGGTGCCGGGTGTCGGCGTCCTCGCCGACGACGACCAGGGTGGGCGCGGCGCCGTCGAGGACGCGGGCGGTCGGCAGGATCGTGGCGTGGGTGTCGAGGACGACCCGCAGGGGCTGGACCGCGCCCTCGATCCCCCGGGCGGCGAGGTGCGGGTCGTCGGCCCGCAGGGTGCCGCCGCCCGCCAGGACCGCGTCGGCCTCGGCGCGCAGCCGGTGGACGTCGGCGCGGGCCTCGGGGGAGGTGATCCAGCGGGAGGTGCCGTCGGCGGCGGCGGTCCGGCCGTCGAGGGTGGCGGCGTACTTCCAGCGGACGAAGGGGCGGCCGTTGCGCACGGAGGTGAGCCAGGCGATGTTGACGGCCTCGGCCTCGTCCTCCAGGAGCCCCTTCCCGACCTCGACGCCGGCGGCGCGCAGGGTGTCGGCGCCGCCGGTGGCCTGCGGGTTCGGGTCGCCGACCGCGTAGACGACGCGGCTGATCCCGGCCTCGATCAGGGCCTGGGAGCAGGGTCCGGTGCGGCCGGTGTGGTCGCAGGGTTCGAGGGTGACGTAGGCGGTGCCGCCGCGGGCGAGGACGCCGGCCTCGCGCAGGGCGTGGACCTCGGCGTGCGGGCCGCCGGCGCGCCGGTGGTGGCCCTCTCCGACCCGGTGTCCGGAGGCGTCGGTGATGACGCAGCCGACGACGGGGTTGGGGCTGGTGGCGCCGAGCGCGCGGGCGGCGAGCTCGACGGCGCGTCGCATGGCGGTGGTGTCGGCCTGCCGGTCCACCGGGTCCTCCTGCCTCTTCGGGCACGGACTCCGGGGCCTGTCGGAACGACAGGGAGCGGGAAGGACGCCTCGCACGGGGTACGCCGAGGCCGAAGGTCCCGGCCCGCCGGAGAACGGCGGACAGCGGACGTACGGCCGGCACACCTCCGAAAGAGGGGTCACCCGCCGCGCACTGCCTCCCATCCGGACTTTCACCGTCGGTCCAGGAATCTCACCTGGTCAACCGGCCGCTGGCTGCGGACGGGTCGCGGACTATACCGCCGGTTCGGAATTGCACCGACCCCGGAGTGCGCTGCTGCTGATACAGGGCCAGTGTGCCACGACCGCGAACGGCGGCGCGGCCGAGGACCTGTGGGCTGGCTCACAGGATCCCACATCGCCCTTCTTTGGTCCAGACCTATTGACGCACTGGTCTAGTCCTCTTAATCTCCGTGTCACCTCCGAGGTAACGGTCCGCCGGGGTGCGCACTCCACGGACCCAACACGACCCACCCCCTTGTTCGTTGTGTTCCATCACCTCCCCAGGAGGAACCGATCGTGTTGTCCCCCACGACGAAGAGAGCCTCGCTGCTCGCGTCCGGCGCGGCCGTCGCCGGGCTCCTGCTCAGCTCGCTCTCCGGCGGCGTCTCGTACGCGGCCGACAACGAGTCCTGTCGCCCCGACGGTCTCTACAAGACGCCCGGCGTCGACGTCCCGTACTGCTCGGTCTACGACGCCGAGGGCCGCGAGAAGATGGGCGCGGACCACCAGCGCCGGGTCATCGGCTACTTCACGGGCTGGCGCACCGGCAAGAACGGCGAGCCCTCGTACCTCGCCAAGGACATCCCGTGGGAGAAGGTCACCCACATCAACTACGCCTTCGGGCACGTCGACGGGGCCAACAAGCTCTCCGTGGGCACGGACGGTCCGGACAACGCGGCCACCGGGATGACCTGGCCCGGTGTCGCCGGCGCCGAGATGGACCCCGGCTTCGCCTACAAGGGCCACTTCAACCTGCTCAACAAGTTCAAGAAGCAGCACCCGAACGTCAAGACGCTGATCTCGGTCGGCGGCTGGGCGGAGACCGGCGGCTACTTCGCGGACAACGGCGACCGGGTGAACTCCGGCGGCTTCTACTCGATGGCCACCAACGCCGACGGTTCGGTCAACCAGGCCGGGATCGACACCTTCGCGACCTCGGCCGTCGACTTCATCCGCAAGTACGGGTTCAACGGCGTCGACATCGACTACGAGTACCCGACCACGATGAAGGACGCGGGCAACCCGCTCGACTGGCAGCTCGCCAACGCGCGCCGCGCCGGTCTCGTGCAGGGCTACGCGGCCCTCATGAAGTCCCTGCGCGAGAAGCTGGACCGGGCCGGCGCCACCGACGGCAAGCACTACCTGCTGACCGTCGCCGCCCCCTCCTCCGGCTACCTGCTGCGCGGCATGGAGACCTTCCAGGTCCAGAAGTACCTGGACTACGTCAACATCATGTCGTACGACCTGCACGGCGCCTGGAACGAGTACGTCGGTCCGAACGCCTCCCTCTTCGACGACGGCAAGGACGGCGAGCTCGCCGCCGCCAACGTCTACGGCAGCCAGCAGTACGGCAACATCGGCTACCTCAACACCGACTGGGCGTACCACTACTTCCGCGGCTCGATGCCGGCCGGCCGCATCAACATCGGCCTGCCCTACTACACCCGCGGCCACAAGAACGTGCAGGGCGGCACCGACGGCCTCTGGGGCAAGGCCACCGCGGCCACCTGCCCGGCCGGCGCGGGCCTGACCAAGTGCGGCGACGGCGCCGAGGGCATCGACAACCTCTGGCACGACAAGGACACCGCGGGCAAGGAGTCGCCCGCCGGCTCCAACCCGATGTGGCACGCCAAGAACCTGGAGAAGGGGATCGTCGGCGACTACGTCACGAAGTACGGCTTCCCCGCGAACACCCAGCTCACCGGCACCTACGTCCGCAAGTACGACGCGACCCTGGTCGCGCCGTGGCTGTGGAACGCGCAGAAGAAGGTCTTCCTCTCCACCGAGGACGAGCAGTCGGTGGCCGCGAAGGCGGACTACGTGGTGAACCGCGGCATCGGCGGCACCATGGTCTGGGAGATGGCCGGCGACTACGCCTGGAACGCCACCAAGGGCCAGTACGAGATGGGCTCCACGCTCACCTCGCTGATGTACGACAAGTTCAAGTCGGCCACCCCGTACGGCGCGAAGAAGTCCAACAAGGCGCTGCCGACCCAGGCCGTGAACATCGAGACGGCGTTCACCGAGTTCAAGCTCGGCGACTCCAACTACCCGATCACGCCCAAGGTCAAGATCACCAACCGGACCAACACCACCCTGCCGGGCGGCACCGAGTTCCAGTTCGACTACGGCACCTCGGCGCCGAGCAACGCCTCCGACCAGTCCGGCTTCGGCACGAAGGTCGTCAGCAGCGACCACACGGGCTCGAACGTGGGCGGCCTGAAGGGCGACTTCCACCGCGTCTCGCTGAAGCTCCCGGCCTGGCAGTCGCTGGCCCCGGGCGCGACGGTCGACCTGTCGTTCAACTACTACCTGCCGGTGTCCACCCCCTCCAACTGGACGGTGAACATCAACGGCACGACGTACGCCCTCGCCGGTGACCTGGCGCGCGGTACGACGGTCGTGGAGCCGGGCACCACCACCCCGCCGACCACTCCCCCGACCACGCCGCCCACCACCCCGCCGACGACGCCCCCGACCACGCCCCCGACGACCCCGCCGACGACGCCTCCCACGGGCTGCGCCGCCCCGGCGTACGTGGCCGGCCAGGTCTACAACGCGGGCAACGAGGTCTCCCACAACGGCCGCAAGTACAAGGCCAAGTGGTGGACGCAGAACGAGGCCCCGGGCACGACCGGCGAGTGGGGCGTCTGGCAGGACCTCGGTCCCTGCTGATCCCCACCCCCGAAGGACCCCCGGCGGCGGAGACTCACGGCCCTTGCCGTCGCCGGGCACCCGCCGCGCCGCGCTTCCCTGTCCGGGGCGCGGCGCGGCGGCGTTTCCCGGAAGGCACGGGAAGCCTTACGGGAACAGGTCCTCCTGGGCCGCGTCCCGGGCCGTGAGGAGGGCGCCGCGCAGGACGGCCGCGTCGCCGAGGGCGGTGGCCCTGACCTCGGTGCGCAGCGGCGAGAGGGCGGCGAGCTCCGCCTCCACCCGGGCCGCCAGGTCCGCGCCGCCGCTGTGGCCGGTCTCGCCGCCCAGGACCACGCAGCCGGGGTCGAGGACCGAGGCCACGGCCGCCGCCCCGACGGCGAGCCGGCGGGCGAGGGCGTCCAGGAAGGGTTCGTGGCCGGAGGCGAGCGCGCCCTCCGGGGGCAGGCCGTGCTCCCGGGCGAGCGCCTCGACGGCGGCGGTGCAGGCCAGTTCGTGGAAGCCGCCGTCGCAGCCGGTGGCCGAGGGGAGGCCGGTGGCGCCGGGCACCGGCAGGAAGCCGATCTCGCCCGCGCCGCCCGAGGCCCCCCGGCGCAGTCGTCCGTCGAGGACCACGGCGGCGCCCACCCCCTGGCCGAGCCAGAGCAGGACGAAGTCCTCGCGGTCGCGGGCCGCGCCCTCGCGCAGCTCCGCGAGGGCGGCGAGGTTGGTCTCGTTCTCCACGAGCACGCGCGCGGGGAGCCGTTCCTGGAGGACGGCGACGAGCCGCCGGTGCCAGGCGGGCAGCCCGGTGGAGTCCCGGAGTTCGCCGGTGACCGGCTCGATGAGCCCGGGGGCGCCGACCGCGACGCTGTGCGGCGCGTCGACGCCCGCCTCCTTCACCGTCCGCTCCAGGAGGGCGACGGCCTTCTCCACCGCGGGTCCCGTGCCGCCGCCGTCGCCGACGGGCGCGGAGGCCTCGGCGAGCGTGGTGCCGAGCAGGTCGGCGACGGTGACGGAGACCGAGCGGGTGCGCACGTCGAGGGCGGCGAGGTGGGCGCGGCCCGCGACGATCCCGTACAGCTTGGCGTTGGGGCCCCGGCGCTCTGCTCCGGCCTCGCCGACCACGTGGACGAGTCCGGAGCCCCGGAGCCGCTCGACGAGGTCGGCGACGGTCGGGCGGGAGAGTCCGGTGAGCGTCTTGAGCTGAGTGGCCGTCAACGGGCCCTCGTCCTGGAGCAGTCGCAGGGCGAGCCGGTCGTTGATGACCCGTGCGGTGCTCGGGGATGCGGCCATGCGGCGATCCTCTCAGACGTTCCCGGGGCGGGACTCCGCCCTGCGGACTATTTATCAGGCAGGGTTCCTGATAGTTTACGCGGCACGCCACGACGGCGGTGGACGACCACGACGACGAGACACCACGACAGCGACGCGCCGCGACGGCGGCGGACCACGACCCCGGGAGGGCCCATGGCGGCGGAGACCGTCACCACCACCGAACGCCTGCGGCGGGCGCGCTTCGCCGTCGCCGCCGTCTTCTGCGTCCACGGCGCGGTGACCGGCAGCTTCGCCACCCGCATCCCCTGGATCCAGGAGCACGCGGGCGTCAGCGCCGGACAGCTCGGGCTCGCGCTCGCCTTCCCCGCGCTCGGCGCCTCGCTCGCGATGCCGCTCGCCGGGTCGGTCTCCCACCGCTTCGGCGCCCGCACCGCGCTGCGCGGCCTGCTCGCCCTGTGGACCCTGTCCCTGATCCTGCCCTCGCTCGCCCCGAACGTCTGGGGGCTGTGCGGCGCGCTCTTCGTGTACGGCGCGACCGCCGGCATGTCCGACGTGGCGATGAACGCGCTGGGCGTCGAGACCGAGAACCGGCTCGGCCGCTCCATCATGTCGAGCCTGCACGGCATGTGGAGCGTGGGCGCCCTGATCGGCTCCGCCGCGGGCACGGTCGCCGCCCACCTCGGCGGCGACGCCCGGCTGCACCACCTGGTCGCGGCCCTCGTCCTCACCGTCCTCGGCCTGGTCTTCTGCCAGGGCGTCCTGGACGTGCGCAGCACCCCGGAGGAGGAGGCGCCGCCGCGCTTCTCGCTGCCGCCGAAGTCCGCGCTCGTCATCGGCGCCATCGGCTTCTGCGGGGTGTTCGCGGAGGGCGCCAGCCTCGACTGGTCGGCCGTCTACCTCCGCGACGAGCTGGGCACCTCGGCCGGGCTCGCGGCCGCCTCGACGACCGCCTTCGCCCTGACGATGGCCGTGGCCCGGCTGGTCGGCGACCGGGTGGTGGACCGCTTCGGCGCGGTCCGTACGGTACGGGTCGGGGGCGCCGTCGCCACCCTCGGCGGCCTCCTGGTCGTCCTGGCCCCGCACGCGGCCGTCGCCCTGGCCGGATTCGGTCTCATCGGGCTCGGGGTCGCGGTCGTCGTCCCGCTGGCCTTCGCGGCGGCCGGGCGCAGCGGCCCGAACCCCAGCCAGGCCATCGCGGGCGTCGCCACCATCACGTACACCTCGGGTCTGATCGCCCCCTCCGCGATCGGCGGCATCGCCGACGCGACCTCGCTCGTCTTCTCCTTCGGCCTGGTCACGCTGCTCGCGTTCGGTCTGGTGGTGGGCGCGGGCGTGCTCCGGAGCGCCGACACGAAGGTCCCGGCGGCGCCCCCGGCCGACGGCGTCCCCGCCAGGAGCGGGGGCCCGGCCGCGTAACGGCGGACATCGGCCGGGGCGCCGTCCTCCCGGGCGTCCCCGGCCGGTGGCCGCGCATACCATGTGGCTGATCTTTTGCGGTCACGACGCGACCGCCGGAACCGGAGAACGGGAGCGACCTCATGAACCTCGGCGTGCGCTGGACCCTGCACGGGGACGGGAGAACACCCGCTCCGGGGGCCGTCGTCCGCCCGGACGAGCGGCTCTCCTGGCCCCGGACCGTCGGACTCGGCGCCCAGCACGTGGTCGCGATGTTCGGCGCGTCCTTCGTGGCCCCGGTCCTCATGGGCCTGGACCCGAACCTCGCGATCATGATGTCCGGCGTCGCGACCGCGATCTTCCTCCTGGCGACCCGGGGCACGGTCCCGTCCTACCTGGGCTGCTCGCTCTCCTTCGTCGGCGTCGCCGCCGCCATCCGGGCCTCCGGCGGCACCAGCGCCACCGTGACCGGCGCGGTCCTCGTCGTCGGCGCCGTGCTCTTCCTGGCGGGCCTCGCGGTGCGGAGGTTCGGCGCGCGGATCATCCACGCGGCGATGCCCCCGATCGTGACCGGTGCCGTCGTCATGCTGATCGGCTTCAACCTGGCCCCGGTCACCGCGGCCACGTACTGGCCGCAGGACCAGTGGACGGCGCTCCTGGTGATGCTGTTCACCGGTCTGGCCGTGGTCTGCCTGCGCGGCTTCTGGTCCCGGATCGCGATCTTCCTCGGCCTGGTCTTCGGCTACGCCCTGTCCTGGGTGCTCGACCTGACCTTCGGCAAGATCCACTCGACGTCCCCGTCCGGGCAGGTCACCGATCACTGGCGGCTCGACCTCTCCGGCGTCTCGAAGGCCGACTGGATCGGCCTGCCCTCCTTCCACGGTCCCGGCTTCGAGTGGTCCGCGATCCTGGTCGCGCTGCCCGTGGTCATCGCCCTGATCGCCGAGAACGCCGGACACGTCAAGGCCGTCGGCGAGATGACCGGGGACAACCTCGACGACAAGCTCGGCACCGCCATCGCCGCCGACGGCGCCGCCTCGATGCTGTCGACCGCCGTGGGCGGCCCGCCGAACACCACGTACTCCGAGAACATCGGCGTCATGGCCGCCACCCGCGTCTACTCGACCGCCGCCTACTGGGCGGCGGCCGGCTTCGCGCTGCTCTTCGGCCTCTGCCCGAAGTTCGGCGCGGTCGTCGCCGCCGTCCCCGGCGGCGTCCTCGGCGGCATCACCGTCATCCTGTACGGCATGATCGGCCTGCTCGGCGCCCAGATCTGGATCAACGCCGGGGTCGACCTGCGCAACCCGCTGAACCTGGTCCCGGCCGCCGCCGGCATCATCATCGGCGTCGGCGGGGTGAAGCTGACCTTCACCGACACCTTCGAGCTGGGCGGCATCGCGCTCGGCACGATCGTCGTCATCACCGGCTACCACGTGCTGCGGGCCTTCGCCCCGGCCCACCTCAAGGAGCAGGAGCCGCTCCTGGACTCCGGCACCAGCTCGTACGAGAGCGGCACGGACGACGGGGCGAAGAGCTGAGGGATTCGCCCGTTCTGGGGAAGCCGGGCCCGGAAGGCTCCCCCGCGGGCCCGGCGGCTGGGAGCCTGCCCCCATGGCGCAGACCCAGCAGCTCGGGCAGCAACTCGGACCCTTCCTGGCGGTCGACCCCGTGGTGGACCGGATGCGGGCGCTCCGCTCGGCCTGGCACCCGGCCGACGGGGTCGCCGTCTTCAACCGGGTCTACCTGACCGTCACCGAGGAGATCGGCCACGCCCTCGCGGCGGGCACGTTCGAGGACCGGCGGGCCGCCGCCACGCTCGACGTGCGGTTCGCCGAGCGGTACCTCGCGGCGGTCGACGCCCTCGCCACCGGCGGACCGGCCCCCGCCTGCTGGCGGCCCCTCTTCCACTACCGGCGCCACCCCGGCGTGCGCCCGCTGCAGTTCGCGCTCGCCGGGATCAACGCCCACATCGGCCACGACCTGGCGCTCGCCGTCGTGGACGCCTGCCGGGACCTGGAGTGCGCCCCCGTCGACCTGGAGGACGAGTTCGACCGGGTCGGGGACGTCCTAGTCCTCCTGGAGGAGCGCATCCGGGAGGAGCTGATGCCGGGCCCGGACCTCCTGGAGCTCGCGGACCCGCTCACCCATCTGCTCGGCTGCTGGAGCCTGGACCGGGCCAGGGACGGGGCCTGGCTGGCGGCGCGCTCGCTCTGGCAACTGCGCGGCCTCCCCGAGCTGGCCGGGGAGTTCACGGAGCGCCTCGACCGGTCGGTGGGCCTGGTGGGACGGATGCTGCTCACGCCCCTGGCCAGGCCCTGAACCTCCCCGGCCGGGCCCCGAACCGTACGGCTCAGTCCTCCGGCAGCTCGACCGGGGCGATCTCGTCGTAGACGTCGCCCGGACCCGGGTTGGTGGCGTCGGTGGAGCCGCCGAGGTGGTGCATCACGCCCCAGACCGCGTTGAGCGCCGTCTGCACCGCGCCCTCGGCCCAGCCGGCCGTCCAGGAGATGTCGTCGCCGGCGAGGAAGATGCCGCGCTTGTCCTCGGGCAGCCGGTCCTGCATGAAGTGCGTGAACAGGCGCCGCTGGTAGCGGTAGTGGCCCGGCAGGTTCGCCTTGAAGGCGCCCATGAAGTAGGGCTCGTTCTCCCAGGAGACCGTCACCGGGTTGCCGATGATGTGCTTCCGGATGTCGACCTTCGGGTAGATCTCGCCGAGCGACTTCAGCATGACCTCCATCCGCTCGTTCGCGGACAGCGGCAGCCACTTCAGGCTGTCGTCGCACCAGGTGTACGAGAGGCAGATCGTGGCCGGCTTGTCCGGGCCGTCGTCCAGGAGGTAGGTGCCGCGGGTCATCCGGTCGGTCAGCGTCATCGACATGACGTCACGGCCGGTGTCCTCGTCCTTGTCCAGCCAGAACGGCCGGTCGACCGGCACGAACAGCTTCGAGCTCTCCATGTAGTGGGTGCGCTCGATCGCCGTCCAGTGGTCGATCGGGAAGAGCGAGTCGTCGCAGGCGATCTTGGAGAGCAGCATCCAGGACTGGGCGGTGAAGACGGCCGCCCGGTAGGTGCGGATGTCGCCGGAGGCGTCGGTGACCGTGATCCGGTTGCCGGCGGTCCGGTTCAGCCGGGTCACGGCCGGCTTCGGGTCGCCGCCGTGCAGGGAGGCGAGCGAGGTGCCCTGCGCCCAGTGGACGATCTTCTCCGGCTCGCGCTCCCACAGGCGCAGCGGGAGCTGCTGCGAGCCGCCGACGATGCCGCGGTGGTGGTCGTCGGCCTCGGTGTAGACGACGCGGAGGATCTCCAGGATGGAGTTGGGGAAGTCGGTGTCCCAGCCGCCGGTGCCGAAGCCGACCTGGCCGAAGATCTCGCGGTGCCGGAAGGACTTGAAGGCCTCGGACTCGCAGAGGAAGCCGTAGAAGGTCTGGTTGTCGAGCTTCTCGACGAGCTGCGCCCAGATCTCGCGGATGCGCGGGACGTCCCGCTCGCGCATCGCGGTGTTCATGTCGGAGAAGTCGGCGCCCTCTTCGAGGCACTTGCCCCAGGCGGCGGCGACGTCGCGGTAGACCTGCGGCAGGTCGTCGATGGTCTCGGCGTAGTGCGACTCGCCCTTGAGGTCCACCACGGTCGACGGGGTGGCCGGGGAGAGCGGGTTCGGGAAGGGCGTGGTCTCCAGGCCGACCAGGTCGATGTAGTGCTGGAGCGCGGTCGAGGAGGGCGGGAAGCGCATGGCGCCCATCTCGGCGGTCAGCGAGTCGTCGCAGCCCTCGAAGCCGACGGTCCGCAGCCGGCCGCCGATCTTGTCGGCCTCGTAGACGACGGGCTTGAGACCCATCTTCATCAGCTCGTACGCGGCGATGATCCCGGACAGGCCGCCGCCGATGACCGCGACCTCGGTGCCGTGCTCGGTCGCCGGTATCTGGCCGAGCCCGGCCGGGTGGGCCAGGAAGTCGTCGTAGGCGTACGGGAAGTCCGGACCGAACATGGTGATCGGCGGCTGCGCGTCGGTGTGCTGGACGGCGTTGGGCACCGTGGACGTCATGGGGTACGGACTCCTTGCACGGGAAAAGAAGGGTGAGGCGGGAGGACGAGGGGGGCTCAGACCAGGGGGCCGTAGAGGTCCGGGCGCCGGTCGCGGAGGTAGGGGTTCAGCTCGCGGGAGGCCGCCAGGAAGGCGGGGTCGACGTCGCCGACGACGAGGTCCTCGCCGTGTCCGGCGCGGGCCCGGGCGGTGCCGTCGGGGGCGGCGAGCACGGAGAGGCCGACGAACTCGAAGTCGCCCTCGGGCCCGGTCCGGTTGGCGTACGCGATGTAGAGCTGGTTCTCGAAGGCGCGCACGGGGACGACGGACTCGGCGACGACCTCGGCGGGGTGCATGAGCGCGGTCGGCACGAGGAGGAGGTCCGTGCCGGCCAGGGCCTGCGCCCGTACGTTCTCGGGGAACTCGACGTCGTAGCAGATCATCAGGCCGACGGTGAGGCCGCCGACCTCGGCCTGGACGACGCCGTCGTCGCCGGGCGTGAACCACTGGTTCTCGAAGGCGCCGTAGAGGTGGGTCTTGCGGTAGTTCGCGAGCGGGACGCCGTCGGCACCGACGAGCAGCAGGGAGTTGTGGAGGACGCCGTGCTCCTCGGTGTTGCGCTCCGGGTAGCCGTAGCCGACGGCCAGGCCGTGGCGCACGGCGACGGCAGCGACGGCGCGGGCGGAGGGGCCGTCGGCCGGTTCGGCCAGGCGGGCCATGTCGGCGCCGATGGCATAGCCGGTGAGGAACAGCTCGGGGGCGAGCAGCAGGCCCGCCCCGGCGGCGGCGGCGCGGGCGGCGGCCTCGTCGAGGATCTTGAGGTTGGCGGCCACGTCACCGAGCTCGCCGGAGCTCTGGAGCAGGGCGGTGCGCAGCGCGGGCATGGCGATCCTCGGGGTCCGGAGTGCAGGGGGAAGACGTCAAAAACGGTACGGTTCCGGACTCGGCCGCGACAAGGCGGGAGCGTTGCGGACCGACCGTCGAACCGTTGCGCGATCCTCGGACCCGGCGGCGATTCGTTGCGTGCGGTTCCCGCCGGAGCGTATGACCGCGCCGTCGGGGCGGGCGGGCCCTGCGCCGACGGGTCCTACGCGGGCGATCCCGAGGAGAAGCGCCGCAGCAGCGGCGAGAGCACCAGGACGGACTTGGTGCGCTCCACGAAGGGCTCGCCCGCGATCCGCTCCAGGACGCGCTCGAAGTGGCGCATGTCCGAGGCGAAGACCTGGACGACGGCGTCCGCGTCGCCGGTGACGGTCGACGCGGACACCACCTCGGGGTACCGCTCCAGACCCCGCCGGATGTCGTCCGGCGAGGTGTTGTGGCGACAGTAGATCTCGACGAACCCCTCGGTCTCCCAGCCGAGCGCCGCCGGGTCCACCCGTACGGTGAAGCCGGTGATGGCGCCCTCGGCCCGGAGCCGGTCCACGCGCCGCTTCACGGCGGGCGCGGAGAGTCCCACGAGCGAGCCGATGTCGGCGTACGAGCGGCGGGCGTCCTCCGCGAGGGCGTGGACGATGCGTTCGTCGAGGTCGTTGAGTCGCACTACGGGTGGATCACTTCTCTGCTGAGGGCGCTGCGGTGGCCAGGCGGGAGCGGCGCATGCCGTACAGGAAGTAGAACACGAGCCCGGCGGCCATCCAGCAACCGAAGACGGCCCAGGTGATCGCGTCGAGGCTGAACATGTTGTAGACGCAGAACAGGAAGCCGAGGATCGGGAAGGTCCAGCCGAGCGGGACGCGGAAGGTGCGGTCCAGGGTCGGGCGGGTGCGGCGCAGCACGATCACGGCGACGTTGACCAGGGCGAAGGCGAAGAGGGTGCCGATGCTGGTGGCGTCGACGAGCTTGCCGAGCGGGATGACGGAGGCGAGGGCGCCGCAGAACAGCGACACGATCACGGTGTTCACGCGCGGGGTGCCGGTCCTGCCGCTGACCTTGCCGAAGACCTTGGGCACGAGGCCGTCGCGGGACATCGCGAAGAGCACCCGGGTCTGGCCGTAGAGGACGGTGAGGACGACGCTGGCGATCGAGATGACGGCGCCGGCGGCGAGCAGGGTGCCCCAGAACTTCTGGCCGCTGACGTCGTTCATGATCGCGGCGAGCGTGGCCTCGGAGCCGTCGAAGTCCTTCCAGTTCCACGCGCCGACGGCGACGGCGGCGACCAGGACGTAGAGGACGGTGACGATGAGCAGCGACAGCATGATCGCGCGCGGCAGGTCCCGCTTGGGGTCCTTCGCCTCCTCACCGGCGGTGGAGGCGGCGTCGAAGCCGATGTACGAGAAGAAGAGGCTGGCTCCGGCGGCGCTGACCCCGGCCATGCCGAGGGGCATGAAGTCGGCGTAGTTGCCGGACTTGAAGCCCATGAAGCCGATGGCGCAGAAGAGCACCAGCGCGGCGATCTTCACGAACACCATGATCGTGTTGACGACGGCGGACTCGCGGGCGCCGCCGAGCAGGAAGACCATCGCGAGCAGCACGACGATCAGACCGGGCAGGTTGACGAAGCCGCCCTCGCCGGGCGCGGAGGAGACCGCGGCGGGGAGGGTGACCCCGATGGTCCCGTCGAGCAGTTCGTTGAGGTACTCGCCCCAGCCGACGGCCACGGCGGCGACCGAGACGCCGTACTCCAGGACCAGGCACCAGCCGCAGACCCAGGCGACGAGTTCGCCCATCGTTGCGTACGCGTACGAGTACGAGGAACCGGCCACCGGTATGGAGCCGGCCAGTTCGGCGTACGAGAGGGCCGAGAAGAGCGCCGTGAGGCCGGCGATGACGAAGGCGACGGTCACCGCGGGACCGGCCTTCGGGACGGCGTCGCCCAGGACGACGAAGATGCCCGTGCCCAGCGTGGCGCCGATGCTGATCATGGTGAGCTGCCACATCGAGAGCGAGCGGCGGAGAGTGCCTCCCTCGCCCTGTCCACCCTCCGCGACCAGGGTTTCCACCGGCTTGCGACGGCCGAGGGCACGAAGAGCGGAGGGCTTGGGGGCGGTCGTGTCGTCGACCGGTGGGGCTGCGCCGTGGTCCAGCACTGCGGAGGCTCCTTATCGCTGCCTGTGGGGGCGGAGCGGGGACCGCGGCGGTGTGCGGGCATGCCGGAGCAGGCCCACGGGGGACGGAACCGCCGAGCAGGCGGTCGCCGCCACTCCTGGTACGAGGCACGAGCCTAAGGCCAGGGGTTCGCAGTCGTAATGCAGGGTTGTTGCGCAATGCCGGATGATCATTGCGCACTTACGGCACGGACGGGGGAAACATTGCGCTCCCCCGCATGAATCAGTACATCGGGGGCATGCAGCGATCCACGCACGCAAGGGCTCATACGTGCCGGACGACCCGCTCCGCGAGGCCCTGCGGCCCGACGATCGGAGACCCGGTGGACTGGCTCGACCCGGAACCGTTCCTGCGCGGTACGGCCTGGCTGGACGGGAAGCGGCCCGTGCGGGCCGATCCGGACGATCTGGCGCGGCTGCCGTGGGACGTGGCGGCGCGGGCCGAGCTGCCCATCGGGGTGCGGATCGAGTTCACGGCCGCGCCCGGCACGCGCGCGGTGGAGCTGCGCTACCGGGCGGCCGTGCCGGACGCGGACGACCCGCTGCGGGACCTGCGCCACTGCTTCGCCCTCTGGAGCGGGGTGCGGTTCGTCGGGGAGACCTGTGTCGCCCCGGCCGCCGAGGCCGTCGTGAAGCTCCCGCTGCCCCCGGGCGGCGGCGTCTTCAGCGTGTACCTGCCGGAGGGCCAGGCGCCCGTGCCGCTCGCCCTGCGGGCCGTCGGCGGCGCCCTCTCCCCCGCCCCGGCCCGGCCCCGGTGGCTCGTCCACGGCGACTCCATCACCGAGGGCTGGTGGTCGACCCGTCCGGCCCGCTCCTGGCCCGCCACGGCGGGCCGCCTCCTGGGCCTCGACCCGGTCAACCTGGGGTACGCGGGCGCGGCGCGCGGCGAACTGCCCCTCGCCGAGCACCTGGCGCGGCTCCCGGGCGAGCTGATCACCCTGGCCTTCGGCACCAACTGCTGGTCCAGGGCGCCCGCGACGGCCGACTGGCTGTACGAGACCGTGCGGGCCTTCGTCGGGCTCGTCCGCACGGGCCACCCCGAGACTCCGCTGCTGATCGTCTCGCCCGTCCTGCGCCCGGAGGCCGAGCACACCCGCAACGCCCTCGGCGCGACCCTCACGGAGCTGCGCCGGGCCATGGAGCGGGCGGGCCGGGACCTGGCGGCCGAGGGCGACGAGCACCTGTCCGTCCTGTCGGGCGGCCCGCTGCTCGATCCGGAGCACCTGGCGGACGGACTGCACCCGAACGACCGGGGGCACGCCCGGATCGCGGCGGCGGTGGCGGAGGCCCTGAGCGGCCTCCCGGGCGTCCCGGTCGCGTCTCCCCCGGCGTCAGCCCGCTGACAGCTCCCTGACCAGGAAGGTGCAGGGGTCCGCCTCCTCGTGGACGCGTCCGTCCCGGTCCGTCCGGCTCCAGCGGTCGGTGTACGCCGTGACGGGCGCGTAGCCGAGCCGTGCGTAGAGGGCCGCCGCGCGCGGGTTGTCACGGGCGGCCCCGAGGCCCAGGGCGGCGCCCCCGCGGGCGCGGACCAGCTCCTCGGCGGCGCGGATCAGGGCCGTACCGACGCCCCGGTCTCCTGGCGCGCGAACCGGTCGGCGTGGCGCGCGGGCGCGCCGGGGGCGGGCAGGTGCCGGTCGAGCAGGGGGACGTCCTCGGCGCGGCAGGGTCTGATCTCCGTACGCTCCGTGCCGTGACCGTACGGGACGGCCGTGGGGCCCCCCGCGGGGGGGGGGGGGGGGGCCCCCGGGGGGGGGGGGGGGGGGGGGGGGGGGGGGGGGGGGGGGCCCCCCGGGGGGGGCGGGGTTGCCACCGGGGGGGCG